>NZ_JCANTY010000011.1:0-314955 GCF_059568735.1 Dyadobacter ginsengisoli DSM 21015
AAGCATTCGACGAGCACATCGAAAAATTTGAATTGATGGTTCAACGTGGAATGCGTTCAGACAACACACTCCGGCACTGGCGAAAACTTAAAAGGCATATCACTGCTTTTATTAAGTTTCAGTACAAAAAATCGGACCTTAATTTTTCAGAGCTATCTGGTCTGTTTGCTGAGGAGCTTTACGAATACCTGACGCTTCACAAGCCAAAACCGCTCGCGGAGGGATCTGCCCGCAAAGATGTGAAGTGGACAAGACAGATAGTAAAAATCGGTGTCAAGAAGGAAATCATAACTCGTAACCCGATGGAGGGTTTTAAGTGCTCCGGCGGCGATGTCGAGGTAATCCCGTTGGAGTTCGAACAGGTGGAAAGAATTCACCGAAAGAAATTGCATGTTGAAAGGCTGGCTGAGGTGCGTGACGCATTCATTTTTCAATGCTTTACCGGCTTTGCCTACCAGGACATCTATGGACTGACGCGGGATAGCATTACGCTTGTTGGCCCGAAGAGGGAAAGGTGGCTCGTCCGAAAACGCGGCAAAACGCGGGTCGGCGAAATGGTGCCGATACTGCCGATTATCGAGGAGCTGATTGAGAAGTACAAGGACCATCCCTACTGCATCGCCCACGATAAACTGATTCCGGTGAACAGTAATTTCAGGTACAATACATATTTGAAGGAGCTGGCAGACCTCTGCGATATTCGCGACATAACAGGAAATATCAGAAGGCTGGACACTCATGATGCCAGACATTTCTTCGCGGATATGATGCTAAATAATGGCGTGCCCTTGGAAGACGTTAGCAAAATGCTTGGCCATAGAAACATCAGAACGACGATGCGTTATTGTAGGGTGAGAAAATCGCGCATCAGTGAAAATGTGGCAAGAGTAAGAAACAAATTGTTTTCCAGATCAGGTTTGCTACGATCGATATCTTAAATCTAGTTAATCGGTGATATGACGCCCCCGCCGGTTAGCCTGGCGGGGTTAAAAGTCGTACGCCGCTGACCTTCCCTGTATCCCTAATTTCTTAAACAATTGCTGAGCATTTTCTCCCGCCTCGTCGAAAGGGAGCCCCAGAGGATTCTGGCTGACCTAATGCACCTATCGTTCAGTATAGCCTTCTCTTAAATCACGCGTATATAATCAGGCCGGTGATGCGGATCACATTTTTTTTGTGACCAAACTCCTTCGATCGCGGCACGGCGGTAGTCTAATTTTGAATCTCCAATAACAGGGACAATTTCAGGAACTAATCAATTCAAATTTATCATGGAATACAGAAAGCTTGGCCTTACAGATATTGACGTGTCAGTCATCACCTACGGAAGTTTTGCCATAGGTGGCACCATGTGGGGCGGTACAGAGAAAAGTCACGCAAAGGAGGCGATTGAAGCATCGCTTGACCTGGGCGTGAGTACACTAGACACAGCCCCGTTCTACGGGCTTGGGCTTAGCGAAGAATTGATTGGCGAAACAATTCGGGGCAAGGACAGATCTAAAATTCAGTTGCTCACAAAATTTGGCATGGTATGGGACGGAAGCAACCAGGGAAAGGGCGATTTTATGTTTGATATCGAGCAGAAAGGCAAAACGTACCCGGTTTACAAATTTGCATCGAAGAGCAACGTAATTAAAGAAGCGGAAGAAAGCCTCAGACGCCTTAAAACCGACTATGTTGATCTTTTACAACTCCATTGGTTTGATTCCACCACCCCGATAGACGAAACAATGGAGGCGTTGCAAATGCTGATCGATCAGGGTAAAATACGCGCGGCGGGTGTTAGTAATTATAACAGGCAGCAAATGCTGGAAGCACAGCAAACCATTCGGCTGGCTTCAAATCAAGTCCCGTATAGCATGTTAAAGCGAGGAATAGAATCTGAAGTTATTCCCACCGCAGTAAGCAACGGAATCGGGATCATCGCTTACAGTCCATTGGAACGAGGTTTACTGAGTGGCAAATTTTTTCAAGGTAATACGCTCGATCCGACCGATCATCGAAACGACTATTTTCGGCAGTTCGACATTCCAAAAGTGCAATCAATGCTCGAAGAGATGGAGACGATCGCCTTGGATAAAACGATCACTTTGTCGCAACTCGTGCTTAAATGGACTACCCTTCAACCAGGGATCTCAATAGTGCTCGCCGGTGCAAGGAATAAAGAGCAGGCGATTAGTAACGCCTTCGCTATTGATGTTCAGCTCACCGATGAAGAGATTAGCTTCATCGACGAACAACTCCTGACGCTCGCATAGCGATCGCCCTCCCTAGCGCAGGTATCCTTCAAAAATGGAAACAGAACATTTCTTACCGCTGCTTATATGCGAAAAATTATACTGACAACAGCCTACATGTTACTCGCAGTGGCTGTTAATGCGAAGAACGCCCCACATTGGCCGGGCGAGGTACATTGCTGCAACGCGGGCAAACCGATAGCTGCCCGGCTTACCCGGTTTGAAGTAAAGCCTGAGCACGAAGCTGCATTCCGAAAAGCTTTGACTGAAATGGTATTATCCGCGATCCTGTTGGAGGGAAACATCATGGCCGAGGCATACCGGGAGGAAAACAAACAGACGATACTCTGGCTGGTCGACCGATGGAGCAGTGATAAGGAATTGGAAAAGTTCTCAAAAAGCACCCAAGGGCGCTTGCTCGATGCATTATCGCAAACGGCTCTTACCGCGCCGCCTAAAACCTACAAGCTCAACGACCTGGAACCTTTGAGCAAAAAACAGTGGCGCGCCGCTGCAAGAAGTAAAGACCAGTCGCTTACTATAATGCTTTTCGTGGATACGCGTGCCGGAACGCAGCAGCAGTTTAAAGATACCTACCACGTTGCAATGCCGAAGTTTCGCAGTGAGGCGGGCGTAGTGACCTATCAGCTTTCGGAGATTGAAGGCGATGGTACACAGTTCGTTACCTACGAAAAATTCAGAAATAAGGACGCTTTCGAATACCATCTCAATTTTCCGCCGGTTAAACCTGTCATCGAGTACCTGGAATCGAATGTCAAACAGCCGCCATTTCAGAATGGTCTTCATAACCTGGTCGAAATCGCGCCGATGACGCGGGAGTAGCGGAGTATCCAAGCCTTTTTTAACCAAATTTCAAAAACAATGAAAAAGAAAATTCTATTTCTGGGAAGCCTGGCGTTGTTGTCGGGTCCAATGCATGTGAATGCCCAGTCGGGTAGCTCGCATGAGCTCGAAGTAATCAATCAGCTGTCCTCCAATGCGGCCGTGTCTTCCATGCCCGTCTCACAACTATTGAATGCGCCGGGTAATGAAGCATTGAAAGCCTTTTTCTTCACGCCTGTTAAGAATAAAACTGCATTAAAAGGCAAAAAAATGGCAGTCCTGGCCGCCGACGGTTTCGAAGAAATAGAACTTCTCGGCCCGGTCTGGTATTTCCGGCAACTGGGCGCGCAGGTGGATATCGTCGCTCCAAAGTTCAATCCCGCCCCAGCCAGATATGGCTTGAGTACGCCTGAAATGGCTAAAAACCATATTATGGCCATTCAATATCTCAACCCGGTCGGGTGGGTAAAAGTAGACCGGACGGCCGACCAGATCAAAGTGGACGAATACGATGCTATATTCATTCCGGGCGGCGCCTGGAATCCGGATAATTTGCGGTATGATAAGGATGTCATCCGCTATATCAGGGAGTTCAATCAATCGGGCAAGCTGATTGCGGCCATCTGCCACGCGCCTGTGGTACTCGCGTCCGCGGACATTCTGAAAGGACGTAAACTGACCGGCTACTGGAACATTCAAACCGACCTGACCAATGCCGGCGGGATAGTGAGTGATGTGCCGGTGGTTACGGACGGCAACCTCATCACAAGCCGGCATCCGATCGACGTCGCAGATTTTTCAAAGGCTGTCGAAAGCTGGCTGACAAAAGCATCGGACGTTACCAAACGTTAAGTGGGACCCAAAGCAGAAAGCCCGGACTGGTTGACCGTCCGGGCTTTTTTGACATTAGGTTTGCGGGTATTAACTGGTTCGCCGCGTAAAAACGAAAACACCCAGGTAATGGAACAGTAGTCCGACGGCCCAGGCCGGTGTCGACCACAAAGGCCACGGATAAGCCGTGCCGGTAAAATACCATACGAGCCAGATGGCTGGCGTGACCAGTACGAAGGCCAGAAGATGGATCCGGAAACCCTTCCGCGCCTTCTCTTTGGTTGTCGCATCCCAGTTGGTAAGATTAGTCATACGAAAGTGGATGGGGAATAGTTGAAGAAAATCAAATTTACCTATCAACCCGCCGGGTGTCCAAGGAGCCAAATCACAGAAAAAATGTGCGCAGGATCACAGAAATGGCTTTGAGGATTGCATTGCGTCATTCGAGATACACTTTTTGGATGCCGAGCCTTTTCAGGGTGGAATGCAGGGTCGTAGGCGGCATTTGCAGCATTTGCGCGGCACCGCCGGGACCGGCCACTTTTCCGTCACACAATTTCAGCACCTGAAAAATATGCTCACGGACAACCTCGTCAATGGTTTTGACCCTATTACCTACCATGATCGAGTCTAGAATCTGGTCTTCCACGGACAAAAAAACCTGGTCGATAACCGGGCCGGGCGTCATGAGGACACTTCGTTCGATCAAATTTTCAAGTTCCCGTACATTGCCGTGCCAGCTGTGCGCCATCATGATCTTCATCACTTTCCCCGATATACGCAGTGCCTTTCGACCGCTTCTTATGGCATGTCTTTTCAAAAAATATGCGACCAATGCACGAATATCCTGTTTCCTTTCCCGCAGCGGCGGAATACTGATCGGAAATACATTCAATCTGAAAAACAGGTCGCTTCTAAACCGCCCTTCACGCACTTCCGCTGCAAGGTCCCTGCTGGTGGCGGCAATTACCCTCACATTGGTTTTAATAATGCTGTCCCCCCCAATTCGCTCAATCTCCTTTTCCTGCAAAGCCCTCAGTAACTTGGCCTGTAAAGACGGCGGCAATTCTCCTATCTCATCCAGAAACAACGTTCCGTTTTCGGCAAGCTCCCACTTGCCAATGCGCCGTTCGAAAGCGCCCGTAAAACTCCCCTTCTCATGGCCGAACAGTTCCGATTCAATCAGATCGGGTGGCAGGGCTGCACAGTTTACAGTAACCATCCATTCATTTTTTCTCGGCGAGTTTTGATGAATGGTTTTTGCCACGAGATCTTTTCCCGTGCCGGTTTCGCCAAGGACGAGTACTGTACTTTGCGCTTGGGCTACTTGTGAGATAAGGTCGCGGAGCTTCACCATTGCATTCGACGAGCCAATGATTTCCGGGTGGTTTCCGGTGGGTTTCATTTCTTCTGTGCCTGATAATGTCACAATTTAAAAAAGAAAATCACGTCGATTGCGTATTTTTAATCAAACATCTCCCCAGCGAAGCGACTACATGAGCTTGAAAGTATTTATCGTTGAAGATCAGTTTATCGAAGCAAACGATTTGAGGTTAATCCTGGAAAATGCCGGGCATTCCGTTTGCGGTATTGCCAAATCGGTGGACGCGGCATTACAGTTGATGACCACGGTCAGGCCGGACATCGTCTTGCTTGATATATTTCTCAAAGGACCGAAAACGGGCATCGATCTGGCTCCGGCACTTTCGGAAGCGAACATTCCTTTCATCTACATTTCCGCAAATTCCGATCCATCCACGCTGGATGCCGCGAAAACAACCCGGCCGGACGGCTTTTTGGTGAAGCCATTCAAAAAACAGGATATTCTGGTAGCGCTGGATATAGCAATTTACCGGTACCAACACGCAAACGAGCATGCGCGCCTGCAAACGCGTGACGCCGAAACAGCCCGACATAATGCCCTTCGGCAGCCAAAGCCGGTGGAGTTTAACGACATCATCGGTTCCAGCGGCAAATTAATGCAAGCCCTCGAATTGGTGAGCCAGGTCGCTCCGCTAGATACCACTGTGCTGATATTGGGAGAGACCGGCGTCGGCAAGGAAGGTATAGCAAAGGCCATTCACCAGATTTCCAGGCGAAAACACAAGCCGCTTGTCAAAGTCAATTGTGCCGCCATTCCGCCCGGCCTGATTGAATCGGAACTTTTCGGGCATGAAAAAGGAGCATTCTCGGGCGCGTCGGAACGGCGGATCGGCAAATTTGAGCAGGCCCAGGGCGGCACGATCTTCCTGGACGAAATCGGCGAAATGCCGCTCGAAACTCAAACCAAGTTACTCCGCGTTTTACAGGAAAAAGAACTGGAACGGATCGGCGGGCGCAGTACCATCAAGCTAGACATCCGCATTATCACGGCCACAAACCGGAACCTTTACAAAGAAGTAGGCGCTGGAAAGTTCCGCATCGATTTGTATTACCGGATCAACGTGTTCGCCATCACACTCCCGCCGCTAAGGGAACGCACGGAAGATATTCCCGAGTTGGTCGAATACTTTTTGAAGAAACACGCCCGGTTATCCCAAAGCTTGCCCAAGAACATCGACGCGGCTGCCCTGCCAAAACTGCAAAAATACACGTGGCCAGGTAACATCCGCGAACTCGAAAACGTGATCGAACGACAGATCATTCTGACATCTTCCTACGTCATATCAACCGTTGACCTGCCCGAGGGCGAGCCCGGCTTCCATACCGATCTTCCGGAAACGATGACAGGGAATAATCAAAAGAGCCTCATCTTATCGGCACTGGCGAAAAGTAACGGCAAGGTTTCCGGGAAAGGCGGCGCCGCGGAAATACTCAATATGCCCGCGCCTACACTGGTTTCCAAAATGAAGAAACTCGGCATTAACTGGCGGTTTGTCGTCGGCTGAACGGTACCGGCCTAGTTGACCTGTGCATCTGCACTTTGTTCCGCTGGTAAATATTCGCTCGTCAGTTTATGAGGGAATGACACCGACAGTTTCGTTCCATTGACGCTCGCGAGTTGAAAAGTACCATCCAGGTCTTCACTAAGCCCCCTGATCAATTTAAGGCCGAATGTATTCGATTGATTAATATCCACGTCGGTGGAAAGACCGATGCCATCGTCGGTAATGGTGAGAAGCAGCTCGCACCGGCCGCTGACCTTAAACCCGACCTCAATTGTTCCTTCCCGCTCTTCGGGAAATGCATATTTAAGTGAATTGGTAATAGCTTCATTCAATATCAGCCCGACAGGTACCGCCTGGGACAAATCCAGCTCGATGTTTTCCACGTTGACAGCGAAAATGATGCGCTTCCCCAGGTTGAAACTGGTGTTCAGATAATACACCAGTTCATGTATGTAGCTGCTCATCGCGATCCAGACCATGCTTTCGGACTGGTAAATTCTTTGATGCAGCATTGAAATAGCCTGAATACGGTGCCTGCTTTCGACGATGGCATTAACCGCCACATCTTCTTTTAAATGCGCTGACTGCGAGTTGAGTAAACTGATTACAATCTGTAAGTTATTCTTTACGCGGTGATGAACTTCCTTTAACAGCCACTCTTTTTCGTCGACCAGCCTGAGAAGCGATATGTTCTTGATGTTGATCGTTCTCTGATGTTCTTCGAGTTGCAGGTTCTTTTTCTGTTTGACACGGTAACCATTGTATAGCAACAGCAGCATGCCTACGAGGGTAATAATGCCTGCATAGGTAAACTTTTCCGTGCGCGATTTCAGCTCTAACTGCCGCTTTCTCAGCAGCGCCTCCTTTTGTAACAGCCTGATATCCTTGTCTTTCTGGGCCGTCTTGAAATTGGCCTTCAACACTGCAAACTGCTCGTCTTTCGTGACCCGCTGAATAGAGTCCCTCAAAAAAATGAACCGCTGGTAACTCCTGAATGATGCGAGGTGGTTTCCGGCAACGGAATCGATTTTATAGCTCAGATACCGCGCCTCCATTTCACGTGCCGGGCCGAGTTGCGGATAGGTAATCGCATTTTTTACAAAGCGTGCTGCCTTATCGAATTGCCCCTGATCCGTATAAAACCTGCCAACTGTGAGGTAGGCCGTTGGCCCGGAAACTGAATTGAGGTTCCGCCACCAGAATTTTTCCGTCGATTCGACTTCGCTGTTCAGCCGTATTACCTCCAGATAATAGCGCTCCGCAGCATTGTAATTCTTCATGGCCGCGTAACAATTAGCATAAAGGTAAGCCACCAATTGCTTGTTAAGCACCGTTTCGGGCTCGCCCCTGGTTTTCAAAAACGTTCTGAGAAATTGAAGTCCTTTCTGTGCATTATTCGTTTTGATTTCCGCATCCACCAGCCTGCTGATCAGCTTATAAGTATGTATCATATGGATCGGGCTGGTGGCGAGTACCAGTTTGTAGTACCTGATACTCGTAGCATGATCGCCGAGTGTATGGTATAAGTCCCCGATGGTCGAATAGACCGAATTCAATCGGCTGCTGTCTTTCATCGCTTTCAGGTTTTCCAGCCCCAATAATGCATAACGCAATGCTTTGTCGAGGTTATTTCTTGCCTGGTAGAATGCCGAAAGCCTTTGATAACTGGCGAAGAGGTCTTTATTTAACCCTGCCGATTTCAACAAGTTGAGTTCTGACAAATAGCGCTCTTCGGTCAGGTCCACCCTGTTGTGAAGCTCGTGAATGGCCCCTTCTTCATACAGGCAGTCGGCGAGCTCCTCAACGTTTCCCAGCTCTCGGTACAGGGCCTTCGCCTTTCCGTAACTGTAAATTTGTAAGGCATAGGTGGCCGTTTCGGGCAGATAGCGCCCCAGCTCATGCCACCAATGTGCCTGTCCGGGTTTATCCCCTGTTTTCTCGCAGTACCCTATGACTTGGTAAAAGCAATCCCTGCCCTTATCTATTTCCCCCAAATGAAAGTGATACTTCGCCCGGGCAATGCTGCTTTCAGTGATCCAATGCCTCGATTTCAGCTGCGCGCTCATCCGACCGGCCAGTTGCAGATAGGGATGGGCATTTCGCAATTCATCGGGTTTGGCATCCTTGTCATTGATATAATATTCGGCCAATACCAACAAAATGCGAATATATTGTTCGCCGTACACGCGTTTAAGGACCTCTTTTGCCTCGCGAAAATTCCGCTTCTGGAGCAGTGACTTGCAATGAATGAATGTAGCCTCGATACGGCCCTCGGTAAATTGCAGGGAGTTGCTAAGCTTTTCCGCTGTGCGCGCAAACAGGATTGAACTGTCCGCCGAGCCACGCGAGTCGTTCCAATGGTAAATGCTGCTGATTTTGAGCAGCAGACGAACCCTCGCAGTGTCTTCCCTGGCTGTCTGCAATTGATTAAGATATAAGGGAAGCGATAGGTAGGGATACCGCTCGACGTGTAGATGTCCCATGGTCGGTTGAGCGGCCGCCGATTGGCTGAATACAATTAAAAAGCCAGCCAGGAAAATTGCTTTACAGATCATAAATCCATCGGGTTGAGCTTTCATTCGGTAACGCCAGAATCAACCGGCAATCTTGAAGTTAAAAGATTTTTGGAGGGAGAACAACAGGTAAGCTTCAACTTTTTTCTTGCTTTTGAAAACGCTCAAGAAATGGCGAAATATCGTATCCAAGTCACACTATAAATTTTCTCAATCAATTAATAATCAAATAAATATACATTGGCACAGAGTTCGTATAGTCATTGTAGTTTTTTTACGTTATTCTCTTCCAAAATCACATAATGATGGAAAAATTACGAAGGCATATTGAAGAAATCACGCCGGTTAGCGACGATGAATTTGCGTATATCAGGACGTTTTTCACCGCTAAAAAAGTGAGAAAGCATCAGTACCTCATCCAGGCTGGCGACAGGGTGTCCTGTGAATATTGGATCGCCAACGGGGCCTTCCGCGCTTTTTACACAGATGATGGCGGGAAAGAACACATCCTGCAATTTGCGCTCGAAAACTCCTGGCTATCGGACTACAATGCGCTCTTTCACGAGACCGAATCGAATGTGAACGTCGTGTGCATGGAACAGGCAGAAGTATTATGCCTCTCACTTCCCGCCAGGGAGAAAATGGCGGCGGAGCTGCACAAGATGGAGCGCTTTTTCCGAATGAAAGTAACAACCGGATATACCGCCCAGCAGCACAGAATTATCTCATTGCTTTCGCAGAACCCAAAGCAGCGATACGAAGAATTTAAGAACCGACATCCGGAAATTATCCGGAAAATACCCAGAAAATACATCGCCGAATACCTGGGCATCAGCCGCGAGACACTTAGCCGGCTCTATCCGGCCAGTCGACGGCATTCATAAGGCAGGTAATTGTGACGGTAGTCACAGATTAATAGTGATTCAGTTCAACCATTTCTCTCGCGGTTCAGGTGAACTTTGTTGTCAGGAAAGGTATCCTGTACCGAAGGCCTGATTAACAAATAATGATAGCTTGAAACCATGAGAGCATTAATTATCGGAGCGACAGGTGCCACGGGCAGAGACCTTGTAAATGTCCTGCTTTCGGAGCCTGACTATACGCATGTCGTGACTTTCGTTCGCCGGTCGGCAGGCATTTTACATTCCAAACTGACCGAGCATATCATCGACTTTAATGAGCTCGACAATGTCGCCGCTTACATTCATGGAGATGTATGGTTCTCCTGCCTGGGAACGACCCTGAAATCGGCTGGTTCCAAAGATCAGCAGTGGCGTATCGATTTTGAGCTGCCATTACAATTCGCACATATTGCCCGGCGGAACGGTGTGTCCCGTGCGGTGCTGCTTTCGTCATTCGGTGCGTCGACATCGAGTAACGTACATTACCTGAAGATTAAGGGGCAGCTGGAAGAACGAATCGCCAGTCTAATGTTCGAGCAATATATTATTTTCAGGCCTGGCCACCTGCTGCGAGCAAATACAGACCGCCGGGTAGAACGCCTTACGACCGGCCTGCTGACTTTTTTGAATGGACTCGGTTTTCTGAAAAAATACAGGGCGCTGCCAACCGCGACACTCGCCCAAAAACTTGGTAAAGCCCCCAAGGTGCTTGGTGCCGGGGTGCATGTGATCGAACTGGATGAAATCTTCAGATTTTGAAACCTGAACAAATAGTTGGCTATCAACAAGCATAATTCTTAACGCTAAACGCAATGAAAAGACTTTTGACACCCATCGTATATCTTCTTTTTTCACTATTGGCTGCGACACCTTCACAAGGTCAGAAAATCAAGCTTCTGACAATCGGCAGCATGGAGGCTAAAAAAATTTCCGAAGGGATCATATTACGCTCTGAATCGGGGGCTAATGGAACATTTGGATACTTTGTAATGCAAAAAGGTGCATCGGTTCCGGTACATCATCATGCAAATGAGCAGTACTCATTTATATTGAAAGGCAGTGTCAAGGCTTTGATTGGTGACACAACGATGATTATTTCGGCTGGCCAGGCTGTTCTCATTCCGCCTGGTGTACCCCATAGTTTTACCAGCTTAGAGGAAGGAACAATAGACCTCGATTTTTTCGCCCCCAGGCGGGAAGACTGGATTAATGGAACCGCTGATTACTTTAAGAAATAGATTCCTCGCATTGTAAAGTTAAATACTACCAAAACAACCCAATGAGCCAAACTCCAAAAACATTCAGACGCATTGTGACCGGACACCATACGGACGGCAGTGCCATTATCGTTTCGGATGCCCCACCCGCACGCGCGCAGCTCGTTGGTGGGCCCGGCGGCCCCACCTTCTTCGAGGTATGGCATACCCTGGAAACGCCGGCATTGATCCATGCCCAGCCCGATGATTCCGACGAGACTGGTCTGGTACTGCCTCCCCCTAAGAACGCTACGCGTATAAGGGTCATCGAGTTCCCTCCGGAAGGTGAAGAAATCCGTAAGCTGACAGGTGCAGACGCTGCCGCGAAATTCAAATCCATGCGCGATGAACATGCTTCTACTTCCGCAGCCGGAGCACCACATCCACTCATGCACCGCACACAAACCGTCGACTACGGGATCGTGCTCGAAGGAGAGATAACGCTGGTGCTTGACCGTGGTGAAACCGTCATCCAGCCCGGCGATATCGTGATTCAGAACGGCACGAACCACGCCTGGGCAAATCGGTCCGGCGGCCCTTGTCGTATGGCATTTATACTGATCGACGGTGAATTCACTCATCCATAAGCATTCAACTTTTATCACAACACAATGCGTATTATACCATTATCCCCTGATGCCCTCAGCCCTGAACTCCGCTTCGTCCACGATGAAATTGCCGGCCTAGTTTCTGCCAGCCAGGGGCAGGTGAAGATGCTCGATGAGCAGGGCGCATTGCTGGGCCCGTTTGCGCCAATGCTGCATTATCCGCAGTTCGGCGTTCCCGCGCTAAGCTTTTTAAGGACGCTAGATACGCACGCGACGCTTCCCAAAACGGTACGAGAAGTAGCTATTCTTGCCGTCGGAGGCCTGTTTGGCGCGAAATTCGAGCTTTACGCCCATGAAATTATGGCCGAAGCATTCGGGTTATCCCCAGATGTAATTGCGTCCCTGGCAGCAGCCGGGTTTCCCAACGGACTCACGCAGCAAGAAGCTATCGCCCGCGACATTGCAAACTGCCTTGTCAAGGGCCGCATCGTCCCTGATTCAACCTATAATCACGCCTTGAATCTGCTCGGCCGTGAAGGCGTCGCCGAGCTGTATTTCCTCATCGGCGGTTACAGCCTGATTGCTATAATATTGAACGGCTTCGACATGCCTGCACCGGAAAAGCCGATTTGATTACAATTTTTAGAACCCAGTATTCAAAACCCAAAAAGATGAAAACAACGAGCCTGATGCTCCTATCGGCAGCATTCGCATTATCAGCTATGGCCTCATGTACCCAAGATGACCACATTCTCGCGCCTACCCACACCTACGTGTTCGTGCATGGCGCATGGCAGGCACCTTACGTTTGGGAAGAGGTGAGTGCCCAATTGATTAGTTCCGGAAACAAGGTGATCGTTGTCGAGCTACCCGGCCACGGGAAAGACCAGACCCCACCGTATCAGCTCTCTCTAGACGTTTACAGGGACAAAGTGATTCAAGCGATCAATTCAGCCAATGGCAAAGTCATACTGGTTGGGCATAGTATGGGCGGAATGGTGGTTACACACGTGGCTGAGAAGATACCGTCTCAAATCGAGAAACTCGTTTACATTGGCGCGTTCCTTCCATCCAACGGTCAGTCGCTGCTCGAACTGGCCAATTCTGATCCGGATTCGAAACTCGGGCCAGCATTGAGTCAATCCGCCGATAAACTCCTGCTGGACGTGAACCAGGCCGAACTTATCAACCTTTTTATCCCCGACGGCTCGCAGACGGCGAAGGATAAGGTAGTTTTAAACTACCGCGCAGAGCCCGCCATTCCATTTACAAACACGGTGGCATTAACAAGTACAGGCTTCGGATTGGTGGACAAGGCGTATATCAAAACCCTTCAGGACATTGTAATTTCCCCAGGACTGCAAGACCGCATGATAGCAACTGCCGGCATCAAAACGGTCTATGAAGTGAGCACGAGCCATTCGCCTTTTCTTTCCCAGCCCAAATTCGTTGCTGATATCTTGGCAAAAGTTGCTAAATGACATAATTCCCGAGATCCAGCTATTCGGCCGGCGATCATTCTCGCTGGCATGCCTGATCGAGGTGGGGTGGTTTACCAAGCATGATATAGACTAGTTGCGAATACATCTTTCCTCAAAGGTATCGGCTGCTTGTCCCACAGAATCAGCCAGTTCGTACAAAGTGATCGGTGCATCGTCGGCTACATTGAAAATCTCTCCATCCAATCCCTCGGTGGTGAGCAGCAGGACCAGTGCCTGCGCCACATCCAGGTGGTGGACCATATGCATGCGCGATCCCGAATGCATGTTCAGCTTTTTAATATATGGGATAATTTCGGCGATATGCGGGTCTTTATCACCGTAAACAAAGCCAAGACGCAGGATACGGACGTCAAATCCCTGGTTTTGCTGCATCTCGATCAATTCCCTTTCTGTGGCGATCTTACTGGAAGAGTAAGCACGCGGGTCGTTAACGTCCACCTGTTCGTCTTCTTTGGCCGGGCGGTGGTAACCTGTACCGTACACATTGGAGGTACTGGTAAAAACAAATCATTTGACACCGGCTTCGTATGCTGCCTGCGCTAATGCGATACTTCCCTCGCGGTTGGTTTTGATGATACCTTCATTATCTGTCAAGGTTCGGAATAACGCGGCAAGATGGATCACGGCATCCATACCGGATACGGCTGCCGGCAGTGTGGCTGGTTCAAACAGGTCGCCGGTTATGGGTGTCGCACCGAGCTCTATCAAACCGCCAGCTTTTGCAATGTCCCTGACCAATATCGATACATCATAGCCTTTGGCTATCAGGCGTGGCACTAAACGGCTTCCTACTTTTCCTGTTGCTCCTGTTACTAAAATTTTCATGGTTGAATGATTTAATAATGATACGGCAAAATTAGGCCGCAGCTGGGCGGACAGCCAATCAATATCAAACCAATAACTATGACTTTCAAACCTTCCGGAAAGTGTTCGGTGTGCTACCAGTCAGGCGTCTAAAATAGTTATTAAAATACGCAGGGTATTCAAACCCAAGCGCGTAAGCGATCTCGGCCACGCTCCAATCACTATGTTGCAACAGCGCTTTTGCTTCGGCAATAATGCGCGAGGATATATGCGCCGAGGTGGTTTTGCCCGTCGTTTCCCTGACAGACCGGTTCAGGTAATTGACATGTACACTTAAATGCCTGGCATAGTCCTGCGGACTGCGTAGACGGAGCGGCTGGTCGCTGCGCTCGATCGGGAACTGCTTTTCGAGCTGCTCAGTGAAAAGATGTGTAAGGCGGCTTTCGCCATTTCGGAAAGTAGAGCTATGCTGAGCGGGCTGTATTCGAAGGGCCTCGTGGATGATGAGCGCAATGTAGTTTTTGATCAGATCGCTTTTATAAAGATAGTTGCCGTCGTAAACAGACAGCATTTTCTTAAAAAGGCCAGTCATAAATGCGGCTTGTTCTGCATTCAGCGTTACAACCGGATTTTCGCCAACCCTGAAAAGCGGGGAATCCTGTAAGTCCCGCCCATTGAGGAAGGTTTCGGTAAAGATACAGGCGTAACCACTGGTACGGTTGATACGACGAACGAGCGCGTGCGGCACTTGCGGGTTGACAAAAAAGAGTGCTGTTCCTTTGATGTCCAGTAGCTGACCACCAAAATTTATGGTCATCTCGCCGTTGACCAAACCCATTTTGTAAAAGTCGCGCCGTCCGGCTTTGACCGGGACTTCTGTTGATTCCGGGAGGGGGTGAACTTTAAAGCCTTTAAGTCGAAGGTCCACCTCATTCAGCCAGGGGATTCCAGTTCTTTCTTCATTTAGCATTTGGCAAAGTTAATAAAATCAATCCTTTGCCATTCTTACATTCATTGCTCAGAGGGAATGTTTTTACGTGAACGAAGCCCTGAACTCCATCGGAGATTGATTGGTTTTGTTTTTAAATAGCTTGCTGAAACTTTGCGAATGTTCAAATCCGAGCTCATAGAGTTGCGCCGGCGCTTATGATTCTTCCGGACTATTTTGGCCTACCAGGCATCTGGCTATCCCGCTCTTTGGCCGAAATACTGACGCTGCTCCTTTTTGCTGCCTATACAATGTATTACAATGATCGATACTATGCGGCTGGTGCCATCACGCCTGATAGTTAGTCACACATAGCACGTCCATGCCAAATCCATGTCCATGCAAGCCGTTTCCAGTTCTTCAACGGCTTGCCATTATTATTCAACCATCGTTTTGCATTATAATGTCGGTAAAATCTAATGGTGCAGGAATCTAGTAGCGGGATATTGCGAGCATAGGGGTTACACTGTACCTTCGCATGTAAATTTCGAACAATGCGCAAAACCAAATGTGGCATTGGAAGCCCCCAAAAGGAATGGCTGTGAAACTTTTAATGAAAACATATCCAACATATTAATCACATGAGTACAATCGAAAAGGCTTCCGCACCGGCAGTGCCGATTTCAAAAGCATTGGTATCCAACGGATTTTTGTTCATTTCGGGTCAGATTGGCTCTGCTGGCGGGCAGTTGGTGAGTACCTCCTTCGAGGATGAGGTAAGGCAAGTATTTGCGAATATAGAGACAATACTTGACGAGCACGGGCTGACTTTCGGCCACATTGTCAGTGTTACCGTGTATTTGACGGATATGAGGTATTTCGACCAGCTCAACGCAGTGTACCAAACTTATTTTGTTGACCGCTATCCGACCCGTACATGCCTGGCCGTGGCAGGTTTGCCCAAACAAGCGCGTGTTGAGTTGACCACAATTGCCAGTTTAGAGCTAAAAATGAGCTAGTACGCACCGGATGTAGTAGATAACGTGGTTGCTGACGCGCTCAGTAACCACGAACCGGATAAGGAGGCCTGTTTGATAAGTACTTAGGAATTTTGTAATGCTTGACGGATCGAGCAGGAAATCGTTTTGTAGCAGATTTTCGACAGATAATGGCTGGTTATCAATACATGGCTTTTTTTTCTGTTTTGTACCTTGCGGGTTGATAATTTACTGTATATCCGTTTTTTGTTTTGTGAGTGAAACTGGAAATTTTACCCTCCTGCCCCATTCTGGCTTTATTCGAGTCAACCAGGCCGGTCTTAAACGGTTTCTTCGTCTTTCCCAAGAATCAACGTTATGAAAAGAATAATTGTCGCTGATGATCACCATGTCGTCCGCTTTGGATTAGCCATGATGCTTGTGGAACTCTTCCCCGATTGTATCATCGATGAAGCCTGGGATACAGAAAGTGTAATGGCCCTGATGAAGAAAAACACCTACACGTTGGTGTTGCTGGATTTAGTTATGCCCAATACAGATCCCGCTATTTTGATGTACCACATCAAAAATTTTCATCCCAAAACCAGGGTGCTGGTTTTGTCAATGAATGAAGAAACGCTTTACGGTGCCCGTTTTATTCAACTGGGTGCTCACGGTTACCTAAAAAAGGATGCACCGAAGGATGAAATTGGAAAGGCAATCCATATCATTCTGGCGGGCAAGAAATATGTAAGCCAGAAACTGGCGGACATCTTGTTACAAAACTCTTTGGAGGGGAAATCGAACCGTCCTTTTGACAGACTGAGTACAAGGGAGTTTCAGGTAGCCATGTACCTCGTGCAAGGCCACACCCAGGTGCAAATCGGCGACCTGATGAAGCTCAAATACGGCACAGTAAACACGCTAAAACAGCGCCTCTATGAAAAGCTGAACATAGAAAGCCATAACGAACTTGCCGAACTTGCTTTCATTTACGGGGTTTGATAACCCTTCTTCATTTGAAGACCAGCCGGCTGCAATGCAATCCCGCTGACGACGACGACGGTACCCTTGTTCTCCTGACTATCTATTGCCAAATGCATGCTCAAGCGAGTGACAAAATCAATAATGAACTGGTACCCCATTCTATTCCCAGACTCAAAATCTAGGGTTTCCCCGGAGTGTCGAATCAGGTTATTTATCTTTCCCAATGTTTCGGGTGTCATACCCTTGCCTGTATCCGACACACGAACTGAGCAGGTGTTGTCACTATCCCTGTAACAATGCACGCTTATAACGCCCTGATGGGTATGCTTACGGGCATTTTCTACAAGGTTGCGTAATATTGCCTTCAGCAGCTCCCTGTTGGTATATAGCTCGTAATTCTCTTCAGTTGTAAATTCAAAGGTATTACGCTGATGCCCCAATATCTCTTTGAAAAAAAGGTCGAGTTCGCTGACGAGTGAAGTAAAAGAAAAGGCTGTTTTCTTTAAATTAAATCTTTCGTCCTGTACCCGTGCCCATAGACTTAACTCATCGACAAAGGCATAAATTTCCCGGCTGGCGTTTTTCATTTCCCTGCTTATTAAACCTGCCTTCTCGTGTTGATTGGACATGACGGCTTCATAATTGGTATCGGACAGGTAACCCAGGAAATGCAATGGTGATTGGAGGTCATGCCCTACCATCATCAGCATCTTTTCTTTGAGCCGGTTCGCGTTGTTAAGATGGAAAGTGCGATTTGCCACTTCCTGTTCCAGTTGTTTGTTTTGCTTCAAAAGGTACGCATACCTTATTTTCACAACCAGATAGATCAGCAAGAGAATCAAAATAATGGCGGCCAGTTTAAAATAAATGGTCTGGTAAAAGAACGGCTCGACAAACAAAGAAATGCTTGTCGTGGTGATGTTACCCGGGCCGAATCCCGCAGTTTTCCGGAACTGCAAACCGTATTGTCCGTGCGCGAGGTTATTGAACACCACCTTATTGTCTTCATTCAAGGGGTGCCAAATGCTGTCCAGGCCCGTTAGCCTGTATTCAAGATACTGGTTGGCCGGGTTACCGTAAAATGGCGACGCCACCTGTACCTCAATGTACTTGAAGTCCGATTTGAGGCCGATCGAATGACCGTTCGGATAATGCTGTTTGCCATCAATCAATAGCTGATCGACAATGATCCTGCTGACCGGGAGTAATTCCTTAATGCTGTCCGGATAAAATTGCACCAACCCGTCTATCGAAGGAAAAGAAAATTTACCATTGCCCAGAACGACAGCGTAAGGGGTGCAGTTTCCATTGAATTCATTGGTATTAAAACCCGATTCCTGTTTGAAACACTGGTAATATATGTCGGCGGTTTTCCCTGCTATAAAGAGATCAAGGTCTGCTTTCTTGCATCGGAAAAGGCCGTTGTTTGTACTCATCCAGATAAACCCGCTATGGTCCTCCATGAAGGAATGGACATCTTTAAGTGAAGCCTTCCTATCCAAAGGCAGCTTTATAACGCGGCCGCCTTTAATAGCATAGAAACCCTTGCCGGTAGTGCCCACCCAAAGCACGTTGTTCCGATCCAGGTGCAGGGCTTCAATGTTGTAATGTTCGAGTGTTTTGTAGTGAATTTGCTTTCCTGTCCTGACATTCAGCAGCGCCATCAATTCCCTTCCCGCGATCCAGAAGTGCTCATTATCAACGGGCAAAAAAGTTTGTGCTCCATAATTGATATCGCAATGTTCGGGCAAAGATCGCAGTGAATCGCCATCTACATGTACCAGGCGCCGACCACCGGAAGTCAATACCCATATGCGGCCGTCCGGTGTTTCGCGGATGCAACTGCTTCCGCGGCGGTTAAACCGCTGCTTCAACTCACGGAGTTTTTCATCCATCTCAACCAGCATCACGTCGTAGGTTGTGCTCGACGTCATATACGTTCGGTCGAGCCAGTAATGCCGCCGACTATCTCTGAGCACACCCTGAAACGAACCTACATCGAAAGGGAACCCCAGACGCGATCCACCCGGATAAAGGAGTCCAAAGGCAGTGAGGGCGCCGGTTTCGCCATAGGGTACCTGTGGGTAAAAGTTTCCGTATCCATTGCTATGTCGGTAGGCTTCAAACTGTTTGCGGCGCAGAATATACACCCCATGCGTCGCCGTTCCAATCACGTACATATTCAACCCGGGGTAATGCCGAAAGCAAGTGACATCCGAGAAGTCCGCTTCCAGTACCAGCCTCGCGTGTAATTCATTTCTCCCTGCCTCAGTTAGCTGGTAAATAGCTTTGTCGGTATGGTAATATAACAGGCCGTCATACCCTAGCAGACCCTGTACCTTCGGCTCATCTTTTGCGGAAGCTGTCAGGTGCGGCGGCAAGCCGGTTATCCTGACAGTTGTTCTATGCTTGTCGGCATCGACGCACGATAATAACCCACGCTTCGCCAGGAAAAAGCATTTCCGGCCCTGAATAGCCCAAAAATTGCCTTGCCGACCTATTACGAGCTCGGGCAGGACCATTGACCAGCGAAGCTTTCCTTCCGACAAGAATGATAGCGAGTGGTCCTGCACCGAAAGAAACTCGGTCTGCAACCGGGTGATCCTTCCCAAAAAGGCTTTATCTGAAATTTGCTGCATCCAGCCTCTGCTGTCGAATGTCAGGAAGGCCCCGTCCCGGAAACAGAGTACCCCGGCCGTGTCGAGTGACAGTTCTCTGACGCGGTTGGATTTCATCAGCGGATAGTGATCGGCATCGAATAGTTTAAACCGCTGCCCGTCAAAACGCACCAGCCCGGCTTCCGTGCCGATCCACAGGAACCCGTCCTTATCCAATTCCAATCCTTTGGCGCTGTTTTGCGGCAACCCGTTTTGGCTGGTATAATGGGTGATATAATAGTCGGATGGCGCAGCCGTTCCCCTCCCCGGTGTTATCAGAACTACAATCCATAGCAGCAAATTTATTCTACAAGCAAGATAATACATATGTCCTAAAAAAGGTGTCTATGCGCCGTATGGAGGGCAACGAATGTCAAGATATGACAGTTTTGTAGTGATGTCAATACAAACTTATACTATGTGTCAATACAAACCAACTGATGCATTATTACACAGAGTCCTGATATTATAATACAAACTACTTATAGTGGAGCAGCCATCTTTGTAAATCGCCAATTCTGGCTAAACCAAACAAGTTTTTCTATGAAAAAGTACTACGTTTTGCTTGTAGGTGCTATGGTTGCAGCAGCTTTTCAAACACGCGCCCAGACCAAGATAGGGGGCTCCGGAGCTCCGGATAACAGTGCCATGCTGGAAGTAACCGGCGGCACGGGCAATAATAAAGGTATACTGGCACCGCGACTGACAACTACCCAACGAAATGCCATAGCCAGCCCTGCAACCGGCTTAATGATCTACAATACCACCACAAATCAGTTGCAGGTAAACACAGGCACGCCAGCCGCGCCGATATGGTCGGTATCCAGCGGTGGCAATGCATGGAATCTCACCGGCAACGCCGGTACCAACCCGGCAACCAATTATATCGGCACTACCGACGCACAACCCCTGATTCTTCGCACGAGTGCTGCCGAGCGTATGCGAATCAGCAATACAGGTAATGTAGGTATTAACAATACTACCCCTCGCGCACCACTTTCCTTTGCATCCGAAATAGGCCCGAAGATCAGGTTTTGGGATAATGGCAGTGATACCGCCACCTATGGCATGGCCCTTGGCGCCGCGGCACTCAATTATCATATCGACAGAAATGTTAGCGCCGTTCATCGGTTTATCGCGGGCGGCAGCAATGGCGATGGTACGGAACTGATGCGTATCCAGAGCAATGGTCGTGTGGGTATCGGCACCAACGCACCGCAACAAACGCTACATGTTCAGGGTACGGCGAGAGTAACCGGAAGCAGCGGAACACCGACCGCCATTACGGGTCGTGATGCCAGCGGTAATGTAGGAAATGTCACTTTGGGGGCTAATCTTTCGCTGACGGGTGGTGTACTGTCGGCATCGTCTGGCTCCCCCGGCTGGGGACTTACCGGTAATGCCGGCACTAACCCGGCAACCAACTATATCGGCACTACCGACGCACAACCCCTGATTCTTCGCACGAGTGCTGCCGAGCGTATGCGGATCAGCAATGCTGGTAATGTAGGTATTAACAATACCACGCCCCGCGCACCACTTTCCTTTGCATCTGCACAAGGCCCGAAGATCAGGTTTTATGATGATGGTAGCGATACCGAAACCTATGGTATCGGCCTTGGCACCGCGGCCTTGAATTATCATATCGACAGAAATGTTAACGCCGTTCATCGGTTTATGGCGGGCGGCAGCAATGGCGATGGTACGGAACTGATGCGTATCCAGAGCAATGGCCGTGTGGGCATCGGCACAAACGTACCCCAACAAACGCTTCATGTGGAAGGTACGGCGAGGGTAACCGGAAGCAACGGAACACCGATCGCCATTACAGGACGCGATGCCAGTGGTAACATAGGTAACATCACCCTGGGCGCAAACCTTTCGCTGACGGGCGGTGTACTGTCTGCGTCGGGTGGTGGCGGTACAACCGGTTGGGGACTTACCGGTAATGCCGGTACAAACCCCGCAACCAATTATATAGGTACTACCGACGCGCAAGACCTGGCACTCCGGACCAGTGCTACGGAGCAGATGAGGGTGACCGCCACCGGCAATGTCGGCATCGGGACCAATGCACCTGCTGCGAAGCTTGATATTACCAACGGCGACCTCGCACTTACGCGGGCGTACGTGTTGCGCTGGGGAGGGGACAATGATGAACGGATTTACGGCGACAGAGATTTGGGATATCCAGGCGCCACCCTGTTCATGGAATCCCGGGAAAACATGTCTTTCACTATCGACCGCAACAATACGGCATCGGTCAGCAATACAGTAGGATTTATCTGGAATACCAATACCAGTTGGAAAGATGGCACACCCCTGGAGCTCATGCGCTTGACCGATGCCGGCAATTTGGGTGTTGGTGTTGTGGGCCCTGCTTATAAACTAGATGTAGCGGGCGACATCAACGCTTCCGCATCTGTTCGCGCCAATGGCGTGGTGCTCACCTCCGACGCACGCCTGAAACGCAATATCAGCCATACGAAGCACGGCCTTTCTACCGTAATGGCCCTGAATCCTGTTCAGTATGAGAAGAAGAACAGCATAAAGGACACCAAATATGATCGTCACGAAATCGGCTTCATTGCCCAGGAGGTAGCAAAAGTATTGCCTTCCCTGGTAACTGAAGGAAAGGACGCAGACAAAACGCTGGGCGTTTCGTATACAGAACTGATACCGGTATTGACCAAAGCAATACAAGAACAACAGGCACAAATCGAGTCGCTGAAAGCAGAAAATCAGGAATTAAAAGGCAATCAGGCTGTTACCGCTCAATTGGTGGAGCGTGTGAAACAAATGGAACAAATGATGGGGGTCAAAGGGGCTGAAAGTGCTTCGAAAGCTGTCAGCAAATAAGGCTTAACGCCTATCCATTCATTTAAAAACAGCGAATATGAAACGACTCTTAATTTTAACGCTGATCGCCGCTGTTGCAGTCCCGGCCTCTGGGCAAAACACGACCTACGGTGGCGCTAATGCTCCTTTCAACCTGGACGGCGGCTATTTCAGCGACTACTCGCCCGGCGGTACCATCGTGCTGCCCGACGGGTTGGTAACATTGGCCAACGGTGCGACTTACGAACACGGTAACAATCTGCTGCAAAATAATGGCAGCTGGACTTCTACCGGAAGCATCGATCTCTTTGCTTTCAGTGGGCCCAATACCATCAGCGGTAGCACCGCGCCTGCCTTTTTTAATGCACAATTCAACATCGGTGCGGCTAATGTAATGGCCATTACCAATATTCAGGGGGTCAATATCGCAGGGCAGCTCGCATTCAATAACGGTATCACGACCACCGCACGCAATACGCACACAGCCAGTTCGCTCCGTTTTAGTGACGGGGCGAGCTATACAGGCGGAAATACGGACGCTCAACATGTGAATGGCTACGTGACGAAAATCGGTAACGACGCATTCGTATTTCCAGTCGGCAGTAGCACCGACCTGCGGACACTTTCGATTTCGGCTCCCGCCGCCGCCACGCTCAGTACGGCCTGGTTCGTAGGCAGTCCCGGCACGGTAACAGACCCTTCCGATGGGGGCACGCATAGCCTGGCAGCCGTAGCCGTTCCTGTTAAAACGGTGAGTCCGGCAGGTTTTTGGGACTGGATCAATCCGGCGGGAAGTGACGACAATATCACCGTAGCTGTTTCCATTCCCGATATGGCCAGCTTTGCCACCACAGCCAATCTCCGGCTGGTCGGTTGGAACGGCACGCAGTGGATGGACCTGAGCGGCGGCGCTAATGCAAGCGGGAATACCGAGAACAGCACGCTTACCGGCGTCATCCCTGCCGGGGTGGCGATCAGCGCCATTGCCCTGGGAAGTGTAGAATTGCCACTTCCCGTCACACTGGTTAGTTTCACGGGCAGGGCAGTTGAAAACACGAGCGTGCTGCAATGGGCAACGACCGAGGAAGTCAATGCATCGCATTTCGAGATACAGCGCAGCAACGATGCGAAAAGCTTTGAATCCATCGGGGTAGTAAATGCAAAAGGTGAAAGTAAAGTGCTTGTCAATTATCTTTTTACAGACAAAACACCTTTACCTGGTATCAACTATTACCGCCTGAAACAGATCGACCAGGATGGCTCCCATGCCTTTTCAAAGACCGTTTCCATTGCGTTTGACATAGATGCCAAAATACTTGTTTACCCGAATCCTGTAACCGATTTTCTTCGGGTAGAATCAAGTAAAACGCCAGGCACCTTTGAAATTTTTAACCTCGCCGGTGTCAGATTACAAAAGGGCGAAAAACCAAGAAATAGCCCATCGGAGCTAGCGCCCCGGCCAGCCTCGGTTGTAGTTGACCTGCGCAGTTACCCGATTGGTATTTACATTTTGAAAGTTGATGGACAAACATTCAAGATCATAAAAAAATAAGCCCATAAAACGCTACATCATACCGGAGGCTACATTCACAATAGCCCCTGGTATGATATAGCGTTAGCGTGACTGGGTCCGGTGACCGTGATATTTGTTCCCTCCCGGATCAGTTGTTTTATAAGCTCCAACCCGATATCATTCGTGCCGCCTGTAATTAAGACTGCGCTGTTCTTCAGTTCCATTCCTTCTTGTGTTTTGTTACTGCAAAGTTCAGGAAGCGTCAGAAACAGGACGTAGCTGGAAGCCTCAATCTTGGTTTGGCCGGTCAGCGAGCGTAGCATATCGCTCAGATAACGCGGCGAGACTTTCAAATGATCGGAAACCTGCCCTACTGTGGGAGCTCCTTTGAAAAGTGCCTCATCGTTATTGAAGAAGGCTGTCAAATAGGATTCCATTTCAGCAATCAGGTCGTTGAAAGGGCTTGCGGGTAATAAACTGGCGGTCGTAAAATCGGTTGCTGGAAAGCAGCATCACACCCGCATTGTTGACCATGACATCAATCCGCCCGAAGGTATCCAGTGTGTTCCGGATCAATGCGTCGACTGATTCCCTCCTCGTCACATCGGTGGTGAACGCCGTTGCCTTTCCCTTAAATGGATGGATTTGGGAAACGAGCTCGTCAGCCTTTCTGTCCTGCGCGCACCCAAAGCTACGAATGCTCCGCGCTTTGCCAGATGAAGAGCGATAGACTTGCCGATACCGCTGCTGGCGCCTGTGATGACAACTACTTTTCCAGCCAAATTTTCATTTTCCATTGTTACCTCTATTATTTGTTTCAATGCATTACCTAATGCTGATATAAAAGTGCCGTGTCGCGGCCAGCGCATTGTTTGGTCAAAATTGTAATTTGTCACTATGAAAAAGTCAAAATTCACCGAGACACAGATAGCATTTGCGCTCAGGCAGTCCAAGACTGGTACACGCGTTGAGGAGATATGCCGACAGCTGGGAGTATCTCAGGCCACGTTCTTCAATTGGAACCGCCGCGGCGGACCGCAAAAAGTACGGAGGCATGGGCGTTGCAGAGCTTCGAAAACTGCGACAACTGGAACCTGGCCGCCGGAGCGGAGGAAAACGCCCAGTTTAAGAAGCTTGTCGCGGACCTAAGCCTTGACAAGCAGATGCTGCAGGACGTGATTAAAAAAAAGCTGTGAGGCCGCCGTACAAAAAGGAAATGGCCAACTGGTCAATCCATATGTTGACCGGGTCGCCGGAGCGATCTTTTAATGGGAAGTTTCGGGCGGAAGCCGCGCGGATGAATGTCTTTCTATCAATTGGTTCTTATCTCTGGACGATGCCCGAGAAAAAATCGAGGACTTTCGATGGGAATACAATCACTTCAGGCCGCACAGTGCTCTGAATGATTTAACCCCAAAGGAATTTGTTAATTTACATCAAGAAACACCGGAAACTCTACTTTCAACCGTCTGAAAACCTGGGAGGGGCTCAAACCCGGCGCTTTCAGTGATCCCGCTGGTACGAATCTCGAACCATTTATTAGAGGATATAAAGAAATTAATCGATTTAAAAACAGTTGATTAAGGTATTGGAAATGGAATTCTGAATTGATTTCAATGTGTCACAATACAGCTTTTCCGGCCATCTATTTTAGATAATGCGGAAGTTCTTTGCCATCTTTTACAAAGGTCAATGTCTCATCTATTTCATATGCATGAACAGCCGAACAGAAAACAGATAACCTATCAGACAGTTTTTTGATATCGTCGCTTTTAAAGAATTTCTCCATGGCGTCTTTGTCGATAAATCCCAGCATCAGTGAAGCCTGAAATTGTACCTCTTCGGGATTGTCATGTGCTACGTTGGGCGTATCCCATTGCCTTTTCTTCCAGGGTGAATATACCTTGCTTCTTAATTCTTGTAGTATCCCGGTATTAGCCAGCACAGGGGTAAGTTCTTCACTGATAAATTTTTTGAAATCATCTTCTTTGACGCCCTCTTTTATCCGAAAAAAACAATACTCCTGGCTTCGATTTTATGGCCTGGTCCGGCTACCTGGTACCACCGGGAAGATTTCGGCATTGCAGCGTAGAGTATGGTACGCTTAAATATGTTTACTTCATCCTTGTAGGCAAGCCTGTTTTGTTTTTTGCCCCTAAAGAGTGAAAATAGACTTTTTAAGGTAACATCTGCAACGCCGTCAACCCTGCGGTCTGATGGTATGACAGTTTCCACACCTTTGACCTGTTGCCACAAGCCGTGATTGTTTTCAGCTAAGTGGATCTGACGGTATTCTTCCAATCCTTTGTTGGCAGAAATTATTTTGGAGTGCGGACCTTTCCAACGGTCCATTCCCTGCTGACGGGGTTTTTCGGTACGCATCCAAAGCAGGATGGATGAGGACAGGTGTTTTTCTGACTTGACATCCGTAGATACATTTTTAGCTTTCGGTGGTACGTGATGTGCAAATGCACCTGAGCCTGTAACTAAGCTAAGGAAGAGTATTACTATTATCTTTTTCATGTCGAATTCAATATTGGGGATTGTTAAATTAAGAAGCGAAAAAAGCCAGTGCCCTTTTCACAAAATCATCATGGTGTTGAAATACGGCCCCGTGCGCGGCTTCCTCATAGATATGCAGCTGCGCATTTGGCAAGCGTTTAGCCAGGTCATAAGAATTCGGTGTGGGTACCATCCTGTCATTGTCGCCGTTGATAACCAATACGGGCTGTTCAAATACCGACAGGTCAGCAGGCTGCTCGTGCCCCCATATACGTATCGCTTCCAGTTGTGTTTTTAATGTTTTGAATTTTACCGGGGTGTCACGGTTTACGGTGCGTTCCCTCAGGCGCTTCAAAAACAGGCGGGCAGCATTTTTGCCATTTCGAGTAGAAGTAAAGAACAAGTAAAATTTAGGGTCAACAAAAGTGAAAAGTCCCTTGATCATATCCCAATAAGTCAGTCGGACCACATCGCTGATGCCTTTGCCTCCCCTTGGCCCTGTACCGGCAAGAATAATCTTACGGACCAAGTCCGGCTGCATTGCCATCAGTTCCTGGGCGATAAAACCTCCCATGGAAAACGCCAGGATGTCCACTTTTCCGTAGCCCAGCGCTTTTATAAATGCAGCGCTATCCTTCGCCATAGCGCCTATGGACTTTGCATCCTCTCCCGATGTGGATCCTACTCCCTGGTAGTCGAAGGAAATAATCTCATGCCGGGTCGCCATACCATCGACAATCCTGGGGTCGCAGTTATCCATATTTGAAGCCAGGTGGTTAAAGTATATAACAGGAATATCCGTTTTGGGGCCAAGTCTGCGATAGGCGAACTTTATCCCATTTGCTGCGGTCACGAACTGGGTCGGGACAGTTGCATAAGTTAAATGTTGTGATGTCATTTTTTCTGATTCTAAATCCGATTGAAATAATTTTTGTTTAAGTTCCGATAAACCAAGTTACCCGTAGATTCTCTCCGTGATAGGTTCTATCATCCCATGGATTTTTTTAGTATCTCCGACGGGAACTTCAAATTGGTCCTTTTCAAAAGCCAGCAGTAATTCATCGGCCACATCTGACGGAGGGATACCATTAGCGCCGCCGATTTCGACCGAAAATTCTGTATTCACCAGCGGCGGGTAAGCCCCGGTTGATGACAATAGTACCCTTGTATGATTTACGGAAATGTTTTGCAACTTCCTGAATGGCGTGGGGATTGCCTGATACATCGGTAAATGGTTCGATCAGGTGGATATAGGCTAAACCATAATCATTGAGTCTACTGACAATGTAGTTATACAAAGCGATGGTTTCCTCATCTACCAAAATACCCATAATACCATTCAGTGAAGGGTTCAGTCTGACAGCTACTTTCCTCATGTCGACAACCATCTTCAGTTCATCCAGAATATCAAACAGGATCCTTGCACGGTTTTCTATGGTTCCACCGTATTCGTCGGTGCGGACATTGGTATTCTTACTAAAAAACTGTTGTAACAAATAACCGTTTGCCGCATGCAGCTCAACACCGTCAAAGCCTGCATCAAAAGCGTTGATTGCAGCTTGCTTGAAGTCTGCTATTGTTCTTTGAATATCTTCTAATGTCATAGGACGCGGTTGCTCAGAGGGTTTTAAGCCCTCTGCCGTAAAGACCTGTTGATTGGGATTGATATTGGAGGGAGCCAAAGGTTTCTTCCCCTCATGCAAATCCGGATGCGAGTATGCACCGGTATGCCACAGTTGTGCAAAGATCTTTCCTCCTGCCCGATGCACAGCGTCCGTTGTCTGTCTCCATCCCTGGACATGCTGCCTTGTATAAATGCCGGGAACGTTTACTACTCCCACAGCTTCCGGACTGATGAACGTCCCTTCGGTAATGATCAAGCCTGCGGAAGCGCGTTGCTGATAATACTTTGCCGTCAGTTCAGTGGCCACGTTCCCAGGGTTGTTGGAGCGGGAACGTGTCATAGGGGCCATGACCAGGCGGTTTGTTAATTTAATTCCCCCAGTTGGTATGTGTCAAAATCTGTTTGTCATTCATAAAATCTATATTATACTTTTTGGTCTATTTTTTGATTGAGTTTTAACGACGCATGTCTTCTATGATTGCCTGACCGCTTTCACTCTGGCTTGAACCTGCGTTAATAAAAAAGAAATACTGTTTGAACATGACCGGATACATTGCCCTGGCCATGATTATACTAGGCTACTTTGATGACAACTTTGCCTTTGGCCCGCCCGCTTTCCACATAAGCTAGAGCATCGTTAGCCTGCTCGAATGGAAATACCTTGTCCATCACCGGACGTATAACTCCCGCATTGATCAGGTCAGTGATCTTGCCAAGCTGGGCTCCCTCGGCTCTCATGAAAAGGAAAGAATAATCTACCCCAAACCGTCTAGCCTTTCTTTTGGTTGCGAAGCTTAGAAAGAACATGACCACTTTCAGCACCGCATTCAATCCGAGTTCTCGGGCGAATGCAGGGTCAGGCGGGCCAGAGATGGAGATAAGTTTTCCACCGGGCTTTAATATACGAAGCGACTTTTCGAGGGTCTTGGCATCCTGGCTGTTCAGGACCACATCGTAGTCTTTAAGAATGATCTCGAAATCCTCTTTCTTGTAGTCGATTACAACATCTGCGCCCAAGCTTTTTACCAGTTCTATGTTGGCCGCACTGGTGGTCGTTGCCACCGTAGCCCCCAGATGCTTGGCCAGCTGTATGGCGAATGTACCTACACCGCCGGAACCGGCCTGAATAAACACCTTTTGCCCTCTTTTTAGGTTTGCCTTTTCAACCAGCGCCTGCCAGACGGTAAGGCCCACCAGCGGAATGGATGCGGCCTCTTCCATAGAAAGCGAGGCGGGCTTGAAGGCCAAATCCGACTCGCGTATAGCTATCAGCTCGGCAAACGTACCGATCCTGAAATCAGCCGGCCTCGCATATACCTGATCACCTGCCTTGAACTTCCTTACCCGGGAACCGACTTTAACCACCACGCCCGCCATGTCGTGTCCCATGACCAGGGGAAATTTGTACGGTAGCATTGCTTTAAATTCCCCGCTCTTGATCTTAGAGTCCAGCAGGTTGACACCGGCTGCATGTATCTGTACCAGGACATCGCTTTCCCCGACAATCGGGTCGGGAACATTTGTCATACGCATGCCGTTTTCCGGCTTATAACTATCAATGATGAATGCTTTCATATTGTTTTTTAGTGTTTGAATATCATGACTTCAAAATAGACCTTTAAGTGCATTTTCATTCCTGTGTTGTTGCCAACCTAGCTATCAATCTCAGTTATATAAAATAGACTTTTTGGTATATTTCACTGCAAAAAAAATTAAATCTTATAACTCCCCAGTTCAGATTTCAGGCTTTTAATCAGCCCGTGCATCGGCTTGGCGGTATTCATAGCCCGGCACATCACCAGCCCTCCTTCGATGGCGGCGGTCGCCTTGAATGCGTAGACAGCCGGATCCAGCTTTGTTGAAAATTCACCATCCTGAATGCCTTGTTTCAATATCGCGGAAAACGTATCCTGCCCCCGGCGGATTACTCCGCCAATTTTCTCTTTGATCTCCGGGAAATTGTCATCGACCTCGACAGCAGTATTGAAAATAGGGCATCCTCCACTGATGTATGTATTAAAGGGATCTTTATAAAAATCAAGGAATGCGAATACTTTCGCAGTGGCTGTCTTTCCCGCACCGACTGCAAACATCATTTTTTGAACGACATTATCCAGCATATACTCAACGACTTGTACAGACAGGTCATCCTTATTTTCAAAGTGCCCGTATAGGCAACCCTTCGTCAACTTTGTAGCTGCAAGCACATCATCGATGTTAACTCCTGAAATCCCTTTCTGGTTATATAGCGGCGCTGCTGTTTCCAGGATAAAACGCTTTGTTCTTTCTGCCTTCGTGATCATATCATTAAATCGTTTAGCAAAAATATACTAAAAAGTTTATTTTATGACTTTTTTCTTAAAAAATTTTTATCAATAGGTGGGGCCACCGCAATGCATATCTCTATCGACAATTCAAGTGCTTCTTCTGGGGTTTCGTTTTCTGCTAACGATTTTGGGGGGATTATGATCTTTATTAAGACCTTCTCATCGTCGCTTTCTGCGACTGCAAGGAATTAGTCGACTCAATGCACAACCAGTCGGGGATTTCTTTGTCTTGATTGATAAATCATCCGTTATGACATCCGTTAAGATTTTCCCTAGACTTGATAGTATAAACAGGCAGGGCCTCGTACCCGTTTACCTTCGCATCACCAAGCACAGGAGATCCAAATACCTGGCACTGGCCATCCGTATCCATCCCGAAGACTGGAACGAAAAAAAGGGCAAGTTGAAACCAACAGCCCGAAATGCTACGATCATCAACGGTTACCTCACACAGAAGGAGGCTGAGGCCGAGGCAATTGCTTTGGAGTTGGAGATAAAATCCCGGTTCGTATCAGTCTATGACATCAAAGCCCGCATTCTCGGCCACGCTCGAAGGTTCAGAGACTGTTGTGCCGAGAAGAAAAAGCACCCTGCAAGTTGTTGACCTGCAGGGCGCTTGTATAAAAATCCCGTGCTTCCGCTGGGTCTGATACACTTGCTGCTGGATTTACAGGACTTCATAAACCTGGCGCCTCTATTCTGTCGTTTCTTGACTTCTCATTTTTGCTTTGAATCTCTCGTTCATTAATTAAAAGACGCCCTATACTCAAGTGGGGAAACATTCATTTTGGTTTTAAATAATTTGCTGAACGATTGTGGGTACTCGAAACCTAACTGGTATGCGATTTCGCTTACTGTAAGATTTGTTGTTGACAATGCTTCTCTCGCTTTTTCGATTAGTTTATTATGGATATGTTGTTGCGTACTTTGACCTGTGGTAATTCTCAGCATATCACTCAAATAATTAGGTGATAGATTTAATTTATCAGCAAAAAATTGAACTGATGGAAGCCCTGTTTCAAGTATCTTGTCGCTTTCGAAATATTCGTCCAGTAAGGCCTCCATTTTTGTCAGCAAATCATTGCTAGCTGTTTTGCGGGTAATGAATTGCCGGTTATAAAATCGGTTGGAGTAATTGAGTAATAGCTCAATCTGTGAAACCATTACATCCTGGCTGAATTGGTCTATCGAATGATTGTATTCTTTTTCAATATTCTTGAAAATCTCTCCAAGCATTGCCTCTTCAGACTCAGATAGGTGCAATGCTTCATTTATTGCATAAGAAAAGAACCCGTAATTTTTTATATTTTTTCCAATTGGGTAATTTCTGATAAGGTCGGGATGAAAAACCAACAACCACCCATCTGCACTCATACTTCCATTTTGGGTGCCTGATGCGATTTGGCCCGGTTCCATAAATGCCAAAACACCTTCATCGAAATCGTAATAATTTTGGCCATAGTTGAACTTGCAGTCAGCGTTATGCTTTGTGGAAACGGTGTAAAAGTTAAGTACTGCCTTTACCGACTTTTCAATAGCATGGTACTGGATATCGTTATAGTTGATCAAACTAACTAATGGATGCTTAGGCTTGGGGATACCCATTAGTTTGTGCAATTCCGAAACGGAATTTATTTTAACAATTTTATTTTCTTTTGAACTCATGGTCATTTAAAATTATAAATAAAATTGGTTGATTTTTCAGACACCCTCCAAAGTTTTCCAGCTAACTCCTTATCATAGGATTTGTCGCTTGACCTTACCAGTTCGGGATATCCACGCATTTCACCCATTTTGGTCGGCCCAAAGTATTCACCACCGGTTACGCCTGTATCTATTGCCGCTCTTAATATGGGCAATGTGCCCATCTGAACGCTCTGTGCAAGTATATTAGTAATGATGGCCTGAACAAAAAAGCCCGAGTGCCTGACAAGATTTGTTTTGGTGTAGCCAGGGTGAGCAGCAACGACGGTTATGTCAATCTTGTTCGCTTTCAGTTGTCGGTCCAGTTCAAACGCAAATAATAGGTTTGCCAGTTTGCTTTGAGTATAGGCCATATATTTGTTATATCCTTTATCAAAATTCAGGTCATCAAAGTGGATATCGGGCTTACCCATTTTTGCCTTGTGCTGCCCGCTTGACTGTATTGCTATACGGGAATTTGGGGTGCTTCTTAATATATCCAAAAGCAAACCGGTTAACAAGAAATGCCCCAGATGATTTGTTCCAAACTGGACTTCAAAGTTTTGTTTGGTAAGTTCCCGTTTTACCGGAAACATCACACCTGCATTATTGATCAGTACATCAAGTTGCTTATACTTCTGATGAAACTCCTGAGAAAATTGACGTATTGACGCAAAATCGGACAAGTCCAGTTGCATCAGGTCTAATTTTGCATCAGCGTTTTCTTCTTTAATCAGGGAAATTGCTTCATTACCACTTTTCATATTACGGGCAGTCATGATTACGTGAGCACCTTTACTGCTCAATACCTTTGATGCTTCCAGTCCAAGTCCACTGTTTGCACCTGTAACAAGAATAGTTTTCCCTTGCTGTGAAGGTATGGCGTCTGCCGTCCAATTTTTTGCTGTCATTTTTTATGTTTTTAATTATGGCACAAAGGTCAGAAACTTTAAAACTGTCAGAGTAGCCGATTCTCTGAATGATGTATCCTGATCAAGGTTTTAAAGTTTGTTCATTGTCGCACTGTCTGTTTGTTTGGGGCTGCACCTAGCACTTGCCACAGAGGTGGACGATCACGGGTACCTGCTCGGCTACTTGCCACTGGCGTACCGGCCGACCCGGGTGCTGGTGAGGATGCTGCGCAGCTTTGTGGCCTGCTGGTCGATGGCCTGCGGGCCGTTGCCGGTGAGCAGGCGCACAGACGGCTCGTAGGACAGTTTCGGGGCGGCGATATTGACGGAGGTAGCAAGTTTGAAGCCAACTCCCTTGATGGCTTTGTCTACAAAGTAGGAGGTTCGGGTCTTCTTGCCGGGGACGTGTGGGTAGAGGAACCGCAGTGCGAACAACTCGCCGATCTTTGGGACGGTCGAGATGGCGGCGGCCAGGAACGGGTTGTCGTTAACGAGGTAGGGATGACCCTGCACATCAATGCGTTGCCGGGTAGAGGTCACCGCCACTGGCGCATGGCAGATCAGCGAGATGATGACACCGTTCTCCCGGGCTAAGTGCAGGGTTTCACCGAGCCACGGGTTATCCAAGAAATCGACCATCGGGGCGTGGCCGCCGGGCGCGTGGATGAAGTCAAAGTCGGCGAAGGTGAACGGGGCGGCCGGGTCGCGATGACGCTGGACGAGCTCCTGCAGCGAGTGGAAGGTGCCTTCGGGCAGCTTTTCGAGGCGGCGAACCAATTCACGGCGGTACTCAACGAGCTCCTGCTCGCTGTTGGGTAATAGTTCAGAGACCGAGATCTTGCCTATGTGACGCTCCAGTAGCTGGACTTCCTGCTCGCGGCGGGCGGCCAACTTGGGGTGGCGCTGCCGGAAGCTGTTGACCTCGTACGAGCGGCGGCACTGTTGCATACGGAGGGCGATGGTTTTGGTGCCCGTCTTCTCAATGGATTGAATGGCCAGGGCCATGCCGTTGATGTCCAGCTGCGGAGCCATACCGTCAGTAGTGGCGAAGGTGAACTCGTAGTCGTACTCGAATTCCTTGAGTACCTGGGCCAACTCGACCAGAAAGAACCCGATAGAGATCGATTTAACCTCGGCTGGCTCAACAAGCGGTAGCTGGCGGCCGGACGAGATGATGATCAGCGCGCGGCGCTTTGTGGTGGACATGACTTGCTGCTTCTTGACGCTTTCAGCCGGGGCGTTTTGTCCATAATTGGCAGTGTACATTATCATAAGAATTAATGTGAATAATGTTTTCATTGAGTATTTTAATAGGGTTAGGCCGTCCATATCACTACACCTACCTGTTTTAAATATTGTTTTTCCTTGCTGTGAAGGGAGGTCGTCTGCTGCCCAATTTTTTATCGCCACTTTCTTATGTATTTGAGTCTGGTACGAAGGTCAATATTCCTTGGTCTGTCTTCGTAGCCGATTCTCTGCATGTTGTATCCTAATCAAGGTTTTCCAGTTTCTTCAGGACTGCACTGTCGGCTGGGCTGCATAAGGCGAAAACGCCAAAGCCTATAGATAATGGGCTTTGGCGCGTCAGTATTGGATATTTTGCAATTGGATTAAATTTCTACTATTTAAAGGCCAAATTGTGATTTTATACCATCTATAAATGTAGCGTCATCGTATTGCTGCCGGTTTTCCATAAGCATTTTGGCATCTTCTCCCGCTGTATATCTTAATTGATCTGTTCCATCTGTTGCGGCTTTAAAGATTACTTCGGCCACCAAACTTGCAGGCGATGCATTTTCCGCCATTGTAGGCATTGCTGCCATCAAAGAACTAGCAAGGCTTTGATAATCAGCCATATTTTCGTCGTTACTAAAAACTAAAGACCTACCTGAAAAATCGGTTGCTATCATACCTGGCTCAACAATTTTTATCTGTCCGCCAAATGACGCTACTTCATAACTAAGCGATTCGGAAATACCTTCGACTGCAAATTTTGTTCCGTGGTATAATGAACCCATAGGGAAAGTCATTTTGCCGCCAATAGAAGAAATATTAATAATAATACCCTTTTTGTTTTGTCTAAAGTGAGGCAACACGGTCCTGCTAACATCTAAAAGTCCGATAACATTGGTGTTGAATTGTCTCAAAATCTGGTCTCTACTAAATGCCTCCAATGGTCCGTATGTACCATAACCAGCATTATTGAGCAATACGTCGATGCCGCCAAATTTTTGAACGCCTTCTATAAACGCATTTTGGATAGATCCCAAATCTAAAACATCAAGTTTAGTAACCAGGACATTTTCTAACTGCTTCAATTCTGATTCGTTTTCCGGATTTCTCATTGTAGCGATTACATTCCAGCCTTCAGATTGAAATAACTTTGCGGTTTCCTTTCCAATGCCACTGCTTGCTCCTGTAATTAAAATTGTTTTTCCTTGCTGTGAAGGGATGTTGTCTGCTTTCGAATGTGTTGTTGCCATTTTTTTAGTTTTTAATTATGGCACAAAGGTCAATAGACTTTAATGGGTCGTCGTAGCCAATTCTCTGTATGTTGTATCCTAATCAAGGTTTCCCCGGTTCGTTTATGGTGGAATCGGGTTTGACAGGGTTGCCGGCGGTTAAAAAAGCTGGCAATTTCCAACGCTTTCGATGTCCTTGACCAAAATAGCTATACACATTAATTCAAAAATGCTCGGGCACACTCTTAAAGAAGGTATCCGACTGGAACGTATGGTGCTACCGGTAGCGCTTTCCTTCTGGTGGGCCGTGTTTCCTGCTTTTACTTGTGGCCTGCTCGTTGGCATCCTTATCCTTCATAAATGGTTTACTCGGAAGGGGAGCTTTCACATCGCGTCCGCCGTAAATGAAGTCCTGTTGCCCTGCTTGTGTTGTGCCCCGGTGCTCGTCCTATATCTGTCACACGAGAAGCCCCCGGTATCGGGGTTCATCTGGCAATTCGGTGAAAGCATGAACAGCCGGACCATAGAATATTCAGTTAACATTGGTATCAATCTGATCGTGTTCTGTCTAGGTTACCGGTTCCTAACCGGCAAGGATAGCAAACGCCTGCCCAGCCTTCCATTATACCTGATCCTTTTTTTCATAGCTGTGTTCCCCTTATACAGGATTGGGAAAGTGAATGATTTCCTCTTTCGCGGACTCATGCCATTATTGCTTATTGTTGGTTTGTATATGTATCAACATCTATCGGCCCCGAACGGAACCCTGCGATTACTAACTCGACCTTCGAAGACACCTGTGCGTTGGGCAGTAGCCGTACTTTTAGTAGCATCATCTATTATTGCCGTATCCCGAATAGGCCGTGCTGCATACATAAACAGAACAACTGGCGACCTGTTGCCCGAACATGTTAGGTTTGTTCCGATTCCCTACGACGCTTACGCCAATATTTACGAAGTGCTTAGAGCCAGATGGTCTCTAATGGCGGCTGACCAATATGTCGGAAAACAAGATTCGGTCTACGAGCGGTTTATAGCTCCTCGGCATAGCTACGACCAATAAAGATAGCTCTCGTAAGTGACCAAGCGCCCTATGCTCCTGTCTCAGAGAGGGGTTCAACCTCATTGTTAGAAGTTATGGGATGTTAAAGGCGAGTTCGGCCTTGATATGGTCTTTGAAGACTAACGGCCCGCGTTGGTTTTTATAAGTCGCATTGTCCCAATTTACAACAATCACAGGCAGCGCCCACGGGGTACCCCGCATGTTGCGACTTCCTAATTCCCAAAGAACAGCAGCTAAATGCCATTTTGCGGAAATGCTGGAAGACATACAGGCCTCCGGGAAAGCCGGATTGAAAAATCCACGATAAAACTGTAAAGTCGAGGATTCAAGCCCGTATGGTAAAATCGCCCCTTAAAAAGAAGGTGTATAGTTATTGTGCTGTTAGCCTTAAAAAGTGTATAGCTATTCTGCTTAAAGACAATATTGCTCAGCACTTGTCCGTCAGCCCCACTTTTGGCAATGCAATGTTAGCGCCAGCCATCTTTCTTAAATTAACCACCTCGGAGTCTTCTTTTTATAATCTAAGTATGGTTGGCCAAACCACTGTTCCATCAATTTCTCTTCTCGTAATACAAATTGTGTTTGCACGAGGATAAAGAATATGGGAATAATAAGCACAGGTGAAAATGTTCCTAAAAGTGTCGCAATACCGATCAGCATTGTGGTTAACCCCAAATACATTGGATTTCTGGTGTACTTAAAAGGTCCTGTCGTGACCATTAGAGTTGCTTTGGCGCCAGGACGGGGATTTGTCCCTAATCTTCGGAAAGATAAGCCGCTCCCAAGACTGAGAGAAAATCCTAAAACAAGAAATATTATACCAAGGTATCTCCAAGGGTAATTTAACCAGCGTCCAATTGGAACAAATGAACTGAGTAGTATCATCGCAATTAATCCTATAAGAAAAAAAATTGGAGGAGGAATACGAGGTATTGAAGTTTTCATGATAATTTGATTTACAAATTACCTACTATTTTCGTTAAAAACTTGGCTTTGTGCCAATACTCCGTATTACGTCATATCACAGCGCTACCGAATCACCAACTAATATACAAAATTTATTATAATGCTATTGCTGAGTTGGATACGTCGCCGTCACTCAAAGCAGTCTGTTCTATGCGTTGTTATTGTCATTTTAAAAAATCTTCTTCTGTCATTGCGTTATTTAAGAATACTCCCGTATTATTCCCTGTCGATACAGCATATGATACAGCACGAATAGGATTGGTACTGTCTCCACAAGCGAATATATTATCCACCGTTGTTTTCTGAAATGCATCTACTTTGATAAGTCCCTGTTCTGTCAATTCGCAACCCAGTAATTCGGGGATTTTACAGTGTTGTTCAAAAGGAGGTCTTGAATAGATAACTTTCAATTCAAAATTTGAATTATCTGAAAAAATTATTTTCTCAACTACTCCATTTTTGTGCTTCAATGAGGTAATTTCCTTTTCAACTATTGCAATATTGTGTCTTTTTATTTCATCGGTTTGCTCTGGTGTCAATTCCGATTTTCCATTGGTAAATATGGTCAAATTCTTTGTCCAGTTGCTAATCAGTCGAGCCAGATGAAATGCACCATATCCATTTGCCAAAATACCTGTTTTTTGATCCTTTACTTCATATCCATGGCAATAAGGACAATGAATTACTGTAATTCCCCAACATTCAGAAAATCCATCAATTTTTAGCAATCTATCTTTTAAACCGGTTGCAAAGACGAGCTTTTTAGCTGCAAAGACTTTTCCTGATTGCGTTGATATCTCAAATCCTTTATCGGTTTTCCTTCCGTTAACGGCAAGGTCAGTTACGAATTTTACAGTGTCGTACTTCAAAACTTCTTTCCTGGCTTTTTCGGCAATAACGCCTGGCTTTTCTCCGTCTTGCGTCAAAAAGTTATGTGAATGAGGTGTTTGACGGTTACAAGGCAACCCGCTGTCAATGATTAAAACATTTCTTAGTGCCCGTCCCAAAGCCATTGCGGCTGAAAGTCCTGCATAGCTTCCGCCGACGATGATTACGTCGAAATTTTGGTTATCTGTCATTTCGTTAAAGTTTAAAAATGTTGTTAATGGTAAAGGTAAAACTGACAGCGCAAGCCCTCCTTGTTTGATTATTTCTCGTCTTGATATTTTTTTCGTTTCAGTCATTTTTTGGTTTTTCGTCGGGTGTAAGAACTACAAGTAACGCTCAAAAAAGCAAACTAGTTGGGTGGTCACCTGAACCTCCCAGGACGAAATCGAAGTGGCCGCACGCATTAGCGGACACTTGCCAGCTTCATCTTAATTTTCATCATCACCTCGTCAGGCAGTATTGCTGCCAGAATGGAATTGAACCGGTTTTGAAAACCTATGATTTTCTTTCCTTTTCCATGCAGCAAAAGTTTCACCCCTTCAGAAGCTACAATTCTTACGGGGACAGGCTTACTGGATTTGACCAGATTGGTCTCCCGCATTTCTGGCGAGATAAAGGCTGTTTCTGTAACCCCAGGGGCAAGCGTGGTAACCACTACGCCCGTTCCTTCCAGTTCGGCAGCCAGGGTTTGCGAAAAAGCTAAAACAAAAGATTTGGTAGCTGAATACACCGACTGGTAAGGGAAAGGCAAATATGCAATCACCGAAGACACGTTCATGATTCTGCCCGACTTTCGGGCCACCATATCTTTGGCAAATAATTTGGTGAGGATAACCAGGCTGCTGACGTTGAGATCAATCATGTTCAGTTCCGTTTCCAGGGAGGTTTCCACAAAACTTCCATACACGCCATATCCTGCATTGTTAACCAAATGAGATACCTGGTAGCCAGCGCTCTTGATATCATCAAATAGCTCAGCCGCTTGCTCCGTTTTGCCTAAGTCTTTAGGTATGTAGTGCACGGTAATTCCATATTTGGAAGATAATTCCTGCTGCATAGCCGCCAGTTTATCCTCGCTGCGGGCAGTGAGGATCAGATTGTATTTTAAGGCCGCAAGCTGGTGTGCCATTTCGTAACCAATTCCGGATGATGCTCCGGTTATTAAGATGTACTGTTTCATTTTGTTTTGATTTTATGAATGATTAAATACCGCAGGATGAAACCTGAGTGCAGATTGGATTTTGTGTCTGGATTTATGTCTATATTTCTATGCTGTGTTTCCTCATTTTACTTTTTCCGACCAACAAATCTAATGACCGAGCCTTGGCCATTGTGATAAATACCTTCCTGCAAGTCAATCACCTCTTCTACCAATTCTATAATATCATATTGTTTAAAATCAGATTTTATCTCTTCTATCGAGAATAAGCTATCTAAATCCTTTGGACCGCCAACTTTCTCATTGCGTTGTCTGTATTCGAGATGATCCTTACTGAATGATTCGAAGATGATATGCCCCCCTTTACGTAAATAACCATCCAGCAGCCCGTGATATTCTGATCTGATAGAAACTGGCAAATGCGCATAGATCAACGCTATTGCATCGAATTGTGCATCTGTATAACCTAGTTTGGGTAACTCGCCAATTCGATAGTCAATGGTGACATTATTCTGTTGAGCCAATTTTAATGCTTTATTGCGTCCATTGGCACTTATGTCGAACGCTGATGCTGTCCAGCCCATTTTAGCCGCAAAAACGGCGTTTCGTCCTTCACCTTCCGCAGGAAAAAGGATCGTCCCTGGTTCTATTTTGAGTAGCTGGTTTTTTAGGTACTCATTAGGTTCTATTCCAAAAGCATACTCATCCTGACCATAGCGATCTTCCCATATTTTTATCCAAACATCTTTCATTTCAATGTGATTTAAGTTTTAGTGATCTGTTTTCAAATATTTTTTTTGCTACTGATACATTCCATGTAAAGCTCCCAGGCTCGGTAAACGGGGTCTGGGTTTTGGCCGTCACAACCACAATAACTCGCAAGCCGGTCGTTTAAATACAAAGTGGTAAGGCCGTGCAGAATACTCCAGAGTTGCAGGGAGGCAGTATGCGGATCCGTATAAATGACCGTTTTCTTGGCTATGGACTCACGGACTGTACTTTGCATGAATCGAAAGGTATGCTGAAAATTGTCACAAGATTGAAGCAATTCAATACCTTTCATTGGGTGGTGCAGGATGAACATCAGCTCATACTGTTTGGGGTTCTCAATACCAAAATCAATGTATGTTTTTCCCAGATCTCTTAATTTATCCGATGGTTGTTGGTGTCTGCTGACAGCTCGTAAAGCTTTAAGCAGTCTTTCAAATGCCCGTTTCTGCATATCATTTAAGATCCCATCCTTACTAGGATAATGCAAATAAATCGTGGTAGGGCTGTAATCGATCCGCTCTGCAATTTTTCGTATAGTTGTAAAATCCAAACCTTTCTCGAGGTATAAGGTTTGGGCGGCATCAAGAATTAAATTTTTCATCGTTGCCCGCTCTCTTAGTTTTCTTTCTATTATTCCCATCCCCGATAATTGTTTAGTGCCGGTTCCAGTGACGCTTTGAATTAACCTTCCAGCAGTAATTTCACAATACATAATACAACCCACCGTTTTCCTTTCGTGGGATTGCTCCCCCTGTGACGTTAAGCCTTGTCAATGCTTGGCGGAATTAGCTTGTACATCACAGGTGTAACCACCCTTGACAGGATCGTTGAACTGATCAGCCCTCCGATCAATACGATCGCTAACGGGGCGATCAGCGGATTGGGGTTCAGCGCAATCGGGATAAGACCACTGATCGCGGTGATTGAAGTGAGTACCACAGGCAGAAACCTGGTTTCCCCGGCAATATGGATGGCCTCATCGATACTCTTACCCTCTGCTCTAAGCTGGTTGGTAAAGTCGACTAGCAACAGTGAGTTCTTAACCTGAATACCCGACAGCCCAATGAAACCGATAATGGAAACCATCGACATCGGATTTCCGGTCATCAACAAAAATATAACCCCGCCTAAAACACCCAGAGGGATGATAGACAACACAATAATGATCCCCTTAAAGGTTTTGAATTGTAATAACAGCACGCCGATAAAGAGGAATGTGCTCAAAATAATCACTGACATGAAATTTCCGCCCAGCGCATCGCCTTCCGATTCAGCCTCACCCGACAATTTGTAATAATAGCCCTTTGGCATTTTTAATTTGTCCAGCTCGGGCACCACATCCTTTAGAATATCATTGGCCAGCGTATTGTCCCGGGTCAGCGAAGTCACCTTGGCAAACCGCGATTTGTTGAAGTGGTTGATGGCAGTTGGCGAGGTTTCAAATCCTATGGTGGCGATCTGATCTACTTGCACGGGCATCCCCTGGATGTTGCTTACATAAAGGTTTTTGAGTGCATCCAGATTTGAAAACTTTTCGCGCGGAATGGTGATAACCACGTTCCTTGCATCACCACGGTCATCGATGTAATCACCGACATTGAGTCCGGCAACAGCCAATCTGATCACCTTGTCAATATCACTGGTCATCACGCCCAGCGTTCTTGCTTTCTGCTTGTCAATTCTGATTTTCACATCCGATTTATAAGCATTCAGCTCGTTGTTGATAAAGAAAGTGCCCGGGTGTTTTTGCAATATCTCTTCGACCTTAAAGGAAAGCGAACGCAGGGTATCCTGATTGTCACCAAAGACCCTGACCACAATATTCGCCTCGATCGGCGAGCCCTGATCCAAATCCTTCACCTCAATTTTGGCATAAGGGAAATCACGAAACTGGCTTCTAAGTTCTCTGATGATCGCAGTTTTGACATCCGGGGTTGTCTCTTCTTCCAACTGCACGAAAATCTGTGCAAAATCCGGTTTGATGTCCTGCTGGTGTACATTATAGTAGATCTGCGGATTGCCTTTGCCTACATTAGAGGTGTAATAAACAATCTCTTCATGCTTTTTCAATTCGGCTTCCACGAGTCGTGCTGCTCTGTCGCTTTCCGGAATATTAGCCTGCAAAGGCATTTTGATATTGATCAGAAACATGGGTTTTTCCGAAGTAGGGAAAAGCTTAAATCCTGCCAGCGGGAACAGTAAAAAGGCCATTACACTCAATGCAACCGATATGCTGATGGTGACTTTTGGCCATTTCAGGGCTACGGGCATGATACCTTTGTAGGAATAGGTCAGAAAGCCCTGTAATTTCCGAAGGAAGAAATTTCCTTCCGCGTGCGTATGGGTTTTCAGGACACTGCTTCCGATAAAAGGAACCAATGTCAGCGCCACAATCATGGATGCCAATACGCTGGTGATGATGGCCATGGGAAGGCTGCGCATGAATTCACCGGCGGCATCAGGTAAAAAGGCAAGCGGTAAAAAAGCGATAACGAGCGTGGCTGTACAACCGACCACCGCAGCGCCAATCTGTTTGGTTCCTTTCAAAATAGCGTCTTGCTTGGAATGCCCTTCGCGGAGCCACCTTTCAATGTTTTCAACTACTACGATGCTGTCATCGACCAAAAGACCCAGGGCGACCACAAGGCCTACGATACTGAGCTGGTTGAGCGAATAGCCCAATAGATTCATCGCAATCAGGCCGAGCGCCAAAGAAAGCGGAATGGAGATCATCACGATCAGCGAAGGCCTGAAACCCAGTGGTAGCAGCGTCACAATCACCAGCAAGATGGCTAAGCCGAAATCAAACCCAAGGTGCCCCAGACGTTTTGCAACCATATCGGCCTGATCAAAGTTTTTGACCATTTTAATATTCTCCGGTAAGGTTTCATTGAATTCTTCCAGTACAGGCTCGTACGCCTTTTTGACCTGACTAATGTCGACATCATTTTTCATCGCGGCTGTAACCAGAATACAGCGCTGTCCGTTGATGCGGGTAATGTGACTGACCGTTCCGTCTTTATAACTGATCTGCGCGACATCTTTGAGGTAGACAATTTTGCCGTTGGCGTTGTAGATGACCGTATTGGCGACGTCTTCCGCATTTTGAAATTTCCCGCTGGTCTTGACATTAAATACCTTGCTATCCATGTGGATACTCCCGCCCGGAACGTCCGCGGCCTCGCTCTGCAAACTGCCCACGACCAGATTCAAAGGGATTTTCAGCTGCGCGAGCTTATCGAGTTGCAGATCGATCCTGATTTCCTGCTCGGGCATACCGGTGTATTTCACTTCCCTGAGATCGGTGATCTTTTCGAGCTTGGTTTTCAATATATCCGCATTGTCTCTCAATGTTTTAGCCGAAGCAGTGTTTGAGATCAGTGCAACCTGAATGATTTTTACGTCGGACGAGGCGATTTTCTCGGTTTTGATCTGGTAAATCTCCTTGGGGAGCTCGCTGTTTTTCAACGCGTTGATTTCCGTGGAGATTTCCTGATACTTGTTATCTACATCGACACCATACTTGAACTTGACCTGAATGGCGGCCACGCCGTCTTCCACAGTTGTCAATATTTTGTCTATGTTTTCAAGTCCGTAAATTTTATTCTCAATGGGCTTTACCACCTGTTCCTCCATGTCCTTCGGGCTTGTGCCTGGATAGATGACAGTGATCAGGTATTGTGGCGGATGCGTAGTGGGGTCTTCCGAGCGGGGCATGGTAAACAAAGTCAGCACGCCGACAACAGCAACCAGAAGAAAAATAATCAGGGTGAACTGATAATTTTTGACTGCAAAATTCGTGATTTTCATTGCTTTGGATTTACTGGATTACTTTAATGGTAGATGCCTCGTTCAGATAGGCGCTGTTGGAAATAACCACCTGGTCGGCCGGGTTAAGTCCGTCTTTGAGATACACGGCCTTGTTATCAAAACTCAAAATGTTAACAGGCACCTTTCTGACTTTCCCTGTCCCATTTACAACAAACGCGTAGGCGGTGTTTCCGTCAGCTTCCACCAAAGCATCGTAGGGAATGCTCATAACATCCTGCGCTTTTCCAGTGGCAATCTGGGCCTTTCCAAACATGCCTACTGCTGGCTTAATGTCGGTCAGTTTCAATTTCAGTTCGACCTGAAAAGAAGCTGCGGCTGCATCAGAGGTCTGAGACTTACGCAGTACGACTGCGTCGATCTTTCTGTCAGGATATCCGTCCAAGGTTACCGTAGCTTTTTGCCCGGTCGAAACGGATGCCCACTCCTTGTCTGTAAGCCCAACCCTTAGCAGATAACTCTTGTCGTCTTTGGTCTCATTGATCACCAGCACCGGGCTGCCTGCACCCACCACCTCGCCTTCTGATGCGAGCCGCTTTGAGACAAAGCCATCGGAGGCGGCATAAATTTTAGAATACTGCTCGTTGAAAGAAACAGTCTCCTCGCCTTTTTTAGCGAGATCCAGCAGTGTTTTGGTATTTTGTAATTGCTCCTTGGTATAAACACTATCACGGTAAAGGTTCACGGCCCGGTCATAATCGCGCTGGGCTTTTTCTACATTCAGATTAGACTGGCTCAGGCCCGCTGCAATCTCTGTTGCATTCAGCACGGCAAGCAGTTGCCCTTTTCGGAACGATTGCCCTTCCTCTACCAGGATCCGGCTGATCACACCGCCTATCTTAAAACCATATTTTGCTTCGTGCTCTGTGCTTACAAGACCGGTTGCGGTGATGTTTCCAGACAAGCTTAATGAACTGGCAGGCAGCACTTTCACAGAAATCACATGGATATCCTCCAGGTGCGGTTTTTCTTTTTGTTTCTCGTCGCAGCTGATAAAGATGGCCGCTGCCAAAATGAGTAATGGAATCGTTTTCATATAATAAGTTGATTTGAGTTATTGAAATGTGAAACTGGCATTGGCACGTTCGATCGAGGCCTGCGTGATCCAGGTTTCGAATAAGGCAATATTGGCATCCAGACGGGCATTGATGAGCTGATTTTGCGCGTCGAGCAGCTCAATGTAGATGGCTACACCTTCCCGGTAGAGTTTGAGCTGGTCGTTGTAGTAGGTTTGTGCTGTTTTGAGCTGCGACTGCGCGGATTGATATTGCGCCACAGCACTTTGCATCTGGTTCTGGCGCATTTTCAGCTCCGTTAACAGCTGATGCGAAATATAATCGGTCTGCGCCGCAATGCTTTTCTGTTCTGCGACTGCTTTTTTGATCCGGTAATTATTTTTACCAAAGGCGAAAAGGTCCCATTCAAGCGACACGCCCCAGAAGTAGTAGCGGCTCTTATCATTGAATTTCCAGTCAAAAGCCTGCGAACCCAGGTCTATAAACGTTCCGACTTTGGGGACGATGTAGGATTTAGCCAGACCTGTCAGATTCGTGTTAATATCCTGCGCTGTTTTGAGTTTGAAAAGCTCCTCGCGGCCTGCCACATCACCAGCCAGCAACAAATCCAGTTCCGGTAACTTGGTGATAGAATCAATCTCAACACTGTCGGTCATCGGACGGTTGAGCAGGAAGTTGAAATAGTTCCGGGCCGATTCCTTTGTCTGCCGGGCTGAGATCAGAGATGCATTGATCTTGGCGACTTCGTTGGTGCTGCGGATGACGCCGGTCCTGTTAACTTTTTCATTGTCAAACAAAACCTGATTGATTCGTTTGCCTTCCTGCACTAACCCTAGTGAAGATTCATAGATTTTCACTGCATTGATCGCCTTTGCATATTGGTAATAAGCTGTTTTAATTTCCTTGACCAACTCGCGCTTGTAAACCAGCACTTCCGCTTTTTGCAGATCCACCTGCTGGGCTTTAATCCTTTTGTTATAAACCAGTTCCGCATTGATCAGCGGCATCGTTGTGCGAAATTTGGCATCGTAAAAGTTGTCCGGGAAAAGCTGAATGCTCTGGTTTTGGAGATTTGGAAAAGCCCCGGTTCCGGTAATCTGATTCAATGTTGAATAGACGCCATTCAACAAATCGCCTGTCGGGAAATCAACGGTCCGGCCACCGCTTGCTTTGTTGTACGTTGTTGAAAAAGATACGCTGGGCAGGAACATGGTTTTTGCCTCTGCCAGGGCCAGCACATTTCGTTCGAGAAGGAAATTTTGCTGCTGAATGCTCTGGTTCGAGCCGAGCCCTTCGGTGATGTAGGCTTGCAGCCGGTCCTGCCCTTTGGAAGGATAGGCCAGCATGGTGAGTATAGGAAGCGATAATACCGCCTTCCAAACACGGGATGTAGTAGGTCTATTATTCACTGTAATAAGTTTAAACAATGTTCAATAAATAGTTAAAAAATATAGGATGAGACGCTCAGGATTAGATGCATCCTGTTATAATCGTCCTGTGTTAGCTGAACGCTTTGATACTAAAAAGAAAAGCAAATCAATTTTTATCGACGATGGCAATGAAAGTTTCATAGCCATGTATCATCAATTCTTCGCTTGATTTTTCAAAAAAACCAGACATCCGGTCTTTGCAGTACAAGCAACAAATCCCGTGCATATACGACAGCGTCATGAAGGTCAGATATTTATTATTCAATCCTTGAAACCTGCCGTGATCTTGGCATTGCTGTATTACACCTGATAAATAATCAATACACTCCTGGGCAATCTGAAATCCTTCTTCTTTCCCAGATTCGCTAACCAGGAACATTAAGTTGTAATAATCCGTGTGTTTTTGGGCAAAGCGGATAAAGACCAGGCCCAAAGCTTTGAAACGCTCGTAAGGATCTTCAATAACATCCAACGTTTTAATTTCTCTCACTAGCAAACGAAATCCCTCCTTATGCAACTCTTGAAAAATCTCGTTCTTGTCTTTGAAATAAAAATAAATCGAACCCGGGCTGTAACTGATCTCGCTGGCGATGTTGCGGATGCTGGTCAGCTCATAGCCTTTTTCAAGAAATATCTTACGAGCGCCGTCCAGAATCAGTTTGTGCATTTCCAACTTCTCCTGCTCTTTTCTCTTTGCTATCGACATGTCATCTTTATTTGATATGCAAACCTATTAAACACTGTTCAATAAAAAAAATATTACGGCATATTTTTTGAACAGTGTTCAATTTATTTTCTTTAAATAACTGATTATAAGTATTTTAAAAAATTCCCCATTGCCATTTGACCCGCTACACCCTGACAGCGCATTGTCTCTAACAATGATAAGTAATGCAAAATATCCTCCTGTAGATGCTCGATCTGCTCGTGCGCTGCAACTGGCCATAGAAGGCTACGCGCCAAACAATAAGATGCCCGCGGCGTCCTTGGTCATAATCCGGGCGTTGCAGGCACTCCGCAAGACGCCGCAAACTTTTATCTGCGAATGGTCACATTATTGACATCAAAAATGAAACTTTAGGGCGTTATGATAGCGCTGTTGTTGGTGTTGGCACTCACAAATTCCGCCTGCTCGACCATTTAGCAACCTGCTGTCCCTACTGATTCAATACAAGTGCCAGCGGCTGAAAAAATTCTGATTGTTTACCTTTCACGAACAAAAAACAATGGGGCGATAGCCGAAATGATTTAGCCAAAGGTAGGTAGCAAACTGGTTTCGCTTGAACTTCGAAACACGTAACCTGCCGATTATAGAACTACTGTCGATCAATTGCTCGCAAGAATGCGTCGGGCTTTTGCCACCACTTGCGACTAGGATTGGTTCGATGGTAAATTTGATATGGTATTCATGGGCTTCCCGACCTGGGGAATGCAACTGCCACCACCAATTAAAAGCTTTCTTGCCCAATATTAAGGAACAGGCTTTCGGAACAGCAAATAAATCATGGCAAGCAGAATAGTACCGCTGACGCAGGAGAATATTCACGAATGGATCTGTTAGGCCTGATACCTGTTGCCGACCAATGAAAGGGAGCTGGCACGATTCGAAAAACTTCACGCTGCCGACGTCGCGGAAGAGCGCCGCATGGCCTCCCGCAAACACCGCGGTCCAACGCCTAATATCGAGCAACAAATCAGAAAAAACCAACAGGGGAAGCGGGACGGAGAGCAGTAGCAGCTTTAGGGTTAAAAAAGAAGCAGTAGCATTCACCGAGTTTCTCTCTTGTACTTTTTACCGAAACGGGAGAACAAACCTGGACGCCTCCCTTACAAACTTTCCACGGCTGCGTATAAATAGCCTGTTGTCAAAATGTAATGATTATTAGGAATTGATTGAAATTTTCAGTTATGCAACCAATAAGGTCGAGCTCACAAAATACTTATGACTGCGGCATTAGATAACATCAAAGCAATTTTCGGAATTCAGCATGGGACAATTAACTATTGAAGAAGCAAGGAAAGTAGAGATCGATGGGTTTTGAAAGTAAGGAATGGGAGGCAACTCCAAAAAACGACACAATTTTTTGGAGCCAGCTTATTTTGGATAGACGACTATAAAAGACTAAATTTGATACAGAGATATTTGAATTGAAGCCAAATCGAATCATTTTATTCGGTCCCCAATTCAGTCACCTATTCGATTCGATCGAATAACTTAACTGACAATCAATCACTTTCGTCGATATTCTGCGATTCCAGCGGGATCACTTGAAGAAATAACAAAAAGCACCAAAAGCCTGCAAATCAACAGATTAGTAGGCTTTTTTCTTTGTCGGATGTGCCAAAAGATTCAATTTTCCACAAATTTTTGGTGAGTAATTCGGTGAGTTCAAGGATCTGCAAATTTTACTCACCAGAATCGCTACAACTCATTGTGTAACAACCTGTTTACGCCGTAAACATCTTGTGCTGATTAGGCTTGCAAGACTACTTTTGTTCAACTTTTTAACCTGAAAAAGGTATGAAAACAAAGATCAGTCTGCTTTTCTATTTGAAGAAGCCGAAAAACTATCAAAAAGGGCCCGTGCCGATTTACTTGCGGATTACCGTTGAAAGTAAAAGAGCAGAATTTACGACCGGGCGAGAATGCGAGCCTAGCCGGTGGAATGCACTTGCCGGAAGAGTTACTGGTGCAAAGGAGGCTGTAAAGTCGGTTAATTCTTACCTCGGCAACTTAGAACAGCAACTATTGGACGCACACGCCGCGTTGGTGCGTGACGATGCTTTGATAACGGCAGAGACAATCAAAAACAAGTTTCTGGGCGTCGGTCCTAAGCAGCGGCTATTGATGGAGGTGATAGCTGACCATAACGAGCGTATGAAGGCATTGGTCGGCCAAGAATATGCTATCGGCACACTTAACCGCTACAAAGTGCTTGAACGTCATACATTGGCATTCTTGAAAGGTCACTTCGATACCGGCGATTTTGACATTAGCCGCATCGATTTCGCTTTCATCGCCGACTACGAATTCTATCTTCGCTCAGCACGCAAGATGGGCAATAATGCGGTGGTGAAGCACATGAAAATGTTTCGTAAGATCGTAAACATTTGCCTGGGTAATGGCTGGATGAATCTTGATCCATATTTGAATTTTAAAGGCAAGTTTAAGAAGGTTGACAAAGCGATCCTTACCCGAGCTGAGCTGGACTTGATGGCACATAAAGAATTTGCCAGTGATCGTCTCGCACAGGTTCGCGACACTTTTCTTTTTTGTTGTTTCACCGGCCTCGCTTACTCGGACATTCAGAAACTCCAACAAAGCCAGATAGCACGAGGGATCGATGGTGAGCAATGGATTTTCAGCCAGAGGACGAAAACGAATGTCAAATCGCACATTCCGCTGCTGCCGGAGGCGCTTCTAATCATTGATCGATACAAAGACCATCCGCTATGTGAATCTCGCGGCCTCGTGTTGCCAGTGCCGAGCAATCAGAAGATGAATGACTATCTGAAAGAGATTGCCGTAATCTGTGGTATTGACAAGGTTCTTACTTCACACGTGGCCAGGCATACGTTCGCCACGACTATAACTTTGCAGAATGGTGTGCCGATTGAAAGTGTTTCCAAAATGCTTGGACATACTAATATTCGTACGACCCAAATTTATGCGAAGATCCTTGACACGAAGGTCAGTGAAGATATGCAGGCTTTGAAAGGGCGGCTTTCCAAGAGGTCTGGTATGGAAGGTTAGCGCTGCACCTTCTCTCTCACGACCCCTCCTATTTGTGAGAGGGGATCGCGAGAGAGAAGGTGAAAGTCAGGAAGGACGAACGGAAAATCTCATTTGAAAATATCCTTGAAAGCCTGCTATTAATAAAATGTTGTTTGCACTTACTGATTTGATTGGGCGAGGGATGTTCTATTTAAATGCTTTATTGACCAGACCCTAATCTGTTCACAAACTCAATTGCTTCTTTCATCGTTTCTGGATACTTAGAATATCCGCTTCTGCCAGGTTCAGCGATATGATGATAGGTAAGTCCGTTCTGATGTAAATAACGGATCACAGCCCACTTCTTATTAGCGTTTTTCCTCGGCGGTCTAAACCGGTGCGGATACAGCGCCATCGCTTGTCCACATTCCAGACATTTTCGTGATTGCTTTTCTGCTATGGTATAATCAGCATTTAAGTTCACCGCTTTTTGACAGGCCAGGCAGACATATTTATGTCCCATATCGTCAATATTGTTTCTAAAAATGATTTAGGCGTTACTAACAAAATTACGGAATTTTTACCGGGCTCGTCCAAAATGGGAAAAACACTAGGACCTTTCCTCTTACTCTTCACAAGCAAATCTTATTCTGCGAAAGTGTCGATTGCCTCTTGACCGCAATCGGCAAGATGTAAGATTGTGTCACAATCTCGTCTTGCCGCCTAAACGCTCCGAATTCGCTGGCGGGAGAATTTTATAAAAATTCCAATCTCCTGAAAATGGTCGCCGGCAGCCGAACTAAACACGTGGGTCAATTACAAACTCCTAGATAGAAATAAACAGACACTTGATGACAGCTGACACAGACGAATTTACGTATATTAACGCCCGTCGCTGGGTCAATAAAGACCCGCGGCGAGCGTAGTAGAAATCGAAACTTGAATGATAGATCTTAAGCAAAAGCATTATCTAGGAGGATATTTTCTGACAAGGCTCGTTCCAATGAATTTTGGAATATACAGCGAAGCAATGATTCACACTTGTAGTAAGTGTATTAATGACCACCTGGTCAATATCTGGTCTTACAGCTGGACAATTGACAATGATGAACAAGCAGAAGAGGCAAAAGAAAATTTCCAGCTTTCAAACAGGGAGATCCACTTAATCAGAGCTTGGGTTGACAAAAATCACAATGAACATAAATTGGGCTGGGTTAACGTATTCACTGATATTGAGACGGCTTTGGAATACAAAACCACGTTCTTTTCACATCTAGATGACATTAAAGTCTTCGCTCTGTATTTTAATGAACGCGAGCGTGCTGACCTCCTTGACGAATTTAAACCTCAGTCGGACGGAATGGGAGAAATTGGTCTTCGGTTAACACTTCTGAAAGGCATTGAAGAAACAAACAATGATCAGTTTTTAGGCTTTGATTATATAGGTATCGAGTTCAGCGGGGACTTTCACACTTTTCATTGTCATGATCTCGGAGCAGAATTTTCAAACGAATTCGAATTAAACTTGAACGAATATGGGCTCTTTGATAGTGACATGAACTCCGATCAGGTTCTTGCCTATCTAAATGACGAAAGCAATGGCTGTGAGCCAGTTCCTTGGTTTGTTGCAAAAACAAAACTAGTCTTAGGTGTGTAATAGCCGACCGGGCAGTAGGCAGAAGTTTTTGCGAGTACAAAAAGTGTTGCTGTACTTTCCCTGGAAGTACTGCTCTTAAAAACATTAGTATGACAATTTCGAGTTGCGCTTCACTTGTCATGCACTTCATGCAAAGCTACGATTGCCTCTTAACCCCAATCGGCCAGATGTACAATTGTCGGACAATTGAATCTGGCCGCCCAAACGCTCCGAAGTCGCGGGCGGAAGAATTTTATTAATATTCCATGAAAACTGGGTTTTTGATACTCCCGTGCCTACTTGTCTACAATGTCGAGTGTACATTGTTCGGGCGGATTTTGCTAATTTGCCTGCTTCTGTAATCTTCGCGCAATGGCTCAGAAAAGCAAAGAACTCATTTCGGATTTTCAGGCTACTGGATGGAAAACTCCCAGGCTTTATGAGCGACTTTTTGAGTTGACTGAACAGACACACGAGATCGACTCTTTCGCACAAGAGTTCCTTTCGGCCTTTAAAAAATCGGCAGCAATCTTTAAAGATGCATTGAGCTACGTCTCCCGCAACCAATTTGCAGAGTTGATTCAACAAGCGCTCGCCATCTTGGCTTACGAGGAGAACGAGAACGCAGAAGATCTAATTCACAGTGCAAGTCTCCAATTCCCCGAATTACTAAGAGACCATGTGAGTCTGATCTTCGAATTACAACCAAACAGTGGCAGTTATTACGCTTCATACCCTTGGAGAAATTTGACGACGAACAAAATAAGCCAGTTCAAGGCTGCTCTATTAGACTCTGGAACAAGTCTAGACGATCGTATTTTTCTATTCAAATGTTTGCTAGCAACAAGAGACTTCGCAACCGTTAACTTCGCGGTACAGTACGCTTGTAAAAGTGAGCTTTTCGGTGAAAAGGAAATTGGCATAAGGCTTACCGGAGATATGGAATCGGTGGGTTTTACTGTCCGAAATGGCACGATTGAAAGGTATTGCATGAACCACGTCAGACATTTTACCTTCCCCAAAAACTACTTTTCAGCAGATCGCCCCATTCACCTCAATAAAGATCAGCATCCCACCTGGAACCTTCGTTCTGATAGTCGTTTTGCATTCGGTGGCATATTAGATGAAACCACTGAAAATATATTTGTACATCTGCTGACTTTGGATGATTCTTTTTCAGAGTCAGGAGTGTCAGGCCTTTCAACTGTCACTTTCGGGGTTCATCTTAGTGAGCTAAATGAATTCCACGAATTGTTTTATCAGCATAACAGAGGTGGCCAGCCTAACAGGATTGGCGCCATTAATAAGCCTAATAACTACGAGCCTTTTCCGATTAAATCTACTTTGGTTGGCTTAGCCGAAACGCCGGATAGATGGCGCATACAAGATTGGGCATCTTCGAATAGCAGGGAAAATCTTTTCAGACTCGGAGGTGAACCGACGTGGATACAGAATGCGGAAGTTCCGAAGTGTCCATTGTGTGGTGAAAAGATGAACTTTTTGATGCAGTTCGATTCAGAATTACCTGATACGGAAGGCGGGGAAGTATCTTTTGGAAGTGGAGGTATCTGTTATGCCTTTTGGTGCGACAAGGACAAGATTAGTGGTTTTCTGATGCAATGCACGTAGACTTAAATTTCTTAATACGAAGACCAGGTTGTCGGAATTGTCTACCCCATTTTCCCGTCCGTATTGGCACAATTTACAGTCCATAAGGAAAGTATCATGCTAGGATTGATATGACTTTTCTTCCTTATCTACTTGCATAACTTATGTGAAGAATTTAAAGATTGCCTCTTGCCCGCAATCGGCCAGATCTACAATTGTCGGACAATTGAATCTGGCCGCCCATTCGCTCCTAAGTCGCTGGCAGGAAAGTTTTATAAATTTCCCTATCTTTGACCTAATTGCAAGCCCGTCACCACAATTTGGTGAGTGACAAGGTGAGTAAAAGATTTGACAGGATACAAGTAATTGATAAGCAATTCGTTATCTGGAAAAGTATGATTCCAGCGGGATCACTTAAAGCGCCTCAAAGGGCGCTTTTTTGTTTTAAATTGTTCTGAAAATCAGCTTGTTTCAAAATTTCTGAATCATTCCTGATCAAAGTAACCTATCCGATTCGGTTACCGTTTCGGTTACCTATCTGATTTTCTAAATTAGGTAACCGAATTTCCGAAAATAGCTTGTGTGATGTGGTTTTGAGGAAATCGATGCGTCGCCTGCGGGAAGTCCCCGCAGGGAACATTAGATCACTTAAAAATGTGAAGGATGAAAAGCAATCAGAAACTTTCGATCCTCTTCTGGCTATTCAAAGCCAAAGCAACCAAAGACGGCAAGGCGCCGATTTATGTCCGGATTACCATCGATGGTCTCGATGACGAAATCTCCCTCGGCAAAAAAGTGGCCGCTGAGGACTGGTGCAACCAAACCAAAAAGGTTACTGCCTCAGGAATGGAAGCCAAACTGATCAACATTGCCATCGATCAGGCACGCACTTCACTCACTTCCCAATTCATGGTGCTGCAATCGCAGTTTGAATGCATCACGCCTACCATGCTCAAAAATGTCTTCAAAGGCAAACCGGTGGAAGACAAAAGTGATGCGCCCAAGCAAGGTTTGAAGAAGCAACAGACCCTGCTTCAAGCATTCGACGAACATATCGAAAAATTTGAATTGATGGTTCAGCGCAGGATGCGCTCAGACAACACACTGCGGCATTGGCGAAAACTTAAAAGGCATATCACTGCATTTATCAAGTTTCAGTACAAAACATCGGACTTAAATTTTTCAGAGCTATCTGGCCTGTTTGCAGAAGAACTTTACGAATACCTAACGCTACACAAGCCCAAACCACTCGCGGAGGTATCTGCCCGCAAGGATCTAAAATGGACCAGGCAGATTGTAAAAATCGGTGTAAAAAAAGATTTCATAACGCGCAACCCGATGGAAGGTTTTAAATGCTCGGGCGGAGATGTTGAAGTAATCCCATTGGAATTTGAACAGGTGGAAAGAATTCACCGAAAGAAGCTGCATGTTGAAAGGCTGGCAGAGGTGCGTGACGCCTTCATCTTTCAGTGCTTTACTGGCTTTGCTTACCAAGACATCCATGGACTCACCCGTGATAGCATAACGCTTGTCGGGCCGAAGAGGGAAAGGTGGCTTGTCCGTAAACGAGGAAAAACGCAGGTCGGCGAAATGGTGCCGATACTGCCGATTGTTGAGGAGCTGATTGAAAAGTACAAGGAGCATCCGTACTGTGTTGCACACGATAAGCTGATTCCGGTGAACAGCAATTTCAGGTACAATACCTACCTGAAGGAGCTAGCAGACCTCTGCGATATTCGCGACATAACAGGAAATATCAGAAGGCTGGACACTCATGATGCCAGACATTTTTTTGCGGATATGATGCTCAACAATGGCGTTCCTCTTGAAGATGTCAGCAAGATGCTTGGCCATAGAAACATTAGAACTACGATGCGTCATTGCCGCGTGAGAAAATCGCGCATTAGCTTCGAAAAGCTTTATGATGCCCGACCTAGTTATTGCTTTGGCGGTCTTGATTGACAATTTTGACCGCCGAGGTACCACCCCACTAGAATGTTAGAGCGAAAATTCTGCGATTCATAAATGGTACACAACCGACAACATGGACGGCATATTCGCAAACAAACTAGCCAGATCCGGAATGGTAAATTTCTTAAATTTCAACCTGTCTGTCGTTACAGGACACTTACAACAGGTCGCCGAGTGTTTAAAGTGTTGATTATTCGTTAACAAGGCATGTAACATTTCGTTGAACCAGGTGGTTTGGGCTTAGTTATTAAGATCCTATTCCACCTGGCTACTAAATGATAACTGGTCTTGAATTATGCGTTTATTCCTCCATCAACCGCAAAACTGCTACCTGTGATATAGCTTGCTTCCGGGCCTGAGAGGAAGTTCACCATAGCGGCAATTTCCTGCGGTTTCCCTAACCTTTTGAGTGGAATTGCATTAGTGAATGCCTCACGGACCGCCGGGTCAGCGGGCATCATATCCGTGTCGATCGCTCCTGGCTCAACGGTATTCACCGTGATATTGCGGGGAGCCAGGTCCCAGGCAAGTCCGCGGGTGTAGCCGCTAATGGCGGCTTTGGTTGCGGCATAATCCGACATGAAGGGGCCTCCAATTCTTTTACCACCCACTGAGCCGATATTGATAATCCTGCCGCCTTCCGGAATATGTTTCACAGCGGCACGCACTGCTTCGGAAACTGCCCGGATGTTCACGTCCACCTGACGGTCATAGTCCCCCGACTTCTCGGCAGCTTGATCCAGTGGCCCTGCGACTGCGATTGCAGCATTATTGACCAGGATATCGATTTTTCCGAATTTCTCGACGGCCTCGTTTATTGCCTTGGTCAAAGCCCCATTTTGTGCGGCATCCGCTCTGATTCCCAGGGCGCTTCCCCCGTTGTCTTTTATTTCGTCAGCCAACTTCTTGGCCTTCTCCTCTGAGCTGACATATGTGAATGCGACGCTGGCGCCTTCTGAGGCTAGTCTTCTGACAATCGCTTCGCCCATCCCGCGTGTACCACCTGTAACGAATGCGACCTTTTCTGTTAGTGTTTTCATGATGAATCTGGTTTATTCTGGAATTATAGTTCCAGAATGGAAATATTGGAATTTTAGTTCCAGTATTTTTGTATTTTTGTTACGACAGTTCCAATTTGGCGTTAATCACTAGGCAATGGCTAGAAACCGAAACTTCAACGAACAGGAAATTTTAGATAAAGCAATCGAGCTTTTTAAGGTTCGCGGGTACCGCGGTACCACGCCGGAGGAACTGGTGAACACGTTAAACATCAGCAGGTCGAGCCTGTACAACACTTTTGGGGACAAGCATTCACTGCTGCTCAAAGCGCTTCACCGGTATCACGAGAAGACGGTCGTATCGCTGCAAGAAATTATTGCGAACACTCAGGAGCCGCTGACCGGGATCAGGCTGATCTTCAAATTGTCGATCGAGGGCACGTATCCGGGGGGTATGCCACAGGGCTGCTTTTTGATCAACTCGATTATAGAGTTTGGTCCTGATGAGCCGGCAGCAGTTGAAATCGTGAAGAAGAGTATCGATGCAACCAGGAGAGCGTTGCTTCACTTCGTAGCGCACGGCAAGAAAACAGGTCAGTTCTCAGATAGCCTGGATGCTGAGACGATGGCCGACTATTTGCAAAACTGTATTAACGGGATCGTTGTCTCGGCCAAAGCCGGAATGAGTCAGGCCGCTTGTGAACGAATGGTTGAAAGCGCGCTGATATTGCTACACTAATAGTCCCGTTCCTGCCGACCGTATATTTACTGGCGTTCCAGCAGCCATTAGCGCCTGCCGACTTTATGGCTTACCAGTGATGATTTTATGATGGTTCTCTCCCCAACGGATCATTTCCAATATCAGGTTCCCATATTCAAGAGCGTATTGGGTGAACTCGTATTCAATAGTTGCAGTAAAATCGGGATCGACATTTCTGACGATCAATTTATTGTCTTCCAATTCTTTCAAACTTCTGGACAACATCCGTTTGGTAATACCAGGTATACTGTTTTGAATATCGGTAAACCGTTTGTTCCCCTTACAAATGGAATGGATGATCGGTAGCTTCCATTTACCACCGATCACGTAGATCGTATCCTGCAACGCCCTGATCTGGGACTGAATTTGGGTTGTGTTATCCGTTGGGCTCATAAACGGGCAGGTATCAACGGTGATACCTGCGGCAAAGTTACGCGGAAGTTGCCATAATTTTGTTCGCAAATCCCGGATGGATAACAAAAGCATGCCGTAAAAGCAAACAATCGTAACCGGGTGCGTTTCAAACGACTTATGAAAGCAATGACAATTAATGGTCATGGCGGAGTTGAGAACTTTGCCATGGCACTGGTGCCCATTCCGCAGATCAAAGACGACGAGGTCCTGGTGCGGACAAAGGCGGTCAGTATCAATCCGGCCGACACCATCGTCCGTAGTAACAAGGAAGTGAGCTGGGTGTTTGGTAGCGACCAGCCATTGATCCCCGGATGGGACATCTCTGGCGAGGTTGTTGGGGTCGGGACCCGGGTTACAGATTTTAAAATGGGCGACGAGGTCTTCGGCGCTTTGCGGCACCCGTACATCGGGCGGACTTATGCCGAATTTGTAGCTGCGCCTGCCTCTGACCTGGCACATAAGCCCACCAACATCAGCCATGAGCAAGCTGCTGCAGCCACGCTGGCTGCGCTAACCGCCCTGCAACCGATTCAGAAAATTGGCATCAAAAAGGGTGATCGCGTCCTGGTCACTGCGGCCGGCGGAGGTGTAGGGCATTTTGCTGTCCAATTCGCCAAATATTTTGGTGCTCATGTAATCGCCCTTGCATCAAAAGCAAAAAAGGACTTTGTTATCTCGTTGGGCGCTGATGAATTTGTCGACTACCAGCACGGCCGGTTTGAGGATCGTATTGCAGATGTTGACCTTGTGATAGAGGCGGTCAAGCAGGATGGACATATTCAAAGAACTATGCAGGTCGTCAAGCCGGGTGGTTCATTGATCAGCCTGTGGTCAAATGTTAACAGTGACGAAAAAGCGGTGGCCGACCGCCTGAATGTCAATGCGTTTTATAATATGGTATTATCAAATGGGCAGGATATGAAGTTCATTGCTAAACTGTTAACGGAAGCGGAGCTCGTGCCGCATGTGGCAGCGACCTATCCGCTTGATGCAATGGCCGATGCCCATCGGGAAATCGAAAAGGGGCATACCCAAGGAAAAATTATTATCATTTTCGAGTAAGCCTCAAATCCATCCAAGTCATTAAAATTAGCCATTTGTGAACCAATCGATGACGAAGACTACTTCCTCCTCGTCTGACAAGGCTGAAAGACCAAATAAGCGCCTCTTTGAGGCGCTTGCTTATCTGTTAATAATTGTCGGTTTGTAGCCGACAGGTATCGATAGCAAAGGAATGTTCAGCTGTGATGCCATTATGCCGGTTTTGCTACGATGTACAATTGATGACCAAAACTTATGTTCTTTATGGAACCATAATCAATAGATAGTGGATCCAGTCGGCGGGATTAAAATGTTTAACATTACGTTTTACGCCAGCCTATCAGATGAGAATATTTCGGAATGGGCGACCTGAAAGGATAATTCCTGCTTCCCGCCGACACTCATCACAGGATGAAACCTTGCAAGTAAGTCACGCCGTGAAAGGACAGGTCCGGTAACAACGGCGATTTGGCGTGAGATCTTGCTACTGAAATTGATTTGATTTGAATACCTTTGCAAAATGCAGGAAATTTCTGGCTTGAAGGAATTAGTAGCCACCAATAGCGCGTGTTTAGCAGAATACAAGTTGTTGGCCGAAGTGAATCATTTTAATGTATTCAACCAGTCCGAAATCTGTGAACGTACCCGACCAATGCACAGAAGTGATTTTTACAAGATTTCATTGATCAAGGGCAATGGGGTACTGCAGATAAAAGATGAGTATATTGAGATTGATGGAAATGTTTTGATCTTCTTTAATCCTACGATTCCATACTACTGGCAGTCGCTGTCCGAAGAAAGACCATCTTATTATTGCTACTTCGACAGCTACTTCCAATCGAAACTGGCGAACAAAGATTACTTTCAGCAATCAGCTCTGCTCACCCCCGGGTCTGTCCCGGTATTTGCACTTACGGACGAAGTTGCCGATGAAATACGTGTCATTTTTGAGGACATGTACGAGGAAATTCAAGGGGACTACCATCATAAGTATGACATACTTGCCACTTATCTTCAACTACTTCTGCAGAAAGCCTTCAAGTTCCAAAACAGTTCCCGCAGGACCTCCGCCAATAAGTCTGCGTCAATCCGTATTCTCTCCAATTTTTTCAACTTACTTGAAAAACAATTTCCGATTGATTCTGTGGAGCATCCCATCAGGTTGAAAACGCCGAAGGATTTTGCGCAGGAATTGGCGATACATGTTAATTATCTAAACGCCGCTGTAAAAGAATTGACTGGAAAAAAAACCTCTGAAATCATTGCCTCAAGAGTGATAACAGAAGCAAAAGCCCTTCTAAAACACAGCAACGCCGACGTTGCCGAGATCGCTTATATGCTTGGCTTCGAGTACCCGAATAACTTTGTAACATTTTTCAAGAGGCACGCCAAGGATACACCAAAGTCATTTCGAAACAACGAGAACATCCCTGCCTTGAAGCCTCAAAATATTTGAATCGCATACTTTTTCATTTGATTTGCAAATGTCTCTTTGATGAGTAGGTCGTAGTTTTGCCCTACGATGTTTTTACAAAGTTGACGGATAAATCTCCTCTGTTTTCCACTCAAAAATAGCACGGGAAATATCGCGATCGTCCGCTAGGTACGCGCGTGCTAAAAGCTCGCGAAGGACAGCCATGCCTTTTTGCTCAACAGTAGCGGCAGCAGGTGAAACGCAGAGCTAAAGAAATGAAAATTGGCAAAACAATGCATATGAAAATAGGAATAATAGGCACCGGTGCCTTGGGAGGAACCATTGCAAGGAAGTTGGCGGGCGCTGGCCATAAGGTTAAAGTAACAAACGCCAGCCCCCTGAGTGTATTAAAAGAGACAGCTGCACAATTGGGTGTTGCTGCTGCAAGTATTAAAGACGTGGTTCGAGACGTAGAGGTCATCATTGTGTCCATTCCAACCAAAGCTATACCTCGTCTACCTGGTGACCTGTTCGCAGGCGTTCCGGATGGTGTTATCATCATTGATACAACCAACTATTACCCTTATCGTGACGGCAATATGGAAAATGGTTTCGTAGACAGATTAGAAAGCATCTGGGTTTCCCAGGAATTAGGAAGACCAGTCGTGAAGGCTTTCAATAACCTGTTATCCTATACACTTGAGAATCGTGCAAAAGCGAAAGGCGAACCTGGCCGGATCGCGATGGCGGTTTCAGGGGATGATGAAAAGGCAAAAAGCATTGTATGCGGACTCATTGACGAAATCGGCTTTGACCCTGTCGATGTCGGGCCATTGTCAGAATCGTGGAGACATCAACCCGGCATGCCTTCATATTGCACGGAATTAAACGCTACCGAACTTGAAGAGGCCCTAGCTGACCACGAAAACATCAGGGAAAAAGCTGCGCAGCTAAGAGATCCTACGACAGGCAGCCTGATGGCTAGAACAACGCCGCCTTCACACCAGGAAATACTAGATGCAATCCGCTCACTTTTCCCAACCAATCCAAAGCAAGATGGTGGACAGTGAAATAAAAACATTGAATTCAACGAGCACATCACACGATCCTTACAACAAAGCTGAGGGTTAGCGCTAGTACAAAAGGATCAATAATTGATAAATAAAAAACAAAAAAACTATGCGTAAAAAATTGGCTAACAAGGTGGCAATTGTAACTGGGGCGTCTAAAGGAATAGGTGCAGGTATTGCCAAACAACTCGGCGCCGCAGGCGCCAGCGTTGTGGTAAATTATGTAACAAGCAAGACTGACGCTGACAAAGTCGTAAAGGAAATCACAAATCATGGAGGAACTGCGATCGCTGTCCAAGGTGATGTCTCTAAGTCAAAGGAAGTAACGCGTCTTTTCGAAGAAACAAACAAAACCTTTGGGGGTTTAGATATTCTGGTAAACAATGCTGGCATCTACTGGACTACACCCCTTGGCGATTTTACAGAGGATGCATATCGCAACATGTTTGACGTCAATGTTCTGGGTACGCTGTTAGCATCACAAGCAGCGCTTAAACTATTTGAGGGAAAGGGCGGCAGTATTATCAATATCAGTTCTGTTGCTGCTACCAAGCCAGAAAATACGCTATCCGTTTATGGCGCGACCAAAGCAGCTATGAGTTTGTTGACTTGGTCACTTTCGCAGGAATTGGGACCTAAAAACATTCGTGTAAACTCTTTAATCCCCAGCATGATTTTGACCGAAGGGCTTGCGAGCCTGGGATTGCTTCCGAATACCGATAATCCATTCGTTAACGCCATGATAACCCGGACTGCTTTGGGTCAGTTAGCGACGGCCGAAGACATCGGTAATGCAGCAGTATTCCTCGCAAGTGATGCAGCCCGTCTGGTAACGGGACAAGAAATTGACGTAACAGGAGGATTCAAATAATAACTGTTTTAACCCGAGGCACGCTTAAAGAAGTGAATTTTCAACCCGAATTATAAATTCATTGATGCATGAAGGCTAAGCCGGTCAGAAAATATTTCTAGCCGGCTTTTTAGCTGACTGATGCACTCTCAGAATACACTCGAATGTGAGACTGGATCACCTCTACAAACGCAAATTTATTTACGCCCCGATTACAAATCCACGCTGGCATGGTAATACCATTGGGCAAAGATCAAAGAATGGTGCCCCTACGGACCCTGCTCAGTGTTTCCTTGGTAATTCCAAGATAGGATGCAATGATATGTAGCGGAAATCGCTGTAAGAAATCAGGGTACTCCCTTACAAAATCTGCGTAACGGGAGTCGGCTGCAAGGCTGATTGTGGAATTCAAACGCTTCTGGTTGGCGATCGAGTTTCTCTCCTCCATTATTTGGAGCATCTTCCTTACCGAAGGTATTTGGTCCAGTAGGCAGATGGTATCTGCATGGCTAATGGTAAGCAGTTCGCAATTTTCCCAGGCATCAATGTTGTATTTTGATGGTGTCAGCATGACAATGCTTTCCCTGTCGCCCATCCACCAGTTCTCGATGCCCAGCTGTACGACATGCTCGATTCCCTTCTCATCAATGCTATACTGCCTCATTGCTCCGCTGACAATAAAACAAAAATGCTTGCAGACATCGCCTTGCTGAAGAAAATACTGGCGCTTTTTAAGTCTCTTGGCCGAAAAGGTCTTTCGAACAAGGTCCTCTTCCTGCTTATTCAAGGGCATGCCGGAGTACCTATTGACATATGAAATCAGTGAGTCATGCATAAGGCGAAAATTTAAGGATTGAGCTACATTCTCCTTCGTAATGTTGCAGCCAGTAGCCGCCCTGCCTGGGGTCTACATCCAGCACTTACCAAGGGTGGCACATACGCCTAGTTGCCCTACCATCAACCATGAACGAATATACACAACCGTTGATATTTGTCAAGGCTCTTTTTTATCATTTGTCATCGCTCAACGACACTGCGAGGAAGTAGTTTTGTTGAACAATATAAATTTAAAAATCAGAAATCATGACACAATCAAAGAATGACATTTCGGCTAATTTAACTGAATCAAACAAGCAAATCGTTTTGCAGGCCTATGCCTCGCTGAAGGCAGGAAATGTCGCCGGCTACTTCGACAGCATGGCAGATGACATCACGCTCACCTATTTCGGCAATCACCTGTTCACTGGGACTTACCGCGGCAAGAAGGACATTCTGGACAACTACGTGCCTGTGTTGCTCAATCGCCTCGAAGGCCCCATAAAGATCACGGTTACCAACGCGATTGCAGAGGGCGATCAGGTTTTCGTCGAGGCGGAGGGCGAATCACGAACCAAGGATGGTCTCGATTACAACAACCTCTACGGCATTGTACTACGTTTGAAAGATGGAAAGATTACGGAAGTACGTGAATACATGGACACGGAGCTTGTTAAGACCATCTTCGGCTGACATCGCTGTAACACGCAACTTAAAAGGTAATAGTTGCTAACCGACACTCAGACCCAAGGCCGTCCGGCATGGTAAGTCTATGCTCAGGGATGCACGACTCCTACACCACGACAAGCGCGGTACGATCATAGCGCCGAATCAAGTAGCGAGGAATCTTAAGCACACCATTCATTAGCAGAATATGAATGGTGTGATACTTCTCAAAAGATCTTTTACAATCCGGGGATTTTTCCGGAATCGGACATTAATTAATGGTTATACTGCGCCAATGCATTGCGTAGCCTACGTGTGACCGGCTACATGACGATATATCATCTGGATGCTCTTTGTAGTGCTTCACTGAAATCGAGCTTCGTTGCCATATCCAATTCCAAGCGAGCCGTTTCCAATTTTTTACCAATGCCCCTTGGTCATTCTTCCACGACTTGGTTTTCAAATGGTGAAAGAATGCGTGAGCGTCGAACTCTGTTGATCCTTGCTGTAAAAAATAAACCCTGACGTGATTTTCGTCAGGGGGGCACTGGCTCCCAAAGCCAGATGAACATCGTTTTTGCTTCATTTGAACGCCGCAGTTTTAAACTTTTCAAACATTTTGTCGATATCTGCCCGGTCGTAATAAATCACACCACCGATTCGCATAAAACTAAGTTGGCGATTTACGCGCATGACATGTAGCTTGCCGGGTGACACATCGAGCAACTTCCGTACCTCCCGGGATTTGAGCCATTGTTTGGATGGTAGATCACCTCCGCCTGCAAGCAGCCTTCTCATTTCAGACAGCATTTGCTCTTTGAATTTTTCTAGATCCGCCAAAGTGATTAATTGATGCGTGAATAACGCTGAACGCTCCTCAGTTTGCTTGCCCTTCTTTTCCATTGCTGCTTGTTTTACGTTACCAATCAAAAACATCGATTGTAGCTTGCAGTCGATGTTTTTTGACTGGAAAATAATAGTCAGCATTTGAGTGAATACGAAGGTCATGTGTTCGCTGATTATTAATACCCAAAGAGCCGTTCGATGCAGCCGCATCGAACGGCTCTTTATTCTTTTTATTCCACCCGGAAAAAGAGGAAGCAATAATCAAACCTTCTAAAAATAAATCTTTCGCGAAGGCTTCATAGTCGAAATACCTTTCGATACAGGCTGGCACACCTGACAACAGCCCGGTTTCTTCGACGTATTGGTAGGCGTATTCAAAATCAATTTCAATAGCAGTGCCCTGGCCGGAGGAAGATCTGCTTCGCATTTCCCCTTTAAGCAGCATCACCCTGTTTTTGATATTGATAAGCCCATTACCCACCGGAGCAATGGACGTGTCAAAACCCACACCATTATCTTCATATAATAAAAAAAACATCTCCTTCTTACACGCAAAATTCAAGTGGACGCTGGAAGCCTCAGAATGTTTCATAGCATTCTGCAGAAGCTCCTGAACAATCCTGAACAGGTTGATCTGCACCTGCTCCGGCAAATGTTCCGGGACGTTTTGCGCATCAAACTCTACTTTTAAACCGTTGCCCAGATTCACTAAACTAACCATATCATCCACCGCTCTGACCAAACCCATTTCTTTCAGATTTCGCGGATGCATGTCGTGGATGAGCCTCCGGATTTCATCGACCGAACCTGCCAATAGCCTCTCCGAGCGTTCTTTCAGTTCAGCCATCGGTACATCTGAATCGCCGAAGGATGACAAATACATTTTCAACAAAGAAAGGTTGGCCCCGATCCCGTCGTGCAGCTCCCTCGAAAACCGCTGCCGCTCCGCTTCCTGCGCCATTAATGATGCCCGGATCTCGGCTTCGCGCTGGCGTAGCTGTTGAGATAGCCTGTAACGGAAGAGGCCAAAGATACCTCCCACAAAAAGAATGATCAGTAAACTCCTGAACCACCAAGTTCCCCACCAGGGCGGCATGATCGTGATCTTCAAAGAAGCGCCTTCTCTATTCCAGATCCCGTCATTGTTGCTGCCGATCACTCGGAAAGTGTATTCGCCCGGCGGGAGATTGGTGTAATTGGCCGTTCGTTTGATTCCGGCATTAATCCACTGTTCGTCAATGCCTTCCATTTTATATTTATATTGATTTTTAGCGGCATTCGTGAAGTTGAGAGCTATGAATTCGATGTCAATGAAGTTTTGCTTGTATTTCAGCTGTAATTCTTTTGAATCAGCCGACTGGGACTTGCCCATTACATAGATATCAGTAATCCGGACAGGCGGGACAAAGGTGTTTGTCTTCAGGTCTTTGGGGTTAAAATAAATGATACCTTTGTGTCCGGCGAAAAAGATAGTGCCGTCTTTGTGCTGGTATATGGAAGATAGTGAATTCGGAGCATCCTTCAATTCATCGTCATAGCGGTACCTTTTCAGCACGCCTTTTCCCGGGAGATATTCGATGAGTTCGGTACTGCCAAAAACCCAAAAATGTTTGTTGTGGGCCCGTATTATCATCGAAACAAGCGATCCCGGATACTCACTTTCACCTAAGTGATGTTTTGCCTTTACAGAGAAATCCGCCTTTGAAAGTTCATAAAGGCCCAGATCAGTACCTGCCCAAACCGACGACTCTTCTTCGAAGAGAAACATAGTGAATTTTGCTTCATTTCCGTAGCCTGCCAAATGCACTTTTCCACTTCCGGTTTCGTATTTTAGAGAAGGGACATACGCTCCCGAGATGTAAACAGAACCGTCCCAGCCTGATTTAATCAGAAAAATGGATTTGCCTGCAACTATGTTTCGCAGCTTTACAGACAGGTCCGAATTATCTAGCCATTCTCTTTTGTCGATGTCGAAACGGATCAGACCTTGCTGGTCGCCGATCCACATTTCGCGGCCTGATCTCCCACGACCCGCACTCGCATTAGTAACTATTGCCGCGGTATTTACAATAGGAATCTTATATTGCCGCCCATCGGGAAAAGGATACAGGTCCAGCTTGCATCTTTTTAAGTCGTAGGTATGAATTCCCTGATTATTGATGAACCATTCCCGGTTGGTTTCATCTTTTATCCATATCTGAACGATCGCCGGCAAACGTGGCAGCCCACTTTTAAACGCAGGCTTGTACTTCCTTTCTTTAATTGAGTATACTAATTCGTAGTCTCGCCCACTTTCAAATACGTCCAGGGAGTCGCCCCTTCCAAAATACATATGACTGGTCTCTGATGTCTTTTTATACCCGTTATCGACCTCTGTGAGTAGTCTGAACAGATTCTTATCCGGATCAAACATCTCTATGCCTCCCATCGCCATTCCTATCCATACGGCACCATTTGAATCAGCGAACATTGTACCGATTCCATCAAAGCTCAAACCCGACGGGTTACTCCGGTTATGCCTGACCTTTTCCCACACTTTTGTTTTATAATCGTAAACGCATAGTCCCTGATCGTGTGTCCCTACCCAGATCCGCATATCTTTGTCTTGAACGATCCCTTGAACGTTACCACACCTATAACTCAGTAAAGGTGGTTTCCGAAACTGAGAAAGAATGCTCCCGCTCTTACCGGAACGGAATGTAAATTGAAAGACTCCTTCGCGATCGGTTCCAACCCATAGATTATTCTGTATGTCTAAGAATATTTTTCTTAGTTCAGTGCCTGCGGAAATTCCCATTGCCTTTCCGATAGAAACTGGAGTGAAGTTGTGTTTTCTGGAATTAAGTACGTATAGTTCCTTATTTGAAATCACCCAAACCCTTCCTTGTTTATCAAGCAACCAATCGACAACCTGTTGCCCTGCTGGAAACTTGAAAATTTTTCTCACTCCGCTTTCGGGATTGAACAAATATAATTTGCCGGAAGACTGTGCAATCCACAAGTTACCTTGCCGGTCTTCGCCAATGACATTGGTAACGTAATCCTGCTCCAGTACTTCCGTGTAAATGGTGTCTATTTGCAATTTGTATTTATCAGTCGAGCCCGCCTTTTTTACCCACGAGCCCGGTTTCTTACACATAAATATATTTCCCCTGGCCCCGTACCATAGCTGCCCTTTGCGATCAAACAAGAAATAGTAGGTGCTGGCTTTTATGAGCGCATCCCGGAAATATAACTGTGCAGATTTAAAGGTCACCCCGTCGAACCGTATGATTTCATTAAACAGACTGCCACCTGACGACCATATAAATCCATTATGCTTCCTTATCTGCGCGAGACCTAGTGTACCTAGCCCGTCCGCGGGATCCGAGATGAAATGCTCAAAAATGAACTTGTCCGAGGGCTGCACAGGAAACTCTGGTTGCCCATCAGAAGTCTGTGCGTATCCATAAATGAATGACAATGGCACTAACAGAAAGGTTAGAAAACGACGCATGGCCAAGCGAGTTAAGTATTACAAAATCGTGTACTTCCGGCATACGCTCCTACTCTCTATATTGGCGCCCCCATTTTAGTTTCCCTGATATTCTTGCGATCTGTTCCAGCTGTGCGCGGGACTAATTAAAAGGCCCGCTTGCACTTGAATCTTTTACACCGAATACTACACGTTAATGAGCCATAAATTCAAAATCAATTTCAATAGCAGTGCCCTGGCCGGAGGAAGATCTGCTTCGCATTTCCCCTTTAAGCAGCATCACCCTGTTTTTGATATTGATAAGCCCATTACCCACCGGAGCAATGGACGTGTCAAAACCCACACCATTATCTTCATATAATAAAAAAAACATCTCCTTCTTACACGCAAAATTCAAGTGGACGCTGGAAGCCCCAGAATGTTTCATAGCATTCTGCAGAAGCTCCTGAACAATCCTGAACAGGTTGATCTGCACCTGCTCCGGCAAATGCTCCGGGACGTTTTGTGCATCAAGCTCTACTTTTAAACCGTTGCCCAGATTCACTAAACTAACCATATCATCAACGGCTCTGACCAAACCCATTTCTTTCAGATTTCGTGGGTGCATATCGTGGATCAGCCTCCGGATTTCATCGACCGAACCTGCCAATAGCCTCTCCGAGCGCAAACAAACACGGTTGGCCCCGATCCCGTCGTGCAGCTCCCTCGAAAACCGCTGCCGCTCCGCTTCCTGCGCCATTAATGAAGCGCGGATCTCGGCTTCGCGCTGGCGCAACTGCTGGGCCAGGCGGTAGCGGAACAAGCCATAAACACCTCCCGCAAACAGAATGATCAATAGACCTCTTAACCACCAAGTTCCCCACCAGGGCGGCAGGATCGTGATCTTGACAGAAGCACCTTTTTTGTTCCAGATACCGTCATTGTTGCTGCCGATTACCCGGAACGTGTAATCTCCGGGCGGGAGGTTGGTGTAATTGGCCGTTCGTTTTGTTCCGGCATCGACCCATTTTTCATCAATTCCGTCCATTTTATATTGGTACTGATTTTTAACAGCATTGGTGAAGTTGAGGGCAACAAACTCAAAGTCAAGAAAATTTTGCCTGTAGTTTAGTCGTAGTTCTTTGGAATCGCTAGGATAGAAATCGCCCATCACATGAATATCCGTGATTCGTACTGGGGGGATAAAATTGTTTACTTTAAGGTCTTTGGGTTTGAAATACGAAATCCCTTTGATTCCTGAAAAAAAGACGGTGCCGTCCTTATGTTGGTAGATAGCATTGAGAGCGTGGGGACTGTTTTTCAATTCCTCTTTATAACTGTATTTGCTTATCACTCCTTTGCCCGGCAAATATTCAATAAGTTCCGTTGTACCAAAAACCCACAAATGCTTCTTTTCATCCCGGAAAATATTAGAAACGGACGACGCCGGATATTCGTAATTTCCCAGATTGTGTTTCGCTTTTACTTTAAGATTGTCCTTTGAGAGCTCAAAAAGACCCAAATCAGTGCCCGCCCAGACGGAAGACTCATCTTCAACAATATAATAAGAACTTTGCACCTTATTCGTATATCCTGCCAAATGCACTTTCCCGCTTCCAATATCATATTTCACCATTGGCATATAGACTCCCGACATGTAAACTGAATTATCCGAACCAGCTTTAATCATTGTGATATTTCGTTCCGAAATAATATTTCTCAGATTAGCGGGGAGAGAAGAATTATCAATCCATTTCCTTGTATCGATGTCGAACCGGCTCAAACCTTTCTCGTCCCCAATCCATATTTCCTGGCCCTTATCTACCTCACCGAAATTATATTTGTTAATTATTGCTGCGACATTCACAGTGAAAATCTTGTATTGCCTGCCATCCGGAAAAGGATAAAGATCGAGTTTGTTCCTTTTCAGATCATATGTATAAACTCCCTGGTTATTTACAAACCATTCCCTGTTTGTCCGGTCTTTAATCCAAATCTGAACTTGTTCAGGTAAAAGTGGCAGCCCACTTCTGAAAGCGGCTTTGTATTTCCGTTCTTTTATTGAAAAAATCAATTCGTAATCCTGCGTGCCTTCAAAAACATAAAGGGAATCGCCGCTGCCGAAATACAAATAATTCGATTCAGATGTTTTTTTGTTTTCATTATCGACCTGCGCAAGCAGTCTGAAATTGTTCTTGCCCGGATCAAACAAGTCAATTCCTCCCATGGCTGAGCCTATCCAAACCATTCCATGAGTATCGGCATGCATCGCACCCACATATTTAAAACCTATGCCGGAAGGGTTATTTCTGTCATATCTCAGATTTTCCCATTTCTTTATTTTATAGTCGTAGATGGCTATTCCCAGATCCTGCGTACCCACCCAGATCCGGTTGTTTTTGTCTTGTAAAATATCTATTACAATATCGCACTTGTAATTTTGTAGGGGTGATCTTCGAAATTGGGATAGCGCGCTACCCATGCTAGCTGCATTAAATGGGAACTGGAAAATACCTGCGCGGTCAGTTCCAATCCATATAGTGCTTTGTGCATCTGAGCAAATTTTCCTTAACTCGGTGGTAGCAGGCACTCCCATTGCGTTTAGGATCGAAACAGGCGTGAAGTTCTGCGTAATGGAATCAAATACGTACAATTCCTTATTTGATATAACCCAGACCCTCCCCTGCTTATCGAGCAGCCAATCGACAACCTTTTGTCCTTCCGGAAATTTAAAAATTTTCCTTTTTCCGCTGTCCGGATTAAAACAGAATAACTTGCCCGACGACTGCGCAATCCACAGATTGCCTTTCTTATCTTCGCCTATTATGTTGGTAACAAAATTCTTGTCCAGGATCTCGGTGTAAATGCTGTCTATCCGCAATTTGTACTTTCCGGACTGACCGGCCTTTTTCGTCCACGAATCCGGATTTTTACATAAATATATTTTCCCTCTGGCCCCGTACCAAAGCTGTCCCTTATGATCGAACAAATAATAATATGTGCTTGCTTTTATAAGTGAATCGCGGAAATACAACTCTGCAAACTTGAAGTTGATCCCGTCGAATCGCACGATCTCGTTGGCCAATGCAAATCCTGACATCCAGGTAAAATCATTATGCCGTCTTATCCGCCCCCCGCCCAGAACCTCAGCCCCGTGATCCGCTGAAAAATGATCAAAAGTATACTTGTCCGAGGGCAGCTCCGAAAATCCCTTTTCCGTCGGCTGGATCTGCGCTACTGCGGAAAAAACGGTCAGCAACATCAATATCCCAAAATATGGTAGCTTTTTCAATGTGCCGGATTTTTTAGGATCAAATGCTTTTTAACATAATGCGTCAGTTCCACATTGGTGTGCACATTCAGTTTCCGGTAAATATTCTTTCGGTGAGTTTCAACCGTCCGGGAGCTCAGGAACAGCTTTTCGGCGATTGCTGCCGAAGTCAATCCATTGCAAATCAATTCGATGATCTCGTTTTCACGCTCAGTCAGCCGGTTTTCATACATTTTCCCGTTCTGACCATTTAATACTTTTTGAAACGACTTTGGCCAATAAGTCCCACCTTCGCGGATTTTCTGAATGGCTTTAAAAACCTTTTCTCTCCCATCGCTTTTAATACAATATCCTCGCGCACCATTCTGGAACATGCGATCCATCGAACCCACATCATCCAGCATTGAAAGCGCCAGGATTCGTATCTGTGGATAAGATTTCTTAATCATTTTGGAAATTTCAAAACCGGGCAGATCCGGCAGATCGATATCCAGAAGTATCAGGTCAACACGATTTTCGGATAAAAAAGGAATTACTTCCTTGCCGAAATGCAGCACACCTGCCACTTCCAGGTCCATCGTATGTTCGATCAGAAAGCGGATTCCGTCTGTGAATATCCGGTGATCGTCGACAATTAGCAATCGGTTCATAAAGGAGCGGTTATCGCTAAATATAATCTATAACCCATGGAAGACAATACCTCTAAATAAGTCACATCATAAATATTTCAACGATAGCGACCAGTATGGCCAGCAATGAAATCACCAGCCATACGAGTTCCATTTTTTTTATTTTCGCCCGCATTTATTTAACAACCAGTTTTCGGTTTTCAATGCCCCCGTTTTCAAAATTTAGTGTCAATACATACAGTCCGGCGGGAACGCTGATATTTCCCAGTTCCAGATGTGTCGTACGGATCCGGCTATTCTGGCTGACGATTTTCCCCGCCGGCGAAACCAGCCGGTAACCAATAATGGCCTGCTCGGAGGTTGCAGATACGGAATTCGTTGCCGGATTTGGATAAACATTCAGATCAGGAGTACCATTCATATTCACGGATACAATCCGCGACATGGCAAACGTAGCATCCCGATCGACCATTTTCATCCGATACAGGTTATCGCGCGGGGCAGGATTTGTGTGCATGTATGTATAGCGTTGCAATGTCCTGCTGTCGCCCGTAGCATTTACCCTCCCAATCTCCCTCCATTGTTCCCCATCGGTACTATACTGAATTTCAAACCGTTCGCTGTTGGTCTCTTCGGTAGTCTGCCAGTCTAACATTACGCCATTTTCCTGTTTTTGGGCATTGAAGTTGAGAAGGGTTACAGGCAGCGGTTGGGCATTCTCGGAGGTGACGAAAAAGCCGGAGAAACTGGTAAGATTTGTAATCTTAACCTCCCACAAACTGTAAAAGGTATTCCAATGGGTGGTGATATTCAAAAGGCCGCCACAACTACCTTCAAACTGGCACCCTGCCAACGTCTCAGCCGAAGCATAACTTGCTGGCCCGCCACCAGGAACCGAAGGTTCGCCATGTCCTTGAATAATACGTAGTTTGGTATGTCCATAATATATTTCTCCGCCCCCCTCTCCCTCAACAAAATAACCGTTATCATCAAAGTGCCCCGAGCTTCCATTGGGTTCACGTGGGAGCTTTGGTGTTTCATGGCTTGTAGCCACATTGAATGCGTCGAACTCCTGCTGGGAAAAGAACAGACTTACCTGATATCTGGGAGGTGTACTCGGATACGTACCGTCAGGTGCCGGAGCGAAATCATAATGCCGGTTTAAATAAGGTCTGCCCAGATGAGAATTCATAGAGCCATCGATCGTTACTTTTCCCTTCATGCGATAAGTAGGATAACCTCCGCCTTCACCCTGAAATTTTGCAAACAGCTTGCCACAATTATCCTTTACCTCATAAACACCATCGCCCGCATACTTTGTAAAGTAAAATTCGGACGTTGTCGAACCTGAATAAAATGGGGCAATGCCATAATCTGATATAGAAATAGCGTTGCTAGGCGAACCTATGCAAAACGCATTTTTATATGCTACACGATACTGATCAGGATTTGACGTGCTGCCACCATGCAGCGCGATCATAGAATTGCCCGTCTCCCCTTCCACCACTCCCCAATCTGGATTAGGGCTTGAAAGCTTTTGCCATTCTTTGCTGTATTCTGCAACAGGACCGGTAATGGATAATGTGACATTCGGGCAGGTAGTAGCTGCCGTAATGGTGGGAGCAGGCGGTACAGCGCCAGCCCCTACTACCACTTGTACCGGGTTCCAGGAACACGGAGGAGGAGGAGTTGCAGATGAGGATACGAAAGAAGCTTTGTACCAGAATGTTCCGGCCGAAGTGGGTGTATAAGTAAATGACGCGTTACATCTGAACCATATCATCGGGCTTGTGCCAATGTCTGTATACGTACCATTCTCAGAGGTGGCATATGACCAGGTAACCGTGCCGTCGTCCACACACGCTGCCACCCGTAACGTAATGGATTGGGTTAAGCAAATCGTATTCTGGCTAACCGTAAAGTCCCCGGAGCAGGACTGGCCGTAACTCGGAATTGCGCTAAAAGTGGAAAGCGTGATCAATAACAGTAACATGCTTTTCATAAGATATTTTTTTAGCAAGGTTGAAATAATTAAAGCTGTGAGCCTCTGACATTTCAAAATTGCTTTGTCTGACAATTATTATCAATACCAAGATCACGGTATATTGAAGAAGGAAATCTTATGCAAGCCTCAAACTTTTAGGAAGCGAAACGCTCATTTGAGACTTCAAAGTCACTTACAAATTTGACTATGTAACCGGGAGTTGTTAAGTTCACTTGCTCATCCAGCCACTCTACTAGCCTATGGATCTGCACGCGAGCCTTCAATATCCATTTTTTTAAGTTTCTTATTGAGGAGCTGTCAGGTGTATAAACCGTCTGCATAGAATAATCTTCTCCTGCTCGGGTTTGGTCGCAACGGTAAATTCCTGATTATTACCAAAAAAAATTGATTTGGCAAACCGGTTCATCATTTCGATGTGGTTTAGCTGTTTTTCCACGGATTGCCGTAATTCAAGATCGTCGTAATGGCGGAGAATAAATCTGGTACGAATGATCTTTCCAAACTCTTTAAATGCTTTTTGCAAAGGATTTTGTTTGCCATACGAAAAAGAAAGGATGGTGCTTTTATCAGCCTATTTTATAGTGACTTTTTGTGCAGATTTGGGTTCTGGTTTGTGATTTACAGCAAATTCGCATCTCAAAGAAGCGTTATCACCTAAATGCCCGCCACCCCAAGAAAACCCTCACGAAGAAACGACAAATCCGATCCCAGCGCCAGACAAGTGAAACCGGCGGCCCGCAGCTCGTGCACATCAGCCGGGTTTCTCACAAGGATACCTGCCTGCTTGCCGCATTGGTTGGCGGCTGCACTTACCCTGGCAAGCGCCGCCTGAAATTCGATTCCCGCCACAGGTTCCGCCGACAGTGCGAGGCGAAGATCCGCAGGTCCTACAAAGAGCACATCAACCCCGTCGACAGCCGCTGGCATTCTCGCCAGCGGTTAACAAAAGTCCTAAGCGCCCCAAATATGCCATTGGGAAATTATCAATTATCGCCAATGACAGCTCCAATTTGGAAGCTACCATACCTTCCCCATTAACTTATTCAACTGGCCGACGTCAAGTGAATGGTCCGTTACTGTCTTGATTAACCTGGCTTTGCTGGATACTTTTGCTTCCAGCGTCGTCGCAGCGGATTAATACCACGGCCGCAAAAATGTTTGCATCTCCATTCATCTGATAGTTTAAAACAACTTTCTTTGCATTTACACCATTCGTTCCGGTAGGGCGAAAGAATGTTACAACCAAGATTAAGGGTGAAGAACCAGGGTAAGGTAACCCAGCAATGATAGAAGTAATACAAGGTGATATCACTAAAATTCAAGTCGATGCCATCGTCAATGCATCAAACACTTCACTGCTGGGCGGAGGCGGTGTCGATGGCGCAATTCATCGCGCCGGTGGCGGTGCGATACTAGAAGAATGCCGAAGAATCAGAGATAAACAAGGCGGTTGTAAAGTCGGAGAAGCAGTAATCACTACTGCGGGAAGATTACCGGCAAAATTCGTTATACACACAGTTGGGCCAGTCTGGAATGGCGGCAACAGCAATGAGCTCGCCTTGTTAGCATCTGCATACCGCAATAGCCTCAAATTGGCGATCGAGAACCAGATTCGTACAATCTCCTTCCCCAATATTAGCGCAGGCATTTACAGGTTTCCCAAAGCGACAGCTGCCAAAGTTGCCGTTGAAACCGTGTCCGAATTTTTGGCAAGCGCCGATACAATCGAAAAAGTAATTTTTGCGTGCTTCGATACCGAAAATTACGACATTTATAGATCTTACGTCTTTAAGTGAACAAGAGAAGGTTATTGCAGCGACTGTCTACTAGTAGCAGCTTCGTCAAACTCATAAAGTGAGCAGGCTCAAAATAGGGATTGAGAAACTGGCCTGGCCAACGATTTACAATTTGCTGAGGTTTATGGTAAGCTAATGAGTGATCATCGAAGTAACCCGTCTGGTGTTTGGCCAAACAATTATATCCCATTCACCACAACAAAGGATGAGATCCGGAAAATGATGGTGGACCTCGGGGCATTCTCCATCGACCCCGACAAAATCAGAATCGAGCATTATCCTTTCGAACCTTCCAAAGTCTACGGTTCGGTGGAACTATTCCCTCAAAACATCATCAATATTGATGTCTCCGCGCGACCGCTGACGCTAAGGACATGCGACGAATTGATATTTTTCCCGGCTACCGAGATTGAAAAACTTTCTAAGTTCGCACTCGCGCATCAGATTCCAGTTGTTGAACGTGTCGATATCTGGGGCTGGCTCCTTGAGCCATTTCTGGACACAGAATACACGGAAGAAACGCACCAGAAATTGGCGATACTTTTATCAAAGTATGGCCTCGGCGAAACTCAGGTACTTTTGATCAGGAATGAGGTTGCCACTCAGATGTTCAAATACAATTTTGACACCATGCTATGGGAATGGTGTTGTTTAGGTGCAAATGATGTATTGCGCGCTATGCGGGTAAAGTATAATGCAGAAGAATTTTTAGATTTTTACTGGCGGGCAATGTCGATTTGCCTTCTGCCTGATGAGTTTAGCAAGACCTAATTTCTTACCCTCACATACCAGGCAATACGTGACTGGCAATACCTTGGCTACCGGCGGATGTCCGTAATTATCAGAACAGTCATTTGAGCCTAGTCACCCTCAGTAAGGTAAAGAATGAACTTACCATTATTTATCCCCTACGTTGTCATTCACTAGATTTTGATAAAATCTGTACTGGGCTGCATTCACAATCACGCCGTTTACAGCTTCGACATTCAGAAGAATCACGTTTAACTCGCCATCTAAGATTATTGTAAGCAGTCGGCTATCCCCCTTGGTATTGGTTAAGCAGTTAGTACAACAGGATCGGTTACCGGTTCGCTTTCCAGCGGTTTGGGAGAAGGTCTGAGAATTTACCTTCGTAGTTGGGGTCATTCATTTTCCGAAGAATGTCCAGCAGCCAGTTTTGTGGATTTACATCGTGCTTTTTACAGGTTGCAAAGAGAGAGTAGATCATAGCAGCGTTTTGCGCTGTGTCATGCGTGCCTGCAAAAAGGTAATTGCGTCGACCAAGGGCAATTGGCCTAATTGCATTTTCGATCAGATTATTGTCCAGTTGTAGGTCTCCTTGAAGGGCATATAGTCTCATGCTTTCCATAAGGGGAAGCGCATATCCTCGCTTTTCCAATAGGGCTCTGCGGCAGTACCTTGGGATACTCACCCTGCATCCATTCGTGTAATTGGGTCAGGATCGGCAGAGATTGCGTCATCCTTTTTTCAACAATCTGGCCTTCATTAAGCGGTGGTGCCTGATCACGGATTTCTTTTTCAATCCCGTAAAGTTGGCCTATAGTTGCGACCGCCCAACTCGCTCTTTCGCTGTCATATTTAACCGCTTCATCGAAGCGGTCCGCCGCCGGATGTGAGACATACAAAAGTAATGATAGATAGATTGATTTTTCTCAAAAAGGCTCTGATACACATTGTATCCGTCTGTCTGTATCACGCCGGAAAAGTCTTGCAATATTGCTTCCGGCCCTGTTTTGTCACGGCCCGGACGATAATCAAAGAAGACAAGCCCATCGGTAAGTCCACAGATAACCCTTGTGAGAGCTACCTTTTTTCCCGCTGTTCTCCAGGACTTGTATGCTGGTTTCGTCAACCTGCAAATACAGATTGGCTAGCACTTCACGCCTGAGAGCATTATAAATCGGTTCCATATCGTTCCGTTAACGACGCGCTCCGTTATTATGCCAACACCACGGCGAACAGTTATTTCGTGGTTGCATCTGACCTAACAGCCAATGCGGACGGGCTCCACTTTGATGCCCTATCGCAGCGGAAGCTCGGGGTCAGGTATTTTGAAGCTTTTAATTTGCAGAAAAATGTGCTTGCCCCAGTGATTGATGAAGATGATCTTATCAACAGGATTCATGACAAACCTTTGACTAAGATCGAAAAGGCAGCTTTACTAGAAATCAGTTTTACCCGTGGTGATTTATCGCTGGAAGACTTCGAACAGCAATTAACAACATTGAACTCGATGTCGTCTTAGTGCAAAAGCACATTTTTTAAACTATTTGTTTGGGACCATAACCGACTTCCTTTTTAAAGGCATTAGAGAAATGCGGAAGATTCTCAAAGCCAACTTCTATATATACGTCGACCGGTTTGTGTCTACTTTTGGAAAATTAGGTGATGGGCCAATTTAAGGTGTGTCTTTGTGAGCCAACGCTGTAGAGTGCTTTTGCCCAAAATAAAAAAGAAGGTCGAAACTCGACCTCTCACTTATTTCAACAGAAGCAGGTAAATCGTTTTTCCCAGCTAAAATAATTTGCAGTCAGATTGGCAATATAAACAAGGGCATGGACAAAAAACGTGGACAAATCGACAGAACCAGCATTAGAGGCTTCCATGGTACTATTGCGCCAGAACCTTCTACGACCAAGCCTGATAAGCTTATCTATTAAGTCCATGGGACTGACCCGCCGAGACGAGCGTGGCTAACCTAAGCAGTATTCCTGTGAGGCAGGCAACAACTTTGGAGGGATTTCATTTTAGGGAGGATTCAAGTATATTCCATTTATGAATGAGATATCCTTTAAAATCAATCAGTATTTTCAACTAATCGGGCATGCGCTTTCGGAAAAGGCACTTCTGGATTTTGTTGGTTGTCTGACTGTCAAACATTATAAAAAAGGTTCACAGCTTTCGCAGGAGGGCAGGACCAATAGCACAGTTTGTTTTATTGAGAAAGGAGCTGTGCTGATATATAACACCGTTGACCATAGAAAGAATGTGTACAATTTCTTTTTCGAGAATGAATTCACAGGAGATTACGAAAGTTTCTTAACCCGGAAACCGGCAAAATACAGCATGGAGGCCATTGAAGACACCATAACCTACAACCTGCATTATAACGACATGCAAAGAATGTACGATAAGCACCTGGAATTCAATAAAGTAGGAAGGTTTGTTGCAGAAGCCCAGTTTCTCCGACTTACGCAACGGAACACGTCACTTCTTTCCGAAAAGCCAGAAGAGCGCTATCTAAATCTTATTACTGAAAAACCACAGGTCTTGCAGCGCGTTCCTCAATACTATGTTGCCTCATACCTTGGCATTACGCCAGAAGCGCTGAGCCGGGTCCGCAAGCGTATCAGCTTCTTACGGGAATAATTTCAAGTCCCAGTTCTTTATTGATTCAGATCAATGAACCCGTGCCTAATGACGCTTTTCTTTGCCAACTGTTAAACCAGTCATCAGGCAAATGAAAACGATCATTTTCTTCACATTAGGCTTTTTATTTTTCACAAAAGTCATTGCTCAGCAAACACAAACCGTGCGCGGCAGCATCAGGGACGAAGTCTCAGGAGCACCTATACCAGGCGCTACGATCCGCCTTGTCAGCGACAGGTCGAAAGGCGAAGTGACAGCAATCGACGGTGCATTCAGATTTGCCGGGGTTCCTCTCGGAAGGCAATCCTTCGAGGTTGCCTCGTTGGGCTATCAGACTGTTGTACTTGAGGATGTGATCATTACTGCCGGCAAAGAACTCGTTTTGGAAATATTGTTGCTCGAAAGCATTCAGCAGCTTTCCGAAGCGAAGATCAGCTACGACCGGAGCAAAGATAACCAGGTTACAAACAATGATATGCTGGCTGTCAGTGCGCGAGCGTTTTCAATGGATGAAACCAAGCGCTACGCCGGCTCTCTGGGCGATCCCGCGCGCATGGCCGCCAATTTTCCAGGAGTAGTATCGAGCAATGACAGCCGTAACGACATTATCATCAGAGGCAATTCGCCTAATTCCATGCTCTGGCAGTTGGAAGGGCTTAACATTCCCAACCCCAGCCATTTCGGATCACTCAACAGCACGGGTGGATCTGTGAGTATGCTCAACAATAACCTGATCGCTAAATCCGATTTCATCACAGGCGCGTTTCCTGCGCAATATGGTAACGCGACCTCGGGAGTTTTTGACCTGCGGTTGCGAGAAGGCAATAATGAGAAGCACGAGTTTCTGGCCCAAATGGGGTTTAATGGCTTTGAAGCTGGCGCTGAGGGACCGGTTACAAAATCTAACAAGGCGACCTATCTGATCAATGCGCGGTATTCCACACTAGCAGCGTTTCAATCACTCGGTTTGCGGTTCGGAACTGGAGGCGCCACTCCTGAATACATTGATGTAAACTATAAGATCAGCACACCTGTCAACCGAAATGGCAAACTATCTTTTTTTGGGATTTGGGGGCAGAGCCGCATAGATATCCTGGCCAGTGAATATGACAGCACCGGCCAGGTTTATGGCAATTCTTATTCGAACCGGTTTCCCAGATATGCAACCAATATCACTGGCCTCATATACAATCATCAGCTTTCCAAAAATACGTCTGCCCAGCTTATCCTGGGGTACAGCCGGACAAACGAACAGTTTGATCGTGACTCGGTCAGCAGCGTCGACCCCGCCATTGCTACGCCCGACTGGCATTGGAAATTCGTTACCGGTAAATATTCAGGTGTAATGAAAATAGCCCATAAATTCAATGCCCGGCATAGTATTGCCGCCGGTGTGTCGCACGATTTCACCAGCTACTCTATCTTCAACAAACGAATATACGACGGCCACATCGACAGGATCCTTGCAAACCGGAAAGGTAGCCTGGGTCTGACACAGCTGTATATGCAGTACAAGTTTCGTCTGAATGAACGGCTAAGCCTGATTCCCGGATTACATTACCAGTATCTGGGTATTTCTTCCAGTCGTAACCTTGAACCGAGAATTGCAGTCAGATACATTCCTGCCCCTGCCCACACGCTCGGACTTGCCTACGGCCTGCATAGTCAGGTTGAAAACATTATGACTTATGCCGTGAGCACCCCTTTACCGGCCGGCCCGAAATTCACCAACGAAACATTGGGCTTTGGAAAAAGCCATCATTTCGTACTGTCGCACAGCTGGGGGGTAACCAGTAATACATTTATCAAAACCGAGATCTATTATCAGTCGTTGTTTGACACCCCGGTAGAGCGACGGCAAACCTCCTTTTCAACCGTCAATCTTGGCGCGGAAACGATTCCGACTGTCCGCGACAGCCTTGTCAACGCAGGTACCGGGCGCAATTACGGTATCGAGCTGGCCGTAGAAAGGTCGTTTGACAAAGGCTTTTACTACCTTTTGACCACTTCCTTTTTTGATTCCAAGTACCGGGGCAGCGATGGTATTTTACGCAATACCGCTTTCAACATGCGTAATGTTGTCAATCTGCTCGGCGGAAAGGAGTGGAAAATCGGGAAGGCAGGAAGCGTGCTGGGGGCTTCGGTCAAAGTTTCCAGGATCGGGGGAAGGTACCTTTCACCGGTTGACTACGCGGCCTCAGCCAAGGACGGCGAGATACAGTTCGACGAGACGAGGGCATATTCGGTAAGGCAGAGCGACTATTTCAGGACAGATCTAAAAATTTCTTTCCGGAAAGAATACCGTAGGTCAACGCTGGAACTTTCAATTGACCTGCAGAATCTGACTGACAACCAAAATCTTTTCAGACAAGACTGGGACGCGCGTGAACTAAAGGTAACCGACAACTATCAGCAGGGATTTTTCCCCATCCCATTCGTCAGATTTACATTTTGATTGCTACCATCCGCAAATTTATGCAACTGCCGTGCATGCGTTCTCTTTTAATATCTAAACATGTAACAGCTGTAACTTTCGAATTACAGTGGTTAATGGCTCGGAAATTCTCGATTCACGCCTTCCGCATTTTCGTCGAACGTTTTCCCAATTGAAGTTTCATTATGATCCTAGGCAGAGCTGCAAATAAGGCGAACTACTATTGCAACGCTAATATCGCGCCAGCAAAATGGTCTTTTATGACAGCATAAGTGAGACAGACTGCCCGTAGATTCGCAACACCCATACCGCCGTACTTCTTGCGGTCCGTCGCCGCGTTCCAAGTTAAAAAAGTAACTTGTGAAACTCCCGGTTGTCAACATATTCCTTAACGCGTGTACCTGTCCCAGACTGCCCAAGCGCAAAAGCGATGGCACGGGCCACCCGGATGAGCTTCCGCAATTTCGCGGACGCCGCGCGGGCTTTTTCATAGTGATAAATTATAATTTTGACCTGTTTTTGCCACCGAAAATATTTAGTTTTCAGCTTTCTCGTGTGCCGGGGGGAGTTCAGTTTAGAAGCAGGCAATTATTAATACATTCCAACTACTATTTCGTCAATTTATATACTAACCTATGGCTTTTCTATGCGTTCCGTCCTTTCTCATCAGCTTGATTTACTACAACACATTGAAAAGGCTTCTGGTAAACCGATTAATCCATTCTTGCGGCAAGCGTTTTTGAACGCTCCCAGACATTTCTTTGTCCCCCGTTATATCCATCCGATGACTCAGCAATGGGTCGAAGTAGATCCACAGCAAGTGGAGGATCATTTATCAGTCCTCTACGCTGATCGCACACTCGCTATCTACCAACCAGCTCACTCCCCTTTTGTAGCCACCATCTCGCAGCCTTTGCTGGTGTTACAGATGCTCGACTTGCTAGACATTCAACCCGGGAATACTGTTTTTGAGATTGGTACTGGAAGCGGATGGAATGCTGCTCTAATGGGCCAACTGGTCGGACCACGAGGCCATGTTTATTCCATAGAAATTTTTCCTGATTTAGCCAATAGCAGTCAGCAAGCCCTGCAACGAGCTGGTGGTCAATCTGTCACAATCCTAACGGGAGATGGCATGCAGGGATACTCACGTGGCGCCCCTTTTGATCGCATTATTTTCACTGCTGGTAGCTACGACATTCCTTTATCGCTTCACCAACAACTGAAAGAAAATGGGTTTTTGTTAGCTGTTTTGAAGCTGGCCGGGGGCGGGGATGATCTAATCCTATTCAAAAAGCTGAATGGCGTGTTGATTTCTCAGCATGCGTCTGCGGTTATGTTTGTACCCATGTTAGGCGCGTATCGCGCGGAGTGGCAGGACGGCATCGAATTAACTACTTTTTTAGCAGAGAACAGACTTTCTCCCAATCCATTGGAACAAGTACCTTTCTGGTGGGGTAGCCGCTCATCTGGGAATTTGATGCCACAAACCGAAGGCATCCGTTCCTTTTTGCAACTGAGTCAGCCCGGCTATCGGGTTTTTATGGACCGACACGCTGCTAACCCTTTTTATTTTGGCCTCTTTGATGAAAAAAGTCAATCGTTGGTCGTAGCACAAGGGGACTCTTTAATCAGCTATGGTAGTTTGGAGGCTAAAAATAGATTACTGAATGGATTGAGCCATTGGATTCGAATAGGCATGCCGAGTTCCATACGTTTGTCATTGAAAGTGTATCCTAAAATTGGGCCGCTGCCGGAGGAAACATCTGGGTGGATACTGGAACGGACAGATTCTATTTTTGTCTGGCAAGTCTGCTAAAACAACTTCGAGTGACGTCCTCCCCCGGAATTCAGATGTTTTGGGTTTCTGACGTTGCTAACGCTGAGTCCCTCCCGGACCACGGCATGGCTGTCTTACTTTTCGCTAGAACTAGAATAAGCGCGCAAAAAGGGTGAAATTTGTTGCGGAGAGTTGCGGAAGCAAAACTAAATCGAGTCATTTCACTCGGTCCCCGATTCAGTCACCGGCCTAAACAGTGGCATCAAATTAGCTGATAATCAATCACTTTTGTCGATATTTTGCGATATCAGCGGACACCACAACAAAGGCGACTCTCAATCTCCCTTCGCATTTAGGCCGACATAATAAACACAACAATTTATTCTGGTAGCTATGAGCCAGAGGCGAATAGCAGGTGTCCAGGGGTTCTCCCATGGCCAGCTCCCGTCGGGGAGTCGCTTTTTGCGACGTACGGGCGATAGCTGGCCATGGGAGAACCACCGCTCATGTTCGAAACTATTCGAAAGCGTTCGCTTCCGTTCCAAAAAATTCGAATTCGTTTGAAAGTGCTTGATTTTGTTCAAAATCGTTTGAAACATTGATTACAAGCAAAACGCTGAGGAGAACCTGAAAATAACTTTTAAACAATAATTGGATTTTAATATCAAAAGATAAAGTAAATGTAGCTTTGAATTCATTTTTTTAACGCGCCCTTGATCTTACAATTAGGTGCCTTGGCAAACCTTAATGCCTGTGGTTATTTGCGCTCTGCTTTTATCCGTGTTTATCCGCAACGTTCCTAAGTTCCATGGTTGGGTAGATTTCGTCACCAGCTGGTCCATCCCCCGTCAACCATCAGGTTCTGCCCGGTAATAAAAGCCGAAGCGTCCGAGGCCATAAAAACGATCGGGCCTTTGATGTCGTCATCTTCGGCAAACCGACCTAAAGGGGTCAACCGTTTATAGTTTTCAATGAATTCTTCTTTGCCCAACATCTGAGAGACACCAGGACCGTAGCCACCGGGGCTGATGCAATTTGCTCGTATGTTGTATTTTCCATAATAGTTGGCCAGCCATTTGGTAAAACCCACCATGCCCCATTTGTCATACGTATAATTGACCGGGCTGGTCATTCCCGTATTTCCGTATACCGGAAAATTTGGCCCGACAGCACCTTGTATAGAACTGATGTTGATAATATTACCGGAATTCTGCCTAACCATCATACGAACAACCGCCTGTGTGATGAACACAAGCCCGGTGGAGTTGGTCCGCTGGGCTTTTTCCCAACTTTCACGGTCAATATCTTCAAGGTTTTTGAATCCGTCGCGGGAGACCGCATTGTTGACCAAGACATCAATTCTTCCAAACTCAGCTATGGTCTCCTGAACAAATGTCTTGATAGAATCTTCGTCTTCGAGATCCAGGGCCATGCCCGCTGCGGATAAACCTTTTTGTACCAGTTGGGCTGCCAAATCCTTACACTTCTGCACATTGCGCGATGCAATGATCACCGTCGCTCCGGCCGCGGCCAGGGCCCAGGAAATAGGTATCCCGAAGAACCCCGAACCGCCCGTAACAATAACTACCTTATTCTGAAGACTGAACAAACTTTGCATTCCGGTTTTGTTTGAAGTTTAAACCTCTAAGTGACGTGCCGGTTTCAACGACCGCCTTTCCTGTTATTTATCAATTCAATTTCCACCGGCCCGGCGTAATGAGGTCTTCATCTACATTTTCAAACAACTCCATTGCTTTCTCTATCAATGCTTTGGGGACCGGCTTGCCGTTTAATAATCTGACATTTTCATGAACCTGGGCCTCATTAATTGCACCAAAAACAATGCTGTTTACGCCCGGTAGGTCCCGAACAAACGAAAATGCAAGCTGGGCAACGCTCATACCGCCAAGATCTGCGAGTTGCCTGAGTTGTTTCAAATGATTTTCCGCCGCAATTAAATTTCCTTTCAAGTCGGCTGATTCCATAAAAAATAATCCCTGGAGAAAAATACTCCTGGCGAATACCAACTTGCCAGCGGCCGACATACTGTTCAGCAAACCGGAATGAATCAAACGCTGGTCCAGAATACTCAGCGGGACTTGGGTTGCTTCAATCTCTTCACTGTCCAGAAACCAATGGACATCCCCGGGGAAAAAGGCGGATATCCCGCCGATTGATATCAAACCCTGCTCTTTCAGTCTGCGAATGATTCCCGGCAGTACTTGCATCACATCCCGGATCGGCTCCTCTCCCTTATGCAACAAACAGACCGGGAGTTCCGTGATTTTCAGGGTTGCCAAAGACGTTTTTACACTATCGACAACCTCGCGCCAGGCACGCTCCGGGTGGTGCAGGTTTTGCGGGCTGATCTTAAACTTGGACACCAGATTCACCTGCGGCGATTTGCCGTTCCTTTCCAGGAAATCACCGATAACCGCTTCCGAACTTCCGTACTGCCTGGCCGTATCCAATGTGTTGATCCCCGAATTTAGCGCAGCCTGCAGAATTCCTCTGCTTTCCTCCGTGCCCGGTACACCTTCATTGTTCGAAACCCCGTAGTTCAACCCCAGCTGAACTGTCCCAAGTGTCAATTGGGAAAATCGATACCCTCCAAAGTTCGAATATTTCATCTCTTTCTATTTTCGGTTCATCAATACACTCCCACTATGGTCGGTGTGCGGATCCCCGGCTTAATTTCTCCGCTGACATACACCCACTGATTATTCCAGAAAACGACAGGCAGCGTAACCCTCGACGGAATGCTGGTTTGTTCGCCGATGTATTCCCAGCTGTCGGTTGCGGGAAAATAATAAAGCATGCTCTGGATAATTCCCGGGTGCGTTGAGGGCGATTTGTATTGGGCGGTGACAGCATCCACCCCACCCCAGAACAAAAAACGATCATTCTTTAAAACCGGCAGAATTGTCCCCCCTGCCGACATCCCCCTGGGCATCGGGGCAAGTTTCTCCCAGGATTCGGTAAAGCCTTTGTTATCCCTGTTCAGCGTCAGTCGGTAGCTGTCCAACAAGATGGACCGAAACTTCTCCCCCTTTGAATTGATGCCGGTAGTCTCCCCTGAAAACAAATAGCATTGGCCTTCATAGAAGGTACAGACCGGGAACAGGCGTTCAGGTCCCGGCCAGGCTCCCAGCTCCTTCCAGCCATCCGACAGATTTTTAAGATCCAGAACCAGGAATTTCTTCAAGGCAGGGCCGGTAGGAGAACTGCTTCCACCAAAAATCACAAGCGCCTCACCCATTATACCTCCCGCCATGTTGGCCAGCGGGAAAGGGAGTTCTGGTAAAACCGTTTGTATAAATTTCGAGCCGGTCCATTCCAGGCTGTGCACACGGCTCAGATGCCCGCCTTCATTGCTCCCGCCAACAAGTATAATCTTGTTCTCATAGCTCACCGATACGCCATAGCCCGAAGGCGTCGGCAGTTTCTCACTTGCTCTGACCCACCTTTTTCCGTCCCGCAGTACATATATATTGTCGTACCATTTCTTCTTTCCGCCTTCCCACGGGTATTTTTCCGGGAAATTCGCGCCGCCCATAGCGATCAGCGTATTGTGGCTTACGCCAGCAAACATACCAGCCCAACCCTTTCCACCGGGTAGTTGGGGTAGATCGGACCACTGAATTGCCATCTGCCCCAGGGTATCTGAAATAACTGACATAAAAACGACTAATAGACTGTACAAATAATTTTTCATGTTGGGCTAACAAAGCATTTAAGCATGAACAGTGATTAGCAAAACAGCACCCGAACCAGGCTCGCCATATCCGCCGGTAACGAGCAATTTTTGCGCCGAACTATCATCTGCCACAAAACATAAATTGCTGGTGAGCGGGAGCTTCGTATCAATGGTAAACAATAGTTCGCCCGTCAACGCTAATACCTGAATCGCCTGCATGCCATAATGTGCAACCCATATCCTTCCGTTCCGATCTGTTGCCAATCCGTCGGGCAGGTTGCAAATGGGGTTCCCGGACTGATGAACGGGCAGGTCCGCAAACACCTCCGGTTGGTCTTTTCCAATGCCCGGCCTGGCTAACTCAATGATCAGGATACGGTTCTGATAACTTTCCGCAACGTATAAATATCTTTCATCCGGCGAAAAAGCCAAGCCGTTGGCATAGTCGATCCCGGTTGCGACAACCCGCTCCTGACCTGCGGCGCTCCTGAAAAAAACCTTTCCATTTTGCCTGACAGACTCCGTAAAATACAGGTTCTGATTTGAATCCATGATCAGATCGTTGGGAGAAGAAAAGGGAATACCAGCACAGGTGTTTTGGATCAAACTGGCATAAAAAAGCCCTGATTCGCTGTATTGGTTAATACAGGCGCCCCGACTGTCACAAAATAAATGCGTCCCGTCTTTCAAAATCAGCTGGCCGTTGGGACAAGTTCCTTTTGCCCACTCAGAATACTGACCCCGCTGATCTATCTTTCCTACAAAGCCACCGGTCAATGTTGAGAAATAAAAATTACCCGCGTCATCCATCGCCGGGCCCTCGGTATAGAAAGGCAGATCCAGAAGTTTTTCAACCGAGTAATCCATGTATCAGTTTTTTATAACAAATAATTATGCTTTCTTAAAGAGCCTGCACTTTTCAGCGATCACGATATTCATATTTCGCAGTGAAAAAATACTTGATCAACGGATCAGGTTTCAAAAGGAAACATGGGTTTTCTCCGGTTTTTGTATTCAAATAAAGTCATATCAGCCTGGGTCACACCGGGTGTATCCACCTGAATAACAGAAGCACAAACCGGGGCATAAGCGGCGATCGGGGCATTGACCCCTTTTGCGATAATGATTTCAAAACTAGTCGGGTCCAGACCGAACGATTTCATTTGCTGCAAGCTGTATGGGGGTGTGCGCTTTGAAGTGAGCATCACCGTGTTCCCCCCGGCCGTTCCGACGATGACGGTCGGTCCCATGTCGTAATGCACAAAGCCGCCGTGCTTGGGGGTATCCTCCTCAAAGATCCCGTCCGAAGTCAGGAGCAGCGTCACATCCGAAACATACTTCGTAAAATTGTCGCCAAAGGCAAGTCTGAAAGAATCGCCGCACGAATTGGCTGACGCTAATTTTACAGCTTGCGGATCATCGATACAGACAAACGAATTTGCAAAATGCTCCCGCTCCAGAAAAGCAAGCAAATGTGTACTGTTCCCCGGGGCGCCGCCGCCCACATTATCTCCCATATCCAGCACCAAAATGGGTTTGGCCAGGCGCCCCAGTTGGTCCCTGAAAGCGTAGATATCATTTTTTTTACCATTAAAATCTTCCCTGTGACCCAGAATATATCCTGTCAGGTCCTCCCCCACGGAATTGAGCATCGTCCCTGCGGATGGTGCACTTTTTCCGTCGGCAACGATTATAAATGCAGAGCCCATTTCCGGCACATCAGCATATGGAAAGCCAAGCAGCACACTTGCCGAAAGCAATTGGTGCTTCGTTCTGAGATCGGCCACATATGCATACAAACTTTTGCAAGGCTCGCCGGAAGTATACTGCTGTTCTATACTGATCGATAATGGCAGTTGAACCAGCCGCTGCACCGGCCGGATGTTCCCTCTCAGTGTTTCTATCATCATTGAAGCCGCCTGTCTGCCGGTTTCACGCTGGTCGACGTGCGGATTCGTTGCGTACGCAATCAGCATATCAGTAGCGTCGATCATTTCCTCACTCACATTGGCATGCGGGTCTAGCGTGCCGGTAACCACGACAGCGCTTCCGATCTTCTCGCGTAACACGCTTAGCCAGTGGCCGTCCATATCGGGATATCCATCCGCGACCCCCGCGCCGTGCGGTACGACCAGGCAACCATCTACAGGCATCACAAGGTCGAACGCATCCATCATGGCGCTCAGGACAAACTCGTAACCATGCCTGTCAATAAGTCCGCCGGGCGTCGCAGACGCATAAAAAACCGGAATAAGCTCCATATCTTTTGCTGCGTCGATGGCCTCGATCACGCCACTGATCTCATGATGGGCGCCTACATATTCCTTGCGTATTGCATCTCCTTCAAGCCAGTATCCGCCCTTGAAATCGTCCAGCTTCGTGGGCGTTTCAATGAATGTATTGGTTTCATGGTAGATGCCAAGCAGGGCGATCCGGTATTTGCGGGTCGTGGATTGTAGATCGTTAACGTTCCCCATCATTGATTGCTATGTACTTGATAAAAAGATTCTCCGCTAAGAAATAGTTAAGAAAACGCCCAGGTCTATTTGGGCAGGTAGCACACCACATCGACCTCAAACTTCAAAAGATCTCCCAGGCAACCGATCAGGGTCGTTCTGGCAGGGAACGGTTCTTTGAAATAATCCCTGTAAATGGCATTGAATTCAGCCAGATACTCCTGTTTACCAACATAATTCCGGACCTGTACCGCGTCGTCCAGTGTCGCTCCGGCAGCGTCAACGATTCTTTTCAGATTTTCAAAAGACCGCCGGCATTCACCTTCAAAAGTATCGCTCACGATTGCGCCCGTATCATCGACGGACGCCTGACCGGACACGAACAGATAATCGCCCGAAATCACGCCCGGTGAAAAAGGCAGATGACTTTTCGGGGTGCCGGCACCGCTTACTATTGTTTTTTTGTTCATAACACGCCAAATTTTAGATACGCATCCATTGCCTTCATTCCTCCTTTGATTGCATCTCGGGTAATGTTCTCCGCTGAAACTTTTCCAAGTGCAGCCCTGATCACCTGCTCTTCTACCGCACTGGGAACGACCACGATGCCATCTTGATCCGCCATCACAAGATCACCGGGACTGAATTTCACACCATCAATTTCGACCGACACGTCTATGTCAATTACACGCTGACGGTTCTGACTGTCATACGGGTTTTTGGAAGTGGCAAAGACCGGGAAAATCATCTCCTGCATTTTTTCGATATCCCGCACTGCACCATGAACGATCACCCCCTCACAGCCTGCGTTTCGCGCTGCTGTCGACAACAGTTCGCCCCAAATTCCCGAACGGTTCGATCCTCCGGCGGCACAGATCAGAATATCGCCAGGCTGACATGAATCCACAGCTTTCAGTTCAAGTTCATACGGGTTGGTATCGATATCATACATGTCGGCCCACAGGGTAGTCTTACATCTGCCGATCAATTTTGTAATGCCTGTATAGGCGTGAAAAGTAATCCTTGTTGCCTGCTGCCTGTAACCCATCTGGTCCAGTACGTCGGCCAGTACGGCTACATAAAGCTGGTCTTTTAATTCCGCTAGATTCATTGCGTTATATGTTTGCTGGTAGGTTTTAGTTGAATTCCGGCAATTCGTTCCATTATTATCTTCAATCGTTGCCAGCGTTCTTCGGCTTCACACAATACAGCAGTACCGCACAGGCCAGCAGGCTGAATGCAGCGATCCGGAACATGACATCAAGGTCCACGTGTGAATCCCGCAATACCCCGCCCGCATACAATCCAATGCCGCCTACAATACAGGCTACCAGGTTCAGAAAACCGTAGCCCGTCGCGAGGTATCTTGGGTTAATGATCATGTAGAGAATAGGCATCATGTTGGCATCCAGAAAAGTACGTGTAAACGCATAGATCATAAAACATCCCACTGCAACAGCCAGCACGGTAGTACTGCTGGCAATAAATATTCCGGGTGCTGCCACAATGAGCCCGACAACCGGTACCATAATCCGCGCACGAGGGTGATTCCGGCTCCACCTGTCGGCGAGATAACCGCCGGTTAAAACACCGGCAAGCGACGCGGTATGAAAATAGCCTGTGGCATACACCCCCGCCATGCTTTGCGACAGACTGAAATGTTCTTTGTAATAAGTGGGCAGCCAACCGACAACCATCCAGCTTACAATGCTTCCCAGCGCCCAGAATGTAAGTGCAAGCAGGTAAGTTTTGTTCCCCAGCAATTCGCCTATCGCAGTTTTAAAACCGATTGCAGGTATAGCAGGTGTTCCGTTCGACATTTCTTCAACGGGCGTTTTCCGGTCACGAAGCGTGAACAGCAGCACGACCGAATACGCGATACCGATCATTCCGAAAATTGTGAAGGCAAAGCTCCATGTACGATCTTCGGCGAGCCAGCCGCCAATGAAACCCAGGCTCTGACCAATCATGATACCGCCCATGTGCATCCCTACCGCAAGCGAGCGGGTTTTGCCGCTGTGATAATCTACGATAAGCGCGAGCGCAGCCGGTATATAGCAGGCTTCGCTGATACCCATCAGCGCACGGGTGAAAAGCAATTCTTCAAAAGTCGTTGCGTGGGCCGTCAGCCAGGTCACTACCGACCAGACGAATAAGCTGCCGATAATGACACGGCTCCTGTTAAAACGATCAGCGAGAAATCCTGCGACCGGGCTGAGGATCCCATAGATCCACAAAAACAGAGACGTGAGCAGACCAAACTGCGCGTCGGTCATCGGGATTTCTTTCAGGATTGAACCACGCATGGTGGTTATCATCATCCGGTCCAGATAATTCAGACAGCCCACCACGCAGAGCAACGCCACGATCACCCAGGGATAGATGCTCTTTTTCAATTGGACAGGGGCTGTTATTTCATTCATTTTCTATCGTTTACTTTAAGAATTGACTGAGACAGTATTACATGGAGCATCCATGCATGATCTGATCAAAAATCCGAACATCTGGCACAAAAGGAAGAGCTACAATTCACTCGCCCAAAAGCTCCCCAATAAGTTGAAAGCCTGCATGACGATCCAGCGTTTTAACTTCGGGCAGGTTAAAATTTCTGTCAACCGAACCTATATCCTTGAAGCCGCTTCCTGTAACCAGGCATACGACAGTTTCATTTTTAAGTACTTCATTTTTTTCTATTGCGAGCTCCAGGCCTGCCAATGCGACAGCGCCAGCTGGTTCGCAAAATATCCCCTCTTTTTGCGCCATGCGTTTCTGCCATTTAAAAGCATCCTGATCCGCCACCACATAGCCATTGCCACCCAACTTGCGGCAATTATCGATTACGAGATCCCCGTCGATGACACTGGCAACCTGCAGTCCACTTACAGTTGTCAGCGAAGCCGGAACCGCTTTGGCGAGTGAATGGCCATTCCTGAGCCGGGAGGCAATCGTATCATTTCCCTGAGGCTGTACACAATTCACCCTGGTGTGCCGCGAAACAGAAAGGGCTCCTTTGGTTACTGCGAGCGTCAACCCTCCACCTCCGGCCGGCGAAAAAATATGATTGATCCGGTCCCCCAGTTCTTCATGCATTTCGTACATCATGGTTTGCACACCCTGCATCGCAGACGGGCAGTATCGGTAAGCACTGATCGGCAATGGCAAGCCTCTAGTTGCACATATCTTTTCCAGCTCATCAAAAATTGCACTGGTCATTTCCGCATTTTTCCCAAAATCCTTAACCATCACAATATGGGCACCATAGAGCTGCATCTGCTTTATTTTCGGCAGGGGCGCGCCATCGACGACAATCAAGATACACGCGATATCGGCAGCTGCGCAATAAGCCGCCAGGGCGGCACCGGTATTTCCGCTGGAAGTTGCGATGCATACTTTTTGACCCGCCGTTCTCATTTCACTGACAAGCACTGCCGCAAACCTGTCCTTGTAAGATCCGGTCGGATTCAGATTTTCCAGCTTGAAGTACAAATCAGGTACGCCAAGCGCTTCTCCGATAAACCTGGACTTGACCAGGGGCGTATGACCTTCTCCCAACAACATCCGATACTGCTCGGGGACTTTAGGTAAAAATGAATCGTACTGCCAGATCGTTTTCAAAATTCGTCGGGGAATTGTCGTTTCTTAATGGAATACTTACTGAAATTTGACTTAAATCCGCCGTCAACCAGCAAAGTTGTACCGGTTATGTAAGAAGCGGCATCGCTACCAAGCCAGAAAATCGCATCGGCTACCTCTTCGGTCCGGCCGCCTCTTGCAAGTGGTATGAAGTCGGTTATTTCATTGATCAGGCCCTCACTGATGTTTTTCCCGTCGGCATCCACGTAGTCGTTGCTCAGCTGGGTATCAATAAAACCGGGAGCGACCCCGACAACCCGAATGCCGTTTCGGCCATAAGTAATCGCCGTTTCCCTGATCAGACTTTCCAGCGCACCCTTGGCAGAAATGTAGGCGGCCCCGGCACCCGAAGGACGGTCTGCCATCATACTGGTGACATTTATGATCACCCCATTTTGTTTTTTCTCCATTTCAACCGCGGCCCACTTGGTCAGGAAGGCAGGCGCTGTAAGGCATATTTTCAGGGTTTTCTCCCAGGTATCCATCCCAATGGTGCGCAGGCTTTCGATGGTGCGCCAGGCCGCATTGTTGACCAGAACATCTATCCTCCCCCATTTGTTGGCTGTTTGATCAATAATACTTTTCAGATAATCCGGGTTCGAAAGGTCACCTGGCAGAAGCAGGCAACCGGTTTGCGTTTCCTGGCCGAGCGACCTGGCTAGCAACGAAAGTGCTGCTCCGTCGATATCACAAAGTGTGAGATGAAATCCGTTTTCCGCAAATTTCCGGGCAGTTGCGCTACCTATGCCGCCGGCCGCCCCCGTGATGATCACTACCTTGATATTATCCATGAATTACTATTTTACCGGGCCCATCAATAGGCAGAATCCCGCCCAATGCATCCCCTTTTTTTACTTTAACCAGAGTTCTGTTTAAAAATGCAAGCCCTGAAATATCCGCTACCACCTCCACCACTTCGCCTGCCAGCGGGTTCACGATCTGGCCCCAGCGTTGTCCCTTTTGCACCATGGTTCCAAGCTCAACCTCAGCAACGAATATTCCTCCCGCCGGGGATGGCATTTTACCTTGCAGATACCCGCTATCTGCTCTGTGATCTTCCACCCAAAACCGCTCACCGACTTTTTCGGTCATCACGCCGCCTAACATTCCCAGACTTTTAAGCATATTCAAAAACCCCTCTTCATAGGCTTTCACCACCTTTGCCCGGATCCCTGTTCCACCCCCATATTCCAGGTAAACAGCAGGGATGCCTGCATCCCTCGCGATGGAAAGCGTACGTCCGCCGGGCGTATAATCGGTTCCCCAAACAATAGGTAAGTTGAAGGAACCGGCCATTTCCCGCTGTTTTTCGAGAATAATCTTGTCCGGATGCAGCATATAACCTGCCAACGGCGCGATTTCGTACATCATGCCGCCGGTATGCATGTCTACCAAATAGTCAGCCTGTTTGATCAGCTCGCTGATGCTGGCAGCCGCTTTTTCCGAAGCACTGCCTGTTGGGCTTCCCGGGCATATCCTTGCCAGGTCCAGTCCGTCTTCGCCGTAACGGGAAGCGGACCCATAAGCACTTTCGTTAACCACAGTCACAATTCTCACGCTCCCCCGCAGCAGCTTGCCGGCAAGACCTTCCGCCAGTTGCATCGCAGCCAGCATCGGCTCATATTCGTCCCCATGCACCCCCGCCGAAAGCAACACCCTCGGCCCCTCAATACCTGACGTTATATCTGTGTATCCCAATAATTCAGTGTTCTCCTTCATAATAAGCGCCTCCACACGTCGCTTCCTTTGGATCAAAAATGCCGATCGTTTTAAACAACTGCCGGGCTATCTGCTGATGCCCCGTACCATTGGGGTGCAGCGGGTCGTTGAGCCAATCTCTGAATACATTCACTTCATCCGACTTTGCAAAAGCCTCCTGCCAATGCGCGTAATTGTCTGCCAGGATCATTTCGTTTTCTTCTGCAACCTTTCTTATTACCGCCACATAGCGCTCCAACCCGGCCCGCTCCGGCGATCTTTCCATGATAATGATGTTGGGCGTATGCAACACAGCCACAGCATTCAATTGCCTGATCTGTACAACCAGCCGGAGCAGATTTTCCGCAAAAACCTCCATAGTAATATCTTCTTTAGCGCAATCGTTGGTGCCGATCATGACAGACACTACCGACGGTTTGAAATGTGCTATACGCCAGTCGAAATCATCCAGAAGACTAATGGTGGTATTTCCGCTGACCCCAGTATTCAGGACCACATCTCTGAAGCGTTTCAATTCCCACCTGATCCTTTCCTCAAAAATCTGGGGATAACAACGATAGCCGTGCGTATGTTTTGCACCATGCGTGATACTGTCGCCCGTAAATAGCCAGACGGCCGGTTCGCCGCCAGCAAGCAGCTTCGTTATCTTTGCCAGATCATTCCCTGTGCCGTTTGCACCTTGCAGCGGTCCGGCGGCAGCCTGGATGGTTGTCGTACCCACGAATGCTACCGACAAACCGGCATTTATCAGGAATTCCCTTCTTGAAACCCCACTGGCCACGGGAGGGTCTATTTGTAAAGCCATTTCTGATTCAAACGCGTGATGTTGGTGACCGACAAGTGCGTTTTGGCCGACTGGCTTCCCGCACAATAACCCAGTAAAACTTCCTGTTTGACAAAGTGAATGGCGATGTAACAATACCATCCGTCGGGATCATTTTCGATGTTTTTAATATGTTCCCAGGTTTTTCCTTCATCCTTTGAAACAGCCGTCGTCAGGGGCGTGCGTTTGCCGTCTTTACCGGGTTCCACCTTGTTATTATTCCAAACCAGAAGCAGGTCGCCGGTTGCCGGGATTCGCGCGATGGATGCAGGCGAAACGGGCGAGTGAATTGAGCTTGGTTCTATTTGGCTCCATGTTTCACCTTTGTCTTTCGAATAAGACAGTTGCTGAAAGCCACTGTTAGTCCGGATAAACATCATAATCCGGCCGTCTTTCAGTTCAACAACCCCCGGTTCCTGGGTTATGATATCTTTCGCATTCGGCACGGCACTGCCCGATTTCCAGGATGTCCCGTTGTCGTCTGAAAAATAGCTGTACAGCGTTGCTTTGTTCTGCCACTTTCCATCCAGCGATCTGTGCAGTGCCACGGCCATCAGCAGGCGCCCATTTTTCAGCTGGATCACACGGTTGTTGTTCAGCACAAAATAACCTTTCCGGTCTGTGATGCAAGGTTTTGGGTCGCTCCAAGTTTTTGCCTCGTCCGCTGATATCCGCATCAATGGAACGCAGTCGGTTTCGGAGTTCTTTTTCAGATAAAACAAGGCGATTTTACCGTTCCGGAGCCTTAGCAATGAAACAGACATGACATTCATATCTCCCTCCTGTTTTACAACCAGCTCATCTTCCTGGGTCCAGGTCTTCCCTCCGTCACGCGAGGACCTGCTTGCCAGGTACGCAGGGGCATGATCGTCGGAGGAGTTTCCGGTATAATGGCTGTAAATAAAAATGATGCGACCGTCCTTCAAAGTGATGAAATCCCCCTCACTGTTACGGGGATTGTTTGCGCCGGGAGACAGTTTCAGGGACAATACCTGGTCATTATTTTTTTGGGAAAAAACCTTCTGCCCCAAGAAGATCAGGATGGCAAGCAGGCATGTTAGCTGGGTTATCTTTTTCATAAGGGTTGGATTTAAAGGTAAAGATCCTGTAACCTGATCCGGATGATACGGGAATTGTTCAATCCTGCCCCCATCCCGTAGCCCAACAGTGCATGATCTCTGGTGAAATGGACTGCTGTGTAACAAAATGTGCCCTCCGGATCATCTTCCAGGTTTTTAATGTACTGCCAGGTTTTACCTTCATCTTTTGAAACAGCAATGGAGAGCGGCGTGCGCCTGCTCTTGAAATAGCCTTCGCCTTTCGCCCCATTGTTGTTCCAGACAAGCAGTAAATCACCTGTATTGGGAATGCGGGCAATCGTCGCAGGCGAAATGGGAGACGGAATTTCTGCGGGCTGCACATGGGTCCATGAAATGCCTTTGTCCTTGGAATAAGCGTAATATTGCCGGCCGTGGTTCGCCCGAATATTCATCAAGATGTTGCCGTCTTTTAACTCAGTAATTCCTGGCTCCTGGGTGATCACACTATCTCGGTTGGGAACAGCCCGACCAGCCTTCCAGGTTTTCCCCAGGTCATCGGAATAATAGCAACGCAGTTTTCCGCGGTTATTCCACTTTGTATCAGCGGTTTTATGCAGCGAAACAGGTATCAGCAATCTTCCGGATCTCAGTTGTCGTACCCGGCTATTGTTTACCACAAAGTATCCCTTCTGATCGGTAATACACGCCTGCGCATCTGTCCAGGTATCTCCCTCGTCGGTAGATATCCGCATGACAGGAATGCAATCGTCAATCGAGTTCTTTCGGAGGTAAAACATGGCGATCCTGTCAGCACCCAGCCTGAGCAGGGAAACCGACATGATGTTCATTTTACCGGCGTTTTTGATTATAATCTTGTCAACGGCAGTCCAGGTTTTGCCACTGTCCGAAGAAAAGCGACCGGCCAGGTCGGCTGGTGAAAAGTCACTGGAAGATTGCCCGGAATACCTGGAATAAACAAAAAGCAGCCGACCGTCTTTGAGCGTAATAAAATCCCCTTCACTGTTGCGCGGGTTGTCTGCGCCGGCTTTAATATCCAGCACGACCTTTCCGATACCCTGAGCAGCGCAAGGTAAATGCATGATGAAACAGAAAAAAAGGCTCCTTAGTACAATCATGACAAACGGCTTTTCATTGGTAAATCCAGTCAAGGCTCAGCAGTTTTACATTGGTGACAGATAAGCTGGTCCGCTTTGGCCGGTTGCCCGCACAGTAGCTGAGCAGCACATCATTTTTCCCTACAAAATGGATTGCAGTGTAGCAATACCAGCCCTCTGGGTCACTTTCTACTACTTTTCTATTCTGCCAGGTTTTGCCTTCGTCTTTGGAGTAAGCTATGTTCAGAGGTGTGCGCCATCCTTTGATTGGCCCGGTCAGCCCATTGTTGTTCCAGACCATCAGCAAATCTCCCGTCGACGGAATGCGTGCAATCGTCGCAGGAGATACCGGCGATTGGATGCCGGTGACCGCTGCCGGTCCCCAGGTTGCGCCATTGTCGTTGGAAAAAGACTGATATTGAAAACCTGCATCCGTGCGAATAATCATCATGATCTTATTCTTTTTCAGCGCAATCAATCCCGGTTCCTGCGTCGTTACATCGTCGGGATTGGCTATTTCCGGGCTCGAAGACCAGCTCGCGCCATTGTCATCGGAGCGGTAAACATACAATTTGCCCCGGTCGTTAAACTTACCTCCGGGAGGTGTTACATGCCAGGCCACAGGTACAAGAATTCTACCACTTTTCAACTGGATCACCCGGTTGTTGTTTAGCACGAAGTAGCCTTTTTTGTCAGTTATACAGGCAACGGGCCCGCTCCATGTTTCGCCTTCATCTTTTGATATGCGCATGAAGGGAATACAGTCATCAACCGAATTCTTTCGGGCGTAAAACAAGGCAATGTCCCCGTTTTTCAGCCTCAAAAGAGAAACGGACATCACGTTCATTCCGGCGTCGTTCTTCACAATCACGCGGTCGTCCCGGGTCCAGGTCCTGCCACCATCGGACGAATATCTTCCAACCAGATAGGCCGCGGCAAAATCACTTGCCGATGCCCCGGTAAAACGGCTGTAAATGAAAAGTATGCGCCCGTCTTTGAGTGTCACAAAATCCCCTTCGCTGTTTCTGGGGTTGTCTTCTCCCGGTTCCAGTTTAAGAACGAGTTCGGGGGACGTGCTACCGGGAGTCTGGGCATCCGCCATGTGTACCACGACGAGGCCAAAGAAGAAAAAGAACAATTTGTATTTACTCATCATAATAATGGCTGAATTTTATGGTTGTTGCTCCGGCATCAGCTTCAATTGATAAAGTCCTTCTCGCTAAGCTTCATCCTCAGATCGCCCTGCATGGTGGTTACCCAAAGTTCGCCGGGTTTGATCTCAAAAATGTAGGGATAGGAAATCCAGGCTTTCGATGTGTCGCTGTTCTGAATTTTGTAGGATTTTGCAATCACTTTCGGCTTGGTCCATGTTTTCCCGTCATTATCTGAAAACGCAATTGACAGCTCTTCCCGATGGTTGCTGGCGGCCACTTCCGAAAACTGGTTATCACCACCCCGAAGTGGATAGGTATCTTTGCCCTCCGGAAAACGACGGTTCCAGATCAGAACGAGCTTACCGCTGGCAAGCCGTTTGAGCTGACCCGGCGCTGAGCTCGCAGGAATTCCCGTGGGCTTAATCTCCTTCCAGGTAATGCCTTCGTCATCGGAAAATGCTTCCCAGAAAGTCCCCCAGTTGGTCCGCATCAGCTGCCAGATCCGGCCGTTTTTCAGCTGTACAATGGTCGACTCCGTTACACCGCTATGGTGACCAATTCCGCCAAGATCAATCACATTCGACCTTTCCCAGGTTTTACCCTCGTCCGGGGAAGTGTATGTAAGGACCGTATGGTGCCCGGGATTATGCCGCATCATCATGGAAGTGAAAACAACGCTCCCCTTGGCCGTTTCGATCATCGTGCGAATGGCCCCCGTGTGTTCATTATGTCGTTTTTGAATGTCCCGCCAGGTTTTCCCTCCGTCCAGACTGCGCATGGTATAAGTAGGAAGAGTTGCGCCGGGCGAATCCGAGGTTTCGGCATTCCAGTTCCAGTTGGCGCGTTCGGCAAGATTTAGAAATGCAAGAATGATGATCCCATTTCGGGTTGTCAGCAATGCCCTTTCACCCGAGATATTGAATTTACCCGGCGTATCGAACAGCTCATACGCTTCCCAGGTTTTGCCTTCGTCTTTGCTGATCAGGCTTTTGTTACCGTCGATTGCTACAATATCTCCATCTTTGTTTCTTACAAAAGGCCCCATTACCTGACCTTTGAGTTCCTCTGCATTTTTGGGTATCCAAGCCTGAGAGACCGTTATTTTCCCGTTTTGCTCACTGAAAACAGGCTGGGCCTGCACCCATTGCAAAGAATAAATCCAGCAGGCGATCAGAAAAATAAATTTACGCGATTGTGACATTTTCTTCGGAGATAACGTGCCTGTTAATTTTAATGCGTACCGATACCGGTTACGGCTGAGATGCGATCAAGGATTTCCTGAATATCCTCTTCCTTCCATTCGCTATTGCCAAGCCCGAGCGGTGGATTCGGAATCCCTATATCGACCCCGTGTTTCATGATCATCGCTTTTTGAAAGAAGGTCCAGATGTTGGGCAGAACAAAATTTATGATCTCCTGGAAAGTCAGCATAAAACGACTGCCAAGCTCAAAATTACCGGCCATAAATGCTCTCCGGACATACTTGCATTCTTCCCCCCACAGATTAAAAAAGCTGCCGATTGCGCCCACCGTGCCGCACAAAGTCCCCTGGCAGAAAAGTTCGTCGGCGCCACTGAAAAGTCTGAGATCGTCACCGGCCAGAATGTGCATCAGACTGATCTCGTACAAATTTTGTGTCGTGAGCTTCATTCCTTCAATGTTCGGCAAGGTTAGGATCTGGTCAATATAATAACGGGCATCCCCGCCGAAAATACTCTGGTTACCTACGTGATAGGGAAAAAACGGTATGTCTATCGAGGAGCTGATCGCACGATAATGGGCTAACGCATTGTTCACGCCACCCTGGTAATAGATAGGCGCAACAGTGGAAATGCCATATACGCCTGCCTCCTGTGCAGCTTGTGCGAGCCTGACAGATTCACGGGTATTGAGTGCCCCTACCTGGGCGATAACAGGGATCCTGTTACCCGCGATTTCCGTTACCTTACGGGTGACGGCTATCCGCTGTTTTTCATTAAATAACACCCCCTGACCGGTCGAACCAAGAATGTACAAGCCATCGAGTCGCTGATCGACACAAACCTGGACAATTTTTTCAAGTTCAGTAAATTCCGGGGCACCATCCTGATCAACCGGGGTAAGCAGCGCGGGCCAAAGACCTCCTATTTCCATTTTATTGAGCATGTTATTGAGAGAATAAATTAAAATAAAGGGTTAGAGAGTTAAGGGTAAAAGGCTAAGGATTAAAGGATTATGGGCTTATCCAGTTCACACACCGAGGCTATTATTAATTTAGTAGCCCGGATTTTGTTTTACTTTTGTTTCGAGGCTTAACGTATTAGATGATATTGGGAACAGCAACAGGTACTGCTTGTCGGCCCTTGACTGAAGCGCGGGAACCTTCTCGAATGCCTTTCCGAACCGGATCAGGTCCCACCAGCGCTTTCCCTCAAGGCCAAGCTCCAGTAATCGCTCCTTCAGGATCACTTCATCGTTATCAGCCTTCGTTCCATTCACAAATGGGTGCGCCCCCACTGCAGCACCATATGCCCGTGCTCTGACCTGCATGATCTCGGCAGTAGGATCCTGCCCCAATGCATTCTTTGCTTCGGCCACCATCAGCAGGATATCCGCATAGCGATAGATGATGTAATCGTTGAGGAACAGTCGCACGCCCGCATTGATGCCACCTTTGAATTTGGTCTGGAAAGCGCCGTAGAAAGCGCGCGTGCCGGTCGTAGCAGTGTAGATTTCGGTAAAAGTGGCATTCCTTCTTATGTCGTTCGTAGTGAACTGGTTCCTGAATACAGCGGAAGGCGCCCAGAAATTGTTGCCGTTCGCAACACCCAGCGCGGCAGAAGCCGTTGCGTCGATGTCATTCGGAACATAAGCAGCTGCGAAATACATGTTCACAAAATCATTGTCGGTTACCTCGTTTTGCTGAAAACGTATCGCGAACAGAATCTCCTTGTTGCCCTTATTAGCGTAATCGAATACACTCGCATAATTATCGAGCAGGGCGACGTCCGCTGTTTTTATTTCATTCAATGCATTCAGAGCGGTTGTAAAATCCGCTGCTCCGCCGTTCAGCACTTTGCCCGTCCATAGAAATACGTCGGCTTTCAGCGCATTAACAGAGGGTTTTGACCAAACAAACCTCCCCGCCGGTATGGTATTGGCAGAGAACAGTGAAACCGCTTTATCGATATCTTCCTTGATCTGCTTGAAAATATTTTCTTTGGAGGTTCGCTCCTTTTGAATAGATTCCGCGGTAAACGCTTCGGTCGGCTCGGTTACCAGCGGCAGGTCCCCCCAGGTTTTTATCATCGTAAAATACACATACGCTCTCATGGCGTAAGCCTGGGCAAGCATGTCATTTTTGGATGCCTCCGATGTGAAACTGATTTCAGGAATGTGTTTCAGAAGCAGATTTGCCTGGTGAATGACGGTATACATTCCCTGCCATTCCGGGCCCGCGGTCGTCGCGTCAAGGGTATTCAGGTAATATCTTTCCCGCCCGTCCAGGCCCTGAACACCACTACCTACTGTTTCACTTCTGCCTTCTCCCCAAAGGAACAAATTCTTACTGGCCTGACTGCGTAGGGCCACATACATGCCGTAAGTGCCACCCCGGGCATCATCTTCTGTTTTCCAGAAAGACGAATTGCCGATCACGCTTGTGGGAAGCAAATCCAGGTTATCTGTGCAGGAACTGAGCGCCAGGTTCACAAACACCGCCATCAATAGCATTTTATAAGTCTTTTTCACAATCGTCTGAAGGTTAGAGAGAAACATTTACACCTAGCAGGATGGTACGGGGGATCGGATATCTGCCCCGATCGGTACCGCCGTCCTCGGGGTTCAGTCCCATATACCTGGTGAAATAATGAAGGTTATTGGCCGTCACATTAAAGCGGAGCGCACTGATCTTCACTTTCGAAAGCAGGGACTTGGGCAATGAATAACTCAGCGTTACTTCCCTGACTGCCAGGAAATCGCCTTTTTCATAATACCGGGAATTCCCGCCGTTCACGCCAACCCCGCCGCGGTACAGGTTATTCTGGCCGTTCTGGTCTGCCCAGTAATATTTCGGGACTTCAGTAATATCACCGGGCTGTTTCCAGGATTTCAGCACTTCCTTGGACAAACCCACATCACCCTGAAACTGCCCCACCATCTGGGCACGCGGATAATTGTAAATAACATGGCCTGTGGTATAATCCAGGCGCAGGAAAAGATTGATTCCCTTGTAGCCCAGAGAATTGCTGAACCCACCAGTCCAGGCCGGGTAGGGATTTCCCACATAGACCCTGTCTGTCCCGTCAATAATTCCATTCGCATCCAAGTCCTGCCAAATCACATCACCACCATACTTGGTTTTATTGGTTCGTGAGATGAGGTTATCCACCGGCGCTTTCGAAGCCTCCTCGTCCGTTGCATAGATCCCCAACTGTTTGTAAGAGTACATGTCACCCACCCTGCCGCCTTCCTGCAAACCGCCTTTCCAGGCAAGCGCACCCGTTTCGGGGTCCCAAACCTGAATACCGCCTACCCGGTTGTTGATTTGCCCGTTAGCTGGCAGCGTCAGGATCCTTTGCCTTGTTTTGGCTGCATTGAAAGATATGTCCCAGCTGATCGCCGCGGACGACGGCAAGACCCTGGCGCTCAGTTCGAGCTCGATGCCCTTATTTTCCAGACTGCCCAGATTGGTGCGTATGCTTGGAAAACCGGTTGAAAGAGGCAAAGTAAGATCGGTCAGCAAATCATCCGTAACACGTCGGTAATAGTCGAAAAGGAAGTTGATACGATTGTTAAAAACACCGATATCGGCACCGAAATCGAGGGTTTTGGAACGTTCCCATTTTAAGTCATAATTCGCCAGGACAGTATTGGTCACCGCGGCATTGGTACCATATTGTGAACCTACGCTATATTGTCCCTGCGATTGAAAATCAGAAAGTCCGCTGATATTCCCGTTCACGCCGTAGCTGGCACGCAATTTCAGCCGGAGTAGATTATCGGGAAGGGCAGTCCAGAACCGCTCCTTGTGAACATTCCAGCCCACCGATACGCCGGGGAAGAAACCCCACTGATGATTCGCACCCAAATTGGAAGCACCATCATACCTGGCGCTCAGTGAAATCAGGTATTTCTGATCAAAATTATAATTGATGTTCGAGAAATAGCCGACGAGGACCTGCTGGCTTTCATAACCGCCGACTGAAACCGGCACTGCCGAAGCATTGAGAGTCGGGATAAGATCCGTCGACGCGCCCTGTCCCGTGGCAGCTAGACCGGTAGTGTCCCTCCTGAAATAGGAGCCTCCTATTTTCGCTTCCAGATTGTGTTTCTCCGCAAATGTTTTGGCATAATTCAAAACGACATCCGCCTGGTATTGCGTCCGGGAAAGGTAAGATCCCGATGCGGTCCTTGTTGAAACATAAGTTGCCGGTCCATTGTAATAAGCCTGCTGAAAAGAACGGTTTGCACCATCAGATTTAAATATAGAAAGCTGCGGAGCAAAGGACAATCCGGGCAAAATATCCCAGTTAGCACCAATGGCGAGCGACAGGTTCTGCGCTGTACGTTTGGTCTTTAGTTTATTCAAATGATACTCAGGATTTCCGATCGACTGCCCCTGTCCGGGTGCCAGGCTACCGTCCTCAAAAGTATACTTGGTCGTAGGGGCAACGTCGATAGATCTTTCGAAAAGGCTGTTATCGGAAAAAACCTGGTTATTTCCCGAACTCGAAAACATCATTCTGGAATAAAAACGCAGCTTATCACTCGCATAAAGATCTCCATTCATGTCGAAGGTCAGCCTGTTGTATTTGGTGGTGATTGCAATTCCCTGTGCATCCATGTAACCAACGCCTGCGCTGAAAGTCGCCTTGTCGTTACCCCCGGAAAGGGAAACGTGGTGGTTTTGTGTCACGCCGGTCCTGAACAGGATATCCTGAAAATCGGTCCCTTTGAAAATGATCGTTTTGGAAGGATCGATCGGATCCGGCATACTCTCCCAGCCTTCATTAAGCTTGTATTCATTTTGCGGCGTCAGGTACTGGGTTGTGTAAGGAGAAGTATTCGTAAGGTCATTACCGGTCCCGTACCCCGATTTACCTAGCAAATTGGTGAGGTAAGCGGTATTGCCGGTCACTTTTGAAGTGGCCTGCACACCCAGCCTCTGGTAGGTAACGTAGTCCCTTGCCGAAACCAGATCATAGCGTTTCACTATGTCCGAGAACGATACATTATACTGATATGAAACCTTTAGCTTTCCGGCCTTACCGGATTTTGTTGTGATAATGACAACACCGTTGGATGCCCTGGCACCATAGATTGCCGTGGATGCGGCATCTTTCAGTACCTGCATCGACTCGATTTCTTCTGAACTGATATCATTCATATTGGGACGTATCACACCGTCCACAATATAAAGCGGTGCCGACCCATTCGGGTTGTTAATGGAGGTCCCGCCTCTCAGTACGATCCTTGGCGCTGCACCGGGCTGGCCGCTGGTGCTCTGAACCCGCAAACCCGCAATACTTCCCTGCAATGCAGACGCCGCGTTGGCAAAAGGTATGTTTTCCAACACCTTGTTGTCCAGCTTTGAAATGGAAGAAGTGACATTTTCCCGAGACTGCCGCCCATAGCCGACAACGAGTACCTCGTTAAGGTTTTTCAGCTCCGGTTGAAGAACCACATTAATTTCAGATTGCCCACCTACCACAACTTCCGCAGACTTGTAACCGACGAAGCTGAAAATAAGCGTTTGCCCGGAAGCTGCCGGGATCTCGTAACCACCCTGCGCATTCGTGTTTACCCCAGTCTGCGTACCCTTTACCATGATGGTTACAAAAGGCATCGGCGCATTGTCCTCGCCAGACCGCACAACGCCCTTAATAATCTGCTGGGCCATTGCATTGGGGACTATGGCTACGACAGAATACAAAAGAATAATAATCGGAAAGTAAAAACTTCGCATTGATTTCATGTGGTTAAAGAGTTAAATCATACCTGTTTGTATCTGAATATCAAGAATGCGGCAAATTTTCTTTGTAATTTTATTTGTAGGACAAATGTAATGATAGTATTTAATTATAAAATGATTTGTATGAAAAAATATATTATACCTTCAATATTTTAGTATTGCCGATACCTTGCGCTACATTTGTGGAAAAAAGAGGAACAATGACTGATTCAAAATCCAACACACTCGAACCGTTGGAAAGCCTTTCGATGACCGACCGGGTTGAAAATATACTGCGCGAATATTTTACCGAAAACGCTTTTAAACCGGGAGATTCACTTCCGAACGAGCTGGAAATGGCTCAAAAACTGAACGTTAGCAGAAATGTCGTAAGGGAAGCGCTGAGCAGATTGCGCATGCTGGGCATGATAGAAGCGCGCCCCAGAAGAGGAATGGTGATGTCCCAGCCGGATCTCCTGGCTGGCATAGAGAAAGTCCTTAATCCGTTTTTACTGAGCAGCGACAACCTGAAAGACCTATTCGAGCTCAGACTCATTCTGGAGATGGGTATCTCTGAGTTCCTTTTCGCCCGCAAAACCGAAAAAGACCTGGACGAGCTGGAAGCGATTGTGAAAAAGCAGAAACACCCTACTGTTGTTTCAAAAGAAGAAGAGATTGCATTTCATGGAAAACTCTATGAAATGACTGGAAACGATACTTTTAACCGGTTTCAGACTTTACTCATGCCCACATTTGACCACGTTTTCTCAGGATTTTACGACAAAGGGGTAAAATTCGAAATTGCCAATCCGGTAACCCATGAAGATTTGTTCCTTTTGTTGAAAAACGGCACACAAGAAGATTTCCGCAAAGGCATGTACACACATCTCGCCGTTTATTTTGCATCGATCAATGACAGGTAAGATCAGCTTGAAACTGCAGCAACTGGAAATGGGCAAAGTCGTGTTCAGCGATATGTGACACCTGCTGGTGCGCCGGCCAGCTATTAGAAGGAACAACATCAGCACTTTATAAGAAGGGGCCTGATCCGCTAACCTTCGTAACTCATCAGGCATTTGGTTCAAAATTTGTTCCGTTGCGGGTGCAAAGGCTCCTTAGCGAAAGCCGAGGGGCTTTTATTGCGTTTAGAACTTTTTGAAAGGCTGATTTTTAGCGCTTTTTAACCAGCTTTTGCCGCCGCAAATATGCCATATGTAATTTATTTCTACATTTAGAACTCCAAATGACGCAAACGCGAAATGTCATGAATTCTGCGAAAATCATCCTGCTCGTGCTCCTCAGTTGCAGTTTATCCTGCTCGGATGATCGGGCAAAGTTGGGAAAGCCCGCCCCCGGCACGAAAGATGCTCTTTCCGACTTCTCGCATTGGTGGGCTTATCATTCTAGCAACATTAAATTCTATAAGCATTTTACCCCATTCGACACAGATGCGCGCGTAATCCCGCTCGACTCATTCATGCAAAAATACCGGACAGGTGAATACGCAGTTTTGAAGTATACTCAGGGCGATACGACTATTCAGTACCAGCTCAAAAAACTGGATACCAGCAGCGAAGAAAACATCCGAAACCAGCTTCGTGCCACAGCCTACAGCGATTTCAAAGATTTTCTCAAAATCGGGAAACCTCTTGAAGGGTTCGGCTACCAATCAATCGACGGCCGAACTTTTGACTCAAAAGCCATCCGGGACAAATTCCTAGTCATGAAATTCTGGTTTATTGGCTGCCAACCCTGCATCGCCGAAATGCCCGAATTAAACGCCATCGTGAACAAAAACAGCACACGAACCGACGTTGTTTTCCTCAGCATCGCACTGGATCCCCGGCCCGCATTGCAAAAATTTTTGGCCAACAGAAGGTTTGACTACGCCGTAGTTGGCGATAAGAAAGGTTATGTTATCGACACTCTGAGTGTGAATACCTTTCCTACTCATATGCTATTGGATAAGCAAGGGCATGTAGCGGGCATTTGCAGTAATATAAAAGATCTAAAGGAAATGCTGGCCGGTCATTTGATTGCCAATTAAGAGTTCTTTTCTCGCAGGGTAGCGATTCATTTCTTAATGTTCAAGATGGCAATTTCTGGTTTGGCTACCTGCTCCCAGAATTTGCTCGGACAACCCGTTATCACCCGGTTTAGCGCAGCTTTCCCCACCACGCAGCATGAAGGGAGTAATAAAAGCCCATAATTTAGATAGCAGCATGCACCTAGTAATGCAAATTTACCCACCTCTATGCGTTGAAAAAATCGAATCCCTGCAATTTACTTTTCATTGAAGCACATTCCATAATTATGTAAGCAATAGCAGCAATTGTGTAGAAAAAACCTTAACCAAATGGCAATCTTTGCAATGTCAAAAACCATATGTATTCTCTAATGAAGGGATATGCTTTTATTTTAGCGATGATGATTTGCCCGCCGATTACGGTTAGCTTATCTTATGCATGTTATAATACAGCCATAATTACAGTGATTCCGGCTGCGACGGCGCCCACTCGGACTCCTTCTTTGCTTTGAAAGTGCAACCAACCAGCGTAATTCAAAAGCCTGTTATTGCCGATTACCAAGCAAGATCCTGGTTCCATTAAGAATCACCCCCCAAACAGGATTACCTGTCACTTTGCCCCCCCTAAATGATGCACCCGCGCAAGCAGATGCAGGCATAGCGGTTGGTTCAGGGACGGATGTGACAGCTGAAACCGCCGATATCATTCTGGTTAACAGTGATCCGATGGACGTGGTACGAATGATCACATTCGGCAGGGCTACTTACAGGAAAAGTGGTACAAACCTGGCGTGGACAATTGGCAGCTAAATGTGAACTACTTGTGGGTTAAGGTCACATTTAGCTGCCTAGCAACCTCTTTTTTTCAATATGCAGGTGTTAAATGATAATCCTAGAAAGGCCAACACGTAGACTCCAAAACTGAAGAAATGAATATTGCAACACTATTTATAAAAAACATGGTCTGCAACCGCTGCATTGCGGTAGTGCAGAGCGAGCTTGATAAACTTGGCATTATATCGAAAAATGTTAAGCTGGGAGAAGTTACCCTTGAAAAGGAGCTAACTGAGGCACAAAAAAAAGTACTGAACGAAACTCTGATACTCTTGGGCTTTGAGTTGATTGGCGATAAAAAAAGCAGGATCATAGAAGGGATAAAGATTGTTATCATTAATCTGGTGCATTATCAGGGTAATGATGCAAAAGCCAATCTATCAGATATATTGGGCAAAAAACTCAACCATGACTACAATTACCTTTCAAATCTATTTTCAGAGGTGGAGGGCACCACGATAGAAAAATATTTTATTTCCCAAAAGGTTGAAAAGGTAAAAGAACTTTTGGTCTATGATGAGTTATCTTTAAGCGAAATCGCATTCAGCCTTAACTACTCAAGTGTTGCCTATCTGAGTAACCAGTTCAAAAAAGTAACTGGCTTAACACCAAGTCATTTCAAACAGATTCGTGAAGGCAAAAGAAATCCATTGGATAAGGTATAAGTAAATATTACAAATCAATTCCATAACTACACAACAGCGATTTTAATATTTGTCATCAATTTGTATTGCAAAAAATCAATCGGAGATATGGCAACAAATAAAAAAATAGAAACCGTTTACTTCCCGTTAGAAGATGTAGAAAGTGACCCAGGAAGTGTTAGAAGCGTTGATAGAAGCTGTTGAAAAAGCCGGAATAGCCATAAGCAATACGTCGCATGTCACCCCCGAGTCTTGAATTATGACGGATATTCCAGAGAACTTGAATCTCAATTTTTAAAGTAAAAGATATGTTACAAATAAAGTTAGTCAGTGATCGCGCAGAGATGTTTGGCAAGGTAAAAAGTGTAGCGGATCAAATTATCCAGTTCCAATTAGACACGGGTAAATGTTTAGTTCTTTCTACACAGATTTCCAACGAACTGAATGTAGATTACAATGCATTCAGTAATTTATTATTATCAAAATATGGGGTTACACCGGAAAGGATCTTTGTAATCAGGTTAATAGAGAAAGTAAAAGAACTGTTGGTCTATACCGAACAATCATTTAAGGAGATAGCTAGCGCACTGGGTTACAAATAATCCTTCTGACCTGTCCAATATGCTAAAAAAATACACGGGGTTTACCTCCACCTATTTCAAGAAAATAAGAAAAAATAAGCTAGAAGTTATCCGAAGGCAGCAGATAGAAAAAAGTGCAAGTTAATGAGATAAAAATAGTTATAGAAATAATATTTTTCGCCAAATCTTTCGCTACGCATATAAGAGAATGTTTGATTCCTTTCGGTCGAAACAATCGGGTTCAATAGCTCAATTAAAGTAAAATAACTTTTAAAAAACCCGGTTTGTTTATATGAACTTGGGTTCTATTTTTTAATGCTTCTCCATTCTAATTCATCTCCACCTACTCATTTGCTTCGGGAAATAACGCAAAGTAAATCTCACAAATCTTACCTGTAACTGTGTAAGAAGCATGGTATTATGAGTGCGTAATTTTGCCCGGCAAATTAGAATCGATTGTTGCATCATTAAACATTAATAACATGTTCTACAAACATACTATCCGGAGGTCGGGAATTTTAATTCCCCTGTTGGGTATCCTACTGATTGCTTGTGAAAACAAGACTGATAAAGCGCCAGCAAAAGAGGTATCTGCTAACGCCGATGCCGGTAAATTGCCAGTGGACATTAGCGTCGCACAGGAGCAGCAGCTCGATCAGGAAGAAGCCCTTGTGGGAACGATGTTGCCTTCACGCGAAGTTGCCATTGTGAGTGAACTACCCCAAAAAATTACCCGTGTGGCCTTTAAAGATGGCAGCTTCGTAAACCAGGGAACTGTGCTTTACATGCTGAATGATGCCGACATCAGATCCCGCTTAAAACAGGTTGGTGCCGAATTAGAGCTGGCCCGGCTGAATCAGGACAGGCTGAGCAATCTATTAAAGACCGAAACTGTGAGGCCACAGGAATACGACGAGGCGGTGATGCATTTCCGGTCCCTGTCCGCACAGCAGGAGCTGCTTCAAGTAGACCTAGACAAGACTGTAATCCGGGCTCCGTTTTCAGGAAAAATGGGCATTTCAAAAGTACATCTGGGCGCATATGTTTCGCCTGGTGCAGAATTGGTGACAATGCAGGATCAAAGCAGCATCAAAATCAATTTCTCCGTCCCTGAAAAATACTTGCCGTTGATACAGAACGAAAAAAAAGTAAGGTTTATTACCGAGCTGTCTGACGAAGAATATTCGGCAACTATCACTGCCACCGAGCCCGGCCTTGACGCTCAAAGCAGGAGCTTGCAGGTACAGGCGGTAACGGCCAATGCGGGCGGAAAATTTCGGGCAGGGCTGTCGGCCAAAGTCTATTTCAGTGTTACCCACAAAGGAGCAAAAGGCATCATGGTGCCCACCGAATCCCTGACGCCCGGAGAGAATGGTTACACTGTTTTTGTGATAAAAAATGGCGTGGCGAAGCCCATGGCAGTGACCATTAGCAACAGGACAGAATCGGATGCGATCATCACATCCGGTATCACGACTGGCGACAGTATCATTATTTCAAATATACTGCGCCTGGGAGACGGGACTCCCGTAAAAGCCGTCGTGTCCAAATAATCAATTCCAAATCAGAGCATTATGAGCTTATCATCTTTAAGTATAAGAAAGCCGGTTTTAGCCGGGGTATTTTCCCTCCTGCTTATTATTTTGGGAATAGTAGGATGGAAACAATTAGGTGTTCGTGAATTTCCTTTAACAGAACCGCCAGTGATTTCGGTCATTACGTTCTATCCCGGTGCAAGCCCGGATGTGATTGCATCCAAGCTTACCCGGCCAATGGAAGAATCTATTGCGGAAGCAAACGGAATACGCACCATTTCCTCTGAATCCCGAGAACAGGTAAGTGTTATTTCGATAGAATTCAACCGTGAGGTGGACATAGAGGATGCGCTGAACGACGTGAGAGACAAAGTAGCAAAATCCCGCAAGCAACTCCCCACAGATGTGGATCCGCCTATTGTGCAAAAGGCGTCTTCGCCAGACAATCTGGTGGCATTCCTTGAGGTGGAAAGTGACACCAAAGACATAAAAGAAGTAAGTCACCTCGCATCGACCATCATCAAAGACAAAATGCAATCCATCCCGGGAATCAGTAACGTAGCGATTGTAGGCGAACACAAATACGCCATGCGCCTTCGCTTTGATCCCGCAAAGCTTGCCGCTTATCAATTGACTCCGGCAGACATCCGCCAAGCCTTGGCGAGGGAGAATATTGACCTGCCCGCCGGTCGGATAGAAGGAACCAACAGCGAACTTAGTATCCGTACAATGGGTCGTCTTACCTCGGCAAAAGATTTTGAAGAAATGCTCATCAAACAAGTGGGCAGTACAGTAATTCGTCTAAAAGATATCGGTTCCGCCGAATTGGGAGAAGTGAATGAGCGCACCGCTATCATTAACGAAACCGGAAACTTGAACCGCATTGGTATCGGCGTGGCCATTCAGATACAGCGTGGTGCAAATGCCATTGAAGTGGTAGACGAATTTTACAGGCGCTTAGATCAGCTACGCGAAGAAGTCCCGTCGGAATACCGTTTGATTGTTGGTTTCGACTATACCAGTTCTGTTCGGGAATCGATCAAGGAGGTAGAGGAAACCCTTTTCATCGCTTTCGGACTGGTGGTATTGATCATTTTTCTATTTCTTAGGGATTGGCGATCAACCATTATTCCGGTATTGGCTATTCCCGTATCCATCATTTCCGCATTCTTCATTATGTATGTGGCAGGTTTTTCCATCAATATATTAACCCTTTTGGGATTGGTGCTTGCCATAGGGCTGGTGGTGGATGACGCCATCGTTGTACTTGAAAATATTTATAAAAAGATAGAAGAAGGCATGACGCCTATACAGGCTGCGTTTAAAGGCTCCAAAGAGATTTACTTTGCGGTTATTTCCACGACCATTACGCTGGCAGCGGTTTTTCTTCCGATCGTTTTCATGGGAGGAATCAGCGGGCAGCTTTTCAAAGAATTCGCCATTGTGGTATCGGGTTCCGTAATGATTTCGGCCTTTGTAGCATTGACATTAACACCGATGCTCAGTGCTTATTTCCTCAGAAAAAAAATAAGACCAGGCTGGTTTTACCGTGTAACCGAGCCATTTTTCATCGGCATGAATAATGGATATGCCCGCTTGCTCACCGCATTTATGAAGGTCAGATGGTTAGCCTGGGTATTCTTAGCAGCTACTACCGCACTCATTTATTTTGTTGGTAAAGGGCTTCCTTCAGAATTGGCGCCGATTGAAGACCGTTCCAACATGAACCTCATTGCCGTTGCTCCCGAGGGGGTTTCTTTCGACTACATGAAAAAACACATGACCGAAGTGGGAAAATATGTGAACGATTCTACTGACGGAATTTATCAAACCTATTCTATGGTCGCTATTTCCTTCATTCCCGCTCCGGCACCTGTGAATGTGGCAGTACAAAGCATCTATCTTAAAGATCCAAAACACAGAAAGCATAGCGTCCAGGACTTATACAACCAATATGGCGCCGCATCAGGGCAATTCAGAGGATTTCTTTTGTTTCCCTATCTGCCGCCAACCATCGGGAGCCGGTATGGTGGCGGTATGCCAATTCAATTTGTATTGCAATCGCAAAACCTCGATAGCCTGACGGCGGTGCTTCCGAAATTCCTGGGAGCGGCACGCCAAAGCAAAAAACTGATGTTTATTGATACCGATTTAAAGATTAATAAACCAGAGGTAAAAATAAATATCGATCGTCAGAAAGCTGCCATGATGGGTGTATCAATGGAGGAAGTAGCTCACACATTACAACTTTCCTTCTCTGGTCAGAGATACGGATATTTCTTGCGAGACGATCGTCAATACGAGGTGATCGGGCAGTTAAACCGTGAGTATCGAAATGATAAAAGTGATTTAAGTGCGATTTGTGTTCGTTCTGCATCTGGTACAATGATTCCTTTGAACAATCTGATAACAACAGAAGAATCCATCAGTCCTGCCGCCATTTACCGGTACGACCAATATACCTCCGCTACCGTGTCGGCAGCAATGGCACCAGGAGTGAGCCTTGCCGAAGGAATACAGGAAATCGAAAGGATAAAGCTGGAAGTATTGGGTGAAACCTTCAAAGCAACATTAGCTGGCCAGTCGCGTGACTATACCGAAAGCCAGGGTAATATCACCTTTACGCTTATTCTCGCATTGGTACTTATTTATATGATTTTAGCCGCACAGTTTGGAAACCTGCGTGATCCGTTAACCATTATGCTCACGGTGCCAATGGCAATAACGGGCGCTATCCTCAGCCTCTCCTGGTTTGGTCAAAGTTTAAATGTGTTCAGTCAGATCGGGATTATTACACTGATTGGACTGATCACCAAAAACGGAATTCTTATCGTTGAATTTGCCAATCACCTGAAAGATTCAGGACTTTCAAAATTCGATGCGGCCATACAGGCAGCAGAGCAACGTTTCCGTCCAATCCTGATGACGTCGCTGGCGATGATATTCGGAGCATTGCCCATTGCACTTACGGCCAACAGTCGCCAGTCATTAGGGATCGTGATTGCCGGGGGACTTGTCTTTTCCGGAATACTGACCCTGTTTATCATCCCAGCTGTTTACTCTTATTTATCCAGCAAGAAAGGTGAAACAGTGATTGTGGAAGAAAATATAGACGACGTATACGGGACAGCGGTAGCATAATGATTCTAAATCCCAAAGAAGACAAAATGAAAACAAACATCTTTTATACAGTTACCGTACTGCTATTGATAAGCAGCGGTAATGTATTGTATGCACAGAAAAGAACGCTTGCCCTCACAGATGCATTGGAAATGGCAAAGCAGGGAAACAAGGCACTTCAGGTGCAGGTTTTGGCAGAAATACAGGCCAAAGAAATTGTCCGGGAAACAAGAGGTGGCTTGCTGCCCAGCATTTCGGCGAATGCCGCTTATTCCTATTACTTCGAAAGACCAATTATATTCTTACCGGGCTCGTTTGCTGGTACCGATAAGCCAGTGCAGGACGTAGCCTTTGGCGGAAGAAATGCCTTGAATACATTCGTTTCGTTACATCAGCCCATACTCGCTCCTGCCATACATGAGCGTACAAAGGCCTCACAATTCAGTGAAAAGATCGAGATCGAAAAGACGGCCGACCTCCAAAGCCGGGTAGCACTCCAGATTTCTACGCGCTATCTGGATATGTTGATGATGAACCGTCAGCTTGGTCTGCTGGACCAAAGCCTGCAGCGCAATATCAAGGTGCTACACGATTCCCGGTCGCTGTTTGCCCAGGGAAGAAACCTTAAGTCAGATACTTTGAGGAGTTTTATTGCCGTTGAAAATCTTAAATCCTCTGTTTCTTACTTAAAAAACAACATAAATGTGTCCGGCATTGAGCTTAAAAGGCTGATTGGATTGGAAGGGCCGACGGAAATAGAACTGACAGATCAGCTTGAGCTTGGCGCAGAAACAAGCCAAAGCGAATTTTACAAAGTTGATGAAGCATTTCGGATTGCCGAAACAAACCGAAACGACCTTAATATACAAAAACTGACGATCGACTTACAGCAGACAAAAATAAAGGCCGCGCAGGCAGAGCTGTTGCCACAACTGTCGCTAATAGGGCAGTATCAGCTACAGGCACAAGCCGATGATCTGAAATTTGGTCAATACGCTTTGCCGAGAACTTCCTTTTTAGGCCTGCAACTTAGCGTACCTATTTTTAACGGCAATCGTACCAAATCTCAAGTCAGTCAGGCAAAGATTAAAGCACAGCAGGAAGATATACGCCTTAACGATCTGAAGGAGGCCGTTAAAACAGAACTTGCCACGATTGTAAGCAAATGGAAAGAAGCCACTTCGCAACTGGATATACAGAAAACAACGGTAAAGTCAGCAGAATTGAACTACCAGATGATGGAGGACCGATTCCGGAATAGCTTAGGTTCAAGACTTGAGCTGACAGATGCTGAGTTGGCTCTGACACAAGCCAAAATAAACTATCTGAATGCTGTATATAATCTGCGCATGCTCCATATAGAGTTACAACAAGCTCTTGGGCTGTTAAATCTATAATTCAAACAATTAAATATAAAATGAATACGGATATATCATCTCCAACGGGCAAATCTGCCCCATATAATAAACGCTGGTCAGCACTTTTTTTGCTGTGTACTGCACAATTTGTCGTGATAATGGATACCTCCATCATTGGAGTAGCCTTGCCGGCAATAAAGGCAGACATCGGCTATTCGCAAAGCGGCCTGCAATGGATTTTTAACGCATATGTTATCTCGTTCGGCGGCTTTTTGCTGCTCGGTGGGCGCTTGTCGGATCTGTTCGGTGCCCGCAAGATTTTTATGTGGGGCTTTACAATTCTTTCTGCTGCCTCACTTTTGGCAGGCATAGCTTGGTCAGAGGCAGCCCTCAATATCGGAAGGGCTTTACAAGGGTTAGGCTCTGCGCTTATTGCTCCGGCAGCGCTTACCTTGGTGCTATCGAAGTTCCCCGACCCCAAAGAACTCCATAAAGCGTTAGGTTTTTGGGGTGCTTCCGCCGCCGCCGGCGGTTCAGCCGGAGTTTTCCTTGGTGGGGCCATAACCGAATGGCTTTCCTGGCATTGGGTATTCCTCATTAACATTCCCGTAGGACTTAGTGTCCTGTTTTATAGCCGAAGCCTACTTTTTAAAGGTGATACTCAAAAAGGGAAAGTGGATGTTGCTGGTGCAATGTTGGCAACATCGGCATTGGTGCTGACGGTGTATGCCATCGTATCGGCCGAAGGCGCAGGATGGAAATCGCTACAGACCATTGGGCTGTTAGGTCTGTCATTGCTGCTGTTCTCTATCTTCTTTGTCATCCAAAAGCAGAAAAGTGAGCCGTTGATACCGCTCACAATCTTTAAAGTCCCTAATCTTTCATCGGGTAACCTGGTGATGGCTTTGCTGGCTGCCGCCTGGATACCTTTGTGGTTTTTTCTTAATCTATACCTGCAGCAGACTCTGAATTATTCTGCCTTTAACAGTGGATTGGCACTACTGCCTATGACGATTGCTATCATGTTTTTGATGGTAGGCATTACAGGCAGGTTGGTAGCCAGGTTTGGTTTCAAAACAAATCTGATAACAGGACTGATCGCACTTACTGCTTCGCTGCTGCTGTTTAGTACTATTCCCCCTGATGGAACATTCCCAGTCAACGTATTACCTGCATCGTTATTGGGAGCGTTAGGAATGTCACTAGCATATATTCCTGGCACCATAGCTTCCATGTCGGGTGCCAAACCCGAAGAAATGGGATTGGCCTCCGGGTTGGTAAACACAAGCTATCAGGTAGGTTCGGCATTGGGGCTGGCCATTATAGTAGCTATTTCTGCTGCAAAAACCAATGCGGTTAAATCAGCGGGACCAGCTGATATTACCGCACTGAACGCAGGTTTTCAAATTGCATTTCTCGCGGCTGCCGTTGTATGCGCGGTTGCCGCAATCATTGCGACTTTTTTTATCAAATCGGTTAAATCATAAATTATGACTGGCTTGCAGGTGTTGCTTTGAGGACACTGACCTAATGTATTGTCTCAATAAATCTTACAAATCAAATCGAAAATAACGTAAAAAAGAATCGCTTTTGTTTGCTCAACTTTGTATCATCAATAAAAATAAAAAATGGAAGAGAAGAGTTTTCAGTTTAAGACGAATATCAACTGCGGAGGATGTTTAGCCAAAGTAACTCCTTTTTTGAATGATGCCGAGGGCGTTTGCCATTGGGAGGTGGACACCGCCAGCAAAGACAAAGTGCTTACTGTAAAATCCGAAGGGATTACCGAGCAGGAAGTCATGGATATTATCCGAAAAACGGGCTTTAAAATGGAGCTTTTAAATGCTCAAAAAAGCGAAATGTCATAATTCATTAAAACTGTAATAACTTTTGGATAAGTAATTGCAGAGGCAATTAAGCATACTGCAATTACACCCAAAACAAACAAATCATCACATATGAAAAATCATCCTTATGCAGATATAGAAAGCATTTATATCTGTCCTATGCATCCCGAAGTAACCGGAAAACAAGGCGACAACTGCACTAAGTGTGGAATGCAGTTGGAAGCGGTTCAATCGGAAAAATCACATGAGTATCAGGTCCAGCTAATCACGTCTCCACAAACTGTCGAGGCGGAAAAACCAGCTAAACTGACATTTGTTATCAAAGAAAATAAGCAAATTGTGCCATTGGATATTTCACACGAAATGAAAATTCATTTGATGGCAGTCAGTGAAGACCTAACCTGGTTCCGGCATATGCACCCGGAAGAGCAGACAGACGGCACATATGTAGTAACGAAGACATTTCCCAAAGGTGGAAAGTATCTTTTGTTTGCAGATTTTAAACCAAGCGGCTCGCCACAGGTTTTACACAGACAAGAAATTGAAGTGCAAGGAAACGATGTAGCAGGTAATGAAGAGATTACAAACAAATGGGTTTCAAAAACCGACGAATACAGAGTAATCCTCAAAAACGGAATTGATTTCCGAACTAATAAAACACAGCACTTGGAAATATCCATTGAGAAAAACGGAAGGGAATTGATGGAAACTAATCTTCAACAATACCTGGGAGCATCTGCCCATATCGTTATGATTGGCAAGGTAGACAAAGAATTTCTGCACATTCATCCTGTATCAGACCGTCGTTTCCCGATTTTTGCACAAACACATATCGAAAAAGCGGGAGTTTACAGAATGTGGGCACAGTTTAAAATAGATGGAAAAGTGCATACAGCAGACTTTACCGTTGATGTGGCAGAAGGAAAAAAAGGCGATAATGAAGAAAAGTCGCACGTGCATCAAAACTAAATTATAGGAAAATACAGGTTTTCAAACGAGGAGAGAAGTCAGCTTTTAGAACTTTATTATAGATGAAAAATGGCACATAAACATTAATATCCGTCGATATAAAGCAGCAACTGTATTTCAAAACCTTCACCTACTTAAAAAAATGAAAAATCCGTTGCTCAAGGTGCCCAGATAGAGCCTTTGGTAAGGGAGGTCAACAAATACAGACGATACAAAATCCCTAGTAGTCCGTAAAAGCAACATTTACATTTCGTTAACATTCTTTTACCAGCCCTCCAACACACCTCAGCAAAAAAATAATAGGTTTGTTGAAATCCTTACAAAAAAAGAAATATCTAACTCATGCACGTATATACTTTGTTGTTGCTGTTTATTATTGGCACTGCCTGCAACGGATCAACTAAAAAAGACTTACCAAAAGAAAAGGTAAGTAACTCAAACATACTATCTGTTGCACATCCAAAACTTGTAAAAACCATAGGCTCACCTAAATATGGCAATGTTCAATGTGGTATGCAGGACAAAGCCGGTAACCTTTGGTTCGGAACTACAGAAAATGGTCTTTATAAATATGACGGAAAATCGTTTAGCCAGGTTTTAGTGGCCGATGGGCTAAACAGTAATAATGCTTACTGCATTTTGGAAGATAGAGATGGTAAAATTTGGATAGGCACTGAGGCGGGACTTTGTCTTTACGATGGTAAAAGGTTTACCAAAATCCAGATTCCAAAGATAGAATTATGCAATGTGTATAGTTTGTCATGCCTTATCGGAAGTGCGGCAACGAACGACAAAACTATAAATCCAGTTGCTATCCAAGAAATCAATAATATGGTGTATAGCCCCCCTCCTACAATTCTTCGCAAAAAATTGGATGCGTCAAGGTGCTTTCAGTAATACTCATGAGAAGTTCGTAAATTTGAAAGACGAATTGATGCTTAAAACGTATCAAAACAAGCCAAAAGAATCGGTTACCGTTTCGGTCACCTATTTTGAAAGGAACTGTAAATAATTGATTCACCAGCGCTTTCAAATTCAAATTGTTCCAAGCAGGATCACTTGAAGAAATAACAAAAATCATCAAAAGCCTGCAAATCAATGAATTGCAGGTTTTTTTTATTTTCCGGATTATGCCCTGGCTGCTAAGTACTTTAAAAAGACGATCGTGTTGCCGGAAATGCCGTTTACGACGAGGGTGATCAATGACGTCACATAGCTTTCAGAGTTGACGATCCGAATATATAAAAAATTTACATATAGTACAGCTAGCTCATGTAAGAACACTTGTTGCATAATGCTTGCCATGAAGACGGGCGACTGCAACGCTCGCTTTGCGTCCGCTAAATTGGAGTCTCGCTATTGGGAGCATAAATGCTTCGCGTTACGGAGTGATCCGAAGCCCGCTTTCTCCATTCGAGTTTTTTGAAGCCCCGCATGGCATAGTACAGTAAATACACATAGCAGATAACCAACACCAGCAGCGAAACCTGCGGAGTGGCGGGATACAGGTCGATCAGGCTTCCGAATACCAGTGGAAAAATACCTCCGCCGATCACCGACATCAGCAACAGCGCCGACCCGATCTTGGTGAACTTGCCGAGATTGCGGATCGCCAGCCCCCAGATCGTTCCCCAGAGCATTGCTGCTCCAAAACCGGTACCAATGAGGCAATAAATGGAGACAATACCGGTGGTGAAGTACGCCGCTGTCACCAGCACGATGCCCCCGAGCGCGCAATATTTCAAGGCGGCCTGCTGGGAAAACCATTTGGGAATCAGTACCGTACTTGCCACATAGCCAATCAGCATGGCATACAGGGTATACTCTGCGAAATGCCTCGATTCTTGCAAGGAAATTCCCAGCGAACGGCTGTATAAAATAATACCGTCGATCGGGATCACCTCGCAGCCCCCCGCCATTAGGAGCGCGATTACGCCGAGTACGAGATATGGATACTGGGATACGGATGTTTTACCTTGCTCCTGTTGGGTCAGGCCCGGGACCTCTTCCTGGCGTTCCTGCGCTTCGGGAAGCCCTGAGAAAAATACCATTAGCGCCAGCAGCGCAAGTATTCCTGTAATGACCAGGTAGGGATTCACTACCTTCAATACGTATTCATCCAGGATCACGGTCTTTTCCGCAGCGCCGGCGGTGGAAATCCGGGCAACAACAGTGTCTGCATTCAAGAGGAAAATGGCACCCAGTATGCGCTGGCTTAATATTCCGGCTGTCTTGTTAGCCACGCCCATGAAACCGATCCGCTGCGCCGTACTTTCGACGGGGCCGATGATCGCCACATAAGGGTTGGCGGCAGTCTGCAGAAGCGCCAGGCCCGTACCGGTCACAAACAAGCCAGCCAGAAAAAGTAGATAGGTACGCGCATACGCCGCCGGGATAAACATTGCCGTTCCCACCGCCATGACCAGCAAACCGATCACCATCCCCTTTCGGTAACCCGTATGTTTCAAGATCCATGCGGAGGGTATTGCCATGAAGAAATAGGCAATATAAGAGGCAAATGCCACCAACAGCGACTGGAAGTTGGTAAGTTCCAGGCATATCTGGAAGTATGGAATCAGGATGCCGTTGACCCACGTGATGAAGCCGAAAACAAAGAACAGGATAGCGATGATGGTAAGCGGATAGACATAGGATCTTGCTCTGGCCATATTGGGATCGGTTGGTTGCGTCGGATTTTATCAAAAATAGCAAAAAGCGAATATCCCGGCGGCAACGCGGTGTCGCCCCCGGATATACGTGCATTCCATCACTTAATTTTTATCCCACCAGAGCGGCGTACTCGCTTTGTCTTCTCCTTTAAGGAGCTGCATGGCGGCGGTTACCGCGGCAGCATTGTTTTGTTTTTCACTGTCAATGAAAGGAAACCTACGGATAAACTGCGTAACCGGAACGTCTGGGTTTACCGAGTTGACTACATGATAAAGCTTCGGATAAAGCGATCGGCGGAATTCAGCCCACGCTTCCAGGCCGTCGGGGTATAGCGCAAGCCATTTCTGGGTGCCAACCTGCTCGCGCTGGATTGCCTCTGTTGCGCCCCATTTTACCGGAATATTGCTGACGGCCGGCGAATTTTGCGAATCGCCAGGGGCAATGGGCGGCGTGGTACCGCTAATATAGGCTTCAACCACTGAACCGCTGTACCCCCAGGTAGCCATCGACTGCCGGATACCGTCTTCGTACAGCTCCTTCGCCGTGCCGCCCATGTTCCAGCCGTTGAGCGCCCCTTCCGATCTCAGGAAATACGACTCACCCGCGTGCATGATATCCGCTTTCACAGCCAGAATGTTTTCCCATCCAGAACCGGTACCCGTGTTACGTACCCATCTGGCACCGATGTTCGAGTTGTTGTCATTGGTATTCAGCGGCTCGATCAGCTGGGCAGGGTTCAAACCATTGCGCAGGCCCTCGTATGTTTTCGTGCTGAACGACGGCTGGAAGAACACTTCCATACGGGGATCTTTATATCCTTTCAGAATAGACTCCATCGTAGCGCTCATGCGGAATTCACCCCAGGCCGCGATCCTTGACAGGCCATTCGCATCTGCACTGCTCACCGCTGTCCGTACCATCATAGCGTCTTCGGTGGCGCTGGTCAACACACCTCCTGCTACCGCAGCCTCCGCTTCCTTCTTCGCCCGGGCGGGGTCTACTTTTGAAATACGCAACGCGAGGCGCAACCGCAGGGTATTTGCAAATTTGATCCATTTGTTCACGTCGCCGGAGTAAATGATATCCCCCGCCCCGAAAGGTTTCTCGGCCGTTTTACCCTTCAGGATCGTCACGGCGGCGTCGAGACGCTTGAAAAAATCGTCGTAGATCACATCTTGCGCGTCATACTTGACACTTTGTGCAGGGATACCCGCATCGAAATAGGGGATCGGTCCGTAATAATCGGTGACGCGGTGAAATGAAAATACCCACCAGATACTTGCCAGGGAATATTCAGCGCTGTTCGGATCGGAGTTTTCAAACAAAGTCCTCAGCTGGGGCACCACCTGAATGTAGATCGGGTTCCAGTGCGAATTGATCCACGACATATTGGTAAAATACCTGTCCGACTGAAAGTTGGCGGTAGTTGTCGCGAAATACTGGGCGTAAAGATCTGCAAAAAGGTTGGTGGCTGTCTGGTACGAGGGATGGTAAGACCCCTGGGACAACGCCTGGGAGAATAGCTTCGGATACTCAGCCGGCGTCAACTCCACGAGTGCAGTTTTGCTCTTGTTCATTGTTTCGAAGTCGTCGGTACAGGCTGCGGCGAACACACCCACAAACCCAATTGAAGCCACACCGAGGACTTTCCTTAATTTCAGTTCTATATTTCTTCTCATGATATTTCAAAATTTAAAATACAAAGGGCCCCTCTGTTAAAAACTGAGTTTAAGGTTTAATCCGACGGTTCTGGACGAAGGGAGGTTACCGTAATCGAGCCCCTGGAAGTTGCCTGCCCCCAGGTTCATGTCGGGATCAAACGGCAGCTTGCGTTTGGCCAGACCTGGAATATCCAGCGTCGCGTTGCCTCTGTACAGGAATAAAAGGTTACGGGCAGTGAAGGACAACCGGGCATTCTTGAAGAAAAAGCCGGTAGCAAACGGGATTTTGTAACCCAGTGTAAGTTCCCGCAAGCGGAAATTAGTAGCTGAGTAGGTAAAGAACTCACCCCACGAATAACGGCCCTGCGAGACGGTCTGCCAGAAGGTCTCCGCACTGATGGCTGTCGCGTTGGCCGCACCATCGGCTTTTACAGCCGGCAACACCCATCCGCCCTCGCGGTATTGTTCGGTATAGTCGGCGTTGCCGTCGAAAGCAAGGTTCGCCTCGGTACCGGAAGTAACCACACCCCCTACCCGACCGTCCACCAGAAAGGAGAATACAAAATTCTTATAGTTAAATGTATTGTTCCAGCCCAGAGTAAATTTCGGATTATAGTTCCCGATCACCGAGATCGGCCCCACGGCAGGTACACCCGCAGCGGTGACAACGTATCGACCCTGCGCATCTCTCAGCCAGGTGTTTGCTTCCATGTCCCCGAACGAACCGCCTTCGGTAACCACCGGCGAAGCTGAGCGGATACCGCTGCCCAAACTCACTTTTTTAATGCTTTCATGCAGGTAAACCACCTTATTGATGTTGCGGGCAAAGTTCACGCTCGTCTCCCAGGAAAACTTGCCGCCTTTTAAAGGGCTGGCCGACAGGATGATCTCTACACCTTTGTTATTGACCTTGCCCGCATTGATCACCTGCGTGTTATACCCCGACGGCGCAGCGAGCGGAAGCGACAGGATCTGGTTGACGGTATTGCTATTGTAGTAGGTCACATCCAGGCCGAGCTTCCCGTTCAATACCCTGAAATCAATCCCGAATTCTGTTGCCGACGAAATTTCCGGTTTCAGGTTGGCATTGGGCAGGGTGGTATTGCGCGAAATGTAGCCAATGCTACCACCGGCGGTAAAGGCATAAAAAGGATCCAGCTGATAAGGGCTCGTATCGTTACCTACCTGCGCCCAAGACCCGCGGACTTTTGCGAAACTGATCCAGGCCGGCAGGGTAACTGCGTCCGACAGGACAAAGTTTCCTCCCAGCGAGTAATAAGTGTAGGAATATGGGTTAGGAAGTGTAGACGACCAGTCGTTGCGAACAGACGCATCGAACGTCAGGTAGTCTTTGAAAGAAAATGATGCCGAACCGAAAACATACTGCAGCTCTTTTTCCGAGAAGGCAGAAACCTTGGTAAGGTTGGTGGCGAATGACAGGTCGAATTTGTTGATTACGGAGAGACCTGTCGCCAAACCACCCACTTCCGAATATTTATTATAGGTAGAACCGGCCCCGAAATTGTAAGTCAGGCCCGATTTCTCGCCGATCTTGTGGTTCCCGGAGAAAATCAGGTCCATATTGCGTTCCAGCGTTTTCCCGTCGAAATTCTCATAGTTTCCGCCGGCAGCCGCATACAGGAGCGTATTGTGTGAATAGCCACGCTCGTACTCATCCACGTAGGTATCGTAGCTGATCCTGCCCTGTACATTCAGCCATTGGGCGATCTCGTATTTGGCTGACCCGAGAATAATGGAGCGGTCCCGCTTCTCACGGCCAAAAGTTTTGTTCAGCGTCCAGTAAGGATTCATGTAGATACCCGAGCTGGTCCAGTACGTGGGCGTCCCGGCCTCGGTCTCATATACTTTGTACGCATTCAGGTCTACACTTCTCGGCGTTTTGAGCAAGTTCATGATTGGACCGCTGTTCTCGCCGGAATAGGGTTTGTTCTTAATGTCCTGATTGATGTAGGTTACCTTGCCGTCCACACTCAGCTTTTTAGTCAGGTTGGCACTGATCCGCAGATTGAGGGTATGCCGTTGCAGGTCGTTGTTGGGGATAAGACCCTGGTTTTTGTTGTAGGTGTACGACATATAAGTCTGAATATTTTCACTTCCTCCCGATAACCCCACCGAGTTGTTCGTCGACACCCCGTTCCGGTAAAAATTCCTGATATTGTCCGGATACGTCGTCGCTTTTGCCCCCCAGCTTCCCGAAGCATTTTCACTGGATTTGCCGCCGGCACCCTGCCCGTAAGTGTTCTGCAGGCTGGGCAGCAGCAGAGGTGATTCTATCGAGACTCCCGAGTTGATGTCGGTGCTGATCTTGCCCGCTTTCCCTTTTTTGGTAGTGATCATGATAACCCCGTTCGCCGCCCGGCTGCCATAAAGGGCCGACGCGGCGGGGCCTTTCAACACATTCATCGATTCGATATCGTCGGGGTTGATGTTGGCCGCGCCATCGCTGCGGTTCACCCCCCCGAAATCTGAGCTTACCTGGCTTCTTACCGAGTTGTCGATTGGCACGCCGTCCACAACGAACAACGCATTGTTATTTCCCCCTATCGAGCGGTTACCTCTCAGCGTTACGCGGGTAGCCGAACCCGGACCCGACGAGCCCTGCGTCACCACGATACCTGCCACTTTACCCGTCAGCGTATTGACAAAGTTTGCGTCACGAACATCCGTTAACTGCTTGCCCGATAGCTGCTGGGTCGCGTAAGTGAGCGTTTTAGCGCTTCGTTCGATCCCCAGGGCGGTCACTACCACCTCGCCGAGCTGGGTGGCGTCTTCCCTAAGAGTGACGTTGATGACCGACTTCCCGGCCACGGCAACTTCCTGGGAAGCATACCCGATGAAAGAAAAGACCAATGACTCGGATGCGGATGGTACAGACAAGCTATAAGCGCCTTCGGTATCCGTCGAAGTCCCTTTGGTTGCCCCCTTGATGAGCACATTCACGCCCGGGAGCGGCGCCCCTTTGTCGTCTGACACTTTGCCGCTTACTTTCAATTCCTGCCCCAAAGCCTTAGAAATCACGCCGGCTGCGAGCAACATCAAAACAAGCAAGATCCGGGACCGCCGGGATACGGCTGCCAGCCGCTGCACGGCACAGGCCCGGTTCCTAAAAGTACAATTCATCCATCTGAATGAGCCTAGTAAAGAATATCCAAACATAATCACACTTTTGTTTACCTGAACGATACATTGTTTCGAGAATTCCATCAATCACAATATTAAAGTTTATCAATACCAAAAGCTGATACTATTTTATGCTATTGTCCTACTATTCTTCAAATTTGAAACTCACGGTATACTTGGGTGTCCGTGCCCTTCCCAACAAGCGCACTGCGGACGACCGGGAGCGGACCGTTGGGATAAAGTCAAAACTGCTTGGCGATAAAGAAAAAGAGTCCCCGGATTCACATTTCCGGAGACTCTTTCCCTATGGTGCTTATGATGGCTACTGCATGCTCTTGACCTTTAATACCTCGCCAACTCCGACGCTGCTGGCCTTGTTACCGAAACTTGCACGGATATACGTTAATATCTGGGCGATCTCCTCATTTTTCAGGAAATCGTGTGCAGGCATTACCCCGTTGTATACCACCCCTTTGACCGTCAGTGGCCCACTCAGTCCCTTGAGTACCACCTCAATCAACTTACGCTTGTCGCCCAGCACGCGCTCTGATCCGGCCAGGGGTGGAAAACGGCTTCCGTCGCCCTTGCCGTCGCCCTGGTGGCAGGCACCGCAATACAGATTGTACGCTCGCTGTCCCGCCGCCAGAATTTTCTTTTCGAAGTTGTCTTTTACAATATCGGGCTCTTTGATATTGGTACGCTGCTTGCGCTTCTCCATTGCCGCGAGCTGTGCCTGGCCGAATTTGTTAGGGTTACCTTTATACATGACCCGCCAAACCTTGCCTTTCACACTTTCGGTGATGTACAGCGAACCATCCGGCCCCATTGCGATTCCCATCGGGCGCGCCTTCGCATCGGCCGTATTGATGATCGTGTCTGTTCGGGCAAAACCATCCGCAAAAACCTCCCATGGGCCAGAAGGTGCACCATTTTTGAATGGAACGAAACAAACGAAGTAACCGGCCTGCGGATAGGGCGCCCGGATAGTAGAACCGTGGAACGCAATGAAAGCGCCATTTTTGTACCGTGCCGGGAACTGATCTCCCTGGTAGAAATGCAGGTCGTTGGGCGCCCAATGACCCGGGAAACCTATAATCGGCTGTTCGAATTCAGCTCCTTTCCCTTCTTTTTTGCCGTCGCCGCCATACTCCGGATTCAGTAGTTTTTTGCCCTTCATATGGTCGTAATAGTAATACGGCCAGCCCGCATTGGCACCTTCCTTCACGCGAAGAAATTCTTCGGACGGCAACACCGCGCTTTGCCAGGCGTTATAAAGTTCCGGCCAGGTACGTACCAGGTTATCACGACCGTGCTGCAAGGCATAAAGGGTATTGTCGGATTTATTCCAGTCCATGGCCACAATGCTACGGATACCTGTGGCGTACCTTTTGCCATCAGACTGCAACTGGCCAGTTTTGTTCGCATCAAACTGCCATACTCCCCCATGTTCTTCCAGCTGAGGGCATGGGTCCTGCCCCCGCAATCCGGGCACACGGTTCTGAGCCTGGCACACATCGCCGGGCGCACCAAAAGGCACATACATATGCCCTTGATTGTCAAATGTGATGGGTTTAGCGATATGCTCTGAACCATGCACCTTGTTTTTATAATCATCGGTCAGGATCACCTCCGCCTTACTTTCCGGAATAAGCTTGCCGGGGGTCAGCTTATTCCGGAAAACAACTCCCGCTGTACTGTAATAAATGTAATCATCGTAAATGCGCATGGCAGTGCCGTAACTGCCCGGGTCATCGTAGTCTCCAAAATACTGAACGATATTCGCCTTGCCGTCGTCGTCGGTGTCGCGCAGGGCGACACTCCCGCCATTAGGCCCTACGCTTCTCAGTTTGACGTAGATGTCGCCGTTATGGTTGACTGCCAGGTGCCTGGCGGGGCCGATACTATCCGCCACGACTACGGCCTCAAAGCCCCCTGGCAGGACGAGGCCACCATTATCGGGATCGCCTTTGGGCAGTTTGTCGGTAACCTGAAACCCCGCAAAACCGGCACCCAGCGACAACGCTACCACAACGACCGCCAAAGGCCTGACTTTTGAACGAATTCTTACCGGGATCCGAAAAAAACATTTCATTCTGATAATCATGCATTTAGGAATAAATTACTACGAGGTAACACGTTCATCGCTTCGGAGGCAGCGGAATAGCGCGGGCGTTGAGGTCATATACGATCTTTCCGGCCTTGATCGTCAATTCGCATTCCAGTTTCTCGGAGCCTTCCGTCTTGTAACGGGCCACGTCATAGAAGCCGAACCTGCCTTTGCGGAGATTCAGAATAGCCACATCCGCGTTGGCTTCTTCGGAAATGTGGCCGAGTTCCTCACGTTTGATCGCACGGGCCGGGGCCCAGGTACTGGCGGTGATTACACTCACGAGATCCATCTTCAACGCCATGAATTTGGACATCACATTGAGCATGTCTTTCATGGCACCGTTCATGCTGCCGGTATGCAGGTCTGTACTGATTGTTTCAGGGTAAAAACCGGCCCTTGTCGCGGGCAGCGCTTGCGAATAAGTAAAGCTTCCGCCTCCATGGCCGACATCGAAAATCACACCGCGTTTGCGGGCTTCAACGACAAACGGTTTCAGTTTACCAGTTTCAATATCCACGATCGACTCTTTTGTTTCCAGTATCTGGCCGTAGGTATGGGTAAAAATATCGCCTGGACGCAGTCTCTTCATAAACAGGTCCTCGATCGACAATCTGGGTTTACTGCCGCCGAAATCGACCATTACCGGAATGTTCGCCAGCTTTCCGGCTTCCAGTGCACGGTCGACTGCGATAAAATCGGACTTGTGAAAGTGGGCAACCTTCACACCTACAATGTAATCCTTGTATTCGCGGGCGGCATTGGCCACCAGCTGCGGGTCCATAAACTTTACGTCTTGCTGATAAACGGAATGTTCGTCACCACGCATCCCTTCGCTCGAAATATTGACAAACGCCAGCACGCGCGTTTGCGAACGGTCGATAATATTCCTCTTGAACTCAGGGAATGATTTTGCTCCTGCCCCGCCGGCGTCAACGATCGTTGTGACACCGACGCGGAAAGTAAAACCATCTGGCGGAAGCGAACTGAACCCATTACTCAGGTCACCATCAGGTGTTGTACCCGCGAAAACATGGCCGTGCATATCGATAAGGCCCGGGGTAACGTACAGTCCGACCGCGTCAATCACTTGTTTACCCTCTGCTTCGGGAATATTTTTGGCAATTTTTCCAATTTTATCTCCCCGGATCGCTACATCCATCACGGCGTTGATTCCGTTTTTCGGGTCGATCACATGACCGCCTTTAATGATGATGTCATAAGTCTGCGCACGCAATGCAACCGGCACCGATAGGAGCAGTAATATAAAAAGCCTGATATTGTTCATGGGTCGGGAAGGGAAACTGTTCATATTTTGTATCATACTGATGCCTGGACGAGCTCCGCTTTGATCCGCTCTGCGACGACTTTTTCCTGGCCTGGTTTTAGCATAAAAACCGTCAGCCTGATATTATTGTCGGCTTCCCATGCGATCACTTCTATGGACGGCGTCCCTTTTCTGAGCTTCTCTCCCATCGTCTCCTTTGTTAACTTGATCTTTTTGTCATCCCAGGTGATACTCAACGAAGGTGTGTGATTGGCAACGGGTGGCAACACAACCTCCGTTCTTACGCCATTAATTCCTTTAACAGCGTTATCAATCAATGCTATTTTCTCTTCCCATATTTTCCACTCTTTGGCGTGATCGTGCTTCACGTATTTTTCCAATGCGACGTACATGCCCAGGATTTCCTCTTTGTTCACCTTTTGCCCTCGGCCGACGCCACTCCGCGGCGGCGCACTGAGGCGGGCAGCGGCGATAAGCGCTTTTTTTCCCATCAAAATCCCGGCACTCTGGGGACCGCGCATAGCTTTTCCACCAGAAATGCACACCAGGTCGAAGCCCATATCATTGTACTTCCAGAGGTTTTCGACCGGCGGCACGTCGGCTGCGATGTCAATCATCGTCGGCAGGTTATGCTTTCGGGCGATATCCAGCCATTCTTCATGGTTGATTTTACCGACCGGCGCTTCCCTGTTCAGGAACCAAAGCAGCGCGGTTTTCTCACTAATAGCCTTTTCGACTTCCTCACGCGTCTCCACCGTGACGATCTTCACGCCGGCATTGGTGAGTGCGAGGTGGTAGCCATTCGCGTGCGTCTTCTGCACGATCACCTCCGATTTCATGCCGGTATCTTCCAGAAAGGGCAGTTGTGCCACTTTTTTAGGGTCCATTCCCGTCAGCACGCCAGCCATCCCCAGCACCAGCGCAGACCAGCAGCCAGCCGTCACCATCGCAGCCTCCGCGTGGCAAATCGCCGCGATCTTCTCCCCGACCTTATCCTGCACATCTTCCAGCATCACATACTCCCCAGCCCCGGCCTGGATCGCCTCGAGCACTTCCTGCGGCATAAGCGACGCGGTCATGGAGGTATAATTTCCGGCTGCGTTGATGAATGTACGCAGACCCAGCTCCTTAAACAGGTCGCGCTTTTGTGGTGAAGCCGCCGTTTCGGCAGCAAGCATCTGCCCGGGCGCTACGCCCGCGACCGGAAGCACAGACAATCTTTTCAACAAATCCCGACGATGCATATGTTTTCGTTTTAGCGATTCTACTGCTTTTTAAACTTATCCGGAATAATGAATTCGTATCCTTTTGGCGGCCATGGGCCAATGCTCTGCCCGGTCGGCCTTGGAGCCGAAGGTATGATCGGTTCGTAGCCTGTCGCAGAATATTTCACGTTCAAAAAAGGCGTTTTCCACTCTTTGCCCCCATCAACCACCGACCTGATTCCCATGTCGATAATCCCGCTAGTGAGCAACGTCCGCTCTACCGGCCCCTGTGGCTTGCCCGATACCAGAAACTGCTGAATGTTTAATGTAAGATAACTGAAATGCGAGTAGCTCATGCTATTGTCGAGTACAAACTCCGTGGCCGCTATCCTGCCGTTTGTTCGGGCCGCGTACGCCCAGCCGGTGTTAACTAGCTCATCAAGCATCAGGATTGCCCCTTTCAATCCGTCGTTGTACCGGATCAAGATCGCCTTCGGGTCTTTTACGATTTCACGCATATTCCCCGTCGCTCGCCCCTTTATACTGTTGCATGCCGCTTCTACGAGGTCTTTAGAGATTTTTCCCGCATCAATGACCCGCCACACCGCATCACCGGTAAGGCCCTGCACACTGGCCACGCCGGTCTCGCCACCCGCGCGGCGTTCAACCATGCATTGCAGAATTTCCAGTACATGGAAACCGTATGCATCCAGGGAAGCGTATCCGATCGCCACCGCTTCGCTGATCCTGGTCCCCAGTGGGTGCACCAGCATCGGATCACGCCAGCAATATGGAAGTGACGATCCTGCCATCATAGGCGCCTTAAGTTCCTGGGCACGGTCGTAAACCCATTTGCTGTCCAGCCACGAATAAGCCAGGTGTTTATCGGAAAAAAGCGGCACCGACCGGTTGGAAGCATCGAAAACGCGAAAAACCTGTTCGAGATAATTCATACGGGGATACATTTTCACACCATTGCGGCTGTACGGATACTCGCCATGTTCTCCGATGTAGATCACCGCATCCACAGCCAGCTTATCTCCCCCGAGCGTCAATGCCTGGGCAATGGTAGGGTACATTGGCACATTATTCATTTTGGCAATCCTTACCCCCGTGTCATTCGCTCCGATCTGGTCAATCCACATGGACACGATCTGGACTCGCGGGGCCACCATGCCGTCGTCGGTCGGAATGCCTGCAAACAGCTTGGTAATAATAACATCCGCATGAGCGCTGTTACGGTAGATGTTCGCAACAACGGCAACGCGCTTCAATGCATTGGATGAGGGTTTTCCTTTTTCGGAGGAAATCACCGGGCCGGTCAGGTTGACAAAACCGTTGGGAAAAACTGCGGACAGCATCGAAAAGCTCGCAGCAGCACCGGCCGTTTTTTTAAGGAACTGCCGCCTTGGGGTAGTCGCTTCTTTTTTCATGATAAAGTGATCGGGAAAAGTTACCAGCCAATGGAATATCCATTTCTCCTCGGGTCGGCCCCGCCCATGAACCAGCCGGTCTGGTGGTCGATCGTGATGCCTTGTGCACCACCGACGGTCATGGACCATTCACCCAGACTGGTATCAAGCACGTAGCCCATGTTTTTGAGTTCCTGCAATGTCTTATCCAATATTCTGGTTTCGATAATCAGCTCCTTCGCGGGCACAGAGCCCAGTTCGTCCTTCCAGCGGAACCGGGGTGCACTGATCGCATCCTGGATATTCATGCCAAAGTCAACTACATTCATAGCTACCTGCGGTACGGATTGCAGAATACCGAAGCTGCCGGGCGACCCGACTATCAGTTCCGGTTTGCCGTTCCTGTGAAATTGCATCATGCCTCCGATGCACCAGCCTACTGCCTTTCCCGGAGCCACGGTATTGGCCTGCCCAGGTGTCAACGTCATCCAATCGAGCGCACTGTTGAAAACCACCCCCGTTTTGCCGGCCACATACCCCGACCCGAAACCGCCGCCATGCGTTTGGATGATCACCACCGCATTTCCCCATCGGTCGGTTGCCGACAAACTGGTTGTAGCATATTTATATTGGTCGGGAACCGAATTTTCGAAGGGGGCGGGTAACCGTTCGAGCAACGACTGCTTTTTCATATTCGCTTTCCGATCGTTGATACGGGCTACTACCTTCGTCCTTTGCCCAGCGATGTAGCTGTCCGACAACAGCCTGGCTACGGGTACATCTACGAATTTCGGATCGCCTATATATTTGTCCGTGTCGATGCGGCTGAGGTAGATCGCCTCCATCAGGTGCGCGAGGTATTCGGTGCTGTTGTGTCCCATTTTCCTGACATCAAACCCCTCCATGATCTTCAAAACTTGCAACTGCTGGATTCCCATCCCGGGAGGTGGGTTATTGTACACGGTATAATCATGGTATTTGACGGAAATAGGCTCCGCCCACTGCACCTTACCAGGCACAGACGCAAGGTCCTCCACGGTAATAAACCCACCGTCACGCTTAAATGCAGCGGCCATTTCCCGTGCGATCTCGCCTTTGTAAAAAACATCGATCCCTTCCTTCGCTATCCGCCGCATGGTTTTAGCGAGTGGCTTATTGGTAAAAAAATCTCCGATCTTGTATATCGACTTATCCGGTTTCAAGAAAATCGCGGCGGCTTCCGGATGTGGAGCGATGCGGTCGATGGTACCTTCCCACATTGCCTGGTCGAATTCGGTGATGGGAACTCCATTTTCGAGGTAATCAATTGTACTTTCAAAGACTTCCCCAAGAGACATGGTCCCGTAATCTTTGAGCGCACGCTCCCACCCTGCCAGATTCCCGGGGACCGCAGGCGTCCGCGGCCCGATCGTCTCCATTCCGCCGTGCCCGGCGCCATCAGCCAGTTTAGCATCGGTCTTCATCGCTTTCGGATCGAAATTCGCGGGAACCCAGCCTCCGAAAACGAGCGACCTCACTTTTTTATCTTTGGCAGAATAAAAAAGCATATAGCCTACCCCCGCTGTTCCGGACATGTAAGGTTCTACCGCGTTGAGCGACGCCGCGGTTGCTACAATAGCGTCGATGGCATTGCCCCCTTTGATCAGGATTTTCTGTCCTGCAAGGCTCGCCAGCGGATTGGCCGAAGCGACCATGCCAATCTTGCCCAAAGAGGCCGGCCGGAGATTGTTCTTCGCCACCTGGGCCGTAGCGTCATGCATGTTCCCCAATACCCATGCGCCCACGAGGCCAAACAGCATGATGTTTTTCAGGGTAGATTTTTCTTTCAATTTCATCATCGGACCCATTATTCTTTCAGTTCTACAATCATTTCTATTTCGACCGGGATACCCATCGGCAACGAACCCACGCCGATTGCCGAACGTGCATGCTTGCCATTTTCACCGAAAACAGCCACCATCAGATCCGAAAAGCCATTGATCACCTGAGAATGCCGGTCGAACGTCGGGACTGCATTCACCATCCCAAGCACTTTTACCAGTCTCTTCACCTTGCTGAGATCACCGATCTCGGCTTTCAGGGCCGATAGAAGAGAAATTCCAGTCAGCCTTGCGGCTTCCTGCGCCTGCTCAAAATTGATCTGATCACCCACTTTCCCTTTCATATATTCGCCATCCTCCTTAACCGGCCCATGGCCGGAAAGGTAAACCAGGTTGCCGACGCGCACTGCGAGCAGGAAATTGGCAGTCGGCTTGCCAGGCTTTTTCAATGTGATGCCCATCTCCTTCAGACGGGACTCGGGATCGTTGCTTTTGACCTGGGCGCGTACAGCGCCGACCAGCAAAATGGACACGATCAGCACAAAAACAGACAGCTTATTCATTTTCAAAAGTTATTTAAGGGAATAGGAATAGTATCAGGGTCTTCAAAAGGAAAAAGCGGTTTACGGCGGTTTTTATAGGTAAACATCGTCATATCCGCCTGGGTAACGCCGGGGCTATTAACCTGAATAATCGAGGGACAAACCGGCGCGTACGCTGCGATCGGTGCAATTACGCCTTTGGCGACGATCACGTCGAATGAGCGGGGATCGACGTTACAGGAGGTAAGCTGACCGAGGCTGAAAGGCGGCACCCTTCGCGAAGTAAGCATGATTACGCTGCCGTCGGGCCGCGCCACCACCACTGTCTTACCCATGGAATAATTGAGTTGCCCGCCATGCCGTGGATTTTCCTCTTTAAAATCGCCATCAGAGAGCATTAACAGGGTAACCACATATTCCAGATCTTTCAGCCCGTCCGGAGTTGTCCCTCTGATCGATAAATTGAAAGTATCACCGGGCCGGAAACCCGATGCAAGCTGCACGGCCGCAGGATCATGGATACACACGAAGTACCGAAGTGTACCATCCACCTCGAGGCCTTCGAGCAGGCAAACATTGTTGCCTGGACTGCCTCCACCGATATTATCGCCCATATCAAGCAGCAGAACGGGCTTCTCCCTGTCGGCGACCATACGGATGGTTGATGGAATGTCGTTTTTTGTCCCTACAAAAAGCGCCCGATTGGCAAGTATGTAGGCTTCCAGTTGCTTTCCCGTACGCAAAGCCAGTTCGGGATCGTTGTCGGAGACTATGACCAGCGAAGTCCCCATTTCAACGACATCGGCATACGGGAATCCAAGAAGAATGCTAACCGACAAAATACCTTCCGCTTGAGAAAGTTCGTGAGCAAGGGCGTAGAGGCTTTTACACGGTTCGTTGCTGGTAAACTGCTGCTCGATACTGATCGCAAGCGGTATCTGTACAAGGACTTGTTGGGGCCTGGTTTTCCCTTCCAGCATACCGACCAGAATTTCCGCTGCCGCCCTCCCGGTCTGCCGCTGATCTATGTGAGGGTTCTTCTTATAGGATACAAATGCATTTGCAGAAGCAGCCATCAACTGGCTGACGTTGGCGTGCAGATCGAGTGAACCCACAATCGGAACATCCGCCCCCACCCGGTTCCTTACAGCGCTGATCCAGTGACCATCCATGTCGGGAAAATCTTCGCTGACACCGGCACCGTGCGGTACAACCAGCACGCCGTCCACCGGCAACACATTTTCTAGCAAAGTAAGCATTTGCGTTTGCAGAAATGCGTAAGTCTCGCTGGAAACAGTCCCTCCCGGCGTGGCTTCCGAAAACACCACGGGTACCAGCTCCATACCGGCCTTATCAATGACTTCGATCATGCCTCCTACTTCGTGATGCGCATGCTGATACTCATTGCGAATATCCGGTCCGAGCAGGGAGTGCCCTTTTTGAAAGTCAGTCAGCGTCGTCGGGTCCTCGGCGAAGGTGTTCGATTCGTGGTAAATTCCCAGCAGGGCTATTCTTTTTGGCATAACAAAAACGGTTAATATGGCTTCCGACAGAAGCTTCACTAAAAATCAGATAGTCTGCTCTTTTTCGGCCATTTCTCTTGCTGCATGCCCGCTCCAGTACGAGGCGAGCACCGAGGCGGTCAACCCCATGAGCGGCCCGCAGATTGCCGATGCGAGTCCCACTGTGCCGATTTTGCCCATCACCTTCGCAATTCCCGAAACGAGTCCCGCATTCTGCATGCCGGTGGCAATGGCGATGGTGCGCGCGTCGCGTTCGTTGAGGCGGCACAACCTCGCGGCCAGGTATCCGAAAAAATAGCCCAGCAGATTGTGCGCGAGCACGACCAGTAGCAGCGTGAAACCGATATTGAGCACGCTGTCGCGCCCGGCAGCCATGATAATCGCCACGATCAGCGCGACGCCGAACATGGATACATAAGGCATTCCGGCATCGAGCCATTTGGCGCGTCCGCTGAGCAGCTTGTTAAACAATAGTCCGGCACCAATCGGTAAAAGCACCATTTTGATCATTCCCCACATCATCCCGAACACGTCGATTTCAATGAACCCGTCGGCCAAAAGTTTCATCAGCAAAGGAATCAGCAGTGGCGCCAGCAGGGTGGTGAGCGAGGTGACGGTGATCGCCAGGGCAACGTTGGCTTTGGCAAGGTAGGCAAACAGGCTCGCCGTCACCGACGTGGGCGCGCACCCCAGCAGGACAATACCCGCCGAAATCCCTGTGGGGAAATCGGTAACCTTGGCAAGCAAAAAGCCCAGCGACGGCATGATGATATACTGGGCAAGCACACCGATAATCACTGATTTCGGCGATTTCGAAAGTTCAATAAAGTCCTTGATGCCCATTGAAGAGCCGGTCCCGAACATGATGAGCTGTACCAGCGGGGTAATCAACACGGCGAGCTCGAAGCCGTTGACACGGGTAAACAATGTCGGGTAGTATAGAGCGGTGGTGGAAACGCCCAGTATAAACACGGTAAAAGCCAGGCCCTTCAGAAGCGGGATGCCCCGGAAACTGATCGACAAGGCTATCAGAAAAGTGATAAAAAAAGGCCCGGCGGAAGGTATCCTGCCTTTGAAGATCATCCAGGCGGTGATCAGCATGCAGACCAATGAAATGGCAAGAGCGACTTTGTAAAGTATATTTTTGCTCATTTTTTCAGCATTTTCCATTCACGGCCCGGATCTTCGACCCGAAATTTTTCCACATTCCCGGTGTCCTGCAATGTCACATACACAGTGCGGCCGTCTTCGCCGCCAAAGGCAAGGTTGCTCGGTTGCTTGCCGCCGACCGTCACTTCAAGCAGTACTTTTCCAGCTGGTGACACTTTGGCGACGGTACCCTTCCCGTGTCTGGTGATGTAGAGGTTCCCCCGCGAATCACATCGCATTCCGTCCATCCCAAAGTCTTCAAATTCGATCAACAGCCGCTTGTTGCTGATGCGGCCGTCGGCCAGATCATAGGCCCATACCTTCCGCTGAACGCTTTCATTCACGTACAAAGTCCTGTTATCCGGACTCACCTCAATGCCGTTGGTCGTGCCGGTATTGGCTTCCAGAAGCGTTATCTTCCCCTCTTCAATGCACCAGATGTTACCGGTGCCGTTCGCCCAATTGGGGTCGCTGGCATAGAGCCGGTTTTGGTCGTCGATTGCTATATCATTGGGTTGGTTCATTTTGGGCTCGTGCGCAAAAACGCTCACCTCGCGGGTCACCATCTCCACTTGCAGGATATTGTGGTTTTTATAATCTGCGATAAACATGCGCCCATCGCTATGAAAGCGAATACCATTGCCTACACTCCCGCCCGGCAGTTCTATAAAAATATTGCCCTTCCCCGCCGGAGTTACCTGCCCGATCGTCCCCTGTTTTTCAAAATTGACGGCATAAAGCGTACCATTCCTGTCCACCGCTGGCCCCTCCGCTCCCGAAGTAAAGCTATAAACGGGTGTAAACAGAACCGATTTGTACAAGTTATCGGCAGGTTGCGCGCGGGTATTAGAAACCGTTTCCAAGGTCAAAAGGGTTAAGAGTAGGAACTTCGTGATCGTACTGGCTGACATACTCGCTTTCATCGTTCACATTACTTAAAAATGAGGGTCCCGAAAAACTGGGGCAAGTGAAAGTTCGGCTTGGGGTTGTCTACATGTGACCAGGTGATCCAGTGCGGATTGGAGCTCTGGCTGGCGGTTTTGTAAAAATTAGCTTTCCACCTGACCCCCGGCGCGGGATAAGTCACATTCGAGAATTTTCCGAGCATCGCCAGCGGGATGCGGTATTCGATCGTCCAGGTAACCGGTTCGGAAATTTCGGGGTCGATTTTGGCCGGAAGCGAGTGAGCGATCTCTATCTGACGGATATCTTCCGCTTCCAGCTTCCGGAAACCGGTCCACGGTTTGGTAACGTAAAAAAGCAGGGGCGTGCCGCCCGCGTTCACTTCCAGGTTGAAGTACTTTTCAGGCAATGCCTGGTCGGGCGAGAAGAAGAGTTCTACGCAGGCGTCGCCGGAAACATTCTCGTTGTACTCTTGCACCACACTGCGCACATAGCGGTCTTTCACGCGAAAAATGGCATACACATTTTCATCGTCGTACATCATTTTGGCTTCCACCCCCGGCTTGAATTTCGGAATGGCGCCCATGTATTTTTCGATGACTATGGATTTCGTCTTTTTCCAGGCCGCTTTGTTCCAGTCCGCGTCGATTTTTACATTTCCCCGGGTGCGCACCACCTCGTAGGTGAGGGCGTTTTCGACAGATTCATCCGTCTTCCACATTTGCCCGCCAACAGAGGCAATGGCGGTGCAGGAGAGGCAGACATGTAGCACGAAGTAATTCAGCTTGATCATTTCCGGACCGGATTATATTTGCCAACAAAAGGTCTACACCATTATTCTTTCAAAGAATCAGGAATTACGACCAATATCGTTTCACATTTTCTGTTTCTGACAAAATTATATTCCTCGCCCGGCAAATTCTTGTACTATCATTCTTAATACTGATACTATCGTAGTGCGCAACTCGCACAACACCGCAGTTACCATGCCCTTTTCACAGCAGGAAGCCAATGGTCCAACAGGTCCCGGCAGTTAATCACTTTTTCAGCCAGGTCGTTGCAGACGTAGAAGTAGTGGTTGGACGCTTCGAATCCGAGCCTACTGTCACCGCCCTGCAACATAGCCATGCGTTTGGCAAGTTCAATTTCCAGCAGCAGTATCTCTTCAAGCTGTCCGGCCAATTCCATTTTCAGCTTTTTATCTTTTTCCAAAGCCAGCTGATCTCTGATCGTTACAAACATCGCCTGATTGGCAACCGTACTATAATGTATGGAAACCGTTTCGGCCACCCCGCATTCGTCTGCCATTGCCTGGCGCATTTGCGGGTTGAGCTGCATATCGGCAGTTTCCCGCCTCAGTTTAGTGAGTGCGTCTTTAAAACCATCAGCCACTTTCCGTAATTGCGATACAAAAACATCGACCGGATAATTGGCCCGCCAGCTTTTTACATCATCATACGCCAGCCCCACCATACTGGCCTTGTAACCCGTAGATTTTGACCAAAGCAGGTTAGAAGGCCCTGCCTGCAGAGGCGCCGAATACACCACGCCAACGTGGTAAGGAAACTCGCTGAAAGCTTTGCTATACTGCCGCCAGGCATCCGTAACGGCTCCCCCTGCGGCTCCATACCTGCGCTGCGCCACTTTCTGCATGGCTTCCAGCGGGGTGATGGTTTTGCTGCCGCCCATTTCTGCCACAATTTCCAGGTTTGGTGAAGGATAGCCGCCCAATGTCCAGCCCAGCAACAGCCCGTCCACCTGGGTATTCCGAAGGTTCTGGGCATGCGTGGCCACATTTTCCATAGCCGGGATATACGGTACTGCTGCGATTTCCCAGGTACAGCCCGCCTGGATTTTCGCTATCGTTTTCAACCCGTTTTTCCGGGCGATCGCCCAGTGCCGCAAAGCGCGCGGGCCTGGCCCTATAGACGAAATAGAATACTCTCCGACTTTGTTTTTAACACCCCCGCGACTAATTTCAAGGTCCCACTCGCTCACGCTCATCAGTGAAGCACTTTTGGGCAATGCATGAATAATTTCTTCTGCCCAGCCATTTTGCCACCCCCAGTCCCAGACAATCAACCCCGGGCCTTTTTTCTGTTTATACTTGGCCAGGCCTTGTTTTATACCTTTGAGATAAAGCTGGTTCAGTTCCGCAATCACCTCCGAAGGGCCGCGCTTTGCGCAACGCGGGCACTCTGCACCTTTTCCATGCGACCAGCAATTGGTATGGTTTTCGGATGCGGTGATAGAGAAAAATCCTGCCAGATCGGGAACACGGGCCGTGATCGTCGCCATCGAATCCACGAGGTACTTCTGCACTTGCGGATGGCTGGTACATAGTGACGCCTGATCGCCGATCTTCACGCCTTTCAGCTCCGGGTGTTTTTCAAAAAAAGCAAGCGGCATAAATCGCGGTTCATTGAGATACAGATAAATGCCGATGCCGTGTTTTTTAGCCTTTGCAACGAGTTTACCCAGATTTTCCAGCCGCTGCTCCCAATGCTCGCTCAGTGCCGGGTCCCAGTGAAAGGGTGTAAGCTTAGACAATACAATGTGCATCCAGGTTCCATCCATGCCCGATGCGGCCATTTGCGCCAGGTAGCCGTCAGGGTAAGGATCAATGTCCGGCTGCAAAAGCGGGTCACCAAAAAGGGCAAAATATGCATATCCAAATCTGGGAGCAAACCCCGAAGGCGATTGCTTCCCCGCATTTTCAGGTGCTTTCGAAAGGTCGGTTACAAACTGGAACAAGGGCTGACTATGCTGCGGCAAACCATCCCGGAACTCTTCGCTGATCACTTTGGACAGCCATTTTTCCCGCTCCTTCACCGCTTCCGTTGGAGCCCGGAATTGTACAGGTTCGCATTCCGGCTTGATGCTTCCGAGTTTGATATAGAAAAAATCATCCTCCTGCAAAGTGAAGGTCAGTTTCTCGTCTGTCCAGTCGAGGAGTTCAAGCATTTGCTCCCTGGGAAGCAGGTGCCAGTTGCGGCGGATCACAGTAAGGTAGCTCCGCTGCTCCTGGTCGGAAGTCACCGGTTTGGGTGCGGGCAAGCCCATCACCGAGGCAAGTTTGCGTATTTCTTCCGGACTCGTTTTCAAAACTTTGGACAACCTTTCGGTAGAAACCAGCCCCCAGTTTCTCCACAAAAAAGCATGCAGATTATCAGGAAAGTGGGATAAAGGCAGCGCAGGATTTGCAATATTCCGTCCGTTGGCGAATGTCAGCGAAGGATTTATTGCCAACAGACCGGCGGTTGCCAGCGTAGCAGATCTTAAAAATTCTTTTCGCGTAAGTGTCATTGTATTGCTCAGGGGTTGGCGCCTTTGAGTTTATCAAGGAGCTCAAATAAGGACTTTGTGATTTTTGTGGAAGCATCTACTTCCAGGTAACTGGATTTGGCCCGCCAGGTTTCATAGCCACCCAGTTTGTGGTGCTCCGGCGTGGGCAGGTAACCATTGTATCCGTTCGCCAGTGATATGCTGAATGTGGGTTTGAAAGGACTTCTTTTTTTGATATCGAGGCCAATTTCAACAAAAACCTCGCACGGTATGGCCGTAATCGCCAGGTCGCCTATGCGAAAAGCCTGAAGAACCAGCGGTACCTGATCGGGATAATCTTTGATAGCCATAGTTTCCCGTGCATAAATTTCTTCCATGGAAGTCATAACGGGCCTATTCGCCTTTGCAATAATATCCTTTGCCCTCGTCACCTCGCCTACATCCGGTTTCCTGACCCCAAGGGAAATTTCTTTCTGCACGCTCGTCAGCGATACCCAATCCTGGTATTTTATATTTTGATAAACCTTAAAAACCTCTGCTCCAATGATATTGGCGACCGACCTCATTTTTTCATAAGGCTTAACCGGGTGCGGTATTTTTCCTCCCCAATTGATATTATTAATGTTGCCGCTGGTACCGTTGGACATGATCGGAACAAATGGCGGATCCTGCCCTTCCACACCCACCATCTGCTGCATGCGGTTAGCAAACATTCCATAATAGTCGGCAGAGATCTCTCCCGGGCCCACTCCGCCCACATAATGCAGGGAATAATTCGCCAGCAGTGCAATAGGGTTCCCGCTAGCCGATTGGACGGATATCAACGGAATTTCAGGATCGACCGGCCCCGAAGGCTCCAGCAGATCAGGGTTTTCAATGCCCGGGTTCATTTTGACCTGGTCTTCTTTACCAAATGGATTCATGATCGGCTTGCCGGGCTTCATTTTCCAGCGCCGGTTAAAAACCTGGGTCGCCTCACTGCCGACACCCCAGCCGATACGGGCAGGGGCCAGATTGTGGTTAGCCCGTATCACCGCGTCGGCAATACGTTCGCTCAGGAATTTAACATAATCCTTATCGGGATCACTTTGAAAAACCGAACAGGCTGTACCGCCGGAATGGGTATGGGTGGCAGACATCATCATGTTCGCAGCCGGAATTTTGGTAACCTCGCTCGCACGCCTTTTCGCTTCGTCGATCACCTCTCTGGGGATCATACAAAGGTCCGACACCACGATAGCGAGACGGGTCTGCCCGTCGTCCAGCACCAGTCCGCGCGCATGCGTTTCGTCATGCACGCTTTTGATGGTGATATCCTGCATGCCGCCATTATTGGACGTGCCGATCTTAGGCGTGATGTTGCTCGTGGCCGCTCCCGCCCGGAAAACCTTTCCGGCAGAGGTCTGCTGGGCTTGAATCACCGGCACCCACAGCAGGAATGTAGCGGCAAAAATCAAATTTTTCATATATAAACAGGTTTAGGAAACACTCAATAAAGCTTAACTGCCAGCTTTCAAAAAGGCGATCAGCTGCGCCATTTCATCTTTGGTCATCGTCTGTTCCAGCCCTTCCGGCATCAGTGAAAGTCCCGAGTTGGCCAGCGATTTGATGTTCTTGCGAAGGATTGATTCCTGCGTACCAAAAGCCGTTTTCAAAGTAAGGCTGTTGTCGGTTTCTGCCATAAGCCATCCCGAAAACGACCGACCGTCGTTGGTTTCAACCGAAATCGCCTGATAAGCCGGATATACCTCGTAATTGGGTACGAGGATATGCAGCAGCAACGCATCTGCCGGCTGGTTACGCACACCGGTCAAATCAGGCCCAACTTTCCCGCCCTGGCCAGCGTAGGTGTGACAGGCGGAACAGGCTTTTTCAAATACTGCCTTTCCCGACTTTGCATTGGCATTGGTATTGAGTATGGCCCGGTAATCCTGATAAACTTTCATTCTGCCGCCCCCTTCCAATTCTTTGAAAAGATCTTCCGCCCTCTCACTTACCGACTTTTCTTTGTGTTTCATCAGCCGCTGCCTGTCCATAGAAGAAATCTCCGCGGGCGCTATCACCCCCTGCTGTATCGCATTAAAAAGCACGTCGATAAACACCGGTTTGGAAACAAGGGCCGAAACCACCGCCGATTTTACCTGGGGCGTATAATTCGTCCAGATGTTTTTTTCTGTTAAAAAAGCACCCCCGCGGGCATCGCCCAGCCGTGCCAGCGCAGCCACGGATTCCATCTGTAACTCGGGAGGATTTTTTGCATCCATCAGTTTCCTGAGCATGTTACCGCTTTTATCAAAATCGGTATAACCCAGGAATGCAGTGGCCGTAACCCGTGAGCCGGGCGGCAGCGCAGCATTTCCCGCCCGTACCGAAGCCTGGCTAATGAATTTGTCGAGCAACTGCTTTTCAATTGCAGACGCATCCTCGCCCACCAGTGCATGCAAAATACCTTTCGGGGATTTTTCAATTTCCGTCCGGCGGTTTATTCCCTCAGCCAGACCTAGCGCAGTTGAAATCCGGGAGCCGTAATCGCCCGGACCTGAGATCATATCTTTTAACAAAACACGGCAGTCGGCCAGCGAGGCCCCGTTTCCAAACAATTGCCCCAGATCCTGCATCACGGCCGTAAAAGCTCCGGGGTTCACTTTTGATTTGGGACGAAAAGCAGCCAGAAATTCCGGCAACCGGTTACCGACCCCACTCAGTACAGCCGCCCTTACCCAGCGGTCGGCACCGTCTTTTGCGGCAATTTGCGCCAAGGCCGCAATGGCCTCCTTCGCCTCGATCGAACCCAGAACCAGGGCCGCCATAAAACGCACCCGTGCGGCGGGGTCGCTGGCAGCCGAGGTAAGGGTGTTCAGAAGTCCGGGATTTTCTTGGTATAAATGACCTGCCAGCAAAACCACATTTTCACGCACGCCCGACTCTTTGTCGGCCCATGCGGTTTTCAAAGTCGGGACGTCGAGTGCTGCATAAGAATCCAGCAGCCACAAAGCCCTGAGGCGGCTTTCAGGGATTTTCGAAGTTGTTGCAATTTGTTTCAAAAGCGGTACTGCGTCCGGTTCCCTTTTTTCAAGCAGAAGCCGGTGGGCTGTCTGCCGCTCCCATTCCTCGGCCGACTGCAATGCAGCAACCTGCTCTTTCATTGTTCCCAAAAGGGTACCCTGCTTTGTATCTTTGAAATTAGCATTGACAATCCTGTAAATCCGTCCGTCCGTTTTTCCGCTTTCAAAATCCAGCCCACCCCGCGCCTCTTCGGGCACATAGGAAGGATGATCGATCACTTTTCTGTGCATATCGGCGACATACAATGCGCCTTCGGGGCCGTGCTGCAAAAACACCGGCCTGAACCATTCGTCGGTGGAAGCAAGAAACTCCTTGCCCTGGTAAGGTAATTCGGAGGTGAAAGAAACTCCTTTCGGGGAAACCGTCTGCCGTTGCACAAGATTTTGAGCCGACTCGCAAATAAAGACATTGCCTCGATGGGCGGGAGTAAGTCCTGTACCGTTGAACACCATTACGCCGCTCGCGGAAGTGAACGTACCCGTGTGCGACAAACCAATTAGTTTTGGTATAAATTCAGCAGAAGTTACTGCACCGCTGATCGGAAAAACGGTAGCTTCCGCTTCGACTTTGGATACATTTTCTGTGGTCTCGGTAAAAAGCAGATGTTGGTTTCGGCGCAAATACCAGGGCTCCATCACGATCTGCCGCACCGGATGCCGGTTGGAGCAACCAAACCGTCGCCCGTAAGCATCAAATGTCAGTCCGAACTGGCTTCTGCCACCAGTGGTTTCAAATTCAAATGTTTCGGGATTAAAACGAGAGTCGGATGCGGAAAATGAAACGGCCGTCCGCCCGGGATGCAGGGGCGATGTTACTTCCCCGCTATTGAGTCCGCTGGTAACATATACCTTACCATCAAGCCCAAGCGTAGGGTGGCTCACACGGATCTGTGCGGTTTGTTTGTTGCTGAAACCGGTCAGTACCACCTGTTTGATGTCAGCCACACCGTCCCCGTCGGTATCTTTGAAATAATAAATGTCCGGCGCGCAGGTCACAAAGACCCCGCCTTTCCAGACCATCAAACCGTTCGGATAAGTAAGCCCGGTCGCGAATTCGGAGCGATGATCGTATTTTCCGTCGCCGTCCAGGTCTTCCAGCAATGCAATCCTGCCCAGCGTAGTGGGCGTCCCTCCTTCGGCAGGATCGGGATAGCCCCGGTCCTCAACCACATACATTCGCCGGTTTTCATCAAAAGCCAACGCGACGGGGTCCATCACGAGCGGTTCCGCGGCGATCAGCTCGATGCGCAGACCGGGTTCCAGCCTGAAACTTTCCATCGCTTTTTTCAGCCGGGCGGAATCCGCAAAGGCATAGGATGCAGTGTTTTTAAAGTTATTTTCGCCCGTGCCCGCCAGCAGGAGCAGGAAAATCAGCGGGATAAGAGAGAGTTTGGCAGTATAGTGCATCGGTTTTCCTATTTCTTTACCAAAGGTGTCAATTCCACCCTTCTCACAAACATTTCCGCTCCTTCTGACTGGATCTGGATCCGCCCGACCGACGGTTTCACACGCATAGCCTTGTTCACCAATACGCCATTGAGATAAAAATAAATATCATCGTCCATCGCGATCACCCTCACCTTGTTCCACTTCCCGACCGGCTTTTCAACATCTTTTGCACCCCTGAAATCCTTTACATCTTTCCACGAAGCGTCACGCGCAAACCAGTTGATCCTGCCTTTATTGATCGTAACATTTTCACCGCCCTCCTTATAGATGTAGGCTCCGCCCTGTTTTTCAGGTGCAACCGGGCAAGTGATGGAAAACTTGTCGCTACCATCGCCAACCACCAAAAAATCGCCCGTACCTCCTTCAATAATCTGACATTCAATAGAGTACATCCAGTTACCCGAAAATGCTCCGTCTTTTCCCTGGGAATGGATCAGCACGCCGTTATCGCGGGCAGCAGTAATCCTGGGCGCATGGGTTTTGTCGCCCCACTTAAATTCTACCTCCAGGTCATAATCCTCATATTCTTTGTTTGTGGTAATGCATCCATATTCATAGCCCGAAATGTGGATCTGCTTTTTCTCAACTTTAAAAACCTGATCAGGATCTTTGTCACGGCCCTGTTTATTCAGGTATGTGTACCAGCCGTCCAGATTTTTCCCGTTAAACAATGAGACCGTCTGCTGCCGGACGAGGTTATTCTTTTTCAGGGTTTCAGCTGCGGTCTGAGCGTAATTCTTTTGGGATGTCGTAAAAAAAAGCGAAAGCAGAAAACAAAAAACAAGGTGGTTGTTTTTCATGAAATTAACGGGTTTAGATATGTATGGTTTAGGAAATCTCTATCATATTACGACTACCCGGCTGCAAGAGGCAATTGTCTGTTCAAAGTATCTTCCAAAAGCCGGAGCTTTTCTTTTAGCGAATAAGGTGTGTACACATAATCTTGCTCAAACTGGAACCCCAGCCGCGAATCGTGCGTGGCCGCGATCAGCGAAAGTTTGGTGCGGGCAATCTCAGCCTCCACAATCTTCGCCATCTTCTTCAACATTTCACCGGCTTTTGCACTGTCCTTCTCTTGTGCACGGTTAAACCGTAATTCCTCAAATTCTAGAACCGCACAATTGCTCTCCATCATCCGATGCAGATGCTCCGCCACAACAACCTCGGAAACTGCACGCTTTCTTTTCCATTCCGGGCTTTCCATAGCGGCCAGCCGATACAATTTCAGTCCCTCCTCCATTTCGGCGGCGGCCATTTTCAGGTGTTTCAGGAAAACAGGGAGCAACGCCACTTCTTTTGCAACCACTACGCCGGTAGCGGCCCTCGCATATTGTTCGGCCCGGTTTGTTTTATTGGAAAAATCGGGATAAAAGACCATTCTTGACACGGTAAACGGCCAGTATGGGTTCAGCTCCCCGCCCAGGTAGCCCATCCAACCTTCGTGATCTGTCCAGGAATTGTGAAAAGTGGCAGTCCGCACGGGCGGTTCCTGAAAAAACAATGGATTTCCGATCGCATTGTTGGTACCCATATTAGGTCCGGTGTCCGGCACAAGACGAATCGCCTTGTCAAAATGCTGCCACGCCTGCAGTACTTTTTCTTGCTGCACCGCCCCGAACAAACGGGAGGCCATTGCGCCGAGAAGTTCCTGGAATGACATGGAATTGTCCCAGCAGGTCCAGTAGCGGAGTTCCGCAATGAAATTCGGTGTATAGCCGCTGCTCCAGCTTTCGAGCGTCCCGCTCACACCATAAGCCTGCAGTGCATCGTAACGCTTGCGCCACTGCCCGGGAAAAGGCAGGTAGGGAATTGTGCCGAACTGCCAGCTGGCGAAAGTATCCACCTTGGAATATACCTTCATGGACCGCCCATTTGCCTCGCCGATCTGCGCCTGCGTCACCTCCGCCGGCCCTACCTGCGACAGCGAATAGTCGCGCAGATAGCCCTGCATACCGTCCAGTTCAAAGCCCTTTCCGTTTTCCCAGGTCAGCATCGGGATCGCGTCGGCAGGCAGCTGCTGGATAAAATATTTTTTTAGTTTGGTGTTCTGCGGACGAAAATCAATGTTGTATTCCCAGGCCAGTATTTCAGTCTCGGGGTTCACCCGGTGGCATTCTTCGGTCACCATCGCAATCGCTTTGCACCAGTTCCTGGCCCAGTCCCCCACATGCTCTTCGTCGGCGCCGTGCAATCCGCCCCATTTTTTATACCAAAATCCTTCGGTGAGCAATACATACCCTTTGATCAGGGGGAATTCTTCGATGATATCCCGGACCAGCTTGCGCAACCCGGCTTCACTTTCGGGTGTTCCGGTATATTGGTAAATAATCGGCGTGTAAACTTTGATACCAAATTTCCCCGCGCGGCCGATCAGGTCATGGATCTTCGCCGGATCCTGCTTACGTACTTTATGAAGCAGTCTTGCATAAAAATCGGTAGAATTTTCAGCGGTGGTGCGGTCGCCGTTCGGGTTGGCATATACAGAGGCAAAAATCCCGTCGAAACCATTGTGTGCCATAGCTGAAAGGATCTGGTCGGGCCACTCCATCCAGCCCATACCCGAAAGCGCCATTCGTCTCTGATAGAGACTTTGGCGGGTAACTTTCAGTTTTTTGGGTAAAAAAGGGCCTTCCCGAAGGTTCATCCTGGCCTGAAGATTATAAAGCCCATGCAGCACGCCATGATCATCATAACCGCAAACAACGAGCCCTTTGGGTGTTTTTACCAAAGCATAACTTTTCGTGCCTTTGAGCTCTTTTCCGTATTCCGGCAATTGGTGCCGCGTACCTATCAGTACTACATTGTCGCCGCTTTTGATTCCTTTCCATGATTTCCACAGGTCGGTCTGGCTGTCGACCTCCATAGCAGTTTTCAGATAGTCTTTAAAATCCTTCACCGCATCCTTGATCAGATCAGAATTATCCTCGACATAACAAAGCCTCACATCCCGGTTCAGTGCAAATTCAGTGTCCAGCGGCTTTGCAGCAGGGTCTTTCATAAGCTGGTGCATACCCGACTCCCTGATCCGCTGCTGGTAGCCGAAAGGTTTGTCCGCCGGCAATACCCGCTCCACTTCCCGCGCAAACGACTCGGTAGTAAATGCAATTTCCCGCGGGTTTTCACCCACAGGAAAAGTGATCTGTTGCGATGCTTTTGCCAGCACAGCAGAACCCGCAACACCTATCCCGGTAGCGCCGAGAAACTTCCTGCGGCTAAGGTTTTTATACATAATTGGTCAGCTCTTCAACATTAAAAAGGTTTTTCGAACAATGTAATACCCATTGAAACTTATCCGCTTCAATCAGACTTTTTCGCCTTTTTATCCTATCATTCAGGAAATATTTTCATTTTTCGCGCATTTCCGGTAGCCGAGCCCCTTACCAAAATCCAGGCATTCCTTCCACGCAATGATACTTCCCGAAGCATTGGAATCTATAAGACTTCTGGCGGCCACAGAAACACCTAAAAGAAGATTTCTTTCCATCTCCCAGTCTTCATGTACACCTGCCAGCACACCGGCTGCAAAAGCGTCACCGGCACCCACAGTGCCTTTTACCAGCTCCGGCGGCATATTGATACCGGGCTGAAAAATTTTCTTCCCCTCCTTACTGACTGCGATCGCGCCTTCGGGAAAATGCAGTACCACCCATTTTAAAACACCCATTTCCAGAATAGCCTCCGCAGCGCGGTAACCGTCTGAAACAGATACCAAGCCGCCGGTATCGACAAGGTCAATACCGGTTAACATTTTGGCTTCCAGCTCATTGATAAAAAGAATATCGATAAATGGCAAAGAAGGCGGGATAATGGTAGTATACCGGTCGGACTGCTCACTGACAATATCAGCCGAGGTAATAAAGCCTGATTTTTTGGCCTGTTGCAAAACTTTCGCCGCCCCCGACATGCCGTCCGGCCCCAGTTCATCCAGTTTGTCGAGCAGTAACAAGTAACCCAGGTGAAATATTTTGGCCTGCGAAAATGAGAAGTCGAAATCGTCCGTATCCAGGAATGCATTGGCGCCACGGTAATGGAAAAAAGTGCGTCTGCCGGTCTCAGAAACGGTCATTACATCGGTATAGGACGTTTCCACGCCCGGCAGCACTTTTATCTGGCTGCAATCGATCCCCATGCTGCTACACTGACGTAAGATTTCATCGCCTTTTTCATCATTTCCAATGGCCCCGACGCCTTCCAGCGGAAAAAAAACTTTCATCTTATGGAGCGCCTTCAACACATTAAAAGGCGCCCCACCATTGCCCGAATCCTGGTTCAGGATGTTGGCCAGCGCATTTTCCTGGGGGTAACAATGGATTATTTTGACAAAATCAATGATCCAGTTCCCGCCCGCCAGTACGCCTGTTCTTTTGTTCGTTTCCATACATCAGTCGTATGCGATTTCCACCGCCGATCTGGACTCGTGCGACCGCAGCGCGCTTTCAAAAAGCTTATGGCTCATGATCGCCTCGCGCGGTGTCACGCAGCCAAAACGGTTGTTCAGCAATCCTTCCCGCTCCGCGAAATAGGCCGCCAGCATTTGCATAAAACAGTCTGAAAAACCGGCTTCGAATATGGAGCCCGTGATCGTCGGAAACGCGACCTGAAACCCCAGATCGGTCCGTTGCCAGGTTTGCTCCTTGCCCCTGCTGAACGTCCACAAGGCTTTGGTATCCTTGGTATTGAACTTCACCCCGCCCTCGGTACCATATATTTCAATGTACCAGGAGTTCGTTTCACCCGGAGCCAACCGTTTCATTTCCAGCATCATCGGAATTTCATCACCTTCCACGTCGACAGTTGTTGAGAGCGTGGCGTTATTCCAGGTATCGCATTCGCCCCAGCCGCCTTTTCCGTCGGGGCGTGTGGTGATGATTTGCTGCAACTGCGCAAATACCCTTTTCGGTACCCAGCCCATTCTCAACGGAATATGCAATACATGCATCCCGAGATCGCCCATCACGCCTATATTCCCGCAGTACTGCGACTGCCGTTTCCAGTTGATCGGTTTGAGCGGATCCATGTCGCTGGAATGACAGAACCCGGCTTTGATATCCATGATTTTACCAATCCGCCCCGACTGAACTTCTGCAATGACCCGCTGCGCGCCGGGCAAAAAAGGCATTTCAGAGCTGCATCTTACAAATCTGCCAAGCCTTTCGGCAGTTTCCCCTATCTCCTTTGCTGCGACAAGGTCTACCCCAAAAGGTTTTTCTGCGAGCAGGTCCTTTCCTGCTTCCAGGACTTCGGTATAATATTTTTTATGCAAATTGTGCGGCAGTGCGACATATATCACCGACAAATCCGGATAAGCCAGCAGTTCCTTGTAATCCGTGGTGCGCAAATCCACCGAAGGCACATTTTCGTACCATTTCAGGGCTTTGCTATCCAGATCGCAGACCGCTTTTAACGCTACTTTTACAGGATAGTCGTTCAATGCAAACCACCTTCCGAGCGCGCTGGCCACCTCCTTTCCCATCAGCCCGCCACCGATTATCCCGACATTTACTGTTGTCTGTTTCATCGGTTTCATATCAGGTTGATCACATCTTTGGGCTCCGCATTGTCGTGGACGATCGCCATCAATGCACGCGTCATACCGCCCGGATTGGCGTGCTGGACTACGTTACGGCCATATACAATGCCTTTTGCACCCTGTTTCATCAGCCTGTAAGTCCGGTCGAGGATCTCTTCGTCGCTGGCCCTGCCGCCGCCCCTTACCAAGATCGGAATCGAACCGGCGATTTCGACTACTTTGTGATATTCCTCCACATCATCTGTCGGGTCCGCCTTGATCAGATCCGCCCCCAATTCCACCGCCTGCCTCACCATGGGCGTGATGAGTTTGATATTTCCATCAACCATATAACCCCCAGCTTCCTGATTCGGCCTGAAGACCAGCGGCTCGATCATCAGCGGCATACCATAAAAGTCGCAGAGCGGTTTTAGTTTCAGGATGTTCTGGATACAATGGTCTGTTACTTCCGGCGCGCCGGGAATACGGAAAAGATTGACCACGACGCAGGCTGCATCCAGTCTTACTGCCTGCAAAACAGGCTCTTCTATGATCCTGCTGTACAATACATCCGGAAGTTCCGACCCGTAGACATTGGCTACGTCCGTGCGCAGCACCAGCGCGGGTTTGCTTTTTCCCGGAACCGACTGCAAATGATGCGCCTGCCCTACTGTGAGCTGTATGGCGTCAGGATCTGCATCGATCAGCACTTTTACCGATTTTTCTATATTTTCAATACCCGGCAAAAATGAGGATTCACAAAAGAACCCGTGGTCGATCGCCACATCAAAACATTTACCCGATTTTGCATTAAATAACCTGTTGATTCTGCTCGCTTTCATACTATACTGAATTTAAACTGACTGTAATTTTTGACTCTGCGAACCTTACCATCCGGCAAGCCGCTTTTTATCCTCTATTTGTTTTGGCAAGAATATCTGACAGTGCTACCGGAATGCCGCCACACCTTTTGCTTTCATGTGCAGCTTCCATAAATGTGTAGATTTCAATGGTTTCGGCTGCCGTAACTGGCGGTTTACCGGTCCGGAAAAATGTGACGATCTCCGCCACCAGATTTTTATATCCTTCAAACTTGCCGATCTCTGTGATTTTCTCCGAACCGTAAGCTGTGCCCCCAAACCCGATCTTCCCCTTGCGAAGCCCTCTAAAAACGCCAATTTTTCCTCCTTTCCAAATGCCCGTGACCACATCGGCACCCTCAGAATAAGCCCGTGTTACCGACTGGCAGCCTGGCCCCATCACTGCATAAAGTAACTCGATAGCATGTATGCCGTCCCAGAACAGGTCGGCGTGGGATTGCTGTAAAGGTGCCGGCCCGTAAGTATCTGCGCCCAGTATTTCACCCGCCATTTTTCCCCGGGCCAGGTCCTGAATGTCCCCGACATAACGCAATGGTGAACTGGAAAAAACGGGCGTTCTATATTTTTTGGCCGACTCAAAAAGTGCGATGACATTCGAAAGGGATTCTGCGATAGGCTTGTCCACAAATACCGGCTTGCCAGCCTTCAAAACCGGCTGGATCTGTTCCTGATGCGGCCTGCCGTCATTTGTGAGGAGCATAACTGCATCGGACTTTTTGAGCAACTCCGCTGTGGACGACACCAGTTCAACGCCGTTTTTCTTAACCGTATTGGTAAACTGACTGAGTTGCTCCGGCGAAAATTCCACATCCTCGTTTCCTTTAGGATGATGCAGCGCCACTACTTTACAGCCTGCAAACAGCGGATCATTCTGCCCGGCATTCAGGATTTCGGTAAAGTCCGCGCTGTGAACGGACAAGCCGATAACACCCACCCGGATTGTTTTGGATTCGGACAAAAACATCGACCTGGCCTCACTTCCCAGCCCGAAGGCCAGTCCCGCCGTGACGGTCTTAACGAGAAAGTCACGGCGGTTCTTTTCAGATTGATTCATGAAGAAATGGTATGGCTACTGAACAACTTTCATAATGCCGCGCATCACCGGGGCGTGGCCCGGAAACGTGCAGACGAACTGATAGTCGCCCGGGATGGCCGGGGCCTTGAACTTCAGTGTTTCCTTCTTTTTGGCTTCAATGAGGCGGGATGAGAACAGCACCTTTTTGTTCTCCGGCACATAGTTCTTTGCTGGGCCATTGTCGCCGAGTGCGATCGCCTGCTGGGCAACCTCATCGGCTGCTCCCGGTTCGGTGATCACCAGGTTATGCGGCATCAGGTCGATGTTATCGAGCGTGATCTCTACTTTCTGGCCGGGTTTTACGGTGAATTCGGCGACATTGAAACGCAATTGTATAGCTTCCAGCGTCACAATGGCGACTTCACGTTTCCTCAGATCCAGCTTTTGATCAAAATTATCTGACTTTTTTGAATCGGTAGTAGGAACAATTTTGTGCTCCATGTGGCTGGTCACGCGGGAAGTGCTGTCGGGGTCTTTCCAGAATTTTTCATAGAAAGTCCGGAACTGCATTCCCGAAATATCATTCCCAGTACCGCCCCTGAGGTGCGATTCGCGGGTACTCCATGCCCAGGCCACTTTCTGCGCAGCAATCCTAACCTGCCCTTCGGGAGATTTCAGCGCATTGCCAAGCAGATCGCGGTTGACCACATTGTGCTGCTGGTGCAGCCAGAGTATTTCCAGCATCGGCAGCGCATTTTCCTTTTTGTCCAGGTCCAGTTTTGCCACCCACGCCTGCGCTTTTTTGATCACTTCGTCGGTATTCCTGCCGCTGAGTTCCACCCGCACGCGGTGGCGGATGCCGTCAATGGGACTCTTGAACAGTTCCAGCAAGTCTTCCACTTTCGCTCCGTGAATGGCAACCGGGCTTTGCAATGGCCGGTTTTTGGCGGTAACCCTGTAAATCCTGCCGTGGGTATGGTCGCGGCTTGCGTCGCGGAGGTTATAGGGCGAATGAGTGATCACGGGGTTTTGCCAGTCGCTGAAATACAATGCGCCGTCTCCACCGATCACCCCGTCGGTGGGTCTGAAATTGGGATCGCCCGTGTAATCTTTCGGGACTATACGTGGCGCAGCCTCAGTACTGGGCGCAAATGTCGGCTGGTTCCCGGTGTATACCAAGTCGCCGGTTTCTACCCCTTCCACTACACCATCTTCTTTGTAATCAAGCCTGTACCGTTTGATACCCTGAAAACCGATGACATTAAAAAGCAGGAAGTTGTTTTGATAAGCATCCGGAAAATGGCTGCTCGATAAAATCATATTCGCTGTGATCGGCCGGACCGTCGGCGTGAACAAAGGTCTTTTTTCATAGCGGTTCACATCCGTGGTGGAAGTAACTTTCCGGTCGTAATATACCTGGAAGGCCTTACCGCTGGTACCGTCGGTGACGAGCGGGTTTCCCCATTTATCAAAACTGATACCATGCGCGTTCGGCGTATTTTCCACCACAAAAGAGAAATCGAAAGTACGGGGATTGAACCTGTAAAGGCCAGGTGTCCCCGATTCTTCGCTCACGCGCCAGGGCGTTTCAATGTTTTCGAGGATAAAAATTCCTCGCTGGTAATAGATGTTCCCGTCCGGTCCGTAGATCAGGTTATTGGCCGAGTGGTGCGTGTCATCCGAACCTATGCCCCCGAACATTTTGATCTTCACATCGGCAACATCATCCCCGTCGGTGTCTTTGAGATAATAGATATCCGGCGCCGAAACTACGATCACACCATCGTTCCAGAATTCAAAACCGGTCGGGTGGGAAATGTAGGCGAAGGTTTTCGACTTGTCGGCCACGCCGTCGCCGTTTTTATCGGATAAAATAACCAGGCGGTCGTTCATTGGTTTGCCGGGCTCCCATTTGGGGTAGGTCGCCCAGGATGCAACCCATATCCTGCCTCTGGTATCCACCTGCATAGCAACAGGTTTGGCTATTTCCGGAAAGTTTTTTTCCGATGCAAACAAATTGACTTCCAGCTCTTTCGGGAACGTCATTTTGCTGATCGCCTCCTGCGGGTCTACATAAGTGACGTCACGGGTAATGTGGGTCCCTACCACCAGCAGCTCGGGTACATTGCTGTCATCGAGCGCTTCGTCTTTCCCCTGCGCACGTGACCATATCCTTTTGTCACGGTTGGCGGTCATCACGTCCAGTACCTTCAGTTCCTGGTTCAGCGTTGCATAATTTCCGTCCTGGGTGGAACGCGTCCCCCATACATCGTTTCCGCTGATCGTCCGGTATTTCTGGAACCAGTGATCGTCTTTATCCACGACCGCACTTCTCAGAGAATCCAGCTTCACCTTGTCCAGGCTTACTTTTTCTTTCAAAACAGACTCTGCGAAATATTGCGCCAACTGACGGTTTCCTTCTTCATTCAGGTGGATACCGTTGATGGTAAGCGGTTTTTCGGAAGTCTCGTACATTTTCTGCGTCGCACCGAACAAGTCCACAAACCCGGTTTTCTTTTCCGCCGCCACCTCTTCCATTACTTTGGTATAGGCAGCCAGCCGCCGGTTGTTTTCGGTACCGTCGGGTAAATTGGGCGTTTTGAGGTTCTCATGCGCAATCGGCGAAAACATCACGATGCGGGGCGTGTTAACCGAATCATATTTCTGCGTTTGCACGTGGTCTATCCAGGCAGTCAGCTGTTTTCTGAACTCTTCGGGCTTGTCTTCAAAAGATTCGTTATAGCCGAAGAAAGAGAATATCACATTCGCCTTCACTTCCGCCAGATGCGCATCGCTGTCTCCGAAACCCTTGTGCGCGCGGGGCCGGTAATGTACCTGGTCGCCCGAATAACCCAGGTTTCTGACCACCAGTTTGCTCTCCGGATTAGCAGCCTGCAAATACGTTTCAAACCATCCGTCCTGCTGGAAACGTTCGGCGAGCGAATTGCCGATAACGGCAATCCGGTCCCCTTGTCTCAGCTCGATCTTTTGAGCGCCACCGCAACCGGTCATATACAGGCCGACCAGTACCAGCAATACATGCACTGCACATCGCGCCGGATATTTCGCTTTTTTAAATACGATCATTTGCTTAAAATTTTACTGATTTGAGTACAACCGTCTCCCGGTTATATGGGCAGGTCAATGCATCTCTATCGAACAGGTACCCAGGCCCGGACGGTAAAAATTGAACTGCACATTGGGGTGGTCTGCGAGCACGGACATCGGGACGCAGGTATCGGGGATTTTGTTTGAGATCATGTAGGTAGTAAGGCGTTGTCCGAAGGGATTGTCATGTGCCCCGGCATGCCAGATCGATACCTTGTCCGTTTCCCAGGTTTCTTTCGGCCCTACTGTTACGGCTTGCGTCGGGATCAGCGGAACGTTACCTCCGCAATGCAGGCGGGAATTCTGCTGGACCGTGATCGGGTGAAGGTCCAATACTCTGGTCGCGAGCTGCTTGTATTCTTCGACAGTCTGCGGGTTATCTTTGTAAATTCCTTCTCTTTTGGGAGGCTCGTTAAAAGCCCAGTGTTTTACATCACCCTGGCCGCCCTGCATGATGAGGCATTTGGCCTGTTTCCAGCTTTCGATAAATGCGCTGGTATCGGCTTGGGGGAAATGCAGGTTTTCTTCCGGCATCGCCAGGCTTTTATCTATCCTATTGTAACAAAGCGATTTAAATGTCCTCTGAAAGGATAACGGATGGTCTCCGGAAACTTCCTTACCGTCCACGACCCATTCGTCCATACTCCAGAAATGCGCATTCTTGACGGAGATTTTCAGCTCATTAATAATCCGCGCTACCAGTGGCAGCTGCTCCGTAGGACCGATCGGCCCGCACAGCCCTACCGGATTTGCGGCGGTCGATTGTTTCCAGACGTCCACATATTCCAATGCTTCCGCAAGGTAAAATTCTTCGATGGTATCGTAAAAAACCACTTTAAAGCCCGGGCGGGACAATTTGACCATATCCTCCGGCCCCATAGCGGCAATTTTGTCCGTTAATTTCTGATCCAGTTCCAGGGTGGTGTAATCCCACCAGCCCGGAGCTATTGAACTCGTTTTACGCATACAATATTTTTTTAAATTGATTTGAATGACTTGACCTTACGCTGTTTTAGCATATGCTTCATTGCGCTGGACCAACCGGCCCAGCGTTTGTAGAGGGTCGAACCCGGCTTCGGAAAAACCGTAATGCGTATGTCTCCGCCAGCCCTCAGCATGCTCAAAAGCATCCGACATATTCCCTATTTCCAGTGAAAAATCCTCCATCGCCTGGATATAGGAATTCATTTTCTGGCTGTCCTGCAACCATTCCTGCTGGCTTTGATGGGCTTCGAGTGCCTTCCTTTTCAGTGGCTGAACCGTTGCTGTATCGACGAACATTTCCGGATACACTTTCTGCCGCAGCGGGTCCATCAGACCATGCGGGACGGCGTGGTAAATGGCGCAATTGTAATTCGAAGTGGCTGGTTCGCCGGTCGCAAAATTGGGCACTCCACGCACAAACGCAGCTGTGGTAGCCAGGCGGCTCGTGTTCATGTGGTCCTCCATATAGTCGGAAGGAGAATGCGTGAGTATGACCGAAGGCTTCACTTTACGGATTACAGCGGCCAGTTTGCGGAGCAGTTCCACGTCGTACAAGATCTCGAAATCATTGGTAATGGGCGGATGAAAAGTGGCACCCAGTACCTCCGATGCATTTTGAGCTTCTTGTAACCGGATCCTGGTCGTATTCTCCGAATCGTGGATAGTACTCCCGCAGTTTCCGGTCGAAAGGTTCATGTAGTGGATCTCGTAGCCCGCGTTTTTTAAAAGAACAAGGGTCCCGGCCATCAGGAATTCGATATCATCCGGATGGGCCGCAACCGCCATGGCGACATTTTTCATGGGATTACAATTTTACGCTCTTGCCGGTAGCGGCAGACTGGTCGGCAGCGAAAATGATTTCGTGCGTTTTGATGGCCTCTTTCAATCCTGTAAGCGGCATTTCGGTATTATTTTGGATCGATTCAAAGAAAGTATCGAACTGCAACTGGTAAGGGTGATCGGCCACGTCGCCCGAGTCGAGCATCGACATCGACATTTCGCTCCACTTGTGCTTGTCCGACTTAAGCTTTTCGGAATGGATCTTATTGTCAAGGATACTTCCTTCACTTCCAAACAGATGCGTGTGGAAATAGTAAGGCTGAAGACAGTCCACACTGGCGGCACATTTGGCGATTTTACCGCTTTTGAATTTCAATATCGTGACGCTCGTGGTCGTATATTCGTAAGGTGCAAAAATCGGGCTCTTGGATTTGGTATCGTAGCTTGTGACTTCTTCCACGTCGGTGCCCATAAACATCAGTAGCGAATCCAGTGCGTGGCAGCCTGCTGTGAGCAGGGAACTTCCGCCACCGCCTTTTTTCGCATTCCACTCAAACTGGCCATACCAGGGGCCGATCCCGTGCAGGTAATCCACTTCCGCATAATGCAGGTCACCGATCAGGCCCTGATCCAGGATTGCTTTTGTAGATATGAACTGGTTGGAATACCGGCATTCAAAACAGATACAGAACTTCACATTGGCCTCTTTCACAGCAGCTTCAATAGCCTGGCAGTCGGCCCAGGACAACGCCATCGGTTTTTCCAGGATAATGTGTTTTCCGGCTTTGGCGGCTTTTACGGCGTGATCCACGTGCTGATACGTGTAGCTGCATATCGAAACGGCGTCGATATCCTTGTTGGCGAGCAGCGCATCCAGGTCGGTGTAGGAAGTAATATCCCCGCCCCATTTTGTGCTTAATTCTGCATCATCGAGTTTTCTTGAAGAATAAATAGCAGTTACCTGTGCTCCATTGCCCGCCTGTATTGCCGTAATATGTGCGGTAGCAACCCAGCCGTATCCAATAATTCCTACATTTAACTTTCCCATAGTTTTTCTGATTACTGATAATTATTGTTTAACCTTATTTGCTTTGTATGCTTTGCTTAATGTTTTTTCCAGGCTCACTTTAATACCTCCGTTTTTCCGGCTTTCCATTGCGGCTTCCATGAAGGCATATATTTCGAGCGTCTCGCTAACGGGTACCGGCGGAACTTTGGTCAGGAAAAATTCAACAACCCTCACCACCAGGTCACGGTAGCCGGTAAACGTACCCAGTGTGGCGATCTGATCCTGCATGTAGGCCGTACCTCCGAAGTCCTTTTTCCCCTCCCGGATCCCCCTGAAAGTCCCGACCCTGTCATTATTCCAGTAACCGACGAGCAGGTCGTCGGCCTTGCTGTGATGTACGTGCGCCACCTCCCTGCACCCCGGCCCCATCGCTCTGAATAGCAGCTCGATCCCGTGAATCCCGTACCAGAACTGGTCGGTATGGCTTTTTTCAAAGGCTGCCGGACTGAATGTGCTCGCGCTCAGGACTTCGCTGCTTTTGATATTGGCTACACCGGGAATGTACCTCAGTGCCGACGATGTAAAAACAGGGACATTGAACTGCTTCGCTTTTTCATAAATTTCGATCACACCGTTTAATGAAGCTGCCACAGGCTTGTCGAGAAAAACCGGCTTTCCGGCCTCAAAAGCGGGCAAAACCTCTTTCATGTGCGGGCGGCCGTCGTTGGTTTCGATCATCACCACATCCACCAGCGCAAGCATTTCGCTCATCGAGCCGACAATCTTTACACCCATGGCCCGGATGTCCGATTCAAATTTGGTAAGCTGCTCTTTGGTGAAATCCACATCCGGATTTCCGGGTGGGTGGTATAGCGCCGTGATCGTACATCCCGCCAGGTCGGACGTTTTATTACTATCGTTCAAAATCTGGGAAAAAGCTGCGCTGTGGACCGATAATCCCACCACTCCGATTTTGATATCCTTCGCCGCTGCCGCTCCGAATGAGGTGAAAGAAGTGCCCACCAGGCCCATACCGATCCCGCCAGCCGCCAGATTTTTTACAAAACTCCGGCGGCCCAATTTGTTTAATGTTTCAGCCATGATATTTATTTAGCGTCCCACCATAATTTGGTACTGTTCTTATTTCCTCCTTTGGTGGCCAGTTCGGGCAAAGTAAGCGCAGCTGTCACAGCCTGATTGTTGTTTGCGTACTCCCCGTCCACAAACAATAACCTTCTGATCATCTGGTTTGCAGGCACGTCAGGATTTTCCGACTGTATCCTCGGCAGGAGCTTGGGATAACCCGTTCTTCTCATTTCAGCCCAGGCTTCCCAGCCATCCGGAAACAGCCCGATCCACTTCTGGGTACCGATCTGTTCCAGTTGTTTTTCCTTAGGTCCTGTGGCCAGGAAAGCAACAGGAATGTCTGAAACGGCGGGCGTATTCCACTGATCTTTAAGCGGTTTTGGCGTGCTGGTGCTTTTGAGATAATTGGCAATATCCACCGCAGTCGCCGCAGTGCGGGACGAGATCGATACTTCTATTCCTTTGTCATACAATTCTTTCGCAGTACCCCCCATATTCCAACCTTCCACCGCACCTTCGGCCCGTAAAAAATATACTTCTTCGGCTCTCATCACCTGGTAAGGCGGGTTCGTACCTCCGTCTTCCAGCCTCCACCATTTGGTATCGATCTTGGAATTGGTAGCGACCTGAACCGGGTTATCGATCAATGCGATGGGTAGACCGTTCCGGATTCCGTGGAATTTGCTGCCGTCGTTCCGGTTGTCGGTCACTACGGGATTCCAGAATGCATCGAGCCGTGGATCGTTGAATCCTACCATTACACTTTCCATCGTCGCGCTCATCCGCCAGTTGTCATAGTTTGCGATCGTCCCCAGGTTATTTTTACTCAGATCATTGGTGAAAACATTCGCATTTTCGGCAGCTGTGAGCATTACACCGTCGGCCACTGCTTTTTCAGCTTCGGCCTTGGCCAGCGCAGGAGCAGCATATTTTACTCGCAACGCAAGTCTTAGCCTGAGCGAATTAGCGAAGGTCAGCCACTTATTTACATCACCCGAAAAAACCAGGTCGTCTCTTGAAAACACACTAGCGCCTTTGTTCTGTTTCAAAACTGCAACTGCTTCGTCGAGGGTTTTAAAGAAATCCTTATAAATCACTTCCTGTGAATCATAAGGTACACTGGTAGCGCCATTTCCTACTTCCAGATAAGGAATCGGACCGTAGTAGTCTGTCAGTCTATGAAATGCCTGTACTTTCCAGACTTTGATTACCGCATTCTGCAAAGGAAAATTCTTTTCAGCTGTATATTTTTCCACAAAGCTGAGGTCCTTGGCAACCGAAGTATAAAAGCCGGTAAAATTGGCATTCGACCAGCTTGCCACGTCCACGTAGCGGTCTGAGTAAAAGTTAACCCGCAGCAGTGTAAAATACTGGCTAAAAAGGTCTGCGAAAAGGTTCTGGCTGATTTCGTAGCCCGACATGTACATGGCATTGAACTGGGTTGTGGCAAATACCTGGCCCACATTCCCGATGTCGAGCTTGTCGGCTACCAGCAGATTGGAAGGTGTATTCAGCTCTTCAAAAACGTCAGTACAGCTTCCGAAAACCATGCAAAAACATGTAACGAATATGATTTTTATCTTTTTCATGATTCTACTGATTATTTAAAGTTGACGCGTACATTAAATCCGATCGAGCGTGTGGTGGGCAGCGTAAAACTGGCGTCACTCTGGGCGCCGTTGTCTGCTCCTACGAAAATTTCAGGATCGAGGTATTTGGCTTTGTTAGACAGGAAAAACAGGTTTCGCCCTACCAGTGAAAAACTCACCGGGTAACCGAATATTCCCTTCGGCAGGCTGTAACTCAGCTGCGCTTCACGGAGCCTGACATTGGATGCATCCGATGTATGTATCTCGCCCACCAGCCCCGCAGTACGTCCGCCGCTTCCGATCCAAAAATCCTGGACGTTGATAGGCAGGTCGTTAACCGATCCGTCCTGCTTCACTGCATTTTCTTCCGGGAAGAAATCCTTGCCGAAAACCAGCTTTCCGTCGCGGCCGGCTTCCGTTTCCTTCGTAGAGCCGTCGGCAGCCAGTACCGAATTCGCGAATGAAGAGATCACGCCTCCGTGACGAACATCGATCAGCACGCTCAGGTTCAACCTCTTGTACCGGAAAGTATTGCGGATGCCACCCAGCCATTTAGGCTCCGAGTTTCCCACGAACACGGTTTTACCGGTTGTATAAAGCGGAATCCCATTCGGACCAACGATCACATTTCCTTTGTCGTCGCGCTGGAAACCTTTGACATAGATCCCTCCCCACTGCTTGCCCTGTTCCAGTCTGATCTCACGTAAGTCATTGTTTCCCATCACAATGGAAGGGCGCTGATCATTAATCTTCTTGACAATGTTTTTGTTTTTGGAAAAATTGAGACTGATATCCCAACCAAAATCCGCTTTTACGATAGGTTTTACCGTGAATACCATTTCAACCCCTTTATTCTCCACATCACCCCCGTTTGTGAAAAATCCCGAAGCACCTGACGCCGGCGGCAGCGAAATGGAAAAAAGCTGGTTGGTTGTGTTGGTCACATAGTAGGTAAAGTCCAGTCCAAGCCTGTCCTCGAAGAAACGCAGGTCGCCGCCCAGTTCCAAACTCGCCGTTTTTTCCGGTTTCAGGTTTTCATTGGGCAAAGTACCGCTTACCGACATCAGCCCAGCCTTGCCTCCCCTGCTCAACGTCGCATACCTTGACAGGGAGAAAGGACTGGTTCCGTTACCAACAATGGCATACGAACCTCTTACTTTGAAAAACGATATCACCATCGGCAGCTTCACCAGTTCCGACACCACGCCGTTCAGACCGACGGAAGGATAAAAGAAAGACCAGTTGCTTTTCGGCAAAGTGGAACTCCAGTCATTCCTTCCGGTCAGGTCCAGGAATATCGCATCCTTGTAGCTGATCTGCCCGAACGCATACAAGGAATTGATATTACTCGGGCCGCCGACGCTGTTTGACGCCTGCAGATATTGGGTATTGGAAAGTGTAAAGAAATTAGGAATAGTTAAAGTTGTGCCCGTGTTGGCTGAAATGGAAGTATTCCGGTTGATCAGGCTGTTACCACCGACATTCACATTGTATTTCAGTGTACTGGAAATGTTGTCGTTGTAAGAGACCAGAAAGTCGTTGTTAAAGCTCATGCTCTCGGACGAAGAAACCCCGAAGTAGCCGTCTACCGGTGATACCTTGGAAATACCGCCTTTGATCTCACTCTGATAGTTTTCAAAAGCACGGTTCAGCGAGGACCTTAACTGCAGGCTCAGCTTATCGGTTACATTGTACTTCATACTCGCAAGCGCAGCCACCCGGTCCCTTACACTTTTGGAAGAAATCCCGTTTATAGCTGTATAGGGATTGGTTTCCACCAGTTCGGATGAGCTCCATGTATGTGTAACCGGGATTCCGTTGTCGTTGTAAAATTCATAGATCTCCGCATCCTGCGTCCGTACATTTCTTGGAATCCGGTAAGCGTGGCGTAACGGATTACTGTAATCGATGGAAACACCAAGCCCGTTTTTGATCTCCTGTCTCATGTAGGTCAGCTTTCCGTCGACGCTCAGTCTTTTGCCAAGATTGTTAGAAAAACGCAGGTTGGCATTGTGCCTGGAAAGTTCGTTAAAAGGCACAACCCCGGCACCGTCTGTGTACGTATAGGAAAAATACGTTTGCGCTTTCTCGCTACCGGTACTGATTGACAGGTTGGTAGCAGAATTGTGTCCGACTTTGAAAAAATCGCGCACATTATTGGGCTGAGGCGAGTATGCGTATGTTTTCGGGCCGGCCCAGTTGGGATTGTTTGACCAATGCTGTACCATCTGCCCATCCATTTTCGGACCCCAGTTGCTGGACGTGTTCGCAAGGTACTGGCCATTCAGTCCCTGCCCGTAAGAGTCCTGGTAATCGACGAGGATATTGGGTATTTCAAAGGTATATGACTGGCTAACAGAGACATCATAACGTCCGGAAGTATTCCCTCCTCTTTTTGTCGTAACCACAATGGCGCCGTTATTGGCCTGGCTTCCATAAAGAGCGGCCGCGTTCGGGCCTTTCAGCACGGTCATTGATTCTATGTCGTCGGGATTGAGGTCAGAAAGGTTGCCTGGCACACCGTCCACAATGTACAATGGCTGGCTGTTGCCGCTGATCGACCTGTTACCGCGCAATACGATCCGCGAAGTACCGCCTACCCCGGTGCTGGAAGTCTGGAAATTGAGACCCGCCACTTTTCCGGCGAGTGAGTTCAGCACATTGTATTCCCTTGATTTTGAGATCGCTTCCACATCTACATTCTGGGTGGAATACGTAAGGCTCTTTTTATCCCTTTCGATACCAAAGGCCGTAACCACTACTTCGTCCAGTTTTTTCAGGTCTTCTTCCATCGACACATCCACGGTTGAACGCCCTTGGATCGGTACTTCCTGGGTGATGAATCCGATGGAGGAAAACACCAGCGTACCGTCGTCACCGGGAAGCGAAATGCTGTAATTGCCCTCGCCGTCCGTTACTGTACCGGTGGTGGTGCCTTTTACCAGAATACTCACCCCCGGTAGTCCCTGCTTGTCGGCTGCAGATATGACCTTTCCGGCCACGTTGACGAGCGCCATCCGGGTCTCCGTCGCTGTTTCAACGGACATGCCTACACTTTGTCTTCTCACACTGATGTTCTGGTTGATCTGCTGAAACGCCAGCCTGGAGGAATTGGCGATGCCTTCCAGCACATGGGCCACCGACGACTTGCCCATCGGCTTGCTGTAACGGTCTTTTAAAAACGAGTCCTTTGCATCGAACGTAAAAACGAAGTCGGTTCTTGACTCAATATCCTTAAAAACATCGGCCAGCAGCGCATTGCTGTATGCCGTCCGGATAGTCACTTCGTGAATGCTCTTGATTTCCGTGGTTTCTTTCGCCTGGCTTACACCCGCAAAGAGGAGCTGGGGTATTACAACCATGAATACATAACCTGCACTCCTGGCAAGTCGCGAGTAGAGTAATTTTTTCATACTTCTTTTGTTGTAGGTTAAGACGCGGTTTAGCTTCATTTCCCGACACTGGGGCAGGGCCATTTTACCAATGACTGGCACATTAATCTGACAAAGATTAAGAATTCGAATCCTCCGTATTATTGGTTTTAAAGTTCGTTTGCTGATGTATTCGGCAGCACTTTCCGTGGGGTGATCAGAAAGTCAGGTATACTATTTTGTCTTCGATCTTGTAAGCAAAATCCTTATTGAAACTCAGATCTTTCAGCACATTTCTAAGGCTTTCGTTCTGGTACCTGGCCCTGATCTGCCAATCGTCGGGTGCCTTGCCTTTCACTTCAATCTTCACATCATACCATTTTTCGATCTTTCTGCAGAAGGATGAAAAATGGTCTTGCTCAAAAACGAGAATCCCATCCTTCCAGCCTATTGCGGCATCGTAGTTGAAACGCTGGGTCGCGAAAACGGTGTTGCCTTTGGAGGCGACTAGCTCTTCGCCTGGTTTCAATATCACTGTGTGTGTTTTTTCCTTGTTTTCGATCTTTACTTTTCCTTCCAGCAAGGCCACCGTAATATCGGGTTCCCCAAAGTTCTGGGATACATTGAAGGCAGTTCCCAAAGCCTGTACCGTGATCCCGTTCGCTTCTACGATAAACGGCCTGGAAACATCTTTCACCACTTCAAAAAACGCCTCTCCCTGCAACCTGACATACCTCAGCGTATCCGAAAAATTCTCCGAAAACCCGATCGTACTCTCCGCATTCAGCCATACCTTGGTACCGTCGGGCAGGAAATAAACCGATCTTTTTCCGGTCGGATTTTCCTTTTCCACCCATACATCCGGCTTCCCGGTAACTATGCTTTTGTTATCTTCAAGGGTATTGGAATAAAAATAAAGACCTGCCACGACCAGTAAAAAAACCGCCGCTACCGACCGCCAGGGGAATAAAAATATCTTTCTGATACCCCAAACCTCTTCACCTACCTCCTCCTCAGCCACTGAGTCCTCCCAGATCCGGTCCCTGATATTGTCCATTCGTTTTTCGTACTCATCAGCCGGAGGGGTCTGCCACACTTTTTTCAACTCTTCAAAAACAGCACGGTTATCAGGAGACGCCGCCAACCATTCTTCCAATTCCGTCCGCTCATGCTCTGTCGCATTTCCGCTGAGGAATTGTGCTATTAAATGGTCGATATGTAGGTGATTATAGCTCATTAAATCCGGTTTATACCCCCATAACCCACATCCCGGGGAAAACCCGTAATTGATCTGAATTATTTTTGAATATTTTTTTAATCGCCGGGTTCTTTGCACCCATAATCGTCGCAAATAGCCGGGCGCAATGCACCTGCTAGGGTATTTCGGTGCGTTGCACCATGCTGGGATGTTCGGGTGCGTTGCACCCAGTGTCACCTAATACTATATCACTAACGATCATATATATACGTTAATACTTTTTTTCACTTTTTCACTTTCTTTCTCACGGGTTTTAGAAGCGGTAGTAGTTAGGTGCGGGGCGATCTTTTATTAAAAAAACATAATCTGATGAAGCCAGTTACGTCGATTTTAATCCCGATAGCTGCGCTTGCATTGACTGAATTGAAACAGACGGAAAATGCTGCCAACATTGAAAAGAATACAAACCCGGCCGCGATCGGCGCGGTTCCCTGGAAATGGGAAGCCCTGTTTGATGGCAGCAACCTGAGCAAATGGCGCGAAGCATCTGTGAACAGTATGCCTTCCGGCGGCGGGGTGGTAGAAAGGGACAGCCTGTAAATCAAGGATTATCCGGGTTATGGCGTGTCGGACACCGGGCATATCATGCTTAGAGACGAAGGGGACCAGGTTTATTTCAGGCATATCCGCATCAGGAGACTTTAACGGAGTAGAAGTGGGACTGCCCGAAATGCAAACACGTTAATGTTTTTCGGGGGTTTTGTGCATATTTTCCTGGGATTTTCTGTCACTCAAAAAATTTTCAATTCCTTCGCGGAGCTCTTTCACGGCGAGCTTTAAGTGCACTTCTACTGTACGTTCGGAAATGTTCATCAGCTCAGCCACCTGCCGGTACGTAAAACCTTCTTCCCGGATCAACTGGAAAACCATTTTTCTTTTTGGGGGAAACTGCCGGATGATCTCATCGACCTGCTCCTGCAGTTCCAACCCTACCAGCATCTCATGTGGATCGGTTGCCGCCATGGAATTAAGGATAATATCGCCGGAATCAAAAAGAAAGGGATTTTCCCTTTGCTGCCTTTTGATGGAGGATATGGCTTTGTTCTTAACGGAGAAATAAAGGTAAGACTCGAAATGATCAAGAATAAAAACCCTTTTGCGGTTGACCAGGATATTGGTCAGCACATCGGCGACGACATCTTCGGCCTGTGGGACGGAGTCCACATAAATGCGGGCAAACTGGATCAGTTTGGGATAATAATATTTAAAAAAAACATCAAAAGCTTTCTTATCACCCTCAGCAATCTGGGTAAAACACCGCTTTTTGGAATTTAAATCTGTCATCCCCTGGTTAATTTGAAAAGTACTGGTATGCAGTTCCAATAATGTGTGCTCAAGTACAAGTATTTATAATGTACTTAAAATGCCTGGAAGTAACTATGTTGTAAAAGGAGTATGAACTATAACTTGTTTAAAGGTTGCCTTATTCCTGAATTTACTGCTGCATTTTATATTCTTCCGATCCCGAATTCCCTATTGGTGCTGGTGAAGTCTCATTTCGCATCTGGCGAAGAAAATCTGCTAACTTACAAGGTAAAGGCCTGCCGTAGTGTTATCTGAAAACACGCCGCGCTCAACCGGCCCTGAACTTCTTAGAAACCCTAAGGTAGCTCTTAAGCGAGATATAAAAAATAACTTCAAATATTTTCTTCTTTTTACATAACCCGATATAAAACAACATTAATTGTAACTATGACAATTCATAAAACTGTATTTTACACTAAATACAATATAATAGTTACCCCCTCCTACCCCATACTGAAAGGTCCAGCGAGCCGCAGACCGAGGTAATATCCACCTGCCGATCACCTTTTGAAGGTACAGGCCCGACATTTTTATTTTTCTCTTCCTGTGATTACGGGTTTTTATTCCTCTGCGGGTTATGGGCATGAATTCCTAACCTACCAATCTTCTTTTTCCTGTCATGAGCCAAGAATACATTTCAACCGGCCCCGCCGACCGAGGGGACGAAGTGCGGTCCAGACTGCCTGAATCCAAAAGGCTCGGTTTCTGGAGCAACACCTTTATTTTATGGGGACTGGTCCTGACCGTCTCCAGTTTGCTTGTAGGAGGCCTTGTCGGCAGCCAGCTTTCGTTCAAAGAGGCGATGCTGGTGATTGCTATGGCCGGTGTATTTAACAGTGTTATTGCCATATTGATTGGCATTATCGGTGCCCGTACAGGCTACACAAGCGCGATGCTTTTTCGCTACTCATATGGTAACTGGGGCGTAGTACTACCCAATTTTATCCTGTCGATCACGACGGTGGTATGGTTTGCGGTCATTCTGAATTTGACGCGGGATGCTACCGTCGAGATCATGGGCATAAGCCAGGAATCTGCTTTTGCGTATTGGGGGATCACATTCCTGATGGCGGTGGTTTTTCTGGTCCCGGCATATAAAACCATGAAATGGATCGCTTACGTGGACTATCTGGCAGTCCCGGCTATCGTGATAATCCTGATCATAACGATATGGGGCGCGCTGGATATCGGAGGCGGGCTCAAAGCAATTATTGCACGCGCTCCGCTGCAATCCGCCTCGGCACTGGTGGTTTTTACTTCTGCCGCGGGTGGCTGGCTTCACGCCAATACAGTTATTTCCGATTTTACGAGGTTTTATAAAAACGGGAAACAAGCCGCTATCGGGTTGTTTCTGACCTATGGTGTCCTGATGGTTCTGCAATATGTGGGAGCAACGCTGGGTGCGTTGGCAACCGGCGAATGGAACATTTTCCTGATCATGGACCGGTTCGGTTTATTACATGTATCTTTTTTCGCAATTTTTCTCGGTTCCTGGTCCACTGCCATGGCCGCTATTTATTTCGGGGCAAATATGATGGCCGCACCGCCGATACCCGAGTATAAAAATGAGGAAACGAACCGGAAGCTGGTGCTGCTGATATCCTGGGCGCTGGCGTTATTCTTTTCATGGTATGGTCCGGACCAGATATTTAATTTCTTCCTGCAATTTTTATCATGGCTCATCGGCCCTATTGCTGTCACCGTAATTATCGACTACTGGCTGTTCCCTGAACGGAAAGTTTTGTACGAAGGCAAAAACGGCTCTCCCGACATGAAAATCAATCCGGCTGCATTTCTGGCCTGGATCACAGGATTCCTGATCGGCTATTTTTCTCAAAGCTTTTTCATTTCGCTGATCAACGGGATGGTCGTAGCCGGCTTCATTTATTATGGATGGATGCGAATGGCTTTGACCAGAAAAACAACCCCTGAAAGTCAGCTTCGTAATCTCTTCACGAAAAAAATACCTGACCCTGTTTCATTGGAAGAACCTCTAAACCCACAGCATTAAACCCCATGCGTTACGAACTCATGTACCCGGCCGACATCCGTGCTGCGATCGATGCCAATATGCCGGCGGTACTGGCACTCGGAGTGCTGGAATACCATGGCGAACACCTGGTGACGGGCGTAGACACGCTTGTGATCGTCCGCGCCCTGGAAATCCTCGAAAAGGAGCTTCCTATGGTGATCCTGCCACCTTTTTACTATGGGGCGAGCAGCTTCGCGGTGGAGCCTCCCGAAAGAAAAGGCAGCGTGCACACCGGCCCGCAGATCCTGTATCCTTTTGCCCAGAACCTCTTTGACAATCTGCTGCGCATCGGTTTCCGGAACATCCATGTATTTGTACATCACCAGAGCGAAAATTTCACTGCCGGTATGCCTACCGACCTTTCTTTTAAACTGGCGGCCCGCCAGGCTACTTTTTCGTTTCTGGAAAAAGAACGGGGCGAAGGCTGGTGGGGCAATGCGGCTTCGTCCGACTATTATGAGCAGCACAATCAGGGAAGCGACCCTTTCAACTGGATACGCATTCACCCGTTTCTCAGCCCGGAAATCCAGGCGGAACATCCCATCGACCATGCAGGCAAGCTGGAAACCGCGCTCATGCAATCCCTATGCCCGGAAGGCGCTGATATCCAGCGTTTCACAACCGGCACATGGTATACAGAAAGTGCCCCGGAAGCCACAAAGGAATATGGCGACAAGGTAAAAGAACTCATCCTCGACCACCTCAGAAAAACATTGGGAAGCCATGAATAATATCCAAAAAACGCCTGTTCTCCCCATGCTCATCATCGGCAGCATGTATGTGATCCTGGGATTTTCTGTCGGCATCAATGCCTATTTTATACCGTTTGTGCAGGAGGCATTCACTGTTTCCACGGCTGCTTCCTACCTGATCATGACCGCCACTTTTTCGGCTTACGTAATTTTTGGCGTGCCTTCGGGCAATGTCCTCAAAGCACTCGGTTATAAAAAAGGGATCAGTATTGCTTTTATTACTATTGCTGCGGGCTTTGCCATGATCGGCTACGCAGCTGATATTGTGAGCTTTGCGCTTTTCCTTTTTGCACTTTTTATCATCGGCACCGGCCAGACGTTGCTCACCGGGGCGATCAACTCCTATGTCACTATCCTGGGCCCGGCCGAAAGTGCGGCGAGCCGGATCAGCACCATGGGCATCGCCGACAAACTGGCTCTTGCAGGTGCATCGCTGATCCTGGGCATATTTCTGGACCTGGGCAATGTCCAGCTTGGAGATGCCATTGTGCCGTTTTACATCATTGGGGCAATGCTGACGGCGATTGGTATACTCTCGCTTTACTCCCCCCTCCCCGAACTCAGAGCACCGGGCGAGGACGAAAGTGAAGACGAGATCAATGAGGTGTCGGTTTATGCCAACAGTAAGAAAAGCATTCTTCAGATCCCACATGTACTGCTGGGCGTCGTGGCTATATTTTTTGATGTGGGTGTCGAGATCATCGCTCTGGGTTCTATTAATGATTATGCCAAAGTGCTGAACCTGCCTTCACCGGAAAACTACGTCTGGCTGACCACGTTTGGCATGGTGACGGGTTATCTGCTTGGGGTGTTTTTCATTCCAAAACTGGTAAGCCAGCGTATGGCCCTGGTTTTCTGTGCAGTTTCGGGTATGCTTATTACCGTCGCTATCGCGATGGTTCCACCTGCAATTTCCATTTATCTCGTCGCTGCGTTGGGTTTATCGAATTCATTGCTCTGGCCCGCCATTTTCCCGCTGGCATTGGCCGACCTGGGTAAATTCACCAAAACCGGCTCTTCTATTCTGGTAATGGGGATCATCGGAGGCGCTATCCTGCCGTTGCTGTTTGGCTATGCCGCTGACCTTTATACGCACCAGTTGGCCTATCTGGTCTGCCTGCCGTCCTATTTTTATATCCTGTATTTTGCTGTAAAAGGCAGCAGGATCAGGACCGGAGCCACTGTTGAAAACATTTTCCCGGAAACCGGCATAAGTGTCTGAATATGGATAAATTACTTAAAATAAACCCGCTGGATAATGTGTACGTTGTCCGCGAATCGGTGCAGGAAGGGGAAACTATTGTGATAGATAACCGAACTTTTACTTCCAGAAAAGCGCTCGGACTTGGGCACAAAGTGGCTGCCGGCAAAATTCCGGCCGGGAAACAGGTGATCAAATTCGGCATCCCGATCGGCTCGGCAACCGAAGACATCTGCTTCGGTGACCATGTACATCTGCACAACCTGAAGAGCGATTACATTCCTACCTATACGTTAGATCATGAGTTTATCAAGCCCTGAACCATTCGCAGGATTTTTACGCAAAGACGGCCGAAAAGGGATCCGGAACATTGTGCTGGTGGCCTATCTGGTAGAATGTGCTCATCATGTGGCGCGGAAGGTAACCTCGCGTTTCGAGGATGAACCGGTGCATCTGATCGGGTTCAGCGGCTGTTACCCGAATGGGTACGCCGACAAAATGATGAACGCGCTATGCACACATCCCAATGTAGGCGCAGTACTACTGGTGTCGCTGGGCTGCGAAAGTTTTAACCGGAACCGGCTGTATGAACAGATCGCCGCCAGTGGCAGACCCGTCAGGCTGATCGGCATACAAACGGCCGGAGGAACCGGAAACAGTGTTCAGGAAGGTATTTCTTTCGTTACCTCGGCCCTGGAAAAAATCCGAGAAGTGCCACGTGTGCCGTTTTCTGTGGATGAGCTGATCGTCGGGATCGTTTCCGGCGGAAGCGACGCAACCAGTGGCATTACCGCTAACCCGGCAGCCGGACTGGCTTTCGATATGCTGAATGCGGCAGGCAGCACCACGATTTTTGAAAATACCAGCGAAATGATCGGCCTTGAAAACCTACTCGGCAATCGCGCACGACATACGGCACTGGCAGAAGAATTACAAAAAGCGGTGGCAAAAGCAGCACGTTATCATGCCATAATGGGTCACGGCAGCTTTGCGCCGGGCAATGCGGAAGGAGGATTGACCACGCTGGAGGAAAAATCGATGGGCGCATACTGTAAAAGCGGCACCGCGCCGATTACCGGGCTGATCAAACCGGGCGATCCTACAACAGTCGCAGGGTTGTACCTCATGGATATCGTGCCGGACGGGGAGCCGCGTTTCGGATTTCCCAATCCCAATGATATTTCAGAAATGAACGAGCTGATTGCTTCGGGCGCGCATTGTGTGTTGTTTACCACCGGGCGGGGATCAGTGGCCGGGTCGGCGGTGTCGCCGGTCATCAAGATCTGTGCAAACCCGGAAACATTTGCGAGAATGGGAGGAGATATGGATATCAATGCCGGAAAAATACTGACCAATGAGGCATCGATGGAAGAAGTAGCACAGGAAATTTTCGATAAAGTCATGTTTGTGGCACAAGGGGGAAAAAGCTGTTCGGAACAGCTCGGACATCAGGAATTTTCACTGGGTTACAAATCCTTTGAACCGATAGGGCCATCGTGCCTCGCTTATTAATGATCAAAACCCTTTGTAATGAAAATAGATAGCCACCTGCATTTCTGGCATTACGACCCTGTTAAAGACGCCTGGATCGCCGATGATATGGCGGTGATCAAAAATGATTTTATGCCGGGTGACCTGCTGCCGCTATCGCAGGAACAGGGAATTGAAGGCGGTATCGCGGTACAGGCTGACCAGAGTGAAAAGGAGACCCATTTTCTGATGGACCTGGCGGCAGAACATGACTTTATAAAAGGCGTTGTCGGCTGGGTCGACTTTCGTTCAGAAAACATTGAGGAACGGCTGGAATATTTCTCGCAGTTCAGCATTGTCAAAGGTTTCAGGCACATTGTGCAGGCGGAGCCGGATGATGATTTTCTGCTGCGCCCTGATTTTCTCAAAGGCATTGCGGCGCTCTCCGGCCTCGATTTCACTTACGATGTCCTGATCCACCCGAGACATATCCCGTACGCTGTCGATTTCGTGAAAATTTTCCCGAACCAGCGGTTTGTGGTTGACCATCTTGCCAAGCCTTTTATCAAAGACCAGCTTTTCGATGAATGGGCCAGGCAGATGCAAGCCTTTGCCCCGATGGAAAATGTAAGCTGCAAGCTGGCCGGACTCGTAACCGAAGCCGACTGGAAAAACTGGAAGTACGGGGATTTTCAAAAATACATCAATAAAATGCTGGAAATATTCGGTCCCGACCGGCTGATGTTCGGAAGCGACTGGCCGGTATGCTTGGTAGGGGCTTCTTACGCGGAAGTTTGCGAGATTTTAAGAAAAAACTCCTTCGCACTCAGCCCAACTGAAAAGGACAAGCTGTGGGGCGGGAACTGTGCCAGGATCTACAATGTCTGATAGATCCTCCCGTAAGTCGAAACGTTTATAGGCATTAAGCAAATCGATCCTTGGTTTGCCTACAAGTTTCAGGGGTTTGCATACATGCGTGCGATTTAGCTTCCCGACCTTTGGGTCATGGAAATAAAACAAATTGCATTGGGCGGCCAGGGATTGGTTGTGCCAGTGATCGGCCTGGGCTGTATGGGTATGACAGGCTTTGAAAAAGGTTACATGTACGGCCCCGCCGATGAGCAGGAAGCCATCGCGACGATTCACCGTTCGCTCGAGTTGGGCGGTAATTTCTTGGATACTGCCGATCTGTACGGGCCACTGAAAAATGAGCAGTTGATCGCTAAAGCGATCAGCGGTAAACGAGACCAGTATATTTTGGCCACCAAGTTTGGCTGGGAAATCGATGACAACAATAAAGTGACCTGGGCCATCAATGGTAAGAAAGATTATGTAAAGAAATCTTTAGAGCGTTCGCTCAAAAATCTGAGTACGGATTACATCGATCTGTATTACCTGCACCGCCTGGATAAAAATACGCCGATCGAGGAAACAGTTGAAGCTATGGCCGAGCTGGTTCAAGAAGGTAAAGTAGGTTATATCGGCTTGTCGGAAGTTTCATCTGAAACGGTTAAGCGAGCGCATGCTGTGCACCCGATCACTGCCGTACAAAGCGAATACTCCTTATTTGAACGAACGGTGGAAGAGCGCGGGGTATTGGCAACATTAAAGGAATTGGGCATCGGCTTTGTAGCTTACTCGCCATTAGGCCGTGGATTTTTATCTGGACAGATCAAAAGCATCGATGACCTGCCGGAGAATGATTTCCGCAGGGCAATCCCACGTTTCCAGGGCGTACAGTTCGACAAGAATATTGAATTGGTGAAAGCTATCGAAGTAATGGCTGAAGCAAAGAAGGTCACTTCTTCGCAGCTGGCATTGGCCTGGATCATCAGCAAGGGGATTTTACCGATCCCGGGAACGAAACGCAGAAAGTACCTGGACCAAAACCTTGCGGCAACTACCATTGAAATGACGGAGGCGGATATTTCACAACTGGAAAGCATCGTGCCTTTGGGTACGGACACGGGCGCCCCCTACGATGAGTTCAGTATGGGCTTAATTGATTAATTTTGACTATGAACGCGATCAACTCCTTATCAGAATTTCACCGACTGCTGTCATTGCCCGAACCTCGCCACCCGCTGGTGAGCGTGATCAATCTGGCGGAAAGTGTTTTTTTGGAAGACGATATCTGGAAAGGTTTCGTTAACCGCTTTTATTGCGTGGCACTCAAACGTGAAGCCAAAGGCAAGATCAGGTACGGACAGCAGCATTATGATTACGATAAAGGAGTACTGAGTTTTACCGCGCCTAACCAGGTGCAACAACTGGACCTGCAACATATAGAATGCGGGTCCGGTTATCTTTTGATCTTTCACCCCGACTTCCTGTTACAGCATACGCTGGCCAGCAGCATTCATCACTACGGTTTTTTCGATTATGCGGTTAACGAAGCGCTGCACCTTTCGGCCGAGGAAGAAGATGACCTTGTTACTATCCTCCTTAAAATTGATAAGGAGTGCCAGCATATCGATAAGCATACCCAGGAGATCATTCTGACGCAGATCGAGAGTCTGCTGAAATACTCCAACCGTTTTTATGAGCGGCAGTTTTTGACCCGTAAGAATAATAATTCAGCGCTGCTGGACAGGTTCGAGCAGTTGATCGATGACTACTATGACAGCGAAGTACCGGGTTTGCTCACTGTACAATATATTGCTGCGCAGATGAACCTGTCGCCGAATTACCTGAGTGACCTGCTTCGGATTCACACCGGGCAGAATACGCAGCAGCATATTCACGAAAAACTGATCGCCAAAGCCAAAGAAAAGCTTTCAACGACCAGTCTCTCGGTCAGCGAGATTGCCTATGCCTTGGGCTTTGAGCACGCGCAATCCTTTAGCACCCTTTTCAAAAAGAAGACAAATTTATCGCCATTGGAATTTCGTCAGTCTTTTGCCTGATTCCAAACAAAAAACTCATTTTCAAATAGTTATGATAATTACTATTATGTCGTTAATTAAGGGTGATAGCCGACAATAAATAGCCTGCTAAAAATCAACACTTTAGCTTATGACTTTAAATAATCTGACTTTCAGGTATTTCCAGCTTATACCCCTTCCCATGAACATTCGTTATTCTCAGCTCGGGATCACGGCTTAATTTCTTTCGAAGTTTCGACACAAACATGTCCAGGCTGCGACCCGTGATGACCCCTTCGTTGATCCAGACTTCCTGCATCAGCGTTTCGCGGGGAATCAGCTCTCCGAAATTTTGGTGGAGCAATTTCAGAACCTTGCATTCTTTGTCCGTGAGACTAACCACCTCGCTTTCCAAAAGCAAGCGCTGCCCCTGAACATTAAATAAAAATTTTCCAAGCGCAGCCAATTCCGGAACGGACTCATTCACCATAGCGTGGTTTTGATTCTGCCCGGGCATCAGTTTTAAAAATTTCCCAAAACGCCCAACCAACAAGGTAACACCCAGCAACACCAGAATACCGGCATAAACCACGTCGATTGTTGGATAGTCAAAGATTCTCGCTTTGGATTCTTCAAGCGTTGGATTGACTTTCTGAGGGCTCACTTTAACTGATTTGAGTTCGTCAGTTGGCTGGCCGATGTCATAGCCGAAGGTTGGCGTTTTTGATTCTTCAAGTTCTTGATTGGCTTCCCTAGGGTGTATTTTGACTGATTCAGTCAGTTGGTCGGTTTCAGCTTTCTGCTGTTTTACTTTCTCATAAAAGTCTGGAAATGCAAATTCGATTGTGTAACAACCTGAGGGCTGACTTCTGCCCGTGCAAGCCAGAATGTCCGGCGAGGTATTATTTACCTGGAAACCATAGACGATGCCGCCTTTCATGCAATCATGTACTGTAACGGTGTAACCGGAAGGGAACCGCTTTTTAGGAAGTAAGCGCTGTGACAGCGCCATGAGCGAGTCGTGGTTAAACACGAATTCATTTTCGAACCTGAGCAGAAACGTGCCTTCTTTAATCTCAGTAACAGGCAATACACGTGAGGTTGAGTCGCCCGCCTGCAACAGCAACCGATGACCGGTTTGACGGATCAACAGGTTCACTTGCTTCGCCTGTAAGTCACGGTCCGAATGTTCTATGAAAGAAGAGGTGATAAAAAAAATAGCAATCAGCACCAGGGAAATGCCAGGCCCCACCACCAGCCGGTTAGTGAAAAAGCCGGTAAAAGCAGAATTTACACGCATTTACATTTCTTTTTACAATTGACAAACGAGATTTTACAGTTGATTTACAAGAACGGCTAAGCAGGTGCCTACATTTGGATATGTGAAGTTAAAACAATTTTACGCTATTAATTCACCAAACCATTTTAGTCATGAAAATCCATCACCTTGCTTTTTTACTCCTTTTTCAATTCTCATTTGTGTTTGATCAGGCTTTAAAATTTCCACAGGATAGCAATCCAAAACGAGATAAGGCAGTAGCGACAAACATCATTTTCAAATCTGCAGATGGCGGACAAACCTGGCAGGACATTAGCGAAGGGCTGCCAGTAAACTTGCCGGAAGACGATATTCCGAGAGACGGTTTCCTTGCCAATGACAATGGAATCTATCTGCGCACTGGAAATGGGATGTATTACAGCAAACCAAATTCCACTGCTCCTTTTTGGGAAAAAGAAATTACTCCGGACAACCTTGGCAGCATTGTTCCTGGCAAGACCGGAATGCTTGCATTCAACTACGGCGGCCAGTTTTTGCAAAAAATAAACGGAACGGGTTTATGGTTGCCGATATATACGGATTTTCCGGGGAAAAGCGTTCGCACCATCTTTGAAACTAGAGACATCGTTTTTATCGGTTACGATAAGGGGCTCTTAAAATCTGATGACAGTGGAAAAAACTGGAAGCGAGTCTATGACGAAGGCTGGGTAATGAAATTGGTAGAGTCAAACGGAGTGCTGATAGCTACGAGTCAGAGAGGCATCATTCGGTCGGTAGATAATGGTGAAAATTGGGTTAATGTGATTAATGAGGGTGGAGTAGGCATTGCTATCGAACGCATCAAAGGTGGATTTGCCGCGATCACTTGTAATACGGAGACGGAGGCAAGAAGAATACGGACATCCTATGACGGCGGCAAAACCTGGCAGCCTATCGATGCCGGCCTTCCGGCAAGCCTCTATACCGCCTCCATTACGGAGGTTGGTGAATACCTGTTCTGTGGTCACCCGGCAGGTATTTACAGATCCTCGGACAAGGGAAAAACATGGCAACTTTCATTTCCTGCTATACAAGATAAAGTCTTCAACTTATCTGTTTCCGGCAACGTGATTTATGCCATACCAAGAGGTGGAGGATGTTGAAAATTCAGGTTAACTTCTCGTCCTGTGCTGAGTGTTCAGCGATAAAATTGGATCGAGCCCATTTTCCGCTTGGTCCCTTTCTGTCTTACTAAAAATCAAAAAGCACTGAAAATCAGTGCTTTTTGATTTTGTAATTCAGATAGTGTATCTAAGAAAACAAAATAGGGCTGAGCAGGCCTTAACCTTGTCAGACTTGTTTTGAGTACCACCTCAATTACCAAGCAAATCTTCTCCAACTTTTCAGCAACTCACATTTCGCCATTGCATAGGTACTTGAGGTCTTCAACATGAAAGACATCTTGAATTTTAGTAAAGTGCTCACGGATTTTGTCTGCTGCTTGTCTATCGAATTGCCGCGCCATGCGTGGCGAGCCGGGAAATGCCTATATTGCAAAAAATCACCTTACTCCTATCTATGAAATATACGTCCGCTCTCCTTCTGCTCCTGGCTATCATCAGTTGTAAAAAAACGGAGATAGAGCTGCCTACTGAATTTCCATCGACGCTCTACTTAAATCGCATCAGCATAAAATCGAAAATCCGGTTGTATAGCGATAAAAAGGAGATAACGGATAAGATTGTGATAGACAGGTTCTTAAAAAATAATGGAGGTTTTAGATTAAAAGACTCGTCATTCGTCAGCGATGAACACATAAAATTCTTTTCACCCGACTCCGCTGAAATGCCAAGCTCATTTAACTCGTTGCTAATCACAAAAAATGACAAGCAGTTAATATTCAAGTCGACAAACAAGTTGATTGTAACAAAAGAAGCTATTCAATACAGCTACAACATGTCAAAATACAGGAGCGAGTTTAAACCCGTTTGGGATAGCAAATTCAGCACCTACAATATGCTAGTGGGTTACGGAAACTATTCCGAACTAAATTTATCTGTATTTGAGTACAGACGTGTATCGTGGAACACATACTATGACCCAGATTATATCCTGCATCCGGAAATATATAGGGGCTCTTCATCCGGTACCAGGTTTAATGAATTTGATGAATCTTTTGTTAATTCAATCAGTAAGGCGGATACGCTAGCCATTCGGGAATATTTCTATTCATTCAAAAAAAGGTAATTGCTGCTCTGCACTTAACTCTTCCGGGAAACTCTACTAGTCAGACACCCGTCTAGCATGATAACGCTATGAATTCCTTACACCAATAAATTTTCACATTTTCTAAAAAAAATCCTGAACCAATTAAGGGGAATTTTGCCAGAAGTTGTCTTGTAAATATTGACCGATTCAAAGAAATAATTGTCCTGTCTATTACGGCTGATAACCCGGCGCACAATACCTTCCGGGAGAATAAGGAGCCAGACTAGGTGCTGAATCTTGGCCCGAGCCCTGTCCAGACCGATGGTTCCGGCCGCCAGTGAACGGATGATCATGAACGGTTTCGAGAAAAGTACGAGGCACGGCTTCGAATAGTTGTTCAGGCATTACCCTAAGGCGCTGTGCAGCCCACGGCGCGCTTCGTATACTTACATACGGTGGCTCAGGATATTATCAGCGAGTTTTTTTAAAATTATGGAAATCCAGGCATATGAAAATGTCAATTCTTCCTATCGGTTCTGTCTGTTCCGCTCAGTACGAAATGAGGCTTACAATTACAGATGGCTGGAATTCCAGCCCATGGAACAGCTGGAAGCCGCGGCTGTCCACGTATCCGGCAACAGTCAACTCCCCGACATAATCACCAGTACGAAGAAGTAATGAACCACGTTGAACAGATCGTAAAAGGCCTTTCTCCATAAAACCGTAAGATCTTCATAATGATCCGATTTGAAGAAAATACCGGGAGGTCACCGATGAGCCGGTATCCGTTAAAACCGTACAAGAACACATCAGCCGGGCACTACCGAAAATTTTCTCGGGGTGAAACACAGGTTCTCCGGAAGGCGGTGAGGGATTTGAGCTGACCGGACAAACAGGCAATGCCGCACACTAGCCCGCAGAAAAGTTTCAAATCAAATCAGACGCCATATTGAAATATTTCAATGATCATTCAGACCACGACCATCAGGATTTGAAACTTGGCATGTCTTCATCCCGGGAGTACGGACCTGATCCCGAAATTACCTTTTCCGAGAGCTACTGGTGGCAACGCCTCAAGGAGAGCGACCCGGATGCGCTCGCCTATTTTTATGACCAGCACGCCGACTGGCTACTGCGGTATGGCCTTTCCGTTTTTCATGAACGGGCTATTGTCAAAGACGCCGTGCAGGAATTGTTCCTCGTGGTCTGGAACAGCCGCCATACCTTGTCAATCCCCAAGTCGGTAAAGTTCTATTTCATGGCGTCGCTCAGACGGCTGATCCTGAAAAATGTCCGCACAGACCTACGCCTCTGCGATCCGGTCGAAGATATGGCGGATATCGTGACGGTCGACACGACGGAGGAAACGCACCGGGCAGTACAGAAAGCGGTCAGGTCATTGCCCTCGCGCCAGCAGGAGCTCATTTTTCTGAAATTCTACCAGAAAATGAGCTATGAACAGATCGAGGAGATTACCGGATTGAAATACCAGATCCTGCGCAATACCATACACCGGGCCATAAAATCGCTGCGTGCGATACTTGCGCAGCACACGGACATCTCAATCCTGTCCTTTTTTTTGATATTCTTATAAAATCTTATTTTTTTCTCAGATAACCGAGGTTACAAAAGGGATTTTCTTACTCTATTCAGTAAGAGTAGGGAAATACCATTAACGTCAGTCATACCCTATGGACTACCGTACATTCGACGTTCAGGATTTTCTAGCCGATGAACATTTTACCCGCTGGGTACTAAAACCCGATGCCGAACATGAATTTTTCTGGACAAACTGGATCAGGCTCAATCCCGACAGAAGGGAGATCGTTGAGCAGGCCCGGCAGATCATCGAAAACATTGATTTTACAGAAACCTGGACCGATGCAGAACGAAGCGATATGTGGAATTATATTCAGGCCAAAACGGTCGTACCGGCTTTTGGAAAGGCATTCTATTGGCCAAGATTACCCTATGCGGCGGTCTTTGCCATGCTGATACTGGCCGCGGGCGGGGTTTATCTGAACCAACTCCCCGAAAAGTTTCGCACGCCTTACGGAAAACAGCTGCACCTGACGCTGCCCGACGGCAGCCGGGTTACGCTCAATGCCAACTCCGAGATCTCTTTCCACCGCAATTTCGAAAAGAGGAAGGGGCGGGAGGTCTGGATAAAAGGAGAGGCTTTCTTCAATGTTCTGAAGGTGGTTGAAACAGGTAGAAAAGTCCCGTTCACAGTACATACCGACCAGCTCGACATTGAGGTGCTCGGCACTGCCTTCAACATTACCAATCGCCGGGGACGAGTGGATGTAGCATTGGAACACGGCTCGGTAAAACTAACCGATGCCCACAACGCAGCCAACACGCTCCTGCTCAAACCCGGGGAAATGGCTACGCAGACCGCGACCGCCGCACCTCTTAGAAAAGAAACTGTCAATGTGAATGAATATTCACGCTGGCGCGAAAAAACATTTCATTACAAAGGCAAAAAGCTGAAAGAACTGGCCGAAATAATCGGCGACTCCTATGGCCTGGAGATCATCATTGAAAATGAGGCATTGAAAGAAGAAACATTCACGGGCTGGTTTCCGACCGACTCGGTGGAGACATTTTTTGAAAAACTGGAAAAGCTATATCCTATGGCGATCGAAAGGAAGGAAAACAAATATTACATGCGATAAATATACCCCGCCCAACTGCGACCACTAATCTTGGCGGATGGGTCTCGTCGGGCGGGTTTAACTATTAATCAATCCTAAATTAAAAAAAACTATGTCAAAAAAGCTACGAGACATGACGTTTTGGGCGTTTACCGTGCTGGTGTTCACTCCTCCCGAACCAGGTTTCTCCCAAGCGGTGGCTTCGAACAAAGACATTCCCAGGGCCGTGCAGCTACCACAGGCTGCCAACCGGGTCTCCCTTCGCGAAGCACTTGACGCACTGAGCAAAAAGCACGGGATCATTTTCGAGTTCAACGACAACCTGATCAAAAATAAGTCTGTGGATCCGGAGCTGCTGAAAAATTCGGAAAAAATTGAAAAAACATTGACGCGTATACTTGAACCGTTATCCATCCGGTTCGAGCGTCACGGACAGAATTCATACCTGATCTTCGCCCTTTCAAAATCCAAAACGAGTACCGCACCCAATGAAGGCGATGGGGCTTCCAATCAGCAGAAAGCCAATCCGGGCCCATCCGGGGAAGATGCCCCCGCCTCTGCCCAATCATCCAGCGTAAAAGCCGGCGAAGCGGCCGAAACAGAAATAAAAGGAATTGTCACGGGCATAGACGGAGAAGGAATTCCAGGAGTTAGTGTGATCGTCGAGGGAACTACCCGCGGCGCGCTTACCGATGCAAAAGGCACCTACCGGATCGGCGTGCCGGAAGGCGAGGCCAGGTTGCTGTTCTCGTTTGTGGGTTACCTCACCCAGCGGATCGCAGTGGGCAACCAAACCGTGATCGATGTCATTCTGAAGGAGGATACCAAGGCGCTTGACGAAGTAGTGGTGGTAGGCTATGGTACGATCAACAAGAGTGACCTTACCGGCTCAGTAGCCAAAATCAATGCGGAAGGCGTGGACGAACGCCCGATTGCCTCTGTTGAACAGTTTCTTCAGGGGCAAGTCTCCGGTGTGCAGATCACCCAGAATACGGGAGCCCCGGGCAGCGGCATATCTTTCAATATTCGCGGAGCTACCTCAGTGAGCGGTTCCAACCAGCCCCTGGTGGTGATTGACGGCTATCCAGTCGACTCTGACAATGGCAATGTAAAGATGTCCGACGGCAGCCAGTCGGGATACCTGAGCCAGCTTCCGGCGGACAATGCCCTGGCAAACCTGAACCCCGGCGATATCGAATCCATCGAGATATTGAAAGATGCCTCGGCCACCGCCATTTATGGCTCCAGGGCCTCCAACGGCGTGGTGCTTATCACAACGAAAAGAGGCAGGCCGGGCGCCGACCGGATATCATACAGTTTCCGTTACGACATCAGTGCGCTGCCCAAAAAAATTGGCGTGCTCAACACCGCCGAGTATCTGCAATATTCCAATGAGGCTTATCTCAATAATGGCCAGGACTCAATCTATACCGCCATGCAGATCGCCAACCTGAGCCGGGTAAACACCAACTGGCAGGATCTGATCTACCGGCAGGCACGTACACAAAACCATCAGCTCAACATTTCCGGGGGGCTGGACAAAATGCGGTACTCGGTGAGTTTTGGATATCTTTCGCAAGGTGGTATTGTTAAAAATTCCAATTATGACAGAGGTTCCCTGCGAATCAATCTGGACCGGCAGTTCGGGAACAAGTTCAAATTCGGGGTCAACATGAGCGGAACGCTGAGCAAGAACCGGGCGGCCATGCAGTCGTCGAACATCAGCGATGCTTCTATGTCGGTGGTCCGTGGGGCACTCACCTCCCGCCCGTTCGACTCGCCTTTCAGTGCCGAAGATGAACTGGAGATCGATCAGACACAGGTGGGCAACCCGCTGACGCTCGTGAACCTTGCCGACGACCAGAACAGGATGACCACTGCCCTGGCTAACCTTTTCGGCGAGTATACCATCAGCAAAGGACTTACTTTGAGGGTCAACGGCGGTGTCAATGTGAGTTCGACCCAACGGGATTTTTATCACCCCCGCGGAACCAGCCTCGGAAATCTCGAAGGCGGCTACGCCTACAGGGGACATATCAATTCATTCAATTACCTGACCGAATATACGCTCAACTATGCCAAGGTGATCGGCGGCAAGCATAGTATCAACGCAGTGGGCGGATACACCTGGCAGCAGTGGAACCGGCGGAGCTTCGGTATCAATGCGCTCAACTTCCCCAATGACAACCTACTTTACTACGATCTGGGCAGTGCCACATCCATTACCAATCCCTCAACCAGTACCACGGAATGGGCACTGGCTTCGTTCCTGGGCCGCCTGAATTATAGTTTTGATAAAAAATACCTCATCACTTTTACGGGCCGGTCCGACGGCTCGACCCGCCTGGCAGAGGGCAATAAGTGGGCATTTTTCCCCTCGGTGGCCCTGGGCTGGAATGTTCACAATGAAAATTTCCTCAAAGCCGTCGATGCCATTTCTGAATTAAAGGTCCGCGCGAGCTACGGGCTTTCGGGCAACCAGGCAGTGGGCGTTGGTTCCACCAAAGCCATGCTCGGATCGACCGGCAGTGTCGCTAATCAAAGCATCCAGATCGGTTACGTACTTGCCAATCTGCCGAACAGCACCCTGCATTGGGAAACCACCCGGCAAACCAATGTGGGAGCCGATATCTCTTTGTTTGGCAACCGGTTTTCACTGGGTTTTGATTATTACAAAAAACGCACACACGATCTGCTGATCAGCCTGACCATCCCGCCATCTAACGGCTTTTCTTCATACAGTACTAACCAGGGCGTTATCCAGAACCAGGGTGTGGAATTCGACGTGAAAGCGCGTGCACTGACGGGCGCATTTTCATGGGATATTTCCGGAAACATTTCAAGGAACAGAAACAAGGTTATCAGCCTGGGTGAAGGGCTCACTTCCTTCGTCGGACCGACCTTTGGGGCAATATCCAGCCAGTCGCTGACCATTGCCAAAGTGGGTAGCCCGATCGGGGCATTTTACGGATACCGGATCGGGGGAGTTTATCAGAACTCAGCCCAGGTCGATGCCGGTCCGACGGATTCTTATACAAGAAAGCCGGGCTCGTTAATCTTCAGAGATATCAACGGCCCCGAAGGACGTCCCGATGGTGTTATCTCGGCTGACGACCGGGAGGTCATCGGCAGCCCCTACCCCGACTTCATATTCGGCCTCACCAATACTTTCGAGTGGAAAGGGCTTTCGCTCAATGTGTTTTTTCAGGGAAGCATCGGCCAGGATGTGATCAACGCCAATCGCCACGCAATGGATGCATTGAACCGCGGATCTGCGTCCAATGTCCGCCAGGAAGCGTGGGACAACCGCTGGCAGGGCGATGGTACCAGCAATGTTTATCCCAGACCTGATATGATAGATCCTTTTCAAAGCAGGTTCACCGACTTTATCGTAGAGGACGCATCATTTGTCCGCCTGAAAAACGTCACCCTGGCCTACACCCTGCCCCGCAAAAGGTTACGCGTGTTCAAAACCGCAAAGCTCTTTGTTTCCGGCGGCAACCTGCTTACCTGGACAGATTACAAGGGCTACGACCCCGAGATCAACAGCAAAGGCGACAATTCTATGTTATCGGGGATCGACAATGGCAGTATCCCCCAGTACAAAACCTATTCTTTTGGAATCAATGCCGGTTTCTGATATCCGGCAACAAACGATAATTGGTATGAAAATGAAGTTCAAAACCATATTCAGCGCTATCCTTTTCTGCTTTGGCATTTCCAGCTGCGGCCTGGATGAGCAAATCTATTCATCAGCGATCGCCGAAACTTTTGTAAAATCGGAACAGGATGTATTGGCGCTGGTCAACGGGGCCTATTCCCTTCTGCCCACGTTCGATTGTTTCAAGTCGAACCTTACTTACAGCATTATGTTCGGCAGCGACGACGTAGCCTCCACCAGCGCTACGCACCGCGCATTCAACGAGCGGACCGTGTCTGCGTCGAACGGGTATTTTATCACACCCTGGAGAAGTTTTTACCGGGTGATCAACCATGCCAATGCGGTGATCGAGACTGTGCAGAAAAGCGGCGTGGGTTCCGAGGCATTCCGGGCGCGGGTCAACGGAGAGATGCGTTTTCTAAGGGCTTTGTCCTACTTCTACCTGGTCAGGATGCACGGAGGTGTGCCGATCCACACCGCTTCCGTTACAGGCACGTCGGATTTTTACCCCAAAAGAAACACCCTCGACGAAGTGTACGAACTGCTTCTGGAAGACTTCGGGCATGCGAACACCACCCTGCTGCCTTACAGCAAGCAGGCTGCGGCGGAGTCCGGCCATGCTACCAAAGGCGCCGCTCAGGCCATGCTGGCCCTGGCACACCTTACCTATGCCAATCACCACGATTTGTCGGGAAAAGCAGATCTGGCGCGGGCCAACTTCCAGCTTGCCAGAAGTTATGCCGACAGCGTAATCAGCTCAAACCAGTACACCCTGGTGGGTAACTACGCTAGTCTGTTTGATGTCGCGCAAGAGAAAAACGCCTACCAGGAGGTGATCTTCGCAATTCAGTTTACCCGTGATGCGACGGCCGCCAGTGCCAGTTCAAGAGGCTCCGAACTTGCCTATTACACTCAGCCTTCTGCGCGGTACAATATATGCGGGAATGTTACAAATGGTGCGGGAGCGGGCACGGCACGGGTGCAGCCCTGGTTTTACGACTTGTACAGTACCGGGGAATATGCCGGTGATTACCGCACTGAGGTGTCTTTTGTGACACGCTTTCAGAATCAGAACCTGACCACCCAGAGGATCACCTATCCTGAAAAAAGGAACGCCACAGAAACAACGGAGCAGTTCCCCTATCTGAACAAATACATAGACCCCAGCGGATATCAGGCTCGGAACAATGAAAATGATTTTTTTGTGATCCGGCTGTCTGAGGTGTTTTTGATCAAAGCTGAGGCCGAAAATGAGATCAACGGCCCCACCCCCGAGGCCTATGCAGCATTCAACAAGCTACGCGAAAGAGCTCGGCAGGCAAATGGCACCGTCCGCACTTTACCTGCCGATCTGAAGACGGGCCTAACCAAACCCCAGTTCAGGCTGAAAATTTTCGAGGAACGCGGATTGGAGCTCGTCGGCGAAGGTCACCGCTGGTTCGATTCGGTCCGGATGAGATACCTCGATACCGGAAAAACAATGATCCAATACCGTTACGAAGACTTTTATCCGGCCATGACTAAAACAGCACCCGTCTTCAATGCGTCCACCAACACTTGGGGCGGCGGACGCGTGCAGCCGGCAAATGTCGTGGCCTGGACACCCCGTTTCCTCATCTGGCCTATACCCAGTTCGGAAATCGACGCAAACCCGAATATGGGCCAGAATGCAGGTTGGTGAGTAAATTGATATTCCTGAACCTATGAAAAAAATATTGCTGATGGTATGCCTTTGTTCGGGCGCAATGGCACAGACTGCCGAAGAGGACTACACTACCCCCGTAGTGACGGTAGCGCCTCTTGACATGACCCGTGTGGACCAGATCGCGGCCATGCTGCCCGATGTGCCGCGCGGGTTTGGAGAACCTTACCAGAACCGTCAGACGTGGGAGCAACTCGCACGAAGCGGACGTTTTAATAAAGTGCTCAGGGAGGCGAATGCGTATCTCGGCAAACCTTTCCCTGCTTTCGACGAAGCCACCTACATGCGCATGTTCACCCACGGCGACTCGCAGGCCGGGAAAGATCTTCTCGGCGAACGTCTGCGCTGGCTGATCAAGCTGACCTGGGCCGAATGCCTGGAAAACAAGGGTGTTTATGTCCCTAAAATTGAGGAGGTGCTTGCGGGTATTTTGGAACAAAAAACCTGGGTCAATCCAAGGAATTATCTGAAAAAAAACCACCAGAGTCTGGTGGAACTGGCCTGTGCCCAGTACGCGCAGAACATCGCGCAGGCGATGTATTTACTGAACGACAAGCTGAGCGCAAAAACCCGGGAAAAGATCGCCGAAACGATCCAAAAACGAATGTTTGAGCCGATTCTGGCAACTCTTGAAGGTAAAAACGCAGATCATGGCTGGCTGAAAAGCACCAACAACTGGAATGCCGTATGCCTTTCGGGTATCGCCGGTACAGCGCTGACCATCCTGCCCGACAAAAAAGAACGAGCCAAGTTCCTTACCATTGCCGAACGCTACCAGCAGAATTTTGTCGCGGGATTTCTGAGCGACGGATACTGCACAGAAGGGATCAGCTATTACAATTACGGCTTCGGGAGATTTATTACTTTACGCGAGATCGCCTATCAGGCCACCAGAGGGCAGATCGATCTTTTTGCTAATCCCAAAATGGCCAGGATCGCAGCTTTTCCGGTCAATTCGGAGATCATGAATGATACTTACCCTGCGATCGCCGACTGCAAGGCAGGCTCGAAACCATCCCGGAACATCGTCTGGTATGCTACCAGAAACCTTGGCCTCGATGCCGACGGGTACGATCAGATCAAATCCGAACCTACCACCATTGATCTGGTAGCCGACGTGATGTATGAATTCCCGAATACGGCATCTGCAAAATCGTCAGGTAATAAAACTGCTGAAAGCGGTAGCCGCTTGCGTTCCTATTTTGATGCGGCCGGCATCCTCACGGTCAGGCCGGGGGAAAAAGTTCCTCACGGGCTGGGGGCGGTTTTCAAAGGCGGGCGCAATAACGAGCACCATAATCACAATGACGTGGGCTCCTATACCATCGCCTGCGGCACCGAAATCATGATGGGCGACCCTGGCGCCATTCCTTACACAGCCAAAACTTTTAGCGACCAGCGGTATACTTACAAGTCACTTGCTTCTTATGGTCATCCGGTACCGCTGCCAGCAGAAACACAGCAGCGTACCGGCAAAGTGGCACATGCTCAAATCATTTCAACGAAGTTCTCCAATGAAAAAGATGTGATGGTCATGGACCTGACTTCTGCCTACGGAGTGCCCGCACTCCAATCGCTTAAACGCGAATTTTTCTATACCCGCGGGAAAAATAACCAGCTAACTGTGACCGACAATGTGGTTTTCGATACGCCCCAGCGTTTTGAAACGCCCGTAATTACCCGGAGCAAGTGGCAAAAAAACAGAAAAAACGGTATTCTGTTGACCAGTGGGGCCGAGAATGTCCAGATTACTATTGACACAAAGGGACTTCCTTTCGATATACAAAACGAAGAGATCAGCGAAGAAAAAGGGGAACCGTACACGCGGCTGGCAGTGCGGCTCAAATCCCCGGTCAAAACGGCCACGATATCCGTTCAATATTCACCGGTCGTCAACCCATGAAAAATATGTTATTCAGATTAAAATTCAAATGCACCTGCTGGCTCACTGCCGTGGCTTTTTTGGCAATAGCCGGGGTTTGCTTCGCACAACATCAGGCAATTCCCCTGCACCCGGTCGATCAGAAGCGCGTGACGGAAATTGCCGCCAAGCTGACTGACCAACCCTCGGGATTCGGGGAACCGGCAAAGAACCGGCAGACCTGGGACAAACTACGCCAATCGGGCGGATATGATGCATTTTTGAAAGAAATGGAAACATTCGCATTCCCCGAATTCAGTAAGTCCGACTACTTTTCCCTTTCCGACGGCACCGCATCTTCGTCCGGCAAAGGCCTTACCATGATGCGGAACCGAGCGAAAGGATTGGCAATGGTCACGATCGCGGAATGTCTGGAATACAAAGGAAAATATCTTAAACAAACAGAAGCAGGTCTGCGCGACATCATCCGGCAAAAATCCTGGGTTTCGCCGCGTATCGATTATGACTTTATCAACTACAATGGCAAACAGTACACAATCGATCTCACCTCCGCTTTGTATGCTCACACCATCGCCCAAACCTTGTTTTTGCTGGGCGACAAACTGGATCCCGAACTCCGCAAAGAGGCAGCACAGGCATTATATGTGCGGGTTTTTGACCCATTAAAAAGGATCTTCGAAAAGCAGGATATCCAGTACCACAGCTGGCTGGTGGGTACCAACAACTGGAATGCGGTATGTCTTTCGGGAGTAATAGGCGCCGCACTGACCGTGATCCCGGACAAAAAAGAGCGTGCATTGTACGCCTGGATCGGCGAGGAATACTCGAAAAATACGTTGGCCGGTTTTGGGGATGATGGTTATTGCTCCGAGGGCGTGACCTATTTCAATTACGGATTTGGGCATTATGCGATGCTCCGCGAAAACTTATGGCAGGCCACCCGGGGGCAGATCGATCTTTTCAATATCCCGAAAGTTCGTGAGATCGCACAATACATTCCCCGGCTGGAAGTCATCAATGGTGTTTTTCCGGCTATTTCGGATAGCAAAACCGGGAGCGCTCCCGATTCGAGCCTGATGAACTATCTCAGCCGCAGCCTGAACTTGGGACTGTCCGCCTACGAGCATATCAACCTCACCGGCCGGGTGAATAACAACCGTATGGACATTTTTATGGTTTTCCCCAATTCGATCGGTGCCAGAAATGCGGTTAAAAAAGAGCTTATTAAAAAAAAGCACCCGCTCCGTTCTTTTTTTGACAAATCGGGTATACTGGTGGTGCGGCCACAATCGGAACATACGTTGGCGGCCGTGCTGAAAGGTGGCAACAATGCCGAGCACCATAACCACAATGATGTAGGCTCTTACTCGGTTGTTCTGGGGAAAGAGATTATGGCGGGCGACCCGGGCAGCATTCCTTACACCGCTAATATTTTCCAGGCCGAGTTCCGGTATACTTACAAGTCGATCGCATCCTACGGTCACCCTGTGCCGCTGGTGGCGAGGCAGCAGCAAAAGGTGGGCCCCGAGGCACAGGCGAAAGTAGTGCGTTCGGAGTTCAGCGAGCGGCAGGATAAGCTGGTACTGGATCTGGCTTCTGCCTACGACGTTCCTGCCCTTTCAAAACTCGAAAGACATTTTATTTACAACCGCTCTTCACCAGGCGCGCTGACGGTGGAAGATGTTTTTGAATTTTCACAGCCTGAAGATTTCCAGACGGCTTGCATTACACGTGCCAAAGTCACACATGTTTCGCCCGGAAAATGGCTGCTCGCACTCGGCGGAAGCCAGGTTACACTTACCGTTGATTCCGGCGGGCTGAAATACGATGCCACGCAGGAGGAAATCAGCGAAGGCGGTACGCCTTACACGCGCCTGGCCATTGTTTTAAAAGAAAAAAATAAAGGAGGGAAGGTCACGCTCACTTACCAACCATGAAAACACTGACGATACTGCGGATCGCACTGCTCTGTTTTACAACATTAAAAACAGTGGCTCAGAAACCCGAGACACCCCTGGTTTCCATTGATTTTGAAGCCTTGAAAACGGTGCGCGACAAAGGCGCCGACATTGAAATTCCACGAAAAAAGCTGATCGACAACGCGAATAGGATCCTGAACGAAAAACCGCTTAAAGTAGTGGACGGCGACACGCCACCTTCGGGCAATCCCCATGATTTTTACGCGATCGGAAAGCTTGCATTCCCAAACCCCAACACACCGAATGGTCTGCCCTACATCCGCAAAGACGGCGTCACCAACCCGGAAGCCGATGGAGACCGGTATGACCTGCACCGGTATAATACTACGCTATCCCGGGTGAATGTCCTGTCGCTAGCCTGGTTTTATACACAGGATGAGAAGTATGCAAAAAAAGCGGCTGAACTTCTGCGGGTGTGGTTTCTCGACCCCGACACCCGGATGAACCCCAACCTGAACAATGCTTCGGCGCTGCCCGGTGTATACGACGGTATGCCGATCGGCATCATTTTCAGCGTGGCGCTTATCCGGATGGTGGACCACGTCAAGATACTGGCGCTGTCAAAAAGCTGGTCGCCCGACGACAATAATGCATTGAAAAAATGGTTTGCCGGTTATCGCGACTGGTTACTCGAAAGCGACCTGGGTAAAGTGGAAGCAAAGGCAGGTAACAATCACGGCAGCTGGTATGCTGCCCAGGTAGCCGCATTCTCCATTTATAACGGCGAGTTAGAGCAGTCCAAACCGATGATCGAGCTGGCTAAAAAACAGATCGCCCAGCAAATGCAGCCTGACGGCAGCATGCCCCGCGAATACAAGCGCGAACGCTCACTGCACTACTCGATTTATGGCTTGCAGGCGTTCACCTATCTGGCCCGCTGCGCAGATTTGATCGGCGAAGATCTGTGGAATTTCCAGAGCACGGACGAAAAAAGCCTCCGGATCGCCTTTTCATTTTTGTATCCTTATGTAACTTATGCGAAGGAATGGCCGTGGAAGAACATCGCAAAGGGGCAGCCACTGGGCCGTGGCCCGCTCGAAATCTACCAATTGGCCGCAAGGGCTTTGCCCGGTACCGAATTCGCCCGCGTAAATCCATCACTCTGGAAAGAAGTGCCGGCACATTCAAGCGACTACCTGTACTGGCCGCGACCCTAATCCAAAACTCACCAATGCAATGATGAATCGACGAAAATTTCTAAAAGATACGCCCCTGCTGATGGGCCTGGTGCTGGGCGCACTGGAAAGTGCCTCCGCCGCTAAGGCCAAAGTGATTATCCTCCGCTCTTCCTGGCAAACGGTCAATATCGGGGACATAGGTCATACTCCCGGCGTGCTGACCCTTTTGGAAAAATATATCCCGCAGGCCGAAGTACGGCTATGGCCATCGGATGTGGGTGACGGCGTGGAAGAAATGCTGGTCAAAAGATTTCCCAACGTAAAAATCCTTAAAACAGAACAAGACCGGCAGAAAGCCCTGAAAGAAGGTGATTTTATGCTACACGGATCGGGTCCCTCGCTGGTGGCCCGTAATGACCTACACTTGTGGCAGAAGGAAACCGGCAAACCTTACGGTATTTATGGCATTACATTTCCCGGCAGTTATGTATTTCAGGATCAAGCCGCGAAGTTTGCCCCGCTGGACATTAAGATCATGAACCAGGCGCGGTTCTGCTATTTCCGCGACTCGGTTTCCTATGATTTTGCCAAAGCCAACGGACTGACCTGCAAGGTGACCGGATTCTCACCTGACGGTGCTTTCGCGGTAGACCTGCGCAACGATACCCCTGCGATCGCATTTTTAAAAGAACATAATTTGCAGGACGGGGAATTTGTATGCGTGATCCCGCAATACCGTTTCTCACCCTGGTGGGAGCTCAAAAGCAAGAATCGCGCGGTCGATAAAGCCAAGGAAGCTTATAATGACAAAATGAAGGAGCAGGACAACAAACCGATCCGCGAGGCGATTATCGCAGTGGTGCGGCAGACATCTAAAAAAGTCCTGATCGTCCCCGAAAATGAAACGCAGGTGCGGATAGGGAAAGAGATGCTGTACGACCCGCTGCCAGACGATGTAAAGGAGAAAGTGGTGTGGCGCAGCACCTACTGGCTCACCGACGAGGCCATCAGTACCTACATCCGCTCGGCCGGGCTTTTTGGTATTGAAATGCATTCTCCGATCATGTGCGTCGCCAACGGGATACCCGCGATCGTGTGCCGCTTCAAGGAACAAACCAGCAAGGGCTTTATGTGGCAGGATGTGGGACTGGGTGACTGGCTGTTCGACCTGGACACCCCCGACGACGTCGCCCGGATCACACCGGCGGTGCTCGACATGATCCGGAACCCCGCAAAGTCGCAGGCCAAGGTAAAGAAGGCGATGAAAAAGGTCAATGGTATTTTTAAAGAGACAATGGGTGTTTTGAAAAAAGAAGTTTATCGCTGATAACCGTAATCCCTGAAAAACAATTTCACCGGAAGTTTTGTAAAAAAAACCGCATTTACGTTGACTGTCGGTTGTTCCATCTCTGTTTCCGACTGAAATTTACAAGCGTTTTTACAAACAGCAGTTACAAAGGCTAACCAAAAGGCATTAAGTTTTGCGATAGAAATAACATTCAAATATCTGATTATTAATCAATTACAACAACACGGTTAAACACCGGCAAATAGCAATAAAAGGCGGGATCACGACCACGGATCAAGTTAAGTCATTCACTTGTTAAAATAAGTTCAACACGGCGATTTGAATCACATTTGGGTTGGCAAATGGGCTTTGAATCGCCGTATCCGACCGCAACAATTCGATGAGACGGCAATCCTTTTTGTACCAAATAGGATTTTACAGCGCTTGCCCGTGCTTTTGATAAATCTAAATTTTTTATTTTGCTTCCAATCTTGTCTGTATGCCCTTCGAGACGAATCTTAACGGCAGGGTTTGCTGACATGAATTCGTAGAGTTCGTTCAGTTGCATAAATGACTGTTTATTAATTACAGATTTCTGCTCTTCAAAAGTTACATCACTTAGAACAACACCTTTACCCCTTTCAGATTTATTCATTCTTATCAGTTTGCTGAATTGATTCGGTTAAAGTAGGCGTTTCATTTGGCTGAGATTTTTTAGTTCGTTCATCATTTCGATGTGCAACTACATTAGTTTTTTCAGGTGATAGCCTAATTTGAGAATTTTGTTGAAACAGATTTTCCCTCCTGGCCAGCTCTTCTAAAAACTCATCATTCCATTTCCTGTCTGCGTAAAGCTCGTCCTCCATTCTCCTCATTTCCTGAGTTACCTCGGCTACCGTCCTGCCACGTTTGGGGCTCTCCTGATATTTTTTCTTGAAGTCTGCCGCGGTCAAATCAGATATAGCTTTCCCTTTACGTGCTAAAATCAGCTGGCAATCCTGGCAATTATAGCTCTTCAAAACCGCATACAGCTGGCCTTTTTCGATCACTTTTAATGTCCCGTGGCGTCCCATGCACCAGTTGTAGCCGCTTAGATGAGCCGGTTTATACTCTGCAATAACATTCCAGACCGTCATCCGAAATACATCTGCCAGGATCTCCCCATCCAGCAGGCTCTCTACAAATACTTCCCCTCTGGGGCATTTAACAGACCCGGTTACCTGGTTTCCCGTCTGATGAAACTTGGCTTCTACATCCCAGACCTTGGTAAATACGTCACCAGGATGATGCAATTGGCCTACCCACTCGCCCGTAACATCCAGATTGCTTTTTTGAGAATAGCAGTTACCCGTAATTAAGCCGAGAAATGTAATGAGGATAAATAAGTCTTTCATCGAGTAACACGAGATATTTAAATCAGACAGAACTTCTACCACCTGCTTTACGCAAAGCGTGTGACAGCGTACCCCCACCCAAAATGGGACTGCAAAAATTCGGCGGCATTGTTTATGCAAATGCCCTTTCTTCCACTATGACAAAGTAACCAATACGTTCCTTTATCAGCCACTTTCCATTTTGGTGCACGTATTTGTCCTCGTATCTGACACTATAATCGGTGATGTTTCTTTTACCCTCCGGCTCCCTGATCATCTTGATCTGAGAAAAAGAAATACCCGTCGCCATATCTTCCCCGACTTGTACAGTATGCTGTCCGTTCATCGTAAAATAGGTTTTTACAAGTGCCGCGTGCCCGTTGAACTCCTTTTCCAAATCAGCTGTCCCATTCACATTTGCGGCTAAAAACTCGCCCATGTAAGCCTGATAAACAGCATCCTCGGTAAACAAGCGCATCTGTTCTGAGATCCTTCGCTCATCACCTAGGTAAGCGTAAGCGTCGATTAAATCCCTTAATTCATTCTGGATACTCAAAATGTCCTGAGTCATGATAATTTGTTTTTAATAGTTGAAAAATGATGGTCTGCAGTTTCCATTTACCAGACAGCGTCCGCATCGTCGCGCTAATCTGACCAGTCGGTGGACCTAGGTGTTGCAATTTTTGATTTGGCATTTCGAATTGATCTTGCTGCTATTTGTTGATTACTGGCGCTTTCTCATCAGCGTTTTGTCTTCGAGTGACGTTCATTTGTTTGCTTTGAATGAATAATGTAAGGGCATCGAAGTAATGCCGGTGCATGGTTTGAGTTATTGATTCTGGCTAACATTAAAGATCTGGTGCGCCGCCAGATGCTGGGACCGGAACCCCAAATGCGCGTCCAGCTCCGCTAAGTCAACCGATGCGGACGTCAGTGAGAACCCTTTTTGCCTGGCAAGCTGTCGGATAATGCCGATACCAAGGCTCGTCAGTTGATCTTTCCATAAGCTGAATGCAGATGCGTCGGCAACCCTAAGCTTGTAATCGTCTAAAAAAGCCTCCCGATCCTCCGAACGGATATGGCTATACTCTTTTGTGTGGGTGACATAATCTATAAAGTCGGGATAATCAAAGTCCGTTCTTTTTAGAACAAGTATCTGTAAACAACTGGTAGGTTCAGGTGAAATCCCAAAATCTTTCACGTCAGCCTGGGTAACACGAAGCATCGTAAACGGGTAGGCGCCAGTGGAAGGCATAACAGAATAAATGCTCAAAAGCAGCTCATCTATCAACCGGGTCGATTTAGAATTCCAATCTTGATCGAATGTCCAACTTGTTTTTTTCATACTGCTATATTTCACTTTGTTGGAAGCAAAACTATGCTATATTTGATTACATTTTATTACTTGTTACTAATAGGTTACCACGTAACCATTTCGTACTCATTATGAAAAAGGGAAGTACAGGTCAGGCGACCGACAAGGCATTCAGCGAAGAATGTAATGTTGTTTTAAACGCAGTAGCGGACGCGATGTATGCCATTGGCGGTAAATGGAAACTGCGGATCATCATTTCTATCGCGAGGGGAAACAAGAGATTCAGCGAACTGCAGCGGCAAATTGCTGGAATATCGGGCCGGGTCTTGTCGAGTGAATTGAAAGAACTGGAATCCAATGGGCTCCTGGTAAAAAAGGTTTCTGTTGGTTACCCGGTGTTGATCGAATACGAGTTGACCCCGTACAGTCAGACGCTCGAAAAGGTTGTTGAGCACCTTGTCGACTGGGGTAAGCAGCACAAGGAGAAAATTAAAAGAGAGTTCTCGGCAGATAACCCTTCGATGACCCGGCATTAATTGTACATAGCGAAAGCATTGCAACAGCGCGAGCATGACGGCCGCCGTTTCCTCTCGGTTGCCGTGCGGTGTCAGGGCTTAATCAGAGGCTTTCCGAAACAGTGCCTGTTTGCATCAACCTTTTTCGATGATTGCCGCCCCATTCATTCAGTGTTGCCATTACATTTTCCAAGCTTTCTGCATATTTGGCTGCCGGACGAGGTAATCCCCGGCGTCAGCTGCTTTGATGTCGCCATCGCAGAAGGAGAGTTTAACTTTCCGTCGATTGACCTTTTATCCCCTAGCCCATTGTGAGGTTCCATCCGCGATACATGTTTAACTTTGCTATAAATTTGCAGATACTTACCGGGCGATGACAATGGCACATGCAGAAGAATTAAAAACCCTAAGCTACTCAGGAATCTTCCTTTCATGCTTTTCGGATTATAGTGAAAAATGTATCCATGCAACGCCGGAGCATGTTTTGCTGTATTTGTACTCCGGCGAACAGATTATCGAAGACAGGAATAAACGCATAACCATAAACGCCGGGGAGTGTGCCTTTATTCGCCGTGACCACCGCATCACCATGTATAAGAATAGCAAGGGGAACGATTTATACAAGGGCATATCGCTTACGTTTAATCGTACCCTGTTGCGCGAGTTTTATGGCAGGATCAAAAAACACAACCTGCCCCCGGGCATTGCGATCCCGGAAGAAAATGTCTTGGTAGTCAGGCCACGCGCGGACATCATCAGCCTTTTCCAGTCGCTCACACCTTATTTCGAAGAAAACGTCAAGCCGACCGAAGGAGTCACCCATTTGAAATTACAAGAAGGAATATATGCCCTGCTAAACAGTTCAGAGGCATTTTTCCCTATACTGTTCGACTTTACCGAACCGTGGAAGGTGGACATACTGGAGTTTCTCAATAAAAACTATATGGACGACCTTACAATGGAGGAAATAGCTGCTTATACCGGTCGCAGCCTGGCCACATTTAAGCGGGATTTTAAAAAACTAAGCGACCTTACGCCGCAAAAATGGCTAATTAAAAGGCGGCTGGAGGCCGCATATGTGAAACTGAAAGAAGATGGGATGAAAATACATGATGCATGCATGGAGGTAGGCTTTAAAAACCCCTCTCATTTCTCCACAGCCTTTAAGAAACAGTATGGCATTCCACCGAATGAAGTATAGCATGATACCGTAATTGAGCCTCTCAGTAAAGAAGATTGAGCCTGTCCGCAACGTCGCCGAGCGGCATACTTTTTACTTTTGCATTACCAAATAATGAAGAAACAATGCAAAAGGAAGAAAAGAAAACAGACGTTTTCGAGCGTTTGCGTTCAGGCGAAACGATATCCCACGCCGATCCCCAGGCCTACAAGCTGAGAGAAGCTTCTTACGCAACAAATAGGCTTCTTGTTCAGATGAATAACTCGTGTGACCCCTCAGAGGTACGCAATTTACTAGGACAAATCATCGGAGCCTCTCTCGACGAAAGTGTTGCCGTATTCACACCGTTGTACATTAATTATGGAAAGCACACCAAAATTGGGCAAAACGTCTTCATAAATTTTGACTGCACCTTTTTGGATCTGGGAGGCATCACCATCGAGGATAATGTACTGATAGCACCGAAAGTCAGCCTGTTGTCGGAAGGACACCCGGTATCCCCTGAAAACCGGCACTCGCTGACCGTCGGACAGATTCACATCAAGAAAAATGCATGGATTGGAGCTAACGCAACCATTCTCCCAGGGGTAACAATCGGGGAAAATGCAATCGTAGCATCCGGGGCGGTAGTTTCGAATGACGTGCCTGATAACACAATTGTCGGAGGAGTCCCTGCAAAAATCATTAATACAATTCAAAGCGGACTATAAAATGAAAAAGTTGAAAATTTTAATCGCAGTTTCTCTCCTCACATTGGGACATGCTTTCGGACAAACTAAACAACAAGCAGGATCAGAAACGATGGAACAACTATCGCAAAAGGTTTTTACCACTTTTAAAGTAAGTGCGGACGTAGACCTATACAGGGTTACGTTCAGGAACCAATACGAGATGGATGTCGCAGGACACCTATTTATTCCCAGAGATTTTGAGAGAAATAAGAAACATCCGGCAATCATCGTTGGACACCCGATGGGGGCGGTGAAAGAGCAAAGTTCGGACGTTTACGCGTCCAATATGGCGGGACGCGGATTTATAACATTGGCCATAGACTTATCGTTTTGGGGCGAAAGTGACGGTCGGCCTAAAAATTCCGTGCTACCGGACATGTTTTCCGAAAGCTTCAATGCAGCAGTTGACTTCTTAGGTACACGCCCATTTGTCGATAAAGACAAGATCGGAATCATCGGCGTGTGTGGCAGCGGAAGCTTTGTCATAAGTGCCGCGAAAATTGACCCAAGGATGAAGGCCATTGCAACGGTAAGTATGTATGACATGGGGTCAGTAACCCGCAATGGCTATAATAAGTCGCAAACAATTGAGAAGCGCAAAGAAATGATTGCCAAAGCCGCCGAACAGCGTTATGAAGAATTTACAACCGGAAAACAAATATTTAGAAATTATCTGCCTGTTGAACTGCCCGAGGATGCCGACCCTGTTACGGCAATGTACCATAACTTTTACCGGACAGAAAGAGGCATACATATACCGAAAGGCAGAACTTTGGAAACAACTCAAAATCGGACACTGGTTGGGGAAGTGAAATTTTTGAATTTTTATCCGTTCAACGATATAGAAACCATTTCGCCACGCCCGATGCTCTTCATCACCGGTGACCAAGCGCATTCAAAAGAATTTAGTGAAGATGCTTATCAAAGGGCAGCACAACCTAAAGAGCTGTACTACGTCAAGGGTGCCAATCATGTGGATCTGTACGACAAAACCGAAGTTATCCCTTTTCAGAAATTGGAATCGTTTTTTAAAGAACACCTAAAGTAGTCTCGGAAAACTCCGATCTGCACCCGCGCATATTTAGCCTGCTTCTACACTTACACTGAAGTGTGGAAGCAGCATTACATGACCCACATCAAATAAAAGTACCATTGGACGCCAAATCGCCTCATCACATGGCAGGTAAACGAACAAACCAATGTAGCCAGATAATAGCACGACCAATTGCCGGTGTTTTTATATTTTATAGATAACGTCACTCATCAAACAGCTGGCAATGCCAGCTAGAAGGAGGACTATCCCGGTATGCCCGTATTCCTGAAGTAAGGTCCAGCTTTTCAATTGTGTCCTATCCCTGAAATAGTTGTACGTTCCAAAACAAGTGTAAATTATTATTGCCGGTAACAAGGCATGCAAGCCGCATATAAAAAAATAATCTACCTTTTTGCTGTGGCTCGGACACAGCGAAGGGCTTGATTTTGATGTCCTCCCAACGATCTTTTACATCTTCTTTACAAGGTTTTACAAGTGAATTGACAGAAACAACCTGCTCGGCAATAAATTTGGCGATTAAAAAAGGCATTAAAATTATGCAATCGCACTGTTAAATAATTTTGCATGTTCAGGTCTTCCTTATCTTTTTCGATGCGCTATCTGTGGAGACGGAAATTCTCATCCTCCATTAAAATTGTTGGTCTGGCACTCGGGATGACCTGCGTGCTGCTTGCCATATTGTTTATAAAAGATGAGAGCACTTTCGACGCATTTCATGAAAACGGGAAGCATATCTACAGGATAACTACCAAAGACATGCGCAACAATGGCAACACGATCCTGGGAACCACGGGCCAGATCCAGGGGCCGGCTTTTAAGGCCAGTATTCCCGAGGTAACTGAATTTGTAAGGGTGTGGCTTGACGAAACCCATAACATCATTGTTCACAAAAAAAGAGGCTTTAAGGTGAGCGTAACCTATGCAGACCCTCATTTTTTTGAGATTTTTTCCTTTCCACTATTGCAGGGAAATGCGGCACAAGCACTTAAAGATATCAATTCGATAGTCATCACTGAGGAGATGGCGATGAAGTTTTTTGGAGAGACCGACGTTGTCGGCAGAACCCTTGGTTTAGAGGACGGACCCACGATCGAGACTTTTTTGATAACCGGCGTCGCCAAGAATTTGCCGGCCAACTCTTCGCTCAAATTCCAGGCGGTAGTTCCTTTTAAATTCTTGCAACGATGGTTTAATGACGATGACTGGCTGAACCCCTATCTCAGCACATTTGTATTGCTGCATCCCAACACAAACCTGGAACGGCTTGAAGGCAAATTTGCCAATGTTTTTACCAGGGATGCAGAGAAGCAGATCAGGAAAGCACAGATACGTGCATCCGACATCAGGTTTGGCTTGCAACCACTCGCAGACATGCATTTGAATATATTCAGCAATGATGCCGGATCAAAGCGAAGCCGTTATGCAGCGCTGACGAATGAAAGCCTGTTCGAGTATTCGCTTATGCTGGGTGGAATAGCGGTTATGATCATGATTATGGCCTGTGTCAACTTTCTTAATCTGAGCATTTCCGGACTTTTGCAAAGATCGAAGGAAATCGGGGTCCGCAAAATCGCCGGCGGGACTTCGCGACAGATAATTTGGCACCTTTTAACAGAAACCATTATAGTGTGTTGGATTTCTTTTCTTCTTTCATCGTTGATGGTGGCATTAGGCCTGCCGGTCTTTAATCAGCTGACCGAAAAGGATATTCACCTTTCATTTCCCGAAGATCTAAAACTTTTTGGAGGCGCACTGGTAATACTTACAGCGTGCGTAATGATCGTTGGCCTCTATCCGGCTATCAAATTATCCGCATTTAATCTCGCAGATATTTTCCAAAGTAAGCAGAAGTGGAGTGGGAAGAATTATTTCAGCAGGGCGCTGATTGTTTTACAGTTTTCTCTTGCAATGGGTTTGGTATTTGCAGTTATTGTTTATTACCGGCAAATGGATTTCATATCGCAGAAAAATCTCGGCTACAATCCTACGGAAATTGTATTTGTGCCGATACCGTTTGGAAGAGCCAATCGGGTGGAAAGGTCATTTTTTGTAAACGAGCTGAAATCTTCTCCTTCAATTGACAAAATTTCCAGTGGCTCGCTCAATTCCTGGGGAGATAGTAAGCAGGTAATCAACGGCCGTGAATTCAACGCTGAACGTGTGTTTGTTGACCAGCATTATATTCCGACACTTGAAATAGAAATAAAGTCTGGCCGCAATTTTGAGGAGTACTCACACGCGGATTCTAATTCAGTAATCATTAACGAGACATTTTTGAAACGTACGGGTTGGGAAAACCCTCTTGCCCAAACCATTCATTTGGAAGGTGAGGCGCCAAAAACGGTAATAGGAGTCATCCGGGATTTTCACACCGAGTCTTTGAAATATGAAATCCCGCCAAGGGTCATTGAATTAAAGGACAATGGGAATCTGCTGATAAAGGTCCAAAAGGGAAAGACTGCCACGGCGCTTGCCGCAATAGGAAAAGCATTCAAAAATTCTTTTCCTGACCATTTTTATCAGTTTTCGTTTCTTAAGGATGAAATTGGCAAGCAGTATGCAACCGAGAAAAAATGGAAGAGAATTACCGGATATGCCATGTGTCTGGCTATTTTCATTTGTGGTGCAGGGCTGTTCGGACTTACCCATTTTGAGACTCTAACGCGCAGGCGGGAAATAGGCATCCGAAAGGTACTGGGTGCGTCTGTATTACGGCTGATGCGGCTCGTGTCCAGCGGCTTTCTGAAGCTTGTTCTGATTTCCGTGCTTGTAGCCTCACCGGTAGTTTGGTATCTGATGAACAACTGGCTCCAGGATTTCAGCTACAGAATACGAATTTCATGGATGGATATCGCGGTAACCATTTTGGCTGCCATAGTGATTACCTCACTTACCGTTGGAGTCAGGGTGGGCAAGGCGGCGCTGCAAAATCCGGTCGATGCATTGAAAGACGGATAAAGGGTCATCGAGCTTAACGATTTTCCTCTCTAATTCGTCACTAACGTTACGTCGCCTCCGATAAATCGGACAGCCATTTAGTCTATAATATTTCGCAAATCAGCTATTTAATTATCAACTATTCGTTTATCTAAAGACTTTTAGAAATAATTCCGCGTGCTTTCTGCTGCTATTCACATTCATATCAACTAATAGGATCATCCGGGTCGGTTCCCAATTCATTGGCTTCGTCCTTTATTCAAGTATCTAAAAGTCAGCGGCCACGTTGTCGTGCCCTCCTGGAAAATATCTTATACATGCCCGAAAGAATGGTTACGGTCGAACAGCTAAAGAATTTTGGCGTCACGTTCAGCTACTCCGACGCACTTGAAATGATTGAGGGAAGACATGCCGCCTGCGATAATGTCATGATCGGGCAAAAAGTAGCAGGAACATGGTTCGATTCATAAAAAGATCGGCTTTCATAAAGTTAATACTCTGACTGAATAATTTTTTCGCGATGCTGCTTGCCCCATTTATGCATGGCAATGATCACTTCTGAAAGCGTATCGCTGTAAGGAGTAAGCGCGTATTCAACCGTAACAGGCTTCGTGTCACAGACAGTTCTTGTCACCAAACCATGCATTTCCAACTCCTGCAACTCTTTCGATAAAATCCTGGGTGAGATTTCGGCCTCCCGGGACAACTCACGAAATCTTCGTTTCCCATCCCTTAGTATTGAAATCAATACCAGCTTCCATTTACCCCCTACGACATCCAAGGTATCGTGAATCGTCATTTTTGCCTTGGCGCATTGATCACTGTCTCCGGTGATACAAACGTGTTTTTTTGCCATGATATCCTTTTTGTAACTGGTATCCTTTATGTAACAGATAACAAAAGTATAACACACCCGCAATATTTTTGTTCCATGCCAGCGAAAATGTATTTCCTGGCTGCCAGACAGAAATAAATCGCACATAAATAACAACAGAATGAAACTTTTTGAGGAAGTGAATTTGGGTGTCCTGACACTTAAGAACAGAATGGTAATGGCGGCTATGACCCGCAGCAGAGCCGATGTCAATGGGGTCATTGGTGACCTGACCGTGGAGTACTACGTGCAAAGAGCGAGCGCAGGGTTGATCCTAACCGAAGCCATCAACATCTCGCCCGATGCATTAGGTAGCCCATTAACGCCAGGCCTTTTCACGCAACAACAAATGGAAGCATGGAAAAAGGTAACCACGGCCGTACATGCAGAAGGTGGCGTTATCTTCGCTCAGCTATGGCATACCGGCCGGGTCGGCCACTCCGCCGACAGAAATGGCGTTCTGCCAGCCGCACCGTCGGCCATTGCCATCACCGGGATGCCGCACTTTACGTCGCAAGGCCCAAAAGATTATGAAACACCCCGCGCATTGACAACCGAAGAAATAAAGGATGTGGTCCGGGACTATAAGCAGGCAGCCCTCAACGCAATCGAAGCCGGTTTTGATGGTGTCGAACTTCATGCAGCCAATGGCTATCTGCCTAACCAGTTCTTAGCTGAAAGTGCCAACCACAGAACCGATGAATACGGCGGAAGTATTGAAAACAACGCGCGTTTCACTTTGGAGATTATGAAGGAATTGATCACCGCAGTTGGCGGTGAAAAAGTCGGAATTAAAATTTCGCCCTTCCACCCTTATGGAGGAATTCTGTTAAACGATCCCGTTGCGACATTTGCATACCTGATCCAGGAACTGAACAAAATGGATTTCGCATTCGTGGAATTAATGAAGCGCAGCACCATGTTTCCACTACCCGCAAATTACCCGGCAGACGATGAGATTGAAATATTTGGCAAACTTGTGTCCCAATTACTTATCGCCAATTCGGGATACAACAAAGAAACCGGGGAGACAGAACTGGATAAGGGGATTGCCGATTTGATTTCTTTTGGAGGCTTGTTTTTGGCCAACCCGGATCTGCCTAAACGTTTTGAGCTCGACGCCGAACTTAACGAGCCGGATCGGGCAACCATGTTTGGGGGTGGAGAGAAAGGCTATACGGACTACCCAGTTCTTGCAGCATCAGAAATCTGAGTTTTTAACGGCTGTTTACTGAGCGCAGTTTCGCAATAGTTGCGGGCTGCGCTTCTAACACCCGATTTGGCGGCTACATCCTACGTCGGAACACCAGCTGGCAAACCTCTCTCAAAAAAAATCATAAACAGGTCGATGTCTGTAAAGTAGTCATCCTCAGTTTGAACCCCCTTAACTTTGTAATCGGCAAATCGATTTTCAAAAAATGTAAACTCCGGGAAGAACCTATTTACTTCTTCTAAAATTTCCATATAATGCTCCTCATGCGACTTGTTTAGAGGTGAGTAAGACGCGAAGGGTATAGGAACCGAATTACCTGGGGTTCGGGAATGCTCATGGAATGGCCGATGATTGTTCTCCGCCAACATGTCCACATAAAGCATTCCTATCTGCTTGCCTATAAAACTCAGAAAAAGTACCACAGAACAAGGCCAGTCGCCGTTATCCCGCCTGATGCCAACAATCAACTTGTAGGTATGGAGAGAACAGGCTTTCTCCCAATTTCGTGCAAACTTGACCCATGGTTTACTCCGAATACCAAGCACCAGATTGCTCCAAGTATCCGCCGCCATATCAGCATCGTGCCAGGCAGACTTGAGCTTTTCCGAAAGCAAGGAAGTCACTTTCTCTCTATCAAGATTTTGATCATTAGGAAACGCCTCTGATGAATAATATTCATCGACAATTGAAAGGTATTCCTGTATCTCTCTGTTTACAATTTTCCGCATAACTTACATTTGAATTAGTACTATCTCCGACATGCCTACCTGATCAGGGCATAAACTAAAAAAGAAAATCTACACGAGTCCGGTACCGGAAATGGGTTTCCGTCCTAAGCAACCTCTTCCGTCTGCGCCTTTAAGCTTTAAAAACGCCCAACAGACGATACATCGCTTGTTACAAATTTCTGTCATTGTTTCAAGTAATGATGTACCACACACCCGGATTTGAAAATTATGGTATCAACCAGCTTCAAATCAAGTTTTGCATGAAGGCTGCCGGCATCCGAGTGTTACAGTTCTCATTTTAATGGTTTTTGTTTGATTTTTAAAGATATATATCAAAATTAAACGATAGCACGAAACGCTGTGAGGGTGATCGGCGACAAAAAAAGCTTTCAGACTAAACGCCATGATCTGACTATTGGGCCTATTAAATTGTCAGGTTACGGGGCGGATTTCCGGCGGCAAAGTGTATTTTTGGATTTCCATCTATGAAAAACATTCTCATTGCCGATGACCACTCCCTGATACGATCCGGGCTCCGTATGGTGCTCGACAGCATGGACGTGAAGACAGACATTAGCGAAGCCTGGGATGCAAAGACCGTGATGGTGAAATTGAAAGAGAAGGCATTTGATCTTGTACTGCTCGATATTCAGATGCCGGCAACTGACTCTGTGGTATTGATGCATTGGATACAGAGCTTTTACCCGGACACTAAAATCCTTATTGTATCTCAGAACCCGGAGAACACCTATGGCAAACGCTACATGCAATTGGGGGCCAATGGCTTTATCAGTAATACAGCTCCGGACGATGAAATGATCAAAGCGATTACCAAAGTACTGAATGGCAGCACCTATGTCAGCGAAGGACTGTCGCAATCGATCGTCCAGGGCGTGCTCAACGGCGCGTCCGCTAACCCTTTCGACCAGCTCTCGCAACGGGAATTCCAGGTGGTGATCTGCCTGGCAAAGGGATATTCCATCAACGAGGTTTGCGATATGCTGCGGGTGCAATACTCCACCGCGCACACGCACAAGCGGCGCGCCTTCGAAAAGCTCAGTATTGAGGACAACAAGGACCTGGCGCAATTAGCCGGCGCTTATGATTTGCTGAGCTAAATTCTGTGACAGGTTTGCGCCGTTGGTTCTTCCCTGAATGTAAAGCTTGACAGACGTTCCTTCGCCCCGTTCGCTCTGTATTTCCAGCTTTGTATCGAGACGCGTTGCAAAGTCGATAATCATCTGGTAGCCCAGCCGACTGTTCCGCTCGATGCCTGCGGCTGTGGAAGCCTGGCCGATCCTGTCATGGATTCTTTTCAGAATGGGTTCGCTCATTCCCTCACCGGTGTCGGCAATGGTGATAGCGACCTGCCCGTCGGTTTCCGCGCTTGGCAGTATGGTGATGTTACCGCCTTGCGTGTGTTTGTTGGCATTGTCGATGATGTTGCGCAGGATTACTTTTAAAAGCTCGCGGTCGGTATCCAGCGTGTAATGTGCATGCGCGGAAAATATCAGTTTGTTGCCGTTCGCGTCGAGCATTTCCCGGAAAAACAACCCCAACTCCTGCACGAGGTCATCGAGCGGAAACGAAGTTTTGTTTATCGAAAAACCCTCTGTAAAAGACGAGGCCCACAAGTTAAACTCTTCCACAAACTGGTACACCTGATCGGCGGTATTTTTGATTTCGGAGCTGGTCCGGCCGATGCCGTTGAAATTCTCCCGCTGCACATTGTCGCGCAAGTGCCCTGTAACCTTTGAGAGGAAATATAATGGCGATTTCAGGTCATGCGCGATCGATACCGTCAGCTTTTCCATCAGTTTGCTTTGGTAAGCGAGCTCGCGCGTCCGGTCCTGTACCTCTGCTTCGAGGCGGTTGCGCTGGCGGACAAGATAGCGGTATCGCATTTTGATGATAACCACAATGGCAGCAATGATCAAAGCAACTACCAGCAGGTAAAAACCACCAGATCTGGAAAAAAAACGGCATGACCGTAAAAGGCAACTCCGCGGTGACGTAATTACCTGTACCAAAGCCCGCTTCCTTCCTGAGCCGGAGCTTGTAGCGGCCATGGTTCAGCGTGTTCAGCACAATGCGATTGTTTTCACCCAGCGGATACCAGCGATCGTCGAGCCCTTCAACATTATACCGGATATCGAAGTTATTAGGATGCCCGAAATATGGCGAGGAGACGGTAAATTCCAGCCTTTTGAAAGACGGTGCTATTTGCAGAAGCGCCTGGCTGCTGGCCGGCTTTCCGTCCAGCTATACTTGTTCAATAAAAATCTTGTTTGCCGGAAGCACGGGCTTAATGCTATCCGGATGGAACACCACGACGCCATTCATGGAAGGGAACGCAAAGGTGCCGTTATCCAGCCGCAAGCCGCTCGGCGTACAACCTCCGTTGAATTCCGTCGTTTTCAGACCGCTTTCCTTCCCGTAGTAATGCTGATAAATCTCCCCGGGTTTGCCGGAAGCATAATCGTACAGATCTTGGACGGCGCATTGAAAAAGACCATTGTTTGTGGTCATCCAGATAAAGCCATTGCGATCTTCCAGGAAGGAATGCACGATTCTCAAATGGTGCCCCCGGTCTTCCGGCATCTTCATAAAGCGGCCATTTCGGAACAAAAAATATCCCTGTCCGTAGCTTCCCATCCACAGGTTGCCTTGTTTATCACGATATACGGTGCTGAGTTCGATCTTATCGAATTCGTGGTAAATGCGCTGCCGGCGGTGCTTCACGTCCAACCACATGCACAATCCAGTGCCCACAATCCAGAAGGTCTGATTACCGAGTGGGATAAAACTTTCTATAAATTTCCCTGACAGGCTTTTGCAGTCGTAAGGCACGAACTTCTCCCCCTGCACACGTCCAAAATTACGTGGTCCCTGGTTGATCCAGATCGTTCCTGTTTCATCCTCCTGAACGCATGCCAGCCATTCCGTGAGCGGTACTTTCCGAAGGACCCGCATCTTCTCGTCCGTTTCCTGCAATGTGAACAAGTGGGAGTACCAATAGTGCCCGTTACGGTCGCGCAATACGGCTCGCCGGTTGACTGCGGCACGCGTCCCCGGCACCGACGGGCTTCCGGGTAATGTCCCGATCGGGGAAAAAATTCCGCCGTCGCCGTAAGGAGCCAGGCCGTAGAAAGCCCCTCCGTTCTCTTCATTTTCACCCACGGCTGCCAGGTTTTGTTTACGAAAGATAAACAGGCCCTGTGTATTAGAGCCGATAATCAGGAGCCCCTGCTCCGGATAATAGCGCATGCAGGTGATGAACAAGATGTCTTTCACCTTGATAAGGTGTCGAAATTTCAATTCACTGCCAGCAAGCCTGACTTCGAAAATGTCGCCGTCCAGATTTAGCAACATTTGGTTTTCCTGCTTGAAAAACTTCACGGACGACAAATTCACAAGCGATTTGTTTTGGGGAAAGGCGACCGGAATTTTTTTGCGGACGTGTACCCCGTTAGAGTCGACGAGCACCGCTTCCCGGCTTCTGGTGACAAAGCAGAGCTTGTCACCGACGGCACCCACAGCCAGGATCTGAGGCGTGGCGATCTCCGGCAGGCGCGTCCATTTCAGTCGGCCATTTGAAACATAACCGATGTTGTATCGCCACGCCATAAACCCCCGTCCTTTACTGACAGGGTGATACAGAAAGTCGAGACAGTTTTCCGAGGGGATATACGAGAACTTGCCGGTGTAACGGGCAAGCGGCGCCATGTCGATATGGGTAATGTCGATCATTCCTCCGCTTGTGGTCCGCACCAGGCCGGGTATGGCTCGTGGCTTCGAAAAGCCGGTCTGGTTGTCATAAAAAGCGGTCTTACCATCTTCATCGAGGCACAAGACATTCCCTTTCCAATCTTTCCCAAAGCTCAGATACCTGTTTCGCAGCAAGGTGGAATTATTGTTATCATAAATCCGGAAACGTTGCCCGTCGTAGCGGGCAATCCCACTCTGGGTAGCTAGCCACAAATAGCCATCCTTGTCTATTTCCGCCCCTATTACGCTGTTCTGAGGCAAACCATTTTCACTATTGAAATGGGTCAATGTCCAGGACCCGTTATCCTGCGCTTGTAGTGATAAAGACAATAAACAAATGATACTGAGCAGGTAAGACAGGTGCAAAATTCTCATAAGGGTGTCGTCGCGCCCGGCCGGGCGTAAATCACCAACAAGCTATACGTCTTTGATTAGAACTAAAAGCAAAATAGTGTGCGAATAATTATTTTTCATGTAGTAAAAGTTTGTACAAATAATTAAAAATATGTCCTACAATTCCTTCCCAGTCTGCATCGACATTTGTGAAAGCTATTTCGGCCATCACTTAAAAACACTTTTATGAAAAAGCATTACATCCTGGCGGGCTTCCTGGCGCTCGTCGCAGCTCCCGGTTTTGCACAGGTAAAAATTGGCGCCGCAGGTGCCCCCGACGCCAGCGCCACACTGGAAGTAACCGGCGGAGCCGGCAACAACAAAGGCTTGCTCCTACCCCGTCTGACAACCGCACAGCGCAATGCCATCACCATGCCTGCAAAGGGGCTCCTGATTTTCAACACGACGACTGATTAGGTACAGACTAATATCGGAACTCCGCTCGTACCACTTTGGTCAACAACTCCCGTAGCCGGCTGGAATACCACGGGTAATGCAGGTATCAACCCGGCGACCAGCTTCATCGGTACCACCGACAAACAGCCACTGGCTATCCGCACGAACAATGCGGAGGTGGTGCGTGTGACAGCGGATGGCATGGTGGGTGTCGGTACAGCAGCACCGGCAGTTAAACTAGCAGTTGCCGACACCGGAGCAGTAGGCGTTCGGGTAAGTTCAACCAACGTCGGCAGGATGACCTTTCAACTTGGTAACCGCTATCACGGCATTGCCCGCAACCTGGCCAACTCAGGCGGTATGGCAAATGATGTAGCCTTGTCTACCAGTAGCGGTGGCGCCGGTGCAGCTGGCGCTCTTTATCTTGCTGCAAATCCATACGCCGGCGACAGTATCTCGCTAAGCCAGTTTACACTGAAAAACAACGGCAGAATAGGTATTGGCACCAGCGCCCCTCAGACCAAATTACATTTGAACGAAGGGGCATTAAGGATCTCCTCCTCGCAAGTGTTGGACAATCCGGCGATTCACATTATCAATGACGGCGGAGGCGGTGGAAACAATGACAATTTCATCATCGACTCTTACGGCACCGCACTTCCGTCCGTCTCATTGCGTGCAACCCGTGGATCAGCCGCGGCACCTGAGAACATCACGGCTGGAACTATTCTGGGTAACTTATATTTCAGCGGCCGAAGAGATGGTGTTCAAACCAACATGGGCCTGATTTCGGCTACCTACCTGGGGGACGGTATAAACAGGAAGACAAGAATGATTTTTGTCGCAGGCCAGGAAACGTCCATAGTTATCGATAGCAGCAGTTTTGTTGGCATTGGAACAGCCGCGCCCACTGCCAAGCTTAGCGTCAACGGTACTACCAACAACCTTTCAGGCACCTGGGGTATCTTCTCGGATGCACGTGTGAAAACGATCGATGCGGATTACAAGGATGGCCTTGCAACTGTGATGAAAATTCATCCGGTGAAATTCCACTACAATGCGAATGCACCGTTCAAATCAAACGAGCAACAGATCGGTATCATAGCCCAGGAGATGGAGGCAATCGCTCCTTACATGGTTACAAAAACGAAAGCAGAAGGTTTCAATGATCTCCGACAGTACAACAACCAGGCACTACCCTATATGCTGGTGAATGCCATCCAGGAACAGCAGAAGATGATCGAAAACCTGAAAGCGGCCCTTGCCGTTTCCAAAGCCGACAATGCCGCACTGAAAGCCGATGTTTCCAAAATCTCCGCACTCGCGGAAAGAATGCAGCGCCTCGAAGCTTCGCTGAACACCGAAGCTGCCGATAACACAGCTGTTTCCAAATAGTCATTCATACTGATTGTTCACATTCAAAAAACAAATAGTATGAAAAAACGACTCATAGCCCTGGCATTGCCCTTGTGGGTGATGCAGGCACACGGACAGACATTTACCACCTATGGACCACCCGATCCGGTAAGCATTGATGCTGGTTACATAAGTGACTACTCACCCAACGGTACCGTCGTACAAGCGGGCGGTAGCGTTACGCTCGCAAACGGGTCTACGTACGAGCATGGTAACCTGAGTTTCCAGAACAATGGTACCTGGCTCGGGCAGACGAACAGTCTCGACCTGTTCAACGCCGCGGGTGCATTGACGATCAGCGGTTCCGCAGCGCCGGGTTTCCATAACCTGCAATTTCAGAACGGCAATACCGTATCGCTTACGAATACAGCCGGCGCCAATGTTGCCGGGACTCTCACCTTCGGCACGAGCGGGATCATAAGTACCACACGCAGTACACACACTATCAGTTCGCTTCGCTTAGCCGACGGAGCGGGCTATGCCGGCGGGAATACGGATCCGCAGCACGTGAATGGCTATGTGACCAAAACAGGTGATGATGCGTTTGTATTTCCCGTAGGTAGCGATACCGACCTGCGTACGGTTTCCATTTCCGCCCCGGCGGCAGCTGTTACCATCAGCACAGCCTGGTTTGTGGGCAGTCCTGCTACGGTTACCGATCCTTCCGACGGCGCTACACACAGCCTGACGGCTTTCGCCGCCCCGATCGAATCGGTAAGCCCTGTCGGTTTTTGGGACTGGATCAACACCGCCGGAAGCGATGACAACGTGCCGGTAAGCGTATCTATTCCCGACGTATCGGGCTTCGCCCTTGCAACTAACCTGCGGCTTGTCGGCTGGAACGGAACCGAGTGGGTGGCGTTAGGCACAACCGGTGCCAGTGCACCTGACGATAACAATGCGCTCAGCGGGACCATCCCGGCCGGAACGTCCATTACCGCGCTCGCCATCGGCAGCATTGAGCCTCCCCTGCCCGTCACATTAGTCAGTTTCACGGGCAAGGCTGTCGAAAAAACAGTGGCACTCCAATGGGCAACGACCGAGGAATTCAATGCTTCGCATTTTGAGGTACAAAGAAGCAGCGACGCCAGAAACTTTGAGCCGATCGGCCAGGCGGATGCAAAGGGCGACAGTAAGGTAATTGCGAATTACGCGTTTGCCGATCAGGCCCCTCTGGCCGAAACAAACTACTACCGGCTGAAACAGATAGATGTAGACGGTACATATGCCTTTTCAAAGACCATTTCCATCCTGTTTGACCACGGGATCAAAATCAAAGTTTACCCCAACCCCGTAACGGACGTGCTGCGCGTCGAATCCAGTGCGGGGCTGCAATCGTTGGAAGTATTTGGTGTCGACGGTTCTAAGGTAAAGGGCATAGCCATCCCGCCGGACAAGGCATCAGCAGCGGTCTCGGGAACCAATTTCCGGGAGATCAACCTCCGCGGTCAAAAGCCCGGCATTTACGTGCTGATCATCAATGGCAGAAGTTTTAAAGTACTGAAAAATTAGCGCAGGGAAGCTAGGATATAATCAGCCTTTGAAACTCGTATGAAACGAGTTCCAAAGGCTGATTTTTGGCAATTTCAATAATTGTATACCTTTTTTAAGTCAACTAGCCGGTAATCATTTGTCACATCTGTATTCACCACTTTTTGTAAATGGTAAAATAGCTGGCACTCTTTTTGTGATTTTCCGACCTCAGAAAATCATTAATTTCAAATAGTATGCCAAGGCAAATCTACAACAGGACCATCAACGTGGATGGAATTGATCTTTTCTACCGCGAGGCCGGAGATGAAAAGAATCCCTCTCTACTGCTCTTACATGGATTTCCGACTTCATCGGTAGCTTTCAAGAATCTGATGATTGCGATGTCCGATCAGTATCACCTTGTCGCCCCGGATTATCCGGGTTTTGGCTTTAGTGAATTTCCGGTACCAGATCATTTTGACTATACATTTGGAAATATATCCGCTTTAATAAACAAATTCACCGAAGCAATACATTTACATCAGTACTTTATATATCTCCATGATTATGGCGCACCGATAGGGCTTCAATTATGCGTAAATCACCCTGAAAAGATTTCCGGAATAATTGTCCAGAGCGGCAATGCACACCGTGAAGGTATGGGTCCGGAATGGGACGAATATATTGACTATTGGTACAATCCGACTCCCGAAAAAAAGAAAAAGCTTATTCAGTTCCTAAGTGCAGAAGGTATTAAAAATCAATACTTTGGTGGACTTCCAAAAGAAATATTACCAAGGGTCAGTCCGGAACTGTGGATACTTGATTGGGAACTTTTGAAAAGACCGGGTAACATCGAAAGGCAATTTGAATTAAATTGTGATTTCAAAACTCACCTGGAAATGTTTCCTGTTTACCAGAAATATCTTCGCAGTCACCAACCACCAGCCCTTGTCGTTTGGGGGAAATATGAGCTATTTTTTTCAGTGAAAGAAGTTCCTTATTACCAGCACGACTTGCCCGAAGCGCAAATCCACGTTTTAGACGGGGGGCACGATGTACTGGACACCCATTTTGACGAGGTATTGGCGCTAATAAGAAATTTTCTGAATCAGCAAAAAAAGCACGCGTAGGTGCGTTTTTTCTCAGTCTAACCCCGACGGTATTCGAATCGATATGTCGCTCAACAAATTCTCAGCTATCGTTCGATAAGATTAAACCTCTTAATCAGGGTTTCACGCCGGCCGTCAGGTATTATCAGCACATGAGAAGTCAGGTACAGATTTTCTTTCCATATTCTTTGAACATGATTCAGATTAATGGTCTCCGAACGCCCCAATTTAAAGAACTCAGAAGGCAATTGGCTGGTAAGCCTTCCGAATTTGACTGAGACCAGCAGGGAATCCGAATTCGAAATTCCGTGACGGAAGAGTTCATTACTGGTCAGAAACAGGCTTGTGCTTTTCGCGGCTGCCTTTACATAAATGATCTCTGATGATCTGATGTTCATCAAACCGTCTTTTGTTGGTAACGCAAGAAAGTCGGCATCTTTCCTAATTGGGTTTCCCGTTAAGCCCTCGTCATGATTGTTGAAGGCCAAATCGATTTGCGCTGCTAATTCGCGGACACGCAATGGCTTTTGAAGGAAGGCAGAAGGATAAGTTTCCCTCATACGCTGCCTGACTTCGAACGGTGTGTTTCCCGTAATGTAAATGATCGGGATCCATTTGATTTTCAGGATTTCCGTTGCGGTCATGATCCCGTCCTCCGGGCCATCCAGTTTAATGTCGATTAACGCCAGGTCGACATTTCCTTTTTTCATGATACTCATGGCGGAAACATAGTTTTTTGCAATGCCGGCAATTTTCCAGCCCTGAATTTTCAGGTTTTTCTTGATATCAGTCGCAAGGAGCAGGTCGTCTTCGACAATGAGGATGTTTCGGTCTACATTCATGGATTGGCAAAGTCGGTTTGACCTGAATTTAAAAGTTGGATAAGCGTTTCACCGGCAGGGAAACAAAGTTGAAAACGGCAGCCATGGACCGACTGGAATGTATGCTGGCCTTCCAATTGCGCTGTAAGTAAATCGATAAGCTCCAATCCAAAACCACTCAGGACTGTTTCCACTTCGAAACCGGGACCATTGTCCTGAACCCGGAAATGTACCTCGGAGGAAAGGACTTGGCAGCTTACATAAAGCGCAGGAGACCGGCCTGTGAAAGCATACTTGCAGCAGTTGGTCATTAACTCGTTAACAACCAGCGCAAGGGGTGCCATTTTCTTTACATGTAGTAAAAAAGGCTGCACATCCAGTGATAACCTAACATGAGTCATGCCGTAAACCCTGAGAATGCTCTTAATAAGATCGCCTATGTAAAGTTTGACATCGACGTACATCGGCATCGTATCCTGATAGAGCCGCCGGTGAATGAGAATGATTGATTCAACCCGAAGCAGGCTTTCTTCCAGGAGTTTAGCCGCCGCCTGGTCCCGCGATTGAAGCGATTGCAGGCTAAGGAGATTGGATACAAGTTGAAGATCGTTTTTGGTCCGGTGGTTTTGCTCTTTCACTAACCCAGCGTTGTATTCGCTCAATGTCCTGTATTTCAAATACAATTTGTTGTGCTTGGAGTAAAGTTTACCATACAGCACCGCCGTAATTGAAGAGATAATCAGAAGCAGTCCGACCGCGTACAGAACACGATTCTTTAAAGTGGCGTTGCTTTTCAGTAAAGCCACCTCCTTTCGTTTCGCAATCAAGGCCACTTCTTTCAGTTTTACCTCTTCACTTTTGCGCACCCCCGCTGCGGCCTCGTTACGGTATTGAAGAAATGCACTTTCTCTTAATTCTTCGAGTTTTTCCCTGTATACAAGTGCCAGTTTCCATTCTTTTTTTTGTTGATGATATTCCGCCAGGCTAAGTAACATGGACGTTTTCAGGCTAGGTTTAGAATTTAGTGTTGCAAGCATTTTTTTTGCCTTCATTAGCCAGGGTTCCGCATTTCGCGGGTCTCCATTTTGAAGATATTGATTTGCAATGTCGATTGCCAGTTCGATTCCGTTCGGCAGCAGGCCTTGTTTTTTGTTCAATTCCCAGGCTGCAATTTTAAAAGAGAAGCTTTCGGCAATCTTGTTTTCATGTCTAGAACAAATGCCGAGATATCGATACATTCCTCCTTCATCGATAGGAGAATGCAGCGCCCGGGCGAGTTCCAGCGATTTTCTAAAATTTGCCTTGGCTATGTGTAGGGAAGATCTGAATCTGTGCCGCCGGTTCAGAGCGCTCTTTTCCCACGCGAGCAAATGACTTGTCCCCAACGCACCATAAGCGCTCATCATGCCTTTCGATGAATTCACTTTCCGGAAATTGACCATTGCCAGCCGGGCGTTTCGCAGGGCGTCCAATGGGCTAGCGAGAATAAATTGAATCTCTTGCAATCGCAGGTAGATCTTCCCAATTCCTTCAAAATCTCCCAAAGCCTGCCGTATGCCCAGTGCCTTTTGAAGCCAGGTTTCTGCAATTGCGTAGTTGCCCAGGTTGATGTGGCGTTTTGCCATCAGGTAGGACGCTTCCGCAATTCCTGAAGAATCTCGTTTGAACACTGCTTCATTATAAGACTTAATGTCCCGTTCGAGCCTGGAGATCAGGTCATCCGTATTGCCTTGTGTTGAACTTTGAGCTTGACAGCCGGAACCAACAAGCAGGAATAGGCACAATGACATAGCGACGACTTCAAAGAGAGCACGCCTTGCAAGCATTGATTACATAGAGTTGTAAGTGATAGATCGGGACTTCTATTTGTCAATGTACGAGAAAACAGCGAGCAAATCCTGGCGGATAACTCGCATTTTAAAGAGATTTTTTAAGACGTAGTAAAGTACTTATTCTCAAAGGCATGTTTTGCCAGATTCAGGACAATTAAGTCCGTATTCGCGACCTGATAATTTATTGAGAGCTCAGATACATTTCTTTTGAAATGTAAACACAATCCCAATCGGAAATCCTATTAAAAACAACGGAGCCCAGATGAAAACAAACTTTACAACTTACTCTCGCCTCGCAAAAAAACGCTTGCAATTATTTTTGGTTATGCTTACCCTGGCGCTGCTCACGCCGATTTGGTCATGTAAAAAAACAGATCAGGAGGAACCGGGGCCGGCACCCGAAGAGCCCGGAGAAATGATTACCGACGCTGAATTTTCAATCCGCAAAAATTTATCCAACGAGCTTTTCAGCATTAACTCGGCTGATCTGCAGAAAGACGGAAAATTAATCGTCACAGGCCGCCTCACTAACACAAGCCAAAGCAAAGTCTACCGAATTGATGAAAATGGCCGGCTCGATAAGTCATTTGACATTGACAAGGATGTAAGCTGGCTTGTCGAAAATTTTCGGGACGTGAAAGTGCTTGACAACGGCCGCATCTTGGTTGCAGGTAAATTTACCGTGGGAGGAAAGGAAAGACATCTGATCAGGCTCAATGGCGACGGCTCGTTCGACAAGACTTTCGACATGCCGTCATTCTCAGAAAGCGGGCTTACGTCGCGAGCATATTTGAATAGTCTATATCTTCAGAATGACGGCAAGATACTTGTCGCGGGTTACTTCACATCCGTAAACGGAAAGTACAAAACCGGGTTGGTCCGGTTGAACCAGGACGCCTCTCTCGACGAAACATTCACTTTCGGCCCCATCAACTCTTACAGTTCCGTGACTCATGTACAACTGATGACAGGCGGACAAATGTTTATCACAGGAAGCTTCACGACGACGGTCGGGAGTATCAGGCGGTACATTTCAAAAGTGACCACCAACGGATCGCCTGATCCGGGGTTTATTTTCAGGGAAGTGCTCGAAGGAAGCCCTATCACAGCGCCGTCTATCAATACAATCGCCATCCAGCCGGACGGCAAAATTTTAATCGGTGGCGTTTTTTACAGCATTAATAACACAGAAATAAGAGACGGGCGATATGCCTATGGAGGGTTCGCCAGGCTTCTTGCGGATGGAACACCGGATTTGTCTTTTGAAAAAAACAACAGTTCCGATCACAATTGGGGGACCTTTAACAACATTGTAAGTCTTCCCGGCGGAAAGATTCTGACGGGTCATGAAACTCCATTGGCCGGATATGCCGGATTAAAAGACAGCTACCTGAACATCATGGATCGTAACGGAAAGTTCGAACGAAGCTTGAAACTTGGATTTCTTTCCGGGGACGTTTTTGAAATACTTAAAGTTTCAGATAAAAAATACATCGTCACCGGGTTCTTCGGAAAACAATATGAAGAAAAAACGACACCGATCCTGATCCTCGAAATTAAATAAACAGGCGATTTCGATGCAAATCTTGGAGTAAGGGCTCGAAAAATTCCATGCCCTCCATGGATGCGATCGTCAAGGCAGCAAATGCTTTTGTCGATGCACTTTTTACTATTTTCGTGTTTTAGGCGAAGCATATGCCAACGCCATCACGTCCCGCGCAATCGAACGTGCCGGAACGAAATTCAAAACTGTGAGGGACGATGTTGGAATATGCTCATATTATTGTCAAAAACATGACGAGTAAGGAGCTTTTCTTTCAGCAGATTCGTAAGTATTACCCGATTACCGAAGCGGCAGAATCCGCCTGGGGCGCTTTGCTGCGGGCAAAAACCTATGGAAAAGGAGAATACCTGATTAATGAGGGCCAGATCCCCGGTAAAGTGTCTTTCATCTGCCAGGGGTTGGCTTACCAATCCTATTTTCCGGACGAGGGTGAAATGATTATCAAATATTTTTTCCCTGAAAACAGGATCGCCGCATCTGTCATAGCGACGATGACCCGAACGCCAAGCCGTTTCTCGATCGTAGCCATGGAGGAAACTGTGGTTTTGGAATACGACTTTGCAGAGTTTAGAAAACTTGTCGAACAGCACAATGACCTGGCTCTCTTTTACATTAACTATCTTGAAAAGCATTGGGTGATCGAAAAAGAACCGCTTGAAATTGCCTTCCGCACAGATACGGCCACTAAGCGATACGAGGACTTTTTATTGTCCCATAAACATATTATCCCTCGACTTAAGAAATATCATATCGCCTCCTACCTGGGGATAACCGCCACCCAATTGAGCCGGATTATCTCGGGAAAATAATTCCCGGATTCTCAACATTTGTAAATTTTTTTCTCCTCCTGCCCTTCTAATTTCGTCCTTACCTGAGCCGAACCGGTAATGGGCAGGCATCTGAATTGTCCTTTCAAAATTATTTGGCAATACCGGCTATTGCCGTCACATCAATAATCTTATATCATGGCATCGAAACAAGTAGACGATTTTCTCTCCGGACTCAATCATCCGTTGAAGCACGAGATGGAGGCGATCCGGCAGGTAATTATGGAGGTCGATCCTTCGATCACTGAAGAGGTAAAATGGGGCGGTCCCAATTTCTACTACAAGGGTGACATCGCAACCTTCAGTCCCCGGGTTAAAGACCAGGCGGTGCTTGTTTTCCACCAGGGCGAAACACTGACCCACCGTACCGTGCTGGAACCTGCGCCAAAAGGCAAAGCATATGCCAGATTTAACAGCATGGAAGAAGTAAAAGCCAAAAGCGAAGATTTGAAAGCGGTTATCAGGGAATGGATTCAGCTAATGGATAAAAGTTGAAACGGGAAAGATGATGTAAATGCCGGATTCACTCCATCGGAAGCACCTTGGAAGACGCCATTTTCAATGTGCAGACGGCAGTCAATCTAAATCACCTAGCTTTGCGGTACAGGCTCAAAATAGATAAAAGTTGCCGGTACAGTTATGAAGACATACAAATACGAGGCATTCACGGCTGCCATTGAAAAGAACATCCGAGAAGGTGTTTTCAAGCCCGGGCACAAATTACCGTCTGTCCGGGAGTTGAAACAGCAGTATAACACAAGTATCAGTACAATTCAGAATGGATATGAGTATCTCGTGATCCGCGGACTGGTGGAGAGCGTGCCTAAATCCGGTTACTATGTCAGCAACAGACCCGACGTCGCGATTCCGGAGCCGAAGGGCAAACACCGGGCCGTGGTGAGAGACGCGATCTTCAAGCATCATCTCGAATTAACGACCTCGTTGCGCGCGGGCCGCAAGGTTTCTGAATTTAATGTGGCTGCTCCCGGCGATCTTCTGATCCCGCAAAAGTTGTTGCTACGGGTGATGCAACAGACGATCAGAAGGCACGGAGCAGGTTTGCTGAGATACTACCCTCCCAATGGCTCACTGGAACTGAGAAGCAGTATCGTGCAACGTGCTGCCGCGTACAAGACGATCATCAATCCGGATGAATTGCTGATCTCAGATGGCGCATTGCAGGCATTGTATATCGCTTTGGCCTCCGTTTGCAATGCCGGCGAGGTGATCGCGGTCGAGAGTCCTTGCGTATTTTCAGTGCTGGAAGTAATCAGGGTGCTCAAACTGAAAGTCATTGAGGTGCCGGTTGATTTACACACCGGCTTCGACGTCGATTTTTTCCGAAAGGCCTGCCGGGGCAATACTGTCAAAGCGGTCATCGTCACGCCCAATTTTCATAATCCAACGGGCCTAATGCTGGCTGATACGCAAAAGCGGGCCCTGCTCTCCGCAGCGCAGGAGTTCAATGTGGCAATTATCGAGAACGATATTTACGGAGACCTGCACTTTCACGGGACAAGGCCTTCCACGATCAGAAGCTTCGACGAAAGCGGCCTGGTACTAACCTATTCTTCCTATGCAAAAACACTGGCACCTGGGATACGATTGGGCTGGCTGGCAGCTGGAAAATTTATGCAGCGTGCCGAACAGATCAAGTTTGCATTGGGCAGCACCGTGTCGCCGTTGTACCAGGAAACGGTAAACCGACTCCTGACCGACAGCAGTTACGACCGTCACGTAAGGGCTTTCAGAATGCAGCTGGCCAGAAATGCGTACCACATCACACATTTAATCTCTGATAACTTCCCCGAGAAAACAGCCGTTATCACACCTGCGGGAGGATACAATATCTGGGTAAAAATGCCTGACGATACAGATATGGAGCACTTTTACCGGCAATGCGAAAACATCGGAATAAGGTTTACGCCCGGCTATACTTTTTCATTCTCGGGAACCTTCGACAGGTATTTCCGGGTGGTTTTTGCGGACAAATTCTCTCCCGAAAAAATAGAAGCCATCAAGCTCGCCGGGCAGCGGTCCTATTAAAATCTGTACTGCTTATTTTTACAAAATGTGTATGATGTATTCTACAATGGGCCGTATAATTTTGCCTGAGTACATCAATGCAGAAAAATGCAGATTATCACAAAATTCACAATCGCGACTGATCAGGGAGTGGAAACCCTCCTGATGCTGACCAAGGAACTGGCAATCCAGAAATATGCATCGCTCGTTAGCGGCCCGTTACTGGATCAATACATTCTTGAAAATTTCAATAAGCAGACCCTCATTGCCGAAGTCAACAGCATGTCCAACCAATGGCTGGTCGTTTACGCAGACGGCGTGCCGGCCGGTTATGTTCGCATTACCACCCGGGGCAAAAAGCCACAGGTACTGGAGGGAAAGCGTGCCGTCCGTATTGCCGATTTCGGAATACTCAAAAAGTACGCAGCGCCGGCGATCAGGGATTCGTTGCTGGAAAAATGCCTGGCTGTCTGCAAATCTCACGAAGGTGTGCGGGTATGGATCAATGAACACCTGGAAAGTTCCTTGCCTCAACTCTTCGAGAGCAGAGGGTTTACCAGGGAAAAGGAGGCCTGTCAACTGGACGGGTTGCCTTTGGCATCGATGTTTTTGACGGCGTAAACCGCCGATGAAGCTCATATCCTGTGCGGACTTGATGATGATAGTCAAAGATGTTTCATTCAAAGAGGTATCAACCGGACGCGGATGTCTTTCCTATGAGAAAAACCAGTGAGTCTCATGACCCCCATCACCTTAACCAAACAGCAGGCGAGGAAAATCATTCTTAACGCCACCGGGCTCGCGCGGAAAGCGCAGTTCGGGACGGGGATCGAGGCGGTTTACCGGGTGATCGACCATCTCGGCTTTGTGCAACTCGATACGAATTACGTCGTGGAGCGCGCCCATCATCACGTAATGGCGGCACGCATACCCGACTATCAAAATGAATGGCTTCACCAACTTTGTGAAGATGGCAGTATTTTCGAGTATCTGACCTCAGATGCAGGTTATCTCCCCATGCACGATTTCCGCTTTTCGCTGCCTGTAAAAAAGGCTTTTAAAACGCAAAGGAAACCGCTTACACAGCCGGAAATCAATCTGATGAAAGAGATCATGGATCGGGCCGAACGGGAAGAGTCGCTGATGGTCGGAGATTTTGAAAACGACCGTGTGGAGGCAAGCTCTGGCTGGTGGGATTGGCGGCCTGCGAAAGTTGCGCTGGAAAGACTATATCTCGATGGAAACCTGATGATCAACCGCACCAAAGCATTTCAGAAGGTCTACGTCCTGCCGGTCAACGTCGTGCCGCGGGAAACTGACCTGACCATGCCTTCCGATGAAGAATACGCCCGTTTCGTGATCCGGCGTACATTGGGCGCGCTGGGTGTTTCCTACGTTAAGGAAATGGCCTGGCGGGCGCGTCATGTCAAAGGCAACCTGGTAAAAAAAGAGCTCGAAAAAATGATCCGGACCGGCGAGGTAAAAACGGTAGTTGTCGAAGGCCTGAAAGGGCCGCTATACATGCTTCCCGATCAGGAAACGGATCTCGAAGTATCCGGGGACGTCTTCATCCTTTCACCATTTGACGTCCTGAACGTGTTTCGCCACCGCTTAAAAGACTTCTTCGATTTCGATTACCAGATCGAATGCTTCGTACCTGCTCCGAAGCGCCAATTCGGCTATTTTTCGTTACCCGTGCTGGCGGGGGATACATTCATCGCAAGAATGGATGCCAAGGCCGACCGCAAGCAAAAAGTGCTGGTCGTCCACAACTTGCATTTTGAACCGGTGGCCCTGGATCAGACTATCATTGCCAGGCTTGTCCGGGCTCTGGGCGCATTCGCCAGGTTCAACCAATGCCGGGACATCGTTTTCAAAAAGTCCAACAACGAAACCTATCTGGAAGCGCTCAGCGAAAGTCTTTAAATTTCCCTCCATTTTAACTTAGGTGAAAAATCCCCCGGAAACAACTGTTCAACTTTGGGTTGATAAAACAACTTAAAATTGAAACTATGTCATCTACACCTCTTTCCAATGCGGCAACTGGTAGTCAGGCCGTTGAAACAGCTGGCGCACTGCGTAAACTTTACTTCATTCGCGCTGCTTTTTCGGTTATTTGGGTACTCCTGGTGTCCGTTTTCGCGGAGAAATCCAGGGGATTTGCCCACATACTGCTTATCATCTACCCTGTGTGGGACGTCGCGGGCACGATCCTCGATATCCGCGCTAATCGAAACGGCGCTTCCAGAATACCGCAGTATGTAAATGCGGTGATCAGCGTCGTAACTGCCCTGGCGGTGGGTATTGCGTTGCGAACAGGTATTCCCGAAGCCCTGATGGTGTTTGGCACCTGGGCGATTCTCACCGGCCTGATCCAGCTGGTACTGGGATTGCGTCGTAGAAAATTGCTGGGCGGCCAATGGCCGATGATCATCAGCGGCGGCCAGTCTGCTATTGGTGGGGTATCATTTATTGTTTTGGCCCACGACCCCGCTATGGGAATCGCCAGCCTGGCAGGTTATGCGGCTTTTGGAGCGTTTTACTATCTGCTTGCGGCTTTCCGGCTTTCCAGGACGGCCAACCTTGCGGCCGCATCCTGACACATTTGCCGGACGTTTGTCCGGCTATTTTTTTATCCGTTTTCTGATCCGGCTCAACGAAGGATTGGTTATTCCGAGAAACGACGAAATGTGATAGGCCGGGATACGCTCGACGATGTTGGGATGCTCCTCCAACAATCTCAGGTAACGTTCCTCGTGGGAAAAAAACATGAATTCTTCGGCACGTGTCTGTGCATAGGCAAAAAACAATTCCGCAAGCAACCTGCCAAATCTTGCCCAGTTTGGATTGCTTTCATAGAGGCCGTTGAGATCTTTGTACGAAATAAATACAATTTCTGAATCTTCCATCGCTTCTATAAAGTACCAGCAGGGATTGCGGGAGATGAAACTTCGGAATGAGACGACAAATTGATTTTCTGAGAAAAAGAAAATGTTTTTATCCTTTTCAGTCTTGGGGTCATGATAATAAATCCGGAAGATCCCCTTCACCACTAAACCAAGGTCATTGCAAACCATATTCTGCATATTGAAAAAATCCCCCTTTCTGATTTTCCTCGGCTTCCAGAACAACTGGCTCTCCGCAATGTCTTTATCTGTCAGGGCAGCAAAATTTTTTAGGTGCTGTGCTATAATCTCGTTTTTCTCGGCCATTCCAGAAAGCGAATACATGGAACATTAGGTTACGTCGCGACTGCCAACAGGCAAAACTCCGCAAATTTCGGGAGCCGCACTCTTCAAGATTTTCACCTAGGTAAAAATCGGACAGATTTCTTTCGAAAGTTGGGTATTCAATTAAAAAAATGACGGAAAGTTAAGGAAAATCGGGGGCTACCCACGGGCAACCGCATACCGTTCGAAGTATCCGACCGTTTTTCCGCATCCGGGCCACATCCCTCATGCTTAACATATCCTTTTACACACATACAATACCTTTTCCCCATGAGTTCGTTTAGGGCTCTGTGCCACGCAAGGGTTTCCAATAGCTTTATTACATAGCTTTATTACTAAGTTTTTAGTATAAATATTAATAAATTAGTTTGTTTACTAAAAACTTAGTAATATATTTGATATCAGCGCAATAGGCGTCAACTAAAAAATCATTCGTATATGGAGTTACGTTCTCTTACCCGTGCGGAAGCCGAGATCATGAAGATCATATGGCAGCTCAAAAAAGCATATGTAAAAGACATTCTGGCGAATATGCCTGAGCCAAAGCCTGCATACACGACCGTCGCAACTTTTCTGAAAATTCTTGAGAAAAAACAGATCGTGGGCCATTTAACTTTTGGAAACTCACATGAATATTACCCAATTGTAGGCGAAGAGGCGTATCGGAGATACGAAGTGAAGCAGCTGGTAGAGAACTATTTTGAAAGCTCGGTTACCAACCTTGTTTCATTTTTTGTGATGGACAAAACCCTTAGCGAAAAAGACCTGAATGATCTGGAGGAGTTTATTCGTGAAAAGAAAAAAAACAGTAATTAACCTTTTTTGCCATGGAAGCAATTTCTTACCTGCTGAAAGTAAATTTTTGCTGGGTCCTTTTTGTGGTATCCTACTGGCTGCTTTTCCGAAAGCAGACTTTCTTCGTATGGAACCGCACCTACCTTATCATTTCGCTCCTGATCGCTATGGCTGTTCCGGCGCTGGAATTCCGTCAAACTGCTGCTCAGATTATCGACAACCGGCTGGTCGCCAATGTGATCGAAACTACCACACAGCCGCGAACTACCGGATCGACAATGGAGGTTTGGCCGGTAGCCTTTTTTGTCGCGTATTTTGCGGGAGTTCTGGTTATGCTGGCACTGTTGATCAAAGCTTTGTTTGACATTTCCCGGACGATTCAAACCGGAATGTGCGTCCAGCTCGCCAATTGCAGGCTGGTGATACCTCCAGGCAGGCGGACAGCCGCGGGCTCGTTCTCATTTCTTAAATGGATGGTAGTTTCAGAGGACGACTATGCAAGGCATTTCGATACCATCTTTGCCCATGAGATCGTCCATATCCGGCAATGGCATAGCCTGGATATCTTGCTGGTCGAAATACTGAAAGTGTTTTTTTGGTTCAATCCGGCACTCTGGCTGTATAAGCGTGCATTCAGCGAGGTCCATGAATTCCTGGCAGACCAGGAAGCGCCCGAAAAGGATAGCCATGCGGCCTTTCTGATTTCGTATGCCCGGCAAAGGTTCGACACCAACGTCGGCTGCGGATTCTCCGACAAGTCTTTGTTAAAGCGACGCATCCAGACCCTCTACCAGGGTCGCTCCCCAAAGTGGACGCGCGTGAAATATCTGCTTACCCTGCCATTGGTCGCCGTGTCCGTGCTCCTCATGGCCACCAGAACCTACGAACGACCCAGTGTGGCTATTATGCCGAAAACAGCCGAAAATGCGGGTCGGCGTACAACCGAGCGTGCCGTCACGACAATTTCCTCATCTCGCCGGTTGAGTGAGATAGCTCCGGCAACTGGACATGGAGGCCAAGTTTCAAGGCCAGCCCACGCAACTATCCATAAAGAAAACTACGTATTGCAAAACCTGCACAGTAGCCAGCAAACCAGCACCGATTCCCTCAATGAGCTGAATGGGCTTATTTCGAAACTGACCCATGCTCTCGCGATAGACGACCTGGCAAATGCCAGCGACCTCAGAAGTGAGCTTAATTTAAAGATTGGACTTGAATCGACCCGGTTGCGTAAGGAACAGACGGAAATCCGGTTGCGCGCCGAAAATCTGAAAGCAGGGAGTAATGCTCAAAACAGTTCGGATATAGTTGGCCGTTTACGGGAAAGCGCGCTTGAATCCACGCGGGACGCATATCAATCCCGCCGGACCATGCTGGAAAACATCCGCATGCAATTTGAGGAAGTCGCAAAAGGTTTGCGGAAGCGGTTGAACGAGGTCTCCATGGAAACCGAAAAAAGTACGCAGGAACATATCGTCGCCGATCTGATCGCCGAAGGCATTATTACCAGCAGGGAAAATCTTACCTACCGTCTTCACAACATGTTTCTAGTCGTTAACGGTGTTGAGCAGCCGGCGGCAATCCACCAAAAACTGAAATCGAGATACCTCAAATTCACCTGGACGGAATGGGTGTACAACTGGGATGGCGTTTCCGGTCATCGCTTTACCGGGGTCCGGTTCAATGGGTAGGTCCAACTCCCGGACACCGATCATGAACGTTGCCTTTACGATTCTCTGCGCTGTTATGCGTTTCGTTGCTTTCGGTTGTCGCAACGAGAAGCGTGCTCACTTGAATGAATATGCAATCGTCAAGGCTGGTCTCAGACCGGCATCAATAGCCGCCGAAATTTTTTCACCTCCCAGCAAAGTCGCAACTTCTGATTCATTGTCGGGTAGCTTACTGTAACCAACTGTCAGCCCTGCCAGTTTCGCATGAAGAATCCAGTGTTTACCCAAAACATAAGCCAAGCCCACTTGACCACCCGCTGAATAGGTATGCGTGGGGTCAACGCCAGCCATAATTCGGCTGTAGTTCGCGCTAACTTCCCAATATGGAGTCAAATGCATCGCAGTCATATATTTTCTGAGATAGGGTCGGATACCGATAGACCATGGTTTGCTTGAGCCGGTTCCCATCCAACCCGCGGAGTTCCGGTCATTTATCGCGCTTCCACGAAAGCCAAGTGTGATATCGGCACCGATAAGTACCCGGTTTGGCATAAAAATACCCGTGCCTACCTGAACCAAGGTTGCCGGGTTACGGTAGGATTCATTCGTTTCTTCATCATAATTGGAGCCTTTTGCCAGACTTGAATTGAAAGTACCAGAAATCACCCATCTCCCCGCTGTCAGTGCCGAAACGGCCTTAACTGCTTCCGAAACAGAAGAATGACCTTCACTCGCTAACAAAACAAGTCCCAATTGCAGCCGGTTGAATGAAGCAGGGTATATGTCCGAAATACCCGCCGCCTCAATTGACAAACGTTTGGTGAGTGGGTAAATAAGACCAAGGCGGGCTTGTGGTATGAGGTTGAACGTCTTGTATCTGGACTCCGAGTACCTCACATCTTCATCCCTGAAGTAGGTTAATGATGAATTAGCCGCGAGACTCAATCCTGCTCCGGCATAAACGAAAAATGGCAACACTTTCCAGTACTTACGGACTTGCGGCACAACCGACAACCCATATCCCCGGCTAGGTCTTGAAGCGCCGTTTTCAGTAAACTTCATTGCTTGTGAGAAATAACTGCCATTCAGCTCTAGTCCGAGTGTTAAACCAGACCTTATGAAATGGTGTATTTCCAAACCTAAACCCGGATTCCAGGTGGATGTTTTTATTCCAGGCTGTGAAAAGTGCCAGTAATCCAGATTAAAATTTCCCGATACGATATTTTTACCTTTCTCTATTTGAGCGGCAACGTTGAAGGAAATCAGCAGAACGGCTAAACAAACACCTAAATATTTCATATTAGTATTTAATCATTTTTATCTTTCGGAATCAATGCACAATACAGCTCAACGTCGACGAGGATGACACGGCCTGGATATTCTTCGCTGCTTTTAACAAACTACGGCATCGAAAGCCCGTTTAAGGATGGCAAGAAATAAAAATGTAGCAAACCGATCTGATCTTGCTACTCGCGACAACTTTATTATTTTCATGATTTCAGAAAACCTTGTGACAAAAGCTAGCCTATTGCTGCTTTTATTATTTGCAACAGTATTCTTTCCGTGTTTAGGTCAGAATTTTGGTGAGAATTATACCCGCGAGGTCAACAGGGCGGATTCGCTTTTCCATGAGAGGCAGTATAAAATTGCAGCGGAAACTTACGATAGGGCATTTATTAAAAATGGAGATAAGGCGTACCTTCCTGACCGTTATACAGCCGCGTCAGCCTGGTCTATGGTGGGAGAATTGGATAGTGCATTCTATCATCTGTTTAGAATAATTGACCGGGCAAATTATGATGAACTGGAGAGGGTTCAATCGGATTCGACCTTCCGGAATTTAAGGCGCGACCCCAGGTGGGAAAAGGCGATCGGGTTGATCAAAAACAATAAGGACATTAAGGAGGCAAAGTACAATCGACACCTGATTGCGATCTTAGATACAGTCTTCATCAACGACCAGAAATACCGGTTAACGGTCTACGATACAATAAACAGGTATGGAATGAAATCGCCCCAGGTTGACAACATGAACAAGCTTATTCTCGAAAAGGATAGTATCAATCTTCCGATAATCACTGGAATACTCGACCATTTCGGTTGGCCAGGACCAGAAGTAATCGCACAGCATGGAAAAACGATATTCCTTGTCCTGCAACATGCTGACCTGGCCACCCAACAAAAATACCTGCCGATAATGCGAGACGCGGTAAAGCGTAACGCTGCGGAAAACAGCTCGCTGGCACTGCTCGAAGACCGTGTGGCATTAGGCAAGGGTGGCTGCCAAATTTATGGTAGTCAAATCGGGTTTCACGAAAAAACAAACAGCTACTACGTATTGCCATTGTCGGACCCCGATCACGTTGATGAAAGAAGAAAGGAAATGGGCTTAGGGACTTTGCGGGAATATGCGGCCATCTGGAAAATCAGTTGGGATCAGGATAATCATCGAAAGCATCTCCACAAATTCCTGGGTAGAAAGTCTCTAAGAAAGTACGACTGCTTCAAAAAGTAAATGATCGACATTATTTCTTCCTGACGAAGCTCACTTGCTTTTCTTAAGAATCACATGGGTTGCACCTTTCCCGTATATGGTTTGCATATCGGTGAATCCCAGCCCAGGCAAGTCAATTCCCGCAAATAAGTGTTCACCGGAGCCCAGAAATACCGGGGCGAAAGCAATATGCATTTCATCTAAATACCCCGCTTGCAAAAATTGACGAATCGTTGACACGCCTCCGCCGATGCGTATGTCTTTCCCGTTAGCCGCATTCCTGGCCTTTTCCAGAGCAGATTCGATGCCGTCCGTTATGAAATGAAACACCGTCCCTCCCTCCATGCTCAGGGATTCCCTGGCATAATTTGTTAAAACGAATACGGGAACATGATACGGCGGGTTGTTTCCCCACCAACCTTTCCATTCCTCGTTTGGCCATGGTCCGCGAACAGGCCCGAACATATTGCGCCCCATGATCCAGGCACCCAGGTTTTCAAATGATTTTTCTGCAAAGTCGTTATCCGTTCCTTCCGCCCCTTCTTCTTTGCCATACATCTTCTGAAACATCCTGGTAGGGAACAACCACTCGTGAAGTTCCTCGCCTCTCCCGCCTAAAGGGTTTTCTTTGCTTTGATCAGGCCCGGCTCCGTAACCATCCATTGAAACTGAAAAAGCTGCTACTTTGACTTTGCTCATTGCGACCCATTTTTAGGTTTAATATTCAAGCTTACTCGACCAATCATATGGCGAAAAGCCTCCGAATGGCTCCTACTACTTCAATCACGGCTTCGTAACCGCGCGAATCAGTCACAATCGCCTTCGCCTCGCCATCGAACCCAAAAAATCCAGGCAGAAGACGTTCAAAATCGAGTAAGCTTATGTATTCGGGCACGAAACACCTAGCAGGGCAAAGAATCGGAAAGTATCTTTGTAATCTTATCGTTCTCAAAATACACTTTGCTACTATGCGCCGGCTGTCCAATTTCAACGAGAAAGTGAAAATATCCTTATCCAGGTTGCCCGCAACTCGGTTCACGACGAACATTTTGATCTCAAGGACTCAACCATTGTCGAGAACTTCTTCAGGTAAGATTTGCTATAATTATATAGCTGTTATTACCAAAACAACTTAATTACCGCCGGTCGCAGCGAGCTCGGTATCCCGGGTCCTGTATAAATGTTCACCAACGGTTGCCAGTGTGGACGGATGCAGCCTCTCCCCCAACCCGTAGAATTGTTGAAAGCTCATAATCAAAGGCCGCCATTTGTCGGGGTCGACATGGTCACTGGTCCCGGCCGCCAGAATCGATTCATCGAGGTGTACCCTCAATATCCGCAGTTCAATACTGACACTTCTGATGTTTGCGATGCCGGTTTCTGCTGCAAGCGGGTGAATGGCTACAAATGAGGCTTCCAGCTGAACCTCACATTGACGAACCCTGGGGGCCTTAACCAGGTCGCCGGCTAACGGTGTAAGGCCCGCGCGTTTGAATTTATCGGCTTCATGCCTATATCCCTTTAGCTTTTTTCCTTCCGGCACCGGATTTGACCCGGTGGTCAGCGCCAGACGGTTCACTGCCGACGCCTGATCTGCCGAAGGTAAGTTGAGGACGCATTCCCCGGTCCTGAGGATATTCTCCGTTGTTTTCGAATGGGCGGCAATACCGATCATGCACCGGTATCCCAGCCAGAACACAGAAGAAATGGGTGCCAGGTTATAGCTATGATCTTCATTAACCGTACCGACCAGCACAACCGGGGTGCCGAAATATAAAATAGAGGGATTGCTGATGTGATGCATAAAATTCATTTTCTTTTGCATCAAATTTGGTGACCCCTGCCGTCAGGCAAAACCCGTTTCTTGCTGATCACACTCCGTATGATACACCAGCCTCACTGGGTACACCACCTGTAAAAACTTGTAACCCGTGTACAACCATCCCGACTGCGTCGTGTCTTTCCAATTGCCGAAGAAGCTCGCCGAAGACTGTTTAACAATTATTTTTTCAGGTGATATTTACCCGATGAACCTGAAAAGATTAGTATTAATGACGTATCAGCGTAGTTGACTGCTGCAAGAAAGGGCAACTGATAAGATTTGGTCTCACAATAACGATGCGAAATATGAAAGTACTTAAATTATCGCGGCTGTCATTCCTCTGGATGCTGCTGCTGGGTTGCGATAAAGACGCAGCTGAGCCAGTGTCCGCAGTTCAATGCGTACCTGCCAGATATGTCGGAGCCTATTGCCCCACGAAGGCGCCAACACAGCTTGTCCGCTTTATGAAGCCTAGTAATTACGCAACTCAATTGGATACCAATAACCATGGCGGTATTGTCTATATGGCAGCCGTCATCAATCTTCCTGAACATTTGTGCAAAAGAGATACGATATTTCAATTGCAATTTCATTACGATCCCGAAGCCGAACGCAAAAATCAACCGCTATACTGTCAGTTGAATTTGATGCAGACAAAAATGGTGGTTTACGACGGTGTCAGCAGTACTGCCTGCCCGTAGCCGAGTAAAGCCCGCTTTACCGGTAACTCGCAAAAGAGAATGTGTGCAAGTGGTATGCAACAGATTATTTTACAGGTTCTCGATAAAGTGCCGTATTAAAACCTTTTCAGTTCCGACCACTCCGGACTTTTCCCGAACTTGCCGGCAATAGTGCTGTGCGATTTGTACATTAGCTCACAAACTAACAAGTATTTAGACGATGAGCAATTTTCTATTGACGGCACTCATTTCAATTCCTCAGGAGGCGGGTTACTTTTTTCCCAACAGGCATTTCGAACGCATTTCCGGCAGTCCGCTCTATAGCGCCATGATTGATAAGCTCGAAGCGATCCCACAGGTCGGCAAAATTATTGTCAACACCGATTCCGGCACAATTAAAAATAGCTACGCCCACTCCGGCAAAGTAAAAGTAATCGACGTCTACCGGGCAGAGCCGCAGGAGATCGAATTGGAACTCACCTCGGACAGGGCAACCGCCGCAGTACTCGCACATGCGGAGGGAGAGCATTTCCTCCAACTCGGACCAATTTTCCCATTCCTTAAACAGCAGACAATCGACGACGTGATCGAGACCTACGACAAGTATGTTGTGAATCCTGAGGACCGCAGCTACGATTCCGTCTTCACCATCAGGACCCTGAACCGCAGATACTACGACAGTGATACGGATTTCATACGGGAAGATCGCCCCAACACCTTCGTGGAAGACGGCATATTGCATGTGTTTAGTCGCACCACATTCCTTGCCAACGGCAACCGTAAGGTAGGGAAAAAGCCTTTTGCCTGCGGTATCGACGATATCGAGAACCTGGCGATCGATTCGGAGGAGAATTACCGGCTCGGCATTTTTATCGACGAGAACCGTCATCGCTTTCCCCGTGTTTTCAGGAGATAGGCCATTAACCGGACTGTCGGCGTAACCTGTGCAAGAAGATCTACCGGCCGAGGTTCCATTTTGAACATGAACTTAGAGACACCACATGAATCCGAATCATAAAACAATACTGGAAAAAGCAAATGCCGCCATCACCCGCGGCGACAACGAGGGGTTTTTATCTTTTTGCACGGACGATACGGAATGGACATTTGTAGGCGACAAGACCTTACGGGGGAAGGAAGCCGTCCGGCAGTATATGGTTAAGGCTTATGCGGAGCCTCCAAAGTTCAGGGTCGAAAACTTAATCGCCGAAGGCGAGTTTGTTACAGCACTCGGCAAAATCAGCATGAAGAACGAAGACGGGAGACTGGTCGATTACTCCTACTGCGATGTCTGGCGATTCCAGGACGGCAAAATGGCCGAATTAAAGGCTTTCGTCATCGAAACCGCTCCAAAGTGAATTCACGCGGTTCCTATTCCCCATTGATATCCCCAAGAGAAATCCGCTGTTGGACATCCGGCTGGGCTTTAAGCAGAGAGTTGTGCCGCAGTTTCTGTCGGCAGTGAGCCTATATGCTGATACAATATTTTCAAACCCGAACCAGGAAGTTGTCTCCCGTTCGCCTTTAGTATAGTAAGTTCGGACAAAACCGCTTTCAATTACAAACAGGCCGGAAACAACTTGTCCCTTTTTGACCAGTAAATCGCCTTTCCGATTTGCAAGGCATTTTACTCTCCCGGCAAGGCGCTTTTCGACGTCACCGTCCATATGGCCATATTCCTTAAACTTTTTGATCAGGGCGTTCATTCCTTTTAGGTGTCGGTGTTCAAGCTTTGGCTTCCGGCGGTGAATAACCGCCCCCCAATGCATACATCAGCCAGTCGAAAAACTGTCAAATTACCATTGCACGACTCCAGTTCTGATTGGTTGCTGCTGGTAATGGAAAAAGTATTTGCCTGATTGGATTAAGCATTCGCCTCAGGTGATTGATTTTTGGCTTCAATGTTGCGCCTTTTGGCTACTTCCGCTTATTCCCGATTGCGGACTTTTGTATCAACAAATAACAAAAATCATGCATATCGTATTAACGGGCTCCCTGGGAAATATCGGGAAGCCGCTCACACGTCATTTGGTTGAAAACAACCATTCTGTAACAGTAATCAGCAGCAAGCCTGAAAGGCAGGAAGCTATACGGGCATTGGGGGCCAGGCCGGCAATCGGCAGTATGTTTGACACTGATTTTTTAACGCGGACCTTTCGGAACGCCGACATTGTATACCTGATGGAAACCATGGAGTCGGCGGGCGATATCTTTGACCCCTCAGTCGATTTTATCGGTACCATCAGCAGGATCGGAGCGCATTACAAACAAGCTGTCGAAACTTCGGGAGTGAAGCGGGTCGTACACCTGAGCAGTGTCGGGGCGCATATGGATCAGGGAAATGGTATCCTCCGTTTTCACTATAATGTGGAACAGACATTAAGGCAATTGCCCGGGGAGATTGCCATTAAGTTCATACGGCCCGTGGGGTTCTATCTCAATATGTTTTCTTTTATCAGCACTATCAAAAATAAAGGCGCCATTATCTCTAACTACGGGGGAGATCAAAAAGAACCCTGGGTGTCGCCGCTGGATATTGCGGAGGTAATTGCCTGTGAGATGGAACATCCTTTTTCGGGAAGGACCGTCAGGTATGTCGCGAGCGACGAGGTATCGCCCAATGAAATCGCCCGGGTACTGGGTGCAGCGATTGGCAAACCGGACCTGCCATGGAAGGTAATTTCCAACGAGCAACTGCTTTATGATTGGTTGGCGGCCGGCTTTAACCCACAGGTTGCCAAAGGCTTTGTGGAATTGCAGGTTAGCCAGGGCAATGGCCTGTTGTACGAGGACTATTACCGCCATAAACCGGTTCCCGGCAAGGTGAAACTGGCTGATTTCGCCGGTGATTTTGCATCAGCCTTTAAAGCCGAATGATCCGGGGAAATTACGCAGGTTGTATCGAGGCAGGAAGTGCCCCGTACGGGAACCTCTTTGAGCCGGGTGTAACCTGCATAATTTCACTTATGTTGTAATTTACGACCGATATAATGCCGCAGCTATGACAGGTGTCAAAACAAAAAGAGTGGGAACGATCAGCGAATTCCATCAGCTCAGGGGCTTGCCGGGGCCGGAGCATCCGCTCATCAGCATCATCGATTACGTCGATATTAAGCGGTCGCCGGATATGAGCGAAATCAACTGGGTGCTTGATTTCTATATGATTTCCGTTAAACGAGGTCTGAACGCCAAGCTGAAATATGGTCAGCAGGAATACGATTTTGATGACGGCGTCATGTTCTTTATTGCCCCCGGCCAGGTTTTCCGCATTGAAGCCGAGCCTGAACAAAGCGTCGAACGTTCCGGTTGGCTGCTACTGGTTCATGCTGATTTCCTGTGGAATACCGCTTTGGCCAACCGTATCAGGCAATACGAATATTTTGGTTACACCGTTAGCGAAGCGCTGTTTCTGTCCGACAAAGAAGAAAAAACAGTGCACGGGATTGTAGGCAACATCAGGCAGGAATATCACTCCAATATTGACCAGTTCAGCCAGAATATTATTGTATCCCACCTCGAAGCCTTGCTGAACTATTCCGAGCGGTTTTATCATCGCCAATTCCTTACCCGCAAAATTACGAATCATAAGGTCCTGGACCGCCTGGAAGCGCTGCTCAAAAACTGGTTTAATGGCGGAGATATTCTGATTAAAGGATTACCTACTGTGCAAGATGTCGCCCTTGCATTAAACGTTTCGCCCAAATACCTCAGTAGCTTGCTGAAAGTGCTGACCGGACTAACAGCGCAGCAACATATCCATGAAAAACTGATCGAAAAAGCCAAGGAGAAGTTATCGACGACGGACCTCTCTGTGGCAGAAATAGCCTATGAGCTGGGTTTTGAGCATCCGCAGTCTTTCAGCAAGCTGTTCAGGCTAAAAACCAATCTTTCTCCTGTGGAATTCCGGCAATCCTTCCATTCCAATTAATACCCTGTCAGTCAATGAATAAACTATAAATCAGGCCTTACATAAAGAACTGCTCGGAAGTAATTTTACCGTCTTTGACGGTATACACACACAGTTCCGTCAGCGGTTCACGCTCCCTGCCTTTTATTTTGATGTCCATCGTCAGCACGAAGGAAAATGCATTCCCGGCGATTAATGGCTCGGAGACGGTGGTACCGTGTCGGGATTCCACCATCGAACTAAATTTTTTATCCTTCTCCATGAGCGCGCTCAAGCCCCTGGTTTCTTTCTCGAAACCCGGAACTTCGAAAGGCTCTATGCTGACGGCATCATCGGCATAGAGTTCCTCTTGCGCCAGGCTAAATTGTTCATTGCGGCAATAATTTGCCAGACGGTTTGCAATTTGTTCTACTGTCATGACTATGCATTTTGTGTCTTTTAAAAACTACAAATTAGCAGCACTTTCCTTATAAATTACTTAACAGCGTTTATATCTAAAACTTTCTGGCATTATTGGAGTAATTACGAAACATTCGTAACATTACGAATATTTCGTAATTATAAGAATAGTTACCTGATTGAAAATAGGAACGCAGACTACTATGTCGTCATTTTTCTTAAAACTGCTAATTGGGAATGTTGCATTGCTGGTCTGGTATTTGCCTTATCAAACCGTTTTAAGAAGGTTTACCCATTACCAGCTCAACAGAGCCTATCTACTTGCCGGGCTGGCATTCTCAGTCACGACCCCATTCCTGGACATCAATCCTTTGTTGAGGCAATTTAGCCCTGTCGATATCGTACTGGCCCGATCAGCAGATTATGCTCCCTTCATTGCAGCTTATGGGAAGATCAACCGTTTTGAAGACTGGCGGTTTTGTACTTATACATATACGTTAGGGGTCCTCGCCCTGTTATTACGCATGTCGGTTCAGTTCTTTTCAATTGTAAAGTTGCACCGAGGCGCCCGAAACCTGAAAATTCATGGATTTCAAGTTAAACAACTTCAACAAGACGCGTCTCCCTTTAGCTTTTGGCGATACATCTACCTGAATCCAGGGATGTATACGAAAACGGATCTTATAATGATTCTGCAACATGAAAATATACACGTCCGGCAGTGGCATACTGTCGATGTATTATTGACCAGACTGACCTCGATATTATGCTGGTTTAATCCGGCAATGCCAATTATTGGCAGAACAATTCAACAAAACCTGGAGTATATCGCCGACCGGGAAGTGCTCCTGCTGGGTATCGACCGAAAGGGATATCAATATAGCCTTCTTGGGTCCAGCCTGATGAAGCCATCCGTTGAGCTCAAAAACTTTTACACAAATGCGGATCTGAAAAGACGGATCGTTGAAATGAACCGAACTGCATCGCGCCCGATAAGCGTAGCCTGGTATGGGCTGGTGTCCGTGTCGATCATCATCTGCCTGTGTCTGGCTAATGGCTTTCAGGGGCATATAGCGGGCCATCATTCATTTTACAGACAGATGGTTGATCCTGCATTTCTTAAACTGCAGGCAAAAGCGGGAAGTATACAACTAAGAGAGGATTTCCCTCAGTTCCAAAATGGAGAAGGCAACCTGGAACGAGCAGTAATACAAGGCGTATTTAGCAAGCAAATGGAAGGCCCCGTTTTCCGAAATTTACCACAAGAACCTGACAGGCAATAAGATACCACTTATAACCAGGCGTTTATCCCCAATCGTTACAGCAAACCAGTATGAAATCAGGATTGTTCTTGGCATTTATTACGATATCTGTGGCTACCGCGTCAGCCCAAAAAAGCAAGAGTAAACCAGCATCATTTGAAATCGCCGGTCAATTGAAAAATGCCGGATCAGAAATACTCTATTTCACCGAAGAATCCCTTTTCTCTGAAAATCCTAAGCGGGATTCAGTAAGAGCTGACGGGGATGGCAAATTCATTTTGAAAGGAGCCGTGGAAGCGCCTTCATACTTCACATTAGAAGTCGGCTCTACTAAAAAAAGTATTGGCTTTCTGGTCGAAAACGTGCCAATGCGCATTGTTGGAGACGCCGATTCTCTCTGGCTTGCGAGGGTGACCGGGTCTCAAGAAGAAAACATCCGTCAAAAATTCGACCAGGTCTATTTTGCCTCGGATTACGGATCCATCGCCGCCGAGCTGAATGAGGCAAAAAGCCGAAATGACACAGCAGCCGTCCGAAAAGCAGAATACAACGAGGCCAGGCTATATGACATGGAAAAGATTGCCATCCGACGGTTAATGTCACAATACCCACTCGCCGTGGCTAGTATCGGCCAATTGAACGGTTACATCAGTTCACACCTTGATAAAGACCTGGATAGTGCGGACTCCTTGCTTCGTATATATGAGAAATCAACCGTAGCTCACTACAAACAGGTTAGGTATTTCCGGAAGCAGTATGAATTGGCCAAAAAGTTGATCATTGGCAAACCCGCTCCTGATTTCTCCCAGCCTGACACATCGGGGTACCGATTGAAGTTATCAGACTTCAGGGGGCAATATGTACTGGTTGATTTTTGGGCAAGCTGGTGCGGGCCATGCAGGCAAGAAAACCCCAATCTGGTAAATGCTCACGAGACATTTAAAGAAAAAAAGTTTCAGATTCTATCCGTTTCGCTCGACTCAAACCGCGCCAGATGGTTGAAAGCCATCAAGGATGATCATCTGCAATGGTATCATGTAAGTGATCTGAAATACTGGAAGAACCAGGTTGCCCTAGCCTACTCCATAAACACCATCCCATTTAACCTTTTACTGGACCCGGAGGGGAAAATAGTTGCGTTGAACCTCAAAGGGATGAAACTTCACGACACACTTCGGACTATCCTAAAGTGATGTTTTTACGACTTCAATATATCAGTTCGCAGTCTTACCTAGGCAGCAGAGCACCTTAAAAAACACAGATTCATCGCGCCTTTACAAAAAGCAGGATATATCTGGATTAAAAAGGAAAGATAGAAAGGCGGATCCATTTTGCCATAGATGGTCTCAACCAGCGAAGGATTAAAGTGATTTATTTGCCTTATTGCAAAAGGATCTGAAACGTAAAATAAAATGAACACACAAGAGAAAGTACTAAATTGTTACAATAAGGTAGCCGACGACTATGCGATTGAACGTTGGGACGAACTCTCTAAAAAACATATTGACCGGTTGTTGTTGACGGAATTTGCATCTGTCAATAAAGACAAAGGGCTATGCGCCGATTTTGGCTGTGGTCCCGGACAAACAACGAAATTTTTATATGACAATGGCCTGAAAGACATCGTTGGCATTGATCTGTCACCAGCGATGGTCAGCACTGCACGGCGACTTTCTCCTGAAATTAAATTTGAGACCGGAGATTTGCTGAACATTGGTTATCCGTCGGAATATTTTGGAAGTGTACTGGCATTCTATTCAATAGTACATTTTGACACCGACCAGGTGAGAAAGTGCTTCGGAGAAATAAACAGGGTACTGAAACCCGGCGGGGATTTTCTATTTTCGTTTCATGTAGGAGACGAGATCGTCCATTTTGACAAAGCGCATGAAAAAGAAATAGATATTGATTTGTATTTCTATAAAACAGACCATATCGTATCGTTACTGGATGGAGCCGGCTTTAACATCGCGGACGCCATAGAGAGACGTCCGCATGAAAACATGGAATACCAGACGAGGCGGGCCTATATCTGGGCTGAGAAGAAGTAAGGAGGACGATTGGTAAATTTATACCGCCTCATAACTCAGCAATACGGTACCACTTTTAAAACTGCGCGTATCCGTTAATTTCAGATTCAATTGCCGTTGCATTCCTTTAAAAATAGACGTACCTCCGCCAATGGCGACAGGGTCTATCATGATTTGATAGGTGTCGATCAAACCCGCTTCGGCCAGTTGGGTCGTGAGGTTGCCGCTACCCAGAATGGTAATGTCTTTGGACGACGTTTTCTTTAGCGCTGCTATTTGGGTCAATATATCGCCGCTGATAATCCGTGTGTTTTGCCAATCGGCGGTTTTCAGGGTGTTAGTACACACCATCTTTTCGGCCTGGTTCATGCCGTTGGCTACTTCGGGCATCATGTTAATTGCATCTTGCGATGGCCACCACGATGCCATCATTTCATAAGTTACCCGGCCGAATAGCAGCATGCTGTCATGTTCCAGATTTTTGGCGCTGAACTCCCCTTCTTCCTGGCCGTGCTGGTGCCAGTTAATACTATTGTCAGGATCTTTATAATAGCCATCCAGGCTAATGAAATTAAATACATTTATTTTGCTCATGATCTGCTGGTTTATTGACTTACAAATCTCCGTAGATTTTCCATGTAATTCAGGTGGCATAAACGACAACTTGGAGGTGCAAAACTGACAGATAATATATTTAAGTTTGTGTAATTGCAACGACCATTCAATCATGCTCAATGTTTGCCTGTATATTTTTGATGAAGTTGTCCCGTCTTCGGTTACGGGTGTAGTAGATTTACTGAGTGGGGCCAACCGTTATATGGCGCGCGCCGGGAAAAACGCTGTATTCGGGCTTAGCCTGGTTACAGAGCAGGGCCACGAGATCCCCTTCCATTTTAACAATGCCGATATCCGGCAGCTAAATTATGAGGATGTACAGCAGGCCGATCTGATCATTATTCCGTCATTCAGCGTAGATAGCGACGGCGTGCTGGACCGAAACAAAGCGGCCGTGGAATGGATCAGGAAAATGTACACCGCCGGCACCGAAATAGCCAGCCTGTGTGTTGGCAGCTACTTTTTAGCCGAAGCCGCCTTGCTCGATGGCAAGGAAGTTACCTCGCACTGGGCGGTAGCGGCCGACATGCAGAAACACTACCCCAAAATCCGCATGAAAAGCGATTTGGTAACCACAGACCAGGATGGGGTTTATACCAGCGGCGGGGCATTTTCATCACTTAAATTGATTCTGTACCTGATCGAGAAATTTTGCGGTCGCGAAGCCGCTTTATGGGTCAGCAAGATGTTTGCCATTGAGATGGACAGAACAAGCCAGGCGCATTTTAAGGTATTCACCGGGCAACACCAGCATGGCGATAAAGGCATTCTGAGGGCGCAGCAATACATTGAACAAAACTACCAGAACGATATCGGGATGGACGAAGTATCCAGCCTGGCCAATATGGGTAAGCGCAACTTTATCCGTCGTTTTAAGGCCGCTACGAATAATACGCCCTTTGAATACCTGCAAAGGGTAAGGATAGAATCGGCAAAAAAAGCCATTGAAATGAACCATAAGGACCTTCCCTTTATTATGGAAGACACCGGTTACAGCGACCTGAAAGCGTTCCGAAAGATCTTTAAACGCATAACCGGTCTATCACCGATGGAATACAAACGAAAATACGCGAGGGTGTAACAACATCAACTCAAAAGCAAATTTGATAGCCGGCAACAACTTTTTGGGTCGTAAGAAAGAAAACGCACTGGCTTGTCAGGCATCGCGGCAAGACAGGAGTCGGTGAAAAGTGAACACATGGACAAGGATCGATGTGAGGCATTTGTTGGCGATTTGGACGGTATTCTTGCTATCCTGAAAAATTGAATTTGAACGCCTGTACGGTTGAAATATTAAAAACCGGCGCCGGAAAAAATCCCCAGCCTCCGGTTTTTTATAGAATTGGCTGCCCGACAGACCGCAACGCTGTCAAGAATAATCAATTTGATAACACCAATGTTTTTTTATCAATGCAACCCGCTGGTTGTATTCAGTTCCATGACCCGCTTACAAAGGGTCATGGAACCATACTTTATTTTTTAAGTACTCTGAAGGATTTTGACCAGGTCACACCATTTACCTTGACTACATACAAACCGGGCCGAAGGGTGAATCCCAATGTTAGTGCATTGGAGCCGTCGGAATGCGTCGTCTTTTCGACGGCCCTGCCGGTCATATCGAAAAACGCTACTTCAAATGGCTCGCCGGAATCCGGCAGTTCAAGTTGGAAATGAGAGACAAACGGGTTGGGATAAGCTTTAATGCCGGTCTGATCGGGTTCATGCTCATCAATCAATAAAGCGCTTTGCCTCCCGTTCGGCGAACCTCCCAGTGTGGTGACCGACCATTGCTGGTTGGAACTGCCGCTGGTTTGCCATTGGCCTAAATCCGAACCATCCTGGCTTTGACCCAGACCATCCAAATACAGCCCGGTAGCACGGTTTTTAAACTTTACATAGCTCCCTGCCACTTCTTGCTGCCACTGCTGATTGAAACTACTACCGGCCGCTTTTTGAACTGCACCTGCCCCATTGGTAGTGTTACCATTGCCGTCGAGATAAAGGCCCGAAGCACGGTTTTTGATCTTCACATAACTTCCGGTTGTCTCAATAGTCCATTGCTGCGCTGTGCTACCGCTGGAATGCCACTGCCCCGCGAGCGAACCATCCGAGTATCTGTACATCCCGTCCATCAGCAAACCGGTAGCCCGGTTATTGAAATTAACATAGGTAACGGAAGGTGCTTTCAGCAGAATGGCCGTCGTGGAAAGTGCCGGCACCGTAATAGTAAGCGAATTGGAATTGACCGACACCGAGTTTTGCTGCAATGCATTTTGTGTATGCGATACAAAAGTCTCCGTGGCCGGTAAAGAGGCTAACCGCAAGGTCTGGTACGTGCCATTGGCCACATTGAAGTTGCTGAGATTGATCGTAACCGTGCGGGAAGCGCTCATGTCGCGGTTGACGAGTATCACAGTCAGCGAGTCGGCATTTTCGTTCACCGACGAGTAAGCAGAAACCGTGTTTTCAACGGAAGAAGTGCTGGATACGCTGTATTTTTTGGCATTTCTGCTAAAAAGGTGTAATGTTTCCCACATGCCGATGGACCAGTTCCATGGTGAGAAAAGCTCAACGCCATTATTGGCAAACGTGCCAAGGTGAGAGGCATATATGACCGATTCAAGGCTTGGGTTGCTGCTCGACATCGTGCCCCATTCACTCACACCCGGGGTAATGCCATGATTTGCTCCGAAATGCTCGGTCAGCCAGCTGTCGATCCGTTTGAAAATGTATTGTTTCGTGAGCGAAGTATCCCAGCCGCCGGTGCTTGTCCGGATGCCGTTTGAACCCGGGTAGTCGTAAGTTTCATCATAATAAATCCTGTGCCCCTGTAACGCCTCGGTGTCATTGTTATAATAAGGGTAGTTGTGAATATCAAGCACATCCACGAGCTTAATGCCTGTTGCCTTATACTCGTCGCCGAGCCGTTTGATGAAGTATTCGAGCCAGGGATAATATCTACCGTTGATGTATATACTTTCATTAGACCATTTGTACCAATGCCATTCCGAGGTATTCACCGGGCCGCAGAGTTTGATGCCGGGATACAGTGCTTTCGCTTTTTTCGCCAGTTCAATGTAGCGGTCGATGAAGGCGGCGGCGGATAGCTGGGTCGGCATCGCCCAATCGTGCGTGCCGCTCCATATATCTACCTCGTTATCCATACTCCAGTAAACAAACTTGTTTTTGTTAAACCCTTTACCATTGACCCCAAACCAGGAGTTAAGAATGGCTACCGAAGAATCCGCCGGCCACGGCTTACTGAACAGATCTTTGTTTCCATCCACCAGGGCCGCTCCCGAGGCATCCGGATTAGGCGTGCCGCCACCAGCCAAATTCTGGTGATAACCATTCCATCCCGGGTGGGCCTGCATGTAATCCCAGTCGGGGAAATTGTTCTGCCCGCTGGATGCGACCCTGCCCAGTAACTGAAAAGCAAACATGCCCTGCAGGTTGGAAAAGTTGTTATTGATCCTTTGCGCATTAGCATCCCAGTCAGCTCCGTAAACATTGTTGAACCAGTCGGGGTGAACCGCAAGTTTTTGACGCCAGTTATAAGCAGACGCGTTATTTCCCCCGTTCATGCGCGCGAAGCGCAACCCTGCATCTTTATAAAATTGGTCGGCTTTGTCAAAGCCTTCATTTCGGCCATAGATGTTGGCGGAAATAAGGCGTTTGTTCTGAGTAGCGTTCACTGAAATAGTGACGTTCTGCGCGAAGGCTGTGATCGCTGAGCATAACAGTGCCCATCCCAGGCACATTTTGGCCAGGTAAAGTACTCGTTTTTCCATCTTGAATTCCTTTTAGTTGGTTTGCTTTCTCTTTCCTTTTTGAATTATGGGGAGGGTATGCATTCACCGGGAATCCGCTGGCCGGAGGGAGAGGTCAGCGGATGGAATTGAGCTTTTCGACGGTCAGCGGACCATCAGGCAATGTCGCAGATGGTAACACCTTGTTTCAAAGATGCAAGATCGTCATTACGACTTGGGATAAACTCCTGGCCGACAAAGCCTTTATAACCTGTATCGGCAATGGCCTTCATGATAGCGGGATAGTGAAGCTCCTGCGTTTCATCAATTTCGTGCCGGCCGGGGACGCCGCCTGTGTGGTAGTGCGCGATGTATTTATGGTATTTCCTGATGGTGGCAATTACGTCGCCATCCATGATTTGCATATGGTAAATATCATAAAGCAGTTTGAATTTCTCTGATCCAACCATCTCGCATAACCCGGCGCCCCATTCCGTACGATCGCACATATAGTCCTTATGATCTACTTTACTGTTCAGCAGTTCCATTACCAGCGAAACATTGTGTTTTTCAGCCAGCGGCATCAATTTGCGAAGCGCAACGGCACAGTTCATCATGCCATCCACATCGCTCATACCCCGACGGTTACCGGAGAAACAAATGATCTGATTGTAACCGGCCGCATGCACTTTGGGAATGATATCGGTAAAACCTTTGATCAGCTCCTCATGGTTTTTGGGATCATTAAACCCTCTATCCAGGCTTCTGGTAAGGCCTTCTCCCCATGGAAGCGCACACGTCAGGCCATGTTGCTTCAATATCGGCCACTCTTCCACTCCGCAAAGTTCTATGGAAGTAAGTCCTATTTTCTTTGCTTCCACGGCAAGCGTCTCCAAAGGGATTTTGCCGTAGCACCAGCGGCAAACGGAGTGATTGATTTTTCCGTTGAGTTTGGGACCAAGGCTTTTTTGGGAGGCAGCCATGACGTTGGTAATCGATAACGGCAGGCTCAAAGCTCCCGCTCCGGTGACAATGTTTTTCAGTGCGGTACGTCTGTCGGTTGTACTTTTCATTCTAACTGGTTGCAGTTTGTGGTAATTAATTTTGTCAGGATTGTTCGCCTCATTTACTCTACAAGGACATCAAATGTGTAGACTCCCAGCGAGATCAGGTATAGGCCTTTGGGAAGGTGCGAAGTATCATAAGTGCTCTCCGAAAAGTCAGCTTTGTCGTCTACAACAACTCCCGCTGTATTCCGGACAACTAACCGTCTTTTGGCTGGCGGAACATCAAACTTCAATATTCCCCTGACCGGATTCGGGTAAACGATCATTTTAATCCCCGACTCGTTTTTAACATGGATCGTACGCGAAAACGTATAGCTATGATCAAAATCGAGCTGTTTCAAGCGGTAATAGGCATTTGCCAACGGCTTTTTGTCGATAAACTGATAATCAACTCTGGCCGACATCGTGCCCTTGCCTGTGACAGAACCAATTTTTTCGAACGTCACACCATTCTGACCTCTCTCGACTTCAAATCCTTCGTTATTTACCTCCTCCGCCGTGCTCCACCTCAATATATTCCCTTCGGACGAAGCCTTTCCCGAAAAACTGATCAGATGGACGGGCAAAGTAGTTTGGTTAGCCAGCAGAATGGCCGTTGTGGAAAGCGCCGGGACAGTAATGGTCAGCGAGTTTGAATTTACCGCTACCGTGCTTTCCTGCGACGCATTCTGGGTATGCGAAACGAAAGTCTCCGTCGCCGGCAAAGAAGCCAGCTGCCACGTTCGGTAATTGCCGTCGGCTACGTTGAAATTGCTCAGATTGATCGTTACCGTGCGGGAAGCATTCATGTCACGATTGATCAGCATTACTGTTAATGAGTCGGCATTCGTGTTTACGGATGAGTAGCCGGACACCATGTTTTCATCGGAAGAAGTACTCAAAACACTGTATTCCTTTGCATTCCTGCTAAAAAGGTGCAGCGTTTCCCACATGCCGATAGACCAGTTCCACGGAGCAAACAACTCGACACCATGGTTTGCGAATGTGCCCAGGTGCGAACCGTAGATCACAGATTCGAGGCTTGGGTTGCTGCCCGACATCGTCCCCCACTCACTTACACCCGGCGTTATGCCGTGGTTTGGCCCGAAATGCTCGGTCAACCAGTCGTCGATCCGTTTGAAAATATACTGTTTGGTAAGCGAGTTATCCCATCCGCCGGTGCTCGATTTAAGGCCGTTTGAACCCGGGTAGTCATAGGTTTCATCGTAATAGATCCGGTGCCCTTGCAAAGCCGCGGCATCATCACCATTATACCAGGGGTAATTGTGAATGTCCATTACATCAAGGAGTTTGACACCACTTGCTTTGTATTCATCGCCGAGGCGTTTGATAAAATACTCCATCCAGGGATAGTACCTGCCATCTATAAATATACTTTCGTTGGACCATTTGTACCACTGCCATTCAGAGGTTGTAACAGGTCCGCAGATCTTGATCGTAGGATCTATGGCTTTGGCCTTCTTCGCTAATTCAATGAAGCGATCCATAAATGCGGAGGCCGATAACAATGTCGGCATAGCCCAGTCATGTGTCCCATTCCAGATATCTACCTCGTTATCCATACTCCAATACCGGAACTGGTCCCTGTTAAGTCCCAAACCATTCGTACCAAACCAGTGATCAAGAATTGCTACCGAAGAATCGGCTGGCCATGGCTTGCTGAACAAATCCATGTTTCCGTCAACCAGGGCCTGGCTCCCGCCGGTTGTATTAACCTGTCCCCCACCCGCTAAATTCTGACCGTGGCCCGACCAGTACTGGGATTGGTTGAATGCCCAGTCGTTGAAGTTGTTACTGCCGTCGGATGCAACTCTCCCCAGCAATTGAAAGGCAAACATCCCCTGCATGCCGGGAAAATTGGTATTCACTTTCTGGGCCAATGCATCCCAATCAGCAGGGTAAACATTGTTGTACCAATCGGGATGGACTGCCAGTTTTTGACGCCAGTTATAAGCTGATGCATTATTCCCCCCGTTCATCCGCGCGAAACGCAGCCCCGCATCTTTGTAAAATTGTATAGGGTGGTCAAGGAAATCATTTTTCCCGTATATGAATGGTGAAATCAGGCGTTTGTTCTGCGTTGCATTTACTGAAATAGTGACATTCTGCGCATAGGCCGTGATCGAGACAGCGCAAATGAATGCCCACACCAGGCTCGTTTGGGCCAGGTAAAGTATTGGTTTTCTCATTACGAATTGTTTTAATTTTGGTTGCTATTTCCTCTTGATGCTTTAAGGAGAGTCATACCTGTGCCCGCCTGCGCAGGCCTTGCCGTTACTTGCGGATATAGTTGTGAATGGCAAATTCGGCCTTATTCGGATCTTTGAAACCGAGCTGCATCCTGTCCTCTTTGAGACTGATGACATAGGCTTTGGACCAAACCTGGTCCCTTCCCATATTAAGTGGAACGGCACCAATGAAGGATATAGTTTTTGTCTTGATATCAAAAAAGTAACTGCCCTGGAATGTCCCGTTTTTAGTTATTCCTTTCTGGATCACCTTCAAAACAGGCTCGGCTGAACCTGCCTTAATGCCGAAAGTCATGGAGCCATAATCCTGCGCGGCGCCCATCCAGCTTTCATAACTCGCATCATACAGCCAGCAATCTCCGCCAGTTTTAGTACATTGGTTATCCCAGCCATAATCTACGCCGGAGAAGTACAATGGACCTTTGAATTTGGCTGAAACACCTTTTGCATCCAGGTCGAGTACCCAGGTTTTCTCTTTGCCTATTCCGCCGGCAAGCAATGTAAACAAGGGATCTTTATAGTATTCCAGGATTGCCGGGTCAAAAATCCGGATGGAATAATTGATTGTGTCGGCCGCTGTCCCATAAGTGATTTTATTCGCCAGTAAAGGGTCCCCACCGGAAAAATTGCCGGGAACCTTCACGATCACACTCGAATCGGTGTAAACAGCCGCTGTTAAATCAGCATTTACTCCCTGAAATGCTATTTTTAAGGCTTTTTTGAGGTTATATCCAATGATGTTGATCGTCTGACCGGGCACAATGACGCTGGTAACCATATCCTTCGGTGCAGTGGCATAATTCCTTACCCGGGAAATAATAGGCGGACCGGTAATATTAATGGTGAACGAAGTTGAGCCAGCGCGGTTTACTACTGTCACGACATTCACTTTTTCCCTTGCAATAGAGTCAAACGGAATCGAAGGAACCTGCACCACAATGCTTTGGTCCGTGATCAAGGTCGGGTTAATGTTGGCCGGTCTGCTGCCGAAGTTGACCTGTGAAATCTCTCCCAGATTCTGCCCGAGCACAACTACCCATTGCCCGGCCCTCAGCGTGTCCACCAGGCTGTCGCTGGGCGACGCGGCGTAATTTCGTATTTCGGTAATAACCGGTGGAGCGGTCATGTCGTCCTTTTCTTCGCATGCGGACAGCACCATAACACCAGCAATGCAGCAAAACAGCAAAAAGCAAATTCTGTTATATATGATTTTTTTCATTTCTCTTAGTTGTTAAAACGAATAAGGCACAGGAGCTTCGAGCAATTTGGGATTAGCCGTCACTTCGGGTGAGGGAATCGGGAATTTGAATGTATTGGAGCTGGCGGGCGTGATAGCGGCGAGCGGGGTTCCTTTTGTTACAACACCGTTGTCATAAGTGAACAGGATCCGTTCCTGCTCGTTCAATTTTTTGATAGCCTTCGGTTCGTTGTAGAAAGAAAGTCTTGCCAGATCTTCCCAATAATGCCCTTCGGCTGCGAGCTCAACCCTTCTCTCCCTGAGCAGCGTTTCCTCGTCCAGGGAAGTTACCGGAGCGAGGCCGGCCCTTGCACGCACTTTGTTGAAATACAGCAGGGCATCCGCATTGGTAGTAGCGGTACTATTGCCCATCACTGCTTCCGCGTAAATCAGGTACACTTCGGCAAGCCTAAGCAATGCATTGTGCTCTGTGGAAGATGTCAATGTCATCGTCGGCGCACTGTTATCGACCCTGGTACCGATGATGTGCTTTTTCAAACCGGCGTTTCCTGTGAATTTATATCCTCCTCCTGCCGCATTCAACTCAGGGTAATAGTCACCTTTGAGCATCATGGTGGCTTTCCGTCTGATCGTGTCTTCCTTCGCATATTGCTTGTAGAGGTCATAAGTAGGTGCTATGCCAAACCAACCCGCCTGACCAGCCGCCGATATCTCCGTGCCACCGGGCGAATAAACTTGCAGCATGTTTCCTTCAAGCCAGCCGGTGCCCGGTGCCCATTGCAATGCAAATAAGGATTCCTGATTATCGTTAAACTGCGTTTTGAAAAGATCGGCATAATTGGGCAGCAACGACAATCCGCTTTGTTTGCAGACATTCCCTGCGTGCAGTTTGGCGCTGTCGAGAAGCGCCTGGTTACGAGGGCCATTGCCCTTTGCTTCTGCTCCGGCCCAGGTCAGATATACTTTACTAAGCATACCTTGTGCCGACCAGGTTGTCAATCTTCCCGCAGCATCCTTTACCGGAAGGTTTTTTGCTGCAAAAAGAAGGTCATTCGCAGCAAAACGAAACACGTCTTCCAGGGGATTGCGGTGAACCAGTGGTGTACTTATCAACTCTGTGTTGTCTTTAATAATCGGCACATCTCTCCATAACAAGGCCAGATTGTAATAAGCAAATGCCCGTAAAAACTTCGCTTCGGCAATGGCACCGAGCCTGTCTTTTTCAGGAATGGAAGCCGGTGCCTTTTCTTCAATGGCTTTGATGGTCACATTGCAATGCGCGATGACCTTGTACATGCCTTTCCAGTTGGCGATCATAATTTCGTTGCTCCCCGTAACTGCAAACGTATGCAACTGCACAGCATCTCCCCAATAATTGACGGCCATATTACCGCTAAGTACTTCGCCAATAGGCAAGAAGCAGTTATAATTCCATTCGGCCCATGGCTTGCCACCGTAGAGTGCCGCCGTGGCCAGTCTGAGGTCATTGGTGGTCTGATAAAAATTGTCTGCACTTATCTGGGATAATGGAGGTCGGTCCAAAAAGCTATCACTGCATCCGGCTGAGAACAGGGCAAGCCAAACCCCGGCTGCCGCCATTGTTTTTTTGATTTTCATTGCTCAATATTTTTATAGATTCACATCAAATGAAGAATTGTCTCCGAACATTCGTGTTTGACACCTGTTTCGAAGCAATTATTTCGTCAACTGCAAGCTTGCGCCAACAGTAAACACACGCGGTTGCGGATAAAAACCATTGTCATAGCCTGCATTCAGCGGATTCCATGAGCCAATTTCCGGATCCATTCCCTTATACTTGGTGATCAGGAACGCATTGGATACGTTTACATAAACCCGCAATGAATGAATATGTGCCTTTTCCAGCAGCTTGTCGGAAAGCGAATATCCCAGCGAAATAGTCTTAAATCTGATAAAGGAACCATCCTCAACATATTTGTCCGACACCCTGTTGTTCCCGTTTGTATTGTCATTTCTAATGCCCGGAATATCAGTATCAGGATTAACCACATACACGTTATTGATGTCGGTTGCAGGCTTGGCAGGATCAATCAAAGCAAGTTTGGCGTAGTTGTTCAGTGCTTTAAGATATCCGAAGCTAGTCCCCGGATATTCTCCGTTCATGCGCATTTGATTGAATACCTTGTTGCCGTAGTTGCCGGTCAGGAATACATTCAAATCAAATTTTTTGTAGGAAAACGAGTTGTTCAGCCCTAGTTGAATTTTCGGGATCGGTGATCCGAGGAAGGTTTGATCGCGCTCATCAATCATCTTGTCGCCATTGATGTCCTTAAATTTAAGGTCGCCATACCAGATACTGCCTCCCGCCGCGCCCACGGGCAGGGGAGCTCCGTTCTTGGTTGGCAAAGCATGCGTCTCAAAATCCTCTTTCTTCGCGAAAACACCGTCTGCCTTGTATCCAAAGAATTGACCGATCGAGTTCCCTACAACCGTCTGGCTATATGGCGACCCAACAAGCGACGCCCCGTCGGTATTCAGTTTCAACACTTTATTGACGTTACGGGATACCGTCAGGTCTGTCTTCCACGTCAAATCCTTACCCTGGATGTTGGTAGAGCTGATCTTAAAGTCGAATCCTTTGTTGCTGATCGTACCGACATTCACGTATGGCGCATCCAATGCCCCCGGAGACCAGCCAACGGTCGTTCCCGAGTAAAATGGCAACGGGATCTGCATTAAAAGACCATCCGTTTTCCGGTTATAAAAATCGACGGAGAAGGTCAGGCGCCAGGACAGCAATGCAGCGTCGAGACCGATATTGCTGTATTTTGTTTTTTCCCATTCCACATACGGATTCCCGATGTTCTCCGTGAGCTGGGATATACCCGACAAACCGGTGGCGACCGTAGCTAATGTAGATGTATAGGCGAAATCGCGCACGTTCTGGTTATTAGTCAGACCATATCCAATCCGAAGCTTCAATTCATTGATATCCTTGAAATTTTTCAAGAAGTCTTCATTCTGGATCTTCCAGGCAACCGCACCCGAATAGGTGGTTACCCATCGGTTTCCGGCAGCAAATTTCGAAGAGCCGTCGCTCCGTACGTTTGCGGTGATCAGGTATTTGTCAAATAACCCCAAATTCAACCGGCCAAAGTACGATTCCTGTGCATTCTGACTTTTTGAGCCTGAGTTAATAGCAGAAGTTGGATCCCCGCTGCTTATCGTCTGCACATTGTTGGACGGGAAATTATTGCGTTCCGCACTTACATTCTCGCCTTTGCTCAATTGCGCCTCGTGTCCCACCATGACATTTGTATTGTATTTGTCGCTGAACAAATGCGAATAGGTGAGGTAATTTCGTACCGTTGTATACATGTTTTGTTCGTAACGGTACGAACCGTTGTTGTTCGTGTTTTTCACAAGCCCCATCGTGTAGGTTGGGTTGAATCTATCCTCAGTAGCCATTGAAAAGCTTCCCGTAACCTCATTCCGCAACGTCAGCGATTTGCTCAACAGAATCTCAGCATAGGCATTTCCAAATATCTGATTTCTGTTCACCTGGTCCTTGTTGATCATCGCGATCGCAAATGGATTGATGGTACTGTTCACCCAACCGTTAGGGTTATACGCACCACCCCAGCTGCCATCGCTACTTTTCACCGCGATGTCGGGAGTCTGGCTGAGCGCGGCGTTAATGACGTTTGAACTGGTCGAATTTACATTCTCTTTGATATTGGCCAGTTGCAGGCTGGTGCCGATCTTCAACCAGTTGGTCGTCTTGTTGTCAAGGTTAAGTCTAACGGATATCCTTCTGAAATCCGAGCCGGTAGCAATCCCTTCCTGTTTGAAATACGAACCTGAAAACAGGTATTGGGTTCTGGCGTCACCTCCGTTGATGGTAACTGTGTGGTTAGTCATCGGTGCGTTTCTGAAGAGCTCCTTTTGCCAGTCGGTTCCTTTTCCAAGATATTGCGGATTGGCAAATTCAGGCCGCTTATCGAATCCCCAGAGCAAACCTGCATTTCGCTCATTGATGAAGGTAGCGTACTCCTGCAAATTCATGATGGGAATTCGCTTTGGCACTTGCTGGAAACCTGTATAGAAATCGTAAGAGATTCTTGGAGGTGTTACCGCGCCACGCTTTGTGGTAATGATAATGACACCATTCGTGGCCTGTGAACCATAAATAGCGGTAGCAGAAGCGTCTTTGAGTACGTCAATCGACTCAATTTCAGACGGATTGATAGCAGCCAACGGGTTGGTACCAGCGCCCAGCGTGGCAGTGCCACCGATAATCACACCATCGATCACATACAACGGCCCCCCGCCCCCGAAGGAGGATATCCCCCTGATCTGCACCGAAACGCCTCCACCGGGTTGCCCCGATGCCTGCTGCACTACCATACCGGCCACTTTCCCCTGTAAAGCCTGATCGATGGTAACCGGATTGGTTTTACGCAGTTCCGCCCCGGACACAGACGATATCGAGCCGGTAACATCTTTTCTTTTCGATTCTCCATACCCGATTACTACCACTTCTGAAAGTGTGGCAATGTCCGGTTGAATGGTAATGTTAAATTGTGTTTTGTTGCCTACCGGAATTTGCTCCGACAGATAACCGATAAAGGAAATTTTAAGCACATCCTCGGGCATTGCCTGGATAGCAAACTTTCCATCGGTATCAGTTGTGACACCCATCGTTGTTCCTTTCAGCAGGATGGTCACACCCGGCATCACGCCGCCTGTTTCGTTCTTCACTGTCCCGGACACCTGACGTCGCTGCGCGTGGGTCACGATACAGGAAAACAAAATAAGGGCAGCAACACAGAAGGTTCTGTAAATTTTTTTCATCATTGATTTTGCCTTAAGTACGTTACACAATGCAGTTTGAGAACAGATTTCCCTTATCACAATAGTCCCAAGGCAGGCGCGCCACTTACCTTATCCGACTATCACAATAACAGGGTTTCTTTGCATCAAAGGTAGATCACCAACGAGCTATGGACGGGTATGAATTTGTCCGAATGAGGGGGATAAAAAGTCCAGAATAGCATTAAATAGCCAAAAAACAGAAGAAAATTAATGTTTTCCCGGTTACTAGTTTGCAGGTAAAGATCAGAAACGGGATCCGGACGGGGCAGTAGGTTCCGGGGCTACGAGCGGCTTGGCTCCCGCTTACCGCACGAATATTCGGAGGGGAGTACCTGGTAAAACTCTTTGAAGTAGCGGGCGAAATATTTAGGGTTATTAAAACCCACCTGATAGGCAATTTCAGAAACCGAAAGCTGGCTCTTCTCCAATAGCTGAGCGGCATGCTGCAACCTGATATCCCGGATAATTTCGAGCGGAGATCTCCCTGTGAGTGACTGAACCCTCTTAAAAAACTGTGAACGGCTTATACCCATCTCGCGGGCGAGATCGGTAACCGTAAATTCGGCATTGGAAACATGCTTCTCGATTGTCTGGACCATGTCCCTGAGAAATTGCTGATCCAGTGGCGTGATCTTCAGTTCGCTTGCCTTGATACCATTTCTCGATGCGAAAAGGGCATGGAGATTCTGCCTCGAAGAGATAAGGTTCCGTATCCGGGATTCGAGTATCTGGAAGTTGAAAGGCTTGGGAATATAGTCATCTGCGCCCGCTTGAAAGCCTTCAAGATATTGTTCATCCTCCGACCGTGCGGTAAGCAAAATAACCGGGGTGTGGGAAACCCGTTGGTCCGATTTCACCATCCGGCAGAAATCGAGCCCGTTCAGCCCGGGCATCATGATGTCGGTCACGATCAGGGCCGGGCGTTGCGCGAGGGCCTTTTCCCAGCCCTCCTCCCCTGTTGACGCTTCAATTACGGTGTAAGACTGTTTGAGGTTATCTTTCAGGTAGAACCGGAAATCTTCATTGTCCTCGACAATCAAAATGAGCGGCTTGCCTGCCGATCCGTGTTCGGCCTGGATTTGATGGTCCGGCACCGAAGGCTGCTGCACAGGCTCGTTGACAACCTCATGTACCGCCTGGGTCAGTTTTCTTAATGACAGTACTACCGCAAAACAGCTTCCTTTTCCGACTTCACTCTCTACCCGCACAGACCCGCCGTGGATGCGCACGAATTCCCGGGTAATAGCCAGACCAATACCGCTCCCCTGATTGATGATCGTATTCGGCAAATCATTCTGAAAGAACCGTTCGAAGATCAATTCATGTCTTCCAGGAGGTATTCCAATGCCTGTATCACTGACTTTGATCTCCACCATATTGTTTTCCCCGGCATCCCTAACCTCGACCGTCACAGACACTTCACCAGGCCCCAGCGTAAACTTAATTGCGTTAGAAAGCAGGTTAAACAAAATCTTTTCGAGTTTGTCATGGTCAAAGATCGTCACCAGTACCGCGACATTCGAATGAAAGGTAAGCCGGATATCTTTTTTCTCAGACAAGTCCGAAAATGAATAGACTGTATTTTTAATGAACTGGACAACGTCGCCGTCCGACGGGTGAAACCGGATTTCGTTTACTTCCAACTTTCTGAAATCGAGCAGCTGGTTGACCAGGTTCAACAAACGCTTCGCATTTCTTTGGATCAGTTCAAATTGCTTACGATCCTGGCTGTCCACGGCCCGCTCGGTCAGCTTCTCAACCGGCGCTAGAATCAATGAAAGCGGTGTACGGAGCTCGTGGCTCACGTTGGTGAAGAATCTGGTTTTCAGCAGGTCAAGCTCCCGGGACCGCCTTGCTTCTTCGCGGGTCTGCCGGATATCGAATTTCATCCTTTCCCTATCCTGAATGATCTTGCGGATGGCCAGGAGCAGCAACACGATCGCCAGCGCGTAGACGACGTAGGCCACAGACGATTTCCAGAAAGGAGGAAGCACTTTAATGGGCAGCGATATCCCTTCATTGTTCCAAAGCCCGTCGTTGTTGGATGCTATGACCCGAAAGGTATATTCGCCGGCATCAAGGTTGGTGAACGTTACTTTCCGGTTGCTGGCATCAGCGGTCAGCCAATCGTCATTAAAGCCTTCCAGTTTATACTTGTATTGATTTTTGGCAGGCTGTATAAAGCTCAGGGCAGCGAATTCAATGGAAAAGACATTATCACTCGCCTGCAACACGATAGGAGGGTTTGTCGTGATCGAAGCAGGCAGCGACGACTCGCCCTGCGCAGGCGGGACCGGGTCGATGCTGCGGTTAAACAGTTGAAAATCAGTAAATGCCAGGCGTGGGGCAATTTTATTTTGACCGAGATCCTGCGGCCTGAACAGGTTGAAGCCATTGCCACCGGCAAAAATCAATTCTCCATTTCTGGTTCTGAGCGCAGCATTCTCGGTAAATTGCCTGCCCTGCAAGCCATCCATCTCCGAATAGTTCCTGAAATTCACCCGCAGGCCTGCCTTCCCGGAAGAGATGGTCGCGCAGGACAGCCCGTTCGCAGTGCCCAACCAGAGCCGCCCATTTTCGTCCTCCACCATGGACAGAACTGTTTTATGAGAAAGGCCATGCTTTTCGGTGTAATTGATGAACGTGTTCGATTCCGGTTTCCATAGGCTAAGCCCGCCTCTTGAAGCGGCCCATATCCTTCCCTTCGAATCTTCCAGTATCTCAAAAATATCGTTGTTGGCAATGGAGGCGGGATTGTTTTTTTCATTTTCGAAATGAACCAAATCCCCGGAAGTCTTCATCACTACATCTATGCCGGTGGGCGTTCCAAACCACATATTACCTTTCGAATCCTCGAAAATGGTAGGAACATAGGTGGAATACAGCGCCCGCTGCTTGGGATGGTGGTACCTGGTAAAACTTTTTGTACTTCGGTCGAACAGGCAAAGTCCCCCGTCGAGGGTACCGATCCAGAGTCGTCGCTGCGAGTCTTCGCATATCTCCCAAACGCTTCGTCCCGGAAGGCTGTTAGGCCTGGCAGGATTATGCTGGTAGCGGGTGAATTTTTTCCCGTCAAAACAGTTCAATCCGCCGAGAAAAGTCCCTATCCACAATTTGTTTTCATGGTCGAGGCACAAACTGACGATGCCGTCGGTGCTTAGCGACTGTGGATCCTTCGGATCGTGCAGGTAGGTAGTGAATTTTCCGGTCCGCCGGTCGAAATAGATCAGTCCCCCGCCATTGGTCCCGAGCCAAAGGTTGCCTTTGGCGTCTTCCACAAACGCGTTGATGTCCTCATAAGGCAGGCCTTCGGGCTTCGAATACTTGTTGATAAGCGGGAACCGCTTCACGTTCCTGTGAAAGTAATCCAACCCGCTTTTGTAAGTACCCACCCAGATCACCCCGTCATCGTCTTTGAGCATGGCGGAAACCGAATTGTGGCTCAACGAATGATCATTCTGCGGCACATGCGGCATATGAGTCATCGACATAGTCTTTTTATCCAGCACATCGATCCCCACCTGCCCGGTGGAAATCCAGACGTCACCCCGGTCATCGCTCACCACGGCCGTAACCATATCGGAGCTCAGGCGGGCACTTCCAAAGGCCGTTCCGAAATACTGTATCTTATTAGTTTTCCTGTTTAAACAGGCCACCCCCATGTCGAAGTTCGTGGGGTAAACCCAAATGTCCCCATCCCCATCCGGTACCAGCCCGCAATGTAGTTTATCGTTCTTACTGAGCCTGCGGTCATAAAAGAAATTGAACCTTTTAACCACCCGCACACCCCGTTTGTCAAGGACTATATTTTCGACAAGCCCATTGCCATGAGCGATCCAGTAAGTACCATCAGCGTGCTGTGCGATCGAGGTGACGTTATTGCTGGCGATTGAAGTCGTATCACGATCGAGATGCCTTATCGAAATGGCTTTTCTGCTTTTTTCATTGTAGCAGATCAGTCCGTCGTTTTGCATGACAAACCAGTAATTGCCCCTGTTATCTGCTATGGCAGCTTTCAGATCGACAGCTTTCCGAATGGAATATGCCTGAAAACCTTGGGAAGGCCTCGAGAAAGTTTCGGTTGCCGGATCATAAATACAAGGGCCGAGGGTGGTAAGAATCCCCATTTTGCCACCCGGCATCTTGAATAACCCGGCAATATCGTCGTGGAAAAGTGAGGTCGAATCGGATGCATCGTTGCGAAACACCCTGATCGTGTAACCGTCGAAACGGTTGAGACCCGATTCGGTACCAATCCAAAGGAAACCGGTTGCGTCGCGATAGATTGCCTTTACATGAGCGTGGGAAAGCCCCTGACGGGCATCAATGTGTACAAACCGGCGCTCCTGTCCGACTGACCTTAATGCCATGTGAATCAGTAAGAACGTCATCAACACGCGAGCAGCCACCAACAAACTAGATCGTTTCACCACAGATTTTTTAGACTGTCCACATTTATCCATTCTAACTGACAGTCAAAACTAACTTGCTACGCGAATAAAAATCGGATCAAAAACAGACTTTTTTTTGACTAAAACAGATTTTAACTATTTTCAGGTCTATTTTCTCATGAATTATGAACAAAAGGTTTCTTAAACCTACGTTGTCGCTGCTCAACACCGACTACGTCCAACTCGATTCCCGGTGGAACTACAAAAATGTCATCAGTCCCTACCATCGGGTCTATTACATCGATGCCGGCGAAGGGAAAATTTCCGATACCACCAAAACCCTGAAACTGGAAGCCGGCTACCTCTATATGATTCCTTCATACACCCTCTGCAACCTGGTCTGTGAAAGTTATCTGAGTCAGTATTTCGTGCAGTTTTTTGAGGGATCAACCGACGGCACCTCTTTGTTTTCCGATGTTCGCCTTGTTCACCGGGTCAAAGCCAATGATATCGACCCAATTAATTTCCGTCGCCTGGTCGATATCAACCCGGGACGGGGGATTAATCGCTCCGACAATCCTCAGGTCTACGAGAAAAATATCTATTATAAAGAATATCAGGAACTTAACAACCATCAGAAGATTTCGGATTTTCTTGAAACCCAGGGCATACTTTTTCAACTGTTATCCCGCTTCACCGTTCCCGAGATTTTTCAGGTCAGGGAAAAGAAGGTCATTCCTGCCAAGGTACTGGACGCCATGCGCTTTGTATACGCCAATCTGCACCTCCCACTCAAAGTGAAATCCCTTGCAGAAAGGGCCAGCCTGAACCCGGAATACTTTTCCCGGCTATTTGAGAAGCATACCGGCACGCTCCCGTTATCATTTATTTACGAAGCCCGTGTGGAACGGGCAGTCCACATGATGGCCACCAGCCGGGCTTCGAACACCGAAATTGCTTCCCTTACCGGTTTCGAAAGCCTTTCGCATTTTACGCGGACGTTCAAAAAGATAATGGGCCTTACGCCCGGCGTTTACAGGAAGCAAGTCGATTTTTCGGCCATTGAAGATCAGCTCTGATCCAACCTATTTCATACCCGGACTAATCCCGCCCATGATATTGACGGCTGCGGCCCGGCCAAAGAACTTAAATGCAAACAGCATCATGCGGTTTTTCCAACCTGATATAACCCTTGGTTTTTTGCGGCTTTCCAGTGCAGCTACCATGTCGCTTGCAACATCTTCGCTGGTGGAAAGCACAAAATCGGAGTAAGCGGAAGTTTGCGCCCCTGCATTGTTGTGAAAATCCGACCTGGTAGCGCCGGGATTGAATCCAAGAATAAAAACACCCTTCTTTTTAAACTCAAACCACAGCGATTCAGAGAAATTGGCTACAAAGCTTTTCGTTCCTGCATACACCGATGCGCCCGGGAAAGAAGAATGCGCCAGCGTAGACGCCACGTTCACCAGTGCATCGCCTGATTTAGCTTTTTTCAAAAAAGCATACGACAACACTACTAATGCATGCATATTCACCGCCATGCTGGACAGCTGATCTTCAAGCGGCATTTTGATAAACTGACCATACATGCCCACACCGGCGTTGTTGATCAGCGCATCGTAAGCATTGGCGTCAATGTGGGTGGCCAGTTTTGCGACGTCCTCTGGTTTGGTCAAATCACTTACTATGAATGAATGCCCGGTTCCGGAAAGTCCTGCCTTTACTTTTTTCAGCGCGTCCTCACGCCTTGCAACGAGTGTTACCTGGTAATTTTTGGTTGCTAAAAGTCTAGCCACTTCCAGCCCGATGCCGCCACTGGCACCGGTTATGAGTACTTTTTTCACGATTCAATCAGTTTAAATGTTGGTTTTTGTATTGGGTCGGCGACACGCCAGTCTCTTTTTTGAACAGCCGCGAGAAATACGACATGTTTTCAAAGCCAAGCGCATACGCTATTTCAGAAACCGACTTGTCATCGGTCCGAAGCCTGTTTTTGGCCTCTCCAATCAACGCTATATGGATCAGGTCCTGGGCCGTTTTGCCGGTTTCGATCTTCAAAAGGTCAGTGAGGTAACGGCGGGAGATATTCAGCTGAGCGGCCATATCGGCTACCCCGGGCAGTCCGTTCTCCATCATACCATTATGGATATACGTTTGGAGTATCCTGTTACAAACATCATCGAGCCAGTCTCATGGTCGAACCGGGTGCGGCCGTAGAGCATATAGCCCGCCTTTATCTTCTTAAATCCAATTTTATAAAAATCCGTCGTAAATGCTTCATTATTGAGCACCGTGTGGTCTGTGATGCGCAACAGACCAACCAAAGGATGCTTGGGAGGCTCAACACCACTGGCCCGGGCCAGCTCATGAAGTGATTTGAAATGTCGCATTGCTTCCCTGTTTACAATAATGAATGAGTTCATATGCCTCTGTCTACCGGCAAATCGACTGACGATTAATACATTACAAATCTACAAAACAATGCAGGCATCCCTTAACACAAAAAGAGCATTCTCTGACACAAATGCACGCGCAACAAGAAATGCTTAAAGTGGTTCCAAAATCCCAGGAAGGCGCCCGGGTGCGCGCCTTCCTGGTTAAAAATGTACTATCCGCCCGTTGAGCCCGGCCACCAACCATCAGAAGAAATGCATTCCGGCATTGACCTTTCTACCTGTTCGCCGTATAATGCAATGTAACCACGCCTGAATTGAGCGTTTTTGAGTCCAGCAGTTTCAGGGCGTTCTTCGTGATACTGCTATCGAACAAACTGATACCGTTCCCCAGTATCACAGGATGCAGGGTTAGTTTATACTCGTCTATCAGTCCCAGTTTCATGAAACTTTTGGCGAGGCCCGGGCTGCCGAATATCACCAGGTCTTTGCCGGGTTGTTGTTTGAGTTTATTCACCTCTTCCACAACATTGTCTTTGATCAGCGTAGTGTTATTCCAGCTTACACTATCCAGCGTTGTTGAGAACACTACTTTCGGGATATCCTGCACCCATTGCGCATGCTCCAGCGAATGCTTGCTGGCATTGGGATTGTCTAATACGGTCGGCCAGTAACCTTCCATCAACTGGTAAGTGGTCCTGCCATATACAGGTGCGCCAACAGTTTTTACCAATTCACCGGCGTATTGTTCCAATTCTTTGTCATACAACAAAAAATCGAGGCCTCCATTACTATCTCCTGCAAAACCATCGAGAGAGATATGCGCAAATAAAACCAGCTTTCTCATTTTGACTACATTTTATTGGTTTGAAATTTTCTTTCCCATATTGCTCTGAAAGAGCCTTGGCTATTTATTTGGGTCATTCTTTTATTTTTACGACCGCCTTGAACGATACAAAGCTATCAATGGCGCACAGAATTCCTTGTAGGGTTTGATGACAACTAAGGGGGGAGATTATGCCAACCATTTTAATTCTTTTGTATGAAGCATATTTCGATTATCGTTCCGCTAGGTCAAAGCAGTCTGGTAAATATTGAAGGCAGCCTGCAAATATTATCGGAAGTAAATATAATGCGTGCGAAAAATGGGGAGGGTCCCTTGTTCTGCATACAACTGGTGGGGTTGAGGCGCCAGGTACCGCAACGAAACGGCTTGTTCACCATCGCGCCCGATGTGCTGATAACGGACGTCGTAAAAACCGATCTGATCATTGTTCCTTCCATGCAGGGTGACCAGGCCAAAGCTGTGGAAATGAATAAAGACTTTATTCCATGGATCATTCAACAATACAATCAGGGTGCAGAGGTCGCCAGTCTTTGTATCGGGGCTTTCCTGCTCGCTGCCACAGGTTTACTCAACGGCAAACCCTGTACGACGCACTGGATGCTGGCAGATGAATTTAAGAGGACTTTTCCGGAAGCGAGGATGATGCCTTCGAAGATTATCTCCGACGAGGACGGGCTATACACCAGCGGCGGTGCATTTTCTTACCTGAACCTGCTGGTATACCTGATTGAAAAATATGCAGGCCGCGAAATGGCCATCAAAATCGCCAAGGGCTTTGTGATAGATATCGACAAACCAAGCCAGTCGTCCTTTATTATTTTCGATGGACAAAAGGACCATACCGACGAAGAGGTAAAAAATGCCCAGAATTTCATCGAACAAAATTACCTCGAGAAAATCACCATCGATCAGCTGGCCGACAAATTCGCTATCAGCAGAAGGAACTTTCAGCGCCGTTTTTTGAAATTCACAAATAATACGGTGAATGAATATGTGCAGCGGGTGAAAGTAGAAGCTGCCAAAAGAAAACTGGAATCAGGTAAGATGAATGTGAGCGAAGTGATGTATGAAGTAGGTTATACGGATACCAAGACATTCAGAGATGTATTTAAAAAGATCACGGGACTGACGCCGGTTGACTACCGGAACAAGTATAACAAGCAGGTGGTGCTGGATTAGGAACAAAAAGTGACGACCTGATCCGCCTCAGGCCACCATCCGGCAGAATGGCCCTCCCGGAATCGTCCGCGCCGGGAAACGTATCCGGATCACGCAGCCATCCTCAAACCGGCATTTACCAACATCATACATCGATACTATCCCTACCTGACCCAAAGGCCGTTCAGCATGACCTTTACCACATTTCTTGTGGCCCTGATGTCCTGAATCGGATTTCCTTTCACCAAAATCAAATCGGCGATCTTCCCTTTTTCGATACTGCCCAGCCTGTCGTCAATCCGGAAAAAGCGGGCATTTTCCATCGTTGCCGCTACAATGGCGTCTGACGGACTTATTCCACTTTCCACAAATAACTCCAGTTCGCGCTGAAATGCCCAGCCGGTTTCGGCATAGGCGATCATGGAATGGGAGCCGAGCACGATTTTCACGCCTGCTTTTTTCAATCTGGCGGTCAGGGCTTTCATGTTTTTAAATCCGGCTAATTTCGTGGAATCCAGGGGCTCTGCATCGTTTACGCCTGGAATCTGATATTCGAATGCACCCAGGGTCGGGCTCACAAATGTTCCTTTTTTTACCAAAAACTTAATTAATGTATCGGCACGCCACCCATTGATATCGAGTTTTTTCCAAACGTCGTAGCGCCCTTGCTTTCTGGCGTTGTTGTCGGCGAGGACCATCTGACGGTATTTTTCGCCCTCGATCTGCGATTGCAAGGAAAGGCCAAAAGAGGTGATATGCTCGATTCCGTCCAGGCCGGCATGGATAGCCTCCATCGCTTCGGTGGTTTCCAGGTGGCCCGTCACCGGCAAGCCCCGCTCGTGTGCTGCCTTACAAATTTCCCCGATCATCCCTGCCGGCAATCTGAAATAGACCTTGATGACAGAGGCGCCCCGGTCGGCCATTCTATGTACCTGATTTACCGCCTCCTGTGCATCCCTCACGACGTATGCGTCTTTGGGGTAGGCAGGCGGAAACATATCCAGATGCGGATCTGCGAGAAACAAACGGGGTACCGCCCTGCCCGATCGTCTTTCGCCGCCGTACGCTTCAATCCACGCGCCCGGATCCCGCAGAGAAGTAACGCCATGTTGTAAAAACAGGGAAGGAAGACCGTTTTGACCGTCCAGGTGAAAATGCGAGTCGATAAACCCCGGTAAAAGCGACATTCCTTTTCCATCCACAATTTCAGCACCGCCCGGAATGGCAATGGTCCCGTTTTCTCCGACCGCAATAATTTTCCCATTTTCAACAACCACGCAGCCATTACGGACCGGCTCGCCACCGTTTCCGTCGATAACTGTGGCCCCGGTGATGGCAATCGTCTTTCCTCCGGCAGGAATTTCCTTATGGTTGATCTCATGAATGGTTTTGGAACCAGTGGCCGTCGAAGTTTCCGTATTGCAACCGCATACAGCCGACATCACGGCGAAAGAGAGAGTCCAGATCCTCCATTTTTTTAAAATCAGATTCCTGTTGTTGGATAAAATCATGCCCATGGATAGTTAATTTCTATTTAAACTGCGGTTCGTAGGTTTTATAACTGTTTGATACCGGCACTTTCAGAATTTAGTCGATAATGTCTTCTAATGCCGCCCGGTCGCCCTTTGCCGGGCCATACCATATCCCTCCGCCAAATGTTACGATAAATACCCTTTCAGGATCGCGGGGATCGGGCTCCACCCGTTTCCCCCACTTAAAATTGTATCCATGGATACGCTCCCAGGACTTACCCGAATCCTCAGACTTGTACGCGGAGCCATTGAACCCACACGCGTAAAAGGTCCCGACGCGGGCGTCGTAAGTAATGTCATGGACATGCTGATCATTTTGTAAGACATGCTGCCAGGTTTTGCCATCATTATCGGAAATGAAAATACCGCCGCCCGTATCCGGTAAAAACCGACCATTCGTTTTTCGGCCCCAGGCGGAAAGAATCAGCCGGTGCGAATTTTCAGGATCGATAGCTAGGCTTGTGGGGCCATTGGTTCCATCAGGAAGCGTCATTCGTGTCCAGGAATCGGCTCCGTCGGTTGATCGGTAAAGTGCTCCGTCACCCGCACCCATAGAGCCATCGTCGCTTCGCCTGCTCACAATCAGAAATAGAGCGTGGTCTTTTTCTCTTCGGAACATGCGCCAGGCAAAGGGTTCACGGCCTTCGATACCCTTGTTCCTGGATTGCCAGCTCTTACCGCCATCGATCGACTTATACACACCTTTGGCAAAAGCGCAAACGTACAATGTCCGGCTTTCCGGATTGCTCTCAGGGTCGATCAGAATATGCGTCATAGCACCTTCGCCGATATCCCGGCTGACGGGCTTCCAGGTTTTACCGGCATCTTCACTCAGCAGTACGCCGCCCTCATATTGGTCCGTACCACTTTTTCGCCACATTTTCGGCCGGGGCAGATCATGTGTTCCGCTCATGACAGCCCACATACGCCCTTTTACTTTCGGATCGAATTCCAGCCAGTAAGTACTGTTGGCCCACGCCCGCGGAACCCCGTTGTTTTGCGTTGCGCTTAGCCAGCTTTCTCCTCCGTCTTGGCTCTCCATGAGCCCGATGTCTGTGTTGGCGATAAAGACATGATGATGATCAAAGGGATCAAAAACCATTGCGTAGCTCGTAGTCACTTCCAGCCCCCGGGAAATCCAGCCGCCGTTGTTCTTCCTTCGCGTGTACACCTGCTCCCAGCTCTTTCCTCCATTCTCCGACTTGATGGTGCGCCCGAAATCGGTCGCGTAGCAAATGTCGGGATCCACAGGTGAAACGCCGATCGAAAATGGGTTTTCTCCCCAGGTCGGCCCGAAGCGCTCGTTGATCCACTCATTTTCAAAATTGGGGGAGACGACGTTTTTGTTTGGGGTCAGGTCATCTTTCCAAACCAGCTTCCAGGTATTCCCGTAATCTTCACTTTTGGCCACGCCAATGCAGGTCGTGTCGGCATGCACTTTCAAATTTGCATAGGAGACATACACCATTTCCGGGTGCAATGCACTGGTGGCAATGCTTCTCCATTCCGGCGCTCCGGTACCTTTTACTGCAAATCCGGTCAGCCCTTTTTGTCGGTTTTCCCAACTTTCACCACCATCTTTGGTGTAGAAAATCCCTGGGTTTTCTTTTTCGGGATGGAAATAAGACGTACCTGAAATGGCGTAGATGATGAAATTTTTACTTTTTCTGTCAAAACCGCCCGAAAACTGGGTCAGCTCTTTGACATCGGGGTTTTTGCTGATCGTCCAGATACCTTTTTCACGTTTGGCAATGCTATTTTTGCCACAAACATACAGCGTCCTGTCGTTTCCGGGCGACGCGGGATGGATGTAAATGTTTTTAGTTTGCCCTGCCAACTCCCGTTCCTTCCGCCAATTTACCCCGCCGTCATCCGAAGTATAAAAGGCGGATCTCTCATTCAGGGAAATGGCGGCGTATAACTTTTTCGAATTTGCCGGATCTACCGCAAAGGCCTCCACTTTTCTCCGGATACTGTCCTTTGTCACCAGTTGCTCACTGGCATGATCACCTTGCGAAACGATTCCGCTGACATCGGATGGAGACGGATAAAAAAGCGCCCAGGTATTCCCCTGGTCGGTGCTTTTATATAAACCAATGGAATTTGCATACACCGTATTGGAGTCAGCCGGATCAAAAACAAAGTAATTGACCGGTCCTTTCAGATTGAACATCCGCCACGATTTCCCGCCGTTAACGGTCGCAAAAGATCCCGTCATATCGCAGGCTACCAAGGCACGACGGGGATTATGCGGGCTCACTGCCGGATAAAACATGGCTCCTCCCCCGCCAAACCCCATAAAGCCCCATTTATCACTCCTGCCGTTTGGGTTTTTGTATTTAGCCGGATCTACCGAAGGAATCCCATGCCACACGCTGGACCCAAAAGTATTGATATAGATCCGGTCCGGATTATTCCGGTCAATGGAAATTCTTTGTCCCCAATGAAAATCATAGCCTTTGATTTTGTCCCAGGTCTTCCCATCATCATCACTGCGGTAAGCGGCGCTGTTAAAAGTATTGCAATAGAGCCTTCCCGGATGATACGGATCGGCAGTCACATCATACACATACTGTTTCTGGTCAAAAATGCTTTTCCAGGTAGCTCCCCCATCCTCGGAAAGGAAAATCCCTCCTGGAATTTCCAGTTTCTCATTACCACCTGTCGACCGCGCCACGTCCCCGCCGATCAGGTCGCTAAGGTCAATGTCTGCCCACCCGGCCAGATAAATCCGGTTGGGATTCTGAGGATCATATTCTATTCCGTTTGGAAAAAGCAGTCCGTCGGAAACATGCAGTTTAGTCCAGTTCTCAGCCCCGTCTGTCGATCTGTAAACCGCTCCCGAATAAAACTCCCTGCCCTTTTTGCCGTTTTTATGCGCGGGTGTCGCGCTTATGGTCAGAAAAAGGGTACCATTGCTGGTACGGGTCAGCTCGAAAGCGCAGGTGTTCTCGCCGATCCCTTTGTTTTTCAATTGCCATGTTTTGCCGTCGTCCGTGGATTTGAATACCCCTTTGGAATATACGCTGGCATATAAAGTACGCTTTCCGGGCGGGGAGGCTGGATCCAGAATGATGCTGGTTGCGGGAGAATCCGCCCCCATGCCTTCCACACTGGGCTGCCAGGTCTTGCCGCCGTCTGCGGAGACGCACACACCTCCTTTGGCGCTTTGTTTCCAGGATGGGTTTCTGGTCATTTTGCCCCGTGGGAAGTCATGCATACCCGACCACACGGACCATACCTTTCCGCTCACTTTCGGGTCAAATTCCACCCAGTAACAAGTATTGACCCATTCCGCAGGAACACCTTCGACGGACCGGATCCAGCTTTTACCACCATTAAAACTATGATGAAAACCGATGTCCGTATAGCTGATCGCAATGTGGCTGCTGTCAAAAGGGTCGAAATGAACACCGTAGCTGGTGGTAACGTCGAGTCCTCTGCTTTGATAGGAACCATCCGGTTGTCGTTCGCTATAAATTTCAAGCCACGATTTCCCCCCGTCGATGGTCTTCATGGTCCGGTACCAATCCGTGACGATCGCCACGTTTCCGTCCAGCGGCGACACGCCCACATCCATCAGCCTGATGTATTCGCCTCCGAACGCTTTTGCTGTCCAGGCATCTGTCAGGTTAGCGGCATCCATTCCATCCTTTACACCATACCTGCCCGAGCCTCCCCCGCCCTTCCAGACCCAATCCCAGGTTTTACCCGCATCATCCGTTTTTAAAGCCCCATACCAATAGACAAAACCATTGCCCTGTTTCTCTTCGTAACGGTTTGTGACCAGATAGACCTGCCGCGCATCGAACTCGGCGCAGGAGATCATCGAATAGCTGGGTTCTACACCTGCTTTTGTATTGATAATAAATGGATTAGAGTTGCGTTTCCAGCTACGTCCCTGGTCCTTTGAAACCCAGACTTCACTGTGACCAAATTCCTCCCGGATCTCCTGTTCGGGGTCATGGTGCAATGCGTAGAATATTTCTTTTCCTCCTTTCGATTCGCTGCCCGCGGTAAATGAAAACGCCGGGCTCATCTCTTTCGGGAAGGCCCTGAGGGTGATTTTATGCGTTTTCTTATCAAAAATAAAGGCTGATTCCGCGGTGAAGACGACCAGCTCATCTTTCATTCCCGAAGTGTTGCTGTACAGGTAATCAATCCGTTTTCCGACATCCTTCTTCTCCCAGGTTTTCCCGCCGTTGAAAGAATAAAACAGAAAGCGGCCCATGCCGAAATACAAGGAGGAAGAACGAACCGGATCCACACGGATGCTTCCTATACGTCCTTCGTCCGCTTCGTATAGGGAACCGGTTTGGGTCTGAATCCCGTACGTAGCGTGATCGCCCGAGTACGACTCGCTAAGTATGTCTGTTTTTGAAGGAAAGAGCTGCTCCCAGGTCTTTCCACCATCCTTGCTCCTGTTTAGGGTATTGGATCCGATGTAAATCGTATTCGAATCCGCCGGGTCATAAGCAAAACTGTTTGCCCCGTTTGGAAAATTGGTCTGATCATACGATTTCCCGCCATCTTTGGTATGGTATGACCCGGTCATGTCACATTTAAGAAGAAAATCGGCGGTGCTGTGATAGGAGAATGTGGGAATAAAAGTAGCGCCCCCACCGCCGGGCCCGATCTTCTCCCATTGCAGTTTTTGATCTTTCTCTATATGATTATCAAGGTATACAAACCGGAACGCAAAAACGCCGGCAAGCATCCCCAGGGAAAGTGCGACTTTCCATAAGCTTTTGAAATACATACCTGAAAACGGGTTTAAATGAAAAGCCCCGGATTATTGGAAACGGCGGCATTGCTTTCGGCCGCCGTTTCGAAGGGGCCCTTGGGGTTAGTAGCCCGGGTTCTGGCCTATGGCTTTCGCGTCGAGGGCCGGTATGGGCAGGAGATAGTCATTTTCGTCAAATCCCTGAGCATTGTCCGGTAAATTGACCTGCTCCAGAATCCTTTTTCTCAATACATCAAAATAGCGGTCGTTTTCAAAACAAAGCTCATAGCTTCTTTCGTCGATCACTTTCTGGTCGAATTGCGCCCTGGTCAGTGATAGCGTTGCGCGGGCTTCCTTGCCGGTACCGGCATTGGCACGGTCGATGATCATATTCAGCCGGTCTACCGCAAGCTGGGTCGGGCCATTGCCGGCCATGTTGGCTGCCTCTGCGTAAATGAGCAATATATCCGCAAAACGCAGGAGTTTCATTTCAATGCCTGCATTGCCGCCTCCCACCTGCTGATCATAAGTCAGGTTGGGCATGTTGTACTTGCCGATATAAGGCACTCCGTCGGCGGATTTGGCCCAATTGATAACGGGTGCTCCGGGATCATAAATATCCGATGTGAAGTCAAGCAGCAGATAATTATGTTTGCGCGGCTGCTCCGGATATATGTTCGATGCCCAATAGATCTTCACAGGACCGCCGCTCCATCCGTCCATTTCCGAAGGTGCCCAGGCATTCCCCGGCATATAAGGTGTTTGGGGTGTCGTATGAAAAGCGAACATGATTTCCATATTGTGGTTATTAGCTGTTTTGAAAACATCCTGAAAACCGGGCAACAGCTTATAGGGGCCATTGGTGATAACATCGTTTGCCAAGTCCCGCGCTTTTGCGTAATTCTCCGTCTGATTGAGCGGTGCCGTCGCGCGCGTCAGGTATACTTTGGCCAGGTATCCCTTCGCAGTCCATTTATTGGGTTTACCGGATACAGCAGCCTCGAAGTCGCCGAGATGTTCCGCGGCGAAGGTCAGGTCGGCTTCCAGCAAGTCATACACCTTCGCAATATCGAGCCGCGACTCAGGCGTTAACGGGGTCAATACCGGGTCTGGGGTATCTTCTGTGAGGTATGGAATTTTGCCATACAAGCGCACCAGCGTAAAGTAATTGAAAGCTCTCAGAAACCGCCCCTGGGCAACCACATTGTCAATATCGGCCTGCGGCGCACCTGCCAGACTACCCGCTTTAACCGCCTTCAAAACCGCATTGATATTAGCCACGGCCTTATAATGCCAGCTCCACAACTCATTAAATGAAGTGGAAGCGAAATCGAGGCTGGTACCTTCAAACTGCCCGTCCGGAAATGCAGGGATATTCTGATAACCTCCCCACTCGACGAACAGCGCATTCATTGAGCCCGCATAGGCAGCTTCACACTGGGCTACGGTAGAATAGAAGTTCTGGGGAGTGGAGATACCTTCCGGCGACTCTTCCAGACTTTGACATGAAAACCCGGCGATCATTAATAGTATAGCTGTGCAACGTATGCCTGTATATGCTAATTTCTTTTTCATTTTGGTGCTTGTTAAAATGTAAGATTGACCCCAAACATGAATACTTTGCCCGTGGGATAATTACTCAGGTCTATACCCAGCCCACCGGCACCACCCGCATTGAACGAGCTCACCTCGGGATCGTATCCCGTGTATCGGGTAAGGGTAAACAGGTTGATAGCCGTGACGTAGGCCGACAGTCTGCTGGCACCGATCTTGCCGGCGATGGCAGCAGGAATGGTATAGTTCAGCGTAACATTCTTCATCCGGAGATACGAGCCATTCTCAATCCACCGGCTTGAACGCTGATCCACACCAATGCCCGCCGTCTGATTAGCACCCAGTTCCAGCGAATTCCGTTCGCGTGTACCCATGAATACAGGTACGCTGGTATGCTGGTTGTCGATCGTCCACCGTTTTTTGAGGTTGCTGCTCAAACCGTTTGAAGGATTTTCTGTCTTAATGCGCACTGCATTGAAAATGTCGTTACCATACCCCCCTTGTATGAGAAATGTCAGATCGAAGTTTTTGTAGCTAATGCTATTGTTCCAGCCATAGATGAACTTGGGCGACGCATTTCCGATCACTTCCAGGCCATCGCCGGCCCTTGTTATTTTTCCATCGCCGTTAACGTCCTTCCATTTGGCCTCGCCCGGCGCCTGTCCCATTTTTTTGGCTTGCTCCCTTTCCGCCTCGCTCCATGTACCCAGGTTGACGTAGCCGCGCATCTGATCCACAGGCTGTCCCACTTGCAGGTATTTCAGGGAAAAACCGCTTCCATAGATCTGGTAACCACCGCCGGTATTGGTACGAATAGCCAGGGGAGCATTATCCAGCAAGGTCAGCACTTTGCTCCGGTTGAAAGAAATATTGAAGGAAGTGTTCCATCTCAGCTTCTCGCCTGTGAAAGGCTTGCCGCCAACCGAAATTTCAAGCCCTTTGTTTTCGATTGAGCCTACATTGGAGAGAATGGTGGCAAATCCCGTGTACGCCTCTACCTGTTTATTAAGCAGCAGGTCCGTGGTCGTTTTTTTATAGATATCCACCGTCGCCACCAGTCGTTCGCCAAAGAACCCCAGATCCACCCCCACATTGGCCTGTTTGGTGGTTTCCCATTTCAGATTCGGATTGGCAGCCCTGCCCAGCTGGAAGCCGATATTGGGTGTATCGTTCCCGTCATAAGGATAGTTAAAACCGGACGCAACGGTCGCCAGCGTCTGATACGGCTGAATGGCCTGGTTACCGGTTTTGCCCCAGCTGGCCCGCAGCTTTAAATTGGAAATGACATTGACGTTTTTAAGAAACTCCTCCTGGGAAATCCGCCACGCGGCGGCAGCGGAGGGGAAGTAGCCCCATTTGTTGTTGGATCCGAAAACCGAAGAACCGTCTGCCCGGTAACTGGCCGTGATCATGTATTTTTCGTCAAACACGTAATTCACCCGGCCAAGGAAAGAGTTCAGTACCTGCTTGGCCTGGGAATTATACCGCTCATTGATCTGGGATGCACCACCCAGATCGTTGATCCCGGTGTCATCACTGAAAAACCCCTGGGCTGAAATAAAAGAACTTTTGGACTGTATCAGTTGCTGCTCGGCCACTCCGGTAACGGTGAGCGCATGCTTCTTGTTGAAAATACTGCTGTACGTAAGGATGTTGGAGTTCTGGAAGTACTGGTAACTGTTTTCAGCCAGGTCGCCCAATCCGCTCACACCGCGCCCGGGCTGCGTTTTGGTACTGTAATAATGCTGCTCATCACTGGAGTTGATGCTGGCAGCACCGGTAACTCTCAGCGACAATCCTTTCAGTAGTTTGAAGTCAAGAAAGGTACTGATCTCATTTGTGATATTGTTCTTCTCCGACTTTGTTTCCAATGCCGTAGCCACCGGGTTCCACACGTCGTTGTCGGCATAGATCTTGGAGCCGTCCGGTCCGCCCTTCAATGCCTTGGTGTTGTAATTTCCATTCGCATCGTATACGGGCGTAACCGGGTCAAATCGCGCGACGGTATTGATCACCTGCCCGAGAATGTCTCCGAAACGCGTCCCCTCTCCCACCGGAGGAACATTGCCTTTGTCCTTGATCACATTCAGATTGATGCCGGCATTCATCCAGCTGGTAACCTTAAAATCGAGGTTGCTTCTCAGGTTATAGCGGGCATATTTGGTGTTCAGCACGATGCCCTGCTGGTTCATATATCCGGCAGACACAAAATACCGCGCAGACTCATTCCCGCCGCTGACCGATAGCTGGTGATTCTGCATTTTGCCATTGCGGTAAATCTCCTCCTGCCAGTCGGTTCCGCCGCCGGCATCCAGTTTTGCAATTTGTTCCGTTGAAAAAGGCAGGACCGGCTCGATCGGGGCGCTTGGCGTACCATTTTGTGTTGCGGCCCAGTCGTTGGACTTCCGGGCATAGTCGCCTGCATTCATCAGATCCAGCTTATGATTGAGCGTTTGAACGCCCATACTAAAACCGTAGTTAAAAACTGCCTTCCCGGATGCGCCCCTTTTGGTGGTAATCAATATAACGCCATTGGCCCCACGTGCTCCGTAAATCGCCGTTGCCGATGCATCCTTCAAAACTTCGAGCGATTCGATATCGTTTGGGTTGATGGTTGTGATATTGACGCCCTGAATCCCATCCACCACTACCAGTGCGTTGTTACCTCCTGTAATGGAGTTGCCGCCCCGGACGCGTATAGTGGCATTGCCGCCGGGAGCGCCGTCTGTATTCTGCACCATCACGCCCGCCGCACGCCCCTGCAAGGCCTGGTCCACGCGCTGGGTAGGCAGCCGGGTTAAGTCGGCCCCCTTTACCGAGCTGACCGCCCCCGTAAGGTCCGATTTTTTCTGGGTGCCATAGCCCACCACCATTACTTCTTCCAGCGCTTTGGTATCGGTGGTCATCAGCACGTCGATCTTCTTCCTATTTCCGACAACCACTTCCTGTGACAGGTATCCAACAAAAGAAAACACGATCATATCGTTGTCCGACGTCACGCCGATGCTGTACGCGCCATTGGCGGCAGTGACTGTTCCACGCTGGGTACCTTTAACCACCACGCTCACGCCGGGCAGGCCTTCTCCTTTTTCGTCTGTAACAATACCTGTGATCGTGACATCCTGGGCAGCCGATGCCGGAACTGTACCCACGGAATTCGAAGGATCACCGTCTGCCGGCTGGGAAGTTCCCACCGACCGGTGCAGAAGGATGGAACCATCCACTTGCCGGAAACCGATGTTCATCGGTTTTAATGTTGCTTCGAGTACGAATGCCAGTTTCTGATTAGTCTGGTGAACGGATAGTTTCCGGTTTGCCCCGATCGCTTTCGAGCTGTATACGAAGTCCACACCGGTCGATTTTTCAAGGGTGTTTAAAAACGTGCTCACGTCTGTCTGATCAAAATGGACCGTGACGATCCGTTCCAGCAGGTTTTGTGCATGGGTATGGCGGGCCTGTATGGCACTCATAAAAAAAGCGGCCAGGAAAAGTTGGTACAGTGAATGTTTCATAACTACCCAAAGCCAGGATTGACAAAGTAGATGGTCTTTCATACTTTTGAATGTTTGTTAAGTTTTTGTTTAGGATTTAGCAAAAAGAGCCCTGTCACACCCTGAAATGGATGTTCTGCGAGATACAGGAAGGGCGGAGAAAGTCGGTACCGCTGCCACGGTACCGATTTCATTTCCAGAGGTCAGATAAAGTTCAGCGCATAATTACTGGGTTTAGAGATGGGTTATTGACAGCCTTTTCCGGTAACCAGGATCTTGGTTCCCCGCACTTCGTAACTCCCGTTGATCGTCCCGCAAAGCAATTCCAGCTTGGTATAGAGGGCCTGATGGGTGAGATTTCCCGTAAACGGGCAATGGCTCAGGGATTCCTGTTCCAGTTCGATTTCCATCCCGTAAATGTCTTCAAGCTGACGGATCACCTCTCCTATCGGCGTATCCGTAAATTCCAGGGACGGTGGTACATCTTTCGCCTCCACTAAGGCCGCAATAGGCTGGGGATCCTCGGCAATACCGGTAACAAATTGCTTGTTATCAGGAAAATAAGTTGCCTTCTGATTGGGCGTCAGGATGACACCGCGGTTCGGACTGACGCTGGCAAGTTCGTCCGCAGCCGGCCGGAACACCGTTACCTTGCCGCTTTGAACGGTTACCTGAATAGGCTGCCCGGGATCACCTGCACGGATCTTAAAAGTCGTACCCAGTACTTTCGTAATGATATCGCCGGAATAAACGAGGAACGGTCGGCCCGGATCGCGATGTACATTAAAACTGGCTTCTCCCAATAACCTCACATCCCTGTTGTTCTTGTTAAAGGACTTGTGCACAGCCAGCTGCGCATTCGGCGACAGCACAACCAGACTTCCATCCGGCAACCTGATGTCCCGGGGTTTCCCCGTCTCATTTGCGTAATGCTTCCAGTCTGTCTGCTCTACCTGGTGGATCAGCGACTGCCGTCCAAACCAGCCGGGCAGTAGCTTTTCGTTCCAATTTAAACCGACAATAATTGCAACAGCGGCAGCTATTCCGGAGGCGATCAATGCCACTTTATGCCACAGCGGCCTCACCGGCGATTCGGAAGCAGATTCCTCTTCGGGTACCGGAGGCTGAACCTGACGCCAAAGCTTTCGCTCCATGACAAGCCATTGCTCTTCCGTTAAAGGAATTTCGATGGGTTCTCCAAGCAGCTCATACCATTGCTCAACCAGCTGACATTCCTCGGGCGTGCACGAATGCGCTTCATAACGAGTCAATAAGTCAAGAAGAGTAGATCGATTCATTATTTTGCGACATCAGTTGGTTCTCACAGATATAGTGAAAAAAAAGTGAGGGAGCCGTAAAGAAAATTTGCACTTATTCGAATAATGAAAAATAAATACAAACAAAACTCAAATAATCTTGAAATAATCAAATTACAAAATACATTTCAACAAAAAAAGAAATAGCTGCCCAGAACCCGGTTTCAGCTGACAAAGCCGGTGGGAGTTCCATTGAAGATCTGGCTGGAATATGTGTGTATGCGAAAAAAGAACTATGAAAACAGCAGCGAGGCGACGACCGTATAGGCCAGATAGTCCTTCAACTGAAATCGCAGCAGTCGAAGCGACTGCGTGATGTGGTATTCAACAGCGCGATCGGTCAATCCCAGCTGACGTGCTATTTCGGAGGTGGAGCGATGTTCGAAACGGCTCATCTGAAATACCAGCCGGGTCTTTGGGGGAAGCATATTCAGGGCATTTTCAAGTGCCGTCGACAATTCCGCCAGATCTACGCCGGTGTCGGCAAGCTGGTCGGCAGGCTGTTCCGACGCCTCTCCCAGTTCGGCTTTGGCATTGGCAAGCTTCGATTTAATAAAGCCAATCACACTGTATCTAAGAGCCGTTTTCAGGTAGGCCTCCGGATTCTCGATCAGCGTCTTTTGCCGGTTCTCCCACAATCTTACAAATATCTCCTGGACCAGCTCCTCGGCGGCGATCTGACTATTCGTTTTCCAGCAGGCGACAGAGAAAAGTGACCGCCAGTAACGCTGGTAAATAGCCTCGTAAGCTTTCGCGTCTCCCGTGAAAAGCAGTCTTCCCAGCATTTCATCGGGCAGCGTCGAATACAGATCGTAGTTCGTCTGATCAGCTCCTGGTGTCATAAAACGATTATCTGTAATGGTTATACCGGACGCAAACGGCCGTCTCTCTCAGCCAGGATGGCCAATGCCATAAAAGGCTTCTCCGTAAGCATTTTACGAATTATCCCGCGGAAGTGCAAATGGTTCGGAAAGAACAGTACATCTGTTTCCAGGCTAACCCGACTGCTTTAAAGTGCAGCGACCCACCGCTGGCTTCCATGGCCGTATCATAAACCAACCGGCACAACCACCTGTCGGTCTTTTTAAAGCCTGCCCTAAGAAAAGTAACTTACAGATATTTGGTCCTTTTCATCTCATACTTTCCAAACATTCAAAATATCCGATGGCTGAATATCAAAACCCTGGCGACCGGGCTTACACGGAAACCCTGATCAATGCAGCAAAAAAAGAAGCGGCGGCGTTCCTTAATCTTAAACACACTGCCGAACGTGCAGATGGCGTGATTCCGGTGAAATATAGGGAGCTGATATCGGTTGCGGTCGCCCTGACCACCCAATGTTCTTTCTGCATCGAATCGCATATCGAGAATGCGGTCCGCGCCGGGGCAAGCCGTGAAGAGATCGCAGAAACGGTTTTTATCGCCGCCGCATTACGCGCGGGTGGCGCGGTAGGCAACGGCTTGTTCGCCATGAGGCTCTTTGAAGAAATCAGCCAGAAACAATCCTGATGCGCCTATAACAATGCAAAATAAGATTGCGTATTTTGTATTGAAAACGAGCCAGTTACCGGGGCATGTGTAACCAGATCAGGCCCTGTCCGAACCAAAAAAACCGAAACGACTATGGCAGAATTATCAGGCAAAACCGAACAACTCGCTACGTTTTGATCTGACAGAAGGTGACAAACTGATCGGAAAACTTTCCTACAAAAGTTGGTTCAGGTTTGACGCTTTAATGGAAATGACAAACAACGCGAACTACCAGGTCGAACCCAAAGGTTTTTGGGGAACGACTGTTGAAGTCAGACAGCACGAAAAAGTGATACTAAAATTCCAGATGAACTGGCATGGAGAAATTGTAATACAAACTCATTTCAACGACGATGAAAAAGGCTATGTTTTTAAACACAGAGGTTTTTTTAAGGAATCGTTTATACTTGCAAACCAAGGCGGGGCCGAGCTTTTAGTCATGAAACCGCATCTCAAATGGAGCAAGATGAATTATGAATTTGAGATAACCACATCGGATGATTTTGAGCTTTTTTCCGGTAAAGAGGTGCTGTTGATGACTTCGCTACATTGTGCAAACTATTATATCTCCATGATGAGTGCCTATCAATAATCAGCAGGCGTCCGGCCCTGTCAAAACAATGCATGGCAGTAACGGCGCTATCCTATGCTGCAAAATCCATCTGATACCCAAAATGATCTTCAATCGGGCATGCATTCAAGGCTGCTCGCCACTATACTGATCCGTACAGGCAAGTAATTTGAGCCGTGGAGGAAATCGGCAGAGGGTCATAACGGCCCACCTTTGTATCGTTAAAATCAAACAAGATGACAACGATAGCAAAAATAAACCTCGGCCAAAACGGGCCACTCGTTTCCAAACTTGGATTAGGCTGTATGCGCATGTCCCCCGTATGGGGAGGGCCTGCCCATGACGAAGCCGAAAGCATCGCGACCATTCAAAAGGCGCTGGATAGCGGCATTAACTTCCTGAATACGGGAGATTTTTACGGTTCCGGGCACAACGAGCTGCTGGTCGGCAAAGCCATCAGGGGACGCCGTAACGATGCTTTCATCAGTGTCAAGTTTGGCGCAATCTTTTACAACGGGCAATGGCTTGGGCTGGATCTGCGCCCGATAGCCATCAAAAACTTCGTCAACTATTCGCTCGTACGTTTGGGCATCGATACCATCGATCTCTATCAGCCTTGCCGGCTCGACAACAGTGTTCCGGTTGAGGATGTGATCGGCACCGTCGGCGACCTGATCGGAGAAGGAAAAGTCCGTTACCTGGGCGTTTCCGAAATTACCGCCGACCAATTACGCAAAGCTCATGGCGTTCATCCTGTTACGGCGCTGGAAATCGGCTATTCACTGGCCGACCGGCAAATTGAAAGTGACCTGCTCCCCACCGCCGAAGAGCTGGGTATTGGGGTGGTGGCCTTTGCCAACACAGCCGAGGGGCTGCTCACCGGCGACATGAAGGCTCCTCTTCCTGTCGGCGACTACCGGCATCATTTCAGCCGGTTTCAGGAAGAGAACCTCGTCCGGAACCTGGAAAAAGTAGAAATATTGAAGCAAATGGCAAAGCAAAAAGAATGCACGCCTACACAGCTGGCGATCGCCTGGGTGAATACGCAGGGCGATCATATCATGCCCCTGGTAAGCATGAGCCGCAGATCACGGCTGCCCGAAAACCTGGCGGCGATGGAAATCACGTTCGATGCGGAGGAGAAAGAGGCGCTTGACACACATTTTGCTCCGGGCGCGATACTGGGCGGCACTTACCTTCAACGATAGCAGGGCCGAGTAAGCCCTGGATTTAATATCTTTACCGCGTGATAAATCCAACTGAAATAGTCCCCGGCGTGGTCTTTTACTCTTATTTCTCGAAGGAGAGAAAAGATAAAGTGGCTTTTTTGGAACATAATACGCTGGTAATGCAGGTCTCGGGCCGTTTTTCGCTCGAAACCGCTACGCAAAAGATTGGGATGGACGCCGGTGAGATGCTGCTGATACAAAAGAACCAACTGGGCGAAATCACCAAGACACCTCTCGACGGCCAGGATTACCAAACTATCGTTATCTGTCTGCAGGAGGACCTGCTCCGGACGATCGCCCTTGAAGAACAGGTAGAAACCGGACATAAATATTCCGGGCCGCCTAATGTACTCATTCCGGCGAATGACTTTCTGCGTGCTTTCTTTCAGTCGGTGATCCCGTATATCCGTAACCCCGGGGAACCAATCACTACCAGGCTTGGTATGCTTAAAGTCAAAGAAGCGGTGCATCTGCTTATGCATACCAAGCCCGAGCTGGAAGAATTACTTTTTGACTTTTCAGAACCTTACAAAATGGATCTGGAAAAATTCATGCTCAGCAATTTTCATTATAATGTTCCGGTTGAAAAGTTTGCCAGGCTCACAGGAAGGAGCCTGGCCGGTTTCAAGCGTGATTTTCAGAGGATATTTGGCATGGCTCCCCGCCATTGGCTTCAAGAAAGGAGGCTCGTGGAAGCCAGACATCTCATTGAAACCAAGAACAAAAAACCATCCGCAATTTATTTGGACCTTGGATTTGAAAGCCTCTCCCACTTTTCCCATTCATTCAAGAAAAAATTCGGTAAGGCACCCACCGAGTGGTCGCTTTAGCTAACGGGGAAGTGTCGACGTTTTCCTAATCCATTCCCTGTGTTACGGTCCAGGTGTTATCCATATTAAGCGTAGCATTCATCGAAAAGATGCCGTAGGGGAAAACAATCTGAGCTGCATTGTGCATCTGGGATTGGTCCATCACCTGGCCTTGCTTAAACTCACCGAACATGATCCAGTACTCGGGGCGGGGGGAAAACGAAAACGTCATGTTAGGTTGCGCCTGCACTGCGAACGTACCCGAACCCGACATGCCTATGCCCACGCTCGCCTGGTGAAAAGCAGTGGTATTGTCGCTCATGACATTCAGCGTACCTTGCTGATATCCATTTCTCTGATCAACAAATCGATAATTGCCGTCTTGCTTGGTTACTGTTACCGCATTGTTTTCGGTGAGACTGGTCCGTAATGCATCTCCGGCATTAAAGATCACCCCCGGCATCAATTCTCCGGTTTTGGCCCAGAAAAAATACAAATCTGTATTCCAGGAAATCGGCACCCTGCTGTGTGGGTTAGCTGGTTGCACAAGCCATGCCAGCGGGAAACTGCCCGGGTTTGGACTATTGGGATTTTGCTGGAACACGCAGAAGCTCCCCGCTGTGCTGGAATCGTTGAGAAAATTGATGGTGTAAGTGGCCATGGTCGATGGTTGTCTGGGTTTAAAGTGATTGCTTTCCGGTTCAAAACAGTGCTGATCCCCGGCATTTTCGATGCCTGGCAAATCGATATCGGAACATCCTGCGAGGGAAAGGCCGGCACCCGCTGATTTTCCCGGGATCCATAAAGAAATCTTATTAACCGGTCATGAACGGGTTGATGGCCCTCCAAATCTCTCATCTTTCGGGGGTTCCGGACCAACACATACGTTTGCACGCCACGCCCTTGGGGTGCTGCCGACGAACAACCGTCACGCAATAGTGATTTTAGTTGTTAAAGTTAGCTTGGTTTACTATGTCTGCTTAATTTGCAACATTGAGCAGCGGATTTCAGGTTCAAGGACAAAGACTGCTACTGACGCGCCCCTAACGGAGCGGTGATTCGATGCACCATCATTATCATCTATTATTTAACTTGCCATGACTCAAAAAATCTCTCCCCCCACCCTTTTCGAATGGGCCGGAGGAATGCCTGTTTTTGAAAAACTAACTGATTCATTCTACAAAAAAGTGCTGCGAGACCCGCTTTTGGAACCGGTTTTCAAGCATATGTCCCCCGAACACCAGTTGCATGTCGCGCATTTCATTGCCGAAGTACTGGGTGGCCCCGAATGGTACAGCACAGCCGAGGGCAGCCATTTTAAAATGATCCAAAAACACCTGGCCAGGCACCTTACCGAGCAACATCGCAAACGGTGGGTTTCGCTCCTTCTGGAGACTGCCGATGAAATCAACCTTCCCGACGATCCCGAGTTCCGTTCGGCATTCGTCGCCTATATCGAATGGGGCACCCGGATTGCCGTCATCAATTCCAATAGCGACGACCTGCAGATGAACCCCGATGAGCCGATGCCCAAATGGGGCTGGGGTGTTCCGGGAGGGCCCTATATGGGATAGGACAGTCTGAGACCTTTTTTGCAACTCACAACCTTCTTCAGGATTGGACTGCCCTTCCGGTATAACTCAGGGCGTCGTGGCTGCGGCGCTGAATTCCTTTTGCAGCTGAAGGCTGTTACTTTTCATCCAAAAATGCCTCTACGACAGGCACGAAAGAGCGATACAGACTATTACCCGACCGGAGGGCAACAATCTCTCCAATATAGGCGCCATGACCACCGGGGATGATCGCGATATGGCAGGATGAAATAAGCCTGGCCATATCGATAACATGCTGTGAGCTACCAACATCCGCATCACCATTAACCAGTAAAACCGGGCTCTTGATAGAGGCTATCTCCTCGTCTGTGAAATCCCTGAAGTTGCTCATCCGGTCGGCACACTTGCGAAACAGGTTATGCAGTTTCGCCGAGTCGGGCGTTACATGAAGAAAGGCGTCCTTATATGGCTGTGGCATCTGCGAAAAACTGGGGCTTTTCATCGATTGCCAGAATTGCGGGAATGTTCCGCTGCGTTTAAGCAAAAAAGATCCCGCGATCACCTTGTTGCATATTCGTGAATGCCGAACGGCAACCTTTAAAGCTGTATTTGCGCCATTACTGAATCCAAAGAAGTCGGCTTTCTCGATTGAAAGGTTGCTTAACAGCGAGGCCACATCATCGGCATCCTGATCAAATGAAAGCGGTGCGTTTCGGTCTTCTGTTCTTCCATGAGCCTGTAATTCAACACAAATGAGCTGTCGATGTTTGGCCAGAATTGGAATAACACGTCCGAAAGTAGTCTGGATCGTTGATCCGCCGCCGTGAATCAGGACGAGAGGGAATCCTTTTCCATAGATTTCGTAATACATCTTGATTCCATTCACAGTCGAATACCCGCTTTTGAATGGCACCGTATCGTTGCTGTTCATTCCCTTCATATCACTTTCTGACATACTTCCGTCAGCCACAGCGGTGTAGGATAGAATTGTGCATAACCCGATCAATATCCGTTTCATAATTGCCTGGCGAGTCGGTTAAACATCTGAATCCAGCTTGGCAGCGCGCCCGTAGATTTGGCAAGGGAAGCATTCACCGTCTGATGAAGCGTCATCTCTGTTTTGAGTCCCATCGGTTTAAAGTCGACGGTCACCACAGTTTTGGCAGGCCAGTCCGCCGGCATACCGGCGCTTGCAGGGTCGACATCATTGCCCTCTTCATCCGTAACTTCCATTGTGAAAATGATCTTGCTGGGAATGATCAATTCTACATAGGTACCTTTACACCAGCAATCGCCGTGTTCCGGATTATGAATGCAGGAATGATAGCTCCCCCCTTTGCGGATGTCCAGTTTCCGGAATTCGATACTGCACCCTTCCGGCGCATACCAGGCGGGCAAATGGGCGGGGTTTGTCCAGGCGGCAAAAACCGTTTCAGCATCTGCGTCAAAAACATGGGTGATCTGTACGTACTCCGACGCAGCGTCGACCCCAGGTTGGTCTTTTTGCATTTTAGGATTTTTTGGTTTTTAAAGTGTTTAAATATGTATCCAGGGCCGTGAACCTGCCTTCCCAATATTTTTTATACTGCTCGGTCCAGGACGCCACCTCACCAAGCTTGCCCAATTGCGCCTCGCAATACCGCTCTTTTCCGTGCCGCCTGATGATCACCAGGCCACATTCTGAAAGGATTTTTACATGCACCGAAACAGCCTGTCTGCTCACCTCGAATCGTTCCGCTATTGAGTTCACATTGAGCGGCTGCTCTGCCAGCAGATCGATAATTTGCCTCCGGGTAGGATCTGCAATAGCCTGAAAAACATCTCGTCGTAAAATCATGTCATGCAATTAAATGATTGCGAATATATGTGCAATCATTTAATTGCGCAAATTTATTTTCATGATTAACGCTTTTTTATAGCGCAAGGGCTCCGAAGCAGACTTGGCCGGAACGTCGTCCGTAGCCCGCCGGGTAGATTGGTACATTTACTTTCTGGAAATTGGACAGCCAAAAGCCGGGAAACCGTACTAGTTTTGCACTGCAAATAACAGGACTATGAAAGGAGAACATCACTATAAGCTCACCGTCCGCTGGACTGGCAACACAGGCACCGGCACTTCGTCGTACCGCTCATATGAACGCAGCCATAGTATCCTGGTCGAAGGAAAGCCTCAGATCGACGGCTCCTCCGATCCGGCTTTTCGCGGGGACAAGTCCAGGCACAATCCCGAGGAAATGCTGCTCTCCGCGTTGTCAACCTGTCACATGCTTTCATACCTGCATGTGTGCACAACGCATGGGGTTGTGGTCACCGGTTATATCGATGAAGCCACCGGAACGATGGCCGAGACGCCGGACGGCGGCGGGCATTTTACAGAAGTGACGCTTTACCCGGTTGTGACTGTTGCGGATTCTTCGATGATCGGGCTCGCCAATCAGCTTCACGAACGGGCCAATGCGCTTTGTTTCATTGCAAATTCAGTCAACTTCCCGGTGCACCATCAGGCAAAGGCCATTGCGGGATCGGAATCAACTGATGAGTAGCTCTATTTGCTTTGGGAGACTGATTCATTCAGCCACAACCTGTCGGTAACCATTGTCATCCGCCGGTTTTAAACGGAACAAGCTGCACTATTCAGGCCTCTCCTACGCCGACCATGGGATGACCTGATATGAGGGTTTGAATTTGACGACGTGTTCTTTTTCGGTTTCGCCACGCAGAAAAAAATGGACGCAGAAACCAGCGCCCGTCATATTGAATTGATAAAGCATGGCCGTTGCCTGTTCACGAACAGACAACGGCCAAATTGTTCTACTCTAAAATGACACGTAATTTCTCAATCTTGGCATCTTTGGAATCTTTGGAATCTTTCGATGGCGGAACATGCAAATAGTAAATTCCCCTTGGCAATTTTTCAACGTCGACATTTATTTTCCCCGGCCCTGCGGAAGATTCGCCGAACGCTTCACGAACAGAAATCGTCATTGCTTTCTGACCGCTTTTCTCTGAATAAAGCCAGACCTGCTCCGGTAGATGCTGTGTAAAATCGGCGTTTTTGACCTGTAACGTTAGCGTCGTTTTGGCCGGATTGGGATACGCGAGCAGCATGCTTCCTGCCGGAGGGATATTGAAATTGTACGGCGTGGAGGCGCCACAACTGTTGGTAACGGTGAGTTGAACGACTGCTCCGGACATTGAACTGGCATATACACCCGATCCGACGGGTACCAATGAAGCTGAACCCGACACGACCGACCAGCCGGAAGTTGTTCCGGGCTGCGGACTATGATATAGCTCCCACATGTTTGATCCTGCGTCAAATAACTGCTGATTGGGAAACTGCACAATCGGAGGACCATACCAGAGTGTTGCGTTTGAGGAGGTATTGATAAACCCGCCGCAGTCAGCGTACAGCGCTGTTACCGTCAGCGTTCCGACATTTCCATTCGACAGCCCGGACGGGAATACAACGGATTCCGCAAAATTCAATGGGTTTGATGATGGAAATCCAACCCGTTTCAAGCTCCATCCCGAGGGTGCCGACCACCTCATTCCGCAGTGAAAATAGCAGTCGGCAGCGTTATTCTGCAAGATCGGAAGCGAAGAAATAGGTACTTCCTGATTGGCCGAACAACCCAGTACGAACCCGCCATTAGGAATGCCGGGTGACGGCGGAGTATGAGAAACATTCAGCGACTGATCGCCCAACTTAACCAGCCCCGCCCAGGCTTCAACTACCACTACCGCATTGGCCGCGGTATTGGCAAAAGTATAGGAGAAATCCCAACCGGAACCAACAACCCTGTCGTGTACTACGCCCAGACCGGGATCATTGACGTACCATTTCCAATGATTGGTACCTGCCGGCAATCCACTCACAGTATACGTACCGGCCCCACCAGGACATAACTTCGTGGGGCCACTAATAGTAATTGCCGACGCGGTAAAAGCCAGTATCAAAAAACAACACAGCAGAGGCAAAGCGACTCGCCAGGCACCCCAGGAACGATAAATAGACGTCACTTTCATTTTAGAAGATTTAAAGTGAATAAATTATTGAACGCGATAAAATTCTGGTAACAAAAGCCCTTGTCGAACAGAATGGCCAAAGTGAGTCAACCACAATGAACGACCGGGTCTCAATGCGGAGTCAGAGGTAATGTCAAATAGGGATTCCGTACGGTCAGGTGCGACTGATAACCCACTACATTTTGTCCAAAATGTAAGTCAGTAATACGGAATATTCGGTGGGTGCCTGTTGGTTACTTCAAATGTAAATATTCGAAGTATTATTACAAATTTTTATATAAACAATTTTTACAACACACAAATACTACACTAAATCTAGAAGTATTTTACAACCCTTTCCCTGGTTCAGCAGAGAGATCAGGAAACTTGTAAATTAGGGTCTACCGGTAGCCACCATGCCGCTTTGAACCAACCCGCAAATACAGGTCGTTTTGAAGTAAAGTCAGTCAAAAGAGTATTGGAGTCTACTTGCCGTCTTTCAAGTATAAGTATAGTCACATCCCTTGAATACTTCGTCAATGCCTGATTTTCCTCATTTCAAACAGCTGGATCAGATGGACTGCGGGCCGACTTGTCTGCGGATGATTTCCAGTTATTTCGGGAGAAATTACACTGCCCAGACGCTGCGGGAAAGCGCTCAGATCAACAAGGAGGGGGTTTCCCTGCTGGGAATCGCCGAAGCTGCCGAATCCATCGGAATGAAAGCGGTGGGAGTCAGAACCACTTTTGCCAAACTGGTCCATGAAATGACTTTGCCCTGCATTCTGCATTGGGGGCAAAGTCATTTTGTTGTACTTTATAAAATAAAAACGCCGGAAAGCCTTAGCCGCCGGTTCCTCGCGACGCTCCGGGGCGGCCGAAAACCAACTACCGCCCTGCAATATCAGCAACCGTTTGTCACGGATGCCGCTCATATAAACAGACCCCCATCTTTCAATGGTGAAATTTCTGAGACCGGGACTGACAACACGCTTGCTGAAACCACATTTTACATTGCCGACCCTGCCGTTGGCCTCGTTACTTTTAACTCCGCCGAGTTTCAGAGCAAATGGCTTAGCACCCAGACAAATGGTTCCAAGGCGGGTATAGCACTTTCGATTGAACCAACTTCCCGGTTCTATGAAAAAGAGGGCGAAAAAGCCAATGACCAGGGGTTCACGCCGATGCTGAGATACCTCTTGCATTATAAAAAACTAATCATACAGCTCTTCCTGGCACTGCTCGCAGGAAGCGGTTTTTCCCTGATCATACCGTTCCTTACCCAGTCCGTAGTCGACATCGGCATTGATACCCGGAACATTTCCTTCGTATACCTGGTACTTATCGCACAACTGGTCCTGTTGCTCAGCGTAGCGGCCGTCGATTTCCTCCGAAGTTGGATATTGCTATACATCAGCACCAGGCTTAACCTGTCGATCCTGTCGGGTTTCTTATCCAAGCTGATGCGCCTGCCTATCTCCTTTTTTGAAATCAAGCAGTTCGGGGATGTCATACAGCGCATTGGCGATCATCAAAGAATCGAGGCGTTTCTGACGGGACAGACATTGAATATCCTGTTTTCACTTTTCAACCTCCTCGTTTTTGGTGCAGTACTGGCCTATTACCAGCTAACGATCTTTATGGTTGCAATCGGCGCATCGGTCGTCTACGCCATCTGGGTAGTCACTTTTTTGAAACGGCGCCGGCAGCTCGATACCTATCGTTTCGAGGCCTCGTCGCGCAACCAGAGCCAGATCGTTCAACTGGTACAGGGTATGCAGGATATCAAACTTTCCGGCGCGGAGACATCGAAACGGTGGGAATGGGAACGCACGCAAGCCAAACTTTTCAACTGGAGCGTCAAAAGCCTTTCACTGTCTCAATCGCAGCAGGCCGGTGCTTTGCTGATCAACAATGGCAAAAACATATTCATTACGTTTCTGGCTGCCAAGGCTGTGATCGACGGCCAGCTTACATTGGGAGCCATGATGTCTGTCCAATATATTCTGGCCCAGTTCAACGCACCAGTCGAACAGATGATGGGATTTCTGCAATCGTGGCAGGATGCAAAGATCAGCCTCGAACGGCTCAACGAAGTTCATCAGATGCCGGATGAAGAGCCTTTGGACATCGCCGCTTCCACGAACTGGGACAACGGCCAGGATATCGTCGTCCGCGATTTGTCCTTCACTTATCCGGGAGCCGGCAACCTCCCGGTGCTTCAAAACATCAGCCTGACCATTCCATTCGGCAAGACTACTGCGATTGTCGGCACCAGCGGGAGCGGGAAAACGACCTTGCTGAAACTATTGCTCAGGTTTTTCGATGCGCAGCGTGGCGGAATTTACCTGAACCCTCCGACCGGCCCGGACGAAAGTATGCTGGACCTTAAACTGATCTCGCATCGTGCCTGGCGACAACAATGCGGTGTGGTGATGCAGGACGGCTTCATATTTTCAGACACCATCGCCCGCAACATCGCCGTATCCGATGAAATCATTGATGAGGAGAAATTGCATCGCGCCGCTCACACGGCCAATATCCATAGCTTTATCGAGTCCCTCCCGCTAGGCTATCACACCAGGATCGGCGCGGAGGGTAATGGTATCAGCCAGGGACAAAAGCAACGCATCCTCATAGCAAGGTCTGTTTACAAAAATCCCGACATACTGCTGTTCGACGAGGCAACCAATGCGCTCGATGCCAGTAACGAGGCAGTTATCGTGCAGAACCTGAACAAGTTTTTTCAGGGCCGGACAGTCGTGGTGGTAGCCCACCGGCTCAGCACGGTCAAAAATGCCGACCAGATAATTGTGATGGAAAAAGGAGAAATCGCTGAAAGCGGCACACACGATGAACTCGTCGCACTCAGAGGCAAGTATTTTGAACTCGTAAGCAATCAGCTTGCCCTGGCAGCAGAATGACCTGAATGCAGATCAACCGATATTGCCGGCCACCATTATCCGCATGCCCCAACGCCCTATGACTGAAAGCGCCGAACGGAAAAACGACCCCGGGCCCATCGCCCGACCTTTTCACGAACTTCACAGCAACGAGCTGCATGAGATCATACGTCGCCCGCCTACCTGGCCTGTCCGCTGGGGGGTTACCCTGTTTTTTGTCCTGATGCTCCTATTGCTTGCCGGCTCGTGGCTCATAAGTTATCCCGACACGGTTTCTGCACCCATCACCCTGGCTTCCGGTAAAGTACCCACCAGGGTGTCCTTGCCGTCAGAGGAAAAACTGGCTCATATTCTGGTACAGGATGGTGACCTGGTAGTCGAAGGACAAATTCTGGCATACACCGAAGACAAAGCCAGCGGCCATGCAATGCCAAAAGGGAAAATCGCTGGTCCTGCAAAACGAAATACCCTAGCAGCTCCCGTGTCGGGCAGGGTCCTGCTCGCTGCCCCATGGCAGCAACTGCGGGAATCTCCTCCGGGACAAATGTTACTAAGCATCCTGCCGACAACTGACGGTGTGCAGGGAGTCATTCACCTTTCCCAATCCAGCCTCGGAAAAATAGCCATTGGCCAGAAAGTACTTATCAAACTGGAAGCATTCCCGTACAGGGAATTTGGATTGGTCGAGGGAACTTTATCGCATGTGTCGATGTCGCCCGGGCAGGATAATTTGTATTGGGGGTATGTCGATCTGCCGCAAAAATTAAAAACGATACAGGGACAGGAACTGCCCTATCGCATCGGAATGCGCGGACAGGCAAAAATTATTACAAGAGAAAGGCGCCTGGCAGAACGACTCTTCCTGAAAAATTAACAGAACCTGATAATGAGAACTGTATAAGGTTTCCATTCCCAGTATTTTGAGAAATTGATTTTTTTTGATCTTGACTAAGGGTATTTTTAATACAAAAAAGTCTTACAATTATTACATATGCTCGCTTCGAGACATCATTAATCATCGTCAATCAAAAAACGCTGTCGGAATGAATGACCTGATCATTGGAATTGCCATTGGTTACGAATTTCCAGCGATGAACAATTGGATAAAGTCTTTGGCGCAATGTGGATTCGAGGGCCGGAAAGTATTGATTCTCGGCAACGTTACGGACGAAACTGTTGAAAAAGTAACAGACCTGGGTATAGAAGCGGAAGTGATCGATGTCCCGGAGGATTATGTTTCTCCATTAATTGTTGTTGACCGATTTCTCATCCTGCATTCGTTTCTGGCAGAGCAGAATGACATCAGATATGCCATTGTGACCGACGTAAGAGACGTCGTTTTTCAAAAAAATCCGTCCGATTTTCTGGATACATTCGGAGCCGAACCGGAGTTTGGCCTGATTGTTTCTTCGGAAGGAATAAAATACAAAGACGAAATTTGGAGCAACGAAAATCTACTCCATTCTTTCCCGGATGTCGCATTCGCAATGCAGGAACAAATCATTTACAATGCCGGCGTGATTGCAGGAAAACCAGCGTATCTGTCCGATCTGGCATTGCAGATCTTCCTGTTATCGAAACACAACCCAATCTCCAATCCCGACCAAACGGCGATGAATATCCTGCTTTCGTCCCGGGTTTGGTCAAAAACAACCCGGTTTTCCAGTCATGAGGACGCCTGGACATTACAAGCGGGAACTACGATGGATCCTGCAAAAAAGGCCCAGTACCATACTAAATTGCTCGACGGAAATATGTCTGTCAATGCAAACGGACGGGTGGTAAATTCCTCTCGTTCAGAATTTTTTATTTTACATCAATATGACCGGGTACCTGAATTAAGAACGCTTGTAGATACCCGGTACAGATGACTTCCGTCGGCCGATAAACGAATGTATACAGGTCATTTATTTTCGTGAGATGCTGATATGAATTCTTATTTGATTGAGAAATATGGTACAATTGAAATCACCGGAGAAGTTAGAAGAAATGATTACTGCATTATCGAAAGCATTACACACGGCCTGTTTGCCTGCTTCTATTGCATTTTATATGGTTTGTATATCTGCGAAATGGAAGACATCAAACCTGTCGTGGTTCTGGGCGACAAGAATCTCTATTTTGAGAAAGAAAAAGGCCGGAATGTCTTTGAATATTTCTATCGGAAAAGTCATCGGAAAAGTGAGAACGATTTATCAAATCTTGGAAAAATCACCATCTCCGATCCCGGCCATTTTTTATCCTGGTGCCGCATATCCACTTCCGAAAAGATTATTTCCAACTTACTGATCAATAAGTATTTCGTACTTAAAACCTCTATTCACAAACCGATTGAAGATTTTTATAAACAGCATTTGGAAGGCCTGAAAATAGTGGGTGTGCATTTCAGGGGAACCGATAAAGTCAGGGAAACACCTTTACTTGATTTCAGTGCCTATGAACACAGGATCGAACTGATGCTGACCAAGGGCATTTGCGATAAGTTTTTCTTCGCAACGGATGAGCTGCATCTAAAAGAGTATGTACGTGAAAAATACAAAGAGAAAGCCATTATGTATGAATTCCGAAGCACGTATGCGGCACTCCAAACAAATGAAGGCTTGCATTTTTCACACACCACGCCCTATCTGAGTGCCCTGGATGCGCTGATGGAATGCTATGTGCTGTCGAAGTGCCAGTTGTTGCTAAGCTCCTCCAAATCGTCCATGTCGTTGTTTGCCACATTCCTTAACCCGGACCTGTTGCACCTTGTGATCGAACCATAAACCAACTCAGTACCTGATATGCCGCTTTTTTCTCTACGATCTCGTCAACCTGTTGTTGGAACAGTCAGTCGGTTCCTGAAAGCTATGAATGTAAAAGTGTCGGAACGCACGCTGGAAAACCGTATTCTTTCACACCCGGATTACCCCAGTTTGCTCGCCGTGAGCGACTGTCTGCACCATTGGAAAGTTGAAAACGCGGCGGTACGAGTCGAAACCGCCCAGCTTGATGCGGTTTCCGTTCCATTTATGGCGCATTCTCACAGCGATTTTATGGTCGTGGTCGGCGTTACGGATGATCACGTGGTGCTTTCGGACGAAAACGGCAGAAACCGGACCGTAAACAGGAAGGATTTTCTTCAATCGTGGGACGGCGTGGTGTTACTCGCGGAAGCCGCGGCAGACGCGGGGGAGAAAAATTATCGCCAGGAACAAAGGAAGCAAAAAAGAGGCCTGATCCCTGCCTTCATTTTCCTCGCCTCATTAGCCGGGATCATTGCATTGTCCCTGGACCTGCTTGCCACAGACGCCCGTTCTGCAATGGGTTACGGCATACTGATTTTGGCCAAGTTGACCGGGATAGGCATCACGAGTGTGCTGCTCTGGTTTGAGATCGATAAGTATAACCCGGCCATTCAGAAACTTTGCATGGGAGGCAGTGGCAAAAAGACAGACTGCAATGCGATCCTCAACTCCGACCGCTCCAAGGTATTCACCTGGCTCAGCTGGAGTGAAGTGGGCTGGTTTTATTTTACTGCCAGCTTACTTTACCTGCTTAGTTTCCCACAATACATCCATTATGTGGCGTGGCTCAATTTACTGGCTTTGCCATTTATTGTTTTCTCGCTTTCTTATCAAGGGCTCGTAATCAGGCAATGGTGTGTACTCTGCCTGTCGGTTATGGGGCTGCTGCTCTTGGAATTGACAGGCTCCATGCTCGGTCAATTTGCCACGTCGGCTACTTTCCCCCAGCTTTCGTCGGCAATAATCCCCGTTCTCAATCTTATATTGATTTTCTCGCTTATTGCCGCATCATGGTTTCTTTTGAAGCCGGTACTGATTCAAAATCATGAATCAAAGTCGTATAAGTACGAGCTGACGAGACTAAAAAACAACCGGGAAATATTTGAATCCATTCTCAATAAACAAACCAGCGTTTCGGGCACTGAAGGGCTGGGCATCACATTAGGTAATCTGCAATCTCCCAACACCATCCTGAAAATCTGTAATCCTTATTGCAACCCATGCGCGGAAGCGCACAAGGATCTGAGCAGGATCCTGGATGAAAACTTAAATGCCCGTATTCAGATCATTTATAATTCCTCGGTGTCGCACCTCGACGCGGGGCGGGAGCCGGTCAGGCATTTTATGGCAACTGCTGAAACTGCCGAACTGCCCGAGATGAAAGTATTACTGGACCAATGGTATTTCAGTAAAAACAAAAACTTCGAAAATTTTTCCGCTTTACACCCTCTCCAAGAAGAAATCCTCGAAAAACAGGACGAAAAGATCAAGGCCATGTTTGCGTGGACCCGCGCCAACAATATTACCGCTACCCCAACCTATTTCTTTAATGGACGGAAGCTTCCCACACAATACAAACTCACCGATTTAGAGCATTTATTATCCGTTTAATATCAATTATTCAAAACAGTACCTGTTAATTGAACCTACGCTTACAGGGTTTAAGATGTAAGCTCACTACATAAATCAATACAATGAAAAAGATCAGTTTGAAGAATGTGTTGACATCTCTCACCAGAGACGAGATGAAAAAGATCATGGCTGGTTCCGGACAAGGCTGTGAATCCATTCCCAATTGCAACCCCATGGCTTCGCCTGGTCAGGGAGATGCATGTTGTCAGGGAAGATATTGTGATACCTGGAATGGAAATATCTGCGTATACATCGGCTAGATATATGCACGGGGATTTCCCTAAACTGTTCCTAATCTGAACCTGTAAGCTTGCCGGGTCTGTGGATTACGGCAAGCTTACTTTATTGGCATATCGAATGACAGACCAACTTACAAACGGTCGAAAAAGAGTCGGTACCATCATTTGTTATTTTGGACCAATGCCCTGGTATTTCAACTATTTTCTCCATTCGTGCCGGTTCAATCCTAGTATTGATTTCTATGTGATTTCCGACCACCTCGTTGCGCACACGGACGCACCTGAGAACGTCACGTTCGTTAAAATGAGCATCGCCGAATTCAACGATCTGGCTTCATCCAAACTCGGCATAGCAACACAGGTCACCAATGGCTATAAAGTGTGCGACTTTAAACCTATGTTCGGTCTGATCTTTAATGACCTCCTGCACCAATACGATTACTGGGCGCAAAGTGATATCGATGTGATATATGGCGATCTTCGCTGTTTCCTGGATGATATTTTTGACGCCGATTACGATTATATCAGCGTCAGACATGACTTCACCACGGGTTGCTTTTCTGTATTTAAAAACAATTCATTGGTAAACAACCTTTTCCGGAAAAGCAAAGACATTGAAAAGGTATTGTCCGGTTCAACCCACTATTGTTTCGACGAATGCAACTTCGTACAGCCTCTTTTGAATGCCGGAAAGTCGATTTGGGAAGTTGATACCGAAATTTACAGCTACACCCACATTATTCGAGAGGCAGAACAAACCGGGGCAATAAAAGCGCATTTCGATTTCCTGCTGATCGAAGGAATTACGGGAAAAATCAAATTCAGGAACGGGAAGCTCATTTACAACAACCAATTCGAAGCAATGCTGTACCATCTTTACATGCTAAAAAGAGTGTACACACCGCGGACATCCCCAAAAAATATCCCCGATCAATTCAATATCAGCCCCACACGAATCTATTTTTGACCGATACTGACAGGAGTAAAATCATTCTTACTCCTCGAAATCGTTTCGCGGAGCATCGGAATAATGCGATCCGGATATCGGGGTGTGTTTAACTAAATCGTCATTGCTTAACACAACAAAAGGGGATGTCGAGACACCCCCTTTTCATTCTATCAATTTCCTTTCAGATTATTGCAGCGAAATCATTTTGGCATTGGTGCTTTGAATATTTACTTCCTTCATGAGCTTGTTCTTTTTATGGAACAGCTCGAAGTAATAAGTACCGTCGCCCATCTCGTCCAGATTAAATACCCGGCGGTATTTGGAATTTCTTTCATTGAAAACTTCCGAATAATAGATCTTGCCGCTTTTGTCTTTCAGGACCACACGCAGCCTGTCATTCGCGTTTTTGTCTACCGCCAGGGTTACCTTGTTGGTATTGTTGATTTTGTACAATGCTGCGTCAAAAGTCACCGCACTGGCAGTTTCCTTTTCTTCATTGTTTTTCTTTTTGTCTGCTGCAAATGAGGTAAGAGACAAAGTAAGCGCCACAGCGCAGATCAGGTTTGAAACAATCGAGATTTTCATGGCTATATTTATTTAAGATGGATCTGTACAAATGCACAGTTGACTCTAAATAAAAAAAGGACGTGCCAAGGTCTGTACCAAAGAAAATAAAGCAAACCAAAAACCATTCATAGCACTCAATATCAGATACTTATAACAATATAAAGCTATTTTTAAATTTGCCTTACCGGCGTTTTTCAGCGTTCAAAACCGAACGTTAGTATTTGAAAATGAACGCACTACAGGTTACAGTCGGCTAACTATCGCAGTTTAACCGTTTATAAAATAATCGTTGTCCGCATCGTTTTTAAGTTAAATATTGCGTAACAATCACTGTCATATCTATGGAAAATAAAAAGCGCTCCACCTTTTGGGTTAAGCTCGCCACCCTGTCGTTTGACATTTTGAGCCTGATACGCCTGGCCTTTTTTTGAGGCCGGGTTCTCAGGCACCCGCACGTTGATGGGTCGGTTTCTTACCGTTAAGTGTCCTGGTTTTATCTTCAACATCCTTCAATGAGACACGTTTTCCTCACTTTACTGTTTTCAGCTTCATTTCAGATAAGCACAGCACAAACCCCAAAAATTGATTCACTTATAACGCAAGAATTGAGCCGGCTGCACATCCCGGGCCTGGCGGCAGCAAAAGTGGAAAACGGAAAGGTTCTCTGGTCGCGATGCTACGGATACCAGGATCTTGAAAAGAAAATTCCGGTCAATGCGCAGACGGTGTTTCACGTCGCTTCCATTTCCAAAACGATCACAGCTGCGGCTGTTATGCAGCTGTATTCAAAAGGGCATTTCGGCCTGGACGACGACGTCAACCGTTTTTTACCGTTTCAGGTATCCAATCCACTATTCCCGAATGTGGCGATTACATTTAGACAGCTATTGCGTCACCGTTCGTCGATTGCCGACAATATGGATTATTTACTGCCTTTCTGGGAAAATCAGTACCAGGGTGCCGACATCCCATTGGAGACCTTTCTCCGTGACTATCTTTCTACGGACGGACGGAATTATCATGGCAGCAAGAACTTTATCGGGGCCAGGCCGGATACAAAGTTCGGATATTCCAATATCGGGTTTGCACTGCTGGGCTATCTCGTTGAACGAATTGCTCAAATGCCTTTCGACAAATACTGCCGGTTGCACTTGTTTAACCCGCTCGAAATGAAAGAATCCGGTTGGTTTTTAAACGGCCTTCCGGTCAATCGGCTGGCGGTGCCGTATTCCTACGCCGACTCCCTCAGGCAATTCAAGAGGCATCCTCAAAGTACATTTCCGGACTATCCCGCCGGCAGTCTCCGTTGCACCGTGAACGATCTGGCGAAATTCCTTGCGTGCTGGTCCAACGACGGCGCATTCGCGGGCAAAAACGTGTTGGAAGCCTCTGCCGTTCAGAGCCTCACACCCAAGGACATGAGCCTGGGCTTCCACACCTGGTTTATGTATTTGTTTAACACGGAAACACCCATGTACAGCCATAGCGGCCACGGTCCGGGGATATCCACCTACATGCTCTATGACCCGTTTTCGAAAAAAGGCCTGATTATTTTAATGAATGGGGAGCTTTCCGATTACTTCGAATGGAGAAAACTGATCGATCTGCTTTACAAATCATGAGTAAGGCAATGCGGCGCGGGCCTGTCAAAATTTTGAATCTGTTTCGCTTCTTTGATTACTTCCGGCATTCAGCGAGTTGCTGAATGGTTGATCATAAAGCCGCTTACCGGTCGCTTTGTACAATGCATTAGCTAAAGCAGCAAAAACCGGGGGATAGGCAGGCTCGCCCATGCCGGTTGGGTCGATGTCGCTTTTCACGAAATGGACATCGATTTCCTTCGGGGCTTCGTGCATGCGTATCATCCGGTACTGCGCGAAGTTGCTCTTGTCAGGCACCCCGTTTTTAAATTTCATTTCACCGAACATCGCAGTGCCGATCCCGTCGACGATCGCGCCTTCGGTCATATTCATGGCGGCGTCAGGATTTACCACAATGCCACAATCTATCGCACAAGTTACTTTTTTAACAACCGGCTGCCCATCCTTCATTTCAAGATCCAGCACGTGAGCAGCATAGGAGTCATGACAGAAATAGGCCGATACGCCCAGGTTCTTCGTCTTTTTACCCTGCTCCCAGCCCGATTTGTCCCTCACAAGTTCCAGCACACCGGCGTACCGGGAAGGATCGTATTCATTGTTTTTACCAACCGGATTCTCCCTCGCCCTTTGCAACAACTCCAATCGGAATGCGATCGGGTCCTTACCTGCCGCCTCCGCCACTTCGTCGAGAAACGATTGCTCGGCAGCGGCCATGAAGTTGGACCGGGGCGCCCGGAATGAGCCGACGGTGATATTGGATTCCAATGTCCACTCTTCCGCCAGATAATTATCGACCGCACCAGCGGGAAAACGGTTAGCCGAAAGCGGTGATTCCGATATGCCTCCCGCTTTGACGTGAAACCCGACCAATTGATGATCCGCGTCCAGTGCAGCACGAAAATAAACGGTGTAGGCGGGCCGGTAAATACCCGCGGTCATGTCGTCCTCCCGGGTATAGAGCAGCTTAACCGGTGCCTTCACTTTTTGAGAGATCAGTGCAGCTTCCAGAGCGAAATGAGCATACGATCTTCTGCCGAAGCCTCCGCCGAGCCTGGTCATTTTAAAATCTATTTTCTCCAAAGGCATATTCAGCCGGGCAGCCAATGTCTTTTCGGTAAACTCCGGCTTTTGCAGCGGACCGAAAAGTTCGGCTTTTTCGTCGGTCACATTTGCCAAGAAATTCATCGGTTCCATGCAATTGTGTGCCAAAAACGGGCCTGTAAAAGTGCGTTCAATCACTTTTGCGGCATTTTTGAAGGCTGCATCCGGGTCTCCGTCCTTTCGCCTCGTCGCGGCCTGGCCGGAAGTCATGGCCTTCATTTTTGCAAGATGGTCGTCCGAATTTTCGAGTCCGGCGGGGATTTTCCACGGTTCACTCCTGCCCTGCCGCTTTTCGGTCCGTTCAGCAGAAGGCTCCCATTCTATTTTCAAGGCTTTCCGGGCCTGCATCACTTCCCAGGTCGTTTTCCCCACAACCGCCACCACTTCCGGGAAAGTACAGGTGTCGAAAAACTGCCTTTCGTAATCGTGCATCATGGATTTAACCACAAAAATGTCCGTAATCCCGGGCATTTTCCGGGCGGCGGTGTCGTCCAGTGATTTAAGTTTCATTCCAAATGCAGGCGGATGCGTGACCATCGCGATCTGCATGCCTTCCACCGACTGGTCGATCCCGAACAGCGGTGCGCCTTTGATAATGTTGGGCAGCTCCACATTCTTCTGGGAATGGCCAATGATGGTAAATGTTTTTACATCTTTCAGCGGCACATCTTTGGGAATGGAGATTTGTGCTGCCGCCGTAGCCATTTCGCCATATTTAGCTGACTTCCCGCTTTTTGTATGGTATAAAACACCCGCGCTGGTGTTGACTTCATCCACCGGGACCTTCCATGCCGCTGCCGCCGCCGTGCGAAGCATTTGACGTGCCGTGGCTCCCGCAGTGCGAAGCCGCTGCCAGCTTTGATGGATCGCCTGGCTTCCCCCGATAAACTGGCGGGTGAAGCGGTCGGTATCCAGCGGTGCCTGCTCCACGACCACGTTTTTCCAATCCGCATCCAGCTCTTCCGCCACGATCATCGGCATGGAAGTCTTCACATTTTGCCCGCCCTCAGGATTGGGCGACATAATGTAAATGACGTTTTCGGGAGTGATCTTCACATAGCCATTCAAACCGCTTCACGCATCGGCATGCGATGGAATGCCGGCTGCGGCCGAGCCGGTCAGCCGTCCGATGGCCAGCAACATGCCGCCCCCACCCAATGCGGTGACTTTAAGGAATGAACGCCTGTCAAGATCTCTGTCAGCTTTTTTCATCATGCGAAATCAATTTACCATCACTAGTAAACGATCTTAAAGCCTCTTTTCGAGGTCAGGTTGGAAAGGTTGATTATAAAAACGGTTTCCGGTCGCTTTGTACAGCGCGGCGGCCATTGCCCCGAACACTGGCGGGAACGGCGGTTCGCCGAGACCGGTGGGATCAATGTCATTCTCCACAAAATGCACTTCGATGGATTGGGGCGCTTCGTTATGGCGGATCATGTGGTACCGGTCAAAATTATTCTGGTCGGGTACCCCGTCCTTCATCGTCAAATTTCCATAAAACGCATTACCGATGCCATCGACCACAGCGCCCTGCACCATATTCTTCGCAGCGTCCGGGTTGATCACAATGCCGCAGTCCATCGCGCTAAACACCCGCTCGACGTACGGTTTGCTGTCGCGCGCCACCATATCCACCACGTGTGCCGCGTAGGAGTTGTGGCAAAAGTATGCCGCTACTCCACGACTGTATTTCTCACTCCCTGGCTGGTTCCAGCCGGCTTTGTCGCGCACCAGTTTGAGTACGCCTGCGTAGCGGTCGGCATCATATTCGTTGTTTTTCCCCACCGGATTCTCCTTCGCCCGTTTCAACAGTTCCAGCCTGAACTCGATCGGGTCCTTACCCATTGCTTCGGCCAGTTCGTCCAGAAATGACTGCTCTGCGGCGGCATTAAAGTTGGAACGCGGCGCCCGGAATGCGCCGATGGTGATATTGGACGGGATCTGCCATCCTTCGGCGAGATAATTGTCCACGGCGCCTGCCGGGAATCGGTTGGCGTGAATGGGATGCTCCGGCACGCCGCCACCCTTTACATGGAAGGCGATGAGGTTCTTGTTCGCATCCAGCGCCGCCCGGTAAGTGGCGGTGTACATCGGCCGGTAAATGCCATAGGTCATGTCATCCTCGCGGGTGTACATGAGTTTAACAGGTGCATTGACCTTTTTCGAGATCAAAGCCGCCTCCGTAAGGTAATGCCCATACGCTCTGCGCCCGAACCCGCCGCCCATCCGGGTCATCTGGATTTCGATCTTATCGGCGGGAAGGTTCAAAATCTTGGTCAATGTGGGCTCTATCCAGCCGGGCGACTGCAAAGGACCTACCAAAAGCGCTTTCTCACTGGTAACATGGGCGAAGAAATTCATCGGCTCCATGCAATTATGTGCGAGAAAAGGCGCAGTATACGTGCGTTCGACGATCTTCGCCGCATTTTTAAAAGCGGTTTCAGGATCACCATCCCTTCGCAGCTGCTGGGCCGGCTTCCCGGCATATTCCTTCATCTTTTCAAGCTGCGCATTGGTACTTTCGAGCTCTCCCGGAACGATCACCTCGCGTTTTCCATTCCTGCCGGCCATCGAATCCTTCAAGTCTCCCGCCGCTTCCCATTGTACGACGAGCTTTTTGCGGGCATTCATCACCTCCCAGCTCGAGCGCCCTACCACTACCAGCAAATCGTTGAATGTCCGCGTATCGAAACCGGCCTGTTCATACCCTTCTTCATACAATTTCAGGCTGAAAACGTCTTTAATGCCAGGCATTTTGAGGGTTTCCGAAGCATCGAACGACTTGAATTTCATTCCGAAAGCCGGCGGATGCTGGATCATGGCGATAAGCATGCCTTCCTGCCGGTAATCCAGCCCGAACAATGGTTTTCCGGTCACTATTTTTTGTCCCTCCACATTCTTCGTCGGCTTTCTTACGATCGAAAAATCCTTCGGGGCTTTCAGTTTAATGTCTTTCGGCACAGGCAGCGTAGCCGCCGTGGTTGCCATTTCGCCATATTTAGCCGATTTTCCGCTTGCATGACGCAATAGCCCTGCCTCGGCTGTGACTTCTCCAACCGGCACTCCCCAGGTTTGGGCTGCTGCCTCCCGCAACATTTGCCGGGCTGCGGCGCCTGCTTCGCGAAGCGGCTTCCAGTACATGCGCACCGAGTTGCTTCCGCCCGTAAATTGCGCGCCCAGTTTCGTACTGTCGTGCGGGCCCATTTCCACCACCACGTTTTTCCAATCCACATCCAGCTCTTCGGCCAGGATCATCGGCAGCGAGGTCATCACGTTTTGCCCGAATTCAGGATTGGGACAAATCAGTCTGACGACGTTGTCGGCAGTGATCTGAATGTAGCCATTGAGCTGTGCACCCTTTGCGGGCAGGTTGAATGCCTGTAAATGATCGGCGGACTTAAAACTTGAAAGCCAGCTGACAGTCAGCATCATGCCGCCGCCGGAAAGTATGGACGCTTTTAAAAAAGAGCGCCGGTTATAGGTGGTTTTGCTATCGTTCATAGTCGAGTTTTGTAGGGAGTGAAGGCCGTCATTACTTCTTTGCTACCGACTTGATGGCCTCCTTAATGCGAAGGTAAGTGCCGCACCGGCAGATGTTACCGCTCATGAAAGCATCGATATCTTCGTCCTTCGGGTTAGGGTTCGATTTCAACAGCGCCGCAGCACTCATGATCTGACCCGACTGGCAGTAGCCGCACTGCGCCACGTCATGCTTGATCCAGGCTTTTTGTATCGGATGATCGCCTTTTTCCGACAACCCTTCGATGGTTGTTACAGAAGCCTTCCCTACTGCCGAGACGGGCAATTGGCAAGAGCGGACCGCATTTCCGTCGAGGTGAACGGTGCAAGCCCCGCAAGCGGCGATCCCGCAACCATATTTGGTCCCCGGCATGTCCAGGTGGTCGCGCAGGACCCATAACACAGGCGTGGCCGGATCCACATCCACTTGCCTGATTTTTCCGTTGATCTTTAAGCTGAATTTCGCCAATGTTGTAGTATTTTAATATTTAATATACAAGATCTAATATAATTATTATTGACTCAAAGAAAAAAACAGGAGATGACACCCGCTCCTCAACAACACGTTTTCTCGACAAACGACCTTCAACTGTCTAAACTGTCTGCAAACTGAACGGCAATTTCCTGATCCTTTTACCCGTCAGGTCGAATATCGCGTTGGTAAGCGCCGGGGCGAAAGGCGGCAAACCGGGCTCACCCACTCCACCGGCATCGGCGTCATTGTCCATAATGTGTATTTCAATGGGCGGGACGTCGTTGATGCGCGGCATCTGGTAAGTGCTGAAATTGTTGTCGACGGCCTTTCCGTCTTTAAAAGTGACCTGATGGATCGTTGCCGCGCCGAGCCCCATTACTACCGAGCCCTCGATCTGTGCTTTGATCGTGTCGGGATTCACATACCAGCCACAATCCATGACGGCCCACACCTGGTCTATCTTCACGCCGCCATTTGCCGCCCTGGATACCTTGACCACCTGCCCGACCGTGCTCGCGAAGCATTCGGTAATGGCCACGCCGTAACCCTCTCCCTTCTTCCGGTTTTTCCAGCCCGACACGGCTTCGATCTTATCGATCAGCTTTTGCAGGCGATCCTCTTTCAGGTAGGCACGCCGAAAGTCGAGCGGGTCCTTACCGGCCTCCAAGGCCAGTTCGTCCAGGAAACTTTCATAGGCAAACCCATTGGTCGAGGCATACACAGACCGCCACCACATGGTCGGAATGGGCGTTTCAAACGGCACGTCCATGATCGCCAGATTTTTAATCGAGTCCATATAAGGTTTCAGGAACCCTTCGGAAGTACTCCGGTTGGGCACATCCTTTTTTCCTCCGCGCCAATGGTCGTTATTTTGTCCGGCCATTTTCACTTTAAATGCCTCGATCTCGCCGTTGGTGATCACGCCTTCGCAGCGATAGGTGATCCCGGGGCGGTAAGGCCCCTGGATAGCATCGTCCTCGCGCGTCCACACCACCTGCACCGGCGCATTGATCTCCTTCGATATCACCGCGGCCTCGTGCGGATAGTCCATAAATGCCTTCCGGCCGAAGCCGCCGCCCAGAAACGTCATATTCACGATCACGCTTTCGCGGGGCAGGCTCATCTCCTTACTGATGTAGTCCTGTACCCATTCCGGCGCCTGGATAGGCCCCCAGATTTCCAGTTTGTCGGCCTGGTAGTGCGCCACACAGTTTAATGGCTCCAAGCACGCATGGTACTGATAGGGGGTTTCGTAAACGACGTCGATTTTTTTGGCTGCCTTGGCGATGATTTCGGAAGGTTCTCCCTGTTTTTTAAATGGCAGTCCTTCCTGGGTTTGCAAAGCCTCGGCTTGCCGCTTGTAAATATCCTCGGTATTCAGATGTTCGAAGCCTGTGTCGTCCCATTCCACTTTCAATGCCTTTTTTCCCTGAATGGCGGCCCAGGTCGAATCTGCCACGACGGCCACACCCTCCCGATAGGTATTGAAAACGCCCATTCTAACCTTAAAGACATTTTTCACCCCCGGCACTTTTCGCGTCGCACTGTCATCGAAGCTTTTCACTACACCCCGCAGTCTCGGGTTGCGTTCAACGGCCGCGTATAGCATGCCAGGGATCATTTTGTCCAAACCAAACACCGCGGTACCATTCGTTTTCAATGGCGTATCCAGGCGTCGCAGCGGCTTGCCGATCAGCTTGTATTCCGACCGTTTTTTGAGAACTACATCCTTCGGCGCTTCCAGTTTCGAAGCAGCCTCCACCAGCTCGCCGTAATGTAACTTCTTACCGGAAGGTTTATGGATGACGCGGCCACCTTCGGCGAAGCATTCGGTTTTAGGCACGCCCCACTGGTTGGCTGCGGCCTGCACCAGCATTTCGCGGGCGGTGGCGCTCAGTTTCAAAAGGTTTTTATAAGAACCCCGCACCGTCGAGCTGCCGCCGGTGATCTGGTTGCCGTATTTCTTGTTATCACCTTGGGCAAAAACTACATTGATCTCGTGGAGGTTAACTTCCAGCTCCTCCGCCACGATCTGCGGAACGGCCTGGTAGGAACCCTGCCCCATTTCAGCCCGGTGATCGAAGATCGTAACCTTGCCCGATGCATCAATATGAACCCAGGAATTCATTTCAACCCCGAATTTACCGGCTTCCGCAGCATTGATAACCTTCGCGGATTTCGCATTTTCGGGCCAATAAAAACCCAGCGAAAGCACTGCCCCGGTCATACCCGAGGCTTTCAGGAAATTTCTTCTGGATAATGTCTGGTTGTCCATGACCTTTCTATTTGCTGTTGAATGAAGTTATTTCCGGGGGGCATAAGCGCCCTTATTGATCCAGGTCAGCCACGCCTTCTTAAACTCGGCGTGCGTTACCGGCGGCAACGTTCTCCCTTCCCCAGGGTTCCAGCCGGCAAGCACCAGCCCGTCGTCGGCATGCTCGATCAGCTTTTTCAAGTCCTTATTCCCATTCCGCTTTTTATCAACAAGCTGTTTGGCAAGCTCATGCGGCGATTTTCCCTGAAAAACCATTTTCATGTTCGCGGGCGGCAAATGCCAGTCGGGATTGCCCGGCGGCGTGTGCAAGCCCGGTGTGTTGGTTTCCTGGTGACAATTGGAACATTTCATCGCGTACACACCCTTGCCATCCACGCCCCGTTTCGGGAACATCGTATGCAAATGGCTGTCGTCGCCCTGCAATGGCACATCGCCGGCAGGGTGACAGTTCATGCAGCGCGGGCTCATCAGCACTTTATAAACTGTTTCAAATGCCTTCACCGATCCGACGCTGTCCGGCGCCATCGGCCGGAGCGCTATTTCATCCGCTACCGGTCCGTCGTTTCTGAACGCAGTTGCCCCAACGGCAATCATGAACAGAAAGACCGACAATAGGGTGGCCGTTTGTATGGAAAAGAACTTGCCCTTCCCTCTTTTTGAATGTCTCATCTTCACGGAATTAAGGTTTATCCCTGGCTCACTTTCTTTTTCTGCATATCTGCGGCCAAATGGATCGCCTTGCGGATGCGCAGGTAAGTGCCGCAGCGGCAAATGTTGCCGGCCATGGCGTCATCGATATCCTGATCGGTCGGATCGGGCTTCTCTCGGAGCAATACCACCGCGGACATGATCTGGCCCGAATGGCAATAGCCGCATTGCGGCACGTCAATTTCCTGCCAGGCTTGCTGAACCGGATGGTTATTGTTCTCCGACAACCCTTCAATCGTCGTGACTTTCTTACCCACTGCGCGGCTTACCTTCGTGACGCACGAGCGTACCGCCTCCCCGTTCAGGTGCACGACACACGCCCCGCATTGCGCGACGCCGCAGCCGTATTTGGTTCCTTTTAGCCCCGCAAGGTCCCTTATTGCCCATAGTAGCGGCATCTGGGGATCCGCTTCGAGCGGGTAATCCTTTTGGTTGATATTTAATGTGATCTTCGCCATGATGAATAGTGGTTTGTTACCTGGTCGCACTGAGAACTTTATCTAAAACTAGCGTGCCTGCATCCGACTGATCTTTCCCTATTTTGATCTTAATGATCGAGAGTACTTGTTCGAGCTGTTTTCGGGTCAAACCCAGGTTCAGACAAATGCTAATGTGCCCGGCCAGCTGGGATTCGACACCTCCCAATGTGACCAGCGCAGAAACCGTAGCAAGTTCCCGCTGCCGGTGATCGAGTACGCCGCGTGTAAAAATGTCGTTGAAAAGGTGCTCTTTTAAAAGCGTATCGATCGCGGGCAAAAAAGCCGCATAGCCGGTTTTTGGCCAAACCTCCGGCCGTCCCGTGAGTGACTCCAGCACTTTTTTACCTGTATCATATTTATTTGAATCCGCCACTTTGGACGCCGGCTTACCCGGTACATCGGTAATGCCTTTCGATTGGCGTTCATTTAGGACAGCACTGAATGCGTTGATTCCGTTCAGACTTCTTGGAAAACCACAATAGGCCGAAAGGTGGACCAATTCCTCCTTAATTTCATTGATAGTAAGACCAGCCGTGAGCCCTTCGTGAAATGCCTGCCTCAGACGCGGCAAATCTCCCTTTGCCGTAAACGCCGAAATGGCCACAATGCTTTCCTGTTTCGCGTCCAGCGTCTCGCTGTTACGAGCTTGACTGTAAACAATTGCCTGGCTGCATACGACGATTGATATTATCACGAAAATCCGAACCATGCGTCTAAATCATTTTCAGCTTTTGCAACCATACTTTCACTTCGGTTTCTGTCTGTTTTGCCCTTTCTCCAAGGATCATCAATAGTTGTCCATCTCTCTCCAGTCCACCCCGGGTCGTGAAACCTTCAGGGACCTTACTATTCGGACAGAGCTCACGGACGGTATCGAAGGTGCTCCCGATACCATAGCCGCCGTTGGTATTAAAAGGAATGACCGTTTTTCCACTTAGATTATATTGTTTCAGGAAGCTTTTCACAGGTGGAGGCAGTTTCATACCCCAGGTGGGAAAGCCTATAAAGACGACACCATAGTTTTGAATGTTATCGATTCTGGTCTTCAATGGCGGCAAATAGCCCGTCTCGTTTTCATCTGCAACCTGTTGTACCGCAGCCTGATAGTTGGCAGGATACGGCCTTTCCAGTTCCAGCGCAACCAGTTCCCCACCTACGTGCTTCTGAATGATTTCCGCCACCGTTTTTGTGTTATTCGTCCTCGATAAGTATACTGTCAAGACTTTTCCCGATTTCGCATCGCTATCAACCGTAACCTCCACACCCTCATTTTGGGCGGAGGAACAAGCTGAGATCAGAAACAAAAAAGCCAATAGTAACTGCCTTCCAGAGCCGGATATCTTCATACGCCATCCCATTTTATAATATTCCGGACTATTGCCCCAGCAATCTCGTAAACGACATCGAGCCCAGCTTCCAGGCATTGTCCTGTTTCACATATACCTCGGTCACTACAAAAGGGTTGGTAACTTCATTGCCTCCGACGACCGCCAGCAGGCGAAGTTTGGTCAAAACAATGGCCGTGTTGCCGATGAACCGCACTGATGTTTCCTCGATATCGGCGCGCTTGTAATGGATGCCGCCGCTTTTGATCACGTCCAGCTCCCGCTCCCTGCTCATTGTGCCGCCCATATGCACAAAAACCGCCTTTTCATCGAACAACGTGGCCAGCGTATCGACTTTTTTATCAGCCATCCAAAGCCATTTCTTTTTGGATAAATTAATAACCTCCCGCTCTGAACCGCCCTCATTCCGGGTTGTCTGTGCGGATGCATTGATCATTGGAAGAGAAAATCCCAGCGATAGCGCCGCCAGGAGAAAAGGTGTTCTGATTTGCATTGGCCTGTTCGGTTATGTGGTTTTTACTGATTATTTGCTGCCATATTCCGCGTCGGAAACGCGGTGTAGCCATACGGTCTTCCCTTTTTGGGCAGGCGACGTAGCAATGTAGGTGACGCCGCTCTCGGGTGTTGCACCATGCCAATGCTCCACACCGGGTGCACATTTGATCACTTCTCCCCTGCGAACGGTTTGCCGGGTTTTGCCCTTTTCCTGGTAATACCCTACGCCTTCCGTGAAAATGAGGATCTGGCCGCCCGGATGCGAATGCCAATCCAATCGTGCACCGGGGTCGAAGATCGCGACAGAAGTTCCGTAGCTGAATACGCTGTCGGCCGTATTGATTTCCGTAAGCCACACATTTCCCACGTGATGCACATTCGGCGATTTTTCTCCTTTCGGGAAAAGAGGGCCTTCCTGTCCTTTTGCCTGGATGGCTAACGCGGCGAATGCAAGAGTTATCGGAATGATTAGATTTTTCATTTTAATGAACTGTTAGTGGCCGGTTTGTGACGTACAAAACGACGGTATGCAAAGTTGCCTGCAATTATTCCTAATTGCTGTATACAGATTACTGTATAACCTACCAATATTACTGATTGCTCTTTGCCGGTGCCGCAAGTCGCTGGAGAAGCCGTAAATTTGGTTAAGTCTTAAATTTCAGGTTTATGGAAAATGTCCTCCGGTTCAACAGCATACGCGAGTACAATGCGTTCAACAATCACGAAACCCTCCATCCGCTGGTCAGCATAGTCGATCTTTCGAAGGCCGATCCGAGGCAATCACGCCGGATGGTTTATGAGTTCTATGTAGTGTTCCTGAAAAAAATCCATTGCGGTGATCTGCGTTACGGCCTCAACACCTACGACTATGAGGAAGGCACGCTGGTGTTTCTGGCACCAGGCCAGGCCATCGGCGAAAACAACCCCGACAACGTTTATCAGCCGCAAGGACACGCCCTCATATTCCACCCCGACCTGTTGAATGGCACGGCGCTCGGCCGCCATATGAGCGATTATTCTTTTTTTTCCTATGAAGTAAATGAAGCTTTGCACCTTTCCGAGCAGGAGCGCCAGATTATCAAAGACTGTTTCGCCAAAATTGAATACGAAATAAGCCAGCGTATCGATAAACATAGCAAGAAGCTCATTACGGCCAATATCGAACTGTTTCTCGACTATTGCGTGCGGTTTTACGACCGCCAGTTCCTCACCCGCGATGTGGCGAACAAGGGTATTCTGGAGAAATTCGAAGCCTTACTTAATGACTATTTTCACTCCGATAAGCCGCACCAGCTCGGGCTGCCCACGGTTGGGTATTGTGCCGATCAGCTTCATCTGTCGGCCAATTATTTTGGAGATATGATAAAAAAAGAGACCGGTAATTCCGCGCAGGAGTTCATCCAGGCGAAGATCATCAACATGGCCCGGGAGTGCATTTTCGATCTGGACAAATCGGTGAGTGAAATCGCCTATGAGCTGGGCTTCCGGTACCCGCAGCATTTTACACGTCTTTTTAAGCAGCGCCTCGGCAAAACACCCCATGAATACCGCATGCTGAGAGATTTAAACTAAGCAAACGGAATCGGGTAGCTACGGAACGATAAGAACGTTTAACGGGATGCCAGGCGCATTTTACTAAAACTTTGTTTTTCTTAATTTTGCGGCATGTGCAATATCACGCCAAAGACAACCGATTTCAGTTCTGAAATAAGGCTTAGCGGTTTCAAAGTGTACGAGACCGACCAGAATGCCACGGGACATAGTTATAGCCGGAAGGATTTTTATAAAATCAGCCTGACGTCCGGAAAATACAAATTTCACTATGCGGACCGGAGTTTTGAAACCGATGGCCCCATCCTGTTTTTTGGGAACCCGCGGATCCCCTACTCCTGCGAAATCATATCCCCAACAACCGATGGATATGCCTGCTTGTTTACCGAGACATTTTTACAATTCAATGAGCGGTCGGAAAGTCTTTTGCAATCGCCGTTGTTTAAGGTCGGCGGGACACCAATTTTAGCATTAACCGGCGCTCAGAAAGATGCTACTTCGCCGATTTTTCAAAAAATGTTCGCAGATCAAACATCCGCCTATGCCTTCAAAGATGAGCTTATCCGCAACTACATTAGCCTGATCGTGCATGAGGCGCTGAAAATACAGCCAGCGGAAAATTATTCCGGGAATAAAAACGCGGCAGAGCGAATTACTTCCGTTTTCTTTGAGCTTTTAGAAAGGCAGTTTCCTATTGAAAGCGCTGCTACTCCGCTCCGGGTGAGAACAGCCCAGGACTTTGCCCAAAACCTGGCAGTTCACATCAATTACTTAAACAGCTCCGTAAAACGGGTTACCGGAAAATCCACTACCACCCATATTGCCGAACGTATTGTCACTGAAGCAAAAGCATTGCTGCTGCATTCGGACTGGAGTATTGGAGAAATAGCTTATGCGCTGGGCTTCGAATATCCGACCTATTTTAATAATTTTTTTAAAAAAAGAACCGGTCAGGCGCCGAGGTCTATTCGAGTCGCCCATCTTTGATTTTCTTATATTTCTCTTTGTTTTTCTTTATTTCTCGTCGTCAGGGAGCCCGACCTTTGTGGGGTTATTAAAGCAAAGAAAATAATGCAAAAAGAACAAGTTTGGCTTATTACCGGCGCAGGACGCGGAATGGGCGTTGATATTGCCAAGGCAGTACTTGCTGCGGGGCACAAAGTAGTTGCCACAGGCCGTAATACGTCAAAGGTCGCCGGGGCAATCGGATCATCTGATAATTTGCTGGTAGTGAAGTTAGATGTTACCAGTAAATCGGATGCGGTTTCGGCGGTGAATGCTGCCGTGGAGCAGTTTGGTCGCATCGATGTGTTGGTTAACAACGCAGCAAGCTTCTATGCGGGTTACTTTGAAGAACTGACACCGGAGCAAATCGAGAAGCAGCTGTCGGTGAGCCTGTTTGGACCTATGAATGTAACACGCGCAACTCTTCCGCAAATGCGCAGGCAACGGTCGGGACAAATCATTTCAATTTCTTCACTTGCCGGCTTGGTTGGGTTTGAGTTTTGTTCGGCCTACGCAGCATCCAAATTTGGCCTGGATGGCTGGATGGAGTCGTTGCAAGCTGAGGTAGCGCAGTTTGGTATCCATACCACGATTGTCAATCCCGGCTTTTTCCGGACGGAACTTCTCACCGAAGAATCGACCCACTACGCGGCGGCCTCCGTTGAAGATTATGACCATGGAAGATCGCAACAAATGCAGTTTTGGAGCGGAGCAAATGGCCAGCAAACCGGCGACCCGTTCAAACTTGCACAAGCCCTGGTTAAAATTGCAAGCCTGGAAAACCCACCGGTTCGCTTCATTGCAGGCGCAGATGCCATTGGTGCTGCCGAACAGGTGGCCTTAACACTCCAGGCGCAAATTAATGCTCATCGGGAATTGTCGTGCTCGCTCGCATACGGGGACGACTAGCATTTCATCTTGAATTCCAGATGCTAAATCATCTGATGGCATCTTCGAACTGACTGGAACAGCGATGCAACCGTTTTTACATCTTACTCCGGCTTACTGATCCCCAAATTCTCATTTTGATACAATGTGGGATTATCTACAATGGTAGCGATGAAAGCCGCTATACTCTTTCCGGAAATGGCACTATCCAGGGCTTTTGAGACAACCGCCATGGCAGCGCCAAACATACTCCTACAATCCGGTCCGTTTTTCGAGTTCTTCGGGGTATCGTTCTCCCGACACCTCGATTTGGTCGAGGGCTGCGGCGATATTGGCAAGATCGTCATCCGACAATATCACCTCGGCCGCGCCCAGATTCTCTTGCAGGCGGTTCAATTTCGTCGTACCCGGGATCGGAACTATCCATGGCTTCTGATACAACAACCACGCCAGCGCAACCTGCGCAGCCGTCACACCTTTCTGTGCAGCTGCCTCATTAAGCAGATCGATCAGTCCCTGATTGGCATCCAGGTTTTCGGGAGAAAAGCGCGGGACGATGCTGCGGAAGTCGTTTTTATCAAAAGTGGCATCCCTGGTTATCTTTCCGGTTAAAAATCCTTTACCGAGCGGGCTAAAAGGAACAAAACCGATCCCTAGTTCTTCCAGCGCGGGCATTAATTCCACTTCCGGTCGTCGCCACCACAAGGAATATTCGCTTTCCACGGCTGCCACAGGCTGCACGGCATGTGCCCGACGAACCGTCTGCGTACCCGCCTCGGAAAGTCCCCAATGCTTGATTTTGCCCTCGCCGATCAGGTCACCGATTGTGCCGGCTACTTCTTCGATCGGGGTATTCGTGTCGACACGGTGCTGATAATAAAGGTCGATGTAATCGGTATTCAGCCTTTTCAAAGAGCCTTCTACCGAGCGGCGGATATATGCCGCGCTGCTGTCCTGGACCTGCTTGCCGTCTTGAAGCGTGATACCGAACTTGGTAGCGATCACTACCTCCGTTCTATAGGGTTCCAAAGCCTCACCCACCAGCTCTTCATTCGTATAGGGCCCGTAAATTTCAGCGGTATCAAAAAATGTGACCCCCTGCTCAACGGCAGCGCGTATGAGATCAATGCTCTGCTTGCGGTCCAGCGTCTGACTGTAAGCGTAGTTCAGCCCCATACAGCCAAATCCGATCGCCGATACTTCAAGTCCGCTTTTTCCGAGTTTTCTCTTTTCCATTGTGCCAGTTGTTTAGACCTCACAAATTTCGCGCACATTTAGCGTGCAAGGCTTATATCAATTACGGGATTATCTACCAAAATCACTGTTTCGCCTTTGACCACTTTGCGATGGATAGGTTGCTTAACAAACAAATTCTCTCACGACCCTTCCAAATTACGGAAAGGGATTCGTGAGAGAAAAAGCAAACAAAGTCGCTATTTTTTTACTGCGTACCCGGCGTAAAGTATATTCATGTCGTTGCTTTCGACCAACCGGAATTTTTGCCCAAGTTCCACGAAAGTCCACTCCCCTTTAACCCGCTTTCTGAGGTAACCCAGCATTTTAGGAATAGACACGTTGGGTTCGGAGCCCTTATGCTCTTTCCACTCCAAACCATTTTTGGCGAGAAGTCCCTTTATTTCTTCCGGTTTGATAAACATTTTCCATACATGCAGGTTAGGTGGCATAAATGCCCATCGTTTCCACTCCTGCCAGATTTTGATGGCGACAAGCTTGCTGACAAATGTTCGGTTGAGCGTGTCATAAAGGAAAACACCGTTGGGTTTGAGTACTCTTGAAATTTCAGAAATTACCTTCGGCAAATCGGCAACGTGTTCCAGGACATCACAACAAAAAACACAATCAAACGACGCATCGGGGTAAGGAAGGCGCTCTCCTGTACCCTGGTCATAGGTGATATCAAGCCCCATGGCTTTGGCGTGGCCCGCCGCAGTGCGTATCGACTCTTCTGCTGGCTCAATGCCGGTTGTGATAAACCCCATCCTGCAAATTTCCTCGGTCAGAATTCCACCGCCGCTACCCACTTCAAGGGCTGTTTTACCTTTGGGGTCAAAATTCAGCTTCTTCAACGCATCAGTAGCAACACCTACCCGCCAAGGGTTTACAGAAGTTTTTAAGATGTGCAAAACATTCTCGGGATTCCACCACAGGTCACCTTCCGCGTTGTAAAGGTCGTTGTCTATCTGGTTATAAATTTCCGGTGCTATCTTTTCCATGTTTTTTCTGATTAGGTTGGTTTAAAGGTTTATTTACTGTTTCACAATTGGAATTGATTTCTCTTTGTCTTCAGAAGAGACTGACAGAATGTAAAAGCCGCCGGGTAAATGGGAAACGTCGATTTTTTGGTTGACGATTGTTCCATTCATCATCGTTCTGCCCAGAATATTCAGGACTCTGATCTTGGAGCCTGCTCCCTCTATATGGATAATTCCGGTGGTTGGATTGGGGTAAATTTTCAGGAGTTCCCCACTGTCCATTTTTACGCCAATAATCCGGGAGAGTTCTACTTTACCATCGAAATCCAGCTGGCGCAACCGATAATAGTTCATACCGGATAAAGGGTTAAGATCCAGGAAAGCGTAAGCGTTATTTTCTTTTGTGGTCCCGCTTCCGTCCACGAAACCGATTTTTTCCCACATTCCATTGTCAAGCCTGCGTTCAATTTCAAACCCCTGGTTGTTGATTTCTTCCGAAGTTTGCCAATCCAGTTTGACACTATTGTCCTGCTTTTTTGCAGTAAAACGTACCAGGGTTACCGGCATCGCATTGGTATATTCCAGGCTTACTTCCCCGGAACTGGGTGAATTGTATTTTACATCCCAGTGCTCTGGCAGGCCTGTTACCGAACTGAATGTGCCGGATAGCGCATTAGCGTCTATAATTTTAACTACATCGCCGTCATGCGGCGCCGGAAAGTTGAAAGAAAGCGCCAAAGTACCTCCCAATGTCGCAGTTCCATTCACTACGATCTGGTCGAAATCCGTACCGGCAACACCAGCGCCATTCACTTCCATGGCCATGGTGCTGTTGCTTAAATTTACACCGATATTAAAAGTGAGTACCCCAGGCGAATATCCCGGCGATAGGACACCGCCATTGTTGGTGAAATGCGTAGGGTTGATTGCACCGGTACCAGACAATATCCCGGATACGTCATTGCTTATAGTGCCCGCTGCTGAATTGACTAAAAAGGGTGCCGCATCCGCAGTTTTAAGAGAGAGCGATGCGCTGTTTGTGAACGTGCCTGAAAAATTATACAACGCTGCATGAGTAGCATTGTCGATATTCACCGCCCCCGAACTATTGCTGAATGTTCCCTCATTTCTAATTCCATAGCTTCCAGTGCCTGTGGTGAGACCAATTTTGAGCAGGCCGTTATTTACAACCGTTCCTTTGTTTAACAAACCTTGAACATCCCCGCCATTAATAGATAAAATGCCTGAACCCCCTATTGTCAAAACAGAGCCATTTTGCACGGTGACTGACTTTGCCACAGCATCAAGGGGGTTGATGATGGGGTCGGTAGCCACATGTGCGATGGTCACATCATCGGTTACCGTAGGCACTAGTGAGTTTTGCCAATTGGATGGATTATTCCATTCCGCATCGGAGAAGCCCGTCCAGATCTGACCGGTCGCCGTAATTGCGGCTGGACCTGAGGGAATTCCGAAACTGCCGCCATTCAGGTTTTGCACTACGCCTGTGTTTTCAGTGATGCTGCTATTGCCCGAAGCGTTTTCAATGATTACGCCTCCATTGTAGAATTCTCCGAATGCATTGTTTATGACGTTATCTGATGCAATATTGATGTAGGCAGTACTGGCGGTATTGTCAAAGTAACCACGGTTGAATATGGCATCACCGCCAATGTCCCCCGCTGCACCGATATCAATTGATCCCTGATTGGTAAAAGTCGCACCATTATAGAGCCCATCCGAGACCGTTTGGCTAATTGAAATAAGGCCGCCAGCTTCATTTAAAAAAACCGATTCATCGGCGCACCAAATACCCTTACCGTCGTAAAGTCCAGGTATAACCCCGCCAATGGTGATGCTGGCCTTGTTAGTGAAGCTGCCTGAGCCGGTATTTGTAATTGCTCCGCAGTTTGTTGCCGTCTTACAGGTCCGGTTAATGGAAATGGACCCACTTTCGTTTACAAAAGTGCTGGCGTCGCTGTCGATAGCGCTATAGCCAATATCCCCTGCATTTCCGACATTAATCGTGCCCTTATTCGTAAAAACGCCATCAAACATCCCAATACCAGTAAAAGCGACATTATTGATATTCAACGTTCCGTTATTTTCAAACGAGGCCGAATAAATGTCTAGCCCATGTGCTGGAGAATCAGCAATGGACAAAGTTCCGCCCACAGCTATGGTGAGAAATCCACCATAAGCTACGATAACAGTCTTGGCAACGGCTGCGCTGGTGATAATGGGATTAACATTGGGCAGCGCCACACCTTGGATCTCTACGACGTCGGACGCATCGGGCACACCAGCCGTCCAATTGCCTGCTGTGTTCCAATCATTGCTGATGTCCCCTTGCCAGTAAGTATCTGCAAATGCATTATTGGCAAAGAGCAGTACAACAGTGACTAGCCCTCTGATGGATAGCTCAAATAGTTTAAAGCTGAATTTGCTTCTTCCGGATCCGGCTGTTTTTTGAAGGCGATAATTAGACGATAAAGTATAGTTATGCATAATAACTTTGAGTAAATACATGATTAATTCGACATGCTCACCGAAGCCGGTGATTTCGGTGCTACTGTTTCACAATTGGAATTGATTTTACTTTGTTGTCAGAAGAAACTGACAGGATGTAAAAGCCACCGGGTAAATGGGAAACGTCGATTTTTTGGTTGACGATTGTTCCATTCATCATCGTTCTGCCCAGAATATTCAGGACTCTGATCTTGGAGCCTGCTCCCTCTATATGGATAATTCCGGTGGTTGGATTGGGGTAAATTTTCAGGAGTTTCCCACTGTCCATTTTTACGCCAATAATCCGGGAGAGTTCCACTTTACCATCGAAATCCAGCTGGCGCAACCGGTAATAGTTCATACCGGATAAAGGGTTAAGATCCAGGAAAGCGTAAGCGTTATTTTCTTTTGTGGTCCCGCTTCCGTCCACGAAACCGACTTTTTCCCACATTCCATTGTCAAGCCTGCGTTCAATTTCAAACCCCTGGTTGTTGATTTCTTCCGAAGTTTGCCAATCCAGTTTGACACTATTGTCCTGCTTTTTTGCAGTAAAACGTACCAGGGTTACCGGCATCGCATTGGTATATTCGAGGCTTACTTCCCCGGAATTGGGCGAATTGTATTTTACATCCCAGTGCTCCGGCAGGCCCGTTACCGAGCTGAATGTACCGGATAGCGCAGTAGCGTCAATAATTGTAACTACATCGCCGTCGTGTGGTATCGGGAAGTTGAAAGTGAGTGCCAGCGTACCACCCAATGTTGCCGTTCCATTGACTACGATCTGGTCGAAATCCGTACCCGCAACACCGGTTCCATTCACTTCCATGGCTATGGTACTGTTGCTGAAATCTTCGTTACCATTAAAAGTCATTGTCCCGGGTGAATAGCCGGGCGAGACTGTTCCTCCTGCCCCCGTAAAATTGGCGGACGGGATCCGGCCTGTGCCTTGCAGCAA
>NZ_JCANTY010000012.1:0-267562 GCF_059568735.1 Dyadobacter ginsengisoli DSM 21015
TGAAATAGAAGAATATTCGCATTCTATAACTGACGCTACTTTTCGAAGAAATCGTCAGGCAATACATTTCAAATTGATCCATCTGTGTTCACAAAATTTCCGAATGAAACGGGCCAGACTCTGTTTGCAATTCGCGAACAGAAAACTCAACTATAAGACATCTTGCATAAAATGATCTAGTGATTGAGTGCGACAACTTGAAATCATCAGTTATCGCACTCAATCTCATAATCAGTAATCTGCAAAAACATGACCTTCATATTCACTGTACCCTTCTAAAAACAAGTCTCTGGCGAAGGCTTCGTAGTCAAAATATTTTTCGAGCGCGGATGGTACGCCTGAAAGTAGTCCTGTTTCTTCGACGTATTGGTAGGCGTATTCATATTGTGATATGAATTCGTAGTCCAGCTTCCTGATCTCAAAGTCGTCTGCCTGGTACTTCCATTTGATGAAATCACGGGTGTGTTTCATGCAGGTCTCATAGCGCTCCAATGTGCCTGGCGCAAAATCAGCTCCGATTAAAGCGGCGATTTGATCGTTGTGCTCTCGAAAGATGGGAAGGATAGTTTTGCCGCGTTCCGTTCTGCCGAGAAGAATATTCTTGATCGCTTCTGAGGTTACTTCCTTATTTGCCTCAATCAGGGATCGCTTTGCCTCGTAAATTTTGGAGGTCAGTGTATCGAGGTAGGCGTTCAATGTCTTGGTGTCCTCCTTGTTTCCTGTCGCCCGACCACCGCTGACGCTCCACTTGGACGGATGCCAAATGCGTTTTGTAGAGATGTCCTTGGGAACGCCGTTAACCGTGACCCGGCAGTAGAGATAGCGCATTCCATCCGCTAATTCTGGTTTGGGCTTTTTCAAAAAGAAAATCAACCCGAAGCTTGTTTCTAACATAGTAAAAATGTTTAAGATGAACAAAAATCGAATTGTTACACTTGAAAGTAAAGATATTTAGTGTGTAAACATCTTTTGATCAGCCAGTTAGTCGATATGCTATGGAAGTTTTTATTAAGTTTTACCACTTCCATGATACCCTACATTTTCATTGGGATTTCTTGCATTTTTTGGTAAACCCGAAAAACGCAAAAACCCCGTTTAAAGCGTTTAAACGGGGTTTTTGAATGTTTTGACATCATGTCCTGCAGAGAGAGAGGGATTCGAACCCCCGGACCTGTTACAGTCAACGGTTTTCAAGACCGTCGCAATCGACCACTCTGCCATCTCTCTATTCGTATCGCCGTATGCGAAACATGGTGCAAAGGTACAACTAATATCGACAAGCGCAATATCTGCACTCAAATTTTCTTCATAATCCCGTCAGCTTTGCTTGATAGCGCCGCTTTTTATCCTGTACTACAAATATTTATGTCCCGATATAACCACAATATTTTTTGCAGTTTCCAGCAATCGGAATCGCTCGTCCGCACGGATTCCTACCACCCAGACGATATCTCCGCTACCATTCAGCAACACACACACAGCTTCCTTTTCAAAAAGGTTTAATTTTTTATCCACTAGTAAGTCGCTTACCTTTTTTCGCTTGCCATGCATCCCCAAAGGATAAAACTCGTCTCCTTGTTTCCATTTTCTGACTTTCAGGGGAAAGACCAGTTGATCCGCATCCAATGCGATGTTATTGGCGTCCCACGATATAGCCTCCCCTACTTTATGTTTGGACATTGCAAACCTGAATGCCCCCCATTCAAACGCCTCGTCACTGGCCTCCACAAGCGTCTCACTTTGCACAGGTCGGTCAAATTCCCGAGTCAGAATGAGATCATCCCGATCGATAAGAAGAATGTGAGTTGCTGAGTAAAATTTCTTTCCCGGTATCCCCGCAAGCGCCTTCATGATGCCCTTGACCTGTGTGTAAGAAAATCCATATCGCTGTAAAATGCTCAGCAGCCGGTATGCCGGTTCAGTTTCCTCCCGCAGGGACCGGATCGGTATCCGCATAGCATCCCGCTGTACTTCTGTTACATCAGACTTCCATTTATCCAGGTACTCGTTTAAAAGCAAATTAGCAGCCCTCAGTCGCTCAGAAGTGTGCATAAAAGTTGCTTCCAGCGAGGGGTTCAGTTGTTGGAGTACTGGAATGACATAATGCCGGATTTTGTTTCTGGCATAGTCATCAGCGCTGTTCGACCGGTCTTCACGCCATGAAAGACCGTTGTCCGAGGCATACTTTCTGATATCAGCCCTGTTGGTCATAATCAACGGCCGGATCAATCTCTGGCTAACGGGCATGATCCCGTGAAGTCCTGGTAATCCCGTGCCTCTCGTCAGGTTGAGCAACAGCGTTTCTAGCGAGTCGTTGGCGTGATGTGCCGTTGCAATCCAATAATAGCCAAACTCCTCCCTAATCTTTTCAAACCATTCATAACGCAAGTCCCGTGCTGCCATTTGGGTGGATATCGTCTCCGAAGCTACTACGCTTTGGATATCCGGATGCGTCAAGAAAAAAGGGAACCCGTAACGGTCCGCCAACTCCCTCACAAACGCTTCGTCCCCATCGGACTCCTCCCCTCTCAGGCCAAAATTGCAATGTGCAATCCCAGCCTTCAACCCCACTCTGTGAAAGAGATGTGCCATTACCACAGAGTCGATTCCGCCACTCACTGCAAGCAGGGTGGGCTGCTCTTTCAGTTCCGGCGTGTGTTGGTTAATAAAAGTTAAAAAAGAATCCAACATGAACCTGACAGGCGTATTTGATGTACTTTTGAATAAACAAGAATAGACTGATCTCTTCCATGGACCGTCAAAATCGGGGTCTTTATTCAAAGGTAAGAGAAAGAAAAGCGATATGGAGAAAAAAAATTGTACTGTAATCTGCAACCCTTTTAAACTTTTCGGCGTCATCAATATCGAAAGAAGTATATTTCATCTAACGTTCTTTGCCATACTGATTTTTTCACCTTATCTCTTCGCACAGAAGGCGTTGCCGCAGTCGCAGCCGTCCCAAAGTGAAGATCTGGTTGAGCTCCTCAAATCCGATGAACTGGAAATTATCAATCAAAATGGCGATGATTCCAGAAGGGTTACCAATGGTATTTTCAAACATAAAGGCGCCCTCCTGTACAGTAACCTTGCCATCCAGCATATCAACAGTAATATGATAGAAGCTTTTGGTAATGTTAAAATTGTTCAGGGAGACACGGTCACTGTCACGGGGGATACACTGTACTATTACGGCAATACCCGGATGGCCATTGTTAGTGGAAAAAAAACTGTCCTGAAAGACAGCAAACGAACGCTGACGACCCGTAAGATCGAATATGACATGGCCAATGGAATTGCCTATTACAAACAGCCTGGCAAAACGGTGGATGAGGAAAATGTACTGACCAGCAAGGAAGGTTTCTACAACACGGCGACCAAAGAATTTACCTACTACAAAAGTGTAAAGCTGGTCAACAAAAAGTACACACTCACAACAGACACTTTACTCTATAATTCGATCACGAAGTGGTCTTTTTTCAACGGGAAGACCAAAATTGTAAACAAAGACGGCACTGTGGTAGGCACCAAGGGACAGTACAATACGGAATCGACCCAATCTGCATTTCATACCCGGACCACTGTGGACAATGAGACGTATACGCTTACCGCAGACTCATTGGTAGTGGACGGGAAGAGCAATGACGGAAAGGGAAAAGGAAACGTAGTGATCGTAGCAAAAAAGGACCGGACCGTTCTCAACGGCGACGAAGGTTACTACTGGAAGACAAAGGGATACTCAAAAATATTCGGGCATGCCTACGTCAGAAACGTTGTTTCCGAGGACACGCTCTACATCCGGGCGGATACATTGTATTCTTACGAGAATGCGCGTGATAGCACCCGAAAACTCATCGGAGACCGCAATGTGTTTATTTACAAATCCGACTTCCAGGGAAAATGCGACTCGATCACCTACAATACTGCCGATTCTGTCATTCGGTTTTTCCGAAAGCCAATTTTGTGGAGTGACCAGCATTATCAGATGGAGGCGGATTCCATTACCGCATTTCTGGTCAGCAATGAAATCAACAGGATGCTGTTGAAAGGCAAATCGTTTGTAATCACGGAAGACACGCTGGTTAAACAGTTTAACCAGGTCAAGGGACGGACGATCAACGCGTACTTCCAAACCGGGAACAAGCTGAAACAGGTACTTGTAGATGGAAACGGAGAGAGCGCTTATTATGCGATAGACGATAAGCAGAAAAGTATCGGTCTCAACAGGGTCGAATGCGGGCGAATGAACTTGCTATTTGAAGACAACAGAGTTCAGCGTATTGCATTCATCGGGAAGCCGGATGGAAAACTCATCCCACCCTCCAAAATAAAACCCGCGGAACGACAACTCGACGGCTTTAATTGGCGGATAGCCGAAAAGCCGACCAAAGAGAAGGCAATGTGGAAAGAGAAGTAGTTTTTTGGCCGGAAGAGCCAGATGGAGTCACCCGGCATGATTTTTTGGTAGAAAAATAAAGTTATCCGTTCGTACAATATATTTTGAATATGCAATTATTTCTCTATATTTTTGTAACGGACTTTTAAGCTAAAATACATAACGCATTAGTCAAAAGTTTCCGATTTTGAAGCTATGAAAAGAACTATACATTTTTTATATATAACATTAGCCTTGACCCTGATCTTCCAGGGGTTACAGGCCCAAAGCGTGTCGGGGGGAAGTCGTCTGAACATGGTCGGCAAGAAGAAGGCCCCCGCTACACAGAATATCAAATTTTCGAATTTTTCCAATGGCATCAACTACCAGCCATTGACTTTGCAAAATCCAAAAGCGCTGAATAGATTCTACACATCTTTCCTCTTTTCCGCCGCAGGTACTAATGACAACAGTTTGCTCGTAGCAGAACCCGTAGAGAAAACAGGTGAGAGAAAATCTCCGGCCGTAGAGGCACAAACCAAAGCTGAGGAGCTTCTGTTTGTCAATGACAAAATTTCAGTCTCCAATGTTTACCCTAATCCTGCCAGCGAATACGCGGAGCTCGATTTTAGTATTTCAACTGGCCTCCGGGATGCAAAGCTGACTTTCTATAATGTGCTGGGTTCCCAAATGGCAGAATTTACTCTCAACAAGAATGATCGGAAATTGAGGGTAAACACGAGGGATATGCCTACCGGCCTCTACTTCTACCAACTTTCGGTAGACGGTAAAAAGGTGGCTACAAAAAAAATGCTTGTACGCCATCAGCAATAAGCTAACTTTTAACACTATATCAGCTACGCATTCGTTAGGGATGATGTAGCTTTTTTTATTACCTTTGCAGTTAATATGCGAAAAAACAGTCCGGCAAGCTATTTCTTGCTATTCATTGCAATCCTTGTTGTCACTTCCTGCAGTAAGTTCTCCAAGTTACAGAAAACAGGTACCGATCAGCAGAAATACGATGCTGCTATGGCCTACTATAAAAAAGGGGATTTTTACCGCTCGGGCTTGCTGTTTGAAGAATTGATTCCCTTACTGAAGGGTAGCACGGAATCTGAGTTGGCTCAATTCTACTACGCCTACACGCAATACCATCAGGGCCAGTACAATACCAGTCAGTTTCTCTTCAAGAAATTTTACGACACTTACGCACGGAGCGACTATGCGCAGGAATCCCTGTACATGCATGCGTTTTCGCTGTACAAGGATTCGTCCCCTTTCAACCTGGATCAGACGAGCACATTCACGGCCATTTCAGCCATGCAGGATTTCATCAATACTTATCCTGACAGCCCTTTCCGTGAAGAATGTACGAAATACATCCTGGAATTACGCTCCAAGCTGGAACGAAAGGCATATGAGCGTGCGCGCTTGTATCATAAAATCAGCGACTTCAATCCAATGTCACTCAAATCTGCGGTTATTTCGATTGAGAATTTTCGTAAAGATTTCCCTGACTCCAAATACAATGAGGAACTCGCTTTCCTGAAAGTCGAATCGCAATACAACCTGGCGGCAAATAGCTTTGTCGATAAACAAAAGGAACGTTTTCAGGATGTTGTGAAGTTCTATCAGGAGCTTGTTGATAAGTACCCGACGGGCAAATACAACCGGGATGCCGAAAAAATGTTCGACAACAGCCAGGAACAGATAGAGATCATCGCGAAAGCCGAAGCTGAAAGGCAAAAGCTAAAAGAAACGCAACCTGATCCGGCCAACAAACCAACCAAAGTAACAACCCCCGTTGTCAGTGAACCCAAAGGACAATAGGGCATTATAACATTGTTTTAAAACTTTAACTATATCAGACCAACATGGCAACGAATCCATCGATCATTACCCGTGATACAGATAAGATAGCGGCAGTAACAGGTAACCTGTATGAATCCGTGTCTGTCATTTCCAAAAGAGCGCGCCAGATATCCAGCAAGATGAAGGAAGAGCTTAATAACAAGCTTGCAGAATTCGCTTCGGGAGTTGATAACCTGGAAGAAGTGTTCGAAAACAGAGAGCAGATCGAAATCTCAAAATTCTACGAGCGCATGCCCAAAGCAGGAAGCATATCAATCGATGAATTTATCGAGGGAAAGACCTACCACAGCTACCGCGAAACAACCGAGGAATAGTACTAAGGTATTTCTGTAAAAGCCAGCCATTAATCGAGATTGATGGCTGGCTTTTTATTTCGCCGCAGAAAGGATTTGCCATTTGCTTTATCTCTGTAACTTTATGCTCGGTAAGAATCCTATTCTGCCTCTTTGAACACCGAAACCTCTGTAAATTGAATCTCAAAGGCAAAAAGATACTGTTAGGAGTCTCAGGGAGCATAGCTGCCTACAAATCGGCATTACTGGTAAGGCTCCTCGTTAAGGCCGAAGCCCATGTCCGGGTTGTCATGACCGAATCGGCCAGAGACTTTATTACGCCATTAACCCTCTCGACACTTTCCAAAAATCCTGTTTTATCATCATTCACAAAGAACGAGACGGGAGAATGGAATAATCACGTAGCGCTCGGACTTTGGGCCGACTTGATGATCATCGCCCCGGCAACCGCGAAAACAATCTCGAAATGTGCGACTGGCCATTGTGATGACCTTCTTACAGCCATATATCTTTCAGCGAGATGTCCGGTTTTTTTTGCACCAGCAATGGACGTCGACATGGTCGCACATCCTTCCACTAAAAGGAATATAGACACACTTGTCAGCTACGGAAACCACTTTATCGCACCCGAATATGGCGAACTCGCCAGCGGACTGATCGGTGATGGGCGGCTCGCCGAACCCGAGACGATTATTGAGGCACTCGGTTCTCATTTAGCGAAAAACCCACTGGCAGTATCCAAAAGAGTATTGATCACAGCCGGCCCCACGGTTGAGCCTATCGATCCGGTGCGCTTTATCAGCAACCGGTCGTCAGGTAAAATGGGTTATGCAATAGCCGATGCATTCGCTGCCGCGGGTGCCCGGGTAACGCTCGTTAGCGGGCCCACGCACATAACACATTCTCAGCAGGGTATCCGGAAGGTCGATGTAGAAAGTGCGCACCAGATGTACGAAACAACCAGGGAGCTTTTCGACCAAAGTGATCTGATTATATTCGCAGCTGCCGTTGCGGACTATACGCCCACTCACGTAGCTGAGCAAAAGATCAAAAAACAGGGAGAAACCATGTCCCTGGACCTTTCGAAAACAACCGATATAGCCGGAAAGCTTGGAATACAAAAAAAAAACGGTCAAATCGTCATCGGCTTTGCGTTGGAAACAGAAAATGAACTGGTCCATGCCCGCGATAAACTGCAGCGGAAAAATTTTGACTATGTCGTTTTGAACTCACTCAATGATTCAGGCGCGGGTTTTGCACACGATACCAACAAAATAACCGTTATTGGAAAAGACGGAAACGTTCAACATTTCGACCTCAAATCAAAGACGGAAGTCGCGCAAGACATCCTCAATATTATACTAGCCAGATGGAGCGAAGCATAAAACAAATACTGAACCTGACCGCCTCTCTCCTGTTTGCGGTCGCGGCGCAACACGTCTGTGCGCAGGAATTTCAATTCACAGTGAATGTCAATTACGAGCAACTGGTGGCCCAACAAAAGACTGACCCTCAGTCGATGAGCCAGTTACAAACGTATATGAGCGACTTTCTCAACAACACCCGCTGGACCAATGATCAGTTCAATAAAGAGGAAAAGATCAAATGCAAATTGAATGTAAACCTCACCCGGTCCCTGGCCCAGGGGAGCTATGAGGGAAATGCCCAGCTGATCATATCCAGACCCGTTTATAATTCCGTTTATGAGACGGTCCTTTTCACCTATGTCGATAAGAATTTCACATTTACATATCTTCCCAGCACGCAGCTTTATTTCAACGAAAACAGCTATACGGAGGAGCTCCCCTATATTCTCGCATTCTATGCAAACATTGCATTGATCTTTGACTACGATTCTTTCAGTAAAATGGGCGGTTCACCCTACGTTCAGAAAGCATTCAATCTGGTTAACCAGGCACGAAACTCGTCCCCGAACAAAAAGGGATGGGATTCAAATGGAGATTCAAAAAACAGGTACTGGCTGATTGAAAACCTGATGAGCCAGCAATTCACGCCGTTCAGGGAAGGCATTTACAAGTATTACCGGCAGGGCCTTGATGTTGCCACCCAAAACCCCGCAGAAACCCGGAGTAAGGTCCTGGAATTTCTGACCACTGTGAAAGAAGTAAATCAGTTACGACCAGCCAGTGTAGTCATCAATTCGTTCTTTGACGTAAAATCAGACGAACTTTATAAGATAATGATCGAGGGTTTACCGGGAGAAAGAGCACAGGCATATTCTTTGCTGGTCAATCTGGACCCTTCGAAAACACAACTTTATCAACGGCTATCCATGTAGCTGCATCACCAAATTGAATGAGTAAACGATTAATACGTATAAAACCCGCCGAACTGATTACCGCGATGAGCGGATTACAAAAATTTTCCATTAACGCCGTGCTGTCTGACGGGAATACTCTTTTTGGCAAAGTGAACTCCATTAGCAGCGATCATTTCACACTGAAAGACACCCGTGATCATTTGCATCTCGTGAAATTCAGAGATGTTTATGAGATTGTATACGACGACGTTCAAAATTCCGCTTCGAAATAGCCAATCAGTCATACAATAATCGGATTGCCTGTCGCCAGATTTCCTAATTGGGAAGATCATAACTATATTCGTATCGGAGACAAACCATGATTCCCTTCATTCCAGCCCGATTACAATATCTCCGGTAATCTGCTGCCTGAATTAGATATGCTCTCTAATTTACTTATCAAAAACTACGCGCTGATAAAGCACCTTGAAATGTCGCCAGATCCAGGTCTGAACATCATTACCGGTGAGACAGGAGCAGGGAAATCCATCATGCTGGGGGCGATTGGCCTTCTCCTGGGTAACCGGGCCGACGCAAAGTCATTGTATGACGCCAACGAAAAATGTGTCATCGAAGGTAGTTTCAACCTGAAGGGCTACGATCTTGCGCCCAATTTTGAGGATGAGAATCTGGATTTTTCCGACGAATGCATTATCCGCCGTGAAATTTCTGCTGCCGGCAAATCGAGGGCATTCATCAACGATACGCCCGTCAATCTGGACACCCTGCGAAAAATCGGAACGCAAATGCTGGATATCCATTCGCAACATGATTCGATTCTGCTAGGAAATAATGAATTTCAGTTGCAGGTAGTCGATTCATTTGCAGAAAACGGAGGATTGCTCAAATCTTATCAAGGCGATTTTAACGCCTACCGCGAAGCTGCAAAAACACTGGAAGAACTAAAAAGAAGAGCGCACCAGTTACGTAAGGAGTTTGACTACGATCAATTCCTCTTTCAGGAACTGAACAATGCGGCTTTAAAAGCGGAGGAACAGGAGAAACTGGAGCAAGAGCTCACTATCCTCGAAAATGCCGTTGAGATTAAGGAAAAATTGCAACTCGCCCATGCCTATCTCGACAATCCTGAAAATTCAGTACTGGATCTCCTAAAAAACACGGTAGCGTCCCTTACCCAGGCATCAAGACTCGTTACTGACTACGATATTCTGCGACAGCGAGCCCAAAGCGCACTTATCGAGCTGAGAGATCTTGCCGACGAAATTGATCAGGTAAATGGCAATGTAGAACTCGATTCAAACAGAACGGAGATTGTTCAGGAGCGTCTCGACCTGATCTATTCCCTGCTTAAAAAGCACCAGGTGTCGGCTATTGGCGAACTCCTGGCCTTAGAGGAGCAGCTTCAGACCAAACTGAACGCGGTCATGAACCTGGATGAGGATCTTGCTTCCGCGGAAAAGAAGCTTGTTCAGACCAAAGAGAAAATGCTCGCCACGGCTAAAAGTCTGTCAGACAAGCGCCAAAAGGTGACAAAGGCGATTGAAAAATTAATTCTCGACCGTCTGGCTGAACTCGGAATACCCAATGCGTCGTTAAGTATTCAGATTGTTGAAATAGCTCCCTCCCCTACCGGGATCGATTCGGTTACATTTCTGTTTAGCGGCAACAAAGGCATTGTACCGCAGGAATTGAGACTGGTGGCTTCCGGGGGTGAATTTTCCCGCCTCATGATGGTGATCAAATATATTCTTGCAGACAAAAGAAAACTTCCCACGATCATTTTTGACGAAATTGATACGGGTGTGTCGGGAGAAATTGCCAAGAAAATGGGGAAAATGATGCAAAATATGGCTGTCAATCACCAGATTATTGCCATCACCCACCTGCACCAGATCGCCAGCAGCGGAGATGCTCATTATTTTGTTTACAAAGACCACTCGTCTGACAAAACCGTCAGCAGGATCAAAAAACTTACAATCGACGAACGTGTTCAGGAAATCGCACAGATGATCGGCGGACACAATCCTTCGGAAGCAGTCCTTCATAATGCACGTGAAATGATATTGAAGGACTAGCCAAAAGATACTACTCAATTTAACCCTGTTCACAACTATGAAGCATTTTACCCTCCTATCAGCAATCCTCATGCTTTGCATTGCATGCGGTAAGGATAAAGACCAGGAAAAGCTCTCAAATCTTGAAACCGAAGTATTGGCCATTCACGACGAGGTAATGCCCAAAGGCGGGGATATCATGAGCCTTAAAACGGAGCTTTCTAAAAAAATACAAGGCATCGACAGTCTTCAGAATGTCGGTGTCAGCAGCAATACGTTGGCAGAGCAGCGGATAAAAGCCGTTGATCTTAACCAGAAGCTCACGGAATCGGACAAGTTGATGATGGACTGGATGCACGAGTATCGTGGTGATTCAGCCAAAAAATTGGAACCTCAGGCTGCCATTCAATATTTTGAAAAAGAAAAAGATAAGATTCTCCTCGTGAAGCAGGCCACCCTGAAAGCGATTCAGGAGGCTAAGACGTTTTTAGAATAATCCATTTATGAACTCGAATTTCAAATCTATTCTGTTGAGCTCACTATTTGTTTCCACTTGCATTGCGGCCTTGACAGCCTGCGATAATGGAGACAAAAAGTTACCTATCCTGGGAGAGCGTGACTGGGTAAAAAAAACTGTTGACGGTAAGGAAATAGTAGATACCATCTATAATAAGATTCCTCCGTTTGCATTTGTCAATCAATACGGCGACACCGTTACCGAAAAGGCCGTGGAAAATAAAATCTACATCACTGATTTCTTTTTCACAACCTGTCCTACCATATGCCCGGTCATGAAGCGACAAATGGCGAAGGTATACCAGGCCTACAAGGGAAATCCTGACGTAATGATCCTGTCGCACTCGATCGATCCCGAGCATGATACGCCCGAGGTACTGAACAAATTTGCCAAGGACCTGGGTGTAGATGGTACCCAGTGGCAGTTCCTGACTGGTGATAAGCAAAGAATTTACGAAATCGGGCAAAAGAATTATATGTCCACAGCGAAGGAAGATACAACTGTGCAGGGAGGTTATATCCACAGTGGAGCGTTCATTTTAGTGGACAAGGACAAACACGTCAGAGGAATGTATGACGGAACCACTGAAGAAGGGACAAAGAAATTGCTCAACGATATAGAGCGGCTGCTGGCTGAGTACAAAAAATGAAGGTATCCCTAATCCCACACGCTGTGAAAGCTGTTATCGTGGCTTTCACAGCATTCATTGTCGTTTCTTGTCAGAGTTCTGAGGAATTAAAAAGTGAACAATATTTTGTAGAGGGCCAGCAGTTGTACATTACGCATTGTTCTAACTGCCATCAAACTGACGGGAAAGGGATGTCGGCCCTATACCCTCCCATTGCCGGATCTTCGGTCGTAGCTGACAAAGCGCGTATGGCATGCATTATCCTGAACGGAATGCGTGATACGATCATCGTCAACGGAAAACAATTCAATCGTCCAATGCCCGCAAACCCCAAGCTTACGGAAATAGAGATTGCCGAAATCGTCAGCTTCGTATCAATGAAATGGGGCAAAGACAGCACCTACACACCAATCGACTTTGTACACCGGGCGCTGAGTGGCTGCAAAGTCGACTAGGGGCCGGTAAATTTGTAGATACCAGTAGCCTTCCGGAATTTGATCCGGCTGAAATCCTGCTCGGCATCCATACCAATCGCGTTGGTTATCTCAGATGTACGCTTGTTGATGACCGCCAACGGTTTATCGGTAAAAACCTTGCGCGTGCCCGGACTCCAGCTCAATTCGGAGGTTGTCAGTATCTCATGTGTTTCGGACTTAACCACCCGGACATTCCCTTTCACAATGTACACATCGGCATTACGGTCATATCTTCCGGAATCTGATCGCAATGTAGTAACGACCGTTCCCAAGGTATCGAAGAAGCTGATATTGATGGAATCCGGGAAAACCCGTGTCTCGTTCTGATAGGTCAGCGACTGAGGGGTTTTTACAAACACCTTCATTTTTCCTTGCTCGCTGTATTTTACTCCCAGATTGTTTACAATTTCAAACGGGCCGTTATATACGGCACCAATCTTGTCTTTTTTTGTCTCACAAGACCAAAGTAGCAGCATCACCATCGCTAGAATGCAAAAAGGAGATAAATTTCTATTATCTCCTTTTCTCGATCTCATATGGATATTATCGTTGGTCATACGATCTGAATATCAATCGATCTTCTGTTTCTGGAACCACTTTTCCAACAATGTGATCCCAAGCACCACACGCCCGTAACGTTCGCGGATCGCTCCACCTGAATTGGTACCGCGCTGCCCGCCTACCAATGCCACAGAAAGGAAATTCGAATAACCGCGCCCCATAGGAAACGTAAATCCGAGGCTCACATTGGTATCATTGATGTCTACCTTATCGACCGTGTATGGGGTTTTACCGTGACTAAACCCGATCCGGTACCGAACCAGGTCAAAATAGTTCAATGATGTAAAGCGAGGAAGATATTCCAAACCAACATGAATACGGTTTACATCATTCAGGTTGTCGCTGGACTTATCAAAGTTCCGGTATTTGGACCAGGTTTGATGACTGTAATCGACCGACAGGACCATTTTGAGCGGCCATTCCAGACTTGCTCCTACCTGAAATTGCTCTGGTACTTTCATGGAGCCAGCCAGGTTATTTTCGAGCGTATCGGGGAGCGCGACGGGGTAAGAACCTTGCGTCAGCTCAAACGAGGTCGTCTTTGTTGCATTAATCGAAGTGCTGAAACTGTATGTTCCTCCCAGGTTCAGGTTCAGTTTGTTGTCTTTTTTCAAAGGAATCCGTGCTGCCGCTCCTGCCCTGAATGCAATATCTGAATAAGTGTTGCGGTCGTTCAGACTTACTACATAATCGGCTGGAAGGTTGCTGACGAGGAGAGAGACATCCGACGATCTGCGTACGTTTCCGAAGAAATAGCTGCTTTCCAAACCAAGACTTACATATCTGCCGATCTGGAAAGAGTTGGTCAACGATGCTTTGTTAACACCGCCTTTACCCGAAACGGTATATTCCGCGATAGCTTGCGATCCGGTTACAGTTCTTGTGAAGCTATTTTGATAGTCGATAAAACTGTAAGGCTTTAAGTTAATACCAATCACCCACTTCGTCGATACCGGAAACGATAGCGACAAGTAGGCCAGGTTTCCCCCGGCGTTGCCCTGATTACGGTTTCCCGATCTGATATCTTTATATTGCCCGACCAGGCCCACATCGAGGGTTGTGAAACGGTTTCGTACCCAGAGTGCAGGATTCAGATTGTTGACCTGAAACCCTCCTCCGGTGCTTACCCCGGCCCCTCCCATTCCAGTATTGTCGGAATATGCATCTCCGTAAAACTCTCCCATTCCCAGGGATGAATACGGAGAATTGCCCAATCCTTGTGCTTTCAGCTTTGTTGTAAGAGCTGTACAACTCCAACCGAGTGTAATGGCAAGCGTGATTATTCCTATTCTACTGTAAAGAGACATTATATATTAAAATTCTGTTCAATCCTATTAAAACCAGTTCCGGCACCGCAAAGATGGGTGGTTTCAGGCTACTTTCAAAAAAAGCCGCATCCCCACCACATAATACTACGCGCAAAGAGGGGTATTTGTGTCGGTATCGTTCAATAATTCCTTCAATTTCAGCAAGAGTACCATTCATAACGCCACTTTGCATAGCCTGCCGGGTACTTTTTCCGATCAAATCCGGTCCTTGCTCAGGTTCGAAAAGGGGAAGTCTTTTAGTAAACGTATGCATTGCGTTAAATCGCATCCGCACACCGGGAGAAATTAAGCCCCCCTGAAACACCGCATTGCAGTCGATAAGGTCATAGGTAATGCAGGTCCCCATATCAATCACCAGCAAATCCTCAGACGGATAAAGGTGGTTTGCTCCCGCGGCCGCAGCGATGCGGTCGGCACCCAGTGTTTGTGGTGTATCATAATTCTTACCGATGGGAAGCGGTGTATCAGGAGTCAGCGCAATAATATTCAGCGACTCACCTAGTGCCTCTTGAAATTCCTCGCGGGTTCGGCTGACCGACGAGTAAAGCAGACAGGCAGGCTCGGTTTCTCTGATATTCCGGATCAGTTCCGGGAATTCCAGATGCGTCGTATAGCGTATAAGTTTTTCCCCATCGAACCATCCGATTTTCGAGTAGGTATTCCCGGAATCAACAACAATATTCATAGTTCTTTCAAAATTCCGATTTTCCGGTCACAAAAACTAACCGTATTGCGGGCCGCCACCTGGCTTTAAGTCATTGATACAATGGTTCTATCACTTTTTTTGGCGCAAACAAACTGACAAAATACGTTTGGCACGGTTTTTACGTTAAACATTTGGAAATTAAACCAGATATGATTACCTTCGTCCATCTAAGTCAGTATCGACTTATAAATCCAAAATCCATCTCGCGGTAACTTCCAATCCCACGTTATCGAGATTAAAAAATCTTGCAGATTTATTGTCCATACTTCTTTTGTGTCAGTTGCAATTTTTCAGATTTGATCCATCAAAGTTTTGCAGTTAGTAAAGTCTTTCGCGCGGGCTTCTACAACAAATGCTTATCACCATATCAATGACCATCACGTGACCTTCGGGACATATCGTCCGGTTTATATTCAATTTAAATTCACAACCTTATTGTCCAATTGGTAAAGTGACCCTTTACTTTCCATTTTCTGTATGCCTACAATTGATGATTTAAACATTAAGCTTTTATCAGAGCTACGAGAAATAGCGGGTGCTCTGGGAATACCCGATCATGCCAAACTTCCCAAAAAAGAACTGATCAACCGGATCGTATCCCTGCAGCAAACAGCTGCGCCTGTTGCTGAGCCCGCTCTGGCGGAGATTGCATTAGCGGAAACCTCCTCTCTTGAACCCTCGGAAGCCAAGAAAAAACGTGCCAGAAGGCCCGTTGAGCCGACACCCGTAGCAGTCAACAAAGGTGGGAACAACCGTCCGGCCAGGAATAAAAAAGATAATATCCAGCTTGTTGCTTCACCTGCTCCGTTGTTCGACACCCCTGCCCGTGCAGAGTTTCCCAAGCGGACGGAAGAACGGCCCAAAAATATAGATACTTCCCTGGAAATCGACGAGGACAACGATACGCTCAACGATCTGGGGAGAGAAGAAGCTGCGGAACCGCAGGAATCCGTTGCTGAACCGGAAATCGTTGCTGAGATTCAGGAGGAAAAAACCACCGCTGATGAACAGGATTCCGAAACTCCGACCCGTGAAGAACGCCCCGCACGTCCGCAGAATGAGGTACAGGAGCGTCAGGCGCAGCCTCAGCAACCACGTGAGGACCCTTCTTCCAAAATCAAACGCAACTACAACAATTATGTACGGGAATTCGATGGCCTGATCGTCAACGAAGGGGTACTTGAAATCATGCAGGACGGAGGATATGGATTCCTGCGCTCAGCAGATTATAATTACCTTGCCAGCCCGGATGATATTTATGTATCACCTTCGCAAATCAAACTGTTCGGCCTCAAAACCGGTGACACTGTAAAAGGGCAGATCCGTCCGCCGAAAGAAGGAGAGAAATATTTTGCGCTTTTAAGAGTAGAAACCGTCAATGGTAAAACTACAGAAGAAATCAGGGACAGGATTCCGTTTGAATACCTTACTCCGCTTTTCCCTGAGGAATGTCTTAAACTGAGCTCTCGTCCGGATCAGTATTCGACCCGGATCCTCGACCTTTTCGCACCTATCGGAAAAGGTCAGCGCGGAATGATCGTAGCGCAGCCTAAAACTGGTAAGACAGTCCTGCTCAAAGAAATTGCAAACGCAATTACCCGTAACCACCCCGAAGTATTCCTGCTGATCCTGCTGATAGACGAACGCCCTGAAGAGGTAACGGATATGCAGCGGAGCGTGCGTGCGGAAGTGATTGCCTCGACGTTCGACGAACAGGCAGACCGCCACGTGAAAGTTGCCAGCATTGTCCTTGAAAAAGCAAAAAGGATGGTTGAATGCGGTCACGATGTGGTAATCCTGCTGGATTCCATAACGCGTCTTGCACGCGCTTACAATACCGTGGTTCCATCATCCGGCAAGATACTTTCCGGTGGTGTGGATGCCAATGCATTGCACAAACCCAAACGCTTTTTCGGAGCTGCGCGTAATGTCGAAAATGGCGGTTCTCTGACCATTATTGCCACTGCGTTGATAGACACCGGTTCAAAAATGGATGAGGTGATCTTCGAAGAATTCAAAGGTACCGGTAACATGGAATTACAACTGGATAGAAAGCTGTCCAACAAGCGTGTTTTCCCTGCTATTGATGTAATGGCATCCGGAACGCGTCGTGAAGACCTGCTGCTGGATAAGGAAACCCTGAAAAAAGTATGGATTCTTCGCAAGCACATGTCAGACATGAACGCCATGGAATCGATGGACTTCCTGCTGGAACATATGAAAGGGACAAGGAACAACGAAGAGTTCCTGATCTCCATGAACCGATAAGTAAAAAAGCCCGGCCAAATGTTCCGGGCTTTTTCATGAGCCAACCTTCCCTATTGCATCTTGTCTGGCGGAACGTTATTTTTAGACAACAAACCCAACTTCCCACCGTCAAACACACGTTCTCATGTTCAATAACAAGGCGCTCTGGTGGACCTTCCTGGGATTCTGGATAATAGGTTCTGTGTACTGGCACATCTGCAAGATCAAACAATATTGCGATGTGTTATTCGATTCCCAAACCCTGCTACCCGAAATGCCTGCTCAAACAGGACAGTTCCATATTTCCCTGAAAGATTTGGGATTTCCTACCCATCACATTGAACTGACCCATTTCAGCCAACACGCCATCATGCTGACGGTAGCGTTATCGATAGGTTTTATTCTGGGCAATATATATGAGATTAAAAAGACCAGGGACTTGCGCTATAAATTGAACAGGATCGATCGCGAACTCGAATACTATCACTCGAAACAATGAATTTCCCTGCCATCTCCATCGATTTTGACAGCTTACCCGTGGCGGCAGGAGAAATAACACTGCTACTGATCAGTGCGACCGTATTAGGATGGGTTTTCGCAAAAGTGATTATCAAACGAAGAATCCATAACTTGCAGGTATTAATCGAGGAAAAGAAATTTGAACTTGCTCAATACCGGACTTTAACGAATAATACTGTGGATTACCCCATTGCAACCAACGCTTCGAAAACTGTCTATCCAAAAATCAGCCCGGATCACGCACCTGACGACTTCAAGGTAATTGAGGGAATAGGTCCTAAGATCGAGGAAATCTTGAATCGGGAAGGCATCCATACATTTGAACAACTGATGGAAACTTCTGTGCTGCGCATCGCCAGTATCCTGAAAAAAGCAGGCCCGCGGTTTCAGCTTCACGACCCGTCCAGCTGGCCCGATCAGGCCGCTCTGGCCAAAGACCAGAAGTGGGAAGAACTGGAAAAACTGAAAATCAAACTCATATCCGGAAAGCATTAAACAGAGAAAGCCGCTTTAAAAGCGGCTTTCTCTGTTTTTGAACAACACTTCTTACAGGCTACCTACCGTTCTCCGGATAAATTGGGTCAGGTCAGTACCGGAAAGCATGCCCTGCGACAGCAATGCCAGATCATACACCTGCTTGGCAAGCGATTTCTGATCATCCTCACTCTCTGTCTCAAGAATTCTGCCGATTACCGGGTGATTGGAGTTCAGTGATACCGTATACATCAGCGGCATATCGCCAAACATCGAACGCTGTCCTGAAGAAGCCTGCATATCAGTCATACGACGCATAAATTCAGGGAAAGTAATTACCACAGGCAACTCGTCAACCGGCATCGCTTCCACCTGGATATGTGCAGTTTTACCTTCTGTTACTCCCTCAAAAATTTTCTTCGCCTTTTCCTGGTCGTCCGACGAAAGAATACTTTCCAGTTTCAGATCTTTTTCCACCAGCTTATCCAAAGTGTCCGAATCCACACGTTTGATGCTGATTTTTTCGAGCTTCTGCTCCAACGCATTGATAAAATGAGAATCGATCACGGTACTCAAAACCAGCACATCATAGCTGCGCTTTCCTGCCGACTGAATGAATGCATCCTGCTTTTTTTCATCGGTTGTGTACAGCCAAACCAGTGTTTCGTTCTTGTCAGTCTGGTTTTCCTTAATATACTCGCGGTACTCCTCGAATGTGAAGAACTTGCCTTCCGTATTTTTAACCAGACAGAAATCCTTCGCCTTTTCGTAGAACTTATCGTCACTGATAATTCCGTATTTTACGAAAAGACCGATGTCGTCAAATTTCTTCTCGAACCCCTCACGGTCATTTTTGAAGATCTCGGAAAGCTTATCGGCCACCTTACGGGTAATGTACCCATTGATTTTCTTCACGTTGCCATCGGCCTGTAAATAGCTTCTGGATACATTCAAAGGAATATCCGGAGAGTCGATCACGCCGTGAAGCAGTTGCAGAAAGTCGGGAACGATATCCTTAACTTCATCTGTGATAAACACCTGGCGGCTGTACAGCTGAATTTTTTCTCGCTGTCCCTGAAAATCGTTGCGTAGTTTGGGGAAATACAAAACACCCGTCAGGTTAAACGGATAGTCGACATTCAAGTGGATCCAGAAAAGCGGGTCTTCACCGAATGGATAAAGCTCTTTGTAGAAGGTCAGATAATCCTCGTCCGTCAAATCTGATGGGCTCTTGGTCCAGATCGGGCTTGGATTGTTGATAATCTTATCTTCGAATTCGATTGGGACAGGCAGGAATTTGCCATATTTTTCAAGAATGCCGCGGAGACGGTGCTCATCCAGAAATTCCTCCGAATCGGCAGCAATGTGCAGAATGATGTCCGATCCCCGTTCAGCCTTCTCTGCCTGCGACAATTCGAATTCCGTAGAGCCGTCGCACTGCCAACGTACCGCCTCAGCCCCCTCTTTATAAGATCTGGTAATGATTTCGACATTCTCGGCAACCATATATGCCGAGTAAAAACCAAGTCCAAAATGGCCGATAATGCCTTTGTCCCCTTTTCCGTCTTCTCCTTTGTCCTTATATTTCTCTACAAATTCAGTAGCTCCGGAAAATGCGATCTGATTAATATACTTCTTGATCTCATCGGCGGTCATCCCGATACCATTGTCACTGATCGTAATCGTTTTGGCATCCTTGTCAAGTTTGACCACAACTTTGAGATCACCCAGCTCTCCGTTGAACTCGCCATAGGAAGCCAGCTTTTTGATTTTTTGTGATGCGTCAACCGCGTTGGAGACTAGCTCTCTTAAAAAGATTTCGTGGTCCGAATAAAGGAATTTCTTGATAATCGGAAAGATGTTCTCGGTGTGAATGCTCAAATTCCCCTTTTCCTGAATCACTGATTCCATAGTTATATTGTTGTTTGTTTTATATTTAAAGAATGTATTTCCGCTTTGCAATACGCGCCAGAAATATGCGTTCCAATATCAATCCAAATGTACGGGAGCTGCCACATTGTCAGTAAGACTTTCCCGACCGGCCGGGATGATCAATCAATTGGTAACTGAAACGCTTTTTGCTTAATATTGCGCCGGTAAACAACTCAACTAAAATCACCAAACCTGTTCGGCTGAACACCAATTTTTGATATGAATCTGTTTAAAAAACTTTTTGTTGGAGTATTCTTTTTCAGCGGGTTTTCGGCCTGCACCACGATGAACTCCGTCCCTCTTTCAAACTATACCGTTTTTACTGAAGACCTGCGCCACGACCTGGAAGCTGCCAATATTCCTCTTACCAAAGTTCAGTTCTTCAACGACAAGTCCATCAATATCCGTCGTGAGGTGACAGACCCGAACGACATTAAAGTCAATCCCGAAGGTCAGATTACGATGAGCAACGGAAAGAGTATCCAGACCATCAACGTGCTGCCATTTACTCCGGGTGTATCATTGAGCTCTGGTAACGGAACAATCCACGTGTCATGGGATGATACCCAGCAGGATACAAAAGGGATGAAGTTCAACCTGAGCGGGCAAAACTATTTTCTGGATGTGCTTCCCAACAACAAATTTGATTACAAGGAGCGCAGTTTCGACCTGCAAAGCGGCAACGGTACCCGACTGTTTGTAAAGAAAGATCTTTTGAAACAGGTGAAAAATTCGAGAGAAACTTTGAAAGGACGTAAAGTCGGTCAATAAGACTCCATACGCAAAAATAAAAGGTCGGGAATCCCCGACCTTTTATTTTTTGAGCGTTCCTTTATCAGTTTAGGTTAAAATATTGACTCTTATCTCTGTTCACACGAGGTTTCTGAACGATTTGCGAGTTCCTGATCAGCACGATGGCGATCAGGCCTGTAATGATAGCCAGCGCGATCTGCAAAAAGGAAATAATGCCGAAACTAGCCACATTGACCTTTGATGATTTGACCAGATCCTTACCGATGCTGGACTGAATACCAGCCAGTTCATTTAAATTAAGGATCGTGCTGTCAAAAGTTGCTCCCCCGGCCGCAGAGAAGACTTGCCTGGCATTCACAAAAGAACCCGAAGCACACAAGCTCAGTACCTGACTTTCAAGCAGGGTATACTTCCTGATCTGCGTTTTCAGTACATTCAAGCTCTTCGCTTCTTCATCCACAAGGTAAGTTTTTTCAAACAAGCGGACCAGTGAGTCGATACTCCTGTCGTACGCACGCAATTGTGCCTTTATACGGGCAGGCGACTCCTGAGATTCGGAAAAAAGGTAATTTTCCAGAGACAACCGTTTGCGATAGAGATTTTCCGTGAGGTAAATGATGGTCGTCGCAGGGATCAGACGATCGCGATAAATGGATGAAAACGACTGATCAATACCCTCAACATTATAGCGCGACAGCATCGTACCTCCAATGATCAATGCCATGATCCCTCCCAACAACATAGCAGCCTTTAACTTCTGCTGAATTACAAATGACCACTTCATGGGCTGAATAATTAGTTTCCCAAGGTATCAATGTATTTACAAAATACAAAAATATCTTTTTATAGTAACGAAAAAGTGTTTGAATTCATATCTGCTTTCCAAGGTACATATAAAAAAAGCGCAGAGGCAAATCGCCTCCGCGCCGTTGCGGCATCAGTCAATCTAGTTCTGTCCGCCGCCTCCTACAACATCCGTATTGTTAACCGACTTGGTTTTTCTTTTGGGAGTATCGAAACTCATCTTACCGATCGAATAGCTGAACGTGACCTTAAAGTTCCGGTTGTAAAGCTGAGTAGATCCGGTTTGAACAAACTGTGGCGAATTGAGGTCCGATGTAAACTTCACACCCTTTGTCAGGAAGTTCTCAGCTCCGAAACCAATGCTGCCCTTCTTGTTGGCGAAGTCTTTTTTGAACCCTAATGAATATAGGTAGAAACCTGTACGCGTTCCCTGAAGCTGTATTTCCTTACCGCGATAGAAACCAAATGCCTGTAATCCCCAGCCGTTACGAAGCGATAACTGCGACATCAGGCGCCCTCCATAATTGAATCCCGAATTACTGATAGGTACAGATGTACCGTCCAGGCCCGTCGTTTGCCCTTCCAGATAAGAATGGAGGATATCGACACTACCATTCAATGTCCATTTCGGGGTCAGGTACACATTGGCGAAGATGTTCGCACCATACGCGCGTTGCCTTCCGATGTTTTCATAGGTTGTTACAATAGCACCTTGCAAGGTGTCTACCGCCATCCTTACCTGCGTGATCGAGTTGTTGGTCTGCCGCGCGAATACCGAAGCATTGACGTACGTCTTTTTGATATTGGTGCTCAATGCGAGCTCAAAGTTGTCAGTCAGTTCGGGACTTAAAGCCGGATTACCGGTGCTGATACTTTGTGGGTTGGCCAGGTTCACATTCGGATTGAGCTGCTGGATGCCAGGGCGCTGGATACGGCGATTATAAGCTGCTTTCAATGTAGTGTTATCTGAAAGCGCCTTCGATACATTGATGCTTGGCACCAGGTTCCCGTAATTCGGGATCGACACCTCTTTATTTTCACCTAAATCCGCGGAAATACCCGTGTATTCAAACCGCGTCCCCGCTTTGATCGTATACTTGTTTTTGGTTGTGAGAGTATATGAAACATAACCCGCAGCAACATTCTGCTTGTAGTTCAATGCGCCCGATGGGTTGGTAGTACTCAATGTAAAATCTCCCGACTCTCCGGCTGTGAGATATTTGAAGTCACTCCCAACGGTTCTGAAAATACCTTTTGCTCCAAATTCAATTAACTGGTTTTTACCAATCGGCGTTTGGTAGTCTGTCTGAAGCGTAAATTCGGAGTTCTCATTTTTATTTTCATTTTTCAACTTTCCGCTTACGGCACCCGATTGGTTCAGCAAGTCGGTATTGAAGTTATTGGTCAAACCCGTACGGCTATACAGTGTGGAAATGCTCCATTCCTGCTGAGGTTTAAATGTGCGGATATAGTCCACATTGAAGTCGACCGTACCGGACAAATCTTTACGATCAACTTTTCTTTGAGACGTATTATCCTTTGTACTGTTCAGAAACTGACTGATGGTGAGGTCTTGTTTCTGCAAAAAATTACGTGTTCCATAACGCAATCCGGCCGATAACGCCTGATTCTTACCCAGATCGTAGTCCCAACCCAGCGAATACTGACCAAACAATCCTCTGTCCTTTGCTGTCGAGCTTTGATTAGTCAGGTAGGAGTTGCCTTCTGAAAAAGTAGTCTGGTCAAGCACCGAGGTCGCTTTATTATAAAATGCACGTCCGAAACCACCCAGCGTGAAACCCATTTTGCCTTTGCGGTAACTGCCATTCAACCCGAGGTTGGAGCCTCTGTTACCGACCCCTGAATCGATGTTCAGGGTGAGTCCCTGCAGGTTGTTCTTTTTAGTAATAATATTAATGATCCCGCCGGAGCCTTCTGCATCATATTTGGCTGACGGGGAAGTAATGACTTCCACCGATTTGATCATATCTGCAGGAATCTGCTTCAATGCATCTGCCACGTTACTGGCGATAATGGTAGAGGGCTTGTTGTTGATCAGCACCCGGATATTGGAACTCCCCCGCAAGGAGACATTTCCATCGAGGTCGACCGAAAGCATTGGAACCTTGCGCAGGAGATCGGATGCGTCACCACCTTTGGACGTAATGTCTTTTTCGGCATTGAAAACCAGCCTGTCGACCTTCTCTTCGATAAGCGACTTTTCGCCGGTGATGGTCACCTCCTGCAAATTCTGAACGCTGGATGCCAATTGAATGGCTCCCAGGTCGACATCCTTACCCTTTTCCACTTTCACGTCGAGCGCCCGGTCCCGGAAGCCGATGAATGAAATCAGCAGGCGGTACGAGCCGGGCGCTACTTTTGAAATCGAGAACCTGCCATTTTCGTCGGCGGTGGTACCGTCAACGGCTTTGTTATCAGCAACATTGAATAATGCAATACTTGCAAATTCAACCCCTTTGGCGGCGGCTGAATCCTGTACAATTCCTGAAATCCTGGTGTTTCCCTGGGCAGGAGCCTGTGCAAAAGAATTACTTATGGCAATACTCAAAAACAGCGATAAAATGGCAAATCTGTTTACTGATAGCAATGGGTTCTTCATGGTTTCTATAAATTAATTCAAGGAGGGACTTAGGTTCTGTCACAGTTAAATACAATTCCCGACACAAAGGAAAAACATAGTTTGTATTTATTTTTTGATAATAGATAGTCCCCCCGATTTCATCTGCCAATAGGCATTTTCGGGGTATTAAAGCATCGAACCACACTCCGCTGGGGAAACCGATTTGCAGCGTTCCAGGCTGGTACAATTTTGATGAAGAAAGGGTACATTGCGGATTAGTGCCCTATTTTAGGTTACTTTGGGGTTGGAAATAAGAACCGGACCGCCTGCGACGCTCTAACTTACTCTTCTATTCATGAATGATATTGCCATAGATTTCAGCAAAGTACATCAGATACAGTTATTCGGAATAACGATTCTCGAACCCTCTACGGTCCTGTCCAGTCTCGTAATGACCGCGGTATGCATTTACGCGTTTTTTCACCTGAACAAACTCGGGCGCGCGCACCGGATGTATAAGCAAATACAGTACTTCTTCTTATTCATGGCAATCGCAACGGCAATAGGCGGAATACTCGGGCATGGATTTCTGTACCTGACCGGTATGCGCGGAAAAATACCGGGCTGGTTTGCCAGCATGATCGCTGTGGCTTTGTTCGAACGGGCAGCTATCTGGCACATCAAACCATTACTGCACCGGCGCAACGGCCTCATATTGGGGTGGCTGAATTATGTGGAACTGACAATCTTCTTTGTCCTGACTTTCATGACCCTGAACTTTGTAATCGTGGAAATCCATGCTTTCTATGGACTTTTCCTCATGCTTTTCCTCATAGAGATTTATGTCTATAAAAAGAAAAAAGATCCGGGCAGCAAAAACATCTTCATTGCAACACTCATGGGAGCAATTGCCGCTGGCTTTCATGCCTTGAAATTCAGCTTTGGCCCCTGGTTCAATTTCAACGACATCGCTCACATTCCAATGTCGCTATCCATCTGGTACTATTACCAGGGTGCACGCCATATGATCTATTACGGCGAGGAAAAGATCGTCCCCGAAGAGGTGATCGAAAACGAAAACTGATTACAGGATAAAACAAAAAGAATGCGGATGCCTCTGTAAAGACATCCGCATTCTTTTTTCCTGCGTAAACCGACCACCCAAACCTTACTTATTTGGCTGTGGCGTATAGCGCAGGTAAGGTTTTACGATATTCAGCCCTTTGGTAAATTTCTTCTGCGCATCCTCAGTGCTCACAGCAGGCACCACAATCACATCCTCACCATCATTCCAGTCGGCGGGAGTAGCCACAGAATAGTTGGCTGTCAGTTGCAGCGAATCCACCACACGCAGGATCTCGTTGAAGTTACGGCCTGTGGAGGCAGGATAAGTGATCGTCAATTTTACTTTTTTGTCAGGTCCGATAATGAACACGGAGCGCACAGTAGCCTTCTCGCTCGCATTAGGGTGGATCATATCATACAGCTGCGCTACCTTGCGGCCTTCGTCTGCGATGATCGGAAAGTTAACCTCGGTATTGTTAACCTCATTGATATCCGGGATCCAACGGTTGTGCGAATCCAGATCATCTACACTCACAGCCAGGACTTTCACATTGCGCTTTTCAAATTCACCTTTCAAAAGAGCTGTTTTTCCCAGTTCAGTTGTGCAAACGGGAGTAAAGTCAGCGGGGTGAGAGAACAACAATCCCCAGCTATCTCCCAGCCATTCATGGAATTTAATGGGCCCCTGTGTGGTATTGGCTTCAAAATCCGGTGCGATATCTCCTAATCGAAGTGACATAATGGTGAAGGTTTAAAGATTGAAATATTTAATCTACTAATATTGTAGAGTAGAACACAAAATTAAATAAATAGTTTCATTAAACGCCCAATTCTTTGATTAATAAATCCCGCGGAATCCCTCTTCTATCAATCACTAAAATGCGCTGTTTACCCAATTTTAACCTGATTTTAAGTTGCCTTTAATTGCGTTTTAATTGCTGCTCAGCTCCTTTGAATCAAGAAATTGGAAAATCAGTCCGTGATGTTTTCAGCTTCCGAAACGATTACTTAAAAGCCAGCAGCCAAGCCCATGAAAGCGCGGAACAATACCTTCGACGAATATGCTGCATTGCGGAGTCTGAAGCATTTCCTGCCAGCTCAGGGTCCCCATAATGATTGGGTCCACCACAACCCGCTGCGTGCATTTCAGCAACACAAATTTCACAGTGCGCTACACAATGCGTCCGAAATATTTGGCTACCGTACCCTGCTCTCACCGGAAGAATACCGGTCCTTCTACAACGCGAGGAAGGTCAATCCGGAGATACTTGAAAAAGTGATATTGGAAAGAAAAGGCCCTTTGCACACTTCGGAATGGAGAGATAAGGTTCTGATGAAAAAATTCCCCGTCGGCAAGACAGCGAGAATCGGAAAGCTCAGGGCGCATTGGAAAACACAATATGGGATCAATCCCGACCCGGTTATCCATCCTACTTTATTCAGAATTCTTTGCAGCTATCTTGATCAGGGTATATCCGCCTGGAAGTTTCCTGTTCATGAAAATGGCTTTCTCGCTTCCATGCGTGAAATGGAGGCAAATAGTCTCGCAAGTATTTTCAGAACGCCCCGTGCAAGAAATCTGCTGCTTTACACCGCACCATCGATCGGTGACCTGCTCGAAGTCGTGGTCGGTGACGAGGGGCTTTTTAATCAATACCTTTTTGATCAGCAGTTTGCTCATCCGGGTTGGTCAGGGATGGTTTCGGTAATCGAAGATCGGCCGGAAACATTGCCTCACCGCCGTATAATCTCCATGCATGATTTGATCATTTTCGAATTGCTGATGGAAATCGATGCGCTGGATGCGCATTTCCAAGACTCCTGGGCTTCATTGTCGACGCGAATCCGGGATCGGCCAGAAGAACTCTTCGCAACGGTGCCCATGGACGAAATGAGTGAAATACAGTCGATATGGCAGGAAGCGCTGGAATGGAGCTATTACGACCAGGTCCTTATCGAAATCAAAACACATCGGTCCGATTCTGCCTATCCGGGCAACCATCCGGCAACAACCGGGCCGGCCTTGCTATTTGAACCTCACCATGAGGTTGACCTTGCGACCGAGGCATTGTGTGTCATCGGCAGACACACATCACTCGGCAATCTCGCTCCCGGCCGCCGTGCAGTCCATAATTCCTATGATTATGAGATCGATCCGCTGGGTGATTCTTTATCCAATATCCTGAACGCATTAGTGCCCGTCCATGCTGGTATCAATCTGGAGTATTTCTTCTCGCGGGTCGATAACCAGAAACTGGGCGCCGGGTCGCGGCTTTTACACCATGTCATGGGTTTTTTGGGTGTCGCCAACAGCATGGAAAGTGACCTGCGCCGGGGCTTATCCAGTCAGATGGTCGGACACCACGATCCCATCCGGATGCTGTTTGTGGTAGAACACTTTCCCGAGACTGTCCGGGACATGATTCAAAAACTCCCCGATGCTTTTGAATGGTTCATCAATGAGTGGGTACACCTGGCGATTATCAATCCCGATACACGGGAGGTGTTCGTTTTCAAAGACAATGAAATGATCCCTTACAAATCTTATCAGCCCAGTTTGGGAAACGTCGGTGATCTGACGCGCATAGCCGAATATCATGTCAAAAATCTGCCCATTTATTCCTTTCACTAAAAACATTAGCTATCGGCGGTCGATGATCAGTGAAGCCGCATTTCTGATTATGTTAACTGTCGATAGCTTTTTCCGATTGCCGCTTTTATGATATCGTTCGCATCACTTTTGGTTCTGCTCCCCCTCGTTGGCTTTCTGGTCAGTCTGGCTGTCCCTGGCCGCCGGGAGAATCCAATTGTGCGTGTCGCGCTGGTTACCCTCAGCATTCACACAGCAGCCGTAATCGTCTTTCTGGTCTTCTGGCTTTGGAATGGACATCCATTCACCGATCAGAGGATCTTTACACTTTTCCATTCTCAGGGCTTCGAGTTTACCCTTGATTTCCAATTTGATGAAATAGCGGCCGCCTATATGGTAGTCGGGGCGTTAGTGACCTGCATTGCCGCAGTATACAGCTGCCGGGATATGCGCGGAGAAAAAGACCACAAGCGCCTTTTTAATGCCATTCTGCTTTTCTATCTGGGTTACAACCTAACGATTGTCTCCGGCAACTTCGAGACTATGTTTTTAGGCTGTGAAATTCTGGCCATTGCATCATTCTTTCTGATCGCCTTTTACAAGGACCAGTATCTCCCGGTAAAAAATGCCATCCGTTTTTTTTCTGTTTATCGCATAGGTGATGTCGGCTTGACCCTTGCCATGTGGTCGGGCCGCCACCTATGGCGGGGAATTGCATTCCTGAAACTCGGGAGCTACGGGACGGTTCACGAGCAGCCCAAAACACAGGGTATCATCGCATTGCTTATTCCGGCAATGCTACTTTTTACGGCTTGTGTCAAGTCGGCCCAGTTGCCCTTTTCCGCATGGTTACCGCGCGCCATGGAAAGCGGCTCCTCTGCCAGCGCGATTTTTTACGGCTCATTATCGGTGCATCTGGGCGTTTTTTTGCTACTACGAACTATTCTGTTTTGGGAGCACCTGCTGCCCATGCGCATGCTGATCTCGTTTATCGGTCTTTCCACCGCCGTGACCGCCACCGGTATTGCGCGAACACAATCGTCGGTTAAGCAGCAAATCGCTTATGCATCGATTGCACAAACGGGGCTCATGTTCATCGAAGTGGCCACAGGTTTCAAAAATCTGGCGTTGTTCCATTTCGCGGGTAATGCATTCCTCCGGGCCTATCAGTTGCTCGCAGCTCCATCGGCTACCGGTTATCTGGTCCGCGAGCCATTCAAACGTTTTGTACCGCACTTCAAGTCGGTTGAAATCTCCCTACCCAAAAAAATCCGGTACACGCTTTATACGCTGAACTTCAGAGCATGGAACTTAGATACCCTGGTAGACCGGTACCTGTGGAATCCGTTGAAAATACTCGGTGATCGCCTGAACTTCCTGAGTGATAAAAGAGCTGTACTGATTTTCGCGCCATTGTATCTGGGCGGACTATACATCCTCATCCGAAAAGAAATTATCCCGCAAAATATAAGCGCCTGCCTTCCGTTCCTGTTCTCGCTGATTGGTTTGATAATGGTCCTGAAATCATTCACAGAACGCCTGAGAACGCAGACGAGCTGGCTGCTGGTCATGATGAACCATTTCTGGGTTGCGCTGGCGATCTCATTCAATGAGCGTTTCAGCTATGATCAGGCGTTTCTCTATCTGGGCGGTGTAGTGGTTGCCGGCGTGATCGGTTCTGTTGTCCTCAGCAAATTGAAATCGCTGGAGAACAACACCGGACTTGATCATTTCCACGGCCATTCCTTCAAGCACCCGGGTCTGGCGCTTATATTTTTGCTATGCTGCTTTGGAGTATCCGGCTTTCCCGTCACACCGACATTTCTCGGCGAAGGCTTCATTTTCAGCTTCATTCACCAAAATCAAATCATTTTAGCAACCATGATCGCATCGAGCCTCACTCTCAACGGCCTGGCTGTCATACGCGTTTATGCCCGGGTGTTCCTGGGGCCACACACCCAAGCCAAGGGCAACATGTCCTACCGACCTTCATAATTATAGTTAACCTGTTCGTTTAAGTTGTGGAAACCATCTCATGTTTAAAATGAGATGGTTTTTTGTTTAATTTGAACTAACCGCAAGCATTTTGCTTTTGGAAAAGAAAGACCAAACCAATGCTCCTGAAACTGCCGGTTTACCTGGACAATAATGCAACGACCCCGGTCGATCCGAGGGTTTTACAGGAAATGCTGCCTTATTTCTCGGAGAAATTCGGAAATGCAGCGAGCAGGACGCACTCCTACGGCTGGGAGGCCGAAGAATCGGTGGACATCGCCCGGGAACAAATTGCCGATCTGATCGGAGCACACCCCCAGGAGATCGTTTTCACATCCGGGGCTACCGAGGCGATCAACCTGGCGATCAAAGGCGTTTTTCAAAATTCCGGCCAGGAACAAAAGCATTTGATTACCGCCTGTACCGAACATAAAGCGGTACTGGACACCTGCCGGCACATCGAGCAATCGGGCGGCAGGGTTACATATCTTCCTGTCAATGCAAATGGCCTCATCGATTTACAAGATCTGGAGAATGCAATCACTGAAAACACGATCCTGATTTCGGTGATGTATGCCAACAATGAAACGGGTGTAATCCAGCCCATCCGCGAAATAGCCGCTATTGCCAAAAAGCACCATATTCTTTTCATGTCGGACGCTACACAGGCCGTTGGCAAAATACCTGTAAACGTTCAGTCCGACGGTATTGACCTGTTGACGCTAAGTGCACACAAGCTGTATGGTCCCAAGGGTACCGGCGCATTGTATGTCAGGAAAAAGAATCCCGCGGTGTTCCTCATTGCCCAGATGGATGGTGGTGGCCATGAACGCAATATGCGTAGCGGCACGCTGAACGTACCAGGAATCGTAGGGCTGGGCTGGGCCTGTGAGATTGCCAATGCAGAAATGGCCCGCGAGAGCAAGCGGCTTGCCACATTGCGGAACGCCTTTGAAGTAGAATTGCTCGTCTTGCAGGATGTCGAAATCAATGCCGAAGATGCCCGCCGCCTACCGCATTGCACCAACATTTCTTTCGGCCAGATCGATGGAGAAAAGCTGATATTCGAAGCTGGGAGCGACATTGCCTTTTCCCGAAGTTCTGCCTGCACTTCGGCCACACTCGAACCCAGCTACGTTCTGAAAGCAATGGGATTTTCAGATACTCGGATCCATAACTCTTTTCGTTTCAGTTTTGGAAGATTTTCCACCGAAGAGCACGTTAATCATGCTATTTCGGTAATTTCGAAGATAGTCAAACAACATCGTCATGAAGGAAATCACGGACATCATCCGGTCGTATGAGCAGGCACTGATCTCGGGAAAGCGCATGGCGCTCGCAACGGTCGTGCACGTAGAGGGCTCCTCATACAGACGGCCAGGCGCACGGATGCTCGTCACCGACGACGGACAGCTTACAGGAGCCATCAGCGGGGGCTGTCTGGAAGGCGACGCGTTACGAAAAGCACTGCTGGCCATCTCCCAGCAAAAGAATAAACTGGTTACTTACGACACAACCGACGAAAACGACATGACGCTGGGCGTTCAGCTGGGTTGTAATGGGATAGTACATATTCTTTTCGAACCCATCCGGACAGACGAACCGGGAAATCCGATAGAGCTACTGAAAAAGGTTAAGAGTAAGCGCCAAAATGCCGTTCTGGTTACCTTATTCTCTCTGCATTCGCGTACAGGCGAACAACCCGGTACGTGTTTTCTGCACCTACAAGCCGACGATGAAATCGTGTGTAGCTGCGAAGGAAATGAGTGGTACGCTATCCTCCGGGCAGAGAGTCAGGCGGCGTATCGTCAGGAAGATTCTTTTTTCAAAACATTTGACACAGGTGGAAGACAACTTACCGGTTTTGTCGAATATTTTAATACTCCGCCATCCCTCATCATTGCCGGTGCGGGCAACGATACCATCCCACTGACCGAAATGGCGAGCGTATTGGGTTGGGATATAACGGTCGTGGACGGCCGGAGCGGACATGCCACGCGGCAGCGGTTTCCCAAAGCCCATAAAGTGATTGTGTCGCGGGCGGAAGACGTTCTGAATCATGTAAACACCGATGAGCGTACTTTCTTTCTGCTAATGACCCATAACTACAATTATGACCTCGCCTTACTGAAACAGCTTTTGGCAGTCGACCCGTGCAGGTATGTGGGCGCTCTTGGTCCGAGGAAAAAACTGGAACGGATGTACGCCGAACTCGAAACAGGTGGAATGCTGCTTACCGACGAACAAAAAAGTAAAGTATATGGTCCGGTGGGACTCGACATCGGTGCCGAGACTTCGGAAGAAATCGCCTTGTCGGTCCTCGCTGAAATCAAAGCAGTGCTGGGCAGCCGGTATGGATTGTCGCTCCGGGAGAAACTGGAGCCTATTCACAACCGGGCCGAGCAGCGTGTTGATTATACCAGAGACGAAAAAGAAGACTTTCTCTGTGCAGTACAAACCCCTGTCCCCTGAACGACCATGGAATCAGGATCCTTAGGCATTATCATTCTTGCAGCAGGCAGTTCCTCCCGGCTGGGCGAGCCGAAACAGCTTTTACGCTACCAGGGCAAAAGTCTGATCCGGCATATTGCCGAAGCCGCCGTAGAAACAGCGGGCGATCAGACGATCGTTGTGACAGGTTCAAATGCCGCATTAATTGAAAGAGAGCTCAAACAGCTCCCCTATCACGCCGCATTCAATGCGCGCTGGGAAGATGGGATGTCTTCCTCCATTCAGGCCGGGGTTCATAAGCTCCGCCACTTGAATCCGGAAGTTAAAGGGGTAATTCTTGCCGTAAGCGACCAGCCATTCGTATCCTCAACACTGTTCAGGGAGATGATCCGGAAATTTGAAGAGACGGGCTCCGGCATTGTGGCCTGTAGTTATGACAATACCCTGGGAACGCCGGTGTTATTTTCAAATGTCTATTTTGATGAGCTCCTGGCACTTGGCGGGGCGGAAGGCGCCAAAAAGCTACTCAAAAACTTTCCGGACGACGTAATCCCACATTCCTTCCCTGCTGGCAGCTTCGATATCGATACCCGCGACGATTACCAAAACCTGCTTAATCGCAGCTAAAAGCCTCTTCCTAAAATTATTCTTACATCAAGCCTTGCGAATTTCGGACGATCATTTACATTTGCAGTGTACTATTTAACTAGAACACTAAAACAATGAAACTATGATCCGCCTGAACCACGTCTCCTTTGGATATAGTAAACGCAACAAACTTTTTGAAAATCTTAACCTGCAATTGGAACCCGGCCACATCTATGGGTTGCTGGGCAAAAACGGAGCCGGGAAATCGAGCCTGCTCCGAAACATCGTAGGATTATTATTTCCGCTGGAAGGTCAGATTGAAGTCGCCGGGTACGAGCCGCGGAAGCGGCAGCCGGCTTTCCTGCAGGATGTCTTTTTTATTCCGGAAGAAATTTACCTCCCCGCGGTAACCGTCGAAAAATACCTGGAAATGCTGGCGCCTTTTTATCCCAAATTTGACGAAAAACAATTCCAGGGTTACATTTCTGAGCTCGATATTCCGCGCGGCAACAAGCTTACCGGAATGTCGTATGGTCAAAAGAAAAAAGTACTGATCGCATTTGCATTAGCCACGAACACGCGCGTACTGATCATGGATGAGCCTACCAATGGCCTCGATATTCCCTCCAAAAGCCAGTTTCGCAAACTGGTTTCCTCGGCATTGGACAAGGACAGACTGATTCTGATCTCTACGCACCAGGTACGCGACCTCGATAACCTTATTGATGCCATTATTATCCTGGAAGACAGCAAAATCCTGATCCGGCACAGCCTCGAAACTGTCTCTGAACGTCTTTATTTCGGCCTTTTGCCAAGTATCGAGTACGACGACCGGGTTCTTTATTCGGAGCCCTCCCTGCGCGGTTACAAGGCCGTTTTTGAGAACTCATTGCAAGAAGAGAGCCGCGTCGATCTGGAACATTTGTTCAATGCGGTGATCGAAAATCCTGAACGCATCAGCCAAATATTTGCCTATTAGCCATGAAAATGATTATTACACTGCTGCTTATTGTGCTGAACGCCCTGTTCAAGCATATTTTACCCACACTCGTCCCGGTCCACATTTCTTCACTTCTTTCGATATGAACCAGATATTCGACATACACCGCTTTTCTCTGATGTTACGGTTAGATTGGGCTGAAAAAAGCAAAAATTACTTGCTGATGGCATTCGTACTGGTCTTCTGCTTATTCATCATGATGCTGCCCGTTGCATTATCCGATGAATACGGCAATTTCCGGGAACTGCTACATTATTTTGCGCTGATCATGATTCTGCTTCTCGGTGGCAGCCTCTATACCAGCAATGCATTCTCCCAATATTCAGCTTCCGACACCGGCATAGCAGCATTAATGCTTCCAGCTTCCCGCGTGGAGAAATTTCTTAGTTCACTGCTGATCAACCTCGTTTTTGTGCTATTCTTCCTGATCTTTTTCTGGCAATTCCATTATTGGATCATTGACATTGCCAATAAGAATCTTCCTGCCAACAGCGACAAATACCGGTATATTCCGGAAGATTTCATGCTGTACTCCACCTATTCCTATTTTGGGATACAAAGCGCAGTTTTCCTCGGTTCAATTTACTTCAGGAAATCTTCTTACATCAAAACGGCTGCGATATTTATCGGATTGGCGTGCCTGACGACATTGGTGAATCTCATGTTTGCGACCAGGCTCGCATCAAACCCCTCCAAAATCGTAGCCTTTCCGCTTACGGGCTGGAAGTTATGGTATTACTCCAAAGACGATGTGTCCCCTCCCGAATACGTCGCCGGGTTTTACCACATGACATTCCCTCCCGCCATGTTTACTGCACTACAGTTGTTTTGCGTATTCATTGCCCTGATGCTCTGGACGTGTGCTTACTTTCAGATGAAGGAAAGGGAAATTTAACCAATCTATTTATGGAATTTAAAGATAAACAAGCCATTTACCTGCAAATCGCCGACTACATCTGCGAGCAGATATTATTGCATAAATGGCCGCCTGGCGAACGTATCCCCTCGGTGAGGGACCTCGCCTCCATGATGGAGGTTAACCCCAACACCGTCATGAGAACCTACGATTTTCTTCAAAACAAAGAGATCATCTTCAATAAACGCGGAATAGGTTATTCGGCTGATGAAAACGCGAATGAAAAAATACTGGCCTATCGGAAAGAGCGCTTTCTGGCCACCGAACTACCCGATTTCTTCAAGACCATGTATTTGCTCGACATCGGAATAGACGACTTGCAAAGCCGTTATCAGAAATTCATTGAAGAAATGTACCCGTTAACCAAGTAATGCCAAAACCATGAAAACAAGTAACATCCTGCTTATCATAACTGTGTCCTTATTTTTCTTGGTCACGCTCTGTTCCAACCTGGTACTGAAAAATCAATTTGACAAAATCGACAAGAACGATCCGTTCTATGGGTTTTCAAAACACCAGATCAAACCCTTTCACTACATCAGGATGCAAGGCAAGGACGTCGGGTTAACCGAAATCCGGCAAGGACCCGTTGCTGAGATCCGAACGATTACGCAGCCGAAATACCTGCGATGGGACGTTTCGGGTGACACCTTAATATTGACGTATACACCAGAAGGAAATCAGGGATATCGGCCAAGAGGTGGTGCATTTGGTTCTCTTCCTTCCTTTTACGTGACAGCGCCTGAACTTAAGGGCATTATTTCGGACAATATCCGCTGCAAAATAAAGAACTATAAATTCGGAGATTTAATGGTGCAACAAAAGGGAGACGGTCTCCTCATGACAGGCAGCTCCATCGATAATCTGACAGCGAGGGTGAGCGCAAACGGCTACCTCAAACTGGATCAGAAGAACCACATCGGAACGGCGGATATCGAGGTCCGCGACAGTAGCGCGCTGAGCGCAGATAAGGATATGTTCAAACTATTTAATGCAAAAATCGATAGCTCAGCTTACATCAGCATGCCGGGGAGTATGCTCAAAAAGATGATGGAAGAAAAAAAGTAACCCCGGCACAATTGCTCCGGGGCTTCCTGACGCTTCCTATTTAATTCCCAGCATCAAACTCGTGCTGCCGCCGGCATTCGTCGTGGGCAGCACACCGTTCCATTTAGCAACCCATTCCTGCTGAATAAGCAATGGGGTAAGGGTTTTCTGGCGGAGCTGGTTCGCTTCCGCTTCGGCGCGGGCTTTGATCAATGTCGCCTTCGCCTGCCCTTCTGCGCGTGCGATGATTACTTTGGCCTCTGCTTCCGCCTGCTTGGCCTGGTTTTCGGCTTTGAGTCGAGCCTGGATGGAGGTGTTCTTTTCATCGATCATTTGCCTTAACGAAGGCGGTGGCGTGATGGCCGACGTCAGTTGGTCATATACAAAACCATCCTTACCCAGTGTTTTGGTTAAAACATTTTGTACGCGGTCCTCAAACACCTCCCGATTTGACATCACGCTATCGGAGGTGAAAGAGTTAGCCACGATCCGATAAGCATCATAAATGGTATTTTTCATAAATCCCTGCTGGATTTCCCCTAACGGTCGTCTGTATTGGCGGTAAATCTGGGGCACCTTCTCAGGATTAATATGATAGTTCAGCTTCGGATCAACCTTGAATTCTGCGGCATCCTTAGTCGTAATTACAAATGAATCATAATCAACACTTTGGGTATAAGTAGGAAACTCGATGATCTTGGTTGTCCAGGTGTTGTACCACACACGGCCCGTCACAATCGTAATATTGTCGACGCCTTTGTCGGTTCCGTACAAGTTGATCCGGATCCCGACATTACCAGCGTCTATATTTTCAAAGGTAAACGGCTGTGCCGCCATAGCGACCAGGAAAACGATAAAGCACAAAACACCAATGATAATGTTTCTTTTCATGTCGATTATAATTTAGATTTCAATTGGTTTACGATTTGCCCCAAAACATTATAGAGAAAGTAGAAGGACAATCCGATGATAGCCAGACCACCGAAAACAAGGAGGTCGGACTGGGCATTGATCAGCCGCAATGCATAGGTGATCACGACGACCACCGCAGCGATTTTCAGAATGTGTATCATGTGATTGAGGTTTGTTTTCTGTAAAATTAATACGCAGCAGTCGATGCGCCGCTTGTTTTTATCCAATGGTGCTGCGTATTGTTGAACGCTTCAAAAACCCCATAAACAGCATGAGGCGCGCCGTTGGAATGACGCGCCTCTCAGCATTTATATAAATCGTAAGCTTAAAGCAGCGCAGCGGCAGCCTCGTCCACAAACCAATGCAATTGCCCTTTTTCAGGCTGGATGATCTGCGACGGATAGAGGTCCACATTCTTCTCTCCTTTCAAAACCTGTTTCAAGACTTCTGCTTTACCCGCACCTGCGGCCAGGAAAGCTACACAAGCCGCATTGTTCACGACCGGGGCCGTCAATGTGATGCGGTACATGTCCTGCGCTTGCAGGAAAAACGAAGTCGCCTGGACATGCTGCTCGTGGATCACTTCCGTCCCCGGGAAAAGCGACAACGTGTGACCATCATCCCCCATTCCAAGCAATACGAAGTCGAAAGTCGTTTCAGAGCCTTCGAAATAGGTTTTTATGATTTTTTCGTATTCCAAAGCGGATTCCTCAGGCGTAATGTCCGTACGCATGATGTGGATATTTTCGGCCTTTACAGGCACCTTATTCAGTAACTCATCGTAGCACATTTTGGCATTATTCCGTGAATCCTCGAATGGCACCGCCCTTTCGTCGCCCCAGAAAAAATGCAGCTTCCTCCATGGAATCGACTCTTTATAAGGCGATTCCGCCAGTAATGCGTACAATGCCTTCGGCGTGCTTCCACCCGAAAGAACGAATGTGAAACGGTCCTGCTTTGCAAGCACTTGCTGAATGTAATTATTAATCCATTCAGCAAGGCTGGCGCTTAATGCTTTGGTATCTTTCTCGATATGCAACTCCATAGCTTACGGGGTCGGTGGCAGGTTAAGCCAGGTATGTCCGTCGCGGGCGATGAGCGCATCGGCGGCATCCGGGCCCCATGAATCCGGCGCATAATTCGGGAAGTCCTGTGGCGGACGGTTTTCCCATGCTTCCAGGATCGGCATGATCACACGCCACGCAGCATCGACCTGGTCGTTACGCATGAACAATGTTGCATCGCCTTCCATTACATCCAAAAGCAATGTTTCGTACGCCTCCGGTGCGTGCTCGCCTGCTACTGCGTCGTAATCGAATGTCATATCCACCGGATCGAGCATCATCGTTTGCCCCGGGCGTTTGGCCTGGAAGCGGATGCTGATGTCCATATTAGGTTGAATGCTGATCGTCAGACGGTTGGAACGCCAGGTTTCGGCAGACTCAGGTGGAAATGCATAATGCGGCGCCTGTTTGAAATGCAATGTAATATGAGTCGCCTTCTGGTTCAGGTACTTCCCGGTCCTTACATAGAACGGCACGCCTTGCCAGCGCCAGTTGTCGATATAAAACTTCACAGCCGCAAAAGTATCGATATTCGATTGCGGATTCACACCTTCTTCCTGACGGTATCCGACCACCTTCTCGCCTTTTTTCCAGCCACCTGAATATTGACCGCGAACGGCAAAATCGTGCACCTGCTCTTTGCCGATACGGCGGATCGCATTCAAGACATCGACCTTCTTGTTACGGATCTCATTCGCATCGAACGACACCGGCGGCTCCATCGCGATCATACAGAGGATTTGCAAGATATGGTTCTGCACCATGTCGCGCAATGCACCCGCGTGCTCGAAATAGCCACCTCGGCCTTCCAGACCTACGGCTTCGGCAGCGGTGATCTGTATGTGGTCGATATAATTGCGGTTCCAGAGCGGCTCGAACAATGCATTGGCAAAACGCAGCGCAAGGATGTTCTGAACGGTTTCTTTACCCAAATAGTGGTCGATACGGAAGATCTGCTCCTCTGCGAACATGCTTGAAAGCAACAGGTTCAGCTCGTGAGCACTTTCGAGATCATGGCCGAAAGGTTTTTCAACGACAATGCGGGTAGTGCCTTTGTCCCCGCAGATCTTCAAAGCACCCAGTTTCTGCGCAATCGAAGGCACGAGCTGAGGCGCTACGGCCAGGTAAAATATCACATTAGGATGAACACCCCATTCTTCTTCTTTTTCTTTGACCAGATCGGTGATCTTGTGGTACGCTGCCGCGTCATCCCCGTCCATTTGCAGGTAGGAAACGTGCTGGGTGAACTCAGTCCAGTGGCCATTTTGCTTACCTTTCCGGCGCGAGAATTTCGTTACGCCGTCGAGCAGATGCTCATGGTATTTTTCATTGGAATAAGCACTCCGACCGATACCGGCGATCGCAAACTGATCGGGCATCCAATTGTCCAGAAACAAGTTGTAGAGAGCCGGTGTGAGTTTCCGGTAGTTGAGGTCCCCACTTCCTCCGAAAATGAAGACTACCGAGGCAGGGGGACGTTTATTGCTTTGCATAAAATTTCTGATTTATTGTTGACCCCATTCTGTATGGAAAGTACCTGGGATATCGGTACGTTGGTAGGTATGCGCGCCGAAATAGTCGCGTTGTGCCTGGATCAGGTTGGTCGGCATGTACGCTGTTTTGTACGCGTCGAAATAAGCCAGCGACGACATCAGTGCAGCAGCCGGGATGCCCGACTGGGCGGCAAATGCGATCAGCAACCGCGTGTTACCTTCCACAGACTTAACCAATGCAGCTACCTCTTGGTTCAACAGAATATTGGATAATTCCGGGGTTTGCTTGTAGGCATTTGTAAATACGCTGAGTAACGACGAGCGAATAATGCAACCGCCTCTCCAGACGCTCACTACGTCTGTCAGCGGGATCTCCATTTGCAGGTCTTTAGATGCCTGGAACAGCATGGCAAGCCCTTGTGCATAAGCCAGAATGGTGGCAAAATACAATGCATCATGAACCTGCTGGATCAATACCTGAGTTTCTTCCAAAATAGCATTGCTCGCGCCGTAAAGTTCAGCAGCAACAAGTCTTTCATCCTTATAACCGGAAAGCGTACGCATCGCCACTGCCGTATCGATCACGGGAACAGCCACAGGCAGCTCCATGGAATCCTGGGAAGTCCATTTGCCGGTTCCTTTTGAACCTGCTTTATCAGAGATCACGTCGACGAGATGCGCATCGGTCTTGTCGTCTTTTTGCAGGAAAATATCGGCAGTAATCTCCACCAGGAACGATTGCAGGTCACCTTCATTCCAGCTTTTGAATACTTCGTGTAGTTGCTGGTTGCTCAAACCGGCCTTTTTCAGGATCGCGTACGATTCGCTGATGAGCTGCATGATCGCATATTCGATACCGTTATGCACCATTTTGACATAATGGCCGGCACCTTCTTTTCCAAGGTAAGCCACGCAGGGCTCGCCATTCACTTTCGCCGCGATCGCTTCCAGCATGGGCTGTACGTGCGCATAAGCCTCCTTGTCCCCGCCAGGCATAATGCTCGGGCCTGTACGCGCGCCTTGTTCGCCACCCGAAACACCAATACCCATGAAATGAATGTCCTTTTCACGGAGGTACTTCACGCGGCGGAGCGTATCTGTATAATGGGAGTTTCCTCCGTCGATGATCACGTCGCCTTTTTCAAGAAGAGGTAAGAGGGATGCAATAACATCGTCGACCGGCTGACCGGCAGGTACCAGCATCATCACCTTGCGGGGACGTTGCAACAGCTGGATCATCTGGGCAAGTTCTGAAACGCCCTTAACGGTTGTGCCCGGGGTGGCACTGGATTCCAAAGCAGAATTTTTGGTTTCGTCCTTATCGAAACCGATAACAGAGAAACCATGATCGGCCATGTTCAGTAACAGGTTTCGGCCCATTACGCCCAGTCCAATCATCCCAAAATCGAATAAGTTCTGTGACATAGATCAAACGTCTTGAATTAAGAAGCTGCAATATCAGGGTTTTTCAAAGACCAGCTTACATCTTCATTGATAATCTGTTTAAAATTTAAATTGTTCTTAATATTTTATTAAATTCACCCTTACTATGGTTATTTCATAGTTAGTTAAATAGTCAATAACAACTATACACATTGCTATGTACTACAAATTTATCCGGGTCGCCGTTCTGGTGATCCTTGCTTCGTGCAATGCATTTTCGCAAGATTCGCTTATTGTTAAAAACCGGTTCCTGGAAAGAAAATTCACGATCAGTGATAATTCTTTTTACACATCACGCTTCCAGCATCTTCTGACGAACAAAGATTACAGCCGCCCTGGCTCAGAAGAGTTTTATTTTACCATTAATGGAGAGCCAGTCAGTAGCAACGGCCCCAACGGACATTTCAAAGCGACAAATCACTCGTTACGCCGCCGTGATGATGGCGCGCAGCAGGTAACGGTACAACTCACCGGTAAGTCCGGGACAGTGGCTGAAAGTGTTGTAGTGGATTTGAGCTATGAGGTGTACGACGAGCTGCCCGTTGTGAGGAAACAACTCAAAATCACTAATCGAAGTACAAAACCCATTGCCATTGCGGATCTGGATGTGGAAAGATTGAACCTCGTACCCATTTCGTCACAGCAGACAGAACTTTACACCAACTACGGCTCGCGCTTCGCCTGGCGGCCCTATCACGGTGATCACCACGATGCGGCGGTATTTGTTTATCACAACTACGCCAAGGAAGGCTTCATACTAGGCAACGAGGCGCCGAGCATCCTGAAAAAAACCGAGGTATATACCGATCATAACCGGATCTCCATTGGTATGACCCGCTTGGACGACCACTATCCTTTTAAAAAATGGATCGAGCCCGGCGAAACGTTTGCCAGCCCCAAAACATTTATATGCCTCATCCAATCACAAAAGTGGGAAGATGCTTTTGAAGGAAATTTCGCAGACTTTATACGTACGCGCCTGGGTGTGAAACTTTTCGAGCGGAAAGAAATTCCATTCACATTCTACAACACCTGGCGGCCATTTTATACCAACATTAATGATACACTTGTAAAGCAGCTCGCCGACGGCCTGGAAGGCACCGGTACCGACCTCTTCATTATGGACGCCGGCTGGGAAAATAACTACGGCGACTGGGAGCCGCATCCCCAGCGCTTTCCAAACGGCCTGAAACCTGTCACCGATCACATCCGCAAAAGAGGCATGAAAGCGGGGCTTTGGATGGGTCTCGCATCGGTCGACAAAAACAGCAAATTATATAAGGAGCATCCCGAATGGGCTTTGTACGACAAGAATGGCGAACCGGCTTATCTGCATGAGGAAATGAAAGGACGCGTCACCATGTCATTAGCCTCGGGGTACTACGATTATATTTTGGAAAAGATCAAGCGGCACGTTAGGGAAAACAACCTCGCCTACATTAAGCTCGATCTCGCGATGGCCAACTCCGCCTATGTACTGGATTATTCTAAAAAAGGCGATTACAAATCCGAAGGCAAAGGATATAAGGATCGCGAAAGCTCCTACTATGCGATTTACGAAAAGGCATTGCAGCTCTTCGACGACCTGCACAAAGCCTTCCCGGACCTGCTGGTCGACTGTACTTATGAGGTTTGGGGAGAGTATTATATCAATGACTATGCACTGATCGAACACGCCGATTACGATTGGCTGACCAACTACGACGACGACGCGCCCGTCGGCCCGATCAACATCCGTCAAATGGCCTTCGACCGCGGCCGGGCTATCCCTGTCGCTACAAACCTGATCGGCAACCAGTTTATGGACTCACCCTATTCCAAATACACATTCCTTTCACTCGCCTCTGTGAAGCCCATCCTGGTCGGCGACACGCGAAAACTGCCCCAGGAACTCAAACCCTGGTATCTGAAATGGAACAATTGGTTTAAAATGATGGATAAGAAATACGAGTTTACCCGCTTCTCCTATGTTTCCGACATCTTCCAGCGGCCGACTATGAGTAATTGGGATGGTGTTTACAAATTCAATAAAGGTAAACAGGGCGGGGTGCTGTTCTTTTTCAGGAACGGCTCAGTGGAAAATAGACGCACATTCCCATTTCCATTCGCCGACCCAAACAGCAAATATCGACTATTCTCGCCGGAAGATTCGAAGGAAATAGGCACTTATTCAGGAAAGGATTTGCTTGAAAAGGGTATTGAGATTGGGATTGAAAAGCAGTTTGAGGCGAGGGTGTTGGGAATTGAGAGAGTGGACTGATGTGTCTTTATTTTTAAAATTGTCACCACTAAGTAAACTGTACACTCCGCTGTCTTTTACGGTAACATCCACTTAATCAATTAAAATCAATCCAGGCCATGCGAAAATTTTACTGTACTCTTATGTTCATTCTGGTTGCCAGACTGACCTTCGCGCAATGCCCCAGCGGAGAAATAACATATACTACCCAAGCTGCCGTAGATAACTTTAAAATCACATATCCTGCTTGTGTGTCAGCCACGAGCCTCCGCCTCCGGCTGGACGGAAGCGAAGTCTCCAATCTGAATGGCCTTAGCAACCTAACTTCCATACAGGCGCTGGAGTTATGGAGCACTTCTGTAACCAGCCTTTCCGGCGTGTCCAATCTTGTAAATATACCCGGATCATTGGTCATTGCTTACAATGATGCTTTACCCAACCTAAGCGGCATGACAGCTCTGCGCAGTATAGGCTATATTCAAATAACTTCCGGGCAGTTTTCAAGCCTGGCCGGGCTCGAAAATGTAGAGACCATATCAGGGGGCAGCATTGATTTCAATCAGTATCTCAATGACATCAGCGCCTTATCGGGAGTTCCAGGGGCCGGCAGGACCGATGTGTTTAACAATTCGGTTTTGAGTAACTGCGCGATAGAATTCATCTGCGCCGGTGTAAGACTCAGGCCGGGGATGCTTGCGGCGATGGTTTACGGCAACGCTCCCGGATGTAACAGCATTGGCGAAATTACTACAAGTTGCGGAGCACTGCCTGTCACCCTGACTGAGTTCAAAGCCTCAACAGAAGGGGCCACGGGAATGCTCACATGGACAACGACGTCGGAAAGTAATAGCAGCCACTTTGAAATTGAGAGAAGCCAGAACGGGAAAACCTGGATGAATATCGGAAAAGTGCTTGCAGGTGGTGACCGTTCAGCGGCTAAAATCTATACATTTAAGGACAATGCTCCCGCTCCCGGACACAACTATTACCGCCTGAAAATGGTGGATATCGATCAGACATTCGCATACTCCGCTATCGAGGGGATCCGGATCGGCGGGGACAACGACATTATTTTCCCGAATCCGGTTACAGAAAAGCTCCTGCTTCGCAATACCGACCCCGCGGGTATTGAGGAAATATTGATTTATAACGGATCAGGAAAGATGCTTCGCGTAACCCAGAATTTTCAAAATGGCATTTCGGTATCACATTTACCTTCCGGCTTGTACCTGGCGCGTGTAACCAGCAAAAATGGAACGACGACAAGTCACAAGTTTATTAAGAAATAACCCACGATTTTTTTGTGCCACCAGATTTACAGCGGAAAGGTGTAGAAAGCAAAAACGGTAAGAAAGAAATTGTTTTAACGAAAAAAGACCTTCCAAATACGGAAGGTCTTTTTTCGTTAAAACACAGGCTGTGGAGAATATCGGATTCGAACCGACGACCTCTTGCATGCCATGCAAGCGCTCTAGCCAACTGAGCTAATCCCCCGATTTCAATCAAAAACCTTCTGAATCTTTCTCAGCAGGCCTCCCGTTTAAGGTGTGCAAAGATGAAACGGAGAATTTTCAGAAGCAAGCATACCTGCAATTTTATGTTTCAAAAAATACCTTTTTCTAAAACAATCATCGCTGACCGCCACCAAAGGCTTTGGCTAACAACCAAATCACTACGGCTATTATGCCTACTACCAGAATAACGCCTGTCCATACACCGGTCTTAAAAATATCACCGATGATTTCACAGCTCATTAAACTGAACGACAGGAGGAAGATGACGAGTAAATTGATGTATGCTTTCATGAGAAGGAACAATTTAGGTTAGAAACTAATATCCTAACGATCAAAAACCATTCCACTAAAAATTCCTGAAGGTTGTAGACTACTGGAAAAGATCGACGGGAATGAGGTTCTGACGATCATGACGCAGTAATTTTTCGAAGAGCCGTACTGTCGCTTCCGCATCACCATGCGCACGGTGACGGTTTTCTATTATTATTTCCAAACTTTGGCACAGGTTACCAAGACTGTAAGATTTAAGTCCCGGAAAAATCTTTCGGCTCAACTGAACGGTGCATAATAAATCCCGCTGAAAGTACTCGTCCAATGCGCCAAACTCCCGTTTAATGAAGCCATAGTCAAATTTGGCGTTATGAGCTACAAACCAGGCATCCTGCGTCATTTTCCGCACAGAATCCTGTACATCATAAAATGTCGGTGCATCTCTCACCATTTCATTGTCTATGCCGGTCAGACGGGTAATAAACGGTGGAATATATACCTGAGGGTTGATTAGCGAATGAAAGAAGTCCACTATCTCATAACCATCATACCTGAACACGGCAATTTCCGTAATACGCGCTGTTCCCCCTCCCCCCGTCGTTTCGATATCAACAATTGCGTACATTAATTACTGGTAATGAAATGCTTATTTTCCTGAAATGCGGGCACCACGATGCGTAAGCCCTGGTTTTACAATTACAAAAAAACAAAAAAATCCCCGCCGAAGCGAGGATTTTCTTCAATAACAGGGAGGCATCTACGCAATTTGGTAGTGATCAGTCCAGTTGAAATGCGATCGGCAGAGTAAATCTTACACGTACCGGAACACCAGCCTGTTTGCCTGGCATCCAGTCTTTCATCATTTTCACAACCCGTACAGCCTCTTCATCGCAACCAAACCCAATACCCTTGATTGCGTTCGCATTCTCTATTTTTCCATCAGAACCTACTGTAAACTGCACATACACTTTTCCCTGTACTCCTGCCTGTGATGCCGGTCTGGGATATTTCAGGTTTTTCCGAAGAAAAGCGGCCATAGCCTCATTGCCGCCACTATATTGTGGCGACTGCTCCACAGTGACGAAGGTCTCCTCCTTCTTGGGTTCAGCACCGACTACATCTAATTTAGCATTCGGCACATTTTCAACGGGCGGGACAATGTCATTAAAATTCTCCACTCCGTCATTTGTCGTAGTAGATGGCTGTGCTGTTTCCAGATCCTCGATCACCGGGGGCAAGTTTTCCACTTCAACTTTATTGTCCGGAAGTACTTCCGGAGTAACCGATCGTACCGTCTTCGGTGCCGGTGCAATTTCCTCTGCCGGAGGAAGCTTCGGAGGCTCCTCCATTTTAATATCCACCGGATTTGCTTCGACCAGCCAGGCTATATCGTCCGGCTTAGGGTCTGGAACAAGCCGCGCATAAAGCTTCGGAAACATTACAAGCAACAGAAAGAACGCTACACCCAAAACCACCGACCTTTGAATTGTCTGTCCATAACCCTTCCTAAGGTCATACGCGCCGTATGATTTGTTGCGGTTCTCAAACACGATGTCATTCAGGGATTTTTCCATGGCTAACAGATTTTGATGATCAACACTCAGATTCAGGAGAGTTTGCGCATCGGCAGTCGTTACCATATCCTGATAAACCTGCTCGAATGACTTACCATCCCAAAGAAGTTCTTCCGCTTCACAGGCCAAGTGATCAAGTATCTCCGGAAGTAGCTCCGGGTCCAGCTTGTTTGCCTGCAAATATTTGCTTATTTGCGCTATGCGATTTTCCTGAAGGCGTTTCATAGATCGATCTGTTATAGATTAGCCATGTAACTTTTTTATTCGGTTGCCAGATTCCTAGGAGCCAAAAGCAGCCTGACGGCGTCTATAAAACGCTCTAAGTCATCGGTTTTAGTGCGTGCAGTTTCGTTGCCACGATGCGTAAGCGAATAATATTTCCTGAGACGGCCGTCTACTTCCACGGATTCGGTAAGAAGAAGTCCCTCCTGTTCCAGTTTGTGGAGGACCGGATACAGTGCGCCAAAGGTTAAAGCGATTGCTCCGCCTGTCCGATCTTTCACCTCCTGCGTTATTTCGTATCCATACATCCGGTCATGCTCAGCCAGCAAATTCAGAACTATGGTTTTTAGTGTACCACGTACGTACTCATTACTTGTTGCGTTATTCTCCATAAGTCAAAATTTTATATAGCAAATATATATAAGTTTTTTATATATACAACACAAATATAACATTTTCTTTTTTCAATCCCATCTCATAATGCTTTTCAACTTTCAGCAAGCGGAATGGAGCGATTAATACGCTCTTCCAAGGAAATAAAAGTTTCTGTTCTCTGAATACCGTTTACTTTCTGAATCTTATCATGCAAGATTTCTCTGAGGTGTCCGGTATCTCTGCACACGATCTTCAAAAAGATGCTATAAATACCCGTAGTATAATGAATATTGACAACTTCCGGAATCCCCTCCAATTCAGTGGCTACCTGTTCATATAACGAACTTTTATCCAGATAAATCCCCAGAAATGCACTAATATCCCAACCCAACTTGGTTGGATCGATCACCAGCTGGGACCCTTTAACGATGCCCATCTGTTCGAGTTTTTTCATCCTGACATGGACCGTTCCACCCGAAACAAAGACCCTCTTACCAATTTCCGTGTACGGTAACGCAGCATTCTCAATCAGCAAAGACAGAATGCGTAAATCGGTGCTATCAATATCTGAATATTTTTGCATTTTGAGTTAAATGTTTGAATTTCTCGCAACAACACAATCCAAATTATGAAAAAATTGTAAATTTTGACAATTTTAAATGAAAATATTTTATAATTTAGATCAGAAGTTTTAGTTTTGCAGAACCAAAATTCAGAAAAGGAGGTGGCAACATCTCTTTACTCGGATTTAGTCACATTGTAGGGTGATGAAATTGGCAGCCATGCCCTCCTGTCTCGGGGGTGGTGAATAAGGGATAAACGCGGCATAATGCCGACGAAAGTCGACTGGGGTGGACCACCAACAGTATTTGTACCGTAGCTAACCGCACCGTGGGTGGTTCGAATCCCCCTCCTACAGCAAAAAAAACTTGACAAGCGATTTTTTTCGTATTAGTTTTATTTGGTTTTTAGTTTGTTGATGAAGTGTAATTTGACACGCGGGTTCATTTTGAAACCTGCGTGTTTTTTTATGAGCCCGTATTAGACGGGTGTAGCCATTCTTCACAAGTTGCTACAGACTCCCGGCAAGCATCGGCACAAATGCGACAATGCGCCCATCCCCGCACGTCGCTCGCACGCACGCTGTGGCGCAGTGTCACAGGCCTGCGCACATGATCGGCAAGGCATCGATACATTCCTGAAATGGTTGATTGAGCATGGTTTTCATTTTGGTTATATAAATCTGAAAACCATACCATTGACTAATGCCATTTCCCACCCGCGAGTATTGCCGTAATGATCACTCCTACCAGGAAAATGGCAAGCATTATGACGGGCAGCAAAGCCACTAATGTAGCCGACTTATCCGACTGGAAATAATATTTGACAGCCAGGCTCACAATGATCAACAAGAACAAAACCAGGATCGGGTAAAAAACCTGGCGGTAGTATTCTGGATAAACATACCGCTGATCTGCCCGGAACAACAGCCACGCCTTACGAATAAAATACGCCAATCCCGCCGACTCCAGCGTGACGGCAACCCAAAAGATAATTTTCATTTTATTGAATTTAAGGCCTAAACTTATTGACTTAAAAATTCCAATAAAAAACTAATTATCAATCGGTTAGAAAAAAATTACCAACAAACACAGCGATTAAATGGCTTGGCTAAGACCGCAGAAAGCCTGGGCTTCGTCGAGCTTTCTGCGGTCTGAACGGCCCCCGAAAGCCCTCCAAATTCCCCATTGTAATATTCAGACAACCTGCACTTCAAAGGTCTAAAAGGCACTTGACTTCTTCTACTGCCACCGAAAGTGATTTGCTATACCGCAAGAGACAATTCGTCTCCCCATGTTTTTTCACTCGCGACTGTTTTTATGGACAATTTCAGGCCTTTCCTATCACCATTTTATAGTGACCTCGGCGCCCCTGAGAGCCTAGCTCTAAAATTGTTGTCTTCAGATTCTGTGGCTGTTGAGCCATTGAGTACCAACTCTCATCTTCTCATTATTTCTTGCTTAGAAACCCCAAGAGCACTAATAATATTCAAAGAAAACGCTGAGATTTGTATGCAGCATGCTTAGTAGGAAAAATGCTCAATTGAACTCGCTGCCCTTTTGGTTCAATCTCATAATTAACCCATCAGTATGAAACAGCGAATTAAAGAAATTCTCAAGAGTAATCGCCTGTTGCACTTAGTCGGAAAAAAAAATTCAGAAACGTTATGATCGCAGGAGCAACATTTCCGGCAGTAATAACATTGTCAGCAATAAAGGAGTTTTGCTCGATGTAAAATATGATATTGTTGGCAACAATAATTTAGTCCAAATTATGCAGGGTTCTATCTTGTCTGATGTGACGATCAGGATGAGAGGAGATAATCACCAGTTGATCATTAGCGAGAATTGTCATTTTAAAGGCGGGAGTGTCTGGTTTGCCAATACTGGCTGTCAAATACAAATTGGACAAAATACCACTATTGAATCTGCGCATCTCGCCGCAACGGAGCCGAACAGAAAAATTATTATCGGCGAAGACTGTATGCTTGCTTATGGCATCGAGTTCAGGACCGGTGATTCTCACAGTATTATTGATAATGGTACCAAGAAAAGAACCAATTGGGCTAAGGATATTGTAGTTGGCAATCACGTCTGGATTGCAGCACATTCAATAATCTTAAAAGGATGTAGTATTGGAAACAATAGTGTGATAGGCACAAATTCAGTTGTGACAAGCAACATTCCGAACAATTCAATCGCAGTCGGAATTCCTGCAAAAGTTATCAAGAGCAACATAGATTGGCGAAGAGACCTAATCTACGACGAGTAATGAATAGTAATTTGTGTTAAGTTTAAAGAATTACCCAAAGCTTCTTTAAATTCATTACATTCATATTATAGCCCCTTCCACAGCGAAAATCAGCTTGACAGCCGTTCCGAAAACTGGTTGTTTGGCAAGCTCCGCTGCCAGGATCCCAAACTGTTTCCGGAATTGACTAACAGAACAACGTATAACAGGAGGCGGCGTAAACTCTCATAAAAGACATCCCAATTTATCAAAGCTGGTCTGCTTAAGATTTTCTGGCGCGATGGTGTGAGTACGTCATAGGCGCAATACCCGACCCGATTTGTCTAAAACCTCGAACTACACGCCTGAAAAAACACTACCTCCATTTATTGCAATTCCCCAATACGCTCGGCAACTGCAGATCCCATTTCCTCCCCGGTATCATTCACAGTTGTACGCAAAAGATAGCACCTGTACCATCCCTTTCTTGCGAAGCTGTTGAATGTCGCCAAAAAAGAATTTCCATTCTTGATGTGTTTAAGCGCTTAGCCGCTTAGTGGGTTATATAAAAACACTTGAATGATGAAAGTGCCGGTGTGAAAAAACCTACCGACGTAAAAGGGGGCACTACACAGCAAACCACCCAAAACTACATAATAAAACCAGGGCATTTTTATCCCGAATGTACCACTGAGGGATAGCATGAAAACAAAGGGGATAAACGCAAAAAAGCCACCCCGAAAGGTGGCTTTTTTGGACTTCTCAAAAGTTTCTGCGGTCTGGACGGGACTCGAACCCGCGACCCCATGCGTGACAGGCATGTATTCTAACCAACTGAACTACCAAACCATTAAATAAAGAACTTCAAAAACTGGCGGTCTGGACGGGACTCGAACCCGCGACCCCATGCGTGACAGGCATGTATTCTAACCAACTGAACTACCAAACCAGTTCGTTTCACAAGTCGCTTTCGTAAAACGTGGTGCAAAACTACCACTATTATTTACGATTGCAATACCCGGAACACCAATTTAGTTATTTTATTTGTAAAATCAACACACCCATTCCGAGAATATTCTGAAAATGAAATAGTTGAACCAGAAGAAAATTTTATGACATTAATCAAGACAATCTTAACCGAGCTCGAAACAATAGCTCCCCTGTCATACCAGGAAGATTATGACAATGCAGGACTGTTAGTCGGATCCCCCCACACACCAGTCAAAGGGATTCTTTTCACCCTTGACATAACGGAAGAAGTCGTCGATGAAGCAATTGAGAAACAATGCAACCTGATTGTGGCGCACCACCCGATCATCTTCAAAGGCCTCAAAAAGCTCAACGGCAAGAATTACGTCGAACGAACAGTGATCAAAGCCATTAAAAATGACATCGCTCTCTACGCCACACATACTAATCTAGATCACGTCATCGGGGGCGTGAACTGGCAAATTGCTGAACGGCTCGGGTTACAGAATCTAAAAATACTCGCGCCTAAAAAGCAATTGCTCACTAAACTCACCTTCTTCTGCCCTATCGAACATACCCAGCCGGTAACGGATGCATTATTCCAGGCAGGAGCAGGCAAAATAGGCGATTACCAGCAATGCAGCTTCCGGGCCGAAGGATTCGGCACATTTCTTCCGGGGGCAGGTGCCCATCCTGTCATTGGCGAAAGGGGAGAGTTGGAAACCGTCAAAGAGCATCGTGTGGAGGTAATGCTCCCGACGCATTTACAGGACCATGTATTGCATGCCCTTAAAAGTACCCACCCCTATGAGGAAGTTGCCTACTACCTTTCAGCACTTGAAAATGAGACTCAGGAAGTAGGTGCAGGCGCTGTCGGAGAGCTACCCGAAGCGATGGATCCCAACGATTTCCTCCGTTATTCAAAAGAGCGGATGGAAGCTAAGGTGATTAAATACACAGAGTCTGACGGCAGACCCATCCGGCGTGTCGCCGTATGCGGCGGTGCAGGTAGCTTTTTGCTCCATAATGCCATCAGCGCAGGTGCAGATGCTTACATTACAGCAGATTATAAGTATCATGAATTTTTTGACGCAGAAGGACGCATTATGATCTGTGACATAGGGCATTACGAAAGTGAAGTCTTTACGAAAAATTTATTATTTAACTATATATCACGAAAATTTAGTAATTTCGCACTCTGTTTGTCAGAAGTCAGTACCAATCCGGTTCGGTACTTTGTTTAAAAAGCGATTTTACCAAGTTGTTTGTCTGATCATCTGTTCAAACTGGGGCTGACTACCTTCACATTTCAAGCATTGAAACAAGTCCATAAAAGACATACATGGAAAACACAATCGCACAAAAACTAGATGCTCTCCTGAAACTTCAGGAAATCGATTCAAGCCTTGACGAAATACTAAAAACCCGCGGGGACCTTCCGGAAGAAGTAAGGGACCTGGAAGACGAGATTATTGGCTTCGAAACGCGTTTAGGAAAATTCAAAAGTGAAATTGCCAATCTGAACTCGGAGATCGACAATTTCAAAAATGCGCAGAAAGAAGGTGAAAAACTGATCAAGAAATACAAAGATCAGCAGATGAACGTCCGCAATAACCGCGAATATGACGCCATCACCAAAGAAATAGAATTGCAGGAACTTGATATGCAACTGGCTGACAAGAAGATCAACGAAGCCAAAGCCCGTATCCGCCTCATCGAAGAAGACGCTAATCGTGCGGAATCCGTTCTGAACGAAAGAAATGAAGACCTGAAAGCAAAGAAAAACGAGCTTTCCGTAATTACCGGCGAAAGCGAGTCGGAAGAAAAAGCTCTGATTGCCGAAAGAGAAAAGCATATCAAAAAAATTGAAGATCGTTTACTGAAATCATATCAGAAAATCCGCGATAACTCCCTGAACGGGCTTGCCGTTGTGCATGTGTCGCGTGGTGCTTGCGGAGGATGTTTCAGCATCGTTCCGCCCCAACGCCAGGCGGATATTCGCGAGCGGAAGAAATTGATCGTTTGTGAGCACTGCGGACGTATCCTCGCCGACGTGGAAAGCGTACAACCTGTTCACCAGCGTCGCTAAGATTATTTAGTAGTAAATTGAAAGGTTGTCTTATCCGGACAACCTTTTTTTATGTGGTTAATAATGGGAAGAAGTAATCCGGAATTTAAGTGGCGCGCAGTTCGACAGTTTACCAGCATTCTTATACTACTCTTTTCGTGCTCTTCTGTCCAGGCTGAGGAAAATCAAAACGACATTATTTTTTCCCCTAAACTGCAAAAGGCCTACTTTGAAATTCAAAAGTTGCGGTTACCAGCAGCGCGCAATCTGATTAACGACGAAAGAGCCGTAAAACCCGAAAATCCATTCATATCCTATCTCGATAGCTATGCAGACCTGCACTACCTGCTGATTTCAGAAGACCGCAGCCGCTACAAGTTATTCTCCCAACAGCAGGATAAACGACTGGCCGCGGTAGGTGAGCTATCTGAAAAATCGCCTTATAAAAGGTTGTTTCAGGCAGATATCCGTCTGCATTCCGCATTTGCAAAATTGAAATTCGGGAACGAAGTGAGTGGTTCCTGGGACATTATCAAAGCGTATAAACTGCTGGAAGAAAACCGAAAAAAATTCCCGGCATTTGTCCCGACCCTCAAATCACTCGGGCTTTTGCACGTGCTGATCGGTTCGATTCCGGAAAATTACACCTGGATCGCCAAGTTCCTCGGATTACGCGGAAATATTGCCCAAGGTATCCAGGAGCTTAGGAAAGTGGAGCGCGAAGAGCCGTTTTTCAGACAGGAGGCCGAGTTAATCGATCTGCTTCTGCACGCTTACACATTGCGCCTCAGTCCGGAACAGCAGCGTCATATTCGGCAATGGCCGCGGGAGCAACCCGATAACCTCCTCCTGCATTTCTTCGCCACAACTGTACTCATGAAGGAAAACCAAAGTGACGAGGCTTCATCTTATCTCGCCGATGCACCCAGCGGTCCTTCCTATATGCCGTTCCCGTTTCTCAACTACCTGCGTGGCGAGATCGCATTACAAAACGGTTCTTACGATGAATCGTTTGAATACTACGCCCTCTTCCTAAGACAGTATTCCGGTTTCAATTACATCAAGGATAGCCATTTCAAATTGTTCATGAGCCGCTGGCTGGCAGGTCGCGACGAGGACTGCGTCGGTTTTGCCAAAAAGGTTACCCAATCGGGCAGCACGATCATTGAGGCCGATCAATTCGCTCAAAGAATGGCCCGGGAATTCTTGGCGGGGAAGATCGGACCTCAGCAGAAGGTACTGTACAAAGCCAGATATGCAGCTGACGGCGGCTATCAGCAAAAGGCCCTGGATATAATGAAGACCGTTTCTGAAAAAAAATTTACTACTATTTACGAAAAAGCAGAATTCAATTATCGAATGGCAAGAATCCAGCAAAAATTGAGCCGTATCAATGAGTCTGTCGCATTTTTCGAACGCGCCATTCAGCTAGGCCAGAGTGCCCCCGGAGCGACGTCCTTCGCTGCCTCCTCGGCCCTGCAGATGGGATACATTTGCAGGGAAAAACCTGATAATCAGAAGGCTGTCGATTATTTCAAAAAAGCCATGTCTTTCAAAAAGCACGAATACAAAAACAGCATTGACAATAAAGCCCGCGCCGCACTGACAGAACTGGGACAGTGATAACCGTTACCAATACGGACTTTCGGCGTATATGAATGCAGAGCCATATGAATCCTGTGCATGTCCAGAAAAAAGAGTGACAATCCGAAAGTGATCATCAATTGGAACGATGACGATAAACCCCGTGAAAAATTTGTAAACAAAGGGAGATCATCCTGCTCGGACTCCGAACTTATGGCCATTCTGATCCGGGCAGGTACTCCGCAGATGACGGCCGTGGACCTGGCCAAAATGCTCATGGCGTCTGTCGGTAATAACATCAATGAGCTCGCCAAGCTGAATGTAAAGGATCTTACTAAAATGAAGGGAATGGGACAAGCCAAGGCTATTACCATTCTTGCGGCGCTGGAACTCGGTCGGCGCCGAAGCGAAATCATCCCCTATCGAAAGCAGAAAATCAATCAATCCTCACTGGTGTATGAGACCATGCGTCCTTACCTGATGGACAAAACCCATGAAGAATTCTGGATTTTGCTACTCAACCGCGGCAACTACTTCTTGCGTGCTATACAGGTAAGTGTGGGCGGCATATCGGGCACGGCAACCGATATTAAAATGATCTTCAAACTGGCACTCGATCATATGGCCAGTTCATTGATACTGGTCCACAATCATCCCTCGGGTCAACTCATACCCAGCTTAGCAGACCGGCTTCTCACCGAACAAATAAAAGAGGCAGGCCGAATGCTCGACCTGCCCATTCTGGATCATATGATCTTCACTGACGACGGATATTACAGCTTTCTCGACTCCGGTGAACTATAATCAAAACACCGCGTCTTTTTTCACTATATCTTTCAGCTCCTCGTAGGGAACGGTAAATTCGATTGCGCCCCGCACATACGCTGCTATTTCATAAGGATTGTAATAGAAGAGTACGCCCCGTGGTGTAAACACGTAATTTGCCGGAACAAAAAAACGGTGGTTCAAGAGAAAATAACCGGCTTCTTCCAGATTAGCTTCCGGAGCCAGCTTCTCAACTTCACGGAATTTCTTTTCAACTACCTTCAGCAATGCAACTGAATCGGCCACAAAATCCTTCATTTCCACTTCCTCGCCCGTTTTACCATCAAATGCATGAAACGAAGTAAAACTATTGGGATGCGCACCGCCGGTAAAAGCATAATGCCCGAGTTCATAAAATAGTATTTTTGCGGTTGTCATCACGGTGTCTCCGCTGAGTTCTATCTGCCAGCAGCCCGGCGCTTCCGGGAAGTCCTTTCTGAAATCGTTGTAATTTTTCTCAAAAACTTCAAAGGCAGCCTTTACACTCCTGGTCGCTTCGGGATGTGCAGCGATACTTGCCGAATCGGCGTACGAATTCAGCCTGTTGATTGTCTTCCCGGTCAGGATCTCGCGCATTTTTTTCGCCGCCGCTCCGGAATCCGAGGGTTCCCAAATGCTCAACGATACCGCTACGCCCTTGTTCGTCACCGTATCGCAATTTCCAAACTCGGTTTTCTTTACCTCACCCTCCCAAAGCCCGCTTTTCCCGGCCGTATCTTTTGCGGTCTGACTGCATGACCAGAACATCAAGACTCCGAGTAACAATGCCGCAATACGTTTCCACCACATACAAATTCTGTTAATAACGTTGGTACAAACTATTACAAACTCATCAGCTCTTTGAAACGGATCGCCTGGCGGCGCGAGATTTCGATCTTGTCCCCACCCTGTAATGTCACTAAAAGCCCCCCGCTAAACCATGGCTCGATCTTCTCGATCCAATGGAGGTTGATGATGTGTTTCCGGTTGGCGCGGAAGTAAGTATTGGGATCGAGTCTTTCTTCCAGATTATTAAGCGATTTTAACACCAAAGGTTTCTGATCATCGAAATGCAGGCGGACATAATTTCCCATCGACTCGAACAACCTGATCTTTCCCAATTTCACAAACCAGCATTTTTCCCCATCCTTCACAAAAACCTGATCGTTTTCGCCCAGTACTTTCTCAGCACGTTCGTTGCTTTGTGAGGGGGTTTCGGGTTGGGCCTGATTTTCTTCTATACGATGGATCGTCTCTTTCAGCCGCTCTGTATCGATCGGTTTCAGCAGATAATCCAGCGCATTGAATTCAAATGCTTTGATGGCGTATTCGTCGTAGGCCGTCGTAAAAATCACCTCCGGGCTCTTGCCTTCAATGGAAGACAGCAACTCAAAACCATTTTTCCCTGGCATCTGGATATCCAGGAAAAGCAGTTCGGGCTGTTGCTCTTCAATAAGTTTCAAAGCCTCTTCCGCATTGGCAGCCTCCCCTACTATTTCTATCTTGGTGTATGGTTCCAGCAGTCTTTTCAACTCGTTGCGTGCTAGTCGCTCATCATCTACAATTAAGGTCCTCATGGCGGATGGATCAGTTAGGAATAAATAATAAAAGTATATTAATCTTGGTTTTTAGTTCGCTTTTTCGGCCCCCTCGCCTACCATCATCACCCCTTCCGACAACATCGGGATTTTTATCTCTGAGCAGACCACATTTTCCTTTTCCTGAAAGATCCGGAATGTCGCCGCTTTTCCATATAAAATCGACAGTCGCTCTGCCGTATTCTTCAAACCTACCCCGCCCGACTCGGTATTGCCCAGGTTATTGACATTAACATCCGTACTACCCAGGTTGCCTGAGTTGTGGATCGTAATGACCAGCAACTCATTGGCAATTTCTGATTTTACCCCAATAAATCCACCTCCCATTTGTTTAGCTACCCCATGTTTGATACCATTTTCGACCAATGTCTGTAACATCATGGGAGGTACCTGCCAGTAGATGGCCTGTGGATTGGTGGTTATGCTATAACAGAGACGCTCCTCGTACCGTACCTTTTCCAGTTCAAGATAGTCTTCTACTGTCCTTAACTCTTCCTGCAAATCGACGGTCTTCCGCCGATCGGCCAGGAGCGAATTCCGGAGTATGTTCGACAACTGGGTAATGCTGAGTTGTGCACGCTTGGGGTCTTCATACACCAGCGCCCGTATGCTGTTCAATGCATTGAATGTAAAATGCGGATTGAGTTGCGAACGCAGAACTTTTGCTTCGGCCTCCCGTGCCGACATTTTTAGCATGATCTTCTCATAACTGGCGAGGCGCGTCTGCTCCACGTAATGATAAACGGTGTAAGACAGTATCCATGCCAGCAGGTTTTTACACCAGTTGGCATAGTAGCCCCAGAAGACCAATGGTTGATTGAGCAAATTATGTTCCAGGATTTCCCGGTCCATGGGCTGGTTGATCATCGCCATGATGAGTCCCAGCCAAAGCACCGAGCCGATCACCCGTAAAGCGAGCCGGGGTAGTGGAAGTGACGACCAGTTCCATCGTCTGATAACTAACCGGTATACGTGTGTGAGACAGATCCCAAGAAGGATGTTGGCCAATGCAGTATAGAACTCCCTCATTTCGAAACCGTATTCCAACGCATATGGAATGTATTCGAACATGATTAGCAATGTCCAGCCAAGTATCTGCAGAGACCAATAGATGCGTTTTTTGGACATGAACTTAGAAACGCTGATGATATATGGAAAAGCCACAAATGTATAAATGCACTACCACGAAGAGTACATTTATACACCAATGGAAACGAATATACACAAACGGCTACTATATCGTTTGCGGAATTTCGATGGAAAGCAGATGGGTAATATCGTTGGAAACTTCCAGCTCGAACTGCTGGGTATCGTAGGAATAATTGATCTTGTAAAGACACAGATTGCTGTGCTCGTAGTCGTCCATTTTGATCAATGGCTGATTAAACAGGGTGGTTAGCAACACGCGCATGGCTCTTCCGTGCATGGCAATGAGGATATTCCTTTCGTGCGGGCGGGATAAAATCGTATCGATCACCGGGATCTGGCGCTCTCTTACGTCCACCGGGCTTTCGCCTTCTTCGGCTGCTAGCTCAACCAGGCCGTTTTTCCAGGCATTTACTAACTCCCGGTAATAGTTGTTATCGCCCGTATTCGGTTCGCGGCCCTCTCTGGCCCCCCACGAAATTTCATTCAGCCCGGAGTAGCTCTCATGTGGTATCCCGAGCCTGATGAACCCACGGACAGTTTGCTGTGTTCGCTTTAAATCAGAGGTATAAATTTTGTCAAAAGGGACATGTTGATAAGCATTAAAAAAAGCGGCGGCCTGCGCTTCTCCCCATTCATTCAGCAAGGAATCTACACCACTTCCCTGTACTACTCCCCTGCGATTAAAGTCGGTTTCACCGTGGCGAATGAGGTATATCGATTTTCTTTTCAAAATAATAGGATAATTTAAATATTAAATTTGCAAATACCTTGTTTTCTCTTCATAAAGCCAATACAAATTTATACATTTTTTAGATATGTTTGTTAAAACCGCTACCCTTGATTCACTTCATGCTTTCGGAAAGAAGAGCATTGCAAACCACATTGGAATCGAGTTCACAGAGATCGGAACAGATTATGTTTCAGCACGAATGCCAGTCGACCAGAGGACGCATCAACCCTTCGGTATCCTGCATGGCGGCGCCTCGGTGGTCCTTGCCGAAACCCTCGGCAGCATTGCCTCTTTTCTCTGCATTCCGGAATCTGAAAACAAGCACGCAGTAGGACTCGAAATCAACGCGAACCACCTCAGGCCGGTGAAGGAAGGATACGTCTACGGAACGGTAAGGCCCATACATGTCGGCCGGACCACCCACATCTGGGACATTCGCATCACCAATGAAGAAAACAAACTGGTTTGCATTAGTAGACTTACGGTCGCTATTGTGAATGCAGACCGCCAACATTAATTTGCAGAAAATTGACCTAACGGGACGTTGCCCATTCGTTAAATGCTATCAGTACAAACCGACACCGGGATTTCGATATTTGAAGGATTACAAATTCAGGAGCTATGGCGTGCATCCAATATTTTGGGGTTCCCATCCGCACTATGGCGACTCCCGCACACAAACGAAATCAAACTGCTTATCTCCATTCAGGATGGGATTCGCAAATGTAGTCCAGAACTCGAAAAAATGAGTCCCGGCTTTGTCATGAGTTCCTTTTACTGGGAAAGCGATCAGGATGTTTTGTTTCTTGAAGGAGACATTATTCTGACATTCTCTGAAGACAATCGCATTGCCCGAGTTGAAAATAAACTGGGCGAGGAACATACTGAGGTTAAAAAGCTGATACAATTGGCAGAATCGTTCAGCGGGAAAGAGACAGCTTCTGAAGCAAAGTTATTCCCGCTTGTTCCGCCAACGGATCATCCCGACGCCCGAGCACGGTTTGAACGCACGGTTGAACTGGCAGTTGCAGCAATCCGTCAAAACCGTTTCAAAAAGGTCGTCCTTTCGCGTACAAAGGACCTGCAATATACCGACGCGTTTCAGCCCGCCAGGGCTTTCCAAAAGCTGGTGTACGCGTACCCGCACGCATTTGTTTCATTGGTCAATCTGCCCGAGGAAAACGAAATATGGCTGGGAGCAAGCCCGGAGGGATTGGTGGAGCACGTGTCCGATGGTACTTTTAAAACGATGTCGCTTGCCGGCACGCAAAGTGCCCGAAATGCATCAGGCGAACTTATCCCAAAATACGACATCCGCTGGGGTGAAAAGGAGATCGAAGAGCAGGCACTCGTTAGCCGGTATATCATTGAATGCTTCAAAAAAATCCGTCTGCGGGAATATCTCGAAACTGGCCCCAGAACCGTTCTGGCAGGTAATCTATACCATTTGCGGACCGTTTTCGAGGTAGACACGATCTCACTCAATTTCCCTGAGCTGGCGTCGGTCATGCTAAAACTTCTGCATCCCACCTCGGCTATCTGCGGTGTACCCAAGACACCGAGCCTCCAATTCATCAACGACATAGAAGGCTATAACCGCTCCTATTACAGCGGCTTTCTCGGGCCTGTTCAGGTGGGGGGAAACACAAACCTCTTTGTCAACCTCCGGACGGTTCGTTTCAAGAATGGTATCGCCACCTTTTTTGCCGGTGCCGGTATTACGGAGGATTCTGTTCCGGAGCTCGAATGGTTTGAAACCGAACTGAAGTGTGATACCCTGCTCAAAGTGATAGGCACGTCCTTATAAAAAAATTAGCCTGCTTTAAACTTTTAAAGGAGAAAAAAGTCTAATCCGTTCGAGATTAATATATAATTTTGAACAACACTCTGAAATGGACGCATTTAGTCCTCAGGACTCCTAAACCACTAAGCCCAGGATTATTGAACCCTATGAATCTTATCGCCAGATCTGCCCGTGCAGACGTACTACATCATCTAACCAAACCTCTGTCTTCACTTTTCATTGCCGGTTCGCTCTTTATTACTTTTTCGTGCGGAGAAAAAAAGGATACTTTTCAGCAGAAGGGCGGTGGAGGCCCCACTATTGTTGACGTGATCATCGCGAAATCGGAAAAAGTCAGCGACAAGGTGGAAGTGAATGGGACTGTCGTGGCCAATGAATATGCTGAATTGCGGCCCGAAGTAAGCGGATTGCTGACCTTTCTGGATGTACCTGAAGGAAAAACACTCCAAAAAGGCACGGTTGTTGCCCGAATCAACAACGCCGACCTTTTAGCACAACTTAACAGGTCGAAAATACAACTGGAGCTCGCCGAGACAACGGAAAAAAGGCTCAAACAACTCATTGCCGTCAATGGGATCAATCAGGCAGATTACGATCTGGCGACGAACAATGTGAATACGCTCAAAGCAGACATGGTCTACACGCAGGCACTGATCGATAAAACAATTATCAAAGCCCCGTTTACAGGCGTCATCGGTTTGCGAAAAGTCAGCGCAGGCGCCTATGTAACCCCCCAAAGCGTGATTGCCACCATACAGCAACTCTCCAATCTGCGAATCGACTTTACTATTCCTGAAAGCTATCAGCAATACGTCACCAAGGGCGGTTCTGTGGAAGTACTGCTGGACCAGGCCTCAGGGAAGTACGAAACAGCGCGGATTTTGGCTATCGAACCGCAAGTGAATCAAACTACCCGAAACTTAACGGTTAGGGCTGTTTTGAATTCCGGTTCCACCAGCCCCGGGTCATTTGCAAAAGTATATCTCAATGCAAGCAGCAACAAGAACAGCATCATGATCCCTTCCAACAGCATTATTCCCGAGGCCCGCAGCAAAAAGGTAGTGTTGGTTAAGGGGGGCAAAGCTGTCTTTACACAAATCGAAACCGGTGACCGCAGGGAGGATGTGGTGGAGGTGACGAAGGGCCTGAATGTAGGCGATACGGTAGTTGTTTCGGGTGTACTCTTTGCCCGTCCCGATGCTCCTGTGAAAGTGAGAAGTGTAAGAAGCTTGAATGAAAGCAAGTAAGTGACGGATTCGCAATGAAAATCGTTGCAATGACTATTCCCTTGAACCCCAGCTTATGAATATTTCAGAATTATCCCTGAAACGGCCCGTCCTGGCGGTCGTGATGAACCTGCTCATCATTCTTTTTGGTGTAGTAGGATATAACTTCCTGTCTTTGAGAGACTACCCGGCTATCGATCCGCCGATCGTAAACGTCCGGACCAGCTACACCGGCGCCAATGCAGACATTATCGAAAGTCAGATCACCGAGCCGCTTGAAAAGAGTATCAATGGTATTCCCGGCATTAAAAGCATCAGTTCGTCGAGCCAGATCGGGTCGAGTAACATCACGGTGGAGTTTAACCTCAAATCCGACCTCGAAGGTGCCGCGAACGACGTTCGTGACAAGGTAAGCCAGGCAGTCCGTAACCTGCCGCAGGACATCGATGCCCCGCCGGTGGTAAGCAAAGCCGATGCAAACTCAGACTTCATTCTGCTTCTTGCCGTGCAAAGCCCTTCCAAAGGTTTGCTTGAATTAAGTGAGTATGCCGAAAATGTACTGCAGCAAAGCTTGCAGACGATCGACGGCGTAAGTGCGATCAACATATTCGGGCAAAAAAGGTATGCGATGCGGATCTGGTTGAACCCGGATAAGATGAGCTCCTACAATATTTCATTCAATGACATTACCACCACATTAGCCTCCGAAAACGTAGAATTACCAGCCGGGAAGATTTACGGTGACAATACGGAACTGACAATCCGGACCATGGGAAGGCTGAAAAGCGAGAAGGAATTCAATGACCTGGTTATCAAGAACGACAGCTCGGGCATCATCCGGCTAAGCAATGTGGCCAAAGTAGAACTGGGCCCGGAGAATGAAGAGCAGAGCTGGAAATACAATGGCATGTACGCTGTCGGCCTGGCGGTGATTCCGCAGCCCGGCGCCAACTACGTGCAAATTTCAGATGAATTCAACAAACGTCTGGAAGAAATCCAGAAATCCAATAAATCGGACATCACCTTCAATGTACTGATCGACAATACCCGTCTTGTGCGCCAGTCGATCAAGGAAGTAGAAGAAACATTGCTCATCGCATTTTCATTGGTGGTAATCGTAATCCTGTTCTTCTTCCGTAACCTGCTGGTCGCCGTCCGTCCGCTTATCGATATCCCCATCTCCCTGATAGCGACGTTTTTCGTCATGTACTTATGCGGATTTTCGGTCAACATCCTCACGTTGCTGGGTATTGTCCTTGCAACAGGTCTGGTGGTCGACGATGGCATTGTAGTCACCGAGAACATATTCAGGAAGCTCGAAAGCGGCTTGCCGATCCGGCAGGCAGCATTGGAAGGTAGCCGGGAAATTTTCTTCGCCGTTATTTCTACTTCACTGACTCTCGCAGTGGTGTTCCTCCCGGTGATATTTCTGGAAGGGTTTGTTGGAAGTCTTTTCCGCGAGTTCGGGATCGTCGTAGCTTCTGCCGTATTAATATCCGCATTTGTTTCGCTGACGATCACCCCCGTTCTGAATGTGGTGCTGAATCGCAAAGACGCCGGCCATGGCTGGTTCTATAATAAGACTGAACCGTTCTTCACCGGAATGGAAGACGGTTATAACCGTACGCTCCGTGGATTTATGAAGGCCAGATGGGTAGCCTGGGTGCTCGTGCTGGCGTGCGGTGTGGTCATTTGGTTTACTTATTCGCATTTGCAAAGCGAGCTTGCACCCATGGAAGACCGGAACAGCATCCGCTTCAATCTCTCAGCCCCGGAAGGAACCAGCTTTGATCAAATGCAAGGTGTCTCAGACGAGCTGAGTAATTTCCTGAACGACTCGATCCCGGAAAAAGCATTTACCTTCTCAGCTACACCTGGTTTCGGTGGAGGCGGTGTGAATAGCGCCACGGGCCGAATCGGGCTTGTACCTTCCGATCAGCGCAAAAAAAGCCAGAATGAAATCGCACAGGAAATCAATAAGAAACTTTCCAGGTTCAATGATGCGCGGATCTTTGCTACCCAAGAGCAAACCATCTCTGTCGGTATAGGCTCCCGGGGCTCGTTGCCTGTTCAGTTTGTATTACAAAACCTTGACTTTGATAAGCTCAGCGAGGTTCTTCCGAAATTTCTGGATGAAGCACGGCAGGATCCCACTTTCCAAAATGTGGATGTGAATCTCAAATTCAACAAACCGGAAGTTCGTCTGACCATTGACAGGCTTAAAGCCAAAGATTTGGGATTGTCCACCACCGACGTCGCTGCCACCATCCAGGCTGCATTCAGCGGACGCCGCCTTGCCTATTTTATCATGAATGGGCAGCAGTACCAGGTAATCGGCCAGGTGGAGCGTGAGGAACGTAACAAACCAGCCGATATCGAAAAGCTTTATGTACGCAACAGTCGGGGCGAAAACATTCCATTGACAGCTGTTGTCCGGATGGAGGAAGAAAGCGGCCCGCCGACGATCTATCACTACAATCGGTACAAAAGCGCTACAATTTCAGCCTCCCTCGTGGAAGGAAAGACCATCGGGGACGGCGTGGAGGCCATGCGCAGGATTGGCACCAAACTACTGGACGAATCATTCCAAACTTCATTGACAGGTCCTTCCCGTGACTTTGAGGAGAGCTCTTCCAACACGAGTTTTGCGTTTGGACTGGCGTTGTTACTGGTGTATTTGGTTCTTGCAGGACAATTTGAGAGCTTCACCGATCCATTTATCATCATGATCACCGTACCGCTGGCATTAGCAGGCGCACTGTTGAGTCTCTACCTGTTCGATCTGACTATCAATATCTTCTCTCAAATCGGTATGATCATGCTGATCGGGCTTGTGACGAAAAATGGTATCCTTATTGTAGAGTTTGCGAACCAGAAACGCGAACAGGGAATGGGCAGAATGGCAGCGGCAGTCGAATCCGCCACGCAACGTCTGCGCCCGATCCTGATGACCAGTCTGGCCACAGCATTTGGTGCATTGCCTATTGCATTAAGCCTTGGGGCCGCCGCGACAAGCCGTGTTCCGCTGGGCGTGGTGATTGTTGGGGGGCTGATGTTTTCACTAATCCTTACCTTGTTCGTAATTCCCGCGATTTACACGTTCATTTCCCCAAAAAAGCACAAGGTAACGGAAGAACAGAAAATGGCAGAGGAGCTTGTCGCATAATTGACGTCGTTCAGCTAATTACTCCTGATACCAGGAATTATTCATAAAATTAAAATATTGTTCTTGTACATGGGCTCGCTCACCTTTTTGAAGAAATACAGAAACCCTTTTATTGTTCTTTTATTTTGCTCTGGTACGGCGATTGCCGGTGATCCGGCCGATACGCTCACACTTTCCCTGGACCAGGCCATAGCCGCCGCATTGAAGAATAGCTATGAGATCGAAATAGCCAAAAATACTGTGGAGGCGAACAAGATTCTCAACAACTATGGCGTTGCCGGAGGCTTGCCGACGGTTGCTATCAACGCTTCCAATACCGAGCAGATCACAGAGGTAAACCAGAAACTGAACAACGGGACCGAGATCAGCCGTAACGCAGCTGCCGGTAATAATACACAGGCCAACCTCTCAGTCGGAATGCTGTTGTATAACGGCAAACGCGTGGTAGCCACTAAAAAGAGGTTGGCAGAACTTCAATACCAAAGCGCGGAAGTGCTTAACTCACAGATCCAGAACACCATCGCGCTCGTGATGACCAGCTACTTCGATGTAGTACGCCAGCTCAGCTATGTCAATACAATCCGTACGTCGATACAGGCTTCCGAGAAACGGCTCGAAATCCTGAAAGTCCGGAAAGAAGCTGGTATGGCCAACAATGCAGATATCTTTCAGGCTCAGATCGATCTGAACACACTCAACCAGACATTGCTGAACCAGCAAATGGTTGCACAGGTGGCCAAAACAGAACTACTCAGAACGATCACCATGGATCCCAAATCGGCTGTGACAATCAAAGACACCATTACCGTCGACAACAACATCCAACTTGCTCCCATAATCGATCGCCTCACCGCGAATGCGGATGTGAAAGCGGCGGATCATCAGATCCGAATTAACGAGCTCGTCGTGAAAGAAACAGCTGCGCTGCGTTATCCAACGGTTCGACTCAATGCCGCCTACAATTACACCCGTAACCAGACAGCCGCTGGTTTTACGCTACTCAACCGCGTTTTGGGCCCTCAGGCAGGCCTTACCCTCGCGATCCCGATCTACAATGGTTCATCATTTAAACGACAATTACAGGCCGCGGAGATCAATACCTCCAATGCTGAGCTGCAAAAAAGTGTGATCCTGCGCGATTATAGTGCCAACGCAGTCAAAATGTACCAAACCTACCAGAGTTCGATTGAGCAGCTTGAAAACCAGAAGCAAAACTATGCATTGAGCAAACAGCTGCTGGACCTGACGCTCCAACGCTTCGAACTGATCCAGGCAACAATTATCGACGTGCGCGAAGCGCAACGCAGCTTCGAGGAGGCCGGATACCGGCTGATCAACCTCAACTACGCAGCCAAAGCCGCTGAGATCGAGCTGAAAAGATTAGGCAATACCCTACAATAAAATTCTATACGCCACATCCGTTACGCGGATTGGCACAGGTTTTTTTCATGAAGATTAAAAAGTCATTAAACTTTTGAATGGCTTTCTGATCTAACCGGCTCACCTTCAATTTAACACATCCTTGCAGACCTTCCAAGTCAACAGGGATGTTTAATGCCGTCATGAAAAAGTTACTACTGCTTATTTCACTCCTAACCACCCTGGTCGTCCGGCTTCACGCGCAGGACGAGCCCTCAGTAACTTACCCCATTACCGGCAAACTCGAAGATCCGGACAAAAAGCCGGTCCCTTTTGCGAATGTCGCGCTGCTTGCTGCCAAAGACTCTGCATTACTCGGCGGTGGAACTGCCGATGAAAACGGCATGTTCAGCATTCCTGCCGAACCAGGCGCTTATCTTCTCAGAATCACATTCCTTGCATTAGACGAAAAAATCGTCGCGGACATCCGCATTATCAATCAGCCTGTCGCCCTGGGAACAATTTCGCTCACAGCCAGCTCGCGATTGCTGGAAGAACTCGTGGTACAGGGTGAAAAAAGCCAGATGGACCTGCAACTGGATAAACGCGTTTTCAATGTGGGGAAGGACCTCAGCAACATTGGCAGTAATGCTTCCGACATTCTCAACAACATGCCGTCCGTGACCGTGGACGTGGAAGGTAACGTTGCATTACGAGGCAGTCAGAATGTGCGGATACTGATCGACGGCAAACAATCGGGTATGGTGGGGCTGAACCCTGCGGAGGCATTAAGGCAAATTCCCGCTGACCTGATCGAGAGCGTAGAAATCATCACGAACCCCTCGTCGCGCTACGATGCGGAAGGGGAAGTTGGCATCCTGAACATCGTGATGAAGAAAAATATCCGGTATGGGCTGAATGGCTCATTCACGGGTACTGCAGGATATCCGTCCAATTTCGGCACTTCCTTCAATTTGAATTACAGGAAGAAAAAAGTCAACCTGATCGCCAACTATGGATGGATGTATCGCGAAGGCCCCGGCAAAGGCCATTCAAGACAGGAATATAATAGCGCAGATACCAGTTTTGTATACGAGCAAACCAACAACAGAACCCGGTCGGGCTACTCCAATAATATCCGGGTTGGATTGGATTATTTTTTAAATAACAACAATACAATCACAACTACCCTTTCGTACCGCAATTCTCAGAACGACAATAAATCGCTCCTGGAGTACCGGGATTTTGACTTCAACAATACCCTCACCCGCACCGTAACCCGTTCCGAAAACGAAACGGAACCCCGGACGAACATCGAGGTAGCATTGAATTATAAAAAAAACTTCGAGCGAAAGGGCCAAAGCCTGTCGTTCGACGCGAAATATATTCTCAGCGACGAAACGGAATCGTCGCGTTACCACGAACTGGCCAACAATGGCTCAGTCGATATCATGCAGAGATCGTATAACACCGAAGATGAAAAGAATTTCCTGGCGCAGCTGGACTACATCCATCCATTCGGAAAAAATGGGAAAATAGAGGCGGGCCTGAAAAGCTCGATCCGGATGCTCGATAACGACTTTTCTGTCCACCAGCAGAATGAACAAAAGCATTGGATTATTCTCCCCGACTACGACAACAGACTTGCCTACGACGAGAAAATCCATGCGGCATATCTGATGGCCAGTAATCAGTTTGATAAACTCTTCGTTCAGGCCGGTCTGCGCGGAGAGTACACCGACATTCTCACGGAACTCAAAAAAACCGCGGAGACCAATCACAGAAAATACTTTAACCTGTTTCCCAGCATTCATATTTCCTACAAACTGGAAGACAGCCAGACTTTACAACTGAGTTACAGCTACCGGTTAAGCCGGCCGGGGTTCCGCGATTTGCTGCCGTTTTCCAATTTCAGCGATTCACGTGTTTTCAGGTCAGGAAACCCGCTTCTTAATCCCGAGTTCACGCATTCATTCGAAGCAGGACATTTGCTGAATATGGAAAAAGGTACGTTCCTTTCCAGCATTTACTATCGTCGCAGATTGGGCGTAGTTGAAAACATCACCTCCGTAGATTCGACCGGCTTCACAACCATAACACCCATTAATCTCTCAACCGGTGATTCTTACGGTTTCGAGTTCAACCTGACCTACGACCCTGCCCCCTGGTGGAAGCTAACAGCCAATGCGAATATTTTCAGGGCCATGAACGAGGGCTTTTACAACGACAAACTTTACAAAAGCGACACCTATTCGTGGACCGGCCGCTTCTCTTCCCGGATTACGCTTTTCAGCTCCGTGGATTTTCAGAGCTCATTTAACTACCGTGCTCCCAGGCGAACCACGCAGGGTAAAGATCTGGCGATTTACTTCATCGACCTTGGGTTTTCCAAGGATATCCTGAAAGGCCGCGGCACGCTCACTGCGAGTGTCAGAGATTTATTGAATTCACAAAAAAGAAGAAGTATTACCGAGAATGCGGGCTATTATTCCAGTTCGGTATTCCAATGGCGCCCCCGGCAATTCCTCCTGACATTTTCCTATCGCCTGAACCGCTCGAAGGAAAAGCAAAATTTAGACAAACAGAGCGACTCCGGAGAGGAAGAGTAAATGTCGGCCCGAAAGCGCTACCTTTGCGGCCGAACTTCGTTTTTTTAACAATGCTTTTTATAGGAAAATATAATTACCTGACGATCGAGCGGGTAACCAGCGTCGGGATGTTTCTCAGTGATGTAGAAGGTGAAGAAGTGCTTCTACCCAATCAATATATCACGGATGAGATGCAGGTGGGCGACAATATCAAGGTGTTTGTGTACCTGGATTCAGAAGATCGGCCGGTAGCTACTACTCAGACCCCGAAAATCATCCGCAACGAATTTGCGTTCCTCGAAGTCAAAGATGTTTCTGAATACGGCGCATTCTTGGATTGGGGGCTGATCAAAGATTTATTCGTGCCATTCCGGGAACAGAACCCTCCAATGGAAGTGGCTGAGTGGCACGTGGTATTTCTTTACCTCGACCAGAAGACATCACGCCTGCTGGCCTCTGCTAAAATTGATAAATTCCTTGAAAATGAACGGCTCACCGTTAGCGAAGGCGACGAGGTTGATCTTTTGGTATGGCAAAAGACAGACTTGGGTTACAATGTGGTGGTGAATCAGTATCACAAGGGATTGGTATATGCCAATGAAGTATTCCGTGAACTTCATATCGGCGATTCTCTGAAGGGTTACGTCAAAAAAATAAGGGAAGAAAATAAGCTCGATATCAGTCTGCAAAAAACCGGTTATGAAGTTGTAGAACCGGTGGCGCAACAAATTCTGGACGAAGTACAAAAGTCCGAAGGTTTCCTGAGTCTCTCTGACAGTTCATCGCCTGAGGAAATATACAAGCGACTTAAAATCAGCAAGAAAGTTTTCAAAAAAGCCATTGGCGGGCTGTACAAGCAAGGCCGCATCAGAATTGCCGACGAGGGAATTTATCTGGCTTAGTAAGAAAATAGCCATCTGCCGCAGAGACAGATGGCTATTCCTTTTCGGGTTCTGCTACTTCCCGTACTTGTCCTTGTACTTTTCGTAGAGCCGTTTCTGTTTATCGTCCAGATTAACCTTGCCACCGCGGATGTAAACCATATTGATCACATTCCCGCGCATATCGAGGATATCTCCGTCAGAAACAAGCAATGATGCCTGCTTGCCTTTTTCAAGAGTCCCGACCTGGTCTGCCCCGATAATGTCTGCCGCATTTTTGGTAATGAATTGCAATGCCTCTTCCGGCGTTACTTCACCAAAGCCCGAGGCTGTTCCAGCCAGAAAGCCCAGGTTGCGCGTACGCCACCATTCATCCGCGTACGTAATCGCAACTTTCACGCCCGCTTTGTGCAGCAAACCCGGCAGTTCGTACGGCAGATAGACGTTCTCATCGACGCCGCCCGGAAGCCGGTGGGTCGTGTTTAATATAACAGGAACCTGGTTGTCTTTCAGGAATGCCGCGACTTTGTAAGACTGATCACCACCTGCGATCACAATCTTCTTCACACCCGCTTCCTTCGCAAAGTTGACCGCCTCAATGATATCTTTGGCGTAGTCTGCCCGGATGTACAGGTTTGCAGTGCCATTGAAAAGCGGCTTCATTGCTGCCAAACGCAGGTTCACCGGGCTAGGGTCTTTAAGCTCATTGTAAGCTTTTGCTTCCGTGAAAGTCAGTTTGAAGAGGTCAATAACTTCCTGCCGCTTATCATTCCTCTTGACAGAGTAAGTGAAGTCTTCATTATTGAAACTACCAGCCAGGAAGGGAGGCCAGCTCAGCCAGACCCCATCATCTTTTTTCAAAACGGCATCCTCCCAGTTCCACCCGTCGCTGTAAAATACCGAGGACGAACCGGAAATCGCGCCGCCTTGCGGGACTGCCTGTGACAGCAGGACTCCATTGCCCCTTAAAGTAGGGATTACCTCGGAATCAGTGTTATATGCCACCAGCGCACGCACGTGGGGATTGATCTCCCCTACTTCACGATAGTCCAGCGTGGCCCGTACAGAAGCTATTTCCTGCAAACCGACGGTGGTATTCAGTGATACAATACCCGGGAAAATATGTTTCCCCTTTACATCCACCGTTTCGGCGCCGCCCGGGACCTTTACAGTAGCGGCCGGGCCAACCTGCACAATTACGCCTTTATCAAACGCGATAGCGCCATTGGAGATAACCTCCCCGTTTCCGACATGGATCGTCGCCCCTGTCAGCACGATCGGCCTGGTCTGTGGTGTCGCGGGTGCCGGGTTTTGTGCACGGGATCCGTAAGTAAGTCCCAGCAAGAAACCTGCAATCAGAATATGTTTTTTCATTGTATTGGTTTTGAAAATCTTGAAACAGAATTTACCTGGCATCGCCGTGTTCCGTATGAATCCCTGCTACGTCTTCGCAATGCCACATGTGGGGCTTGGTCGCTTCGGGTTTTTGGGTAGGCTTGCCCTCCGCTTTGTCTCCAAGCATTTTCTGGATCAGTCGCTCACGCTCTATGGCGATCGTCTTTTGTTTCTCTACATCCTTTTTGCGATCAAAATAAATTGCGCCTTCCACCATCGTAAAATCAGGCCGGGCGTAGACCGACAGGGGGCTGGCATTCCAGAGCACCAGGTCTGCATCTTTTCCAGCCCTGACACTTCCCATCCGGTCATCTACATGTAACAGCTTCGCCGGGTTCAGCGTGACCATTTTCCAGGCCTCTTCTTCGGGCACACCGCCATACTCGACCGTTTTCGCAGCCTCCTGGTTCAAACGCCTTGCCATTTCGGCATCGTCGGAGTTGATCGCCACTGTCACTCCCTCATGGTACATCAATGCGGCGTTGTAAGGAATGGCTTCCTTCACCTCCATTTTATATGCCCACCAATCGGCAAACGTCGAACCTCCGATCCCCCGCTTCTGCATTCCGTCGGCAAGCTTGTAGCCTTCCAGGATGTGCGTAAATGTGTTGATCTTGAATTTCAATGAGTCTGCCACATGCATCAGCATATTAATTTCGGATTGTACATACGAATGGCAGGTGATAAACCGCTCATTGGCAAGAATTTCGGCCAGCGCATCGAGCTCGATATCCCGCCGAGGCGCGACTGCATTCGACTTTTTGGAATTCGCCTGATAGACTTTCCAATTGTTTGCATATTCTTTGGCACGCAGGAAATGGTCGAAATAGATCTGCTCCACGCCCATTCTGGTTTGAGGAAAACGCACGCGCTGAACATCCCCCCAGTTGGATTGCTTGACATTTTCACCTAACGCAAACTTGATCGTTTTGACCTCAGGGATCAACATTTCCGACGCGTTTGTACCCCATTTGAGTTTGATCAGGGCACTTTGTCCGCCAATCGAGTTGGCAGAACCGTGCAATAAATGCGAAGCTGTAACCCCTCCGGCCAGCTGGCGGTAGATGTTGATGTCATCCGGATTGATGACGTCACTCATCCGCACTTCGGCAGAGCTGGACTGCCCTCCCTCATTAATCGTAAAAAGTGCTATATGCGAATGCTCGTCGATAATACCACTTGTCAGGTGTTTCCCTGTCCCGTCGATCGTTCTGGCTCCGGCTGGTGCCGCTAATCCCTTTCCTACCTTGGTGATCTTTCCATTCTGAACAATGACATCTGCATTTTGCAAAATGCCTTCCTTCTCATTCGTCCATATCGTAGCATTCCTGATCAGAATGGTCTCCTTTACGGGCAAAATTTCATTTCCGTAACCTACAAACGGATACAGAACAGGCCCTGTTTCCTTCACTTTGACGGTCGCCGTATCTGCGACCGCGACGGCAACACTTTTTTCCGTCAATGTTGCATTCCAGGGAATGACTGTACCATTTGGCAACACGCCCTCCCCGGCCAATCCGTTTCCACTTAGCCATCCCGTCAGCCGGGTGGTTCCTCCCTCTTTTTTATCCTGCTGATAAGTCAATGTCAGCAATGCGTTGGAAAGGATCGCTTTCGGTGTGATTTTTATGGAATCCTGTACCGTGATTTTATACTCGGGCTTTTCGGGAGTACCGCTGATCTGTAATTTTCCTGCTGGCTGATTATTTAATGATAAGGCATAGGTACCTCTCAAATCCGGCGCATCCAGTGCCGTCAGGGGAAACTTCTTGCCCTGGATCCAGTTTTCATAAATCACATTTTCCTTTGCAAACAGATCCCCAGAGGTAATGATAAAATTGGCAAGCATTCCTGGTTTCAGGCTTCCAACCTTATCCGCGGCTTTGATTAACGAGGCGGGCAAAGTGGTGAGAGCTTCGAGCGCTTTTTCTTTCGACAGACCATATTCAATCGACGTTCTCAGGTTTTTCCAGAAATCCGCCTTGTTTTTCAGGCCTGCTGTGGTGAATGCGAACGGAATTTCGGCCTTCTCGACTTCCGATGCGTTACGCGGCGCCAGTTCCCAGTGTTTCATTTGGGTCATGGTGACAACCTCTGCGTCCCAGGGATCAGCTACATCGTAGGCGTCGGGAAACACCAGCGGAAGCAATACCGTGGCTTTGGTTTCTTTGATTTCACGAATGCGCTGGTACTCGTCTCCTCCTCCTTTGATGATATATTGTATCCCAAATTCATCACCGATCTTGTCGGCCCTCAACACACTGTATTTATCGCTGGTTTCAAAAAATGAGGGTAATCCCTTGATTTGATTGAATGCTTCTAGCGATAGGTTTGTCTCTTTCTTTTTGCCGCCTTTCGCATACCAGTCGGCATCATAATAGTTTTGCCTCAACAATGCGACAACGCCCATTGTAGACGATGGGTAGGTTTGGGAAGAACTTCCTTTACTGAATGAAAAATGGGCCGAAGCCTTGCTGTTGAGCATGGCTTTGCTGGCTGACTCGTCAGTCAGGGTCAGTAATGCGCCGCTCCCGCGCACGATACCATCGTGTGCATGAACAAGCACAGTCCCGAAACCGATCTTCCGGAGGTCTCCCGCCTTCTTCGCATCCGGCGAGAAAAGCATACCAGCATCGGTTTCCGGCTGAACAGACTGGTTCCAGCCAAATGCCCCTTTCTTATTGGACTCCAATTGGGGCGTCTGTCTGCCGGGCGCCCCCTGAACCCTCCTTACGTCCGGCATACCATAGTCAGAGTCGAGGTCGATCAGGGATGCGTAGATAAACTTCCCTTTCAGATCGATGGTAACGGTTCCGGCTGGTATTTTTACCTGCTTTCCCGTCTCCTGGATCACCCCATCCGCGATGAGCATGGTGGCATTTTCCAGCCTGGTTTTGGGATCCACCACGATGGTGGCATTGGTAAAAGCGTACCTGCCTGGTCTTTCATCATAAGCCCCGTTTCGCGGGAAAGTTTCCTGTGCCTGACAGTAGACCGCTATGCCCATACAGCCCAGTATCATGGATAATTGTTTAAACATATATCGTTGTTTTAATTACAGTTGTGCATGACAATATACAAGTAAAATCATGAAATAGGGGTTAGAAGACACGATTCGGGGGAAGTTGCAATTAGCCCGCGAAATTTTTATGTTGTTTTGATTTATTAGCATCTTGCAATCCATTTTGATCGCTTTCCTATCATTACTTTCTCCCTATGACATTCGAACAATTCCATGATTCGCTAACGCTTCCCTCCCCTCCCAAAGGCCTTCCCATCCTTCTGGAAGCATTATGGTATGACGCTAATGGAGATTGGGAAGCAGCCCATAACATTGCCCAGAGCAAAGAAGGAACCCAGCCTTATGACCGCCTGCATGCATATCTTCACCGGGTTGAAGGCGATGCCTGGAATGCCGGATACTGGTATCGGCGTGCTGGTTCAGAAGTATTTAAAGGCTCTTTGAAAGAAGAATGGGCGCATTTGGCTCAAAAATTTCTCAACAAAATATAAGTCTTTTACCTTATATTAGTCAAACATAAGGTTTTTAGCTTATATATTAAAAATATAAGGCTTTTTGCTTATATTTGTTAATTATAAGGCAAAAAGCTTATATGATATGGGAAAATTACAGGCTGTTTTTACAGCAGACATGGTCAATTACACCCTATTCCCGCGGGATGAGGCTACACGATGGATCGAAGAAATGATTGCCTTATTGCATAATGATCCATCTTTTAAATGGACGCTCAATCCGGAAATATACCGGGGTGACAGCTTTCAGGCTGTACTGAAAAATACAGATCAGGCGATGCGGGCTGCTATTCTCGCGCGCGCGTTTATGCGTGCGCAATCGCCCAATGCAGATCTGCGCATTGCAATAGGTATTGGAAAAACCGAGCAGCTCACCGACCGTGCCGGGACTTCCGACGGTGAGGCATTCAGGCTCTCGGGACACCTCGCCGACCATATCCGTAAACAAAAAGCAAAGATCGGCATTGCATTGCCGGTTCCGTCAGAGTCATTGAATGCGACGCTTGACCTGCTGGAAGCCCTGATTGAAAACTGGACTATGGCGCAAAGCGAAGTAGTGGTGGCCTTATTACAGGGAAAAAATATCACACAGATCGCAGAAATGCTGTCCATCAGCCAATCCGCAACAAGCCAGCGGGTTATCGCCTCTAAATGGTGGGCCATTGAAAGTTTTCTTACTAATTTTCCAAAGCATCTATCACTATACACCAAACGCTAACCATTATGACCGAATTTTTGCTGTTACTCCTGGCACACGTGCTCGTGGATTTTTACTGGCAGCCTACCGTATGGGTTGTTGACAAAAGGGAGAAAACATACAAATCGAAATACCTGTACTTGCATATATTACTGGTCATCCTGGCCTCCTATGTCGCATTAGGCCAGTGGCAAAATCCTCTGCCTGCCATTGCACTGGGAATCGCGCATGGGATTATCGATCTGATCAAAATTTCACTGGATAAAAAAGGATCACTAACCTGGTTTATCGCAGACCAAGCCGCACATATTGCAACCATTGCACTTACGGCATTGGTACTTACAAAACACCTGCAACCCGGCATTCAAACGTTCATAGTATGGTTTTATACCACAAAAACGCTCGCCACGCTATCCGGAGCCCTGCTTTCCCTCTCCCCCATCTCATTCCTGGTGGGTATCCTGACGAAACCCTGGCGCGAAGAATTAAGCCGACTGGCCCCGAATGCCGACGACAATCTCGCCAATGCAGGCCGATGGATAGGTATGTCGGAACGACTGCTCATTTTTGTTTTCGTGCTGGTCAACCAATTTTCCGCAATCGGCTTTCTGATTGCCGCCAAATCACTACTGCGTTACAACGACAAAGCGTCCGATTCAGGAATCCCGCCGGCCTATATCAGCAAAAAATCTGAATATGTACTGGTCGGAACGCTCATGAGTTACACCTGCGCCATTGCCGTCGCGCTGATCGTCCGCATGCTGAGTTAAAAATCCGGCAGCACGGTTAAACTTACTCATCACTTTTGCATCTAACCCCGGTATCTAAACTTTTTTGACCATGAAGAAAACATTGTTGGCCATATTACTGGCATTTGCAAGCTTCACAACCTACGCCCAACGTGGCGGCAATATGACGGCCGAGCAGCGTGCCGAAAACCAAACCAAAACATTAACCGAAAACTTAAAACTTTCGGAAGATCAGCAAAAGCAAGTGTATAATCTGAGCCTGGCGCGCGCGCAGAAAATGCAGGAGATGAGGGAGGCTCAGAACATCGATCGCGAGCAAATGAGGGCGTCCATGGAAACTTTCAATACCGAGGTCGCCAAGATCCTGACCGTTGAACAGCAGGAAAAATACAAAACCATGCTGGAAGATCGCCGCAATAACCGCGGCGGAGGTGGTGGCGGTGGAAGAGACCCCCGGAACTAAAAGCGTTAAAACAAGAAGGCTGCCCATTTCGGATGTGGCAGCCTTCTTGTTTTTATCAAATTCTAAATTATACTTTCGATTTGAGAAGCCTATCTCAGATCGCCATTTCTGTCTTAAACTCAGACGTGAAATGGAAGTGGATTGCGGGATTATTCTCGCGGTTCATCCGGATCATCCATTCAGATTCGGCCAGAAAAACCGGGTTACGGTCCTTGTCATAGGCAATCTGATTACCTTTCAAACGAATGAATTGTTCCATAGCCGGTTTTTCGTCCGCAGTAAGCCAGCAGGCACGGGAGACATTCATGGGTACCCAGCGGCATTTCGCTCCGTATTCATGTTCCAACCGATACTGGATCACATCAAACTGAAGCTCGCCCACAGTGCCCACTATCTTACGATTTCCAAGATCCAATGTAAAGAGCTGAGCTACACCTTCATCCGTCAGCTGCTGAATACCTTTTTCCAATTGCTTGGATTTCATCGGATCCATATTGATCAGTTCCTTGAATATTTCCGGTGAAAAACTCGGAATACCCGAAAAGTTCAGGATTTCACCTTCTGTTAATGTGTCCCCTATCTTAAAGTTACCCGTGTCATAGAGACCTACCACATCACCCGGGAAACCTTCGTCCATGACGCTTTTATCAGAGGCCATGAACGTAAATGGGCTCGAAAAACGAACGTCTTTACCCAGGCGTACATGCTTATAGAACTTGCCCCTTTCAAATTTACCCGAGCAAATACGCAGGAACGCAATGCGGTCGCGGTGACGCGGATCGAGGTTAGCATGTATTTTGAATACGAAACCGGTAAACTTCGGCTCCATAGGCTCCACCTCGCGCACATCCGTAGGCCGTGGCTGAGGAATCGGCGAAATGTCACAGAATGTATCCAGAAGCTCCTTAATACCAAAGTTGTTGATCGCGCTACCGAAGAATACAGGCGCCAGTTGCCCTTTCTGATAAGCTTCCTCGGAGAATACATCATAAACGCCCTCCACCAGCTCCACATCCTCTGTAAGCTGGTTCGCATCCCGTTCGCCCAGTAATTCTGCGAGACTTGCGTCTTCCAGACTCACCTTCGCCACGTCGTTCTCGATTTTGGTTTTATTGATCTTGAAGAAATACAGCATTTGCTCGTACAGGCTGTAAACTCCCTTGAAATTGGCACCCATGTTGATGGGCCAGGTAAGCGGACGCACGCGAATATTCAGCTTGCTTTCCAGCTCATCCAACAGTTCGAACGGATTCTGTCCTTCCCTGTCGAGCTTGTTGATGAACACGATCACAGGCGTATTACGCATCCGGCATACTTCCATTAACCGCTCGGTCTGCTCCTCGACGCCTTTCACACAGTCCACGACCAGGATTACGCTATCCACGGCGGTTAGTGTCCGGTAAGTGTCCTCGGCGAAATCCTTGTGACCCGGTGTATCGAGGATATTGATCAGCAAATCCTTATATTCGAAAGTCATCACCGAAGTTGCTACCGAAATACCCCGCTGCTTCTCAATCTCCATAAAGTCGGAGGTTGCCGTCTTCTTGATCTTATTGGATTTTACCGCACCCGCCGTCTGGATCGCGCCGCCGAAAAGCAGCAGCTTTTCCGTCAGTGTGGTTTTCCCCGCATCCGGGTGACTGATGATCGCAAACGTGCGGCGCTTCTTTATTTCTTGTAAATTACTCATACATAGCTGCCCCATTCAGGCAGGAATTTATCAGGAAAGTAGCCTAATGCTTTTTATTTCAAAGCATTGCTTTCTCTAAGCCTGTTGTGACAAAATAGCAAAATTTGCACAAAGATAAGAATAAAGAAGAGCCGCCCTTCATCGGGACGGCTCTAAATTAATAGCACCTGAGTGGAGCTTATATATCTGCTGATCTCAGTAATAAGAATGCTTATAATCCTCAACCGAAGTAAGGATCACCTCGTGTGCTTCTTCCCTTCCGTAAACATTGGTGATCTCGATATGCGCTTTTTCACCCGGCAGGTTTTTGTAGGTCAAAAAGTAGTGTTTCAGACGCTCCACAATCCCTTCGGGAAGTTCGCTCAGGTCGGAATAGCCTCCGTACACTTCGTCGCCTTTTAAAACGGCAATAATTTTATCATCTGCTTCTCCGCCATCGATCAGGCGGATACCACCGATAGGCTTAGCTTCGCACATGATGTTACCATGTGAAATAATTTTCTCACATAATACGATGATATCCAGCGGGTCACCATCGCCTTCTGTTACGTCTCGGCCTGAGCGCTCTCTTGCCAGCAACGCGATCTTTTCCGCGCAGTAGGTTTTTGGAATAAACCCGTACAATGCAGGAACAATGTTGGAATACTTCTGAGGGCGATCGATTTTGAGGTAACCGGTCACCTTGTCAATTTCGTATTTTACTGTATCGGTAGGAACAATCTCAATAAATGCAGTTACTAATTCGGGTGCCTTGTCACCCATTGGAATTCCGTGCCACGGATGTGCTTTGTGTACGTTAGCGATCATTAGTTGTGTAATGTAATAACTTAAACTAAAATTTCTTTTTCTCCGGCCTCTTCACTGGCCTGCCTTTTCCGCAATAGTGTAATCCCCTGTTTTCGAAACAGATTGCTTCACAAACAATTCTCCTAAAAATCCAGCAAGGAACAATTGAGAACCTACCATAATCGCCACCAATGCCAGAAAGAACATCGGGTTTTCGGTGACATTCCGGTAGGGCAGTAAATTGTAAATGTTATATATCTTTTTCCCGATCAGCCACACAGCTATAAGGCTTCCAAGAAAAAACATAAGGGTTCCCAGACTGCCAAACAAATGCATGGGCCTTCGTCCAAACTTATTCACAAAGGCGATCGAAAGCAAATCCAGGAAGCCAAAAATGAACCGCTCCAAACCGAATTTTGTGTAACCGTATTTGCGCGCGCGATGCTGTACTACCTTCTCTCCGATCTTCCCAAAACCATTCCATTTTGCGATCACCGGTATGTAGCGGTGCATTTCCCCATAAATGGTAATGTTCTTGACAACCTCTTTCCGGTAGGCTTTCAACCCGCAATTAAAATCATGCAAAAATACACCGGAAATGCTCCGGGTCGCCGCATTGAAAAGCTTGGTAGGAATCGTCTTCGTGATCGGGTCGAAGCGTTTCTTTTTCCAACCCGAGATCAGATCATAGCGGTCTTTAACGATCATGTCGTAAAGGTCCGGAATTTCGTCGGGACTGTCCTGAAGATCAGCATCCATGGTAATCACCACTTCACCCCTCGTTGCCTGAAAACCAGTTTGCAATGCCGCGGTTTTACCATAATTGCGTACAAAACGAAAGCCTCTCACATGCGGGTTTTGCACAGAAAGCTCTGTGATCACCTCCCAGGACCGGTCCTTACTGCCGTCGTCGACGAACAGGACTTCGTAAGAGAACCCGTTCTCGTCCATCACCCGCGCAATCCACTCGCAGAGTTCGGGAAGGGACTCTTCTTCGTTATAAAGCGGGACTACTACGGATATCTGAATAACTTGGTCGGTCATGTACAATGCTGGTAACGATGCTTGCGCCGTTAATTTGCCGCAAAGTTCGTGTTTTCCTGATCAAAATTTCAAATAAAAAGCTTTAAGCAACTCCTTGAAACGAGGATCATGCGTAACACCGTCCTTTTCATAAATATATAAATCTGAATCAACGTGCACATTATGAGCAAATTCAGCACGCTGGAACAGCATCAGAACACGAAATGCTTTTTTGTCTTCCTGATGAAACAACGTCAGTTTGCGTGTCAATACCCAACCGGCATTTTCTGCCTTTTCAATAAACTGGTTAGCTTCGTCCACCGGAAATAGCACATTCACTTTCCCCTCCGGCTTCGCCAATCTATCGATCGCAGTCAATAATTCACTGAAATCGAGTGACTTGGCATGATGTGCCATATTCTTTTTATCAATCGGAGAAAGCAGGTCGGATTGAAAGAAAGGGGGATTGGTGATGATTACATCATACTGATGATCCGAAACAAACTCCTGAACCGCCGAGTGAAACAATGTGATACGGTCGTGGAAAGGGCTTTGCTCTACATTTTCACCAGCCTGGTAAAAAGCTTCGGCATCAATCTCTACCGCATCGATCATGGCATAGGTGTTACGTTGCGCCACCATGAGGGAAAGCAGGCCGGTCCCTGCACCGATATCCAGGATACGGTCGGCATCTGCCACATCCGCCCATGCGCCCAGCACGCAGGCGTCCGTACATACTTTCATAGCACACTGATCCTGCCGGACCGTGAACTGCTTGAACCGGAAATGGGCGTTACGAGGCATATTGCTATTTATTTTCGTCCAAAATCAGCCGGATTCTCCCCCCAATATTCCGTCTCCCACTTCAATATCTTGTTGGGGTAACTGTTTGTTGCCAGCCAGCGTTCCGCGCGTTGCAACATTTCAAATAATGGCTTGTTCCGCGGCGTCAGGGCCAGTTTGGTATTCGCATGCTTCTTCTTGATCCAGGCCATCGCCGTTTTGGAATCGGTGTAAATCGGCAGATCGCTTTCTTTCTTCTGCAGATAGGCCAAAGCATGCACGATCGCCAGAAACTCCCCGATATTATTGGTGCCGTCCTTAAAAGGGCCTTGTAAAAAAATACGGTCACCAGTGGCATAGTACACGCCCTGGTATTCCATATCGCCGGTCGCGGTATTCCAGGCTGCGTCCACGGCAATCGCATTCTTGAGTGGCCTGCCTACATTCGCCGGCGGCTCCTGAATAGCCGGTTTGGAATCCTTCTTAGCGACAAACTCCCAATAATTGCGCTGGATAGCAGCCTCCGCCTCCTGTAAAGAATCAAACGACTTGTAGCGTGCATCCTCGAAGCCTTTAATCTGCGCCTCGCATTCTTTCCAGTCCGTGAAAACACCCGTTTTCCGGCCCTGCCACACTACGTAATATTTGCTTTTTTTCAACTCTGAATAATTGAATCTATATCAATGACCGAATGATTGATGAAGCCCTATTCCATCATCGCACCGCGACCCGGTCGGTCATTCAAAATTATTTTTGTTCCCACACCTGCGCCAAATTAACAATGACTTCAACCGCCTTTTCCATATCCTGAACGGACACCCATTCCAGTTTTGAATGAAAGGCGTGTTCTCCGGCGAAGATGTTGGGACATGGCAGCCCCATGAACGACAGTCTCGAACCGTCCGTCCCGCCACGAATGCTTCGCTGGATAGGTTTTAGGCCGGACCTTTCCATCGCCACCAATGCGTTCCGGAGCACTTCCGGATGTTGATCGAGTACCTCTTTCATGTTCCGGTACTGCTCTGTGATTTTGAATTCGGCCGAAGAATTAGGGAAGTCTTTCATCACATCTTCCATAATACGTCTCAGCATCGCCTCCTTTTCGTGCAAGCCCGCTACCGTAAAATCGCGAATGATGAAGCTCAAAACGGCCTTCTCCTGAATACCCTCCATTTGAACCGGATGGATAAACCCCTCCTTATCCTGCGTCGTTTCAGGCGACAGCTGATCTTTCGGCAGGCGCGCGAGTATTTCTGCTGCGATCTTCAGTGCATTTTCCAGCTTACCAATCGCATAGCCGGGGTGGGTACTAACGCCATGCAACGTAATTTTGACACCATCGGCAGAGAAGGTTTCATCTTCCAATGTACCTATGGCCTCGCCATCGACCGTGTACCCAAAGTCAGCACCGAGCTTTTTCAGATCTACCCGCTCCGTTCCTCTGCCCACTTCCTCATCGGGCGTGAACAGGATTTTAATATCCCCGTGCCTGATGTGTGGATTGGCAAGTAAATATTCGGCAGCAGCCATAATTTCAGCTACTCCGGCCTTATTATCAGCTCCTAACAGCGTTGTTCCGCTGGCGGTCACGATATCATTCCCAATTTGCTGATCGAGATCGTGCAACTCGCCAATTCTCAGAACTTGCGAATGATCATCCGGCAGGATAATATCGGAACCGTCCCAGTTTCGGTGCACGACCGGCTTTACATTCTCGCCAGAAACATCCGGAGAGGTATCCACGTGGGAGCAAAAGCAAATGACGGGCACATCACTTCGGTCGGAATTCGATGGAATGGTCGCATACACGTACCCGTGCTCATCCACGTGTGCATCCGCGACACCGAGCAGTTGTAATTCTTCCGCAAGCAGGCTACTCAGATTTCGCTGCTTTGCCGTGCTGGGAAATGTTTCCGAATTAGGGTCCGACTGGGTGTCGATCTGCACATAGCGCAGGAATCGTTCGAGAACAGAGCTCATAACCTTGAAATGGTTTTACAATGAGATATTAACCGATAATGGAAGCCAGATCCGCAGGAGAATAATTGATATTCTTCAAAGTCTTGTCATCGGCTGTCCGGTATACGAGGTACTTGCCGTTATCCTCCTTGTAATAGCATTCCGTGCCTTTGGCCTGGTAATGTGCCACGGTTGCTTCCGCCTCCGCGATTGTCAGGCACGCCTTCGACATATTGGACCTTTGCACCTCATCGAAAAGCGTTCGGAATTTCTCCCCCAACCCGAATTCCAGCACTGCTCCGGATAATACATATTGCAGATCACAAAGCGCATCGGCTACTTCCACGATATCCTTTTCCAGGATCGCAACTTCCAGCTCCTTCAACTCCTCGGCCAGTAATGCCACGCGCAGGCGGCTTCTATCTTCCGAAGGGATCGTCGGGGTATCCAGGATCGGATGTTTGAATGTTTTGTGAAAATCCGCGACCTGATTAAGGCTATCCAGTTGTTGCATTGTTATAATTGATTAAATATTGGTCTTAATTGAAAAACAGGCCTGTTAGCAGGCATTTACATCGACAGGTTCGTCTTGAACAACTTGATCGAAATCGCCAGGAGAATGATACCGAACACCTTCCGGAGAATATCGGTACCGCCCTGCCCGAGTTTCCTTTCCAGCCAGTTCGAAGATTTCAATACCAGGTAAATAAAAAACAGGTTCAGCAGAATACCTACCAGGATGTTCTGGATCTGATACGCCGAACGGAGCGACAGTAACGTTGTCATCGTCGCTGCCCCGGCGATCATCGGAAATGCGATCGGGACAATCGACGCCACGCTTACATCGACGTTACCATGTTTGAAAATTTCCCGCCCCAGGATCATTTCAAGTCCGAGCAGGAATAGGATAATGGCTCCGGCAATAGCAAAAGATGCAATGTCAACCCCGAAAAGGCTCAGCAACCGCTCTCCCAAAAAAAGGAAAATGACCATGATCAATCCGGCAACCAGCGTGGTTTTTTCGGATTCGATCTTACCGAGCTTCCGCCGGAAATCGACGATAACCGGCAATGAGCCAAGCACATCGATCACCGAAAAGAGGATCAGTGTGACGGAGACGATTTCCTTGAAATTGAACTTGAGCATACACTTTGGGGCGTTTCTATCCCGCAAAGTTGCTCAAAACGGACTGTTTACACAACCTTTAATCTCCCAGGCCGGGAAATCAAGCCGTTCAGGTAGCGCTTCCGGGCAGGAAGTTCAGAAATGTATTAAACTGCTTTTTGTACTTCTCTTCGTCGATTTTATAGAAGTATGCCCCCTTTTTGGAATATCCTTTCTGCTTTTCGTCCAGCTTTACCAAAAGGTTGGTAGAAAGTAACTTACGGCTAAAATTTCGCTTATCCAGCTCCGTACCAAAAATAGCCTCGTACAGCTTTTGCAACTGCGGAATCGTAAATTTTTCCGGCAATAGCTCAAAACCAATCGGATGCTGGGATGCTTTGTATCTCAAATGTTGTATCGCCAGATCGACCATCGTGCCGTGGTCAAACAGCAGCTTGGGCAACTCCTGCATCGAAAACCACTGTGCCTCGTAATTTTTGGAAATCTTGTGATCGTAATCTTCCACATTGATCAACGCGAAATAAGCGACCGACACCGTCCTTTCGACCGGATCCCGTTGCGGGCTTCCGAAAGTATGGAGTTGTTCGAGGTAAATGTCAGTGAGGTTGGTTAGTTCGAAGAGTATGCGGGAAGACGCTCCTTCGAGGCTTTCGTCGGGCTGGACCCATCCGCCCATCAGCGACCAGGTGTGATGCTCGTCTTCAATACCTCTCTTAACCAGCAACAATTTGAGTTCCTCGCCGTCAAAACCGAAAATAATGGAATCCAATGCAACCAGACATTTGGTCTGGGCCTGGTATTGCTTTAAAATATCTAATCGCACAATTTATTAAGCCGCGGGTGAGTAGGTTTATTTTTAGTTATAAATACAATGAGCGGCATTTACTACTCATTTGCTTCGTTAAGAGCCATTCTCGCCAAGAACCGCTTCAATGTACTTATTTCATCCGAACTGATCGCCGGGAAATTCGCAATGCGAAAACTGGTCTCCTTCTCTTTCCCATAACCATTTCCGAGCGTGATGCCCTCCTCCTTCGCCGTCTTTTTCAGTTCCGCGATCCGTTCTCGGGTACCCCTGACGGCCACAACCGTGTCCGAACGGACGGCTTTGTTCTCCACCATCAGCTCGTAGCCGTACTCCATTAGAAATGCGTACCATTCGGAAGCCCTTTGCCGGGTCTGGCGATCGACTTCCTCGATACCGGGCACTTGTTGCATCACCTTGCCCAGCAGGTATATCCCCAGCGTATTGGGTGTATACGGAGTCTGGAATTTGAGGAAATTGTCACGGATAAAAAGCAGGCTGTTGTAATGTTTATTCTCCCCGATCTGTATGGCTCGATCGATCGCCTTGGGTGAAACAACCATAACAGCCATGCCTGCCGGCAATCCGAAGCATTTCTGTACGGAAGCATACCAGATGTCGGCATTCTCCCAAGGCAAAGTAACCCCTGCCATGGAGGAAGTAGCATCCACCGCAATGAGGTTATCCACCTTCTTACGAATATCCAGCAGGAAATCTTCGGGTATTTTGGTACCGTTCGAAGTCTCGTTATGCGTTACGCAGATCAACTCATTACGGGAAAAGGCGGCAGAACGATCCATCAGAAACGTATCATTGAGCCCGAAAGCTGCGTCGCTGGTGCGAAGCGAAATCCGGTGGGTATATTCCATCCATTTTTCACCAAATGCCCCATTATAAATATGCAGGCTGGAATCGATGAGCAGTGACTGCGCGATAATTTCCCAGCATTCCGTTGCCGATGAAACAAAATAGACCTCGTAGCCGGCCGGAATGTCTAATTTCAGTTTCAGGTCGGCTATTGTTTGTGCCAGCATTTGCATGAAGCCTTCGCTGCGATGGTTGGCGCTGATCAGCCCGCTTTCAAATGCCTCGCGGATATATTGTTCAACCTGCGGATATACCTTGGACGGACCGGGATAAAACGTGACCATAACTTCCTGTTTTTGATTTAAACAAAAAACATCACAGGTGAGAATTTAGTCCCCCAACCTGTGATGTCCGATATACTGCCATGGGCAGATCAATTACATAAAACCTTCGCGGATCATGGCTTTCTCCAATTTCTCGCCCAGTTCCTTCGATGCTTTCAACAATGGCAAACGTACATCAGCGCCACAAACACCCTTGATTTCCAGACACTTCTTGATCCCAACCGGGTTGGATTCGATATACAGCAATGTGTCGAACTCCAGGAATGCCAGTTGTAATTTGGCGGCCTCCTTAAAACGACCCTCCAGTGCATGCCAGGTGAGTTCATGAAACTCTTTCGGGAATGCATTGGCGATCACCGAAATCACGCCGTGCCAGCCTACGCTGACCATCGTGGTGACGAGATTATCGTCGCCCGACAGCAAGAGAAAATCGCCGGGCACGCGCGCGGCAAGTTCCATACTCTGTTCGATACTGCCTCCCGCGTCCTTGATACCGATAATATTCGGATGCGCTGCCAGCTTGACGATCGTATCGGCCTTCATATTGATCACCGTGCGGCCGGGTACATTATACAACAGCACAGGCACCGGGGAAGCGTCCGCAATGGCTGTAAAATGCGCGATAACACCTTCCTGAGTAGGTTTATTATAATAAGGACAAACAGACAGGATCGCATCGACGCCATGGAAATCAGTTTCCTGGATCGTGTCGAGTACGGCCTTGGTATCATTGCCGCCGATACCGTAGACGATCGGCAGCGACTTGTAGTTATGCTTGATGGTAAATGCCAGGATATCACGCTTTTCCTTCGAGGACACGGTAGGCGATTCGCCGGTTGTTCCCTGTACAACCAGGTAGTCTGTACCACCTTCGGTAACCAGGTCGATCAGTCTTTTCAGACCCGGATAGTCAATCTCATTCTGCTCATCAAAAGGTGTGATCAGCGCCGCGCCTACCCCTTTGAAACGTTGGTCCAATGGCATTATTTACTTATATAATTGTTAGATTTTAAAACACAAAGTTAGCCTTCCGGGGGCATTTTTCTTTACTTAATTGCCAATCATTGCTAAAAATTCTTCCTCAGAGAGGATAGTCACACCCAGTTTCCGCGCTTTTTCCAATTTGGAGGGACCCATATTCGCGCCGGCGAGCAGGTAATTGAGTTTCCCGGAAACCCCGCTCAGCACTTTTCCTCCGTTGGCTTCTATTTTTTCTTTCAGCTCGTCACGCTCAAAGTTTTCGAAAACACCGGAAATCACAAATGTCTTGCCTTCCAGCAGATCGCTTTCGATTTCAACAGGCTTTTCGTCGCCCTCCATTTGCAGGCCGGCCTGTTCCAAACGCGCTACCAAAAGCTGGTTTTCCGGTACGCTGAAAAACGATTCGATGCTCAATGCAATGCGCCCGCCGATCTCCGGTACCGCAACGAGCTGGTCATAAGTGGCTGCGCGCAGTGCCCGCATCGATTTGAAATAGGCAGCCAGTTTTTCTGCAACGGTAGCGCCGACAAAACGGATACCCAATGCAAAAAGCACGTTCTTGAACGGCACAGTCCGCGACAAGTCGATACCCTTCAGGATATTATCTACCGTTTTTTCACGGAAGCTGATCTTTTTAACTTTACCGGTTTCCTCATTTAAAAGGTTCTTTTCGAGGCCGAGCAGTTTGTCGTAATTCAAATCATACAGGTCCGCGGGTGTGCGCACGAGGTCGAGATCGAAGAGCAGCTCGATTTTACCTTCACCCAAGCTCTCGATATTCATCGCCTTCCGGTGAATGAAATGCTCAATACGGCCTTTCAATTGCGGCGGACAATGGCTGTCGTTCGGGCAGAAGAATGCGACTTCACCCTCATTTCGCTGCAATTCGGAGTTACATTCAGGGCAATGCGTCGGGAATGCGATCGGTTCGGTTTCATATTTTTCACGTTGCGAAACATCCACACCCGTGATTTTCGGAATGATCTCCCCGCTCTTTTCCACAAAAACCGTATCGCCTATACGGATGCCCAGCCTTAGCAGCTCATTCGCATTATGCAACGTTGCGCGTTTCACGCGGGTGCCCGACAAATGCACGCCTTTCACCTGATTGTAGGGCAATGCACGCTCTGAAAGATCACAAAGATTCGCGACCGGAGTAACCGCCCCCGTGCGTCCCACCTGATAAGTAACCATCCTGAGCACGGCCGGCTTGTTTTCCGCCTTGTACTTATAAGAAATGGCCCAGCGCGGGCTTTTGGCAGTAAAACCGAGTTCCCGCTGCTGTGCGAACGAGTTTACTTTAATCACGATACCGTCCGTGGCGAGCGGCAGGTGCGTACGTTTTTCCTCCCATTCATGAATATACTCGATTACCTCGTCGATATTCGAAACCTTTTTCCAGCCTGGCGAAACGTTGAAGCCCCAGGCTTTCATACCCAGTAAACTTTCTTCCTGGCTTGGAAAAACATCATTATCCGTTAAAAAATAATAGAGATAGCAATCCAGACCGCGTCGTGCCGTCTCGGCAGAATCCTGCAATTTGAATGAGCCGGAAGCCGCATTGCGTGGGTTCGCGTACTGATTTTCGCCCAGCGTATCCATTTCTTCATTCAATTTTTGGAAAGAAGTGATGGGCATAAAACCCTCACCGCGGATCTCGAATACCGGAGGCAGATTATCTGCTTTGACGCGCAACGGCAGTGAACGGATCGTTTTTACGTTATTGGTGATCTCGTCGCCACGCGTACCGTCGCCCCGCGTTACGCCGCGTACGAGGATGCCGTTTTCATAAGTAAAACTGAGCGATATCCCGTCGAATTTGAGCTCGCAAATGTATTCGAAAGCCTCTCCGTCAAGCCCCCGACGCACGCGATCATCGAAATTGCGAAGCTCCTGCTCATTGTAAGTATTGTCGAGCGACAGCATCGGATATCGGTGGTAAACCGCATTGAATGTTTTGGTTACCGCCCCACCAACCCGCTGCGTAGGGGAATCGTCCTGCCTGAACTCGGGATATTCTGCTTCCAGCGCCTGCAACTCTTTAAGCAACTGGTCAAAATCGTAATCCGATATTTCGGACTCGCTATCCTGATAGTAGCGGTTGTTATAATAGTGTAGCTTTTCGGACAGCTCCTGGATTCTTTGTTCGGGATTCATGATGATCACGGCGGCTTTAATGATTCGGCCCAAATTTAAGACTTATTCCAAATTTTGAGCATGTAATCGATGGCATGTGACCATTTGCAAATCCCAACGTATCAACAGGACATTCACCTATCAGCCACATACCGAGGATGTCGCGCATTTTTTGTATTTTCGTTTAAAACGGACACGCCCATGAAAACCCTGGAACCGACCATTTACTACAATCCGGACCTGACGCAGATCATCAATGGAGAGGAAATTATGTCGCCTAGTCCGAAACAACCGCATCAAATCGCTTCGGCGAGGCTATTGCGAATGCTGATGAACTTTGTGGTCGATAAAGAGCTTGGCGAGATCTATCACGCGCCTTTCGACGTCATCTTTGAAGGGAATTTCAATCACCTTCAACCGGATATCCTTTTTATTTCCAATTTATTTCCAACAAAAACAAGGAAATGGTGCAGGACTGGGTACGTGGCGTACCCGATCTGGTCATTGAAATCGTCTCGCCGGGTTCTGAAAAGATGGACGCTGTTATCAAGAAGGGAATTTCTGAGCGGTATGGCGTACCGGAATGCTGGTTGGTATTCCCGGAAAAGGTTTGCATTGAAGTTTACACCCTCGTGGAAGGTAAATACGCTTTGCTTGGGTTATTCGCGGATCAGCAGTTGGTACATTCACAAGTGCTCGGCAAGCTATCGTTCCCTGCGGATACCGTTATTAAATGATTACCAACCACTTAACCAACACAAATCCTTCAAATTACCCTCTTTGCCCATAAATTCGTTAATTTCGGCCTCATTAATCATTACTAGTTCCTGATTTTCATGGCTGAAATTGCCCCTTCCATATTAGCCGCGGATTTTGCAAACCTGCAACGCGACGTTGAAATGCTGAATGCGAGTTCGGCCGACTATATCCATGTCGATATCATGGATGGAATGTTTGTCCCCAATATTTCGTTCGGTTTACCCGTCTGTGAAGCTATTCACCGGCATGCACAAAAGCCGCTCGACGTACACCTGATGATCGAGCAGCCCGACCGATATCTGGAAGCATTCCGGAATGCGGGAGCATGGGGCCTGACCGTGCACTATGAAGCATGCCCTCATCTGCACCGCACGATTCAGCATATCAGGGAACTGGGCATCCAGCCTGGCGTCGCACTCAATCCACATACACCGGTAGAAGTTCTGACCGAAATCCTCGGCGATGTTTCGCTTGTTCTGATCATGTCCGTCAATCCGGGCTTCGGAGGACAGCAGTTTATTGAGAACACTTACAGGAAAATCAACAAACTGAATAGTCTGCGCGAAAAGTTTGGATACAATTTTAAAATAGAAGTAGACGGCGGTGTAAACCTCAAGAATGCGCCGCTGCTGGTCCAGGAAGGGGTTGATATGCTGGTCGCGGGCAGTTTTGTATTTAATTCGGCAGACCCCGTCAAAACCATTGCCCAACTCAAAACAGTCAGGTCTAGTCCTTTCTGAAACCATTAATGAAAAGAAATAAATTCCTCGCCTGCGGTCTGATCATGGCATGTTGCCTGCTTTTGGCAGGGTTTGCTTTTCGGAATGAAGACCAGGCTCCGCCGAGATTCCCATTGAAAATCAGCCCCAACGGCCGGCATATTACCGATAATAACGGGACTCCATTTCTCATGGTTGCCGATGTGTCGTGGCAGTTGCTGCGAAAGCTGACGTATCCCGAGGCGATCCAATACATGGATATCCGCAAATCTCAGTCATTCAACACGCTTTTGGTACATTTGCTACCCATGCTGCCGACCCAGAAAAATGTGAACAAAGTTTCCCCTTTTCTGGATAACAATGATCTGACAAAACCCAATAAACCCTATTTCGACCACCTCGAAAAGATTATTATCGCAGCGAGGGAGCGGAACCTCGTAGTCGGGATCGTAGTATCGCGGCAGAGCTGGAATATTGTCTTCGACACTCAGAAGGAAGATGCCTGGCGGACTTACGGAACCTACGTAGGCAAGCGGTTTGCGAAATATGCCAACATTATCTGGATCGTCAGCGAAGAAGAATACCAGAGTGTTTCACAATTCAAGGCCATAGCCGAAGGCATCCGAAAAGAGTCGGACGGACAGATCCTGGCATCCCTCAATACCTGCTCCCCTACCAGCGTCAACGACAATTCTCCCAATCATTCGGAACTCAAATTCATCATTCCCGATTCCACGGTAACCCCTGCGGAATACGCAGCGCTGGCTAACTGGCAGAAAAATTCGGCGGAAACAGCATTAAGGCCCTTTCTTATAGCCAATTCGGAGTTTCCCAAGGAAATCACCGACCAGTCTACGCTCATCCGAAACCAGGCTTACCAGTCGATACTCAGCTCAGCTGCAGGCTTCTGCCACATGAGTACGATCAAGAATTTTAATCCGACCTGGAAAGTCAATATCAACAAAGACGGGGCTGAGTACATTCATCAATTGGTGAAGATCCTGAAAGGCATTCCCTGGGAATATATGCAACCCGATACGCCGGATATGCTGGTGGATTCCACTGACAAAGCGGAGATCGGCATTATTTCCCTGTCGAACAAACGCATGGCGATGTTGTATATCCCATCATCCCGGCAAGTCAAACTGGACCTGAAACATCTTGCGGGGACCGATTTCAGCGCGGTGTGGTACAGCCCACGGACCGGAAAACGATGGGCCGGCGGAAATCTCAGTTCCACAGAAGAAGCCATCGTACAACCTCCCGACTCCCAACCCGAATGGGACTGGATCCTTCTGATCGGCACAAAACAGTAGGATTGACATTCTTTCATATTCTTAATAATATTACTGGATGTTGGATAGCCCGGCCGGTATAGGATCACCCCATGAATTTACCTTTTAAAAGAATTGCATTTGGTCTGCTGATGGCAGTTGCTCCCTCATACGCTTACTGTCAGGAGACTTTATGGGCAAGTAAAGTGCTGGGGTATTCCTCCGAATACAGGCCTGAGCAGATCGGGCACGGATATCGTGCCAAACAGATTCTCGGCATTCCCAACAAACTTCCCGCATTCGGCGACAGCCCCTGTGCATGGACACCAGCAGATGCGGACGGCCGCAACGAGGAGTGGATCAAGGTAGGTTATGAGAAGGCTATTCCATTAAAACAGGTTGCCATCGGTGAGAATTTCAATCCCGGCGCCATCGCCCGTGTATACGCGTACGACGAGGGTGGCAAAGAATATCTGATCGCTCAAACTAAGCCGGGGCAACAGACCGTCCGCGGCAGGATGTTCAGAATTTTTCCTGAAAAGGATATCCGGGCCAATGCAATCAAGATCGTTTTACAACCGGACAAGGTCTCGGGAGCGAATCAGATCGATGCAATAGCCATTTCTTCCCAAACTGCTCCGATAGAGGCTGAAATCAACTTTGCGCCTTCCCTGGTGAAAGCCCAGAAAGAAAACCTTGGAAAGGCCATCAACACCAACGCCCAGGAGGTAGCCCCGATCATTTCGCCGGACGGGAAGACACTGTATTTTACTAGGGACAAGTATGAAGGTAACATTGGTTCGCCCAAGGAGGATGTCTGGTATTCAACCATGAACGAGAAGGGCCAATGGACTAATGCTGTTAACATCGGCGCCCCGATCAACAATGGTGAGCATAATGCCGCTACAAGCATTTCTACCGACGGCAAAACGCTTTATCTGATCAACATCTACAAGCCGGATGGTACAATGGCATTCGGCTTTTCCAAGTCATTCAAAACCAAAAATGGGTGGAGCTTCCCTCGGGAGTCTAAAATGGCCAACATAACGCGACCCGCATTAAGTATTGAAGCAACACTTTCCCCCTATGAGAATGTTGCGGTCCTTTCTGTCATTCGTAGCGACTCCGAAGGAGAAAAGGACCTGTATGTCTCATTTCTCCAAAAAGAAGGCGACTGGTCGGATCCACTCAATCTTGGCAGTGTGATCAACAGCGCTGATTATGAAGGCACGCCTTTTCTCGCATTTGATAACAAAACCCTCTATTTTTCTTCGCAAGGCCACGCAGGGTACGGAGAAGGCGATATTTTTGTTTCACGACGGCTCGATGATACCTGGCTGAACTGGTCCAAACCAGAGAACCTCGGTCCGGCGATCAATTCTCCTTTGTGGGATGCATTTTTTAACGCTCCCGCCACCGGCGATTTTGCCTATTTCAGCGCCAGCGAAAAAGTAATGGGGCAGGAAGATATTTTCCGGATCAGAATGACCCCTGAGATCAAGCCCGAGCCAGTCGCTATCATTTCCGGGGCTGTTTTGGAAGCTGAAACCAACAAAACCATCCAATCGGACCTCGTTGCAACCGTCAAGAAAACGGGACATTCATTTGCCCAGGCACTTTTCGACCCGGAGTCCGGCGACTACAAGCTGATCCTCCCTGCCAGAGAGACCTACATGGTAACCGCTTCCGGGAAAGGCTATTTCCCCTTTTCGGAGGAGATCGACCTTTCTTCCGAAATAGAGGCCCGCAATATCAGAAAGAACATTTATCTCCAGCCCATCAAAGCCGGTGAGCAGATAAGGCTTAGCAATACGATGTTTTCCCAAAGCAGCGCCGAAGTGACAACCTCCTCATTCGCCGAACTCGACAGGATTGCAGAGACCATGAATAGTTATCCCACCATGGAGATACTGCTCGAAGGCCATACCGATAACCAGGGCGAAGTCCAGAAAAACGTCCAGCTGTCAGCCGACCGTGTCGAGCAGGTCAAGAAATATCTGCTATCGAAAGGCATCGACGGGAAACGCATTCAAACCAAGGCCTGGGGACCTGCGAGGCCGATAGCGAGTAATCTCACGGAACAAACCCGGCAAAAAAACCGCAGGGTAGAGTTTACGATTCTTAAAATCTAAAAAATATCCTGTCACGGGAAATTTCCTTATTTTCGCGCCGTCTTGATATGTTTAAACTCGTTTACAATCATAAACAAGCGAAAAACAGCCATCAACAGCGAACATCTAATGTCTCCAAACCAAATCCAAGTAAGTCTGCGGTCACGACTCCTTCTGTGTTTTATCCTGATTGCGGGTACCGCGTTAAGACTTTACCATCTCGACCGTTACAGCATTTTCCTGGATGAAGCCAGCACACTGCTCGTCAGCCAGGGCATCGTACTCGAGGGCGCGAATCAGAAAGAGGCGTTTTCGACCCGTGAATTTGTGAGCTCACGCTTTTGGGAAACCCCAAAACATCCTCAGAAGCAGGTGTTGCGCAGTTTTATCGTCAATGAGATTTATCATCCGAAATCCTTCACGCCAGCCGAGTTCTGGGCGCCGAAGTCCATTCAGGACTATTACGAGGCCATGACCCGAAGCGACATTGGCAACAGCCCATTCTATTATCTGCTTTTGCATCCGTGGATGGACCTGTTCGGCCTTTCCGACTTTTCAATCCGTTTTTTCTCGGTTATTTTCAGCGTATTGATTATCGGTCTGAGCTACTTATTTGCCAAACGTTTCTTCGATGAAAAAACGGCGCTGATCACGGCAGGAATTACGGCCATCGAGCCCTTCTTTATTGCATACAGCCACCAGGCCCGCAATTACTCGATGACATTCTTCATGATGCTTTTGGCGACCTACCTGTTTTTACAAATCATTGAAAATAAGGCCGACAAGCGCAATACAATATGGCTCTATATCGGCTACATTCTTACTGCCGGACTTAGCCTGCTTTGTCATTTCCTCGCCGTTTCAGTGTTGCTAGCGCATGCATTATATGCATTGTTTTTCCTGAGAACATGGAAAGGTTGGATCAGAATGGCAATTTCGGCGGTACTTGCCCTTTCAGGCGTAACCTGGTGGCTGGTCGCCGGCGGCGGTGTTTACACCTTATCGTCACTTCAACATCAGGCCGATCTCTATCGCAGAATGGCCGAAACCGGCGCAGGTACTTTCGGGAATATCCTTCCGGCGACACCATTGAATGTGTTCAATAAATCGCTTCCCCTGTTTACAGATCTGATATTGTTCACCAATGGCCTTTCGGATGCATTGGGAGGGAAAAAGAATGTCGCCATTGCCTTGTTGACGGCCCTGATCCTAATCTGCTGGTACCGGTTCAAAGGCAAGATCAATGCGCCGGCCTGGCTTGCACCGCGGTTTCCTTATTTACTGATCATTGTAGTTTCATTTTTCTACAATAATCACAAATTGCAGTTCTGCATTCTGAGCGTCAGCCTGTTTGCATTATCATTTATTCCCGACCTGCACAAAGCCGCCAGTCCTGAACAGAAGAAAAGGCTCTGGCTGCTTTACATCATCGCATTGGTACCTTCGCTATTCCTAATCCTGATGTCGTTCAAAAACGGGCATACCTACGGCATCACGCAGCGATACTCGGGCTTCTCGTTTCCTTATGTGATCATCCTGCTCAGTTTGCTGCTTCAATATTACTCCACTTTGCAGTCGGAGTTCAGGGTGCTAATTTTCGTATTTCTTGCAGCCCAGCTTTATTTTGTCGGAATAAGGCTGAATGAATTCTATGAAGATCGCTCGCCAAAATATGGCTACTTCTCCGTGCCAAGAGCCCCGAACCCTTACATCGAAGCCGCGGCGAAAATAGAGGCGAGCTACCAGCCAGGAGATACCGTCTTTTATCCCGCACCGCGTTATGAGATAACCTCCGAAATGGACAGAACGTTTCTCCCCTACTCGATCCACGATGCACAGCTGACCAACCTCTATTTCCCCAAAGATGCGCAGTATGTTCAGGCCATGGATACGACGCAGACCGACAGGATATGGATCAAAAAAGCAAGTGGAGCAGGACCGCTCGAAATCATGAAACTGACCGGAAAACGTTACGGGTTTGAGTAGCCGGCACCAGTATTCTCACGGAGCCGTCAAATAAGATTTCGTATATTGCGGACTTAAAACCCAAGATTAGGCCATTATTTTGTAAGCAATTTCTTACATCGACATACAACAACTGGCATGACTGCAGAAGACATATTGAATGACCCGAAACAGATCAGCGGTGAACTCCGCCTGAAAATACTGGGCCTATACCACCAGGCCAATGCAGGCCATATCGGATGTTCACTTAGCTGTGTCGATCTGATGATTGCCATTCTTTTTCTTCAAAAATCGGCGGATGATACCTTTATTCTTTCCAAGGGCCATGCCGCGGCAGCGCTTTATGCCTGCCTGAATTCACTGGGAGAAATCACCGACGAAGAGCTTGCCACATTCTATCTTGATGGTACCACCTTGCCAGCGCACCCCGCTCCCCGCCAATACAAGGGAATACCCTTTGCGACGGGGTCGTTAGGTCACGGGTTGCCCATTGCAACCGGCATTGCACATGCCGCCAAAATCGGTGACGGTGCAACATATTCATTTGCACTGCTGTCTGATGGAGAGACAAACGAAGGTACCACCTGGGAAGCTGCGCACTATGCCATCCAGAATCAGCTGGACAATCTTTTTATGATCATTGACAAAAATGGCCTGCAAGGATTTGGTTTTACTGACAAAGTCCTGGGAGAAACTGCTTCCGTAGAAAAGTGGAATGCGATCGGGTTCGAGACAGTGGAAGTGGACGGCCACGATATTGCCGCCATCAGCGCGGTCATCAATGAATTGAAAGAACATAAAAACGGCCTGCCCAAAGCCATTATCGCGAATACCGTGAAAGGGAAGGGTGTCTCTTATATGGAAAACAAGCTGGAATGGCATTATCTGCCGATGAATAAAGACCAGTACGAGCAAGCTACGCTTGAAATAAAGGAACGCTATTTTAATGAATTGACGAATGCTTGACCATTTACCGGTTTACCGCGATAAAATAGAGAAATTAAAAGGGCCAGTTTTTGTTTTCGGTGCCAGTGGGTTCATCGGCGCCAATCTGTTCAATGATATATTCAAAATCCGCAAAGACTGCTATGCAGTAACGCACGACGCCACCAAAGCATGGCGCCTGAAACTTCTGAATGTACCCTTCGAGAATATTATCCACTGCGATATTCTCTCCGATAATTCGATACAGGAAGTTTTTAGCAAATACAAGCCACAAACCATTTTCAACCTGGCCGCTTACGGCGCTTACAGCAAACAAAGCAATGTAAACCTGACGTACGAAACCAACGTACTGGGAACGGTAAATATCCTGCAGAACTGTACGAAAGACATGGTTTACATCCATGCCGGCAGCAGCTCCGAGTACGGCTTTAACTGTACCTCTCCGAAAGAAACCGACCGGGTGGAACCCAATAGCCATTACGCGGTTTCCAAGGTCTCCGCAGCTTACCTGCTGGAATACTACGCCAAGGTAGCCAATCTCAAAACACTGAACCTCAGGCTCTATTCAATTTATGGATACTGGGAAGAACCCGATCGCCTCATTCCGAGACTGATCGAAAATGCAAGAAAAAAGGATTTACCGTCCCTGGTTTCCCCAGATATCAGCCGCGACTTCGTTTTTGTGGAGGATTGCGTCGAAGCGTTCCTCGATGCGGCTCTGAAGATCGACGAAACTACATCCGGAAGGTCGTATAATATTGCTACCGGACGTAAAACCACAATGGGCGACCTGGTGGACACCACCCGGAAAACTTTTGACATCGCGAAGGAACCACAATGGGGGAGCATGTCGAACCGCAAATGGGACCTGGCCGAATGGTATGGCGATCCTACGGCTTTCGAAAATGATTTCGGCTGGAAAGCTACCACTTCACTGGAAGATGGTCTCGCCCGTTACAGCCAGTGGCAGGAAGCGATCGGTTACGAGGAACGCCTGATCCCGGCTTTTGAAAATCCGAAGCTCAACCCCGTCATCACGGCCATTGTCGCCTGCTACAAGGATGCCCAGGCTATTCCGTTCATGTATCAGCGGCTCGTCAAGACCTTCAATGAACTGAAAGTACGTTACGAGATTATTTTCGTAAACGACAACTCCCCTGACAATCAGGAGGAAGTGATCAATGGTATTTGTGATAAAGATCCTAATGTGGTCGGGATCAGCCATTCCAGAAACTTTGGTTCACAATCGGCATTCCTGAGCGGGATGGAGATCGCTACGGGTGACTGTGTGGTGCTGATGGACGGGGACTTGCAGGATCCGCCGGAAATTATCCCGGCGTTTTATGAAAAATGGATGGACGGCAACGACGTAGTTTACGGCGTGCGTGTACAGCGCGAAATGAAGCCGCATATCCATTTCTTTTACAAATCGTTTTACAAGATCTTCCAGGGCCTCAGTTATATACCTATCCCGCGCGACGCAGGCGACTTCTCGATGATCGACCGGAAGGTTGTGAAAGAACTTGTGGACCTGCCCGAAACGGAACAATTCCTCCGCGGCTTACGCGCATGGGTAGGTTTCAAGCAAACCGGTGTGCCTTATGTTCGTCCGGAGCGTATGTTTGGCGTATCTACCAATAACTGGACCAAGAATATCTGGTGGGCAAAGAAGGCGATTTTCTCTTTCAGCTTCGCGCCGCTCGAACTGATGAGCTACGCCGGATTCGGGTTGACCGCCCTGTCTATTCTCGGAATCATCTGGCAGATCCTGGCCAAAGTTTTCTTTTTCCCGGATACGCCACGCGGAATTTCCACGGTTATTGTCCTGATCGTGTTCTTCGGAGGACTCACGATTCTCGGCATTTCATTTCTGGGAGAATACATTACCAAGATATTTGAAGAAACCAAGAAAAGGCCTAAATACATCCGTACCCGCATACGGCGTGGATCAAAAGCCTATAAAACAGCCGATGAGATCCGGGCACTGGTGAAGCAATTGAGAAAGTAAAATTGTTAATGGCCTTTAAAGCCAGTTGCTGTTTTCATTAAATTGCATACTATCAACTGATTAGCATAACTAATCTTTTTAAGTCAGGAATCAATCGGCTCAGAGCCCACTTAAAATGAGAAAAGAATTTTCAACAGCCATAGAAGAGTTAGCAGCGGAGGACGACTCCATTGTTTTTATCACAGGCGACCTCGGATATAATGCACTGGAAAACCTTCAGGCCCAAATGGGTAAGCGGTTTATCAATGCGGGTGTTGCCGAACAAAATATGGTGGGTGTAGCCGCCGGCTTTGCACACAAAGGCTACAAGGTATTTTGTTACAGCATTGCGCCATTTATTGTCTATCGCTGCCTCGAACAGTTCCGTAACGATGTCTGTTTCAACAACCTGCCTGTATTTCTGGTAGGCAATGGCGGTGGTTATGGATACGGCATCATGGGCAGCAGCCACCACACGATCGAAGACCTGGCCTGCCTGAGCGGCCAGCAGAATGCACAGGTATGGGTACCGGCTTTTGCCGATGAAGTAGGACCTGTTGTACGTCAGATCGCTGAGGACGCACGCCCTGCCTACCTGCGCCTGGGCGCGGGGAAAACGACACCTTCCGACAGCCATCTAACCGGTTCATTCAAAGTAATACACCGGCCGAAGCATGCAGAAATTACGGTTTTTGCACTGGGACCGGTTGCCAACAATGTGCTCTCGGCCCTAACGCTGGCACCCGAACTGGCGGAAAAAGTCAATGTCGTCACTGCACTCCATTTTCCATTACAAATTACCGATGAGCTTGCCTCTCTGGTGAAGAAAGCTCCGGCCCTCCTGGTGGCCGAAGAACATATCAGCACAGGTGGCCTCGCGCAGCAACTCACCGTTCAATTGCTGGAAAGAGGTATTTTCCCTTCGGTGTTTAAAAGTCTCAAAGCGGAAGGATATCCCAATGGCCGCTATGGCAGCCAAAGCTATCACCAGAAACTTTCAGGACTTGACCCGGATTCGATCCTGTCGAGCATCAGCCAACTAATGATTACAGCATGACGAAAAAGGCTTTAACCATTATCCTGAGCCTGCTCCTGCTGTTACCCGTCGCTATTTATTTCACGGTCTGGGATTACTATGCCATCAATATTCCCAAATGGGATGACCATGCGCTAAAGAAATTCATAGCCGAATACGCGCAAGCCGGTGACTGGCAAGGAAAAATACAAGCACTTTTTAGACAGCATAACGAGCACCGCATTGCGCTGACCAGGCTCTTTGCCTGGATCGACTATGCCGTTTTCGGGCATCTCAATTACCGGCATTTAATGACCACGGGCAATTTGCTGCTCCTGGCGGTGATTCCTTTGTGGTATGATTTGCTCAAAAAGAACAAAAAACCGCTTTTTGCATTGGTGCCCATCCCATTCCTCTGGATGACGCTGGCGTTTTGGGAGAATATGTATTGGGGGATGTCGGCCGTGCAGAATTTCGGAATAGTTACACTCGTGCTCTGGACGTTATATTTAGTTATCAATCCCAAAGTACTGCCATTTTCGATTGCCATACTGTTAAGCATAGTCACCGTACTGACAAGTGGTAACGGACTGGCTGTGTTGCCGTTGGGCGCATTGCTGCTTTTCCTGGCAGGAAACCGGAAGCGGTTTGCATTGTGGGCCGTTATCAGCGTCGCCGAGATATTCTGTTACTTTTATTGGTATACCAAACCAGAATCCAACCCCGAATCGAAAGCGTCGCTTTTACAGCTTGTAAAGGGCTATATGGCATTTTTGGGCTCGTTTGCAGAATGTATTCCGGTACTCGATCACACCAAAGTTTGCATTTTCCTCGGTGTCGTACTATTTCTCGTTGCTGTTTCTATCGGTTCAACCACACTTTTCCGGATCATCAGGAACAAGTATACAAACAAATTCGAGCGGACTACCGACCTGTTCTGTCTGGGAGCAATACTCTTCATCCTGGGTACTGCGGCCATTGTCGTTCAGGGACGCGCAGGTTTTGGATTCGATGTCCTCATTACAAGCCGGTACAAGATCTATTCCGTTCTCTTGCTGATCATCGCCTATATCTACGTCGTGGTCCCGATCCGGGGTAGTTTTCTTTCGCCTTACATTACAGCGATTATCGCATTGGCGGTGACATTCAATGTGTTCAGTTACCATTACCATCTTGTGGATGCTTACAATTTTAGAAAGCAGCTGGTAACGTGGCAATTCAACTGGACGTTTACGGATAAATCATTGAAATATCCATCCGACACGTCGTTCGCCGCTAATATCGTCGAAAAAACGCCGGTGATCTACGATAAATGGCTGCCCCTCATCGCCATTGCAGACCGCCAGAATTATGCCGGAAGCTCCCGCGGAATGGTCGATCTGTATGATAAGACGAAGTTTACAACCGATACCGCATCCATTAAAATAACCAATTCCACATTCACCAGCCAGCGGTTGCAAGACAGCGGTGTGTATGTGCTTTTGAGTTCGGAAAAGTGCTATTATATCTTCCCTGCATTACGGACAAGAAATACCAGCCGTAAACAGCTGTTTCTCAAACAATATTATTTCGCCCCCGGCTTCTATGCCGACATTCCTTTCTCTGAAATGGATAAGGGCACCTACAAAGTCGCGCTGATCCATCAGCAGGGCGATCAAACCGGCATTCTGTTCAAAGATCAGCGTGTGACGGTTAAAGAAATGCGTAAAAAAGAAGTGAAAGTTAACTGGTAACCATGCGCACCAATTCGGAAGGACACATTATACAGCTCGACGGCGTGCGCTTTATTGCAGTGGGACTGGTACTACTCGACCACCTCATCGTAGAGATCAATATCATCCCGTTCGGGGCCTTGGGAGTGACGATTTTTTTTGTGCTCAGCGGTTTTCTGATTTCACGTATTCTCCTCAAAAGCAAGGAAAAGACGTACGGGACGCCGGGTGGTTTCAAGAAATACCTACGCAAATTCCTGATTAGAAGGACAATCCGGATATTCCCGGTTTACTATCTGATCATCGCATTGCTATTCATATTCAATGTGCCGCCGGTGCGCGATAAGCTTGCCTGGCTCGCATTGTACGGAACGAACATTTACATAGCCCTGCACAAAACCTGGATGGGTTCGGTAGACCATTTGTGGTCGCTGGCGGTGGAAGAGCAGGTGTATCTCTTTTTCCCTTTCCTGATCTTTTTCATCCCGAAAAACAAACTGGTGCCCGTTTTGGGCATTATGGGTGTTCTCAGCATCTTACTACGTTTCTTCATTTTCTATACGGGCAGAATACCGGGCACCAACTTCGTCACCATGGGCGAATGGACGGTCACATATGTTTCTACGCCTGCATGTTTCGATTCATTCGCATTGGGCGGGTTAATGGCCTGGATGCAGCTTTACAAGAACGATCTGTTTGTCAGATTCTTTAACAAATCATGGCCCGTGTTGCTGGGGCTGGTGGGCTGGGCACTGATACAATGGTGGGCCAAATCGCTGGCTCAACCGTTCAATTTTCCGTACGTGGTGCTCGACAGAACCATGTCTTCCATTTTTGGGTTTCTGCTCATAGGTAGAGCTGTGATGGGTTTCAGAGGAGGAATGGCCTTGTTTCTTGAAAATCCGGTATGTATTTATCTGGGAAAAATCAGTTATGGGTTGTATTTGTATCACAATTTTGTCTACAATCATTTCCATAGCGGCCCGATGCACCCGACGGTACGTCTTTTCAGGAAAATCTATCAGTATGTACCCGACCTGAAAGGCAATATTGCCTTCGAAGCACTGATAGTGGTTTCTCTCACGATCCTTGTAGCGTCGGTGTCATGGCACTTTTTCGAGAAACCCATTAACGCTCTGAAAGACAAGTACGCTTACTAAATAATGAAACCTCATAGCCCGGTTACAGGCTTTATTTATTAATTTCGCGCAACCATACCAAATACGCTTTTGCATGTCATATCTTCTGAGTATAGTAATGCCCGCATACAATGAACAGGATTGTATCGAAAAAGTAGTTTACAGTTGGACAAACTTCCTGAAAACCAAATTCCCTAACGATAACACTACACTGATTGTAATCAACGACGGGTCTAAGGACAATACTCAGGTTCTGCTCGATAAGCTGGGTACCGAAATCTCCAATCTGACGGTGGTTCATCAAAAAAACGGCGGTCATGGCAATGCGGTGGTAAATGGTTACCGTAAAGCATTGGAACTGAACTCCGAATACGTATTCCAGACGGATAGCGACGATCAGTTCGTTTCTGATGATTTTGATAAACTCTGGAGCAAACGCTCCCAATCCCAATTCATACTGGGCTATCGCGAAGTGAGGCATGACGCAGGTGTACGCCTGTTCATTACCAAATTCCTCCGCGGAACCATCTCGACTGTTTATGGTACTTTCATCATGGACAGCAACATCCCATTCCGTTTGATCAAGGGCACTTTCCTGAAAAAACTGATGGCTCAATTACCGAATCCGGAACCCTTCGCTCCGAATATCTTCCTGGCCGTGATGGCTAAAAAATCAGGACAGGAGCTGTTCGATATCCCCATCACCCACAAAGACCGGGAAACCGGCACCGTTTCAATCGTGAAATGGAACCTGTGGAAAGTTTGTATACGAAGCTTTAAAGAACTCTTGCGGTTTCGCCTCGAACTGAATGATAAAGTGAAAGCGATCCGCGCTTAAAAAACAGGCTTGTGTCGAAAAAAAAACTGATTGCTATCCTGCTGATCGTATTTGTCGCATCAGCAGGATATTTCCTGTTCAAATGGTCGAGGGGTTCGTCAGCAGCCTGGCAGTTCATCCCGTCCAATGCCGTAGTAGTCATTACCAGTGAGCACCTTCAGGACTCCGCCTACACCGCGACGGATGCCAGCCTCGATCTCAAAAGACTACCGCTGCTCGACATTGCCAGTGACAATCTTACCCTGCTCAACCTGCTGACCAAGGATCAGAAAAAGTGGAAGCAATTCCTCCAGGGCAAAACCCTCTCCTACTCCTATCATCCGCGCACCAGTACCGAATGGGGGGTGATCATGTACATTCCCGTGAATGAGGAGGAGACCAAATGGCTTTCCAGCCCTCAACATGCCAATATCCGCCTGCTGCACCACAACTTCCAGGATCACCGCATCACCGACGCGATCGATGCCAATTCCCGGCCATTGTTTTCATATCTGGTCAAAGACCATTATCTGATCGTCAGCTATTACGGCGACCTGATCGAAGATGCCGTACGGGCCTCTTCTCTGAACATCGGTTCATTCAGGCTTCGATCGCGTTTTTCCAACAGCGATGACTCGGATTATGGAACCAGCGTTTACCTGCGCTCGGACGCGTGGAAATCCGTGGTCTCGGTGAATGACGCCGGCACATTGACCGAGTTTGGGAAAGGCTTTCCGGCCTACCAGGATTTTCACATAGAAACTGCGAAGGACAAAGGCAATCTCGTGGTCAAGTCGGATGGCACTGATGCACCGGATTATTACCTGGCTGATATTCTGAAAGATATCCCGGGTGCACCATTCACCGGACACAAACATATTTCACAACAAACCTCCTTTCTCTACCGATCGGCGGCGTCTGATAAGGCCGCGTTCAAGGCCGCATTTCTCAAATGGCATAACAAATACAAATCGCCGGCCTGGGATAAACTCAATTACTACATCACGGGTGAAAGCAATCTGCTCATCGACAACCTGGGATCCGAACTGATCCTTTGCCAGCTTGAAGAAAACAATAGCATTACCGACGGTAAGATCCTGCTCGCCGAGTTCTCCAACTACGAAAAACTACGCCCCGTGCTGCAAAAACTGGCGCGGCTGGCCAACCAGGAAACCAATGTCTCGGCAGACCAGTACCAGGGCTATGACATTTATTCCGTCCCAATTCCCGAATTGCCGACAGGACTGTACGGGCCGTTGTTCACCGGCTTTCCAAGGAGTTATATCACATATATTGCGCCGTATCTGGTGATCAGCAACAACTCCCAGGTGTTGCAAAACTACATTGTGGATTATGAGAACCAGATCACGTGGAAACAGTCCCCGGAATATGACAGCGTACTCACGAACGCCAATATGGAGGCACAACTCTCTCTGATCGTTAACCTGCGGAAAGCGCAATCCGGTGAGACTACTTCGGCCAATACCAAGTATAACGACCTGACGGCCAAAATGGAGTCGATTACGCTGCAATGCCACTTTGATGGCAGCGAAGCCTATCCGGAACTGACATTCCATCCCAAAAAACGTCAGACCGCAAGCAAGGTACTGAACCGGACCTTCCTGAACATTGATATCGAATGGCCGGAAATTTTTGATACGGGCCTTGCTGCATTGCAAAATCCGATCGATGGCAGTTCGGAGATCCTGCTCACCGATAAAGAGCATAACCTGCTGCGCACCAATAACCTGCGTGAAGGGAAAACCGAGACCATTGCCAAACTAAACGGCCCCATCAGTACGTCCGCCTATAAGGTCGATTTCCTGAACATCGGAAGGCAACAGCGCATTTTTGCCACCAACAGAACGGTATATGCGCTCGACGAGGACGATTCTACGATGGTAACAAGATTCCAGGGACATTTGCCGACTACTGATGCTATTTCTGCATTGTACCTCATTGACGGTGATGATGACGGCAGTAACCGATTCATTGTCAAAAGCTCGGCCGAAGAACTGTTTGTCTGGGAGAATGTAATGAGGCCGTTGCGCAGGCTGAACCATTCCGTGCAGTTTGACAAGATCATCGGCCCGGTGGTAGCGCTGAATCAGATCGGAAACAGAGGATTTATAGTGACACAGCAAAATGGAAAAATCTATTTGCTGAAAGAAAACGGCACCGTCAAACCCGGCTTCCCTGTCGATATTCTGACCAGGGCCGAGAGTCCGTTCACCTGGGCACAAAATCCTGGCACAGGTCAGCCTGAGCTGGTCGGTGTAAGCGTATCCGGAGAGCTCATCCGGATCAATCTCGACGGCAAAATCACTTCCCGCAAACAGTTATTGCGCCCTGAACCGGGATCCAGATTCAAGATCCTTTTTGACCGTAATTCGCTGGACTGGATTCTGGTGCGGTCGGTCAATTCCAAAACGGCCATTATAACCAAGGACGGACGGGAGCTTTTTGAAATCAAGGACATTTTGCCGAATGCAGTAATCCAATATCACTTCTTTGGGGCAGACAACCGGTTTATTACCATCAAATCAGGAAGTTACACAACAGTCTTCGACATAGCCGGGAGACGTTTGGGCGATAAAGCAATCCCATCCGAAATGCCGGTTCAGTTGACTTATCAGCCTGGTTATTATAAATTGTTGATTTTCAGTAGATCCGAGAAAAAGATTCAGGTCTGGTCTGTGAAGTTGCGCTAAATAGCTATGAAGATTTTAAGATATATCGTTCTGTTCGTTGCCTGCGGGATCTGGATAGTGGGCCTGACTCCGCCGATCCTCCCGGCGCTCTGGAAAGAGGGTTTGGTAGAAGATGGCTATCAATACGGAGACCTTTATCGCCTTTCGACCCTTTCTGAATTCCGCGACCCGCGTAAGCAATGTACTGACTACACCCCGCCTGCGCGCACGCCCTCCACGCGTAAAGTGCATTTGTACATTATCGGGGATAGCTTTACCGAAACGGCACGCGTAGGTTCACAGAACTTTGCGGTCGACAATTACACTTATGTGAATTGGGCAGAGTTCGCGCACATTAAACTGGATACCACCGAAAATAATATCCTGCTCATTGAAAGCGTAGAACGCCACTTCCGGCAACACCTTGCAACCAAAATACAGGTACTCGTTCCCGATACGGCTACGTTCGTCCAGAAGTTCACGTCGGGTAAATTTGTTCATCGCCTCGATGACGCTTTCCGAGGCTCCTTTACGGCTGATCGGCTCGATGGGTTTCTTTTCCAGAACGACTTCGCATTACGGATAAAAGAATGGAAATCCGATTTCAACCATCGCCTTTTCCAGCGTGTCAACCCGAGTGTTACGCTAGTGAACGACGACCGCGACATTGTTTACTACCTGGATACAGACACGCCCGAAGTTACTTCGTCTTTCACTCCGGTGCGCCCCACGGAACTGGACTCGATCATGACCAATCTGGAAGCAAGCCGTGCATTTGCGGATTCGCTGGGCTTCAATCACGTAGTCCTGTCGATTATCCCCAACAAAGTGTCGGTGATCAGTCCCGAATATGGGCCCTACAACAGGCTTATCGAAAAAGTCTACCGGCATCCGAAGATGACTATCCCTTATATCGATGTCCTGGATGATTTTCGCCACATGGGCAGGAGTTCTTATATGAAAGGCGACTCGCACTGGACCTGTGAAGGCCAGGCTTTATGGCTCAATAAAATCAATGCATTGCTCAATAAACTGGTCGCTCAACCCACATCCTGATTACCCTGCCGCCTCCTCTTCGTTCGCAAACCGGTCGGTCAGCTTCCCGACAGTTAGTCCCTGTACGATAATGGAGAAGAGCACGACAAAATAGGTGATCGCCAGCAGCAAATCCTTGTTCAGATCCTGATCGATCGATAATGCCAGGGCAATAGACACGCCTCCGCGCAGCCCTCCCCAAACCAGGATTGTAATGGATTTCTTGCCGAAGCGCGTTTTGAAAGGAATGAGTTTAACCGGAATGTAAATTGAGATAAAGCGTGCCGAAAGCACTACCACGATAGCAATCAGTCCGGCCCAGCCGTATTGTTTCATGTCGGGAATCAGCAACAACTCGAACCCGATGATCAGGAACAGGATCGCATTCAGGATCTCGTCGACCAGCTCCCAGAATTTATCAATGTAATCGCGTTCGGTATCCGACACCATCCCCGGGTTTTTACCATAATTACCCACAACCAGACCCGCCGCAACCATTGCGAGCGGCCCCGACATATGCAATGCCTGCGCAGCCAAATGCCCGCCCATGACGATCGCCAGCGTAATTAGCACATGGACATTGTAGCCATCCACCCGGTACATCATCTTCGATCCTACGAACCCAAGTAGTAAGCCGAGCAAAATCCCTCCTATGGCCTCTTTCACAAAAAGGCCTGCTATGCCTGTAAACGAGGTATTCACCTCTTCGCCCCTGGCCAGCGCCAGCATCAATATGAACACAACAACCGCCATACCGTCATTAAAAAGCGATTCGCCGGCAATCTTGGTTTCAAGCGATTTGGGGACTCCCGCTTGTTTCAGAATACCCAAAACAGCAATGGGATCGGTAGGAGAAATCAACGCACCAAAGACCAGACATTGGATTAAAGGAATCTGGAAACCAACCAATGGTAAGATATAGTAAATCAGAAAACCGATCACAAATGTCGAAATCACTACGCTGACTGTGGAAAATATAATGACCGGCAGCCGTTGCTCCCGAAGGTCTTCCAGGTGCAGGTGAATGGCTCCCGCAAAAAGCAGGAAATTCAACATCGCGCCCATCAGGATCTCCGTGAGATCGACACTGGCGATGAGCGTTGAAATGCGTATGAACGTCCGGGGAAATATGCTGTCTGTCGCGATCAACCCCAGCGAAACCATCAATGCGATAACCATCACACCGATGGATGGCGGCAATTTCAGGAACCGGGAATTGAGATAAGAAAATACCGCAGAGAGAACAATTAAGGCGGAAAAGGAATAATACAACTCCATGAAAATATTTTTTAGACTAGTCAAAAATACAAAATTTCCGGGCGGCATTCAAGGCGGATAGCCTGCCAGCGGCAAACTCTAATGGTATTCTAATTTCAGGAAACGCCTGAAAATCATGCCCGACATTACAATACAAACCTCGAAAAAGAGCCTGAAAGCGATTGTTTTCCTACATTAGTAACTGAAAGTGCGCTTCGTCATTCACCATCACGCGATCATTCATGCAAAAGACATTTACTCATTTCCGCTGGCAACCCATCACATTGATTTGTATAGTCCTTTTCTACGCATGTCCATGGTCGCCCGGGCAGGCCTACGCACAGGATAGCAAGCTCAAACCGGGCTTTAACAAAGCCGAATACAAGGAACTGATGTACATGCATGTATTGCTCTATGATACCGCCATGACCAACCGGAATAAGTTCCCGATCCCGAAACCCACTCTTTTCACGTCCATTTATAGATCGCCGGTGATGGGGCTGGATAACAAATGGGAATTATGGAAAAATGACGCCTCGATCGCGGTGATCAATATCCGGGGTACGACCACCAACGCAGTAGGATGGCTGGAAAACTTCTATGCGGCCATGGTACCGGCCAGGGGAGAGCTCAAACTCAGCCATGCGCACACATTTTCTTACGACCTGGCCGATCATCCCAGGGCCGCAGTACACATAGGCTGGCTTTTGGGCACCGCTTATCTGGCAGAAGATATAGTACCCAAAATCGACTCCCTGTACAAAAACGGCACCCGGGATTTCATCATTATGGGTCACAGCCAGGGCGGCGCGATCTGCTACCTGATGACCTCCCATCTGCATTCGCTTAAAAAACTCGGAAAATTACCGCAGGACATCCGCTTCAAAACTTATTGCAGCGCCAGTCCGAAAGTCGGCAATACCTATTTTGCCTATGAATATGAAAATCTAGTGGCAGGTGGCTGGGGTTTTAACGTCATTAATTCGGCCGACTGGGTACCGGAAGTTCCGTTCTCGGTGCAAACGCTCGATGATTTCAATACGACCAACCCATTCAAAAACATCGACGGGATCATCAAAAAACAGAAGCTGATCGCACGCATCGGACTCAGACATGCGTACAAAGGGTTGAAAAAACCGAGTGAAAAGGCGCAACGTAATTATGAGAAGTACCTCGGCAAATACGCGGGTAAGATCGTCGTAAAAAACCTGCCGGAATACCAGTCACCAGTTTATTTCAAAAGCAGTAATTACGTAAGAATAGGGCCCACCATCATGCTCCTGGCGGATCAGGCATATTATCAGCAATTTCCCGACTCGGACCAGCAGGTTTTTGTCCACCACGGTATGTCTCCCTATCTGCATCTGGTTGAACAATACAAATACTGATTTTTAGTCCATTCATGGGAAAGACACTGATTATTCTTTTATGGGTCGTTGCATTCCAGGCGTCGGCCCAGTACCAGACCCGCTTTGAAACCAGCGGTGGCAAACAGACACCGACTTACGAGGGAGGCATTGCCTATTACAAGCTCCTCGCCCAACATTTCCCTCAGATCCAGATGAAGGAAAAGGGTCTTACGGATAGCGGAAAACCTCTTCACCTGGTATTGTATTCCAAAAACAAAGAATTCGACATCCGAAAGCTCAAAGCGCAGGGTAAAGCTATTCTCCTGATCAACAATGCCATTCATCCGGGTGAGCCCGACGGTGTGGATGCCTCGATGATGCTGCTACGGGATATGCTCGTTAATCCCAGCCAATTTCCGGAACTCGACAGTGTCGTGGTGGCGATTATCCCCTTCTATAACATCGGCGGCGCATTGAACCGCAACAGCACAACAAGGACCAATCAGAATGGCCCGGAAGAATATGGGTTCAGGGGAAACGCCAGGAATTATGACCTCAATCGGGATTTCATCAAAAGCGATACCCGGAATGCAAGAAGTTTCGCCGCCATTTTCCATGAATTGGATCCCGATCTCTTTGCGGATACACACGTCAGCAACGGCGCCGATTATCAATACGTCATGACACTCGACTATGCTCAAAAAGACAAGCTGGGCGGCCCTCTGGGCGACTTTAACGATCAGGTATTCCTGCCTTACATGTACAAGCATCTGAAAGAAGCAGGATTCGAGGCGACACCTTACGTAAATGCATATGGACAAACACCTGACAAGGGTTTCGTGCAATTCCCGGACTGGCCACGGTACTCCACCGGCTATGCGGCTTTATTCCATACCATCGGCGTCATGACCGAAACCCACATGCTAAAACCCTACGATCAGCGGGTTAAATCCACATATGCCTATCTGCACGGAAATATCCGGTTTCTGGCCGCCCATCGCAGCAGGTTGCTGAAACTGCGCAAGGAAACAAAGGAAGCTGTAAAGACACAAGCCAAATTCCCAATCACCTGGCAGGTCGACAAGTCTAAAAACTCGACCATCGCGTTCAAAGGCTACGAACCCGAGTACATTACGAGTGAGGTAAGCGGGCTTCCCCGGCTGCATTATGATCGTTCCAGGCCATTTACCAAAGACATTCCTTTTTACGATACCTATGTACCCGTGGACGAAGTATCGCGGCCCGAGGCTTACGTGATCCCCCAGGGCTGGCACAATGTGGCAGCTCTCCTGAAATTAAATGGGGTGCAGGTCAAAACATTGGATAAGGACACCGAAATGGACGTCGAAGTTTACTATATAGATGAGCTCGAAACACCCAGGCAACCTTTTGAGGGACATTACTGGCATACATCCGTAAAACTGCGGACTGAAAAGCAGAAAATTGTCTTCAAAAAAGGCGATTGGTACATTCCTGTAAACCAATGGACGAACCGGTACATTGTCGAAACCCTGGAACCGAAGGGCGTGGACTCCTTCTTCAAATGGAATTTCTTTGATACGATCCTGCAAGCCAAGGAACATTACTCCGGCTATGTGTTTGAAGATCTGGCCTCCGACCTGTTAAAGAAGTCACCGGACCTGAAAGCAAAGCTGGACGAAAAACGCAAGGCAGATCCTGAATTTGCTAAAAATCCCAACGCCCAGCTTGATTTCGTTTATCAGCATTCCGCTTACAGTGAGCGCGAGTACATGCGTTACCCCGTATTCAGGGCTATTAAGTAATATAAATCAGAATCTGAATCCCAGATTAAAATTGAACTCGCCGGTGATCTCAAAACCTTTTGTGCGGGTGGTACGGGAGTCGTATGTTTGCCGATCGATGTAACGCGGCCCGACACCTGCATTTAAACCGATCTGAAACCGGGATGTGATCTGGAAATTGACAAAGTTATTAACGATCATTCCCATGCGGAAACGCTCCCATTGTTCTTCGCGGCTGATATACACACCGGTTGTGGGATTATAGTCGGTGTAGTTGTTCCACCTTTTGCCAACTCCCGCGTAGAGCGTCGGGCCAACGGCATAGGTGACACGTTTCTGCCCGAAAGGATACACTTTCAGCGTGGGCGAGAAATAGTACATTTCACTATTATCTTTACCCTCCGTACCGACCGGTATGTAGTAGCTATCTGGAATAGTCATGGTAAATGGCAAAAGCAGGCCGAAATAGCCATTTTTATCTAACAACCTTTCATAACTGATCCCAAAACCGGGCCCACTGTCCAATGCCTTGAACGGCGACACATTGATCATATTTTTGCCATATTCCGGGTCGACCTCCACGGCCTTCTCTTTCCGGGTGCGCTCGGCGCGCTTGTCGATCCAGATCGTCTGCCCGTTTCCAAACTCGATCCGGCTCAGTTCGCTCTTCCGCACCACGAAATTGGCGCTGTTTTCATCCTTGCTGATTTTGTACAAAACACGGTCGATACCCACCTCGACGACCTTTCCTTCGATAATGGCCCCGTTTTTCTTAACCAGAACGTCCTGCGCATTTGCTCCCGCAAACAGGAGTAACAACAGGAATGTAAGTGTAGTAAATCTGCCCATAGCAATACTGTGTTGATGAATAATAGCCAAATGTAAATATTAGTGAATACTTTTGCGAAGTATATACACTGAACGTTTCCAAATATACTTCTGTTATACCGGGGGCCAAAAGGCTCAGACATATTACTCAGGCCGCAGGTGAAACGAATTTTTTGTGTGCGCGGCCTTTTAACAAAACCAGATGACATTTCAGGATTTAGAACTCATTGAGCCGATCAAAAAGGCTCTTCAAGAAGAAGGATACACCACTCCCACACCCATTCAGGCCAAAGCCATTCCAATTATTCTTGAAAGTAAAGACCTGCTGGGCTGTGCACAAACAGGTACCGGAAAAACGGCTGCATTTGCCATTCCGATGCTGCAATTGCTTCATGAAAACCCTGTGGGGAAATTTGAACGAAGCCGTATTCGTGCTTTGATACTCACGCCTACCCGGGAGCTGGCCATCCAGATCGGAGAAAGCTTCGCTGCATATGGACGACATACACGCGTAAAGCACACCGTTATTTTTGGCGGAGTTGGTCAGAAACCACAGACAGATGCAGTGCAGAAGGGCGTGGACGTGCTTATCGCTACACCAGGCCGCTTGCTCGACCTCATCAATCAGGGATTCATCAAGCTCAACCAGCTCGAATTCTTCGTCCTCGATGAGGCAGACCGTATGCTCGATATGGGGTTTGTACACGACGTCAAAAAGGTGATTAAATTGCTTCCCGCAAAACGCCAGTCACTGTTTTTCTCGGCTACGATGCCTCCGGCCATTGTAACACTTGCAGGGACAATTTTGAGAAACCCTTCGAAAGTAGAAGTAACGCCCGTGTCTTCGACTGCCGATACCATTCGCCAGTCGGTGTTTTTTGTAGACAAATCCGATAAAAATTCGCTTTTGCTGCATATTCTGAAAGACGAAAACATCGCTACTGCGCTGGTTTTCACCCGCACCAAACATGGTGCTGATAAAGTGGTGAAAGTACTCAGAAAAGCAGGCGTGACTTCGGAGGCGATTCATGGTAACAAATCACAAAGCGCGCGTCAGAATGCGTTGAAGAATTTCAAAAGCCAGACTACGCGTGTACTGGTGGCAACGGACATTGCTGCACGGGGGATCGACGTGGATGACCTGACGCACGTGATCAACTACGAAATCCCAAATATCCCCGAAACCTATGTGCACCGGATCGGTCGTACAGGGCGCGCGGGAGCGAAAGGCATTGCATTGTCATTCTGCGACCGGGAAGAGAAGGTGTTTCTGCGCGACATTCACAAGCTGATCGCGAAGAATATACCAGTAGTGAACGACCATCCCTACGCAATAGGCAGATAATAACACCCGTCATGGCGAGAAAGAATTTCGCAGATATCGATCTCCGGGAGGCTCTGGCAATATCCAAACGCCCGGATGCCATCCTGGTGGATGTGAGAGAGAACTGGGAATTTGAGGAATTCAACGAAGGCGGGCTGAACATCCCGCTGGCCGAAATAAGGGAGAAACGCCAGATCGTGGCGCCGTATCATACTATTGTGGTGATCTGTACCAATGGCGTGCGGAGTAAAGTGGCGGCCATGGATTATTGCCGCATTCCCGAATGGGCCGACAAAGAAATATACCACGTAAAAGGTGGCATTATTGAATCAGAGTAAACCAGGCAGGCTGTAATGGCCTGCCTGGTTTATTATTATATGATCAGATTTCCTTCAAACACCCGCACTGCCGGACCTATCAGGAACACATCCTCGAACCGTCCTTCGCCTGCCTCGCGGTAAGCTACCTCTAGCGACCCACCAATCGTTTCTACTTTCACGGGACTTCCCCAGCCTTTCCGGATGTGCGCAGACAATGCACAGGCCGTAACACCTGTTCCACAGGAATAGGTTTCATCTTCCACCCCGCGCTCATACGTGCGCACACCCAGGTGATTGTCTTCGATAATCTCTACAAAATTCACATTGGTACCCCCTTTCGGGCCATAAACCGAACCGTAACGAATCTCACTCCCGATCCCGACCACATCCGTTTCTTCGACGGCATCGACATAGGTCACATAATGTGGCGAGCCTGTGTTCATGAAATCATACTCCTCATATTGCTCTACTCCATTCACATTTGACATTTTCAGGCGAATCGTATCTCCCGACACGGTGCCTTCATGCTCCCCGTCTACCGCAATGAACCTTGTTTGTCCTTCAAAAAGGCCCAGGTCACTGGCAAAACGCACTACACATCGGCCTCCATTGCCGCACATGCTGCCTTCTCCGCCATCTGCATTGAAATACACCATGCGGAAATCATATCCGTCTGCATTTTGCAGCAAGATCAGTCCATCGGCTCCCACACCAAAGCGACGATGGCAAATGGAAGCGATCAACTCCCTGGAGACGGGAAATTGCAGGTCGCGGTCATCGATCATCACGAAATCGTTTCCGGTGCCCTGGTATTTATAGAATGGAATGTTCATAATCATTATCAACTTTAACCTGCATGCGCTAAACTATAAGCATATGGCTTACTGCTCACTACTTACGGCCTTCCTCCAAAACAAAACCCTGCAAGAAAAATTCGCTTGCAGGGTTTTAAAATTGGGGTCCGAAGATTTATTTTCTTACTTCGATACTTTAAGCTCTTTGATACGAGCGGCTTTACCCTGACGGCCACGCAAGTAGAACAGACGTGAACGACGTACCTTACCACGGCGAATCAATTCGATTTTCGCGATGCTGGGTGACAGGATTGGGAAAACGCGTTCTACACCGATACCGTTGGAAATTTTACGAACAGTGAAAGTTTCACCGCTTCCGTTAACGTTACGACGCTGCATAACCGTACCCTGGAATTGCTGGATACGCTCCTTGTTACCTTCACGGATCTTCACGTGAACATTGATCGTGTCGCCTGATTTGAAATCAGGATACTCGGATTTACGATTTTCAATCGTAGCTTCTACGAGTTTAATAAGTTCGCTCATGACGAGTGATTTTATGGATTTAAAATGATAGCTTGCTTCCAGCGGACGGGGTGACGCCCCTTCATTCAAAACAACCTTTGAGAAAACGAGTGCAAAGCTAGCATTATTTATCTTCATGTAAAAGTCTTTACCACGTTTATAGCTAAAATATTACCCGCAATTTTGTTCTGCTTTGATCGCTGCAAAACATCTGGCATGAAGATGGAAGCACGGATGCCAAAAGTCTGAATTAAGTTCTTTTCTGAGTTATGAAAATATTCAATGTGGCGCAGATCCGCGAAATGGATGCCTGCACGATCGCCAGCGAACCGATCTCTTCCATTGATTTGATGGAGCGTGCCTCTCAGGCCTTTGTGAGATGGTTCTGCAACTTATATGTCAATACCCGCCCTATCGCGGTCTTCTGCGGCCAAGGCAACAATGGTGGTGACGGTCTGGCAATCGCACGGATACTGAGCGCATGCGGGTACGACGTTTCCGCTTATATAATTGAATACTCCACCCAAGCCTCCGCCGATTTTCAAGCCAACCTGACACGCCTGAATCAACATTTGAGCCCATCGCACATCCACTCAAAGGATGATGTACCCCAAATCGCAAAAAGCGTCGTTTGCATCGATGCCCTGCTGGGATCCGGCTTGTCCCGCCCGGTGGACGGTTTACTGGCCGATGTCATCAATCGGATCAATGCATTGCCCAACAGGGTCGTTTCGGTGGACATTGCGAGCGGGCTGTATACTGACCGGCCCAACAGCGACAGTGATACCATCATCGAACCCGACTATACCATTACCTTCCAGTTACCCAAGCTGGCATTCATGCTCCCACAGAATGCGCAGTATGTAGGTGAATGGCATGTCATCGACATCGGTTTGAGCCAGGATTACATCAGCAACACGCCTACGCCCTTCTACTACACCGACAAACGGTCGGCCGAAAAGCGGATCAGGCCGCGGCAAAAATTTTCGCACAAGGGCACATACGGCCACGCGGTGATCATTGCCGGCAGTTTCGGCAAAATGGGGGCCGCGGTACTATCCGGCCGGGCGTGCCTGCGCTCCGGTGCGGGTCTGCTCACAATGCACGTTCCGGCCTGTGGATATGAAATCACGCAAATCTCCGTCCCCGAAGCAATGGCTACGGTGGATGACGCAGACAGACAGATTACCCGATTACCCGATCTGGCGTCAGCAACGGCTGTCGGTGTCGGTCCCGGATTAGGTCAGGCGCCGGAAACTGTGAAGGTTTTGGAAAAATTACTGAATGAAGTAAAAGTACCGTTAGTCATCGATGCCGACGCATTGAACATCCTTTCCGGAAATCGCCATTTGCTCGATAAACTCCCCGAGGGAACCATTCTGACACCACATCCAAAGGAGTTTCAGCGACTTGCCGGGCAAAGTGCCAACGAGTATGAGCGGCTGGAAGACGGGCGTGCCTTCGCCTCAAAATACAAGGTAATCATATGCCTCAAAGGCGCAAATACCGCTGTAATTCTTCCCAATGGCGAAGTCCATTTCAATTCCACCGGTAATCCCGGCATGGCCACGGGAGGTACCGGCGACGTATTAACCGGTATTATCACTAGCCTGCTGGCCCAAAAATACGCGCCGGCCGACGCCGCCATCCTGGGTGTTTACCAGCATGGCCTTGCCGGTGACCGCGCCGCGGAAGCGCGTGGACAGACGGCGCTGATCGCGTCGGATGTGGTTGAGCACCTGGGTTGGTAACTTGTTTGTTAGCTCAGCAACTGATAAACCACAAATGCTGAACCATAAGCCAGCACCATCAGGTAGGCGAGCTGGATCATCGGCCACTTCCAGCCGTGGGTTTCGCGATAGACAACCGCGATCGTACTCATACACATCATAGCGAATACGTAGAACATCAGCAATGAATAACAAACCGCAGTGGTAAACATCGCGCCGCCGGTTTCGGGATTCCTTTCCTGAACGAGCCGTTGCTTGACCGTCAGTACATCCTCCGAATCACCACTGATACTATAAATCGTAGCCATCGTTCCCACAAATACTTCGCGGGCAGCAAACGATGCCAGCAATGCGATACCAATTTTCCAGTCGTAGCCCAATGGCTTGATGACCGGCTCTATAAAACGACCAAACTGTCCTGCATAAGAACTTTCCAGTCTTGCCGACGCAACCGCAGCATCGAGCTCCGCTTGTGGAAGCGTACCCATTGTTGTTACTACCTGCTGCTCGGCCACCTCCATATTGTCACCCGGGCCATAGGATGCCAACACCCAGAGGATAATAGATATTGCCATAATGACCTTACCGGCTTCCAGAACAAATGATTTGACACTTTCATACATCGAAAAGCCCACATGTCCCCAGCGGGGCAATTTATAGGAAGGCATTTCCAGCATAAAATAGCTTGGCTCCTTTCTTGGAATAAACAACGAGAGCACCCATGCCGAAAACAATGCACCAACGAGGCCCAGCAAGTACAGTCCAAACAAAACAATCCCCTGCATATTGAACACGCCAAACACCTTCGTGGCAGGCACTACCAATGCAATCAGGATCGAGTAGATCGGCAGACGGGCCGAGCAGCTCATGAGCGGAGTTACAAGAATGGTCAGCAAACGCTCGTAACGGCTGCTGATACTCCGCGTGGTCATAATCGCGGGAACCGCGCACGCCACTCCTGAAATCAGCGGGACAACGCTGCGTCCATTCAGCCCGAAACGTCTCATCAGCTTATCCATAATCACCATCACACGTGCCATATAGCCCGACTCTTCCAGGATCGCGACCAATGCGAACAAAATGGCGATCTGCGGAATAAATATGACGATCCCCCCGATTCCCGCCAGGATACCGTCCGTAATCAGGTCATTCAAAATACCTTCCGGCATCGCTCCTTTGGTCCATTCGATCAGGCTGGCCGTGCCGGCATCGATCATGTCCATCGGATAGGAAGCCCAGGCAAAGATGGCCTGGAAAACGACCAGCAAAACCAATGCGAAGGTCACATAGCCCCAAACTCTGTGCAGTAATACCGCATCCAGCTTCCGTGTCCAATAGGGTTGCTCGGTGACTCCCTCCGATTTGACGGCTTTAGAAACGATGGGTTTTATTTTTTCGTACCGGGCTACGGTCTCTTTGGCAAGGAAGTCATTCTCGTCGAATCCGTACTTCTCGATCAGCGCATCCAGTTTCGCCCTCACCGGCTGCGCCAGGAAGGAAAAATTGTCGTGCTGGCAAACGTACTGCAATGCGACGTAGTCATTATCAAGCTGATGCAGCGCCTTCACTTCTTCAATCAGACCGATTTCGTTGCCCTGGGGTTCGTAGAAGTACTGAAGTGCTGCTTTTCCGTTCTTTTCAGCCACCTGGCGGATCGCCTCTTTCAATCCCTTGATTCCCTCACCGGTGCGTGCATTGATGCGGACTACCGGTACACGCAGGTGCATGGCGAGCTGTACGGCATTCACAGAAAGGTTCATGCTAGCTGCCACATCCAGCATATTCAAGGCAAGAACAGCAGGTAGGCCCAGATCGCTTATTTCGGTAAATAACAGCAGATTGCGTTGCAGATTGGAAGCATCGGCCACAATGATCACCACATCGGGAAAATCGGGATGTTTCGGGTTGGCCAGGATGTCCATCACCACTGTTTCATCCTTTGATTTCGGATAAATACTGTAAGTTCCGGGCAGATCAACCAGCATTACGTGCTGATCGTCGTGCCCGTCAGCGGCGGCAATCCGGAACGTTCCTGATTTCTTTTCAACTGTCACACCGGGAAAATTACCCGTTTTCTGACGCAGACCGGTGAGCGCATTGAATAGTGTAGACTTGCCGGCATTCGGGTTACCTACCAGCGCAACTTTTATGTTTCCCTGTTTCAATGGAGAGGCTGTAAGCGGAACGTATTCTTTACTCTAATTCAATCACCGATGCTTCGTTCAGGCGCAGCGACAGACTATAACATCCGCCCACGTTGATGCAGATCGGATCACCGAACGGGGCAATCGCATCCAGCCGCACTTCACATCCCGGCAAACAGCCCATTTCAAGCAGTTTCAATGACATCTCTCGATCTGTAAATGACTTTATTATGCCTTTTTCACCCTTTTTGAGGTGTGAAACCGTACGAGCCGACATACGTTCCTTATTTAGATTCATTTTATTTAAACTGCAAATAAAGCACTCTCAGACCGTAAATCAAACATTACCTTTTCAATTGTGCCCACCGGTCGTCAAATCATACAAAATCATGATCGTTTTATTATTTCCCTCAGGCTTTCTGTCGTACTTTTGCAGCACGAAACGAAGTCCCGGAGCCGGGAAAAGTGGCACTGGTTACAATCAACACGTAAATCGAAAGCCGAAAGTCGAAAGCCGACGGCCCGCACCAATCACCTTGAACGAGATTAAAACCCTGATCTGGAAAGAAGTAACCCTGGAATGGCGCCAAAAGTACGCGTTGAGCGGCATGATGCTTTACGTGGTCAGCACCGTTTTTGTGTGTTACCTCAGCTTCAATCTCCGCCGAAACCAGCTCACTCCGATCGTCTGGAATACATTGTTCTGGATTATTCTCCTTTTCACGGCGGTCAACGCCATTGCCAAGAGTTTTTCACAGGAACGTCACGGAAGGTTACTTTACTATTATAACCTGTGCAGTCCGCAGGCGATTATCATTTCCAAGATCATCTACAATTCGCTGATCATGGTCCTGCTTTCGGGAATGGGCTTCCTGTTTTATGCATTTGTCATGGGTAACCCCATTCAGGATAACGGGCTTTTCGCCATTTGCATCCTGCTTGCGTCCACCGGCTTTGCGTCCGTGCTCACGCTTATTGCGGGTATCGCGTCGAAGGCCGACAACAGTGCCACACTCATGGCTGTGCTCAGTTTCCCGATCATCCTGCCAATGCTTCTGATGACGATCCGTCTGGCAAAGAATGCTTTGGATGGTTTGGACTGGTCGGTCAGCACCGATGAAATCACCACACTATTATCGATCGATCTGATAGTAATTACGCTCAGCTACCTGCTTTTTCCTTACTTATGGAGAAGCTAAATACAGCAGGTTAAAGGGCTCAACTTTAAAGTGTTAGTTTTTAAAATGAGAAAGATCTGGTGGAAAATCCTCTGCATTGTGATCATATTCTACGTGATCATCATGGGATTTATCGGTCCCGTTCCTCGGCTTGCCATTATCAATGAAAGTATCCGTAATACCTACTTCCATGTGGCGCTATGGCTTGCCATGACCACATTGCTGCTGCTGTCGATGGTATTTTCAATCCGTTATCTAATGAAGGGTAATATCAAAGACGATGATATCGCCAGCGAAGTAGCCAAATCGGCGATTTTCTTTGGAATTCTCGGTTGTCTTACCGGTTCTGTGTGGGCCAATTACACCTGGGGCGATCCATGGCCGAATGATCCGAAACTAAATGGGGCCGCCGTCGGTATCCTTATTTACCTTGCCTATTTGCTGCTGAGAAGCTCCTTCGAGGACGAGCAGCGCCGTGCCCGGATTTCTTCGGTATACAACATTTTCGCGTTCGCCGTTTTTATCCCGATCATTTACATCCTGCCGCGCCTCACCGACTCTTTACACCCCGGCAGCGGCGGCAACAGCACATTCGGTTCCTATGATTTTGACAACAATATCCGCCGCGTTTTTTACCCGGCCGTGATCGGATATATCCTGTTGGGGCTATGGATTGCTGAGCTAAGGATCAGGATTAAGCAGATCAACCGGGTTCGCGAAGACGCATTGACTGAATCCGGCAGAATCTAATCATTTTGGCCTGATCAGAGCATATTACAAACGTTTCAAAGTAAAATTTCGTTAAGGTTTAGTCCATTCATATATACAATGAAAAGAATTTCCCTCATCCTCCTGACGTTGCTGGCGGTCTCCGGCAACCTGTTCGCGCAGGCGGGCGATACGTCCGTAGAGATGGCCGACAAGCTCCGCGCCGACGGTAAAATCTGGGTCGTGGTAGCGGTAGTAGCCGTTGTTTTTGCAGGAATAGCAATCAACCTGCTCCGCATCGACTCCAAACTGAAAAAGATTGAAAAGGAACTCAATATCAAGTAAGCCTCTATGAAAAAGATACAGATATTCGGATTGGTGATCATCGCGGTTGCAATTGGCATTATCGTTTCAACTGCCGGTGACGCGAGCACTTATGTGGATTTCACCAAAGCCAAAGAAATGGCCCAGGATGGTGATAATGAGAGTATTCACGTTGTAGGTAAACTAAAAAAAGACCCCACCGGACAAATCCTGGAAATGGAATACCGGCCTGAGATAGATCCTAATCTCTTTGTTTTCACCTTGGTTGACAACAACAATGTGGAACAAAAGGTAGTCTATAAAAACACCAAACCGCAGGATTTCGACAAATCAGAGCAAGTCGTTGTCGTGGGTAAAATGAAAGACGGGGCATTCTCAGCCGAAAAGATCCTCATGAAGTGTCCGTCGAAATACGAGAACGGTAAAATGGAAACCACGGAACATACTGCAACAAAATCATGATTCACAGTACGATCGGAAATGCAGGGCACCTGCTGGTTATAGTCTCATTTGTTACAGCCATTCTGGCCACTTTCGCCTATTTCAAGGCGGGTATCGGTGCAAGTAGTCTGGAAGATACGCAGAGCTGGAAAAAGTTTGCGCGGCTCGTTTTCTGGATGCATTTAGCGGCGGTGATCGGGGTAGTGTTCTCACTTTACTGGATCATTGGTAACCATTATTTCGAATACCATTACGCCTGGAAAAATTCGTCGTTATCCTTGCCAACGGGCTACACTATTTCCAGTTTCTGGCAGGATCAGGAGGGCAGCTTTCTGCTCTGGATCTTCTGGAACGTATTGCTCGGCGCAACGCTGATCTTCACCAACCGTTCATGGGAGGCACCGGTCATGACCGTTTTTGCGCTGGTACAGGCATTTCTTACCTCCATGATTCTCGGGGTCGTGATTCCTGGCCTGGACCTGAAAATAGGATCGACGCCATTCTTGTTGCTGAAAGAGGTCATGCCCGACCTGCCTGTATACAAGATGGACCCCAATTTTATTCCCAAAGACGGTAACGGACTAAATCCACTTTTGCAGAACTACTGGATGGTGATCCACCCTCCTACGTTGTTCCTGGGATTTGCAAGCACATTGATACCGTTCTCTTTTGCAATCGCAGGCCTGTGGAATAAAAAAATCCAGGAATGGATACGCCCCGCATTGCCCTGGGCCTTATTCTCGGCATTGGTTTTAGGCGTTGGTATTCTCATGGGTGCCTATTGGGCCTATGAAACATTGAACTTCGGCAGCTACTGGAACTGGGATCCCGTTGAGAACTCGTCTATTGTACCCTGGCTCGTATTAGTGGCCGCGGTACACGTGATGATCATCGGAAGGAGAAATGCCACTGCGCTCAAAACGTCATTCATTCTGACGATCGCCACGTTTATCCTGATACTTTACTCGACATTCATGACGCGGAGCGGGGTATTGGGTAATGCGTCGGTCCATTCATTTACCGACCTCGGTCTTTCGGGCCAATTACTCATTTACCTCTTCACTTTCACGATTGTTTCGGTCGGATTGCTGGTTTATCGCTGGAAGTCGCTCCCGAGCGATGAAGAGGAAGTATCGACGTATTCTCAGGAATTCTGGATTTTCATTGGAGCCACGTTACTTTGCCTTTCCGGCTTCCAGATCATTGCGACCACTTCCATCCCTGTTTATAATAAAATAGCAGAAGCATTCGGAACCGTTCTGAACATGGCGTTACCAGCCGACCAGGTCGCCCATTACAACAAATTTCAGCTCTGGTTCTTTTCGCTCATCATTGCCCTGACAGGTATTGGCCAGTATTTCTGGTGGAAACGGACTGGCAAAGGCAACCTGCAGGCATTATATAACCCATTACTGGTAGCGCTGCTGATCAGCGCTGCGGTGATAACTTTTGAACAAGTACGGGACATCCAATATATCGTGCTGCTCACCACAGGTGTCTTTGCCATTGTGGCCAATGGCACTATCCTGATTAACATCATCCGGGGGAACTACAACCTTTCCGGTGGAGCAATTACACACATCGGTGTGGCGTTAATGCTGATCGGTATCCTCTTTTCTTCTGCCTATACCAAAGTTGTCTCCATCAATAATTCAGGGCTGATGATCTCGCGTAGTGAGGAGTTTACAGCCAACGACAACAAGGAAAACAAAGAGAACATTACGCTTTGGCTCAACAAGCCGGAGAAAATGGGCGACTATATGCTTACCTGGCGCGATGTCCGTGTGGAGCCGCGCCATATTCCCGGTTATATCCCCAAAAGCTGGGTGGATATTGTGGAAGGCGATTTCCACGCCGTTGCATTACGTGATATTGTTGTGAACGACAAAAAATACAATGCAAAGGGCGACACGATCGAAATCTTCCCGGAAAACTTCTATTACGAGATCGAATACCGTGAGCCATCCGGTAAGATTTTCTCCCTGTTCCCGCGGGTACAGATCAACCCCCGCATGGGTGGCATCGTGTCTTCGCCGGATATCCAGCGCAAGGTCGACAAAGATTTGTACACCTATGTTTCGATGGTGACCAATCCTACTGCGGAACCGGTATGGAGCCAGACCGAAAACTTCACAGTGAATCTGCGTGACACTTTCTTTGTGAACGACTATGTTGCTGTTCTCGACAATGTCGTGCGGACGGAACAGGTCGAAGGCGTCAAGCTGGGCGCCGGTGACGCCGCTGTCAAGGCTATTATCCGGGTACTCGACAAGGATAAGGAATTTGTCGTAACACCGTCCTTCGTGATCCGCGACCGCATGGTGGCGCGTAAGCCGGAAGTGAGTAATGAACTGGGAATGCGCATTCAATTCCAGGAAATCAACCCGCAGACAGGCAAATTCACATTTGGTATCAACACCACCCAGCGCGACTTTATTGTCATGAAAGCTACCGAAAAGCCATTGATCAACATCCTTTGGCTGGGTACATTCGTACTCGTGATCGGTTTTGTGATGGCGACCGTTCGCAGGTTTAAGGATTTTGTTAAAATGCGTAACAAAGAAGCTGCCGCAGATAATGCGACCAAAACAGCTGCGAAACCGAAAGTCCAGACAGTTTAAAAGTAATCTTCTGCTAATCAAATGGTTCCGCAATTCATTTGCTGAACCATTTTTTATTTAAACCAAAAACTAAGAATGTCTGCCTCTCGCTAAAGGTTTGTTTGAGCTGCGTATATACCCCGTTATTTTTGGTATACTCATTCGAACCTCTATATCATGACAGACATTCTCCACACCTCCGCATCACGCCGTGCGTTCCTGCGCCAATCCGCACTACTGGCCGGTGCTGCACTGACGACTTCCGACACATTAGGAAATGTTCTCCTTTCCAAAAAAACCAGGGTCATCGTGATCGGCGCAGGATTTGCCGGTTTGGCCGCTGCCCATGCGTTGCGCGAGAAAGGGATGGATGTTACGGTACTCGAATCGCGTAACCGGATCGGCGGGCGGGTATTCTCACATTTGATCGATCCAAAGGAAAACCTCACTGTTGAGCTAGGTGCCGAATGGGTAGGCAATTCCCACACGCGTGTACGAACCTTATGCGACACGCTCGGCATTCCGCTAATGAATAACCAGTTTGACACCCACCTGATCTACCAAAACAGATACACCCGCAGCAATGAATGGGACTTTTCGGACAACTGGAAACCCCGGTTCAAGGTATTGCTGGATGGCTATCGCCAGCTGAATGATCAGGATAAGCTGGACCTGGACCGTATCGACTGGTGGCGGTTTCTCGTCAACAATGGTTGTGAGGGCCGCGACCTGCTGCTGCGCGAGCTCCTCGACAGCACCGATTTCGGCGAAAGCATCAGGCACGTGTCCGCACTCATTGCACTCTCCACGTTTGCAGAAAGCAGTGAAAAGAATGAAATGGACCTCAAAATGAAAGGAGGTAACACACAGCTAGCCCGGAGGCTCGCTGAAAAAATCGGCCAGGATAATATACTGATGGGGCACCGGGTCAAGCGCATTGAGCAGACTACGCAGGTAAAAGTGATTTGTGACAACGGAAAAACCTTTGAGGCCGACAAACTCATTTGCGCCATTCCGACGTTAGCGATCAAAAATATCCAATGGGAACCTGGTCTGCCTGACAACAAACAAAGGGCTCTGAACGAACTGCAGTATGCACGGATCAACAAAAATGCGTTGCTTTTCAACAAGCGGTTCTGGCAGGACGAAAGCTTCGACCTCATTACCGACCAGCTCCCGCATTACTTTTACCACGCTACTAAAAACCAACCTTCCACTAAGGGCGTGCTGATTTCCTATACGATCGGAGACAAAGCAGATGTCGTGGCTAATCAAAACGACGAATGGCGCAAAGAAATGATTCGACATACGCTCGAGACTCATTTTCCCGGAGCCAGCGAGCTGATCGAATCACAAGCCAATTACTACTGGGGGACCGATCAGATTTCACAGGGGGCCTATGCGATGTACGGCATCAACCAATGGCACACACTCCGGCCTGCATTGCAAAAAACCTTTCTGCACACCGCATTCGCCGGAGAACATCTGGCCGATTGGCAGGGATTCATGGAAGGTGCCATTGTGACGGGCGAAGCAGCCGCCATGGAAATAATCGGTTCATGAGGGTCAGAAACGAAATCCCATTCGAACCCGGACAATGAGGGGCTGTCCGGATCCTGCCGTTGGTGATTGGCTTAATCCATTGGCCAAATAGAAGCTGTATTCGGGCCATGGTAGGCGAAGCAGGTCCAGCTGCCACAATTAAACATTCGGTTACATTTTACAAAACATAACAATTCCACGAGAAAGCTTTCCGAACTTCCTGCATTCCAAGCAACTTGGTGCTTATCTTTGTCCAAAAATTGTGTTTTTCTTAATTCCCTGCATACCTATGGTGTCTGAACTGATCAAATCGGCATTGGGCCGTTTGCGTATTGTTGCCTTTCTGGAAGGCGTCTCCTATCTCGTGCTTTTGGGCATTGCAATGCCCCTCAAATACCTTGCCGGACTCCCGCATGCGGTTCGCGTCGTAGGCATGGCGCATGGGGTCCTGTTTGTTCTTTTTGTGATTCTGCTGATCCAGGTTGCCACCGAAAAAAGCTGGTCATTCAAAAAATCGGCCCTGTCATTCGTATCCTCGCTGGTACCGTTCGGAACATTTTATGCTGATTCCCGCTGGTTCAGAAATTAAGTACCGCCTCCCTTTTCATTTTCCAAATTCCTACACCCCTTAAATCAAGTGCAACGTAATTTTATCCTAACCCTTTTTATTTTCTGTTTCATCATTTCCCAGAGTATCGCGCAGAAACCGAACGAAAATTATCAGTACCATATCCATTCAGCTACGTCGCCAGTCCATGTCGACGGCGTGGCCGACGATGAGGCCTGGACCAACGCCGAAACGGCCAAGGATTTTTTCATGATCACCCCGATGGATACCAGCTTCTCCCGGGCGCTGACCGATGTAAAGCTGTGTTATGACAAACATAATCTTTACATACTGGTTGTCAACTACAAACCCATCAAAGGTTCGCTGATCGTGGAGTCGCTTAAAAGGGATTTTGCGTTCGGCAAGAATGACAATTTCCTGCTGTTCATGGATACTTTCGACGACAAAACCAATGGCTTTTCGTTCGGGGCAAATGCGGCCGGTGCTCCCTGGGACGGTCAGCAAGGTGATGGCGGAACCGTCGATCTCAGCTGGGACAACAAATGGGTGAGCGCGGTCAAGAACGAGGACGACAAGTGGGTTTGGGAAGCAGCCATCCCATTTAAAAGTATCCGTTACAAGCCCGGCATTACCCGTTGGGGAATCAATTTCAGCCGCCAGGATCTGACCATCTCCGAAAAGTCATCCTGGGCTCCGGTCCCCAGGCAATTCCCTTCGGCTTCGCTCGCCTATACGGGCGTGCTCGTGTGGGACGTGCCACCGCCAAATCCCGGCCCGAACATCTCGGTGATCCCGTATGCCGCCATGCGTATGACCAAGGACCATCAGAAGGACCTTCCCACAAAGTATAAACCCACCATCGGCGGGGATGTCAAGATCGGCCTTACCCCTTCGCTGAACCTCGACCTTACCGTAAATCCGGATTTTTCACAGGTCGATGTGGACGTTCAACAGACCAACCTGGACCGTTTCGAACTCTTCTTCCCCGAACGCCGACAGTTCTTCCTCGAAAACGCCGACCTCTTTGCCAATTTCGGGTACGCTACCATCCGGCCGTTCTTTTCACGACGCATAGGCCTGGGGGTCCCCATTCAGTTTGGGGCGCGGATGAGCGGGAAGATCAATAAGAACTGGCGAATAGGCGTGCTGGATGTACAAACGGGCTCTAACGACAGCATTACGCCCCATAACAACTATGCTGTTTTCGCATTGCAGCGGCAACTGCTGGCGCGTTCAAATGTGCGCTTCATATTCGTTAATAAGGATGCAACCAATTACACGCTGGAACGGCATTCGGCTACCAGTCGCTACAACCGCAACATCGGCGCGGAGTTTAACTTAGCCAGCGCTAAAAACATGTGGACAGGCAAGGTAATGTTCCTGAAATCATTTACACCCGGCAAGTCTTCGGATGATTTTACGCACGCGGCGGACCTCAAATTTACCAAGGCCAACTTCTCCTGGCAATGGCAGCACGAGTATGTGGGTAAAAATTACAATGCAGAAGTAGGTTATGTCCCCAATGCGGTTCGAATGGGTTATTACAAGATCAGTCCCAACATCGCCTACCTGTTTTTCGTAAAAAACCCAAAAATCATCAGCCATGGCCCCAAACTGGTAAGTAATGTATACTGGGATAAAAAGGTCGATTTGAGCGACCGTGAGTTTATTCTGTCCTATAACCTCAACTTCATCAACCGCGCCACAGTGGCGGTATGGGGTTCGAGCAATTACGTCCGCCTGTTACGTCCATTCGACCCTACGAACCTCGGCGGAGCCACATTGGCAACCGGAAGTGAGCACAACTGGAAAGCCGTTGGTTTTGACATCGTTTCAGGTCCGCAAAACAGGCTTACTTACCTGGCTTCCGGCATTTTGGGCGGCTATTATCAGAACGGCAAGCGCAACAACCTGAAAGCCGAGCTCGGCTACCGCGTGCAACCCTATGTCGCTATTACCATGGCCGGTAACTACAATGATATCCGCCTGCCAGAACCCTGGAAACGCACCCAGCTTTGGCTTGTGGGCCCGCGCGTGGACGTGACGTTTACGAACAGCCTGTTTTTTACCACATTTATGCAATACAATAACCAGGCGGATAATATCAACCTGAATGCGCGTTTGCAATGGCGATATAAGCCTGCATCCGACCTTTTTATCGTGTATACCGACAACTACCTGCCGGAAAACTTCCGCGTCAAAAATCGGGCGATCGTGCTTAAATTCACTTACTGGTGGAATTTGTAGGCTTCAATAAAAAACTTCGATATTCCGGTTTTTGAGCTGGCTCAACTGCTCGCTGTATTTACGCTCGGCATCCGCTCCCAGGAAAGGATTGCCGCGTAAATGCAGCTTGTCGAGTTTGCGTATTTGCAATAGCTGCATGGGAAAATCAGGAAAGTTATTTCCCGACAGATCGAGCTCTTGCAGATCTGTAAAAGCCACAAGCTCAGAAGGAAATGTGGTTAACCAGTTATAGCCCAGGTCGACAATTCGGAGTGCTGTCATGCGCGTGATCCGTTGGGGCAGTTTGCTCAAATGGTTATGGTGCGCATAAAGCGTATGCACGCGTTTCAACCGGTCGATCCGCACTGGTAATGCGGCGAGCTGATTGTACGAAACGGCAAAATGGGTCAGGCGCTTCAACTTTGTGATCGATTTCGGCAAGGTTTCCAGTTTATTATAATACAAATCCAGCACCTCTAACCTGCGCATTTTCTTAATGCCCTGAGGCAAGACCGCAACACCGGATTTGTAAAAATTCAGGTCTTTGACAGATTTCAGTTTCTTGAAGCTACTGTTGTTCAAACCGCTTAAATGGTTATTTCCAAGCCACAATGTTTCGAGCCCTTTGCAGTTACGGGCTGCACGCGGAATGTCGGTGATCAGGTTCTTTTGGAGGTTCAGCAGTTTCAGTGACTTGTTCCGGCTGATTACAATGCTTTGTTCAGATAATATGTTCCGGCTCAGGTCCAAATGCCGCAATTTGGGCAGGCGCGACATGTCCAGATTGACTGTTTCAATATCATTATCAGTCAGAAAAAGCTGTTCGAGATTGGGGAAGCGGTAAATCACATCCGGGATGGCAGTCAGTAAACTTTGATTCAGGCCAAGTGATTTCACTTTCAAGCTGTCCTTTGTTTCCAATGCCTCCGCCAGTCCGTTGATAACACTGTCCTTTTTCATCTTCGGTTCCCTGGAAGCAGGTTGCTGGAAACTGACAAGCGTAGTGATCACCGTTTTAGTTCCGATAGTCCTGCGAGAAACGATATTCGTAAGATATGGCGTAATTTTCGAAACGATAATAGCGGCAAGCGAATCGGCTCCGCGCGGCTCTTCCTCCTTTCCGTTCACAATCCTGTATGTTCCGCCACCAATGTCAAAAATGAGATAGTCGATCTTCCCCTCCGCGTTCAGGTACAGCGTATTCCACGAAGAAAAATCCTTCAATTTCTCCTTATCGAATATTTGCTCGTAAATATTCTGAAATGCCTTGTGAATGCTGTAGGGAGTCTCGGTCAGTACCTCGTTCTCGGTTTTATAATCCTTGTCGAGCTTGTGCCAAAGCGCTTTTGAGCTTGCATCTTTGCGGTTAAGCACCACGGGCTGCGCCGACAATCCGAGGCCGGCAACTAAAAATAGCGTAGTGAGGAATATTTTCATGTCAGGCAGCATTAAGTGAGCACACAAACATAACTAAAATGTTAGTTTATTTATTATACTTACTTATATATTTTCTACCTTAACTAAAAATTTCGTTATAATGCGGAACTGGCGTCCTACTTGCTTCTTTCTATTGTGTACTGCACCAGGTGCTCGAGCGAACGCCGGTGTGGTGAATCTGAAAATTCATGCAGCAGGATCAATGCTTCCTGCACATAACGTTCCATGACCTGCTGTGCGTAATGTAATCCACCTGATTCCTTCACAAATGCGATGACCTCGCTTACCTTTTTCGGTTTGTGGCTCTCGTTCCGAATGATGTTGATAATCCTCCGTTTTTCCAGCCACGGCGCGTGGTTCAGTGCATAAATCAGCGGCAAAGTCATTTTTTTCTCTTTGATGTCGATGCCCAGCGGCTTGCCGATTTCATCCTCTCCATAATCGAAAAGATCGTCCTTGATCTGAAATGCCATCCCGACCTTTTCCCCGAATGCGTGCATTTTCTGGACTACCTCCTGAACCGCTCCAACCGAACTGGCCCCAACGGCGCAACAGGAAGCGATCAGCGATGCTGTTTTCTGACGGATGATCTGGTAATACACCTCCTCGTTAATATCGAGTCTCCTCGCCTTTTCGATCTGCAACAATTCACCCTCACTCAGTTCACGCACGGCAGTTGAAACAATTTTAAGCAGATCGAATTCCTGATGGTCCACCGAAAGCAGCAGGCCGCGGGAAAGCAGGTAATCGCCCACGAGCACCGCGATCTTGTTTTTCCACAATGCATTGACAGAAAAAAAGCCCCGGCGGTAATTCGAATCATCGACCACATCGTCGTGGACCAATGTGGCTGTATGCAATAGTTCAATGAGGGCACCGCCTCTATGGGTAGATTCTGAAATAGTGCCGCAGACTCCGGCAGAGAGAAAAACGAACATCGGACGCAGTTGCTTCCCTTTCCGCCTCACGATGTAGTTCATGATCTGGTCCAGGAGCATTACTTCGCTTTTCATAAACTGACGAAACTTATGCTCGAAAGCTTTCATTTCATCTGCAATAGGAGCCTGGATATCCTTTATTGAAAGGGTCATATGCATGTACGAGGGCTAAAAGCTCCCTCCTGATAATAAAAGGACGCGAACAAGGGGAAGTGATCCGTTATAGTGTTCGTCAGAACCTCTGAATACTGATCTTCAAATTTGGAATAAAATCTTCTGTTTATATCAATTTTAAACCGAAAATGTTTAGAATTGAGAAAGGCTGAGGAACAAAAAATGCCCGGAAGCCAACGGTCGATGGCCGAAGTTTAAATTAATCCGCGTAAACCAGTCGATATGAAAGCACTCGTCCTCGGCGGAGGATCTATGAAGGGAGCATTTCAGGTGGGAGTGATCCAGGCAGTCCTGGAAAATGGCTTTCAGCCTGAGATGATATATGGAATTTCAGTTGGCGCATTGAATGCGACGTTCCTGGCCAACGAAGCAGGCCGGCAAAAGGCTGAACAACAGGAAATTCAATGGCCGCTTGCAGGCCGCAAACTCCTGGAATTCTGGATCAAGAATATTACCCAGCCCCAGGATATTTCCACGCTGCGCTCCCGCGTGATGCTGGGGATGAATACACTGATGAGCCGGTTCGACGGCATCGTAGACCCTGTCCCCCTGCATCAGCTCATCCGCAGGCACCTGCACGACGATTACCTGATCAATACGCCCATTAAAACCAAAGTTGGAGCAGTAAATATCGGAACGGGGGAGATGAAGTATGTCTCCACAAAAGATCCCACCTATATCGATTTTGTGTTTGCCAGTTCGTCGATACCCATGCTGATGCCCGCAGTAGAAATTGAGCATCAGCTATATCTCGACGGCGGACTTCGCGAAGTAGCCCCCATCCGTGAGGCCATCGATGACGGTGCAACCGAAATTGTGCTCATCGCCTGCCATTCTCCTCTACTTTACCAGCCCGAAGACATTAACACACGCAATCTGATCACTCTCATCGAGCGGGTCAGGGATATCACTGTCAACCAGATCGTTAACAGCAATATTGCCTGGGCAGAATCTTATGTCGACCGTTCCAATCTGAGAGGTAAACCTATGAAGCTGACTGTCATCCGACCGGCAACACCCCTATTTTTGGATTTACAGCATTTCAATTCCGAGGATATTTCCCGGTTGATTATAGAAGGCTACCGCGCGGGCGTAGAGTCAATTTTGAAGACGGAGAAAGTTTCGGAGTAAAAACGATTACTTAAAAGTAAGAGGTAAATTGAATTTGCCTCTTACATTACAATTTTCTAATAATTTCCCTTATTAGGGCTTGTTACGCCAAAATTTACATGTTCACCAGAAGTAATATCCCCGTAATTCGTATTCTCGTAGTTGGTATATCTCCCCAGCCAAATTGATCCCGACTCTCCGTTTATCTTCTGATATTGTTGGTTGCTCAGCGACGAACTGTATCCTCCCTGTGCGTTAGCTTGATTCAGCTGCTTATTTACAGTGACAACCCTGGGTGCATTCCCGGTGTAAGGGGATGTACATTGCTTATCATTATAGAAATCTACAAAATAATCCGCCTCTTCATAATAGTAAGAAGTAGTGCCGGAAGAGTTTCCATCATACGATATTTGGACTTTTCTAACCTTTGCATAAGGCGGGCCATAAATAGCTTTTGCCGTTTCGATGTCCCCCGCCGACAGCCACTCACTTTGATTGAAGGTTTGATTATTGTCTTTTCTCTTCATTACAGGGAGACCATTGATGCTGAATGCGTAGGAGTGGTAAAGCATTGCTGAACCAAAATCAAAGGCTCCGAAATAAAAACCCGGCCTTCCTATTGCGGTATAAGACTTAAACTGATCCCTGATATAATCATCGTTTGGTAAATTTTCTAAATACACATTGATAAAGTTGCCGGCATCTGGTCGGCTCTGCTCGTGATAAAAACCGATGGCATGTCCGATTTCATGAACCACATCCCCTCTAACACAACTACTTCCCACCTTAATTTCCTGACGACCTCCTGTTAGCCCAACATCAGATTTACATAAACCGCTACCGGCATCCACGAATTCTACATAGTTGCTTTGATTGGTCCTGAGCTGGAAATCGATGGGTGTATTAATTTCCCAGTGAGTAATTGCTTCCGTCACCCTTTGTTGGTTTGGAAGCGAGGAATTTATAGTATAATACACTATTCCTGATGGCCAGTATTTTGTAAACTCGGTAGTTGCCGCCCGGGCATTTTCATCTCCCCTTAGCTTAGCTACTTGCTCCTCCGATAGCGTTATGTCTCCCATCATAACATACTCGTTATTAATTTTCCTCACATGAATATCTTCGCCATTGTATTTAAGTTTAACTGTTTCCCCTTCTTCTCCTGGAAAAGTTTGCCCGGATTGCTGGCTAGATACCGGACCTCCTTTGTTTGTGTTTTCAGTAGCTAGTTCCTGAGCACGTTCACAACCAAATAAAAAAATAACCGAAGCAATCAAAAAACATCTTCTCAGCACTAATCGAATAAATAATGTCTTCATATTTTTGAGTTAGTTTTAAAATAAAAATTTATTCACTACCAAATATATTAAACATTTTTTATCCAACTAATTAATTTAAAAACTAGTAGTATTTTGTCGAAAAACAAAAAAAGTGCCTGAATTGCGTATCTCCCAAAGGCTATACGCTATTGAAAGATGGCACAATCAGACACCTTATTAATCTGCAATCTTAAAAAACTGCCTAAAACAAATACCTGACACCCACTAACATACTCCAGGTCGTGGCGGTAGTGGTTATATCCCGGAATACCTTGTCAGGCAATACGGTTTTACCACCTACCTGAACCGCGTTCATCGTAAAAGTGGGAACACCATCAGGCGTTGCGCTTGCACGACGCAGAGGCATGTTTGCACCCGATATGATTTCCTGACGAACACCCCATTTCGAGTTCAAAAGGTTTCCGGCATTGATAATATCTACACTCAACTGTAGCGTATGCTTTGTCTCTCCAATATTTGTAAAAATGTCCTGCAAGAACTTGAAGTCGAAGCGATTGAGCCAAGGCATCAGATCACCGTTACGCGCTGCATACTTACCTCGGTTCTCTTTAAGATAAGAATTACCCTGAATATATGCTTCGAAAGCGTCACGTTGCTGTTCAGCACTGAATGTTACACCGCTCACTGTGGAATTGGTAAAGTTGAGCTCAGAGGCGTTCTTAGGAACATACAACATGTCGGCTCCAATGGCATCTCCATTCAAATCACCATTATAGGTATAGGAAAGGCGTCCCTGATTCGCGCCATTATAGAAAAGGGAGAAGGTGGACGCCAGGTGATTTGCGTATTCGATACGATAAGATACTGTACCGATCAATCTGTTTGGAAGTGCGCCCTCAGAGCTATACAGCCTCAGGTCATTCGGGTTGTTGATGTTTGGTGTTGCTCCCCATGCCGAGCTCGCATTGGATCCAAGGTTATCCGTTGTCGTTTTGGCCGAAGTATGGGAATAATAAAGCGAGCCATAAAATCCACGTCTTGCTTGCATTGTCAAACCAATGGTTGCATTGATCGAATGCCCTTTGGAAGTGTTGGTCAATACGCTCACGGAGTTCGCGCCGATTTTACTGTTGTATTGGTAAGATCCGGTGTTAGGATAGAACTCACGGTCATCACCGCTATAATTCATTTTTTGCGTAGCTGCCTTCCGGTTGGCGCCAAACTGATACACGGCCTGAATGTCCTTCGTATAAATTACATCACCTGTAATTGCGAATGGCGTTCCGGGGATCTTATAGTCGACACCAAAACTTGTTCTCCAGATCTGCGGCATTTTGAAATCCTGGTCCACAAGCGCGAGCGTACTAGGCAGCCCCGCACGTGGGTTTTTAATGAAGACGTTCTTCGCACTTTCCGGGGTGTTGTTCAGCCAATAGTATTTGTCGGGCTGGAAACGTATATCACCAATCCAAGGGGCAGACGCCGCATAACTTCCCGGTTCTACGGTGTTCTGGATCACGCCCAGGTTGGATGGCATATTGGTTAACCAAACAAAGGGGACGCGTCCCGCAAAAATGCCGGTACCTCCGCGAAGAATAAGGGAATTGTCAGCTTTGACGTCCCATCTGAAACCAACGCGTGGAGAAAGCATCACGCGTGTCTTGGGCCATGAGCCAGTGTCATATGTACGGACACCTCCGCCAACGCCCTGCAACTTCAAGGTATCGACCGTTGTATTCGGGGTAAGGTCATTCAGGAACACCGGCATTTCGGCCCTTATACCTGCCGTCAGGGTAAAACGGTCGGTGATGTCAAATTTATCCTGGATGTAAATAGACGGCAACCCGTATTTAATAGGTGCATATGGGTCCTGGCCTTCGTACGGATAAGTCAACGCAAACTGCAAGGGCGCTACTTCGTTAGGAGTTCCGGTTTTCAGAAACTCCTCCACGGAAGCATAACGGTAGTAAGATGTTCCATTGCGAAGGTATCTGTTTCCGAATTTCTGCATTTCGAAACTTACACCTCCCGTAAAATTATGTCTGCCTACCACATAGTTTAGGTTGTTGGTAATAGTAAAGTTATCATTCAAAACATCGTTCCCATAGGTAAACAGCTCGTAACCTGCGCTGATGTAATTTTGATAGGTGGTTACACCCGTCTTCCTGAGACTGTCTCCAGCGAAACCGATATCAATCATCGGAAATTCTGAGCTCGAAGAGCTACGGGTTGCCTGGATACGGCTGTATGTTGCCAGGAACTGGTTGGATAGTCGTGGCGTAATTTCACTATTCAATTCGGCTGTAATCGAACGCACGATGTTTTTCGTCGTATACATGGTATTGGCGAACGACATCGAAAGTGAGCTTACACGCCCGGTCTCGAACGGTGTACGCGGGTAGGCTCCCGAGTTTGCATTAACCAGTGAAGGGGCTGAACTTTCTACCTGGTTGTAGCGAACAGCCAGCTTGTTTTTTGCATTAATGTTCCAGTCGATGCGCGCCAGAAAAGAAGTTGTTTTCTCGCTGTTATCATTGGCATAATCCTCATAGGCACCCGGATCGTATCCCCATTGGTTGACCAGGTGATTGCGTACCGCTTCCAGGTCTGCTCTTTTGGTTCTGGAAATGTTTTTACCTGGATCGGCCACTCCATTTTCCGAGGCCTTCCACAAATTAACAGCACCTACCCCTGAACCGGTTTTTTTAATGTGCTCCGCATTGACAAAAAAGAACAGTTTGTTTTTAACCAGTGGCCCGCCCAATCTGAAACCGAGCGTCTGGCTGGTAGCATCGGGACGTATTATTTCGTCATCATTCACTTTCTTTCCCTGGAGATCCTGGTTACTAAAGAATCCGTACACCGAACCTGTAAATTTATTGGTCCCGCTCCTGGTGACCGCATTGATACCTGCCCCTGAAAAACCGCTTTGCCTTACATCGAACGGAGCGATATTAACTTGTATTTCTTCGATCGCATCAATGGACAATCCTCCTCCGCCGGGAAGCGGGTTGTCGTTCAATCCAAAACCATTATTGAAATTGGCACCATCTACCTGGAAGTTGTTGTAACGTCCGTCGCGCCCACCGAAACTGTTGCCTCCATTGGACTGAGGGCTAAGGCGTGTGAAATCGGAAATGCTGCGGGTAACCGTCGGCAATGTCCTCAACTGCTCCGTATTGATTGAAGTGGCTGCGCCAGTTCGCTCTCCATTGAACAACTGCGCTGCATCCGACCTAATCAAGACCTCTTCCAGTTGCGTCCCCCCCTCTTTGAGTGAAATGTTCGCGCTGGCTGCCAGGCCCAATTCAGCAAAGATGTTGGTTTTGCTCTGCTCAGCGAAACCAACATATGTTACCGTAATTTTGTAAGGCCCTCCCACTCGAACGGAAGGAAAAGTGTACCGACCTGCCTCAGTTGTAACGGTACCGTAGGTTGTACCCGAAGGCTCATGAATGGCGGTTACAGTCGCTCCCGGCAAAAATTCGCCACTGGCATCTGTGATCACGCCGCTGATTGATGAAGTGGTCACCTGCCCCCATGAATCGAGACTAATCGAAAAACAAAAGAGTAGTAACGCGGCCGTAAAAGCCCTGAAAAGTAAACTTTTCCCGTTCATAAATTTGGTGATTTGGTTTGTAAGAAAACTAGCAGTTTCATTCCAAGAAGGATGAATAATTATTGCAAAATAATACCTTTTTCGATTCAGAAACAAAAGGCTAAATCCTACTAAAATACAATACTAATCTTCGTAACTACTTGATTTATTGAAATAATACAGATTCGTGTGCCAATACTTCAATATTTCCATTATTATCAAATCATTAACAAACCAACCGGGTTGTCCCGGGCTCTTAATTTTGTTCTTGGGAGCAAAAAAAGATCTTTTCAGCTTTTTGAGAGAGGAGATTTCCGCACCTGGGCACGGACTGGATGATCAAATTGTTAATTTCCGGTGTTGTGCATTTTTTTCGTATTAAAAATACTCCGCAACTTTGCAACCCGGCATACATGAGACAATCACAGCTAAGAACGTAAAAGTATTTCTATATTTCAATCCGTAGTTATTGGTATACCCCAATTTATGCAACTCAACTTCAAACAAATAGGAGAAACAGGGAAGCCGCTGATCATTCTGCATGGCGTCTTTGGTTTTCTCGACAACTGGCTCAGCATCGGCAAATCACTTTCTGAGCAAGGCTTCCGCGTGTATCTCGTCGATCAACGTAACCATGGCCGGTCACCTCACGAAGCGCCGCTTGATTTTCCGACGCTGGCGACCGACCTCAAAGACTTCCTGGATCAGCAGCGTATCGAATCTCCCGTATTGCTGGGCCATTCCATGGGCGGTAAAACGGTTATGCAATATGCTGTCACCTATCCGGGGACTTTTGATGCGCTGGTGGTGGTAGACATCGGCCCTAAGGCCTATCCCATCCATCATACCAAAATTCTGAAAGGATTGAATGCGGTCCCGGTAAACGATATCGAAAACCGGAACCAGGCCGATGAAATCCTGGCCGAATACGAACCGCTTTTGGGAGTAAGGCAGTTTTTATTAAAAAATCTGTACAGGAAAGAAGAAGGCGGTTTTGCCTGGCGGTTCAATCTGCCTTTGCTTATCACGGACATGGCCAATGTGGGAGCGCAAATCAAATCCGGGACTCCCGTGGAAACACCGACACTGTTTATGCGGGGGGCAAACTCAAATTACATTTTGGATGAAGATCTGGAAGGAATCCTGGATTTGTTCCCCAACGCTGTGCTCGAGACCATCGAGGGAGCAGGGCACTGGGTGCAAGCTGAACAACCGAAGGCGTTCGTCAGCACCCTGCTGGAATTTCTGAACAAAACTATCTGACGTATTTGATTCTTGGTGTATTGCAGGTACTGATGATCAACTGATCGTCATTCCAGGATATTTCCCAGGTCGGGCAAGTCACACAGTTTAAGAGCGCGCATTCGGGATTGCCCGGTAAGGCGGTCTGGGGTTTAACATCCCGTAACGTCCCGTTGATCGTGAGCGTACCGGGAGCGCAGCATCGCGGCTTCCCGTCCGCATTCAGGATAACACCGTCATTGCGGAAAATCAACGTATCGGATTGCGTGGCGGGAATAGGTTCCCACACACTTTTGTTATCCAGGGACGATCGTTCAGCCTCTATGGAGTGCCATGGACCCGAGATCGTCGAAAAGTATAGCATCGCCGTTGGATCGCTGTCGGCATCTTTCTGGCAAGACAATAACCACACCAGGACCACGGGTATGTATAATAGTCTTTTCATACTTATTAAATAAATTTATTTATCCCGTAGATTCACATTCAGGCCTATTGGTTGGAAAAGAATAAAAAAATGAAATGCTTATGAATGATTCCGGGATTTCCCTGTATTTAATCCCAACTGTTCTGGCGGAAGGTACCCAAGACATAGTACTCACGCCTCAGATCAAAGATACCATTCTGGATCTGCAAATATTCTTTGTCGAAAACATCCGCACTGCAAGACGTTTCATCAGCGGTCTCCGGCTCGGTAAGGTGATTGATGAAATTACGTTTATTCAGTTGGACAAAGACACTCCGGAAGCGGACACCGCAGCAGCCATAAAAGGACTTACCCGCAGCGCCGGTGTAATATCGGAGGCCGGAGTTCCCGGCGTTGCCGATCCCGGTGCCGTTGCGGTACGATTCGCACATGAAGCCGGTATCAGAGTGGTACCGCTCGTGGGGCCATCTTCTATTCTGCTGGCACTGATGGCCTCAGGGATGAGCGGCCAATCGTTTGTGTTCCACGGCTACCTGCCGATTGACAAAATGCAACGGAAGAAAACCTTGCAGAACCTCGAACGAAACGCCAGGCAACTGCAGCAGACTCAGATATTCATGGAAACACCTTTCCGCAACAACCAGCTTCTGGATGCTGTGATCGAAAGTTGTTCACCGGATATTTCCCTGTGCATTGCCGCCAATGTGACGGCGGCCGACGAGTTTATCAGGACAATGTCTGTCAGAAAATGGAAGGCTCAAAAGCCAGATCTGCATAAAAAGCCCGCAATTTTTCTGATCGGATAGGTGTTTGACGCAGACCGCATTAATTTTGCGCGCCCGTGAAAGGAAAGATATCGACTGTCCTTTCGTTGTTTTCTAAAAATCACTATTTGACTTGAAAAAAAACATATTACTCGTCGCGTTACTGTCCATAGCCTCGCTCTGGGGCTGTAATGATGACAGCCTCGATGCCATCATTACGGTGGATTCCAATTTCGAAACCGCTCTCGACGGATGGGACATAGAATTCTCGGGCTACTCCTCCACCGCCGACAGTACATCCCTGGATACGCTGGCTGCGCTCGCACGACTTCCCCGCGGCCTGGATACTACCCGGTACGCGGTCCGGGTATTTGCACGGAATACCAAGGAAAATATGTTTAATTACCTGAAAAAGAAAGTAACGGGATTCGCCCCAAACGGAACTTACCAACTCGTACTCGACATCGACCTTGGCACCAACTACCCCGAAACAGCAACCGGGTCGCCAGCCAGCGCTGTTACATTGAAGGCCGGGGCATCCGGCACAGAGCCGGTCACCAAGCTGGCTAATAAAATTTACACCTTCAATTTGGACAAAGGCTCGGGTTCCCAGGCCGGGAAAGATGTGGCGCTGACAGGAAGTGTCGCCAGCGGCCGTACGGACACCCGATATGCGACGGTAAGACATTCTAATGCAGGCCAGCCATTTGAGATCACTGCCAACAACGCGGGAGAAATTTGGTTCTTTGTCGGCACCGAATCGACCTACCGGGACTCTACTATTTTTTACTATGACCGGATCATCGCAACGATCAAGGAACAATAAGGCTCCCGAAACACAAAAAGGCAAGCCTTTGCAAAGTGTTTCGTAGATTTACCCCATTATACAACCCACATAAACCTACCGGAATGGTACAGGTACAAGCATTCATTTTCAACCCGTTTTCAGAAAATACCTATTTACTGTACGATGAAACCCGTGAGGCGATCATCATTGATCCCGGATGTTACGACAGGTCGGAATTGAACGAACTAACCTCTTTTATAGGGCAGAACGGGCTAAAACCGGTTCAGATCGTAAACACCCACGCACACATCGATCATGTACTGGGTGTTGCTGCACTGAAAAGAACATATGGGATACCGTTTGCATTACACCAACTTGATGAACCGGTTCTGAAAGCAGTGAAAACTTATGCGCCGAATTATGGTTTCTCGTCCTTCGAAGAGCCGCAGATCGACCGTTTTGTATCGGAGAGCGATATGATCGCATTCGGAAATACTAAATTGAGAATCATTTTTGTCCCTGGCCATGCGCCCGGGCATATTGCGATCATCAGCGATGACGACAAGTTTGTCATCGGTGGCGATGTGCTGTTCAGGATGAGTATTGGCCGGACCGACCTGCCGGGTGGCGACCATTCGACGCTTATGACCAGCATTAGGTCCAAACTATTTACACTTCCGGACGATTATACCGTCTACGCCGGCCACATGGAACCCACCACCATCGGTTTTGAAAAGAAAAACAATCCCTTCTTCAAATAAATGCGCTTATGATCCGTCGCAACATCCCCAATGCCCTGACTTGCGGAAACCTCCTTTGTGGCTGTATTGGCGTAGTAGAAGCATTCCACAATAACCTGCTCCTTTCTTGTCTGCTTATTGGCGTTGCCCTGATCTTCGATTTTTTCGACGGTTTCGTCGCCAGGCTTCTGAAAGTAACATCGCCGATCGGCCGGGACCTGGATTCGCTTGCCGATATGGTCACATTCGGCCTCTTACCCTCCATTATCGTATTTCAGCTGCTTATGCAGAGTATTCCTGATCTGCTTGGGATATGGAAGGCCTATCCGGCGTTTATTATTGCGGTATTCTCGGCGATCAGGCTTGCGAAATTCAACAATGACCCGAGACAATCCGATTCTTTTATAGGCGTTCCCACACCGGCCAATGCGATGCTGATCGCCTCATTACCACTCATAGTGCATACTGAGGGCACTTTCTGGAAAGATCTGATCATCAACACCAACAATTTACTGATCCTGAGCGTGGTAATGTCCTATCTGCTGGTGATGGAAATGCCCCTGATAGCGCTTAAATTCAAAAGCTTCGGCTGGAAAGGGAATGAGGCGCGCTTCATATTGATAATAGCTTCGCTTGTCCTCCTCGCCACATTGAAAATATTGGCTGTACCCGCGCTTTTGATCCTCTATATCCTGCTGTCGCTGATCGATAATGTCAGGAAAAAGAGTATATGAATTGGTAGGCAGGACTTTTTATTGCAATTTTACAATCTGTTCCGGCAACGTATGTTGCTTATAATTATCATTTTAGAATAAAAAACCTGTTCAAGACCGCCCCTTAACCCTCAGCAGCATTTGAACATTTTCCGATAGCATGACATTCTCCCGCATTACAGGCCTAGGTTATTACGTCCCAGAAAACATTGTTACCAACAACGACCTGACCCAATGGATGGAAACGTCGGATGAATGGATCCGCGAACGTACAGGGATCCAGGAACGGCGTTATTTCGAATATGGGAAAGACACCAATTACAGCATGGCCGCGGCCGCTTCGCGGCAAGCGCTGGAGCGCGCCGGCCTGACATCCAACGATATCGATGTGATCGTGTACGCTACCATTACTCCGGACTATTTTTTCCCCGGATCCGCGTTTCTGATGCAGCGTGAACTCGGGATGGATGGTAAACCGGTCATCGATGTCCGGGAGCAATGTTCGGGCTTTGTTTACGCGCTGTCCATTGCCGATCAGTTCATCAAATCGGGCATGTACAAAACCGCACTGGTAGTGGGATCGGAAATTCAGTCGTCATGGATCGACAAGAGTACGGCAGGGCGCAATACGGCTGTGATCTTCGGGGACGGCGCGGGAGCCGCTGTGGTTACCGCTACTGAAGATCCACAACATTGTATACTATCTACACACTTACACGCCGACGGGCGCTTCGCGGAAGAGCTTTATGTAAAAGATCCAGGCAGCAGCCGTCCAGGCCGCCCCGTTAGCCAGGAACTGCTCGACGCAGGTGGGTATAATGTATATATGAACGGGAATGCCGTTTTCAAACACGCGATCGTCCGATTTGGCGAAGTAATTACGGAAGCACTCAATGCCAATGGCTATACGGCCGCCGACCTCGACCTACTGGTACCGCATCAAGCCAATATCAGGATCAGCGATTACGTACGGCAACAGATGGGATTGTCTGAATCACAGGTTGTCAACAATCTGCAGCGATTCGGAAACACAACTGCAGCTTCCATTCCGATTGCACTGACTGAGGCCTGGGAAGATGGAAAAGTTCAGCACGGAAAGCTGATATGCCTTGCTGCATTCGGAAGCGGGTTCACATGGGCATCGGCATTGATCAGATGGTAGGTTCGCGAGCCTAGAATTGTCCGGTCGACAGCATTACCAATGTACACCCCTCGATTGGTATGATATTTTTATCGATTAAAATATCCTTAAATTCAGGATTCTCTGTACCAGGGTTGAAGATAACGCGTTTAGGACTTAGAGAAACAATGTAATCGTAGTACTCGGGCTGATGGCTCGGATTGATATACAAGGTGACCGTATCTACATCTTTCCAGTCAGTTTTGTCTTTGTTGATTTCTTCTCCTAATGCAAAACCATTCCTGCGTCCGATGAGTAGAATGGGATGACCATGTTGCCTGAGTTTCTGCGCGGCCAGATAAGCGTATCTGGATGGATTGGAAGTGGCTCCGATGATGAGTGTACGTTTCATCTTTGTTTTGGTTTGTTGAACAATCGGGGGAATTTCTCCCCTCACACCCATGGAAACATTAAAAGCTTGCCAAAATGTTTCAGCTATACCAGCACTGCTGGAATGCATGGATCCGAATATTATGATGTTGAAAATTAATTATATATCCTTATCAAAATGAATGAGTTAAATGTAAGCCGGAGCTTCTGGAACGAAAAGTGGGCAAAGATTATATTCGACGAAATCGAGAACGCTCCTCATTATGAAGTATCAAACTATGGCAGACTGAAAAGTTTCCAGAATAACCCTAAAGAGGGAGTCGTGATCAAAGGCTCTGTAATTCAGGGTTATAGATCACTTAATATCCGTGTAACGGGAGGTAAGACCATCAACCGTTATGTACACAAGCTGGTAGCAGAACACTTTGCGGAGAAGCCAAGCCAGGATCACAATTTTGTTATTCACCTGGATTTCGATAAGCAAAACAATTACTTCGAGAACCTCAAATGGGTCACGAAGACGGAGATGATCGATCACAACCGGGAAAACCCTGCATTTATCAACCGCGTCATTCCTCGCAGGACCAAAAATTACAAGCTAACGGAAAGCAAGGTGCGCATCATCAAGAAACTTCTTAAGAACGATAACAACCGTCTGAAGATGATCGCCAAACAATTCGGTATTACGCATACACAGCTCAACCGTATCCGATCAGGAGAGAACTGGAAGCATGTAACCATTGAGGACTAATCGAAATACTTATTTTGGTTTTTCTGCCGCGGAAACCGTATAACCGCTGCCGTTCGCACCATCTTCAAAGTCTACAGAAACGCCAATCACGTACATCAGGTGGCGCTTGTCAATCAGTACCTTAATTCCTTCGATGAGGTATGACTGATCATGCTCTGTGGCTGTGTCAAAGCCCAGCAGGAAAGATCCGCTGCATGCTCCTCCCCTTAGCCCCACCCGTAACCCATAGGTGTCGGGGATTTTGTTGGCATCGAGCGTTGTTCTGATTTCCAGCCTCGCTTTCTCGGTAAGTTGAATCGGGTTATCCATCCTGCTATTTTTTCTGACTACGACAAACGGGTTAACACAAACCGGTGCAGTTCCATTCGCGTTTTGAAATAAATATCTGCCAAATGCGGCTAATCGTTTAATTTTGTGCCGCATTTTGGTACAAAATTACATTTCACATCATGGAATATTACCTCATTCTGACCGTCCTAATACTTGGCATCATAGTTACTTTTGGCATGTATCTGACCATTACGACCATAGCCAATAAAATATTCGAAAAACAGCGCTGGGATATCAGAAGCAAAAACATAGAGATCACATTGCCACTCCGTTTGCAGGCGTACGAGCGTATGTGCCTGTTTTTGGAACGTATTACACCTAATAATCTGTTGCTTCGGCTGGTCCCTTCAGCCATGAGCGCACTGGAACTGCACCAGATTCTGCTGCATGAAATCAGAGAGGAATATAACCACAATGTGGCGCAGCAATTGTACGTCAGCACACATGCCTGGGAGCAGATCGTCAATGCAATGAATGAAACGGTAGCAGTAATCAACCAGGCTGCCGGCGAACTGAATGGCGAAGCGGCACCGGCTGATCTCGCCAAAAAGGTCTTTTCCCATGTAATCGAAAGGGAGATACAACCTTCAACTCATGCATTGAAGATACTCAAAGAAGAGGTTAGAAATATTTTTTAAAACATAAACAACATCGCAGGGCTTACGGACGAACGCCGCGAGCTCCAATTAGAAAATGCTTTACCCAAATACAATCGAACAAAAACTGGGTTTCGATAAGCTGCGGGAGCGGTTAAAAGAAAACTGCATCAGCACGCTTGGCCAGAGTTATGTCGAGAAAATCCGCTTTTCCGAAAATTTCGGCATGGTTGAAAAGCTCGTCAGCCAGACCGCCGAAATGCAACGCATTCTCGAACTCGGAGAAAATTTCCCGGCCCAAAACTATATCGATGCTACGCCCTACCTTAAACGCGCGACCATCGAAGGGATGCTGCTGACCCAATCCGAATTTTCGGATTTAAAGGTCTCATTGCTGACAATCCGCCTGTGCCTGCGCTTCTTTGAAAGCCAGGAACCCGGATCCTTCCCCATCCTGGGCGAATATGCCAGGACAATCCGTGTCGAAAAAGCGATTACCGACGGGATCGACCGCATTATCGACGACAGAGGGCAAATCCGTGATTCGGCCTCGCCGGAGCTCTCACGCATTCGCAAACGACTGATATCTGAACAATCCGGGATTCGAAAGAAGCTGGATACCATCCTGAAATCGGCCAAAAGCAACGGCTGGATCGGGGATGATGTATCGCTCACCGTAAGAAACGGCCGGATGGTGATACCCGTAGCCGCCGAACACAAACGTAAGCTCCGCGGATTTATCCACGACGAGTCCTCTACCGGACAGACCGTATTCATAGAGCCTACCGATGTGTTCGAATCCAACAATGAGATCCGGGAGCTCGAATATGAAGAACGTCGCGAGATCAACAGGATCCTGCTGGAACTGACCGCCTATTTGGCACCCTTTGTTCCCGATCTTCAGAAGGCATACCTGTTTCTGGGGCTGATGGATTTCCTCCGCGCCAAGGCGCGGCTGGCAGGTGAAATGGGGGCGATCAATCCGCCGTTTGAAAACCGGCAGTTTATCGACTGGCGGGAAGCCCGGCATCCGCTGCTGCATTTATCGTTCCAGAAGCAAGGGAAAAAGGTTGTCCCGCTTCATATTGAATTGCAGGAAAAACAGCGCATCCTCATTGTTTCAGGCCCGAATGCGGGTGGTAAATCGGTGGCCTTGAAAACCGTCGGGCTGATCCAATACATGTTCCAATGCGGGTTGCTGGTACCGATGGCAGAAGGGTCATCTATGGGATTTTTCCAAAACATTTTCATCGACATCGGCGACGAACAATCGTTGGAGAACGATCTGAGTACATATAGCTCGCATTTAACGAACATGCGGCATTTTCTCTCGATGGCCAACAAGCGGACCCTATTCCTCATCGATGAGTTCGGTACGGGAACCGAACCCGGGTTGGGTGGGGCTATCGCGGAAGCTATTTTGGAAAACCTGACGAAATCGGGCGCATTCGGGATGATCAACACACATTATACCAACCTGAAAGTACTGGCGGACAAAACCGATGGGCTGGTCAACGGCGCCATGCGCTTCGACGGCGAACACCTCGAACCGCTCTATCAGCTGGAAATCGGTCGTCCGGGCAGTTCTTTTGCTTTTGAAATCGCTTCCAAAATAGGTTTACCGAATGCGGTCATCAACCGGGCTAAGGAAAAACTGGGAACGCAGCAGGTAAGCTTTGAAAAACTCCTGAAAGAACTCGACATTGAAAGAAGGGTATTCTCGGAGAAAAACATCGAAATCGGCATCAAGGAGCGAAAGCTAACCAGACAGTTGGCTGATTATACTGCCTTGAAGGAAAAGCTCGAAAACAATGAGAAGAAGATCGTCAATGATGCTAAGCAGAAGGCTAAAAACCTGCTTTCAGACGCCAACCAGCTCATCGAAAATACAATCCGGGAAATCAAGGAAAACAAGGCGGAAAAGGAAAAGACCAAAACCGTACGGACAAGCCTTGAAGATTTTGGCAAGAAAAACCTGGCACTGGAAGAAGTGTCGGAAACTACCCCTCCCGAAGACGTGTATGAGCCTGAGAGTGGCGACATTGTTCCGGGCAGCTACGTCAGGATCACCGGCCAAACCGCTATCGGCGAAGTCCTTGCCCTTAAGGGGAAAGATGCAGAGATCCGCATTGGCGACCTTAAATCGAATGTGAAGCTGAACAGGCTGGAAAAGGTTTCAAAAAAAACCTATCGCGCGGCTACTGGCGAGAAAAAGCTCAAAACAGCCGCGAAGGGTGTCGACCTGAATGAGCGAATGCTCAATTTCAGCTTCAACCTCGACATGCGCGGCAAACGTGGTGAAGAAGCTCTCGGAATGGTCGATCAGTTCATGGACAACGCCATCATGCTCGGGTACGACGAATTGCGGATTGTGCATGGTAAGGGCGACGGCATCCTGCGTACGTTGGTTCGTAATCATTTGCGTGGATACCGGCAGGTAGCGAGCATGCATGACGAGCACGCGGATCGCGGCGGCGCAGGCGTGACACTCGTCAAACTGAAATAACGGCAAACCATATCAAAAACGAAAGGGCGCCGATGAGGCGCCCTTTCGTTTTTGACTTATCTCAGTTATCAGTGAACTGCAGCCGAAGAAGCGGTTACTGTTTTACGTCCTTTCATCCAGAAATACAGGATACCGAATGCCACGATCAGGAGCGCGGGAAACATCACCATCGTGCTCAGCGTGGCTTGCCCGGCCGCCAGCTCCATTTCATCTCCTGTCAGACCCGCTGCCAGCTTTTCTGCTTTGGCGTCATCCAGCCACTTACCGATTACCGGCTGCCAGATCGCCGTCGAGAACATTCCGATACCACCGACGATAGACATACCCAATGCACCGCTCAAAGGCACGTTCTGAGCCACGAAACCAATCATGGTAGGCCAGAACAATGCGACACCCATTGCGAAGATCACAGCTGCCGCATAAGCCGCGGGACCAGTTACCGTGCTGAACAGGTAAATACCTGCCGCAGCCAGGATCGATGATCCCCAAAGAATACCGGTTTGACCGATTGCCGCAACGATCGGGTGGGCGAAGTAGCGCGCAATCGCCATCAAGCCCGTCACCAATGCCAGGATCAGCATCGGGCTTGCCCCGCTCTTGCTCATGATCAGACCTGTCCATTGTTGCGGGCCGAATTCGCTGATAGCGGTAAATGCCATACAAACGAAGATGAAAATGAACAAGGGTGTAAACATCGCTTTCACGTTTTCACCGATCGAAGTTACACCTGCAACGTGCGGTTTCGGGAATGCCTGTCCCCAGAAAAGGAATGCGTAGATGAATGTCGGAATGAGGATCACCCAGATTTGCGCTTGCCAGCCGAGGTTGGCATCCGTCATAAATTTAGAGATCAAACTACCTACCACGATCCCGCCGGGAAACCACATGTGGAAGCGGTTCAGCATTTTGCTCATTTGCAGCCCTTCGTAAGAGTCGGCGATCATAGGATTACAGGCAGCTTCTGTACAGCCGTTACCTACCCCGATCAGGAATGTAGAAATCAGAAGGCCGGTGTAGCCACCCGAATAGATTGTCATAATGATACCAATGGCGTGGCAGACGAATGCCACCTGCATAATTATTTTCGGACCGATTGTGTGATACACGAGCCCCCCGATAATCATTGCCAGCGGAAATCCGAAGAACCACATCGAGTTGATAAAGCCAAGCTGTTCAGCTGAAAGGTTGAATTCGGTGCCCAGCTGGGGCAGGATCCCTGCACGGATACTGAATGAGAATGCAGTGGTTATGAGCGCAAAACAACTTGCATTGAAGAGCCTTCCGCTGTTAACTGATTGGGTCATGTGACTTAACGGGTTTGATTATTTGAATTAGATGAATGACAACCTTAGGGGTAACGCTTTTATTTAAGATTTTCACAGAAAAAACAAACTTAGGGTAATTCTACTGGTTTTAATTATCCCTTAGGAGTGTTTTTTATGTCTTAAATTTATATTTGTAAGTAGTAAGAGTCTTTCCTACTACTCTTTGTTACTGTAAAAATCTTTTTCAAAACCTTAAACCAACTGGAATGTCAAGAAAGATCAGAATGGGCATGGTCGGCGGCTCCCTGGATGCATTTATTGGTGGGGTCCATCGCCGTGCAGCGATCATGGATGGAGAAATTGAACTGGTTTGTGGCGTTTTCAGCTCCGATCCAGCCAAGTCAAAAGAAACCGGCAAAGCGCTTTATCTCCCTGAAAACAGGGTTTATAACAACTTCGAGGAGATGATCCTCCAAGAAAAGCAGTTGCCGGAGGGCGAAAGGATGGACTTCGTAGCCATCGTGACCCCCAACCACGTGCACGCCGCGCCTACCAGGCTCGCGCTTGAAAACGGATTTCATGTTGTCTGTGACAAACCCATCACACTGAATACCCAGGAAGCCGAGGAAATTCTGGCCGTGGTCGAAAAAACCGGCCTGGTTTTCTGCCTTACCCACAACTACACTGGTTACCCTATGGTAAAGGAGGCCCGCCATATGATCGCCTCTGGCGCCATTGGAGAAGTGAGAAAGGTAATTGTGGAATATCCGCAGGGATGGCTGGCTACATTGGTAGAAGTCACAGGCAACAAGCAGGCTGCCTGGCGTACAGATCCGAAGCGTTCCGGCGCAGCGGGAGGCCTCGGCGATATCGGTACTCATGCCGAAAACCTGGCCGAATACATTACCGGGCTCAAAATCACACAGATTTGCGCCGACCTTACGATATTTGTGGAAGGCCGTTTGCTGGACGATGATGCCAATATTCTACTCCGCTTCAACAACGGTGCAAAAGGTATCCTGCAAAACAGCCAGATCGCCAACGGAGAGGAAAACGACCTCAATATCCGCGTCTACGGCGAAACAGGCGGTTTGCAATGGAAGCAAATGGAGCCTAATACCTTGATCCATAAAACCAATCAGGGAACCCGCATGATCCGTACAGGCGTGGGTAACCTGTCCAAAGCTGCACAGGTACACACCCGCATCCCCGCGGGACACCCCGAAGGCTATTTCGAAGCCTTTGCCAATCTCTACCGCAACTTCGCGATTCACGTAAGAGCATACTGGGAAGGAAAGCAAGCCGACCCGGTCTACGATTTCCCGGGTGCGCAGGACGGCCTCAGGGGCATGAAATTCATCGATGCTGTAATAGCTTCGAATAAAACGGACACGAAGTGGACCGATTTCTGATTTTAACTCAACTTAATTAATCTACATCTCAATTTAACCCGCGAAAGCGGACTGTTTTTCACCAATCATTCCATACCCATTTATGAACAAAATCAAAGTTGGCGTTGTCGGTACAGGCTTCATTGGCCCTGCACACATCGAGGCCCTGAGACGCCTTCCGAATGTTGAAGTTGCTGCGCTTTGCGAAGTAACCGCTGAACTGGCCAAAGAAAAGGCAGATGCCCTCGGCATTGCCCGCTCCTATACTTTCGATGAGTTGCTGAAACAGGAAGATATCCAGGCTGTGCATATCTGTACACCTAACTTCCTCCACTACTCACAGTCCAAAGCCGCATTGCTGGCCGGCAAACACGTGATTTGCGAAAAACCATTGGCGAAAGACCTTGCGGAAGCGGAAGAGCTGGTGGAACTGGCTGCCAAAACCGGACTGGTCAATGCTGTGCATTTCAATCTACGCTACTATCCGCTGGCACGCCAGATGAAATCGATGCGCGAAAAAGGCGAACTGGGCGAGATCTATTCTTTCATCGGCTCCTACCTGCAAGACTGGCTGTTTTATAACACGGATTACAACTGGCGCCTCGAACCGGACAAATCCGGTGACTCCCGGGCAATCGCGGACATTGGTTCCCACCTGATGGACATTCTGGAATACATTACCGGCCTGAAAACAGTTGCGGTTATGGCTGACTTCAACACCGTTCATAAAACACGCAAGAAGCCATTGAAGGCCGTAGAAACCTATTCAGGTAAATTGCTTCAACCGGAAGATTATGCGGATGTCCCTATAAACACCGAGGACCATGCTAACGTACTGCTCCGTTTCGACAATGGTAACAAAGGGGTCATCACTGTTTCACAGGTTTCGGCAGGCCGCAAAAACCGCATGTCACTGGAAATTTCAGGTTCGAAGAAAACATTCAGCTGGTGCTCCGAGTCGCCTAACGAAATGTGGATCGGTAACCGCGACAAAGCCAACGAAGTACTCCTTCGTGATCCTTCACTCGTGAACGAGGATGTTCGTTCGACCATCACTTTCCCCGGCGGCCACAACGAAGGCTTCCCCGATACCTCAAAACAAATGTTCAAGGAGGTTTACGCAGCAATCGCTGCCGGCAAACAGCCTGAGAATCCAACTTTCCCAACGTTCGCGGATGGATATCGTGAGTTGCTGATTTGTGAGAAAATCCTTGAAAGCAATAAGAAAGAGGCTTGGGTTAAAATTTAATTTTGAATGAGCGAATGAGTGAATGAGTGAATTTTTAATGAAAGAAGCTGGATTTGGATTAACACACTATGTAAAATGGATAACGCCGTTGGTAAAGAGGTATTTGTAAATTCCCTAAGAGATAGGACTAAGAACTTTGTTTTGCGTTCTATTCGTGTTTTTCGATCACTTCCCGGAAGTGAGGAAGCAAAGATCATTGGACGTCAATTTTTAAGGTCTTCGTCATCCGTGGGCGCTAATTACCGTGCAGCATGTCGATCCAGAAGTCAAAGAGAGTTCTATTCCAAACTCAGCATCACCATTCAAGAAGCAGATGAATCACTTTTCTGGTTGGAAATCATCAAGGAGACTGGATTAATTCCGTCAGAAAAACTCAGCTGACTGATTCAAAAGGCAGAGGAAATCATCAAAATATTATCCAAAGCACGAAAAAACACTCATTAAAAAATATTCACAATTCACACCCTAAAAATTCACTCATTCACTCATTCACACATTCACTCATTAAAACTTACATCTATGAAAACAATAAAAGGGCCCGGCATCTTTCTCGCTCAATTCCTCGGCGACGAAGCTCCGTTCAACTCATTGGATACCATTGCCGACTATATGGCGGGATTGGGTTATAAAGGATTGCAACTTCCCACCTGGGACCCGCGCGTGATTGACGTGAAGCAGGCAGCCGAGTCGCAGACTTATGCGGATGAGCTGAAAGGCAAACTGGCTGATAAAGGACTTGAAATCACTGAACTGGCATCACATATCATAGGTCAGCTGGTGGCTTCGCATCCGGTTTACGATGAAATGTATGACGGTTTTGCGGTGCCTGAGGTTCGCAACAATCCTAAGGCACGTGCGGAATGGGCTACGCAGCATTTGAAATATGTAGCGCAGGCAAGCCGTCGGCTGGGCCTGAAAGCAAGCGCTACCTTCTCCGGGGCATTGGCATGGCCATTCCTTTACCCATGGCCGCAACGCCCGGCCGGTTTAGTCGAAACTGCATTCAAGGAACTGGCGACTCGCTGGAAGCCTATTCTGGATGTGTATGACGAAAATGGCGTAGACGTGGCTTACGAATTGCACCCGGGCGAAGATGTGTTCGACGGTACTACTTTCGAAATGTTTGTAGATTACCTCGGCGGCCATACGCGTGCGAATATCAACTACGACCCAAGTCATTTTGTATTGCAGCAATTGGATTACCTCCAATTCATTGACCTATACCACGATCGTATCAAGGCATTCCACGTGAAAGACGCGGAATTTAACCCAAGCGGCAAGCAAGGCGTTTACAGTGGCTTTGCCGGCTGGGCCGATCGTGCAGGACGTTTCCGCTCATTAGGAGACGGCCAGGTTGATTTCGGCGGTATTTTCTCCAAACTGTCGCAATACAACTACGACAGCTGGGCCGTTCTCGAGTGGGAGTGCTGTATCAAGTCGCCCGTGCAAGGTGCGGCAGAAGGTGCACCGTTCATCGAAAGCCACATCATTGAAGTGACCACCAAAGCATTCGACGACTTTGCGGGAACCGGCGCAGATGAAGCATTCAACCGCAAGGTTTTAGGGTTATAATTGTCGAATCTACAAGTATATTAAAAACCTATCTTCCTTATGGAAGGTAGGTTTTTTCTACGTTAACCAATCCAATCATAATGAGTGAATCCCCTTTTCGAAAAGTATTGAAACGTTTCAGGATTGCCGGCGTTGCGGCCCTGTCATGTTGCAGTCTGATAGCTACTGCCCAGACGGTAACGCCGGAAAAACGCGTGCTGGTTTTCTCGAAAACAGCCGGGTTCCGGCACTCGTCTATCCCGGCCGGGAGAACAGCTATCATTAAACTGGGTAAAGAAACCGGCTTTGCAGTGGATACTACCGAGAATTCAAGTGTATTCACCAATAAAAACCTGCAAAAATACAGTGCGGTAATTTTCCTGAATACCACCGGTAATGTGCTGGACGATAAGCAGCAGGATGCATTTGAACGCTATATTCAGGCAGGTGGCGGCTATCTGGGCATCCACGCGGCCACCGATACCGAATACGACTGGCAATGGTACAACAAGCTCGCCGGAGCCCAATTCCTGAGCCATCCCGGCAACCCAAATGTGCAGGAAGGCGAAGCATATGTTGTGGACGACCAACACCCTTCTATGGATGGTTTTCCAAAAAAATGGAAGATTAAGGACGAATTTTACGATTTCAAGAACTTCAATCCGAAGGTAAATGTGCTCGTCAAAATAGACGAAAAGACTTATAAGGATGGTAAAATGGGTGACAATCACCCCATGTCCTGGTACCACGAATTTGACGGAGGCCGTGCATTCTACACCAATTTCGGTCATGAAGACGCGACTTTTGTTAATCCCGTTTTTGTAAAACACCTTACGGGAGGCCTTAATTGGGTAATGTCCACGAAACTGGATTACTCCAAATCACGTCCTGAAGAAAACCGCTTTACGAAAAAGGTACTCGCTACCAAACTCGACGAGCCCACCGAATTGGTAGTCCTCGACGATCAGCGCGTGCTTTTTACTGAAAGAAAAGGAAAAGTAAAACTATACAATCCCAAAACCGGTAAGGTAAAAATCGTTGGCGAAGTGCCCGTTTATACCAAGCAGGAATATGGTCTGATGGGTCTCAATATCGATCCGAATTTCAAGACCAACAAGCTGATATACATGTACTATTCTCCGCCATCGTCGGAAAAGGATACCGCGCAGCATTTGTCGAGATTCAAATATGACGATGTGAAGGACACCGTGCTTCTGAGCACCGAAGAAGTACTTTTGACCGTGCCCGTGAAACGAACAGACTGCTGCCATACCGGCGGTTCCATTGCCTGGGATGCCAAAGGTAACCTCTACCTCTCGACCGGCGACGACGTAAATCCGTTCCAATCCAACGGCTACGGCCCCATCGACGAGCGCCCGGGACGTGAAGGCTGGGACGGTCAGCATTCTTCTTCCAACACCAATTCGCTGAGAGGAAAAGTACTGCGTATCAAGCCACGTTACGGCGATCGCCGCGCTGATATGCCTGGCGGCACCAACCTGTATGACATTCCGGAGGGCAACCTATTCCCTCCCGGTACGGACAAAACCCGGCCGGAGATTTATGTAATGGGTACGCGCAACCCCTACCGTATTTCCGTGGATCAGCACACCGGTTACCTCTATTGGGGGGATGTGGGTCCGGATGCCTCCGTGGATAATCCAAAACGCGGACCAAGAGGTTACGATGAGGTCAACCAGGCCAGAAAAGCCGGCTATTTTGGTTACCCGTTGTTCATTGCCGACAACAAGCCTTATATCGACTTCAATTTTGCAGATAGCACTTCCGGCAAGCCGTTTGATCCCTTGAAACCGATCAACAATTCGCCGCATAACACCGGTTTACAGGAATTGCCCCCTGCTCAGCCGGCATTCATTTACTACCCTTATGCGGACTCGCCTGAATTTGGACCTATCGTGGGCAAAGGTGGCCGTAACGCAATGGCTGGCCCGGTTTATTACGCTGCGGATTTCCAGGACAGCAAAAGCAAATTCCCGACCTATTACAGCGGCAAGTTTTTTGCTTACGACTGGATCCGTGATTACATTAATATCGTGACGATGAACGAAAAGGGCGACCTGCAAAACATCGAGCGTTTCATGCCGAGTACTAAATTCAGTCACCCGATCGATATGCAGTTTGCGAATGACGGCTCATTGTACACATTGGAATACGGGCCTAATTGGTTTGCGCAAAACGACGAAGCCAGCCTTTCGCACATTACATTTAATGCCGGAAACCGCGTACCGGTAGCCCTGGCTAGTGCCACAAATACCACAGGCGCAACGCCTTTAAAGGTAAATTTCTCATCCAAAGGCTCAATGGATCACGATGGCGATCCGATCAAATATGAATGGTCGTTTGGTAAAGGTCTGCCGAAAAGCCCGCTGGCTAACCCTAGCTTTACGTATGCTAAGCCAGGCGAATATACTGCGAGATTAAAAGTGACGGACAATGCAGGCAACTCGAATACTTCCGAAGTGATCGTACGAGTAGGTAATGCTGTCCCAAAAGTGGATGTGGCGATTAAAGGCAACAAGACCTTCTATTGGAACGACAAGCCTGTGAACTACGAGGTGTCAGTTTCTGACAAAGAGGATGGCAGTCTGGCGACCAAGAAGATTCCGGAAGACGAGGTCACATTGACCATCAATTACCTGGAAGGTTTCGACAAAACGCAACTCGCACAAGGCCACCAAGCCAATACGGGCTTCGAAACGGGCAAGCGCATGATCGAACTAAGCGATTGCAAAGCCTGCCATTCAATCGATAAAAAATCAATTGGACCTGCATATCGCGAAGTAGCCAAGAAATATGCGAGCGAACGCAATTCTTTGAAAACGCTGACCGACAAAGTTCTGAAAGGTGGCAGCGGTGTTTGGGGTGAGCAGGCAATGCCAGGGCACCCGCAGCATAAGCCCGAGGAGGTGGAAGAAATGGTCAAATACATTCTTGGCCTGGCAAATGACAAAGCCGTGGACAAAAAGCCATTGAAGAGTTCATATGTGACACAAGCCAAGAAAAAAGACGGTTCGTACATCTTCACTGCCAGCTACACCGACAAAGGGAACGGCAAAATGGGTCCATTAACCGGATCGAGAACCATTGCCCTGCGCCCTTCGACGTTGATGGCAAACATGGCCGATACGACCAGAAATACATTCAAGTACAAAAGCGAGAATGGTAGTGAAATGGTAATAGGCATGAAAGACGGCGGTTTTATTGCATTTGACGACATTGATCTTACAGAAATTTCAAAACTGTCGGTATCCGTAGCAAGCAAAGCAGGCCAATCTGCCGGTGGAACATTGGAAGTTCGTCTCGACGGCGTCGCTGGTGTGAAGATCGGGGAAGGTAAAGTCGACAAATCCGAAACTATCACTATTCCTGTGAACGCCTCAGCCGATGGCAAGCTCCACAAGGTGTATTTTGTATTTAAAAATGCAGAAGCCGGCAATAAGCCACTGTTTTCGATTGAATCGGTACGGTTTGACAACGCAGTGTTGTAAGGCAGTTTACATTGAAAAATGATAAAAGCGGGCTTCTTGAGAGAGGTCCGCTTTTGCATATAAGTAATTAACAATAAATTATTTCTGAACTACCATTTTCTTTACGCCGTTGCTTTTCCCATCAGTTACCAGATCATAGAGAAAAACGCCGTTTTGAAAATCTTCCGCTGAAATTGTCAGTTTCCCATCTCCCCGCTCCTTCACCGGATAGGAGTTTACTTTGACACCATTTACAGTATACACATCGATCACCGCTTCCTTAATCGACTCCGGTACGAAGTATTTGATCGCGGAGCTTCCTGAAAACCCGTTTGGCACATTTTGTTCAAGGACCGCGCCATAGGCATTGGGTTCTGTCCGCGCTGCATTACCTGTCAAAGGTTTTGCCGTATTGGAAGCCATAATACGTTCCAGTTGTTCAAGCCGCTTCGACAGTTCCGCTATCTGCGCATTCATTTGTTTCAGGTCTTTATCTTTCTCCTCAATCACTTGCTGCTGCTCCTTCACCGAATTGATCAGAATATAAGTAACTGCATTCGCGTCATAGTCGAGGTATTCAGTTTTATTACCCAATGAATCCTGATGGATGAATGTACCGATGGTGTAAGGCGCAATCTTTTGCATTTCCTGGGCGATGACGCCAACGAATTTCTTGTCTCCCGTCTCAATTCCTGCTTTGCCGTTATATTGAAACCATACGGGTTTGATTTGTCTGAGCTGCTCCAATCCATCGGTAAAAGCGCTGATGTTCTTTTTGAGACGGTTGTCGGAGGCTACCGTCCAATCAGGAGATCCGGCTTTGGCGGCGGCATCCGTGCTGAGGTGGAGCTGGAATGCGGGGGCAGAGTAGCCGATGCCAACTTTTGCATTGGCACCTAATGCTATACTATGACTGGCTGTAACCAGCGCATTCGCCCCTATTGCCGTGGCATTTATAAGTGCAGCGCTTCCTCCACTGTTATAACCCAGATAGGTATTGTGGCTTCCGGTAGTATTAAAAATCCCGGCTTTATAACCAAAAAAACAATTATAATTCCCTTTACTCTCATATCCCGACCAACTGCCAAAGAAAGCATTTCCCGTATCCACTCCTCCTGAGAATTGTCCACTTTTGAATCCGACTACGACATTCTCATTTCCATGAGAATTAGCAGAGGCAGCGAGGGTACCAAGGAATGTATTCTGGTTTCCTTCCTTGTTTTTATTGCCTGCTGAGACGCCGATAAACGTATTATCGTTCCCTCCCTTGTTTCCATTGCCAGCAGCAAAACCGATGAATGTATTATCATTCCCATTATTAAGATAACCAGCGACGCCTCCAACAAATGTATTTAACGATCCTGTACTACTTAAATAGCCAGCGTTATTGCCGACAAACGTATTACTAGTGCCCGTAGTGTTTTTTGCTCCAGTAGTTTGTCCGATAAAGGTATTATACTGAGCCGTATTGACTTTTCCGGCGTCTACTCCAAAAAATGCATGCTGTAAACCTTGTGTGCCAGCACCCACGCCATAATGCGTCTGCGCATTCACGTGGATCGTAGCACACGCACCTACCATCAGCGCTGCCACAGCCCTGTACCATTTTTTCATAATCAATAATGTTCTAAGTGAGTGAGGATTTACCTCGATTGATTTTGTAACTGGTACAAAACTGACTGGAAGCTGCGAGAGAACGGAAAAGCAATGAAGCAGCGGATATTCACAGTTACTTACCGGATGTTTAGCCATGAATTGCATTTGACTAATAGATTGGACCCATTATCGTTCACAAACGAGAGAGGGCTTCGTTACCAAAGCCCTCTAGAATCCTGCTGATCACTACTCTATCAACATTTTCTTCGCTCCCATGCTCTTACCATGCATAACCAGATCATAGACATGTATCCAGCTCTTATATTTATCTGCCGATATGACAAGTTCACCTGCTCCACGCTCAGATATAGCATGCGAACTAACCTTCACACCAGCTGAGGTGTAGATGTTAATTACAGCAGTGGTTACAGATTGAGGGATGAAATATTTAATGGAAGTCTTGTTCGAAAAGCCATTGGGCTTATTCTGTTCGAGAAGGGGGACATCCACACCTTGCTCTGTTTTCTGAAAACCACTGGTCGAAGAAGGCCTATTCAACTCAAGAGCTTCCAACCGGGCTATCAGTTCCCGCTGAGTCTTCTCCAATGCCGCAATTCTCTCTTCTTTCTCCGCTATGACTCGCTGTTGTTCCTTCACAGAGTTGATTAGAATGTAACACCGCATTGGCGTCATAATCCAGGTACTCTGTTTTGTTACCCAATGAATCCTGGTGGATAAACTTTCCGATCGTGTAAGGCGCTATTTTTTGCATTTCCTGGGCGATGATGCCGACAAATTTGTCGTCGGAATGAAGATCCGCCTTGCCATTGTATCGAAACCATACGGGCCGTATTTGCTTTAATACCGTTAGTCCTTCCGTAAAGTCAGAAACGTCTTTTTTTAGTCGTGCGTCTGAGATAACTGTCCAATCGGGTGAACCTAATTTTGCAGTGCTAAGGTGCAATTGATAAACCGGGGCAGCCGTTCCGATTCCCACATTTGCATTGTTTCCCAATATCAGACTGTTGCTAGTTTTCACTTTGGCATTGGCTCCGATTGCGGTGGCATTGATCAAATTAGAATTTCCATCGGCATTGGTACCGAGGTATGTATTCTTTTGCCCGCTCACGTTCGCAAAACGGGTTTGATTTGTTTGAGAAGGTCCAGCCCGTCGGTGAAGTCGGTGATGTTTCTTTTGAGACGGCTGTCAGATGCGACTGTCCAGGTCTGCGAGCCGGCTTTGGCGGCGGCATCGGTACTGAGGTGGAGCTGGAATGCGGGGGCAGAAATTCCAATACCGACATTGGCCTTGTGCCCCAGTACTAAAGAATTGCTGGATAAAACCTTATCAAATGCACCGACTGCAGTGGCGTTCGCCAAAATTGGACCACCTCCGGCAGCATAACCTACATAAGTATTCTGGGCACCGTTGATGTCGTCGAAGCCGGCTTGATAACCTAGGAAGGTGTTACTATGTCGATTAAGATTTGAATAGCCTGACTTACCTCCTAAAAACACATTTTCAAAACCAACAGTATTCGAATATCCGGCATCGATGCCCAATAATGTATTAAAAGTTCCGGAAGTATTTGACTAACCTGAACGACTTCCAACCAGCTTCCCCTCCGACAAATATGTTGCTACTTCCGCTATTTACTAACCCCGCTTTGTAGCCAATGAAGGAATTATCAGATGTAAAAAAGCTGCTAACTGCACAAAAAGATCCCAGAAACACATTTCGGGAACCAGTGTTGTGTTGGCCGGCGCATGTCCCAATGGAACAGTTATCATCTCCACTTTGCCTGATTTATCAGGTGGAGGAAATATACTAGTGGCCATTAATTAACAAGCATCGCATAGACGATTTTTTGCATATCCGTAAAATAAAAGGCTTGCAAATGCAAGCCCTATTCATGTGTAAAGAATCGCGTTATCATTCGACCAGCATTTTCTTCGCGCCCATGCTTTTACCGTCTACAACCAGGTCGTAGACATGTAAACCACTTTTATATTCGAGCGCCGAAATTACCAGCTCTCCCTCACCTCGTTCCGATATCGGGAAGGATTTGACTTTGATACCCTCAATCGTATAAATATCGATCACAGCCGTTTTTGCGGATAAGGGAACAGCATATCGGATCGTCGTCTGGTTAGCAAAGCCATTGGGCGTATTTTGATCCAACCTGGCAGCCCTGGATTCCTTATTTAGAATTCCCGGCGATGCAGTCACCAACATTTCCAGCTTTTCCAGACGATTTTCCAGTTCCTGAATTTTCGCCTCTTTCTCTTCAATTACCTCCTGTTGCTCCTTCACCGAATTAATCAGAATATAGGTAACCGCGTTCGCATCATAATCCAGGTATTCGGTTTTGTTGCCCAGTGAATCCTGATGAGTAAATGTGCCAATCGTATAAGGTGCTATTTTCTGCATTTCCTGTGCGATGATGCCTACGAACTTCTTCTCACCGGTTTCAATACCCGCGCTACCATTGTACTGGAACCAGACGGGATTGATTTGCTTGAGAAGATCCAGGCCGTCCGTGAAACTGGTGATATTCTTTTTGATTCTGCTGTCGGAGGCAATGGCCCAGACCGCAGAGCCTGGTTTGGCGGCGGAGTTGGTACTTAGCTGAAACTGATAAGTTGGAGCCGAAATGCCGATGCCAACATTTGCATTATTCCCGAGCACCAAACTATTACTTGCAGTAACCTTTGCTTCTGCGCCAATTGCTGTTGCGTTTTCCAGGTCTGCATTCCCTTCTGCAGCATATCCAAGATAAGTATTTCTCGCTCCCGTTGTATTATGAAAACCGGTACCATAGCCCAAAAATGCATTGCTATGTCCATTGGTGTTGGAATAGCCCGATTTATTGCCGAGAAATACATTGCCAACACCAGTTTCGCTTGAATAACCCGACTCTACCCCGAGGAATGTGTTGAAAAAACCCTCCTTGTTGTTGTATCCCGCCTTTTCTCCAAAAAATGCATTACGATGCCCGGTGGTGTTTTCATACCCCGACTGGGAACCCACGAAGGTATTAAACCCTCCCGAGTTGCTAAAATAACCAGCCGAATGTCCCATGAAGACATTTTCAGTACCGGTCGTATTGTTGAATCCCGCTTCATATCCCATCGCTACATTATAATTACCGCCTCCTTTGAATGCAGCTTGATATCCGACAGCGCAGTTGCCAATTGCATTCGACGATTCTTCGTGTACCTGATATCCAATCGCCACGTTAGACGATCCTGTAACGTTGCTAAAACCTGTGTTAACTCCAATGAAAATGTTTCCACTGCCTAAAGTATTTTGTTGCCCAGCCCTAGCACCAAAAAAAGCATTGTTTGTTCCATCAACATTCATCTTACCCGATAAAGCCCCAACAAATGTATTGCCACCGCCACTTTCATTGGAGTACCCTGCCTGAAAACCTAAGAAGGTGCCCTGGGTTGCCAAGCCATTATTTGCTCCCGCCTGATGTCCGACGAATGAATTACTGCCACCCGTGTTAATTTTACCTGCATCTGTGCCAAAAAAAGCCCTGCCAACACCGGCCATACCGGCCCCAACGCCATACTGCGTCTGCGCATTCAATTGCGTCAAAGCACACGCCGTCATCAGCAATGTACCCGCCATCTTGTACCACTTCTTCATGTTCTTAAATTTTCTTGTGAAGAGGATTTACCCCGATTTATTTTGTAACCGGTACAAATCTTGCGAGGTCGAAAGCCATATTTCTAAAACAATGAAGGAACGGTGTAACCAAGGTTATTAAGCGGAAAATACAGCTGACCCGGTACAAATGATCGTCAACTATTTTTACAATATGGAATAACAGGGCCCGTGATTTTGGTATTGAATTGAATCGAATAAAATAGCAACACCTGCCATTACCTAACCAACAAAAAAGGGTTTCGTAACCGAAACCCTTTCCCTATTTATCCACCTTCAAAATCTCATTCCACCAACATCTTCCTCGCGCCCACGCTTTGGCCGTCAGTTACCAGATCATAAACATGCAATCCGCTCTTATATTTGCCAGCCGAAATAACCAGTTCTCCCGCCCCTCTTTCGGATATCGGGTGAGTAGCGACCTTTACACCGTCAACTGTATAAATGTCAATCACCGCCATTTTCACAGATTGAGGGATGAAGTATTTAATGGAAGTTTTATCTGAAAAACCGTTGGGAGCATTCTGTTCCAGAACGGCACCTTCGGGATGCACGCCAGTTTTATTTAGCATTCCTGGTGAAGAGGTCATTAGCCTTTCGAGCTTTTCCAAACGTGACGCCAGTTCCAATTGCGTTTTCTCGGACTGTAATAATTGGCCGGACAATTCCTGCTGAATTCGGGACAATTCCTGAATTTTAGTCTCCTTCTCTTCAATCACCCGTTGCTGTTCCTTCACCGAATTGATCAGAATATAAGTAACCGCATTCGCGTCATAATCCAGGTACTCGGTTTTGTTACCCAGCGAATCCTGATAATTGAATGTCCCGATGGTGTAGGGCGCTATTTTCTGCATGTCCTGGGCGATGATACCTACGAATTTTTTATCTCCTGTCTCAATTCCCGCTTTGCCGTTGTATTGAAACCAAACTGGCTTGATTTGTTTGAGAAGATCCAGGCCGTCCGTGAAGCTGGTGATGTCCTTTTTCAATCTGCGATCCGACATAATCATCCAAGTTGAGGAGCCAGCTTTGGCGGCCGTTCCTTTACTCATTTGCAGTTGATAAACAGGTGCAGACACCCCAATTCCTATGTTGGCATTATTACCCAGCACAAGGCAGTTGCTTGCCATTACCTTCGCCGATGCTCCGACTGCTGTGGCATTGATGATGTCGGCCTTTCCTCCCGAGCCATAGCCCAGGTAAGTGTTCTTTTCGCCGGTAGTATTGTCGTAACCAGCCCCTTGCCCCAGGAATGTATTAAGGCTTCCGCTTTTATTGGAATATCCTGCCTTGTTGCCAAAGAATGCATTTGCGGTACCGCTATCATTGTTGAAGCCCGAAGTTGTACCCGCGAACATATTTCCTACGCCGGTCGTGTTTGAATAGCCTGATGCCTTTCCGATAAAATTATTCTCGTTTCCTTTATTGATAAATCCGGCTTCGAATCCCATCACCACGTTATTGCTCCCCTTATTGTAAGTACCTGATGAGACTCCAAAAATAATATTATTATCTCCTTCACTCTCCCATCCGGCGGAAACCCCAAAATAGCAGTTATTTTGTCCCTTTGCCTTCTTGCCGCTGTAGGTTCCTACAAAGGTGTTTTCATCTGTATTATCATTATTTTCACCGGCACTTTCACCGGCTCCATGTCCTATGAAGGTATTCCCAGCTCCTCCATTCAATGTGAACCCTGCTTTCGTGCCAATATAAGTATTTAAACTTCCGAACGTGTTACCATTGCCTGATTTCCAGCCGACGAAAACATTGTCGTTTGTTTCGCAGTTATAACCAGCCTCTACGCCAATGAAAACGTTGTGATGGTTTTTATTTAAAAAACCAGCTTTCGCCCCCAAAAAAACATTGTCGCTACCGCCGTTATTGGAATTTCCGGCTCCAAATCCCATGAAAACATTGTTAGAACCCTTACTCCACGTACCCGCTTGTTGTCCAAAATAGGAATTTTGATTGCCGGTCGCTCCCATCCCTGCGCTTGATCCAACCAAGGTGTTATAGCTATTATTCCCATTATCTTTTCCTGCCTGAAATCCTATAAGGGTGTTGAAGCTACCAGTAACATTCAGCAAACCAGATGAATTACCGAGAAAAGTATTGCACTGCCCGGTAGTAGCATTTTTACCTGCAAAATGTCCGATGTACGTGTTAAAAGCCCCATCATTCCCATTTGCCGAGTTTACATTTCCCGCATCAGTTCCATAGAATGTATGTCCGAACCCATTGGTTCCGGCACCGGTTCCATAGTGAGTTTGGGCTCCGACATTATCAGCGAGGCACCCTATTATTGCAGCCGTAGCAAAAAGTTGTGTGAAAAATTGTTTCATGTTATCGTTTTTTAATGTGAAAAAAGTTGTCTTTCAGATTTAAATCCAACTCAATTTCAACTTTAAAAAAACGGAGACAGGTAACAAATGACTTACGGGTCAGCCGGGTTTAGTCAAAGGAAAACACTGCAAAGTATTTAGTATATGAAAAATCGTAGCAATGAACTTGTACTAAAACAAAATACCAGTTATCACACTCCAAATCGGCAATATTTGTAGCGGGGCGCCTTGACAAGTACAATTATTTCAATCATTTACTTCGCAAACCCTTCAATCCCAAGTCCAAATAATGCAAAATCATACTTCACAGGATCGTTCGGGTCCAGCAGGCGTAATGAGGCGGTGAGTTCGACGGCGGTTTGCCAGTCGGTGACGGGACGCTTGATGAGGCCCAGCAAACGCGCCACACGATCCACGTGTACGTCGCAGGGGCATACGAGCTGAGCGGGCCGGATCGTGTTCCAGATACCGAAATCGACGCCATTATTATCCTTACGCACCATCCAGCGCAAGAACATGTTCAGGCGCTTGCAGGAGGACTTGCGCACCGGCGTAGCAATGTGCTTTCGTGTACGCGTAGGGAAGTTCTCAGAGTCAGAGAATAAGTCATGAAACCCGATCAGACCATTTTCGATCGTCACGTCACTTTGCTGCATACTTCCGCTGAAAGCGTGTTCGAGCGAATCGTTTTTGCGGTAATATTCTTGAAAAAAGTGAAGGAAATAAAGTGTATCCGTGGAATTGAATGTACGGTGTTTGAAGTTTAAAAATGGCTTCAAATCACCTTCCTCGTGATTTCTAACAAAATCATAAGGCGCATGGTCCATCAGCGCCGACAATTCGAGGCACTTATTGATAATGGTTTTCCGTTGCCCCCAGGCCAGCACAGAGGCCCAGAAGCCCATGATTTCAATATCCTGCTTAACAGAAAAACGATGCGGAATGCTGATCGGATCGAATGGAATAAAATCGGGCTTGTTGTACTGCGCTGACTTTTCTTCCAATAAATCGCTTACATAGGGAGAAAGGCGCACAACTGATGTTTCAATGTCTGGCATGACTACCTCCGAACAGGTAAGCCAACACACGTGAAATACCCGAAAAAATCATCACAATTCCGGAAAACAAGAAGGTAAATATCGCAATGAACGGATACAGCAAGGTAAACATCACGCTCCATATCTTGTAGCCGGGCGTGTTTTTGAGGGCTTCCCGTTCCTCTTCTCTCTTCGAGCGGAACTCCGGTGAGTGTTTCATAATATCTATTGCCGTTGTTATTCAAGATAACTCACTACGGCCCTGAATCGTTTGCTATTGGGAGATACTTTTTCAAATGCCCGTGACGATAACTTGATGACGATATCATCGTTCACGCTGGTATCAGGAATGCGGCCGATAATGCGGACGATAATTTTTTCCTGATTGTATTCATTCAAAACCTCAACAAGTGAACCCACGGGAGCTGTACGATGCAGTCCCAGGAACTTGCTGGTACTTTCGTCCGTCTCGATCACTTCGGCTAAGCCTGATTCTGATTTCTTTTTGCTCTTCACAACCTTGGGGGCAGCTACCTCTTCAACAGGTTTTACTACCTTCTCCGGAACCACCGCCTTGGCTTTGACAGAGTCTTTTACAACGGTGGTCGTTGTCACTTTCGGAGCAGGGGCTGCAACGGTCGGCGCTGGTTTTTCGGCCCCTTTTTCACTAACGATCAGTTCCTGGCCATCTTTGAGATTATCATCCGCCAGGTTATTCCATTTGCGGAGATCGGCCATCAGCACACCGTATTTGACGGCGACACGGTAAAGGGTTTGTCCCGGTTCCACTTTATGAATACCATTTGCTGGTAACGCCACGGCCGAAGATGCCGATGGAGCCGATGTACTGGGTGTTGCAGGTGCAGGAGCAACGGGGGCCGTCTGAGCAGGTTTTGTTTCCTTTACCTCCGCTTTGACGAGTTCTTTTTTGTCGTCTTTTTTATCCTCCCTTTTGCTGGTTCTGGGTGTGTAGGGAACACGGATGGTCTGTCCCGACTGAATCTGGTCGCTCATTCCCGGGTTCGCTTCCCGCAATGCATGGATGGTAGTACCATACTGGCGGACAACGGCAAACATGGTCTGCCCCTGGTTAACCTTATGCAGGACGAAAATTTTCCCGCCTACTTTCTCTACCCCAACGGAGTCAACAGCATTCTCTCCCCTGGCCCGGGCACTCGCCATTCCTGTCATCAATCCTGCCAAAAATGCCAGGCAAAAAATGTATTTCATTTATTTATGAAAGCGTTAAACTCGAATATTCATTATTATTCCTCAGATAAACCAGCGTCGACGCTTTCAGCATCATCGTCGAGCGCCCCATTCCTTCACGCTCATCCGATAGCTTTTCATGCAAGACTAATTGCCTCTGATCGTTCACTATGAGGAGATATTGCACAGTTTTATCCTGATCGTAAATATAGTAAGAAAAGATTATATAGGGTCTTTTCTCCAAATAATCAATGCCTATCGGCCTATGTCCCGGCACCATTTCTTCAATGAACAGTGATAGCCGGTCGAAATAAACATTACCTTCCCTGTAACGTACCGGCTCTTTCAAAATTATCCGGCCTGAGTTTTCTCCTTCCTCAGAATCCGATGTGGTTTCGAACTCCCCGGAACTGGCCAGGCATACCATTTTCCTGGGCTGATCTCCGCCGGGCTTCGTAGCTACCTCTAGCCAGTCTGTACCGATCGTTCTTATGAGAACGAAATTTGGTAAATCCCATTTCTTTTCCCCGGTCTCCGCAGCAACAGCAAGTAAATCGGTGGGCTCTGGCAATTCGGGGCGCCGGTAATGATGAAAGTAAATCCGGCCATATGCAAAAGCAGTGAGCGATGTCCACCAGTCGGTCTCCGCGATTTTCTTAATCCAGACCAATGCCGGAGCGGCCAGGTCCACCAGCGCAAATGAGACGGATTTCGTTTCCGCGTCGCGTAACTCAATGACCCACAATGTGCTCTCGGGGTCAGCATCGGGCAAAATGCGCCAGATGTTTTCGGAAAAGCGGTGTGAAAAAAGATTTTGCAATTTTTTACCTTTATTTTGAATCAAATTTAACTGACAACGACCTCGTGCGCATTCTAGGAATAATACCGGCCCGTTACGCTTCTACCCGCTTCCCTGCCAAGGCTTTGGTGGATATTGGTGGAAAAAGCATGATCCAGCGGGTTTACGAACAAGCGTCCAAAGCTACTCAACTCGATCAGGTAATTGTAGCGACCGACGATGAAAGAATAAGGAACCACGTCCTCGAGTTTGGCGGAAAAGCGGTTATGACTTCACCCGATCATCAAAGCGGCACCGATCGCTGCTTTGAAGCGCTCGGCGTGACAGACGGCAAATATGATTATGTCATCAATATTCAAGGGGATGAACCATTCATCAGCCCCGAACCGATCGATCATCTGGCCTCCGTTTTGAATGGTGAAACCGAACTGGCTACATTGGTAAAAGTCATTGACAATGATGAAATTCTCTTCAATGTAAATGTACCGAAGGCGGTTTTGAACAAACGAAACGAAGTCATGTATTTCAGTCGGCAAACGATCCCTTATTTGCGCAATGCCCAGAGCCAGGAGGAGTTTCTGAAATCGCATGTTTTTTACAAACACATCGGCATTTACGCTTACAGAACCGACGTTTTAGCCGAAATCACCAAGCTTCCTGTTTCGTCATTGGAAAAAGCCGAAGCATTGGAACAACTGCGCTGGCTCGAAAACGGTTACGCGATCAAGGCCGTAGTTACATCCGACGATTCACACGGTGTGGACACACCCGACGACCTCGACAGGGTTACCAGAAAATTTTTGCCGTAAGAGGGCTTTGTGGAATGCATTTTTTACAAGGAAGGTTAACGTATAAGGATTAGCCGTATATTTCATAAAAAACGTTAAAACCGTTTTACGTATACGACCAGCTTCTTCCGATACGTTAGCCTTTTATTGTTTTAAACTAATTACCACTTTTGAAAACGAGTCTTATGCAATATAACATCCTGTGGGCCGATGACGAAATAGATCTTCTCAAACCGCATATCATGTTCCTCACCAATAAAGGTTACAACGTTACGCCCGTCAATAGCGGCGCGGATGCACTGGACCGCATAGAGAACGACAGGTTTGACATTGTTTTCCTCGACGAAATGATGCCCGGTATGACCGGCCTCGAGACGCTCGCACAGATCAAGCAGCAGCAGCCCAACCTGCCTGTGGTAATGATCACAAAGAGCGAAGAGGAGCACATCATGGAAGATGCCATCGGCTCCAAAATCGACGACTACCTCATCAAACCACTGAATCCCAATCAGATATTACTTTCTGTTAAGAAGATACTGGATAACAAACGGCTGGTAACAGAAAAAACGACCCTCAGCTACCAGCAAGAATTCCGCAGCCTGGCTATGCAATACCAGGACCGGATCGGCCACGAGGAATGGGCGGATATTTACAAAAAACTCATTTACTGGGAGTTGGAACTCGAAAGCTCCGACGATCAGGGAATGGCCGAGGTTTTTAGTATGCAGAAAAGCGAAGCCAATGCCAATTTCTGTAAGTTCATCGAGGACGAATACGAAGACTGGCTGAACGATCCGCGTTCAGATAAGCCCGTTTTGTCCCATCAACTGATGAAACAGAAGGTGTTTCCGCACTTGAAAGGTTCGAGTGAGCCATTGTTCTTCCTCCTGATCGACAACTTCCGTTACGATCAATGGAAGATGATCCAGCCTATTTTGCAGGAGTATTTTAATATTGAGGAAGAATCGTCCTACTACTCCATTTTACCGACTACCACTGGCTACGCGCGTAACGCGATCTTCTCCGGCCTGATGCCCAGCGAAATGGAACGCAAACATCCACAGTGGTGGGTAAGTGACGAGAATACGCCCGAAGGGGAAGAAGGCTTGAACAACCACGAACAGGATTTCCTCCAAAAACAACTGGAAATGAACCATTTGAATATCAAATTTTCATATTCCAAAATCCTGAACACCAACCAGGGAAAAGCACTGGTAGATACCTTCAACAATTTGCTGACCAATCAGCTGAATGTAGTTGTCTACAACTTTGTGGATATGCTTTCCCATGCGCGCACAGATGTGCAGATGATCAAGGAGCTTGCACCAGACGAAGCTGCTTACCGTTCCATCACGCGCTCTTGGTTCCAACACTCGCCGCTCCTTGACTTCATTAGGAAAGTAGCCGAGAAGAAAGGCCGTTTGATTCTTACCACCGACCACGGTATGATCAGGGTTCAGAAACCGGTAAAAATCATCGGTTATCGTGAAACCAACACAAACCTCCGGTACAAGCATGGCAAAAACCTCGGGTTCGATGACAACCATTTAATGGTGTGCCGGAAACCGGAACGGATATTCCTTCCAAAACCGCATGTATCGACGTCGTACGTATTTACCAAGGAGGATTATTTCTTCGCGTATCCGAACAATTACAATCAATATGTCAACCTCTACCGCGATACATTCCAGCATGGCGGCGTGTCGCTCGAAGAGATGATCATCCCGGTGATCGACATGAAGGCGAAATAGGAAGTTTAGATATCGAAAAAGGGCGTCTGATCAACTCAGGCGCCTTTTTTATTGACTTAAAAATATCTTAGCTCATTGTTATACCGCCATTTTCACACTTGATCACCCGCGCGGGGAAGCGTTTCAGGAAGTCGTGGTTGTGCGTCGCCATCAATATCGCAGTACCTGCATTGTTGATGGTCCTGAAAACCTGCATGATCTGGTCGCCCACTTCCGGGTCAAGGTTACCCGTTGGTTCATCGGCAATCAGGATCTGTGGTTCATTCAGCATGGCGCGCGCAATTACGACACGCTGCTGCTCGCCACCCGATAGTTGATGCGGCATTCTTTTCTGGGCAGTTCCCAGCCCTACCTGCATCAATACTTCGGCAATGCGTTTGGAAATTTTGCCTTGCTGTTCCCATCCCGTCGCACGCAATACGAACGCGAGATTGTCCTCCACCGAGCGGTCAGAAAGCAGCTGAAAATCCTGAAAAACGATACCGATCCTGCGACGAAGGAACGGGATATCGGCTCTTTTGATATTGTGGAGCTCATAACCGGCCACTTTGGCAGAACCGGTATGCAGCCACAAATCGGCATATAATGTTTTCAAAAGTGAGCTCTTCCCACTACCGGTACGACCGATGAGGTACACAAACTCCCCTTTACTGATCTCGAAATGAACGTCGTTCAAAACAGGCCTATCACCCTGATAAATATCTGCCCTTTCCAGTCTGATTATTGGCTCCGTCGAATCGGTGGTCATAATTGTGCTAAAAGTAATGATTGGGTTGAGCCGAAAACACTCAAATATGGATAGTGTGCATAGTATTGTCATCCTGAGCGAAGTCGAAGGATTGCTGCGACATCGCATTTGCACTTCGACTTCGCTCAGTGTGACAAACTGATTAAGAATTTCCTTTCTTGTAGTCCGACAGGAATTTCTCAAGACCGATGTCGGTCAATGGGTGTTTCAGCAATGCTTCGATGGCGCTCAATGGGCCTGTCATTACATCTGCACCAACTTCTGCGCACTGGATAATGTGCATCGGGTGACGAACAGACGCTGCCAGCACTTGCGTATCGAATCCGTAATTTCTGTAAATAGTCAGGATTTGCTCGATCAATGCGATACCGTCTGTAGAGATATCATCGAGGCGACCTACGAACGGAGACACATACGTTGCACCTGCTTTCGCGGCAACCAATGCCTGTCCAGGAGAGAAGATGAGTGTACAGTTAGTACGAACGCCTTTGCTTGAAAAATACTTAAGCGCTTTGATACCTTCTTTGATCATCGGGATTTTAACCACGATTTTCTCGTCGATCTCAACCAGTTCTTCGCCCTCGCGAATCATTCCTTCTAAATCAACCGAGATTACTTCTGCACTTACATCACCGTCCACAATATCGCAGATTGCTTTATAGTGGCGCATTATATTATCCTTACCCGTAATTCCTTCTTTTGCCATCAATGATGGGTTGGTGGTAACACCATCTAAAACACCAAGTGCCTGCGCTTCCCGAATTTCATTCAGGTTGGCAGTATCAATGAAAAATTTCATATTGAAAATTTATTGGTTAGAATATTCCACAAAAGTAGGAAACCCTGAACAAAAGCAAAAAGAAAGAAAGGGGGAATCGAAGGGGGAGAGAAATAAAAAAAGGCAAATCGAGAATCTCACCGCATCGACCACCTACCCTTGCTTCCGTCAGGACCTGGGGGATTCGGAAGGAGCTGGTAGTTCCGATTTGCCGGGTGCAAAGATAAAGACATTTTATTAACAAAAAGAAAACATTCCTGTGACGTTTCGCCTTACTTTTGTGCGAATCAACTAGAAATGAACCAGTATGCCCCGATTATTTTTTTTATTTTTTCTCTTCTCCCTTTATTCCTGCTCACAATCCTCCGATGCATTTCTTCAAAAAGGCAAAGAACTTATGCAACAGGGTAAGACACGGGAAGCCATTAACTTCATCAACAAGGCCATCGAAAAAAATACCTCCAATGCAGACGCCTTCAATCTCCGTGGTGTCGCCTATTACGAACTAAAAGAATATCCGAATGCATTGCTGGATTTCGGGCAGGCCATCAGGCTTCAACCCACATCATACCGCCCTTATTTTAATCGCGCATTGCTCTATACAGACGAAAACAAGCTGGATTCCGCATTCGCCGACTACAACAAATCAGCCCAGCTGGCACCTGACACCGCCGATATATTTCTCAACCGGGGACAATTGTTGGTATTAATGGACAAAACACCAGAAGCCATTCAGGACTTCGAAAAGGCTACTCAATTGGACCATGACAACAAACAAGCCTGGTACAACCTGGGAAACACCTATTACCGCTCGCAGGATTACAAAAAAGCAAGCCTGGCTTTCCGGCAGACCGTGAAGCTCGATGCGCAGTATGGAAAGGCATTTTACGGATTAGGCCTCGCGCAATGGAACGATGGCGAAAAAGAGCTCGGATGCACCAGTCTGAAACAAGCGCTGAATCTGGGATATAGTGACGCAGCCAATGCACTGGCTCAATTTTGTCGGTAAACTGTGTGCTAAAAGCATCGATAGGACAGTTAATAAAATGCAGGTTTCCGCTTTTTAACGTATCCTTGAACAATTCAAACTCAAACCCACTTTGTCATGAGACTTTTCAAGATATTCTTTGGGATCATATTTGTCATTTTTGCCTACTTGCAGCTCAATGACCCTGATTCCGGCATTTGGATTGCCATTTATAGTTTTGCCGCACTTGCATGCTTTATGAGTATTCGCGGGCTTTGGCCTGCATGGGTATTTTACGTCTTGGCAGCCGGTTATCTGGTAGGAGGTATCCTGCAATGGCCCCCGGAATTTGAAGGAATTTTCTTTGGCGAGACAGCTATGCGCAGCCTGAATATCGAACTGGCGAGAGAATCACTGGGATTAGGCATATGCGCCCTGGTGATGGTGATCCTTGGTAAATGGGGTGAGGTTTAAGCCCTTACCCATTCTATTTCTTTGAGGCCAAAATCGAGTACATTTTCTTCGGTGGCCAGTTTGACCTGCAATTTGCCTTGTTCCGTCACATTGGTCACCGTTCCTTTTGCAACCTCGCCGCGATATAAAAAACCGACTTCATCACCATACCCGTACAGGTTTGTCAGATATTCATCACGAATCGCCTGGTTTTGGTTCAAGGACCTGAGCTTCACATAAAACACATCCAGGAATTTCAGCAGTTTGTGAAATTCTTCTGCCAGAACATGCTGATGCCCCGTCTCGCGCAACAACGAGGTCGCGTAAGGGCCGTCGAATTCTGATTGATTGACATTCACACCGATTCCCACGATGGAGCTGATCAGCCGGGTACCCTGAATGGAATTTTCAATCAGCACGCCGCAGGCCTTTTTATTCCCCATATAAACATCGTTAGGCCATTTTACCTTCACATCCGCAACGTAACTCCTCAGGTAGGAACGTATAGCAAGTGCGGTAATCTGACTTATCAGAAACTGATCAGCCACGGGAAGAAATCCGGGTGTAAGAACAACCGAAAAGGTCAGATTTTCACCGGCATTAGCACGCCAGGTCGTCCCCCTCTGCCCTCTTCCTTTCACCTGATTGTCGGTAATGACAACCGTCCCTTCCTCAAACAGGCCCGCATGTACGATTTCAGCCGCTATGTCGTTTGTGGAATGACAAGTTGGCAGATATATAACTTTTTTACCAATTATTAGGGTATCCTGTGTGGAGTTGTACAATTTTTTTGTTTTACTTTAGGGTTTTAGAAAAGGAATCAACTACGCATGAAACAACGCAAAAATAAAGAACTATCCTCAAAAGATCTCACCGAACTCGTGGTGAAGGGCATGACAGAAAAGAAGGGTTTGGACATCGCCATACTAGACCTCAGAAAAGTAAAAAATTCAATAACCGATTTTTTCGTGATCTGCTCGGGTAACTCCGATACGCAAATAGATGCTTTGGCCAACTCGGTTGAAGAAGAAGTTTATAAAATGTCCAAAACAGAGCCCTGGCAAAAAGAAGGAAAGGCGAATGGAGAATGGATTTTGATTGACTATGTGGACGTTGTCGCACATATTTTCAACAAAGAACGCCGCAAACATTACGATCTGGAAGAACTTTGGGGAGATGCAGAGGTGACGTACCTGGAAGACTCCATGGTATAAAGGCCGGCAGGACGAACATTAACCCTGCCGGGATTGTTGTTTAATATATTTCCTCTAAATTAAAAACTAACGAATGTCTGAAAACGATAACAAAAGGGGGCCCCTTAATCCTAAAAGTCCTCAGAAAGGATACCAAGGTTGGATTATAGCCGCCCTGATCGCCACTATACTGGGAATCACGTACCTGAACAGAACATCGACAATCCGCGAAACCACTCAGAAACGTTTCGAGAAAATGATGGCTGACAAGGAAGTGGAGCGAGTAACCATTGTCAATGACAAATCGGTGGAAGTCACGCTCAAACCAGAGGCGCTTAAACTCGATAAATACAGGGTCGTTGCCAAGGAAAACAACTATTTCGGCGGTGAGAGTGCATCCCACTACCAATTCCAGGTAACCTCCGCTGAAACATTCAAAAAGGACTTCGATAAGATGCAGGAAGGTATTCCTGATGACGATAAGGTACCTTTTGTGGTGGACACCCGCAATGACTGGACCAGTTTCCTCGGAACCTGGGGCTTTTTTATCGTAATGATCCTCGTGATGTATTTCATTCTTGGGAGAATGTCAGGAGGCGTGGGTCCCGGCGGACAGATTTTCAATATCGGCCGCTCACGTGCGACACTTTTTGATGCGGAAAACAAAGTGAAGATTACCTTCAACGATGTAGCCGGACTGGATGAGGCCAAAGAAGAAATCAAGGAAATCGTAGAATACCTGCAAAGTCCCGACAAGTTCAAAAAGCTGGGAGCTAAAATCCCGAAGGGGGCGTTGCTCGTAGGCCCTCCGGGAACTGGTAAAACACTCCTCGCGAAAGCCGTGGCCGGCGAAGCTGGCGTACCTTTCTTCTCATTGTCGGGTTCCGACTTTGTAGAAATGTTCGTAGGGGTGGGCGCAGCGCGTGTCCGTGACCTTTTCAAACAAGCAAAGGAAAAAGCGCCTTGTATCATATTTATTGATGAGATCGACGCTGTGGGACGCTCACGTGGCCGTGGTGCGATGCCAGGCTCCAACGACGAGCGTGAAAACACGCTGAACTCGCTGCTGGTTGAGATGGATGGCTTCGCAACAGATTCCGGTATCATTATCGTAGCAGCAACCAACCGCCCGGATGTCCTTGACCCCGCACTATTGCGCCCAGGACGTTTTGATCGTCAGATTTCTGTTGACAAACCGGATGTGATCGGTCGCGAAGCAATCTTTAAAGTACACTTGAAACCACTGAAGTTGGCTACGGATGTGAATATCCAGAAGCTGTCTTCGCAAACTCCCGGCTTTGCAGGTGCAGAGATCGCCAACGTGTGTAACGAAGCTGCATTGATCGCCGCACGCCGTAATCGGGAAGAAGTGACGATGCAAGACTTTCAGGATGCAATGGACCGTGTGATCGGTGGTTTGGAAAAGAAAAACAAACTGATTTCACCAGAAGAAAAGCAGATCGTTGCTTACCACGAAGCTGGTCACGCAGTAGCAGGCTGGTTCCTGGAGCATGCCGATCCGTTGGTGAAGGTATCCATTGTACCTCGTGGGGTGGCGGCATTAGGTTACGCCCAGTACCTTCCGCGCGAGCAGTATCTGTATCGTACCGAGCAGCTATTCGATGAGATGTGCATGACGCTCGGCGGCCGCGCCGCAGAGGATGTGGTTTTTGGCAAGATCTCGACAGGTGCTTTGAGTGATCTGGAAAGAGTTACCAAAGTGGCGTATAGCATGGTTACCATGTACGGTATGAACGAACGAATCGGAAACATTTCGTTCTACGATTCCAAACAATCCGATTACGCGTTCACCAAGCCTTATTCAGAATCAACTTCCCAGGCGATCGACGAAGAAGTGAGAAAGTTGGTTGATCAGGCTTACCAATTCGTGAAGAAACTTTTGTTTGAAAAACGGGATGCGCTGGAAGTGTTGGCGAAAGAACTTCTTGAAAAAGAGATCCTGTTCCAGGCCGACCTTGAAAAACTGATCGGAAAACGTCCTTACGAAAAGGAAACGAGCTATCAGGCTTATATCAACCGTCGCTCTAACGAGGAAGCAGCAATCCATGAGGAAGTGGTGAAGCAGACGTTGGAACAAGAGCGGAAGAGCAAAGACCAGATTGAGGAAGAAATGGCCGAAGCGGAGAAGGACACTTCTAACGACTAAATCTTCGGTCAAGAATAAATATAGAATAGCCGGACAATTCAGACTGTCCGGCTATTATTTTTGCATCCTGTTTCAACATTTTTCCCCTAAACCTTCAGAGTTCATGGCCTTTGAAATATTCAAGCAGCAATATGGTGATCTGACCGAATACGTTGTTCAGGAAACCGCTACGGGAAACCGGTTCGTTGTGGTACCCGAGTTGGGTGGTATCGTGCGACAACTCTCCCTGCGCAAAGGTGTCACCCTGTTTTCCGTCCTAAAAACCCCTCCTACACCGCAAGCTCTGATTGATGACACGCAGAGCGCGAGCGAATTATTATTCCCCTTTGCAAGTCGTATTCCCGAAGGAAAGTACAAATTCCTCGGAAAGCATTATCAGCTGGTCAAAAATGAAAACGGCGGACAAAATGCAATACACGGACTGGTCAGAAAAAAGCATTTTCATTTGGAAGAACAGGTAATTCACTCCGATTACGCCGCTATTGAATTATCCCAGACAATCGACCAGCCGGAAGGTTATCCATTTGAGGTACATTTTTCGGTCCGGTATACCCTTTATGCGGACGGCCGTTTTGAAGTAAGGTACGACGCAAAAAACAATGGCAGCGCTCCGTGCCCGGTAATGTTCGGCTGGCATCCCTATTTCCAGTTGGGTAACGAAAAAGCCGATGCATGGAAGATCAGCATACCATCCGAAAAACTGGTCACATTTAACGGAAATCTCATCCCGATCGGAACTGAACCATTCCATATCGAAAAGCCGGCACTGCTTTATCGTAAAACCTTCGATAACTGTTTTATTGTGAATTCCTCCGGTCAGCATGTCCTGACGGAACTGATTTCTGAAAACCAGGATGTGACGCTACGCATCGATCAGGAAACCGGAGAGGGAAAATTCAATTACCTGGTCGTTTATACTCCCCCGGCAAGAGATTGTGTGGCCATTGAACCGTTAACAGCCAATGTGGATGCGTTTAATACCGGAGAAGGGCTGAATATACTGGCATCGGGGCACAGCATAGACGGAACTATTGTTTTGTCTTTGGTCTGATCTGACTTTGCTTATATCGGAACTTGTTCCAAATGAGCTGAAACTCGGTGAAGTACTTAAAATGCCCGATAACCAGCCGGATACGGTGTTTGATTCCATCGTGGACTGATAGTCCATGTTTGAAATAGGGCCATGTGGAGTTTGTTCGCTCCTTCTCCATGGTCTCCCATTGTTTCATATAGATATTCGTATCGATGGTGGTCGTAAATTGCGGCCACCTTTCATTCCATTCAATCCCAAGACTGCGCAGCAGACCAAGGCTTTGTTCCAAAAGGGCAAAAATACCCTTGGTCTTTGCCATTTGCACCACGCTCGACCAGTCAGTCGAATCACCAAACTTGCGCATATAAGCCGCCAGGTCAGCCAGATATTTCAATTTCCGCCACTCCTCTTTACCACCGTGATGTACGAGCAATACCAGGAATTGGTATTCGTTCCGGAATGAACTTAGTTCAGTCCCGAGAAGATCGTAACGCACACGGTACCGGCTCCACTCAGTAGACGGGAATTCGAACATGAGCCGTGGATAAGCAATCCGCCAATGCGCTTCCAATACGCTTCGCATGATTTTATCCGGCCTGTTCATCATCGGGATGTGGTAGTCTGTTTTAAAAAAACTCCTCCTTGTTTTTGGATTTCTGAGTAAATAAAGCCGATAGTCGTCTGCCACATATCCTGCTTCCGCCATTAGAAGCCTATAAGCTTCCGGGAAAGCCGATTCAGGAATAAGTACATCAATATCCCCGAATTCGCGCTGACTTATATCGCCGTACAGCCAATCGGCCCACATACTACCCTTGTATGCGTAAGATTCGATCTGATGCCTCGCAAAGAGCTTTGTGACCTCCACTAACTCTTTAGCTGAGATCATGTTGACGAAAGCTATTTCCTGGCAATCTCTTCTCAGCCTGGCCTGAAAGTCCAGGAGTAGATTCCGATCTTTGATGTAAGAAAGAAACTGCGGACGAACCTGATGGTGGCTCAGCAATGTATAAAGTTCGTCGGGATTAATGGAGTCGAGGTCACCTTGCCAGTCCAGATCCAGGCAAGAGCACAAGGCCAAAGAAAGCTCCTTAGAAGGTCCCGTTGTCATTGCCCTGGTTATTGGTTTTCTCAATCGTGTCCTTTACCCATTCTTCCAGTTTGGAAAAGCCGTCCGGTCGCCTTTTGCTCCATATCTCCGCTGACAGCGCGCATTTAATACTATCCTCAAAATGTCTCTTTAACGCTTGCCCTTTCAATAAGTCGAGCGGCAGCGGAAAATTCCTGAGGCATTCGGTGGGAATCGACGAGGTCGGCAGGAGAGAATAGGCTTTTTTTGACCTGGCATTATGCAAAAACAACACCTGTCTTAACCTTACCTGTTCATGTTGAAAATCAGATTTTGGATTATAAGCATATTTATTCACCCCCTCGGTAACCGGAGTGAGTTCCGAAGCCCTGTAATTCAGCCCGTCAACGGTGTTACCCCACATTTTCAGCTGTGGATAGGCAGGAATAATATACGCCCTTCCCTGCTCGTCGAAAGTAATTGCTGTCAGATCATCGCTGAGTAAAGTGCCTCCGGACTTAATGAAAGCAGCAGCCGTGGTCGACTTCCCGGCACCCGGCTTACCCATGAAGCACCAGGCCTGGTCTCCTACCTTCACCGAACTTGCGTGAAGTAGAAAACAGCCTTTTTGAAACAATATCAGCCCGAGGGCTTCGCTTACTGTAAATAAACTCAATAGCTTCGGATCGTCGGTCAGCGACTCAACTTCCAACAATGATCCATTTGTAGCCCTGAAGTTCGCTATTCCTTTCCAGCACAGACATAAACCTCCTCCATCATCAATTCCGAATTCGGCACGCACTCCCCGACGATAGATATGCGTCTTCGTTAAACGTGGTATAACAAAACTATTGGTGGTGATCTTTAAGTCCTGTGAATCTTTTCCGCTCCGCTCACAAAGTTCTGTCAGTGCTATTTCGGAATGGATGTTTAACCCGAAGGCCGTGTAATAATGCATGCGCGAGATATATTAACCTATTCCCAAACCCATAGCCGCTGGTAAGACACGGTGTCAGGCCATTGCCCGATAACGATATTTCCATTTTGCTCGATCCAGGCATGTGCTTCAAAGTGTTTTGCAGGGTTGATTTCAATCCCTATTTCCAAAGTCATTGCGGGGGCTTTCCGTAACAAATATTTCGCAGCCAAAGCCCTGGGCAGACAAAGAACTTCAAATGGCAGTAAGTTGGCCGCGGTATCAACCGCCCAAACCACCTGATTGATCCGGGCCTGGGGAACTTCTGTGACCTCGCGGGTTGTCGTAAACCAATGAAATACCTTTCTGAATGTCGAAAAGGGCAAAACAGCCAACCCTGTTTTAATGAACGAAAGACACATGGCTGCTTTCAGAAAGCTGATTTTCTCTGAAACGGACAACGTCCGCCATCTGCTTATGAATCTGCCGATCCGTCTCAATGTCTATTGGATTTCTTCTACCAGCTTTTCGGAAATGAGGTCTTTCAGCAAACCGTCTATATCATTCCTGCAAGTCGCCTGATCAACCTCGTACTCATTCGACACGGCTTCATACAGTGATTCAATTGTCTGAGGCCCCTTTTCCAGAGCGTCCCAAATCAAGGCTCCTACCTCGTCCAGACCATAGTAGGCACCTTTCGTGTGGTTTAGAATTACCGTTTCACCGGCTACCTTCGAGGAGATCTGATCTGATGTAAGCTGATATTTCATATTAATTCGATTTGCGGGCAAAATATAATGTGTCTTTGATATGTACAAAGTTAGAAATTTTAATTACTCGACCTCAAACTTTATTCCCTGGGCTAACGGCAATGTGTTTCCATAATTGATTGTATTGGTTTGCCTCCTCATGTAGGCCTTCCACGCATCGGAGCCTGATTCACGCCCGCCACCCGTTTCCTTTTCTCCCCCGAACGCTCCGCCTATTTCAGCCCCCGATGTTCCGATGTTAACGTTAGCAATACCGCAATCTGATCCATTCTGAGAAAGAAACTGTTCCGAATCCCTTAGATTCATTGTAAATATGGCCGATGAAAGTCCTTGCGGGACATCATTTTGCAACGCAATCGCCTCATCCAGATCGGAATACCTGATCAGATAAAGAATAGGTGCGAAGGTCTCGTGCTGCACAATAGCATAATGGTTTTCCACTGCTGCTATACAAGGCAGTACGTAACATCCCGACGAATATACATCAGCTTTCGGGAAACCAGGCTCCACAATAAATGAACCTCCCGCATCCCTGATTTTGCGTATCGCAGATTCGTAATGTGCCACTGCTGCTTTATCGATCAGCGGACCGACATGATTGGACGGATCGAGCGGGTTGCCTATTTTGAGTTGTCCGTAAGCCCGTACCAGCCGCCTTTTTACCTCATCGTAGATGGAATCGTGTACGATGATCCGGCGTGTGGAGGTACATCGCTGGCCTGCCGTGCCAACAGCCCCGAATACAATGCCGGGAATTGCAACGTTGAGATCAGCCGAAGGCGTAACAATAATCGCATTGTTCCCTCCCAGTTCGAGCAAGCTTCTTCCCAACCGGCGTGCCACGGCTTCACCTACCGACCGGCCCATCGGAATGCTCCCGGTCGCGGATACAAGGTTCACACGCACGTCACTGGCTATCCATTCACCCACTTCACGTCCGCCTGTCACGATGCATGACACTCCTTCCGGAACCTGGTTCTCTTTTAAGACCTGCTGTATAATGAACTGGCATGCCAGAGCGGTCAAAGGCGTTTTTTCAGAGGGTTTCCATACACATGCATTCCCGCATACCCAGGCGATCATCGCATTCCATGACCACACGGCTACGGGAAAGTTAAATGCAGTGATAATGCCCACTACTCCCATGGGATGCCATTGCTCATACATCCGGTGGTGCGGCCGTTCGCTATGCATGCTCAATCCGTACAATTGCCTGGACAGACCTGTCGCGAAATCGCAGATATCGATCATCTCCTGAACCTCCCCGAGCCCTTCCTGCAAGCTTTTCCCCATTTCATAACTCACAAGCGCACCCAGATCGGCTTTATATTCACGCAATCTCTCGCCCATCTGACGCACGATGTCGCCGCGCTTTGGTGCTGGCACTTTTCTCCACTCCCTGAATGCACGGACCGAATACAAGACTGCCTTGTCATAATCTGCATAGCCAGCTGTGGCCACCCCGGCAATCTTTTTGCCATCCACTGGAGAAAAAGACTCCAACAGGGCTCCTTTTCCTTCCCAGCTTTCTAGCCCGGTACTGATGCCCTTGTTGATAGCACCAATACCCAGCCGCAATAATATTTCTTGGACTTCTATCATCTTTGAAAATTAGGGATTAAGCGAAATATCCACCATTTTGGGTCCGAAGAAAATCTTCCAGTAAAATATCTTCCTGCCTGATGAACCCTTCAGCCGGCAAGACACCGTCTGCTACCATTTCCACGACGGAAGCGATTGAAGCAGCGGTCGTCCAGGAAATGGCGCGCCAATGCTGCCCGTCGATCTGAATCGGGTGATAGGCGCGGTAAAACTCTTCCCTTTCCAGCCGGTTATCTTTCCATCCTTCTACCACAGCGTAAACATATACAACATCCTGCTGTACAGGAGGTTTAGCTTCGGTAAGTATTTGCTCAACAAGCTGGCGTTTGTCTTTCAGGCAAAGTTCATACAAGAGAAAGCGCATCAGACTGCAATGTCCCGGATATCGGATCGTCTTGTAGTTTAGTGTATCCAATTTGCCTTCCAGCGTCTCACACATGGTACCCAAACCTCCCGACGTGCTGAATGCCTCAAACTCCTGGCCTTCAATATTGATCATTTCAATACCTTCCAGGGAAGGGACCATTTTCCGGACACCATTATGAATCACTTCGGCATCATTAAGGTATTCGTTCACTACACCAGCCGGCGACCAGGTGAAGGAGTATCCCATCAAACCGTTCGGGTAGCGCGGCAAAGCACCCACCCTGAGTTCGATATCCCTGATTTTGGTGAATCTTTTGGCAAGATCCATTCCTACTATGCCGATGAAACCCGGAGCAAGGCCACATTGAGGAGCCATTACGCTCCGGCTATTGGCCGCCATTTCTCTGATGGCCGAAGTGGTGGGTACATCCTCAGTTAGATCAAAATAATGAATCCCCAACTGGAATGCCCTGCGCGCGATCGGCAGATTCAGGTTATAAGGCATACAAGAAACCACGCCGTCGAAACCAGTCATAACGTCGTCCAGAAAAGACGCGTCGCCCACATTTCCTGTTATTACGGGAAATGAAAGTCGAACAGCTGGCTCCGCCTGATCGATACCCGTCACCTGAAAGCGCTTGTTAAGTAATGTACCAACCAGGGAACCTACTTTCCCCAGTCCGATAACGAGAATTTTCTGCATGTATAGTTTTAGATGGTTTTAGTTAGAATTTTTGAAGCTGTTTTGAAAGATAGGAAAAGAAATTGCAGTTTTTAAAACTAACATGTCATTTTTGTGGGACAAAAAGACAGCTATGCAAATTGTAACGATCGGTGGTGGAGCAGCCGGATTTATGGCCGCAATCACGGCAGCCGAGACTTTTCCCGGGGCACAGATCACCATCCTGGAAAAAAGCAGGACAGTACTCAATAAAGTCCGTGTGTCGGGAGGTGGCAGGTGTAACGTGACACATCGGCCGCACGATTTACGTTTCTTTATCAAAAACTATCCAAGAGGCGAAAAGCTCCTGCGCAAGCTGTTACACCATTTCGATGCCCAGGCTACCATTGAATGGTTTGAAAAAAGGGGAGTTAAACTAAAAACAGAGGCCGATGGGCGCATGTTTCCTGTAACCGATTCTTCGCATACTATTATTGAATGTCTGATCCGCTCCGCACGTAACCTGGGGATCGAGGTTCGCACCGGAGTTAACATTACGTCCTTTTCACGGGAAGGTGGAGTGTTTACATTGCGCACCTCCGCAGACGAGGAATTAATTGCAGACCGGATATTGATCGCCACTGGCGGATACCCCAAAATGGAAGGCTTCGAGTGGCTTCAAACGCACCAGCATAATATTATTTCTCCGCTTCCTTCACTTTTTACATTCAACACACCTGAAAGCTATCTGCTTCCTCTTGCCGGCGTCTCGGTTCAGGACACTGAAGTGAAAATTATGGGAACTAAACATGAATGGCGAGGACCGCTACTGATCACACATTGGGGTTTCAGCGGACCTGCTGTGCTCAAACTTTCGGCCTGGGGTGCACGTGACCTGGCGGAAAAAGACTACCAGTTTATGTGTAGGATCAACTGGGTACCGGAGATGAACGAGCAACAGGTCCGGGATTTCTTAATGGGAGAGAAAACGAAAACACCCAAACAGCAAATCGGATCACATGCCCGGTTCGGGTTGCCAGCGCGACTTTGGAAAGCTTTTGTTGAAAAAGCCGAAATCGGAGAAGCGCTCAGGTGGGGTGATGCGAGCAATAAAGTGCTCAACCGACTTACGGAAATGCTGACTAACAGTCAGTTTGATGTGAAGGGCAAAACGACTTTCAAGGAAGAATTTGTAACCTGTGGAGGTGTTGCATTGCCGGATCTTAGTCCTGAAACCCTGGAAAGTCGTTCAGTACCCGGCCTTTTTTTCGCGGGAGAAGTAATCGATGTGGATGGCATTACGGGTGGCTTCAATTTCCAGAATGCCTGGACAACCGGTTATATTGCCGGGAAACATATCGGCCTCTAACCTACATCATTCAGCCATAGCATCGAAATACGCCCTGACCTTCTTGGCACGGTCTATTCCAATCAGGTCGCTTAGTGTTTCAAGAGAGCTTTCGCGAATGGCGCGTACAGAACCAAAATGTTTCAGCAGTTTGGTTGCTGTTACTTTACCAACACCTACCACTCCTTCCAATTCGCTCACCAGGCTACTTTTGCTTCGTTTGTCGCGGTGGAATGTAATGGCGAAACGGTGCGCCTCATCCCTGATTTGCTGGATGAGTTTGAGCGATTCCGATTTCTTATCGATGTATAGCGGCAACGGGTCTTCTGGAAAGTATATTTCTTCCAGTCTCTTGGCAATACCAATAATAGGCACCTGCCCGTAAATGCCGAGGCTTTTCAATGCGTCACAGGCGGCGCCCAGCTGCCCCTTGCCTCCATCGATCACAATCAGGTCGGGCAGCGGCTGTTCTTCGGCGATCAGGCGCAGGTATCGGCGGCCTACAATTTCGTTCATGGAAGCAAAGTCGTTGGGGCCGACAACGGTTTTGATATTGAAATGCCGGTAGTCCTTTTTGGACGCTTTTCCATCCTTAAAACAAACCATCGAAGCCACAGGGTTGGTACCTTGTATGTTGGAGTTATCAAAGCATTCAATATGTCTGGGAAGGGTTTTGATCTGCAAATCGGATTTAAGGCGAATCAATACGCGGTCTTTTTTGGACGACGTAGCCGATGCCTCCACTTCCCTGCGCTCTGCTTTTTCCCTACGGAAATACATCACATTCTTCATCGACATATCCAGCAACTTCTTCTTATCCCCGATCTGTGGAACAGTTACTTCCAGACGCATTTCAAGGTCCGGTTTAAGGTTTGAGATAACCTCCTTTGCCTCCGAGCCGTACGTCGAACGCATTTCAACGATCATCATCGCCAGGATCTCAAGATCGCTTTCATCCAGCTTTTTCTTCACCTCCAGCGTCTGAGTAGCCACCATGTACCCCTGCTTGATTTTCATAAAATTCAGGTAAGCGGCTTCCTCGTCGGAAACGATCGTAAGTACATCGATATTTCCAATGCGGGGGTTAATGACGGTAGCCTTGCTTTGGAAATTGGAAAGATGCTCGATTTTGGTCTTCCAGGCATGCGCCTTCTCAAACGCCATTTGCTCGGCCGCTTCGAGCATTTTTTCTTTAAAGTACTGTTGGGGAGACGACAAATTTCCTTTCAGGATGTTATGAACCTGCTCGATCTCCGCATTGTATTCATCTTCACGCTGCAAGCCCTCGCAGGGTCCTTTGCAGTTTCCGATATGGTATTCCAGGCAAACTTTGAATTTCCCGGCCTCTATATTCGACTGAGTCAATGGTAACTGGCACGAGCGGATCTGATATAATGCCTTGAACATGTCCAGCAAAGTGTGCATGGACCGTAAATTCGCGAATGGCCCATAAAATGTACCTTTGGTCCGATCCATATTCCGGGTAGGGAATACACGCGGAAATGGTTCATGCGTAATGCAAATGAACGGATAGGTCTTGTCGTCTTTAAGCAGGATATTGAACTTAGGCTGCAATTGCTTGATCAACTGGTTTTCCAGTAGCAATGCATCCCATTCACTCAACACAATGGTATACTCGATCCGGCGGATCTGACTAACGAGCCGTCTGGTTTTGCGATCATGCTGATTGGATTTCAGGAAATAACTTGAAACCCGGTTTCTCAAACTTTTTGCTTTCCCTACATATATAACCTCTCCGGTTTCATCGAAGTACCGGTAAACGCCGGGGTCGAGAGGAATTTTGGTGAGTTCTTCCTTATAGTTGAATTCTGACATGGATTGTAATCTAGGAACGATAAGCTCCTCTGTTGAAAAAAAACAAGCGCACCAACTGAAAAGTTGCGTCGCTGACCAGGCCGGACGCTTCGCTCTGTGCCGTAGCCAAGTCCATCGGCCTGTTTAGTACAGAAATAGCATAGGTCATCCCCGCTGCCCGCGCCTGCTCGGACGTGATCCGCAAGGCGCCACATACTACCGCGAGCGGCACCTGGTATTCACCGCAAAGACCTGCCAGGCCTTTTACCACTTTTCCGTTCAAAGTCTGCTCATCGACTTTACCTTCCCCGGTAATGACCAGATCCGCCTCTTTCACCAGCGACTCGATGTTACATTGCTCCATCACAATACTGATACCATCTTTCAACGAAGCATTCAGGAACCACATGCATCCGGCACCCAGTCCACCTGCCGCACCCGCACCCGGATACGAACTGACATCCTGTCCGAACGTGCGAGAAGCTACACGGGTCAGGTTTATTAACCCATCATCGAGCACACGTACCATTTCAATATCAGCGCCCTTCTGAGGGCCATAAATATAGGCTGCGCCATTGGCTCCATACAAGGGGTTGGTTACGTCGCATGCTACGACGATCGATGTCCGGTCCAACCGTTCATCCCGCTTCGAAATATCGATCGAATGGATGCGCGCCAACGACTGACCAACTGGAACCAATCTCTCTCCATCGGCAGCGTAGAAAACATAACCCAGCGCCCCGGCCATTCCGATACCACCATCCGTAGTCGCACTGCCTCCAATCCCCAAGATGATCTTGCTGACCCCCATATCCAGTGCCTGCCGTATAAGTTCTCCTGTACCATAAGTACTCGTCAGTAATGGATTCCTTTCATGCATCGACAAAAGCGCCAGGCCCGAAGCGGCGGCCATTTCTATAAAAGCGACGTTCCCATCTGATGAAAGCCCAAAGGAAGCATCGACCGGCCTGCCGAGAGGATCGGTCACGCGGGCCATCACTTCCCTTCCCCCGGCCTGACGTGTCAAGATCTGTGAAGTTCCTTCTCCGCCGTCCGCCAAAGGGATGGCCGTTACCTGTGCTTCGGGATAAGCCTGCAAAATACCTTTTTCAATGGCTTCACATACCTCCCCGGCTTCCAGCGAGCCGCGAAACTTATCAGGTGCTACGAGAATTTTCACGGGTCAGTTTGATAGGTTGGTCAGAAAAGTACGCCTTCGTCGTCGGATCTGGATGGCGGAATATAGGTGTCTGTACTGTCCGTCGTTACACCCCCACATTCGCGCACGTAGTTTTCGGGTTTATTGAACGGCCCTTTCCGATATTGGACGAGTGTGGGGTCTGCATATACTTTCTGCATGAACATCCCCCAGGCCGGCATCGCAACACGACCTCCCTGCCCCAAGGCAATCGTCCGGAAGTGAATGCTTCGGTCTTCACCGCCCACCCAGATCCCCGAAACCAGATTTTGGGTCATTCCCATGAACCAGCCGTCCGAATAGTTGGAGGTAGTCCCGGTCTTTGCGGCGATTTCGTTACCTTCTGTCACCCCATATTGTCTCAACCGCCCGGCGGTTCCACCCGGGTCTTCTACGGCACCGCGCATGAGATACAGCATATTATAAGCCATATTCCCGCTGATCTCCTGGTTTTGCTTCTGGAAAAACTCCTGCAACACGTTTCCGTAACGGTCCTCAATTCTCAAAATCGTCATAGGCTCCGTGCGATGACCGCCATTAGCAAAGGCACAGTAGGCACCTACCATCTCATAAACCGATACATCACTGATTCCCAGACAAAGGGAAGGAACCGCCTGAAGGTTACTTGTAATACCTAGCTTGTGGGCGTACTCCACAACAGCCTTTGGCCTGACCATTTTCATCAGATACGCACTCACCGTATTCACCGATTTCCCCAATGCCTGGCGTAGCGATAAGGACTGGTAAGAGTATTTGTTGTTGGAGTTATGAGGCGACCATCCTCCCGGAACGCCATCCGACGGCCCGAAATACACCGGTGCATCCGTTACATGATCGCACGGAGTGAGGAAACTCTTGTCCAGCGCCGAGACATAGACAAATGGTTTGAATGTAGAACCAGGCTGACGTGACCCCTGCTTGACGTGGTCATACTTGAAATATTTGAAATTAACCCCTCCTACCCACGCCTTCACGTGCCCGTTGCGCGGGTCCATAGACATCATACCTGCACGTAGGAAGCGCTTGTAGTAAGCGATGGAATCCAAAGGGCTCATGGTAACCTCCTTCTCTCCGTTCCAGGTAAAAACCTTCATTTTGTAAGGCCTCCTCATGATCTTCCAGGCTTCGTCTTCACCCAGATCCCGTTTCAAAGAAATAAAATGCGGAGATCTTTTAGCAGCTGTCCTGATAAAGCCGGGGATTTCCTTTCCGTTATCGTAAGTCCAGGGGTTACGACCTTTCCAGTGTTCATCAAACAACTTTTGCTGTTGTTTCATATGCTCGGTAAGGGCTTCTTCCTGGTAACGTTGAATACGGGAGTCGATCGTCGTGTAAATCCGAAGCCCGCTCGTATAGAGGTCCAAATCGGTGTCATGCTCTTCATTATACAGCTTTACCCAACTTTTGAGATATCCCCGCATCGATTCCCGAAAATAAGGCGCTAAACCGGTATTATGGCTGTCGATGGTAAAGTCGAGGCCCAGCGGCTTTTCTTTATACCGCATAAAATCCTCCTCCGGGATGTATTCGTATTTCCACATTTGCGCCAGAACCGTGTTTCTGCGGTTTAATGCATTATTGGGAAAGCGGAGAGGGTTGAACAATGTCGGGTTTTGCAGCATTCCGACCAGCAACGCGGCCTCGGTCACATTCAAATCCCACGGTTCTTTGTCGAAATAGGTCTTTGACGCTACTTTGATACCATAGGTGTTATTTCCGAAAGACACTGTGTTCAGGTACATCTGCATGATTTCCTGCTTGGTGTACTTTCTTTCCAGCACTACTGCAAGTATCCATTCCTTGGTTTTAGCAATCACGATCCGCACGATCGGAAGCTTTCCCAAAAGGCCTTCATACTCCTCCGACCGTGTATTGAAAAGGTTTTTGGCAACCTGTTGGGTTAATGTACTGCCGCCCCCCGAACTTGAACTTCCCGAGACCACTCCCTTGAAAACGCGAAGCAAACTCCTGGGATCGATACCCGAATGGTTTACAAAACGCGCATCCTCCGTAGCCACCAATGCGTCGATGAGATTGGGGGAAATCTGGGCGATATTAATGGGCGTGCGGTTTTCGAAGAAGTATTTCCCCAGAGATTTTCCGTCTTCGCTGATCAGTTCGGAGGCGAGTTCGCTCTTGGGATTTTCGAGGGTTTTCAAATCGGGCATGCCACCAAACAGCCACAAAAAGTTAAAGCTGACGGCAACGATGTAGAATATTATCAGACCCAGTCCCAGGGCCACATACCGCCACAGACGGACAATGGCGCGCCGATACTTTCCGGGTTGTAATTCAATCATATTGGTGGGGTGATAAGTTACTGGACAGGCAAATATACAATTTCAGTATATTATCTCTTTCCCATTGAGAGGGAATTGAATTCCTGCATTTCCTTCAGGCGTGGCAGGTAAATACTGGCTGGATAAAGCCTCATAAATTCGGTAATAGCCTGGGCATAGGCCTCTTTTCCGCGAACTTTGCCTATGAGAAACACACGAAGCAAAGCGAATTTATCTTCCATTGAACTCCCCTTATAAGCCGGCAGGTTTTTCTCAATTTCTTCCAATGCCCGGGTGTAATTTCCGTCCGCATACAGCTTGTATGCCGCCTCGTATTCCTTTACCGCATTGCCCGAACTGCCCCCGGCGTCTGTCGACTTATTCACCAGCCTTGCATATGTGGATGTAGGGTACTCGGTTAACAATTTGCTCTTCCAGGTTTCTTTTTGAGCTGCATTCTCTTCATTACTGAGGAAAAGCAGGTAGTAAATCTCATCCTTATATTGCGTCCGTGGAAAATCTGCCAGCACCCTTTCGAAAGTACTGATCGCCCGGTTGGATTCTTTCAGATCGAAGCGGTAAATCTTTCCCAAGTTATACAAAGCATCCTCCTTTTTCTTTTGAGAGGCAGCGAACAGCGTATCGGTCAAAGGGACATTCTTTTTAAAAAGGTCGTGTACCTGCTGCCACTCAGGTGTCCCCTTTTTCATTCCGGCGTCTGTCTGCCCGGCCTGGGCGGTCGTGGTACTATCGGTAGTCCCTCCGGCATTGTTGCCTGCCAATGAACGAAGCGGTCTGCTGCTACGTCGCCAGTCATCTTCCAATGGACGGTTTCCCCAGGCCCGTTTAAAATCTATCTTACCCTTATTAACCAGTGCCGGATCATACAGTTCCCATCTCCTTTCACCTGCTGTAACCAATGGGTTACCGCCTCCTCCCTGCTGCATATTCGCATTCTGCGCGGCAAGCTGTGCCTTTCTGGCCTTTTCCTCATCTTCCAGGCGCTTCTTCTCCTTAGCCTCTATAATGGCATCGATCTTATTGTCCAGCGCTGCCGGGTTCAACTTTGCCAGTTTCTGTAAGCTGTCCTCGGTTGTAACGATGGTGTACTGGGTCACGAAATTGTCGAGTGCGCGCTTGCGATCGGCCACCAGCCGATATTCCGGTGCTTCCTGCGGGAGGATTGCCAGCGCACTGTCGTAATAGGCCTTTGACGCTTCAAAATCTTCCAGAGATTCATACTTAATCCGCGCCAGTTGCAGATAGGTATATGCTTTTTGCTGCAAATTACCCTTCGACGCGGCGGCAGCTTTTTGTAAATAGCTTACCGCCTGAGGCATATCATTTTTGTGCTCTGCCAAAAGACCCATCGTAAAATATACCCGGTCTTGCAGATCATCATTCTTCCGGTCGCGGAGCATCTTATCAAAACCTACATCTCCCAGATCCCGCTTGGGATTAAGCACTACTTCGTTTTGCAGTGAGTTCATGGCAGAATAGAAGCCCAGGTCATAATTAGGTTTGTTTCTGCCTACGCTCTTGTAATGCTTGTTCGCCAGGGCATACTGTCCCAGGCGATCATACATCTGGGCCGCCGCAAAATGGATACGAGCAGTCTCCGTCGATTTTTTCAGAAGTGGAAACGCCTCTTCCAGAATGGCTACGGACGTGAGGTATTCTCCATTTTGCTGATGCAAATATGCTTTGGTCAGGTAAAAGTCACGAACAGACGATTTATCCAGCGGGTTCTGGCTCAGATACTCTGCCACACCCAGTGCATTGGAATAGTCCTTCCTTTCGATATAGGCGCGCATTAAGAGAATCAGCGCATCATTTTTGTCGCTCTCGTCACGTCCATTTGCATATACATACCGCAATGCTTCCAAGCCGTCAGCCCATTCGCCGAGGTAAAGCCGCGACTTTCCCAATAAAATGTAACTATTATCAATCCATTTACTGTTCTGGTGTTTCTCCGCGACGATCGATGCTTTCTTAATGGCGTCCTGCAACTTGGGCTTCACGGCCATAGCCAGCACAGAGTCCATGGGGAGCAGAATGGGCAGGAGCTGGTTATAATTTTCCTTATAGGCCTTTTTCATCTCGAATTCTGCTTCGAGCATATCCTGTTCGGCCATAAAATAGGCATTGTACCGTGCGGCCACATTATGGAAAGTGATCGCTCCCGGCCTTGAACTGTATTGAGAGCAGGCGGCCAGAAAACTGACCGTGGCAAGTAATAATGCTAGTCGGCGGATATGGGAAGCAATGCGTTCGATCACAAAGTTGGCTTTATGGGGTGTCCTGTATCAGGTTAGATAAGCAAATCTAAAACGGTATTCCGAATAAATACGTATCGAAGATAATGCCATTTACAAAATTTGAAGCAATTTTACCCCGATATTCTACCATCACTTTTCAATCCGAACCAGGGGAAACTGAGCTATGGAGGACAAAAAAAATAATCCGGACAGAAACCAGCCGTCCAGGTTCCTGAAATATTCCGGTATGGCAACCCAAATGCTCGGAACGATACTGGTCTTTACTTATGCAGGCTACAAGCTCGACGAACGGCAGCAGCATAAGGTACCTGTCTGGACGCTCGTGCTCTCGCTCCTATCCATCGCGGCGTCGCTTTACCTCCTGATCAGAAGTTTTACCAAACAATAACTCCTTTCCGAAGGCACCCCGTATGCTACGTACCCTGATCGCTACCATTTTGCTGGGAATTGTATTTTTCCTTGCTCAACGATTTCACTTCGACTCCTTTCTCCATCCTTATATATGGTACATTCTTGTTTTCTTCTTCGGCGTATCATTTCTGGCTCACCGCCTGATGGAACTCGGATTAAGAAACAAGCGCGAGAAATTTGTCACATTTTACATTTCTACCATTGTTGCAAGATTCATTCTCAGCCTCATTTTTATTGCCCTGTTTTTATATAAAGGGCTAACTGATTCATTCCTATTCGTTACAGACTTTTTTGCACTCTATTTATTTCATACATGTTTTGAAATATATGGTTTGTATCGTAACTTGCGCCGCGATTGACAAAGCATAGTATTTCAAGCATTTATGTATACCCATCTGAGACGGTTTTTTACTATCGCCCTTGTAGCGGCAACATGCGTTTTTAACCTTCCGGCCCGCGCCGACGAACCTACCCAGCACGAGGCAGGAACGGTCGCTGAAGCTGTGAACGATGAAGAGCATAAAATTGAACATAAGCTTGAAGAATCCGAAGAGGAATTCAAGATCGGTGAGATGATCATGCATCACATCGCCGATTCCCACGAATGGGAGTTTACGCACGGTGTAGTGCTTCCGCTTCCGGTGATTCTTTATTCGGAGGACCGCGGCATCGAGGTTTTCTCCTCTTCCAATTTCCACAACGACCACCACGAATACAATGGCTATCACCTCGTTCATGGTGATTCCGAGCAGGTTGTTCCGGTTGACGAATCTCGTAAGGTATACGACTTCTCGATCACTAAGAACGTAGCTTCCATGCTGCTGAGCGCGCTGATCCTGATCCTCGTCTTCACCAGCATTGCGGGATGGTACAAAAACAGCAAAGGAAAAGCTCCGAAAGGTTTCAATTCTGCGATGGAGGTCATTATCCTCTTCATCCGCGATGATGTTGTGAAGCCTAACGTAGGGCCCAAATATGAGAAGTATCTTCCCTATTTGCTAACGCTCTTCTTCTTCATCCTGATCAACAACATCCTCGGCTTGTTGCCAGGATCGGCCAACCTTACCGGTAACATCGCGGTAACCATGACACTGGCGGTTTTGACTTTCATCATCGTTCACCTGAATGCAAACGGCAATTACTACAAACACCTTCTGAAGCCTACCGGTGTTCCTGCCCCGCTTTTGCTGATCATGATTCCTGTTGAGATCGTGGGGGTATTCATGAAACCGTTTTCCCTGATGGTCCGGTTGTTTGCCAATATCACAGCCGGTCACATTATTTTACTGAGCCTTTTCGGTCTTATATTCATTTTCCAGAGTTTTGTAATAGCTCCCGTTATCTCTCTGTTCGCATTGTTCCTGAACTTTATTGAGATCATGGTTGCATTCATTCAGGCTTTCATCTTCACACTATTGTCGTCCATGTACATCGGAAGTGCCATTGAAGAGCACAGCCACGCCGACCACGGACATTGATCTGAATCTCTTTTTTATTAATTATATTTAAAACAAACACAATTATGTTGCTTCAAATTTTGCTTCAAGCTGCTGAACAAGGTGGTGCAGGTCTTGCAGTTTTCGGTGCTGCTATCGGCGCAGGTCTTGCTGCTATCGGTGCAGGTCTTGGTATTGGTAAAATCGGTGGTAGCGCTGTTGAAGGTATCGCCCGTCAACCAGAAGCTGCTGGTGCTATCCAAACTGCCATGCTGATCATCGCAGCGCTTATTGAAGCGGTAGCGCTTTTCGCAGCGGTTATCTGTCTGCTTATCTCTTTCAAGCTTTAATAGCTTCCGAAAGGGAACGGCTGCCCCGGTGCGCTAGGCCCGGATGCAGTTAAAAACATTCTCGTGGAAGCATTAGGCTTCCACGAAATTTTAATAAGAAGAGAGCCGATTGCGAGGACATTCCTCATTCATTCTTACACTCAAAAACTCATTTAACTATGTCATTGCTTACTCCAAACCCAGGCCTTATCTTCTGGATGCTGGTAGTATTTTTGCTGGTAGTTTTCATTCTGGCCAAGTTCGCCTGGAAACCCATCCTCAAAGGGCTGAAAGACCGTGAAAACGAAATTCAGGGTGCCCTGGACCTTGCTGAGAGAACCCGCGCTGAAATGGTTCAGCTCAAATCGGATAACGAAAAGCTGATTGCAGAAGCAAACGCCGTCCGCGACCAGATCCTGCGCGACGCTAAGGATGCCGCTGACAAAACCATCGCCGAGTCCAAAGACAAAGCAGCGATTGAAGCTCAGAAAGTAATCGAAAGCGCCCGTGAAACCATCCGCAACGAACAAGCGCTGGCCGTTAGCAAGATCAAAAAGGAAGTCGCTACACTTTCACTCGAAATCGCTGAGAAAGTATTGCACCGTGAATTGAAAGACAAGGAAGCTCAGGAGCAATTGATCGCTGATCTTGCTTCATCTGCGCGTCTTAATTAAAAATATAAAAAATTTAATTTCCGATGTCAGTAAGTATAGTAGCTTCCAGATATGCAAAATCATTGATCGAGCTAGCCAAAGAACAGAATGTTCTGGAAGCGGTTTATCAGGATATGCTTTTGTTCAAAGATACCGCTGATAAAAACAGAGCATTGATGCTTGCATTGAAAAGCCCTGTGGTACGTCACGAAAAGAAATTAGGAATTTTGAAGGCATTGTTCGAAACGCGTGTAAATGCCGTTTCTTATGCCATCTTTACCATTATAACGAAGAAAAACAGGGAAGCAATTCTGGACGAAATTGCAGCTGAATTCATTAAGGCTTATAACCTTTTCCAGGGTATCCAGAAGGCGACCGTAGTAACCACTACCCCGCTTACCGATGAGCTTCGTAAACAATTTAATGATATTGTTGCTTCTGCAACCGGGAAAAAGGTGCAACTTGCCGAGAAGATAGACAGTTCTCTCGTAGGTGGGTATGTACTGACGATCGATGATCGCCAAATCGACGCTTCGCTTCGGAGCCGGTTGAACGAGCTTAAATTACAGTTAGTAAACTGATATTTTTATCTGCATAATTTGGAAGACCCGGCTGCAATGCGGCCGGGTCTTTTTTTGCATTATACTTTCATCTTTACGACATTCTTGTAGCTCGTTTCGATGGCCTGTATAGGCGGCACTTTTGCTACGTCCTGCTCAACAAAGAAATGGGTCATACCCGCAAGCTTTCGGTTATCGAATATCTTTTTGAAATCGATAGATCCTGTACCTACTTCGGCAAATGATCCATCTTTCTTATCCATGTCCTTCACGTGCCAGAGCGGAAACCGGCCCGGATATTTCTTGAACAATGCGATGGGATCGATACCGGCTTTCACTACCCAATAGAGATCCAGTTCGAGCTTTACGAGCTTCCGATCAGTCTTACCGGCAATGAAGTCGTAAGGAAGTTGGCCGTCGATCTTTTTGAATTCGAAATCATGGTTGTGGTAGCCAAACTGCAATCCGGCCTTTTTTGCCACTTCACCAGACTTGTTGAACAGATCGACATACTTTTTATACTGGTCGATCGTCTTGCGCTCCGTTTCTGTCAGGTACGCGCAGTTCACATACTTCTGTCCGATTTCCGCTGCATCGTCCACGGCTTTTTGCCAACCATTGCTCAATGTACCTTTGGCCGTTTTATTTTCCACACCTGCTCCGTAATGGCCGCTTACCGGGTTCAGGCCCAGGTCGCCCAGGATCTTCTTGAACTCCTTAGGCGTTTTACCAAAGAATTTACCATCGGAATATCCATACAATTCAACTTCCTTATATCCGATCGCTGCCACTTTTTTCAGCGTGCCCAGCAGGTCTTTGGAGATCTCATTGCGAAGTGTGTAGAGCTGCAAACCGATTTTTGAGGGAGCTTTTACATCCAGGTTCAGCTTAGAGAACATGGGCACAGCCAACGCAAATGCACTGGCTTTGAGGAACGATTTCCGCGAAATCTTTTCGTTGTAATCCATGGGTCAGTATTCGAAAAATTAAAAAATAAACTACGGGGTAATATCAACGGCGCCGGACGCAGAAAGCTTGCGTTTGGTATCTTCATCCAGCTTCCAGTTTTCAGTGAAATAATTGTCGATCAACAGATTGGCAGATGAGTCTTTGAACAAAATAATGTCTTTGAATTCGGAAAGTTTCCGGTGCATGACCGGTACAAACGGGAAGCCCTCATCTTTCATTCCGGCCCACCACGGCAAGCCCGAGCTGACGGCAACATAGTGCCCTTCAACAGGCACCACATAGAACAGTCCGTATGTGGAATCGCCTTTCTTCAAATGCACGGGAAGCTGAGCGGCGTGTTTTGCGATCAATGCATTCGTTTCTTTTGTTCCAAACAATATCAGATTGGAGCTTTCGAGATCACTGGGGCGCACTTCCTTATCGGCAAGCACGCGCGGAAAAAACATGACCCTGCCCAAAAATTCGCCTCTGTACTGCGACCAGCTTGCCGCCTGCGTAGCAATGTCGACGCGCTTTTTAAGTTCTTCCGGCGATGGGATGTCGGCCGTCCCGTACACATACACGTGACGCGACGCGAACGCGGCATAAATCGGGCCTTCAGCGCCTTTTTTCTTGCCAGTGTAAATCGACATAATGCTGGCTGCCTCCATATTCCATTTCCCGGCCGATTCCCTAAACAGAGTCAACACACTGTCGGTTTTTGCAGTCACCGTAGCACCGTCAATTTTAAGTGTCAAAGCAACGCCCGGCTTGAATTTGGGATGGCCATTTAAATTCAATGTAAATTTTTCCAGGTTTTTGGTCGTAATCTCCAATGCATTCTCTTTCGTAAATTTAGCATCGATTTCAGCAAGCTTACCGTAAAGGAACTTATTGAACTGCACCCAGAATGCCTTGTCATATTTGTACTGCTTGCTTACAAACCGCACGTGATCGGGATGCGGATTCCTTTTGAAATCATCAAACCATTGGAAGATATATTCACTGTCATAGGCATTCACCCAGCTGTCGTGCTTCACGTCGACAAATTCCTTATAACTCACTTCCGCACCTAGGTCCTGCAAATGGCTCACCCATTTCTGCGTACCGGCCACCGGCACGACGGGATCGGCGTCGCCATGGAAGAAATGCACTGGGAAATTGGTCGCATTGGCTGCAAGATCGAATGTACCTGCGGGTGGAGCGGGGCATACGGGCGCAATGGCAGCCCATATATCCGGCCGCGTCAGACCGATCCAAAGCGTTCCTCCCCCACCCATTGATAGTCCGGTCAGGAAAGTCCGGTCTTCATCGATTTTAAAGCGCTTTTTCACATCTGTCAGCACATCATAAACATCCTGCTCGGGAATGCCCTGGTAACCGGCCGTTCCTCGCGCATATGGCGATGCCACGATGTACTCCACATTATCCCATTTCGGGAAATAGCGGGTTGCCTCCACATCGGTTTCGCCCTCTGCATTGCTCTTACCGAATACCCTGCGCAATGCAAGGCGGTGATTGGAACCTGCGCCGTGGAGCATGATTACGAGCGGGTACTTTTTATTTTCGTCGAAATTCTCCGGCAGATATAGGCCGTAAGGCTGCTCGGTATCGTCGGCATCGGAGAAAAATGTGAGGACCTGAGGGCCTGAGGGCAATTTTTGTGCAAACACGGTAGCATTAGTAGCTGCAAAACTGAGTGTTATACCCAGCAAGGCGCTTTTCCAGTTAGGTCCCATTAGTTATACGAGTTTTCGTGGGCTAAATATAAATAAAAAAAGGCAGGTCTTCCGACCTGCCTTCCAAGCTACTTAGTGCTTTCAGAGCGATACAAATCTAGTTTGCGAGCTCCTCTTCTTTTTTGCGAACACTGATAACGAGTTGTTCACTCTTTTCTTCATGATCTGCCACCAGCACATCGCCTTCGCGCAGATCACCTTTCAATATTTCCTCTGCAACGGGATCTTCCAGGTATTTCTGGATCGCACGGTTCAAAGGACGGGCTCCGTATTGCGGGTCATATCCTTTTTCCGACAAGAAATCCTTCGCAGCAACTGTCAATTCGATTTCGTAACCCAGACCTTTCACACGGTTGAATAGCTTGCCTAGTGAAATGTCGATAATGCGGTGCAAATCTTCGCGTTGCAGCGAGTTGAACACGATCACATCGTCGAGACGGTTCAGGAACTCCGGAGAGAATGCCTTGCGCAATGCACTCTGGATCGTACCTTTCATAATATCGTCCTGATTGTCGGATCTTGCCTTCGTAGAAAAACCGATTCCTGTTCCGAAATCTTTCAAATCACGCGCTCCGATGTTCGAAGTCATGATGATTATCGTATTTCTGAAATCGACTCTTCTTCCCAGACCGTCCGTCAAAATACCGTCGTCGAGTACTTGCAACAGGATGTTGAACACATCCGGGTGCGCTTTTTCGATCTCATCCAACAATACGACGCTGTAAGGCTTACGGCGGATTTTCTCGGTCAGCTGGCCACCTTCTTCGTAGCCTACATATCCCGGAGGAGCTCCTACCAGACGCGACACGCTGAATTTCTCCATGTATTCGCTCATATCGATACGCACCAGCGAGTCATCTTTGTCAAACAGGTAAGTCGATAACACCTTCGCCAGCTCTGTTTTACCTACACCGGTTGGCCCCAGGAAAATAAATGAACCAATTGGCTTCTTAGGATCTTTCAAGCCCACACGGGTTCTCTGGATTGCCTTTACCAATTTTTCGATTGGTGGATCCTGACCGATTACCTTGGCTTTCAGCTCATCGGCCATATTCAGCAATTTCTTGCCTTCGTCCATCGATACGTTGGTTACCGGAATGCCCGTCATCATCGCTACTACCTCCGCCACATTGTGCTCGGTAACGGTGTAGCGTTTCTGCTTCGTTTCTTCTTCCCAGGCCAGTTTAGCTCTTTCCAGCTGATCGATCAGTTTTTTCTCCCGATCTCTCAATTGGGCTGCTTCTTCGTATTTCTGGCTTTTTACCACCCGATTTTTCTCCTGCTTGATGTTCTCGATTTGTTCTTCGAGTACCAGGATATCTTCGGGTACCGTAATGTTGCTGATATGCACCCTTGCACCTACTTCATCGAGTACGTCGATAGCCTTATCCGGCAGGAAGCGGTCGGTGATATATCTTTCGGACAGTTTCACAGCCGTGCTGATCGCCTCAGGCGTGTAATTCACGTGGTGGTGATCTTCGTATTTGTCCTTGATGTTGGTCAGGATCTGAATCGTTTCTTCGATCGAAGTCGCATCCACCATCACCATCTGGAAACGACGGGCCAATGCGCCGTCTTTCTCGATGTACTGGCGGTATTCGTCCAGCGTGGTAGCTCCGATACACTGGATTTCCCCGCGTGACAATGCAGGTTTGAACATGTTCGAAGCATCCAGCGAGCCTGATGCACCACCCGCGCCCACGATTGTGTGTAGCTCGTCGATAAACAGGATCACATCCGGTGATTTTTCCAGCTCGTTCATCACCGCCTTCATTCTTTCCTCAAACTGGCCGCGGTATTTGGTACCTGCCACCAGTGAAGCCAGATCCAGCGTTACGACGCGCTTGCCGAAAAGTACACGGGACACTTTCTTCTGAACGATCCGCAACGCAAGCCCTTCTGCGATGGCTGTTTTACCAACGCCCGGCTCACCGATCAGGATCGGGTTATTCTTTTTACGACGGCTAAGGATCTGCGCCACACGTTCGATCTCTTTCTCGCGTCCGACGATCGGGTCTAGCTTACCTACTTCCGCCATTTTGGTCAAATCCCTTCCAAAGTTATCCAACACAGGTGTACGGGATTTTTCAGCACCTTTAGATTCTTTACCGGAAGAAGAGCCTCCACCACCTCCAAACATTCCACCTCTGGCTTCATCATCCCCGTCTTCGGTCTCCGGCCCCATATGAGGTCTGGATCCGGATGATTGATATTCTAACATCTCTTTGATGACTTCGTAGTTAACATTGAACTTATGCAATATCTGGGTTCCAACATTATCTTCATCCCGCAAAATGGAGAGAAGCAAGTGTTCCGTGCCAATCAATGTGCTTTTAAATATTTTGGCTTCCAGATATGTGATCTTCAAAACTTTCTCCGACTGCCTGGTCAGAGGTATATTTTGCAAATTCTTAACGTTATTCGTGGCTGCACCTTTGGTTGCCTGCTCGATGGTCTGTCGGACATCGTCCAGAGAAACCCCGAGTTTTTTCAGCAAGCCTATGGCTACACCATCACCCTCACGGATCATTCCTAATAACAAGTGTTCTGCACCAATGTAATCATGGCCAAGACGGAGGGCTTCTTCCCGGCTCATTGAGATTACCTCTTTCACTCTATTCGAAAATTTTGCTTCCATTGTGTAGCAATAAAAAGTGTTTATTATTCTAAACGCTACTTGATCCCTGTTTGTTCAAAATAGCTTTTATTGAGACTTACAGGATCTTAACAAAACACTTTTTGCTTCCGGCCCCATATTAAATAGTAAATCAACAATACTCAGATTCCCCACAAAATCATTCCCGAACGTCTGATAATAAGGTATTGGCTGATAATATTTCCAGGAATTCGGTTGTTTCTTGTTGTTTATTAGCGAAATATCATTCACCACGCTATTTTCATCAAAAACCCCACCTGACAAATTGTACGTAACTTCCTTCCTGACTCCTAATAATCTAAGACAAATTGTCAACAACTCGGCGTTAAGATCGACCAGACGGGACAGCTTCCTTTCATAGACGTGGATAAACTCGTGTGCGTAAAATTCATAAAAAGGAGATTTCCCGTAAGCCGCTTGAAAACAACCCAGATGGCGTCGGGTCCAATCCTGGTGATAGTCGATCAAAATATCTTTTGTGGAGCTGGCTGGCCCGTACCCTTTTACCGGCACTGTCAGCATATCTATTTTATTGGTAGTAAGCACACTGCACCGGTTTCTGTAAGTTTGCTTCACATACCTCTCCTCAATATCAATGTAGACCCGGTCGTACTGTAATATACAAGTAAAATACTCTAAACAAGGCAGATACTGCAATTCAATCCGTACTTCCGTGGACTGATCTTCTTTACTCAAAAATTCTGACACTATCAAATATGGTAAAGGCTTATGATATTATCAAAAAATTTATAATAATTATTTTGTATGGTCAACAATGTTCAATACCAACTTAAATCATTACAATTTTAGCTTCAAAGGAAGATGCTGACGTCGCCTAATCCCTCACGGATAATCTCAAAATCGTCTCCATCGGCTTTCACAATGGTCGATGCTACATTACCACCGTAACCGCCATCAACGACCATGTCGACCTGGTGTTGAAATTTCTCGAAGATGAGCTCCGGGTCCGTTGAATACTCGATGATCTCGTCGTCGTCACGGATGGAAGTAGTAACGATCGGGTTCCCTAACTCCTTTACGATCAAACGCGGAATAAGGTTGTCTGGCACCCGTATTCCTACCGTCTTTTTATTGGTATTCAATAGCTTAGGCACGCTGCTCGTTGCTTCCAGAATGAATGTATACGGCCCTGGAAGCACTCTTTTCATAGTTTTGAATGCCGTATTGCCGACCCTCGCAAAATCAGAAATATGGCTTAGGTCGTAACAGATAAACGAGAAGTCGTTTTTTTGAGGCTTGATACCCTTGATACGCGCTATTTTCTCCACTGCGCGGGTATTGTAGATATCACACCCGAGACCATAAACAGTGTCCGTCGGGTAGATCACCAGACCACCATTACGAAGGCAATCTACAACCTGACGGATTCTTCGTTCGTCAGGGTTTTGAGGATAAATTTTTACAAACTCGGCAGGCATAGGAAAGATTTTGCTTTCCGAATTAACAAAATCAAAATGCAAATCCTTCCTGCGGCATCACTTTTTTTAAATTCTCGATATAAAACCGATATGCAAAATTTACCGGCAAATGCAGCCTGCACATCAGAACGACCAGCTCTGTCTGCCATCCCGGATTCTCGATATAGTTCAATAACCGGCGAAACCGCACAGCCAGTTCGAACTCCTGAGCGTACAGGCACTTTCGGATAAATGTACGTATCCGCGTCGCCAAAAGATCAAATTCTTTTTGATCACGATTAAGATCGTATGCTTTGTTACATACCGTATAATATGAATCGAGCATCCCGCTTCCCTTTTTATAAACCCCTGTTGATAATGAGGTTCTGAGGACCCGCTTTTTGGTCAGGATCTCATCCAGATAAGCGTATTTATACTGCACCGAAGAGCGCACCCAGAAATCAAAATCTTCAAATGCCAGGCTCTCATCATATCCGCCCAGCTGATTCAGGGTGGAAGCGCGCATCATCATCGTCGGTGTGCAGATAAAATAGCGTTCGAGTATATTTTTATAGACATCGCCCGACGGAATGTAACAGGTAGCCTTGCCCTTTCCATCCACGGGATAGTGATTATGTAGTCGCTGCCCGCTTCGACCAATGTAATGTGCGTTGGTAAAAACCACAGCATATTCTTCCGAAAGCTGTTCGAACGCCGCCACCTGTTTCTCGATACGGTCAGCAATCATAATGTCATCGCCAGACAAGTCAATAACATACTTCCCCTGAGCAATCGCAAGGCCCTGATTGAATGCCTTGCACAGGCCCTGGTTACGCCTGTTTCGGATCATTTGAAACGCCGGCGCCTTTGCCTTAAAATCCTCAATAATGCTCAGGGTATTATCTGTGCTCGCATTGTCTACGACAATCAGTTGAACGTAGGGGTAAGTTTGATAAAAGACAGAAGTAAGCGTCTCTTCAATGTACTTTTCCTGATTGAATGTCGTCAGGATTACTGTAACGAGTGGTTTTTCTAAGTTTGTCATGTCGTGCGCGCTGGTGCTCTCCCCGCTGAAGTACGATGTTTGGCAGGAGGTTTACTGACACCGCAGTCACAAAATTACCAACAATATGATCAAGAAACAGGTAATGTTATTATCCGGCAAATCACCGCGTTACCTTACGCCTGGCGCGGGCGCGATGGATACTGGCATTGATCTCGAAACCAAGAATCATGACAAATGCCAGCAGATAAATCCAGATCATCAGCGCGATCATCGTACCAATAGACCCGTAAAGCTTGTTATACGAACTGAAACGCGACAGGTAAAAAGAAAAACCATAGGTTGCCGCCATGATGAGTACCGACGCAATGATCGAACCGGCATTTACAAAGGTAAATTGTCTCCCATGCGAGGGTGCAAACCGGTAAATGATAGAAATCGTCAACATGAGCGACCCAAAACTGATTGCATACCTGGTGACATTCAGCAAGGCAATGAGCCAGTTGTCGCGGATAATATGCCATTCTCCGACAATATTCATCACGGCATCGCCTACGATGAGCAAAACCACGGACAGAAACAGCACAGCCATCAACAAAAGGGTAAGCAACATCGCGATGCCGCGGACGGCCAAAAAACCCCTCGTCTCATGATCTTCATACACCATGTCAAACGAGCGCATCAGCGACATCATACCATTTGTGGAAGCAATCATCGCAAAAATGAAACCAAGTGAAAGTACGCCTGAGCGAGGACGACTTACTATATCCAGAATAGTCTGATCCGCGGCTTCGAAGGTACCCTGTGGCATGTTTTCCCGTAGTAATTCCAAAATTTGCTGATCGAGGTTTTCGATAGGAATATACGGAATGAGGGTAAAAAGAAAGATGATCCCCGGGAAGGCGGCCAGTGTGAGGCTATAAGCCACAGCAGACGCACGCTGATCGATTTCGTGCTTCCTGTTGCTGTTGACCAGGTTCAGGATTACGTCGTACAAGGAAACCGTCCCCCGGAACAACATTGTTTGCTGTAACCAGAGAATAATGCGCTTGATATGGCGGTTTTTCAACAGTTTTTCAAGCATATCCGGCTTCGTATTATCCCTTTGTTTCGAAATAGGGTTTCAGTTTTCCCAAGAGCTTTTCAGGTGCCATACAAAGTTTGCCGTTATCCCTTCTCTGGAATACCAATGTCGTATCTCCCGTATTGAGCAGCACGCGGTCCTGGTTTCTGATCTCATACCGGAAATGAACACGCACTCCCGGCATCTCTTCGATTTTCACGAGAATATTGAGCTCATCGTCATAACGCGCCGGTTTTAGGTATTTGAAATGGCTTTCATAGACGGGCATCATCACCCCTTCATCTTCCATCGCCTTATAATGAAAGTCAAGGCTTCGCAGCGCCTCTACCCTACCGATCTCATAGTAGCGTGCATAATTTCCGTAGTACACATAACCCATCTGGTCGGTATCCGCATAGCGCACCCTGATCCCCTTCACTTCGTAAACAAACATCCCTATTTCATAATTTTCAACCTGTTCAACTCAGCCTGGTACATACGGGCATTATTGAGGTGATCGGCGTAGTTGGTGGCAAAAGCGTGGTAATTCGAAAGGTCCGCTTTGGCACACATATAAATATAATCGTGCTTTTCGTAGTCAAGCACCGCATTCAGCGAGTTGAAATCCGCCACGCGGATCGGGCCAGGAGGCAGGCCCGTATTAATGTAGGTATTATAGGGCGATTTAATCAGCAGTTGCTGGTTCAGAATGCGCTTAATGGCGAAATCCTGTAATGCAAACTTGATCGTCGGGTCGGCTTGCAATGGCATATTGGCATGAAGGCGATTAATGTAGAGACCTGCCACGCGCGGGCGTTCATCTACTTTTTTCGCCTGCTCTTCCTCTACAATGGAAGCAAGGATCGAGACCTGTACGGGCGTCAGACCAATTTCTTTGGCTTTTGCGATCTTTGCATCGGTCCAGAACTTCTTATACTCGCTGTGCATACGGTCGAGGAATTTCTCGGTACCGGTTGTCCAGTAAATATCGTAGGTATTGGGCAAAAACATCGATACGATCGTCAATGTATCCAAACCATACTTTTGACAAACGGCAGGGTCATTCAATGCCTTCCTGAAATTGTCCTCGCCGAAAGCAAAGCGACTTCCGATCCGCTTGATCAGATCTTCTTTGAGCCGGATATTGTTGAATGTCAGTTTTACCGCGTCCTGATTACCAGACATCAGTTTCTTGATAGCCGTGTAGTTATTCGTTTCCGGCTTGATCACATAGCGACCAGGTTTCACGCTTTCAGTGTATTTCAAGAATTTTGCGAGAAACTGAAAAGATATGTGGTCATTGATAACTTCGTATCGATTCAACGAATCCAGCACCGTCTTGTAGGTCGCTCCCTCCGGAACAAGTAATACGAAGCTCGATTTCTTATCGACCTGTAAATTAGGCGTCCTGAAGATCTGCCAGAAGTAAAATGAAAATGTGGTGACGAGGATCGCGATCGTTACAAACAATCCTACTTTAAAGTTACGGGACATCTTTTGCTAGCTATCAGCTTCCGGCTTTTGGCAGTCAGCTCTGTTGTTTCTGATTATTTACAAATTGATTTCAAATGGTATGCCGAATCTTTTAGCAAGCTCGTCTAGTGACAAAACTACCGGTTCGAGCAATTGAATACCCTTGACGCCACGTTCCGCTTCCGTTTCCCGTTCCGGATCACCCGGGATCAAAACTTGCTGCCCATCCACTGCGCGCGCATTCCGGAAGGCACCGATCCATTTGTCCATATCCTGCTTAAATTCCTGTGCCGGTCGAAAACCGTCTACCCGCATCGCACCCAGGAAATGTCCGGTGCCCAGCCCTACACTTTGCTGCACGCCCATAAAGCCGGCAGTCGCAAACGGAGGAACCCATGGCCCGAAATTTGCGCCGGAAAGAACCCCCGAAAAAATATCGACGATTGCCCCGAGACCATATCCCTTGTGGCTGCCATGCTCACGATCCGAACCCAGCGGAAGCAGGCCTCCGCCACTCTTTACCGCATTGGAATCCGTTGTAGGATTACCGTCTGCGTCCTGAGCCCAGCCCAATGGTGCGGGCAGGCCTTTGCGTTGCAGGATCTCGAATTTGCCGTAGGCGACCGCTGTCGAGGCGAAATCAGCTACGAAAGCAGGCTCATTTAACGCAGGCACAGCGACGGCAATCGGATTCGTACCCAGCAGCTTATCCAATGAGAATGTAGGCGTAACAAGCGGTGCTGCATTGGTCATTGTCCAGCCAATCATATCCTTTTGCAAAGCCAGCATCGCGTGATAGCCAGCAATACCAAAATGGTTGGAATTACGTACCGAAACCCAGCCGGAGCCGACTTTTTCGGCCTTCTCCATCGCAATCTCCATTGCCTTCGGAGCGACTACCAGGCCCAAGCCACGGTCTCCGTCAACAACCGCGGTACTGGGCGTTTCATAGACCACCTGAACATTCGGTTTGGGATTAAGCCTGCCATGATCGTAAAGCCGCACATAGCCTGCCAGGCGCGCGATCCCGTGCGAATCGACACCCCTTAAATCTGCGCTGACCAACACCTCGGATGCCAGCCGGGCCTCTTCCTGCGTACATCCTATCGCCAGAAAAACTTCCTCCGTAAAATGTTTTAAATAACTGGCCTGATACATATACGTCAAATGAGTGAACTTCTTTTTAATTTTACCGGCACAGAAGCAAAACAGGGTACCGGACTTGCAAATATCCTAATTCAATCGGCATCGTCCAATATTTCATTTTCACGATCTGATTTTGCCGCTCATCGTTCAATTGTTTCCGTACAGGCCATCTCGTAGCCTGGAAACATTATCTATCTGTTAATCAGCTCCATGACCTGGAGCTACATCATGGAAATCAAAAACTCTTTCCTTAAACGCATCATCAGCTACTTTATAAGAGGGCTGGTGCTGGTGGCTCCCCTGTATGCGACCGTCATCATCATATGGACCGGCGTGGAGTATCTTGACAACATCCTGCCCATCGATATCCGCATTTCCAATGAGCAGTCGGTATATCTGCCCGGCCTTGGTGTACTGATCATCATTTCAGGGATCATTTTGCTGGGATTTCTTTTTTCGACGATTGTTCCCCAGTCATTTTTCAAGTTTACGGAGAGCATTATGCGGCGGATCCCGCTGGTAAGCCTGATCTACTATTCGATCAAAGACCTGATCCTGGCTTTCGTAGGCGACAAAAAGAAATTCAACCAGCCGGTACTGGTCACGATGTATAAAGAAACGAATATCAAAAAGATCGGCTTCATCACGCAAACAGACCTGAGCCACCTCAAGATAGCAGATCATGTAGCTGTTTACATGCCACTCTCGTATGCACTTTCCGGTGAATTGTTTATCGTGCCGACAGAGAACGTGACTTTGCTTGATGCGAAGTCCACCGATGTCATGAAGATGCTTGTTTCAGGCGGTGTATCGGTTAAGGTTTCGAAAGAGGAAACTACTGAGGAAGATTAGTTTAACGGGTTTTTAATGGGCAACAATGCAACAGTTGTGCCCGTTTAAGAGAATGATTCCCTATATTTGAACCATTCTTTTAGTACTATGAGACAACTACTTTCCTTTGTCCTGTTGCTTCTCCTGGGGAATATCAACGCATGGTCGCAAGACCATTATGACCCTAAAAAAGCACTTTCCAGCGAAGAACTCTTTTTAAAGCAAGGCAGCGCAAACCGGGTAATCGCTACTCCGGGCCAAAAATACCTCGTGCTCGATGCGTCACCCGTTATCGGAGGTTTTCACCGGTACCGTTTTTTCCCGGGTGACAACATTAAGTTCCGGATGAAAAACGAAACGATCCGCTTCAACGAAACGATCGCCTCGGTTGACGACTCTTCTTTCACCATAGGTGTTATTAATGAGGCTGTTGGCCGCATGGATTACCAGAGGATCCTTCTTGAAGATGTCAGGTTGATGAAGGTGTCCAAGAGAATCCCGTTTATCTCGCAGGCCGCACCACTGCTCCCACTGGCAGGCCTTATCTTTATCGGAGCCGATTTTTTCAACAAAGGTGTCGATAACAAACGCTATACCACCGACCCTTCTACGCTGATTATCGGCGGATCGCTGATGGCTGCGGGTTTTATTTGCTATAAGTTCACGTTTGCATCCCTGAAAATCAATTCCAGGAATAAGTTAAAAGTGCTCGAAACCTATTAATCCCGAATATCATTCCGAACCGGAATGTCTATTTGTTAAATCAGAATCTTAAAAAGTGAAATCCATTCTCGTCAATCCCCCCCAACAACCCATACGTGCAGAAATTCAGCTTGCCGCATCCAAAAGCGAATGCAACCGTGCCCTGATTATCAATGCGCTCACCGGCTTCCAATCCGAGCTTACCAATATTTCGGAGGCCCGCGACTCGCAAACAATGCTCCGCCTGCTTAATTCAACCGATCCGGTAGCTGACGTAATCGATGCGGGTACGACCATGCGCTTTCTGACCGCCTACTTTGCGGTGACCAACCAGCAAAAAACGATGACCGGTACGCCCCGTATGTGTGAGCGTCCTATCGGCATTCTGGTAGATGCGTTACGGAAACTGGGAGCTGATATCACCTATGAAAAGCAGGATGGCTATCCCCCATTGAAACTGAATGGGTTCACTTACTCGGGAAACAACGAGCTCACCATGCGCGGAGACGTAAGCAGCCAGTACATTTCGGCATTGTTGATGATTGCGCCACAGTTACCCGGCGGTTTGAAAATCAAGCTGGAAGGTGAAGTCGGTTCACGGCCTTATATTGAGATGACACTCAATCAAATGGCCCATTTCGGCATCGATTACCAGGCTGACTGGCAGGCTAATACGTTATACATTCCCGCATTGAAATACCAACCCAAGCCTTACGCCATAGAATCCGACTGGTCGGGAGCAAGCTACTGGTACAGCATTGTCGCATTGGCCGACGACGCAGAAGTGGAATTGCTGGGGTTGAAAAAAAATTCACTTCAGGGCGATAGTGCCATTGTTGACATCATGCGGCACCTGGGAGTAGAAAGTATGTTCACCGATCGCGGCGTGCTGTTGACCAAGATACCCGCAGCCGCATCACTTGGCTGGGACTTTACCAACTGCCCCGACCTCGCCCAAACAGTGGCTGTGTGCTGTGCAGTAAAAAAAATACGACTGTCGCTAACGGGGGTTGAAAGCCTTAAGATCAAAGAAACAGACCGCATTTTTGCGTTACAGGAAGAGCTTCGAAAGCTCGGAGCGGAGCTGAAAGAAGTGGAAAAGGATCATTTATATGAGGTAACGGCCCTCACCGACATTCCAACCGAGCCGGTTCCGTCCATTCACACCTACGACGATCACCGTATGGCGATGGCGTTCGCGCCGGTGGGGATGGTTAGCCCCATAGTGATCGAGGAGCCTGGTGTGGTTGTCAAATCCTATCCCGGCTACTGGAAGGACCTGGCGAAGGTTACTACCTGGGAGGAAGTTTAGAATATCATTATCAACCGATTGATTTATGGAAACTGTCTGGTCTATCCTGGCATCGGTGCCAGTCTGGTGCTACCTGTTACTGGTGCCGGTGTTCATAGCGGTAAGGGACATCCTTCAACGCAAACATACCATTCAGCATAACTTCCCGTTGGTGGGCCATTTCCGGTACATGATCGAGACGATCGGGCCCGAGCTTCGCCAGTACATAGTCGCCAACAACCGGGAGGAACTTCCATTCAACCGCCGTCAGCGCTCCTGGATCTACGCTTCTTCCAAGAAGGAAAACAACTACCAGGGTTTCGGTACCGATCAGAACATGCAGGAAGCGGGTTATGTGCTGATCAAGCCATCGATGCTGCCCTTCAAACTTGCCTCAACCCATAGCCATCATGTCGGCAACGGCAAAGATCCCAACCATTATACGATTCCTTGCGCCAAGATCATTGGCGAATACCATCATCGAAAACGCCCTTATCGCCCGCGCTCCGTGGTGAATGTCAGTGCGATGAGCTTCGGGTCACTGTCCTCCCGCGCCATCGAATCGCTCAACAAAGGTTCTTACAAGTTTGGAAACTACCACAATACCGGTGAAGGCGGTCTGTCGCCCTATCACAAGTATGGTGCAGATGTGGTTTTCAATATGGGCACCTCGTATTTCGGTGTCCGTAACGAGGCGGGTGACTTCGTGATGGAAAAGCTGGTCAAATTGATGGAGAATAATCCGACAGTCCGGATGATCGAACTCAAATTGTCACAGGGAGCCAAGCCAGGAAAAGGCGGCGTACTGCCAGCCAGCAAAATAACAGCCGAGATAGCCGAAATCCGCGGGGTGCCTATCGGTGTCGACGTCGTTTCTCCACCTTATCACAGTGCATTCTCCGATGTCCGCGGCATGGTCGACTTTATCGAACAAATGGCTGAGGCAACCGGGCTGCCGGTAGGCATCAAGTCGGCGGTCGGCAAAACGGATATGTGGGAAGAATTGGCCGATCTGATGGTGGAAACCGGCAAAGGCCCTGATTTTATCACCATCGATGGAGGCGAAGGTGGAACCGGTGCTGCGCCGCCGTCATTTGCCGATCACGTATCGCTTCCCTGGGTATTTGCATTCAGCACTGTTTATAAGATATTTCAAAAGCGAAACCTCAACGATAAGATTACTTTCATTGCTTCGGGAAAGCTGGGATTGCCCGCCCAGGCAGTAATGGCATTTGCAATGGGAGCGGATGTAATCAACGTCGCACGGGAAGCCATGCTGTCGATCGGATGCATTCAGGCACAATCCTGCCACACGAATCGTTGCCCGACAGGGATTGCAACCAACAACAAATGGCTCGAATCCGGTATCGATCCTTCGTTGAAAAGTGAACGTTTCAGCAACTATATGACCACTCTGGCCAAAGAGGTCATTGAAATCACCCATGCCTCGGGTTATGAGCATCCCTGTCAGTTTGGCATGGCCGATATCGATATCTCCATGGGCGACAATAACCGGACGATTACGCTCGCCGATAACTATGGGTATCTCAAAACCATTGTACCTTACCCAGGTCTCGAATCGCTCCTGGATTGCCCCCATTTGGGTGGTCGCGCGGTTCCGGGCCCGAAGGTCGTATAAAGTGAAAATCCTCCACACTTTTGCCTCTGAATAAGTATATATGTACAGCGGCACAAAACGTTGCTTCTAAAACGATAATCCATATTAAATTGGGCATAATACTGTGTTAACCCCGGAAACCGATCATTCCGGCCGAACCGATTTCCAAACCCGGATCCATGAGAAAAACTATACTGATCACAGCACTTTCCTTTTTCTTCCTGCAGACGGCGAATGCACAGGACAATCCCAGGTATCTTGTATTGTTCAAAGAAAAAGGTACGGGCACTTTTTCTGTCGACAAACCCGCCGAATTTTTATCCCAAAGAGCTATCGACCGTCGCAAAAAGCAGAATATTCCGGTCACGGTACAGGATTTGCCCGTGAATGAAGGTTACCTGTTCGCCATCCGGCAAACAGGCGCCAAGGTCATTTACCCCACGCGCTGGTTCAATGGCGCATTGATCGAAGCGTCTGCTGCGCAATTGGCAGATATCAAAAAACTTCCCTTTTATAAAGGCATCGAACTCGACCTGCCCGTTGCCAATTCCAAATCGCCTGGTATCGCCCGTTCGAATGCATCACAAACGAAGTTCGGAACTACAGAAGATGTCGATTATGGCAGTATGAATGCTCAGCTGGCATTAATGGAAGTAGCTGATCTGCACAAAAAAGGTTATCAGGGCGAGAATATGCTGATCGCCATTCTCGATAATGGGTTTACCAAAGGAAATGAAGTAGCTTATTTCAAACAGGTCCGCGATGAGAAACGCATTATCGATACCCATGATTTTGTGGCGCGAGACGGAGACGTATACAATGACGGGTCGCATGGGCTCAGTGTGATGTCTACCATTGCGGCCTATATCCCCGGCACGATGGTGGGAGCTGCATTCAAGGCATCGTTTGCCCTGTATCGCACCGAAAACGATTTTGGCGAATCTCCGTACGAAGAAATTACATGGCTTATAGCCGCCGAGCGCGCCGACAGCCTGGGAGCAGATGTGATCAACTCATCGCTGGGGTACAGCACATTCGACGACGAGTTTAACTCTCCTGCCTATAACCATAATTACAAGGATATGGACGGCAAAACCACCATTATCAGCCGCGCTGCGCGCTATGCGACACGCAAGGGCATACTGGTGGTCAATTCGGCTGGTAATGATGGCAACAACAGCTGGCGCTACATATCCGCTCCGGCTGACGTCGACTCGGTCCTGACGGTAGGAGCTACTGCCTACGACAGGAGCTATGCATCACTCAGTTCTGTAGGCCCGAACTCAGCGGGTATCCAAAAGCCTGATCTCGCTGCCGTAGGAGCCGGAACCATCATTGGTAACCTGGCTGGAAGCGCTTCCAGTGGATACGGCACCTCCTATTCCTCTCCTCAAATCGCAGGCTTGGCCGCCATCCTGTGGCAAGCCTTCCCTAGCCTGACAGCCCAGCAGATTATATATGTGTTGAAAAAATCGGGACACCAGGCATCCGCACCGGATAATCTGCTGGGTTGCGGCGTGCCCAACGCGATCAAAGCACAGGAAATCGCAACGAATGAATTCAAACCGCTCGGTGCCGGGGAAGATCTGTTCAGCAGTCTGACATTATCCCCTAACCCTGCCCGGGAAGAAATCGCCATCGACGTACCGGCCGCCTTTGCCGGAAAAGAAGCGTTCATTAAAATTCACTCGCTCACCGGAACTGCGCTACGCACCACACGCACACGCCTGCGCGAAAAAGAAACACTACGCGTTGGCGACCTCCCATCGGGCCTTTACGTAATCCGTGTGCAGGTAGGCGTACAGGAAAGGACATTGAAATTTATAAAGCAGTAGTTTTCCGGACCATCCGTAGAATAGATTCCGAACCCTCGAAATCCTGGACTTTGGAAACTGGTACCCATTGCACGTCCTTTGATTCGCTATTCAGGACTACTTCCTGCCGGTCGTCTATTTTGAATGCAAAACGGATATCATAATGATAGTGCGCCGGAATGTCCTTGCTGGCAGGGATCAGGTGTACATCCACATCAAAAATACCGTCGTTAAGGGTCCTGAGGTCCGTAATGCCGGTTTCTTCAAGCACCTCTTTTACGGCAACTTCCCGCACATCGGGATCACCGTCACAGTGCCCGCCCGGCTGGAACCAGCGATCCAGCTTGCGATGATGCATCATGAGGACCGCGTCTTTCCCAGGTGATAACACCCATCCCGAAGCGGTAACATGTCCTTTCAGCAGGTTTCGCTCAAAACAATCCGGATGTTCCTTTACAAAATCAACGGTATCGCGGTGCATTTCTGCCTCCGCGCCGGCCTCTGGCTCGTAAGCGGCCAATAGCGAAAGTAAACTGTCCCTTTTCATTTAGACTATGTGATAATTTCCTTCTAATTTCGGCACAAGTTTAAACAACTGAGCAATAAACCACCTTATTCAAGCAATGAAAAAGTATCTATTATCCATGTCCATGGCAGCCATAATGGCTACAAGCGCTCTTGCCCAGCGTGTTCCCCAGCCAAGCCCGGCTGCCGGCGTGATGCAAACCATCGGCGTAACCGACTTCACTGTCAAATATTCCCGCCCCTTTATCAAAGGCCGTAAAGTTTTCGCCGAAGGCTCAGCATTGGCTCCCTACGACCAGATCTGGCGCACCGGTGCCAACATGGCGACCACGTTCGAAGCCAGCACCGAGTTTACATTCGGAGGTAAAAAAGTACCTGCGGGGAAGTATGCACTGTTCTCCATCCCTTCCGGTGCTGCCTGGACGGTTATTTTGAACAAAAACTACAACCAGGGCGGCAGTGACAACTATAAAGAGTCGGAAGATGTGGCCCGCGCAATGGTAGTACCTACTTCCAGCGAATTCAATGAGGCATTTAAAATCGAAATCGAGCCGGTAACCGATAGTACGGCTCTTTTGAATCTCTCGTGGTCGTCAGTAAATGTACCTGTACCCATTGCGGTGAGCACCGAGTCGCTCACTTTGACTGCATTGAACAAAGCGGTTGCTGAAAAACCGGAAGACGTAGCGACATTGCAAAGCACTGCCGGTTACCTGCTTTCGAAAGGCAAAGATTTGCAAGTAGCGCTTTCACTCGCCGACAAGGCAATCGGTTTGAAAGAGTCATTCGGCGCGTTGTGGACCAAGGCACAGATCCTCAATAAACTCGGGAAAACCGCGGAAGCAATACCAGTCGCACAAAAAGCACTAACAGTGGGCGCTGCGGCACCCGACGGTGCTTACAACTTCTACAAACCCCAGGTAGAAAAAGCCATTGCCGACATGCAGGCCAAAGCCGCTCCCGCCAAAGAGGTTATCCCGGCAGCCAAAAAGAAGAAGAAATAATAATGGGTACCGCCGGAAGAGTCCCGGCGGTTTCTTTTTATCTGAAAAACCGGGGAACGCTCCACTGGTAACGCACCGCCAGAATGCGGAGTACGATGATGACGAGGGCAGATGCAATGAATGTCACATTACGCTCGACACCCAGGCTGTCAAGAATCAGGTAGAAACAGGCGCCGGTAAAGCAAGCCGTCGCATATACCTCTTTCCGGTAAATGATCGGGATTTCATTCGTCATCACATCCCGGATCACCCCGCCCATGGTGGCGGTGAAAACACCCATAATTACAGCAATTTCCGGCCTCACCCCCAAATGCAATGCCTTTTCAGTTCCAACCAAAGTAAAGAGGGCGATACCGAAAGTGTCGAACAGAAATAGCGTTTTCCGGAGCTTAAGCAAGAATCGATAAAAAATAAAGGTAATGAGGATGCCCAGGATAATGGCGTGAATGATGGTAATGTCACTGATCCACACCAACGGATAACTGCCCAGCAGTACATCTCTGAGCGTACCGCCGCCAATGGAGGAAATAAAGGCTGTGAAGCTCGCACCAAACCAATCCTGATGCTTTTGGTCCTTCACAGCCAGTGCGCCGGAAATAGCGAATGCAAATGTCCCGACAATCTCTAAAATATATTGAATGCTCATTCCGTGATGATCATTACACGGCCACCGGGGCCTTGATTCCCGGCCACGGATTGTAATTCTGAAGTTCGAAATCCTCAAAACGAAAATCCAGCACATTACGGACCTCCGGATTCAAAACCATTTGCGGCAAAGCCCTCGGTTCGCGGCTCAACTGCAATTCAACCTGTTCTAGGTGATTCAGGTAAATGTGGGTATCACCACCTGTCCAGACAAAATCCCCCAGATCCAGGTCGCACTCCCTCGCGATCATCATCGTCAGCAATGCATAGCTTGCGATGTTGAAAGGTACACCCAGGAACACATCTGCACTGCGCTGATAAAGCTGGCAGGAGAGCTTACCCCGCGTCTCGCCTGCTTCGGTATCCGGTGGCGCCACATAAAACTGAAACAATGCATGGCAAGGATGCAGCTTCATGTCCGAAAGCTCCGCCGGGTTCCAGGCAGATACGATGATTCTGCGTGAGTCAGGCGTGCTTTTAAGTTGGTTCAAAACCTCTTTCAACTGATCCACCGACTTACCATTTGCCCCCTCCCAGCTTCTCCATTGCTTGCCGTAAACAGGTCCAAGGTCGCCATTTTTATCGGCCCATTCATTCCAGATCGACACACCGTGTTCTTTCAGATAACCGATGTTGGTGTCACCCTGTAAAAACCACAGCAGTTCGTGGATGATGGATTTGGTATGAACCTTCTTCGTGGTCACCAGCGGGAATCCCTTTTTAAGGTCAAAACGCATTTGGTATCCAAATACGCTGATCGTGCCCGTACCGGTACGGTCCGTTTTTCGAACTCCTTCTTTCAGAATATGGCGCAGTAGATCGTGGTATTGTTGCATGAATATTTTTTGTTTACGCCGAAGCGATTTCAACGTCGTAGGTAATGGTTGCGAGTGCTTCCAATTGGGCGGTTGCCGAGCAGTATTTCTCCATCGACAGGCCTATCGCCCGGTTGATCTTACTCTCATCGAGATTATTTCCTGCAAATTTAAATGTCAAATGTATTTTGCGGAACGGCTTACGCTGGGTATCTGGCTCCTGCTCGCGGTCACCATCTGCTACAATACGAAAATCAGTGATCTCCTGACGTTGCTTTTTAAGGATCAATACCACATCGATAGCGCTGCAACTGGCCAGGCCCATCAATAATAACTCCATCGGCCTGACACCCAGATTAGTACCACCTATTTCAGGGGAGCCGTCGGTATGTACTTTCACTTCGGAGGAACCGGTGCCTTCGAAATGGAAGGCGTCATTTACGCGGACTAGTTCTACTTTCATAATGAGTTGTCCTGATCAAAAGGACCGTTAATTACATGCAATGTTTGTTTTGGTATACGTGCTGCACTGCCTTAGCCTCTATCCCTTTCGCCCGCACATTATCTAAAGCCTTTGGAGCTGACCAAAGTTCAAATATACTGGATCGGTACGGAATCGGCTATCCCGGCAAGGAATTTCAGCCGGATTAGCCTTATATTCGTTTCCCCAAAAGGTTTGTCAAAAATACCTGCCCGCTTTGGATGGCACGCGTATTTTGTCTGCTGCGATCTACCTTTTGTAAGAAACAGGCATGTAAATTAGATTCCTGCATTTAAACATCAGAAACCATGTGGAAAGAAGAAGATAATAAACTAAAAAAGAGCTTTTCGTTCAAGGATTTCCGGGAAGCTTTTACTTTTATGAATAAAGTGGCCGATGTTGTCAATGAAATGGACCATCATCCATACTGGACGAATATGTACAACAAAGTCAGTTTTGAATTGAATACCCACGATGCCGGAGATATCGTAACAGACAAAGACCGTAACCTGGCTGCTGCGATCGACAGGATTTATAACGCATGAAGCTTTACATAGTACCCACGCCGATAGGCAATCTCGAAGACATTACATTAAGGGCAATCAATGTGCTGAAAAGCGTTGATGTGGTTTTGGCAGAAGATACCCGCACTTCCGGGAATCTGCTCAAACACCTGGGCATTTCGAAGCCCTTGCATAGCTATCATATTCACAATGAGCACCAAACTGTGGCCCGGGTGGTGGAGCGTATTCGCAAAGGCGAAACGATGGCACTCGTGTCCGACGCCGGAACACCCGCAGTATCGGATCCCGGCTTCCTGCTCGTGCGGGCATGCATCCGCGAGGGTATCGATGTAGAATGCCTTCCAGGCCCCACCGCGTTTGTTCCCGCGTTGGTCAATTCCGGCCTGCCTAACGACCGTTTTGTGTTCGAAGGTTTTTTACCCCATAAAAAAGGAAGACAAACCCGGCTTCAGAATCTGGCTTCCGAGGAGCGCACGATGGTGTTTTATGAGTCGCCCCACCGCCTGGTAAAGGCATTGCAACAATTCGCCGAGTTCTTTGGTGCCGATCGCCAGGTATGCGTTTCCAGGGAGCTGACCAAGATTTATGAGGAAAATGTCCGTGGGACCATTACCGAAGTCATTGCTTATTTTGGTGAAAAAACGGTAAAAGGCGAAATCGTCATCGTCCTGGCCGGTAAGCAGGATGACAAGAAGAAATCAGACTCAGACGAGGACTAACCTATAAAAAACCAATGCATTTGCCCTGCCCTGAATGGATGTTGAATATGAAATTGAATAACAACCCCCTGCGAACGTGGATTTTCCTGTTGCTGCTCACCATCACCCAAACCCTTGCACATGCGCAGTTTGGCACATTGAGCCCGCAGTCAAAAATCAGCCTGGTGACCATTGGCCCCGGACAGGAGCTTTATTCGGGATTTGGCCATAGCGTGATCTGGATTTACGATCCGCTTAATGGGCTGGACAGGGCTTACAATTACGGGAGCTTCAGAGGCGACTTTGCCTCACCGACTTTTTACATTGAGTTTTTACGCAGCACGCTGCCTTATTACGTTTCCGTGGCACCGCTGGCGCCGCAGGCCGCTTATTGGCAAATGGAGAACCGTTCTATTTCAGAGCAGGTCTTAAATCTTTCTCTTGCACAAAAACAGCGTTTTTATAATTTTTTGGAAACCAATCTCCTTCCGGAAAACAGGGAATATCAATACAAATTCTTTTTTGACAACTGTGCCACCCGCCTCACTGTCGGGCTCAAAGAGGCCTGCGGCGATAGCCTCATTTACAACGGCTACACAAAGGAAAAACTGAGTTTCCGTCAATGGATCGACCGGTATGCATACAAACAGAATCCCTGGGCTGATTTCGGGATGGACCTGGCTATTGGCGCTCCTTCGGACGAAATCGCTACGCCTGAACAGGCGACTTTTCTTCCCGACAACCTGGCTGCGGCGTTTGCGGATGCGAAAGTCAAAACGGCAAACGGAATGGTACCGCTCGTTTCCTCCACGCAATCGCTTTTTGCTGCTTCACCGGGACCACCACCCAGCCCGTTTACCCCTACTGTCTTTTTTTGGACACTGGCCATTGTGACGCTCGCCTTTACATACTGGCAGATCCGGGCCAACCGGGTGAATTTTGTTTTTGACAAAATCCTTTTCGGCATTGCCGGTACCGCCGGGTGGATACTGCTGCTGCTCTGGTTTGGGACTAATCATGGCGTAACGGAATGGAATTACGATATCCTGTGGGCCTTCCCGCTCTGGATGCCATTGATTTTCTTTTTTTCCGAAAAGAAGAAACCCGGCTGGTTTCAATTTCTGTTGATTTTTTACGCATTTCTCTTACTTTGCGCAACAGGAAATCTCGCGAAACACAACTTTGTAGCGATTCCGATTCTGGCCACCCTTATCATCAGGGTGTATTACATTAACAATTCACTTTCTAAAATCCCCTCAAAGGAGTTAGCGTATGGATCTGGAGTTTCTGACACAAAAAACAATTGAAATAGTAAGAAAGGCTTCTTCATTTATACAGCAGGAGGCAGCGCTTTTTTCCCGTGACAAGATTGAGTATAAGGACCTGAACAACCTCGTTTCCTACGTCGATAAGGAGGCCGAAAAGCTGCTTGTCGCCGGGTTGCAGGCGCTGTTACCAGAAGCCAGCTTCATCACCGAAGAGGGGACAACCGGGCTGGAACCTGACCCTGAGGCATTGAACTGGATTATTGATCCTCTTGATGGCACGACAAACTTTATTCACGGTATCCCGGTGTATTGCGTGAGCGTGGGCCTAGCCCGCGGAAAAGAGCTGCTACTGGGTGTCATTCACGAACCCAGCCTCAATGAGATGTTCTACGGCTGGCATGGCGGTGGCGCATGGTGCAATGAAAAAAAACTCAGGGTATCGACCGTTCCCCGCCTGCAGGACGCGCTGATCGCGACCGGCTTCCCGTATTACAAGTTCGAAAAGCAGAAGCGATATATGTACATTCTGGAACTGCTGATGCAAAAAACCCACGGTATACGCCGCATGGGCGCCGCAGCCGTGGATCTGGCATACGTCGCAGCAGGCCGGTTCGACGGTTTTTATGAATACAATCTCAATTCCTGGGATATGGCTGCGGGCGTGTTGCTTATCAAGGAAGCCGGAGGTATTGTAACGGATTTCAACGGCGGCGACAACTATCTGTTCGGCGGCGATATCATAGCTTCCGCGGGGGCGCATCGCGAATTAGTCGAAGTCATCAGCGAAAACTTCTGAACGGTTCTTAGGCCAATGTGGCATTGAGTCAGGAGTTTTTTGAACAATGCGTCATTCTCTAAATCATTCCCCGTTCCAAAGCGGATCATTCAGTCATCTAATCTTTATTAAGGCCATGGACATTAACCAACTCCGCTACCCGATCGGTGACTTCCAATCGCAGGGCAGCTACTCGCATGCTGAGATAAAATCGAACATTCAGACGATCAGCGCATTGCCTTCCAAGTTTATCAACCTGCTTGGCAATTGGGATGACGCCAAACTGGACACTCCTTATCGCCCGGGCGGTTGGACGGTCCGTCAGCTGATTCACCACGTCGCAGATAGTCACATCAATGCTTACACCCGATGCAGGCTGGCATTGACAGAAGATAATCCTACGATCAAACCCTACGAGGAACAGCTCTGGGCTGAATTGCCGGATGCAAAAACTGCCCAGGTTGAATTATCGATACAGCTGCTGCGCTATGTTCATTTGCGTTGGGTGCTGCTCCTCAACTCAATGGATGAAAAGGATCTCGCAAGAACATACTTTCATCCCGGCTCGCAAAAGACGGTTCGCATGGACGAGGTGATCGCAAATTATGCCTGGCATAGCGAACACCATTACCAGCATGCCTACCGGTTGGCGCAGCGGAACAATTGGCTGTAACTTCCTGTTCTTAGTTCATGGACACGCAGCAAGTTATTATCTGGATCCTTTTTCTGAGTGCCGCCGGCTATATGGGCTGGCGTATCTGGAAAGCATTCGACCGGCGAAACAGCGGTGGCTGTGCCAAAGGGTGCGGCTGTGCTGCTGATAAAGTGACTTCGGTTAAAATCAAATAGTGTTTGTTTTGAAATGCACAAAGTTACATTTCAAAATGCAGGAGGCCCCGTCGGGGCCTTTTTTATGCGTCCCTGACTTAATTGCTAGACACGAATGGAATGCCAGCGGTGCGATCTACCGTTCCGCCGACATTCCATTCGTGTCTTTCGGCCGATACCCGAAAGATCTCCTCTTTATATAAACTGCCCAGTATAAACAACAAAAGGCCCCGGTGGGGCCTCCAGTCTCTCCTATTAAATCTTCAAATTACAATGCGCCACCTTTGATTTCATCCACTACTGCGGGATCCAGCAAAGTCGAAGTATCACCCAGATTGCTGACGTCGCCTTCCGAGATCTTCCGTAAAATACGCCGCATGATTTTACCGGAACGTGTTTTCGGCAGACCCGATACGAACTGGACTTTGTCCGGCTTTGCGATTGGTCCGATGATACGGGATACCGTTGCCGAAATGTCCTTTCTGAACATCTCAGGGTCGTCGGGCGTGTGCTCGGTAATGACGTAGGCATAAATTCCCTGTCCTTTGATGTCATGCGGATAACCTACCACAGCAGACTCCACGACACCCAGGTGCATATTGATCGCATTCTCCACCTCCGCAGTGCCGATCCGGTGACCTGAAACGTTCAGAACGTCATCAACCCGACCGGTAATGCGGTAATACCCGTCCTCGTCACGCAAACAACCATCGCCAGTGAAATACATACCCGGATATGTTGAGAAATACGTCTGGCGGCAGCGTTCGTGATCGCCATAGGTAGTACGGATGATGCCGGGCCAGGGGAATTTAATACAGAGGTTACCACTCACACCGTTGCCTTCGATTTCCTGTCCGCTTTCATCCACCAGCACCGGCTGAATACCTGGTAACGGCAATGTCGCATACGTAGGTTTCTCGGGTGTGATTCCTGCCAGCGGCGAGATCATAATACCTCCGTTTTCAGTCTGCCACCACGTGTCTACCAACGGACAATGATCGCCACCGATATTGGTTTTATACCAATGCCATGCTTCCTCGTTGATCGGTTCGCCCACAGAGCCCAGTTTACGCAGTGAAGAAAGGTCATGTCCTTTCACATAATCCAGGCCGAAGCTCATCAATGAGCGGATCGCCGTTGGAGCGGTGTAGAGAATGTTGACTTTGTGCTTTTCCACGATCTGCCAGAAACGGCCGGCATCGGGGTAAGTAGGCACGCCTTCAAACACCAGCGAAGTGGCGCCGTAACAAAGCGGGCCATACACAATGTAGCTGTGCCCGGTAATCCAGCCGATATCCGCAGTGCAGAAATGCACCTCGCCCTGCTCGTATTGGAACACATTCGCAAATGTATAGGTAGCATATATCATATATCCGCCGCAGGTATGCACTACCCCCTTAGGCTTTCCGGTAGAGCCGGATGTGTATAGAATGAAGAGCATGTCTTCCGCATCCATCGGCTCGGCAGGACATACCGAATTCACTTGCTTGACTTCCTCCTCCCACCACAGGTCACGGCCTTTCAGCATGTGAACCGGGGTGCGGGTCCGGGTCATAACAATCACATTCTTCACCGTCGAGCATTGAACAAGCGCCTCGTCCACGGTGTCCTTCATCGGGATCACCTTCGAACCACGGAATGCGCCGTCCGAAGTGATCACCATCGTACAGGCGGCATCATTGATGCGGTCTGCAATGGACTTTGCAGAAAAACCACCAAATACGACCGAGTGTACCGCTCCGATACGCGCACAAGCCAGAACTGCCACGGTGAGTTCCGGAACCATCGGCAGATATATACAAACCCGATCGCCTTTTTGAACACCATGCTTTTTCAGCACGTTGGCAAAACGGCAAACCTGGTCAAACAATACATGATAGGTTAATGTTACCGCCTGATCCTCGGGATTGTTAGGCTCCCAGATGATCGCGGGCTGATCGCCGCGTTCAGCAATGTGACGGTCCAGCGCATTCTCTGTGATGTTCATCACACCACCTTCAAACCATTTCGTACGCGCTTCATGAAAGTCCCAGCTAAGCACTTTCTTCCACGGTTTACGCCATTGAAATTGTTGAGCTACTTCTGCCCAGAAGCCTTCGGGATCGTCCACACTTTGTTTGTAGGCAACCTGATACTCTTCAAAGGTCTTAATTTTCATGATCAATAAAGGTTTAACTTAGGGAAATTTAGGATTTGGCTGCCAAGTTATAATTTTCATTTGGTTAGTCCTACTTAGCCGGAAACTGTCTGACAGACACTTGGAGGCCATTTTACTGATAATCAATTCATAGCGAAAGCCCAACAATTGTTATCATTCTAATAATATTTCAAAAATCCATTTCATTGCTCCCCACTCCCGGGGCAGGCCAAAAAGATGTACTTTCGCGCTTCGAACCAGTTGAACAAATGAATATCCATCCCGATAAGGCCCCTGCACACCGGGCAGAAGAAGGTTTTTCAGAAGAAGAGATCGCTTTCATACAGGCGCATCTGCATGACAACCCGGGCGAGCTGATCCTGAAAGCAGGCAAGTACAAAGGGCTCGACGTAAAAAAGCTCGCCATGCAGATCCAGTCGCGGCAAAAGGCACTTAAAAAACTACCGGAGTGGTCGGCCCATGAAAAGTTGATCTTTCCCCCGGCATTATCGGTGGAACAATGCTCTTCGGAGGCTACCGCGCATTACAAGGGAAGCCTTGCTTCCGGTAACAAACTGGTCGATATAACGGGCGGGATGGGTATCGACTGCTACTACATGAGCCGGAACTTCATGCAAACGCATTACTACGAGCATCAACCTCAGGTCGCAGCTACCGCTACATTTAACTTCGCTCATCTGGGCGCGTCACACATTCACGTACACACGGGCGACTCCCTCGAAGCCATGGTGAGCGGAGGGATTACCACCGACTGGCTTTACGCCGATCCCGCACGCCGGGATGCCAACAAGGAAAAAGTGGTAAAACTCGCGGATTGCACCCCGGATGTCGTGACCAGCCTGCCGACATTCCTGCAAGCTGCCCGACATATTATGATCAAAACCTCGCCCCTGCTTGATATCGATCTCGCCGCGAGAGAGCTGCAAAAACTCAAAGAAGTCCATGTGGTCGGTTATGAGCAGGAATGCAAAGAGCTGCTCTTCGTACTCGACCGCGACCTGGAAGGGCTGGACTTTATCATCAAGGTGCGTGTTGTAGATGCGGACGGCAAGCCTGTTTACCTTCTCGATTTCGACCGTGAAGGCGAGCGTGCTGCCGTCCCGAGCTATGCGCCGCCGCTCCATTATCTGTATGAACCGCACGCAGCCATACTCAAAGCAGGCGCATTCAAAACCCTCTGCACGGCTTACCGGGTTGATAAACTCGCGGTACACAGCCAGCTGTACACATCGGAGCAGTACGTGACGGATTTCCCGGGGCGTATCTTCAAGGTCATGGCCGTTTGTAAACCCGACATCAGGGAAATTTCCAAATATATCCCGGCAGGCAAAGCCCACATCACTACGCGAAACTTCCCGGCTAAGCCCGAGGAATTGAGAAAGAAGTGGAAACTAAAAGATGGTGGCGACCATTACCTGTTCGCCACCACCCTCGCCGATCACTCCAGAGTCGTGATCGTTTGTATCAAACCCGACTAAAGAAATTTCTCTTCGTAGACCTTTTCAGAATAGCCCAGGGTCACCGCTTTACCGCTGGCGTCCTCGATTAAAGGTCTTTTAATGGCCGAAGTGTAGGAAACCAGCAATGCCGCCGCCGATTTCTCGTCGGTAACCTTCGCCTTTTCCTCTTCCCCCAGCTCCTTCCAGGTAGTCGAAGCCTTGTTCAGGACCTTGTCCCAGGGAAATTCGCTGAACCAGCCTGATATCTTCTCGGCAGTGATGCCGTCTTTTCTGTAATCGTGGAACTGATAAGCCAAATGATGCTTATCCAACCAGGTCCTTGCTTTTTTAATGGTATCGCAATTAGGGATTCCGTAAACGGTCAACATAAAATTTACTCTGAAAATGACTTAAACTATACCTGAGTGGTGACGGCTTCTTCCACAACCTTGTCCGAATCGTGCATTTTCTGATCATCCAGCTCACCTTCCCAACGTGCAATGACCGCCGTAGCGAGGCAGTTACCGGTCACATTTACAGAAGTGCGGGCCATATCCATGAGTTCGTCGATCCCCATGATCAGCAATACAGGCCATTCGGGCATGCCAAAGTTAGCGATCGCGCCCAATAATATCACCAAAGTGGCGCGGGGAATACCGGCCACGCCTTTGCTCGTGAGCATCAGGAGCAGCACCATTGTAAACTGTTGCCCCACCGACATTTCGGTTCCGGTAGCCTGTGCCACAAACACCGTCGCCAATGCGAGATACAATGTAGATCCGTCCAGGTTGAAGCTATAACCCGTGGGCATGACGAAAGATACGATCTGCCGTGGCACGCCAAACTTCTCCATCTTTTCCATCGCCTTCGGCAAGGCCGATTCGGAACTCGTAGTAGCGAATGCAATCGAAACCGGTTCGAAAATAGCTTTGGCAAATTTGATGACCGGGATTCTCGCGATCATCGCGATCGGCACAAACACCAGCAGAATGAATACAATCAATGCACAGTATAGTGTAGCCAGCAACAAGGCCAGGTTTTTCAGAACATCGATCCCCATATGCCCCACCGTTTCGGCAATGGCCGCACCGACGCCAATCGGCGCGAAATACATGATGATCTTGGTGAGCTTGAACATAACCTCCGCCAGCAGCTCGACACCATGTACAAATTTCTCTTTCTTCACCGATGGCAGCAATGCCAGGCTTATTCCAAACAAAACACTGAAAACAACGATCTGCAATACCTCTCCGTGGTAGATGGATTTGGCAACGTTTTCAGGGAAAGAATGCAGGACGATTTCCTGCCAGGTCTGCTGATTTACTTTCGGCAGGGTCGCATTCAGGCTTTCAGGTGGGATAATCCCTACACCGGGTTTGAACCAGTTGGCAAAAACCAACCCGATGATCAATGCAAATGTGGTAACGACTTCAAAATACAACAGCGATTTCCAACCCATACGGCCTACCTGTTTCAGGTCGGAATGCCCCGCGATCCCTGTCACCAGTGTAGCGAAAAGCAAGGGAGCGATCACCGTCTTGATCATTTGCAGGAAGATCTGCCGCAGGAAATGCAGCTCGGTTCCCATCTTCGGAAAATCATAACCGATTTCCGTCCCGACCAGCATGGAGATGAGAATTGAAGTCGTCAGGTTCTTTTTAAGGACCGCGTAAACGATCAACCCTGCCAATGCCAGCCAGCGAAGACCAATCAGCACATTATCAGGCAACGGCAGGATGTCATAGGCACTTAAAACAGAAGCTATCGCGGCAATAGTAACCAGGACGATATTGACAAGGGTAATCTTGCTCTTCATACAGGAGATTTGGAATGGGAAATAGTTTGTAACGGTAAACTTATAAAAAATCAAATTAAGCCCAGCTACCCAAGGCAATGCATTTTGAACAAAACACAAAATTTATAATAGGTTTTGAACAATAAAAATGAAAGATTGTACTAAATGAAAGAAGATTTTTAAAATAAACAACTGTTTACCTCAGGCTCTCAAATGTATTGGACAAATGCAAAATACAAACAGCCAGCCCAAGCAGATTCACCGGAAAGTCGCAACCATGGTTCAATTTGGCACAAAATTTGAAACCTGCAAGATTACGGGAATATTAAATCTCCTTGAAATACGATCCGTAGATCAAAAGATGACCAAAGTTCTTGGTTGGCGCCGCTAAAATCGATATGTTCGGACAATCCATACCCCCATATCAACCTTTAAGAGCATGAGAAGCATACTGATTGCCATCGACTTTTCGGAAAATGCAGAACGCGCATTATCCGCCGCTAAAATGATTGCCGAAAAAGATGTAACGGAGCTACTGATCCTGCACGCTTATCAACCCTATATAGCGGATGTGAATGTCACACCCGGTAATGTGATGCCAGGTATAGGAGGAGCTGACTTTCTGACTCTTACCTCAGACCTGGAACAAGAATTCCGCAACCGCCTCGACGAATATGCTGAAAGCGTAGTAGCAGAAGGCTACAAGGCGCGGGCCGTGTGGGCGCTTGGCAGTATCCAATCCGCCATCGACGAGGCCATTGAAGAACATATGCCCGACCTCATCGTAATTGGACGCACGGGAACCGGTGGGTTCCTCGATAAGCTCATCGGCAGCTCTGCCACGCAAATCGCGTTGCATGCACCTTGCCCGGTGATTGTGATCCCTCCGCAGGCCGAATTGGGCAAGTTCACGAAAGTAGTGTACGCAACTCAGTTCGAATACGAGGAGAAAGATATTCTAAGGGAAGTTTTTGTACTGATGAACCAGCTCGGCGCGAACCTGACGCTGTTGAAAATCAAATCCGATTCGCAGCCTGATATTCAGCCCGACAACCAATATATTGCAGAGATCAGATCCCAGTTCGATATCCGGGAGGGCCAGATCGTGATCCGCGAAGACAGGCATGTGCTCGATGGTATCGAAGCCTATTGCGATGAGGTAAAGGCCGACCTCCTCATCGTGTCGTCGAGGCAGCGGTCGTTTATCGAAGAATTCCTGATCAATCCGAGCGTAACCCGTAAGCTGATCATCGATACACACGTACCTTTGCTTGTGTTTCACCTTAAATAGGGACTGTTTTGAATAAGACAGAAAGTAGCCGGCCCCGGAACGGCGGCGTCAGAAAATCCAAACGGTACAAAAAACGTGGCCTGCTTACGTCGCCGGGCACCCTGACATACATAGGGCCAGAAATTGGCTTAAAAACAAAGATCCGCCGCATCCGGTACAGCGAAAGCATGTACAAGGACGAGACCGTGAAATCGCTGGACGACTGCAGAGCTGCCGGGAGCAGCGAGTCTTATATTACCTGGCTAAATGTAGACGGTATCCATGAAACCCCGCTGATCGAGAAGCTGGGCACTTTCTACGCGCTCCATCCCTTGCTTTTGGAAGATGTTGTCAATACCGAACACAAACCCAAACTGGAATTGTACGACACGGGGCATTTGTTTCTTACCCTCAAAATGCTCCATGTCGATTCCGAATCTCCGATCAGCATTTCTTCGGAGCATGTCAGCTTTGTGCTGGGCAAAAACTACGTTTTATCATTCCAGGAAGAACTCACCAGCGATATATTCACAACCGTAGAGAACCGGCTGGAAGCATCCGTGGGCAAAACCCGACGCAATGGGCCGGACTACCTGTTGTTCGCATTAATAGATGTAGTGGTCGATAACTACTTCATCGTCCTTGAAAAGCTCGGTGACGCGCTGGATGCCACCGAGGATCAGGTTATCCGGGGGGAGGAGGATCTTTCCCTCAAAGATTTGTATGCGCTGAAACGCGAGCTCACGCTGGCCAGACGGCAAATATGGCCGTTGCGCGACATGGTCAATCAACTCATCCGGGAAGACAACGGTCAGATTAGCAGGGAGGCAATCCCCTACTACCGGGATCTCTACGACCACATCATGCAGGTGCTGGACACAATTGACTCTTACCGGGAACTGCTGGCCAGCCTCGTGGACGTCCATTTGTCTACCATCAGCAACCGCATGAACTCCGTCATGAAAACCCTGACGATCTTCTCAGCGGTATTTATGCCGCTGACATTTATTGTGGGGGTTTACGGTATGAATTTCGACTTCATGCCCGAGCTTAAAATGCAATACGGCTACTACTATGTCTGGGGGTTGATGATCGCGGTCACAGTGGGGATGATATTTTATTTCAAATCTAAAAAATGGATGTAGGATTGATACCTTTGTGCTCTGATTAACGCGCATTGGAATGAGTCTTACCGTCAACACATCCCCTTTTGTAACTACACAGGCCCAATATATACTAACCGACAGCCGTCAGGTCTCCTTTCCCGGTCAAAGTATTTTTTTTGCGATCAATGGCGAACGTCACGACGGTCACCGGTTCATTCCAGACTTGTATGATGCGGGTGTCAGGGAGTTTGTCGTGGAAGAACCCTCCTTTACCGGCGAGCTCCGTGAGCTGGTTTCTACCTGGGCCGACGCCAAAATCTGGATCGTAGCGTCAAGTATCCGTGCATTGCAACAGCTTGTCGCCGACAAGAGAAAACAATTCGACATTCCGGTAGTGGGCATTGCGGGCAGCAACGGCAAGACGATCGTCAAAGAATGGCTCGTCCAACTGCTCTCGCCTGGTAGAAGCATTATTGCAAGTCCGAAAAGCTACAATTCGCAGATCGGGGTACCGCTATCGGTATGGAACCTGGGCAAGGAGCACACGGTCGGCATTTTCGAGGCAGGGATTTCGAAAGCACACGAAATGGAATACCTGCAACCCGTAATGCAGCCTACCGTGGGTATTTTCACCAATATCGGGCCTGCTCATGATGATGGCTTCCGAAGCCGGAAACAGAAGATTACAGAAAAACTGCGTTTGTTTACCAAGGTCAAAAAGCTGATATACCGCAAGGATTACCATGAGATCGATGAGGAAATCAGTCTCATCCTCAAACCGGTGAATGCATTCCTCGAAACATTGAGCTGGGGAAGTAACTATTCCGGCGCGCATGTACAGGTAACCTTTGCGCCTCAAAAAGACAAAACCATTATTTCGCTGAAAGGAAAACTCGGCGACCACACTTTTGAAACAGGCTTCCGTGACGATGCTTCATTGGAAAACCTGACCCACTGCATTGTGTTTTTGCTTGACTTTGGCATTGAAGCTGCGACAATACAGGAGCGTATTCTGCTTTTGAAACCGGTTTCCATGCGGTTGGAGCTGAAAGAGGGTATCAACCACTCCTATATTATCGACGACGCTTACAACAACGACTTGCAGGGGCTGTCGATGGCGCTGAATTTTCTCGCACAGCAGGAACAACGTCACAAAAAAACGGTGATCCTGTCGGACGTGCTCCAAACCGGACAAACGCCGGCAGAACTATATAAACTCGTCGCACGGCTGCTGAGTGAAAAAAGCATCCACCGGCTGATCGGCATCGGGAAGCAAATCAGCAGCCAGGCAGCCCTGTTCAACATCCCCGAACAGGAGTTTTACGACAATACAGATAGTTTTCTCAAAACATTTGCCTTTCACTCACTCGCAGACACACTCGTACTCGTGAAAGGCGCCCGTCCTTTCTCATTTGAAAAGATTGTCCACAGGATACAGCAAAAGGTACACGGCACTGTCCTTGAGATCAACCTCGATGCATTGGTGCATAACCTGAACTATTACCGGGCACGGGCTGGCCAGGGCACCAGGATCATGGCTATGGTGAAAGCATTTGCTTATGGCAGCGGCAGCTCTGAGGTAGCTGCATTGCTACAGTACCATCGTGCCGACTACCTGGGCGTGGCCTACACCGATGAAGGTGTCATGTTGCGGCAAAACGGCATTACACTTCCTATTATGGTAATGAATGCTACCTTACCGACGTTTGATCTGATCTGGCAGTACAAGCTGGAACCGGAAATTTACAGCCGCCGGATCCTCAGCGACTGGATCGAATACGTCGGAAAAAAGGGCGAGCCCACGCAGGCCCCTTCCGTGCATTTAAAGCTCGATACGGGTATGCATCGGCTGGGTTTCGTAAAGGACGACTACGAATGGCTCCTGGAAGAGCTTCGTCTCAACCCGGCTATCAGCGTAGCCAGCATATTCACCCACCTGGTAGGTGCTGACGAAGGCGTGCATAACGAGTTTTCGAGAAAGCAGTACGCCCAGTTCATGGAAGGCGCCGGGCTGATCGAAGGCGCGTTGGGCTACCAGACCATTAAACACATTCTCAACTCTGCCGGCATTGTACGCTTCCCCGAATACCGCCTCGACATGGTTCGGCTGGGTATCGGGCTGTATGGCGTCGAAGCAACCGGCCAGGATCAGCGGGCATTACAGTCGGTAGGCACTTTGAAAACCATTGTTTCACAAGTCAAATATCTGACATCAGGTGAAACTGTCGGATATAGCCGGAAAGGCCAGGTGAACCACGACTCAGCCATTGCCACCTTGGCTATTGGGTATGCCGATGGTTATGACCGCGGACTGGGCAATGGTGTCGGAAAAATGTGGGTGAATGGTACCTTATGCCCTACTATTGGCAATGTATGTATGGATATGACCATGATCGACGTCACCCATGCGCAGGTAGAAGAAGGGGATGAAGTGATCGTTTTCGGCAAGGAAGTTCCCATTACGGAACTCGCGAAAACCATCAACACCATCCCCTATGAAATCCTGACGGGAATCGGAGACCGCGTCAAGCGTGTATTTTACAAAGAATAATTAACCTACTTTTCTGCTTCGGCGGCTTGCTGCATTTCTGCGTCAGCATGGTCAGGTCCGGAAGTCGTCGCTGTGGCGGCTTCCAGCTGCTGATCTTCCGCTTCAAATAAATGCGTAGCCATAACCTGATCGAGCGTCACATCGTAAAACGCCTCATGTATGTTCAATGGCTCGCTGCCAGGCGCTATTTCACATTTCACATAATCCCCGTCTTCTTGCATTTCGTAGGCATTTACATTGTCTTTCAGACTGTAATATAGAATATGGATGGCCTCCTGGCGCACCCTCGGGTCGACCAGTTTGAAGAGTGATTCGATCCTTTTATCGAAACTCCGGACCATGGCATCAGCACTGCCTCCGTATACCAGCGGATTACCATTCTGGTGGAAGTAGAATATCCGTGAATGTTCCAGAAAATCCCCTACTAATGAGCGGACCGTGATATTTTCGCTCAACCCCTTGCGTTTCGGCCGCAGGCAGCACATGCCCCGTACGATCAAACGAATGGGAACGCCTGCTTCGGAAGCTTTGTACAGTTCATAGATCGTGTCCCTGTCTTCCAGGGAGTTGATTTTAATACAAATACCGCTTTTCAGGCCGGCTTTCGCATTCTCCGCTTCCTGCTGGATCAGTTCGATCAGCTTCGCACGCATGTAGCGTGGGGCAGTAATGAGGTTTTGGTATTCCGAGGGGATCGAATGCCCTGTAATGACATTGAAAAACTCGGAAATGTCATGGGTATATTCTTCATTGGAAGTCAAAAGACCAGTATCAGTATAGAGTCTCGAGGTATCCTCATTATAGTTCCCGCTCGATAGGTGTGCATACCGCAATACCCGGTTACCCTCATTTCTGACGATCAGTAACAGTTTGGTATGTGTTTTCAACAGACCAATTCCATAAATAACGAAACAGCCTGCCTTCTGCAACCGCTGCGCTTCTTTGATATTGTTTTCCTCATCAAAACGGGCCTTCACTTCGAATAATACGGCTACATTTTTGCCGTTCTCTGCCGCATGCAGAAGCGCCTCCGTTACGCGGGAATTTTTAGCAAGGCGATAGATCGTCAGTTTAATGGACAATACCTTTGGGTCTTCGGCGGCCTGTTCCAGCAACTGTAACACCGGTTCGAAGTTGTTGTAAGGATGATGGAGGAGAATATCCCTTTCCCGCATTACCTCGAAAATATCGGGAATACGCTCACGGTCCAGCCCCAGCGGCGGCACCGGGGGGCGGATCGGCGGAATCTGGTCTTTAAATTCCGGATGCCGGATAATGCTCCAAAGCGAAGTATAGTCGATCATCCCGTCGATCGGGAATACATTATGATCGTCGATTTCCCAGCGCTTCTTGATCAGATTGAGTAAATCCGGATTAGTATCCGGCTCCACTGACACCTGTACCACCCGACCGAGCCGCCGGCTTTTAATTTTTTGCTTGATCTCGTCAATAAAATCTGCTTCAATATCATCACTTTCTTCCAGCGTGAAATCCCCGTTGCGGATAATTCTGAACAGGTTTGTGGAAACAATGTCCACATTCCGGTAAAGCTTGTTGATATGGGTTTTGGCAATGAGTTCGATCGGCAGGAATAGCAATTCCTCCTCCCGCTCGATGACGTAAAAGCGCGGAAGATTCTGAGGGAGCTGTACAAAAGAAAGTTTCCTGTCTTCCTCAGAAGTGGTCCCCTTCACTTGCGTGATCACCCCTAAAATTAACACTTTGGCCAGCAGCACCGGAAATGCGTGCGTGTAGTCGAACAACATCGGCGTGAGCATCGGATACACCGTCCTGTCGAAATACTCTTCCATGGCCGCTTTCTCCTCCGCGGTAGTTTCATCCATTCCCGCGATACGGAAGCCATGTTTGGTAAACAATGGCATCAGCTGATCCCTGTAGCATTCATTCTGCCGGCGCACAAAATCGTGCAGCTCGCGCATCAGCACTTTCCTGAACGGGATTTCGCGCAGTCCTGAATAATCGAGGCGTTCTTTGCCAAAATCCAGATAGTTGTAAAGACTACCTACCCTGATGGTAAAAAACTCATCCAGATTGGACGAAGTAATAGCCAGAAATTTGAGACGGTCAAACAGATTGCGTTCCTCATTGGTGGCCTGTTCCAGCACGCGGTCGTTGAATTTCAGCCAGCTCAGGTCCCTGCTGATCAAATCGCTTTGCTGCATCTGCGTAATGGCCTTCTCCGATGAACTGACTACCTTGGCGTCATCCGCCGCGGTTGGTTCTTTCGGACTTTTGAAGAGCGCGAACAAATTGGTCAGCTTGCTTCTTTTTTCGTTGCTATATATAGGGTCGGATGAGCCGGACATAACGTTATGCTATTAATAAGTGTATCAGGATGGCAATAAAATTTCAACGAATCTAAACAATCTATTGTTTTCGGATCGATGAAGTTTGTGTTAAATTTTCGTTCCAAAAAAGAGAAACGGATGACCGTATCTGACAGCCATCCGTTTTCCATATTGCGGTTTGGGCTAATGGCTAGACGTCCACACGTGCATATTTAGCATTTTTCTCAATGAAGTCGCGGCGAGGGGCTACCTCATCTCCCATCAGCATAGAGAACAGGTGATCTGCTTCTGCTGCCGATTCTACGGAAACCTGCTTGAGGCTTCTGCGTTCCGGGTTCATCGTAGTCTCCCATAATTGTTCGGCGTTCATTTCACCGAGACCTTTATAGCGTTGTACGTTGACCGAATCCTCTTTCCCTCCGCCTATTGCTCTCACCGCCTCCTCACGTTGCGCCTCGGTCCAGCAGTACCGCTCTTCACGGCCTTTTTTCACGAGATACAATGGCGGCTGGGCGATATAGATATAACCCTGATCGATCAGAATCTTCATATAACGGAAGAAGAATGTCAAGATCAGCGTACGAATGTGACTTCCGTCGATATCCGCATCGGTCATGATCACGATTTTGTGATAACGGAGTTTATCAATGTTCAACGCACGTTCATCCCCATCCTTGCCGATCTGCACACCCATTGCGGTGAACATATTCTTGATCTCCTCATTCTCATAAATGCGGTATTCCTGCGCTTTCTCGACGTTCAGGATCTTACCCCGAAGCGGAAGAATCGCCTGGTAAGCCCGATTACGTCCCTGCTTCGCGGTTCCACCCGCCGAGTCTCCCTCAACGAGGTATAGTTCGCAAACATTGGGATCTGTTTCGGAGCAGTCGGAAAGCTTTCCAGGAAGACCTGTCCCCGTCAGAATGTTCTTGCGCTGCACCATCTCCCGGGCTTTCTTCGCCGCGATGCGCGCTTTTGCAGCAAGAATAACCTTGTCAATAATGACCCTGGCTTCTTTGGGGTGTTCATCCAGGTAAGTATCCAGCATTTCCGATACCACCTGGCTCACAGCACCGGTTACTTCGCTGTTTCCGAGCTTTGTTTTGGTCTGCCCTTCGAACTGAGGCTCCTGAACTTTGATCGAGATGACCGCCGTAAGCCCCTCTCTAAAGTCGTCCCCGCTGATCTCTATCTTTTCCTTCGTCAGGATACCCGATTTCTCGGCGTAGTTTTTCAGCGTACGGGTCAGAGCAGCACGGAAACCTGAGACGTGGGTACCTCCTTCAATTGTATTAATGTTGTTCACATAGGAGAACACGTTCTCGCTGTACGAGGTATTGTACATCATGGCTACCTCAACAGGTATGCTACCCTTATCGCTTTCCATATGGATCGGCTCGGGGATCAATGGCTGACGGGTTGCGTCCAGGTAGGTCACGAATTCATTCAAACCTACTTCTGAATAGAATTCTTCGCCACGGAATTTACCGTCTTCGTCTTCTTCCCGTTTATCTTCCAGGGTAATGCGAATACCCTTGTTGAGGTATGACAACTCCCGCAAACGGGTCGCTACCGTTTCGTACTTAAACTCAGTTACCGTGAAAATTGTCGCGTCCGGAAGGAAGTGGATGATGGTCCCCGTTTTGTCCGAGTCACCAATAACCCGTGTTGAATACAAGGGCTTGCCTTCGCTAAACTCCTGTTCGAATATTTTACCTTCTCGGTGTACTTCCGCGCGCAGGTGAATGGATAATGCATTCACGCAGGATACTCCTACCCCGTGCAAACCACCTGATACTTTATATGTGTCTTTATCGAACTTGCCACCGGCGTGGAGTACTGTCAAAACAACCTCCAGAGCAGATCTTTTCTCCTTGGGGTGCATGCCGGTGGGGATACCCCGACCATTATCCTTTACGGTGATCGAATTGTTTTTTTCTATCGAAACATTAATGGTGTCGCAATAACCCGCCATCGCTTCATCGATGGAGTTATCAACAACCTCCCAAATCAAGTGGTGAACTCCTTTGAAACCAGTGTCACCGATATACATCGCCGGACGTTTACGAACGGCCTCTAAACCTTCAAGAATCTGGATATTTTCAGCTGAATAGCTGTTCACTTCAAGCACTGCTTCGTTTGACATATAGTTTGTTTTACACTTGGATAAAAAGAACCATTATCTGGCTTTTTAAGCACGTAAAGATACGATTTTTTTATGGTTTTACCTAGCAAAAGCAGTATCAAACCTCCCTTCAGAGATCGTTTTCCCGGCGAATCCGCTTCCATCGCGGCAGGAGCCTGATATAGAAAACCTCATCGTTAGCGTGTCCGGCGAAATGGCCGCCGGTACTTGCAAAAGCGAGTGCCGCCACCGCAAGATGATGGGTCATCAATGCCGCTTGCTTGCGACCGGCTAACGGGCAATAGCCGGCTATTGCAACGCCAACCCATTGCCGGATGCGACCAGGGATTTATCCATCCGGTAAAATGATTTCGTCCCCTGCCCGCTCACATCCAGCACGCCCAAATCATAGGTACCTGTATCCAGATCGTCAGGCCTGATCATACTGTTGAAGCCACTTTTATAATAGTCCCCTGTGGTGATGATATGCTTTCTGGCCTCCAATTTCGGATTGGCATTCATCAGGAAGGTAGCACCGGTACCGGTATGCCGGAGCACGAGGAAACGATCGTCCCAGAAACGTTTGCGTGCGGGAAACGTATTGCTCGTCACAAAATAGTAGGTCAAATGGTCTGTCCCGTCGCGTACGACGCGCGTGATATCCCAATTGTCGAGGTACACCCCGGTGTTGACAAGCTTTGGTCCGGTTTGAAACATGGCATTCAGCTCCTCTTTTTGTACGGCGGGCTCCGGCAACTTAAAAAAGCCCTTCTTGTAGGCCGGCAACAGATAAAAGCTGCCATTGATGACGATAGTCCTTTCAACTGAAAACATATTGCGGTTGTTCGTCCAGTTGTAGACATCTGCCAGATAGGTGGTTTTCTTAGCCGCAACAATTCCCGTGAAAGCATAATGCGAGTAGCCCCAGTAAAAAATGCTCAGCGCCGTTACCAGGCCAAGTACTGATTTTTTACAAAAGAAATCCGTGTACATCACCAGGAAAATGTAGAGAATCACTGTCGATAACGACGCATAGATCTGGAACCTGCTCGCGATCGTCGTGCCCGCCCATGACCGGAACAATGCGATGACCGTACTGGTAATGAAAATGAATGCAAAAAGGGTCAGCAGCTCCACCGTCCCGGGCTTCACCTGAACCGGCCTTTTGAAATAAATACCCGCAACACGGATGGCAACCAACACCATGCATACCACAATCACTGCTCCCCAGATTGCCGACCACCATATCGGATCCGCCCACAGTGACATTGCAGAACCAATAAATCCGAATAAGGACAAAAAGAACGACAGCGCATCCTTCGGCAAATTGACCGCCTGCCCCGATTCATAACCCGCCAGATAAATAGCGAGGCAAACGATCATGAGAACACCCGTCATGATCGCATACCGAAAGTCCTTCAGGCATAAAAAAAAGAAAATAATGGCCGGAAATGAAAGAATGCCATTTCCATGCGTGAACGTGGCCAGAAAGCAGCAGAGCATTGCTCCGCAAAAGGCAGCTTTAGTGCGTTTGGAGGCCAGAATGATGGCCGAAACGGTAAATGCGGTGAGATAGGAATGCTGCATTCCATTTAAAGCCCAGCCTGAAATTTCATGGTACAACGGATGGAAAAACAGGAAAGGTGCCGGAAGAAAATAAAGCAGCGGAAGCTTTGCTTTTTTAAAATTCAGATAAATAAAATAGAAGATATAGATAATATTGATGAGCACCAAAACGATGTAAAAGCGAAAATTCAGATGTCCCGTCAATTGGTACTCCACCAAAGAAATAAACCTCGGTATCACCGCCTTATGATCGTTGAAAGTTCTGAACATTTCCTTGATCAGACCAAAAAAGTCGAGCTCCCCTTCCGAAACTAATTCTATGAACTGAATTAGGAGAAAATCATCCTGATAAGGAAAATTGACCGAAAAATGAAAGTTGTAGAGAAAGTATAAGAGTATGACAACAAAAATGGAAACCGCCGGTAAAAAACGCTGCATAACTGATAGATGTGGTTGTATAGTTCGTAAGACTATGAACGCCTCTTAGCAAATCTAAACCATTATCCCCTGTATTCGTAAACTTCATTTGCTTTTCTTAGTAACCGAAAATATCGAATTAAATTGCGGTAAAACAGACAGAGCGGAAGAAAAATCTCCCGCTCTGTCTGTTTTATACATTGGATCAACCTGTTGGTTACATTTTCTCCAGCGGGTGGTCTTTCAGCAGTTGCTCCGGCGAGTAAAAATCCTTTTTGCTTTCGGTAGCTGCCCGCACCTGTTTCACTTTTTCAGGTGAAATGGCAGGTCCTTTGTTGCCAAACGAATTCCGCACATAGGTGAGCACTGCCGCTACTTCATCATCTTTGAGCAAACCCGCGAACGGCGTCATCGGCACCTGTCCGGGATATTTCTTGCCATTCACCTCGATCGGCCCGAGCAACCCCTTCAATGCAATTTTAATCAGCCGCTCGTCGCTGCCCGTCACCCAGTTGGTAGCTGCCAGCGGAGGAAAACCGGACGCCTCCAATCCCTTGCCGTCGGGTTGGTGACAGGTAACACAATACCCTTCCTTGGCATAGATCTGCCTGCCCTGGTTGAAAAGGACCAGATCCTGCCCCTTCAGACTGGTCGCCACGACGGTCTGCTTTTCGCGCTTGACATTCTCCCCTTTCAAATGCGCTACCGCTGTGTTGTACGCATGAATAGTCCAATCGTCCAGCGCCAGCTTCTTCGCCTCCGCGAGTACAGGCAAGCCCTTTTCTTTTCCGATCCACGATGCCGCAACGATGGCCATCAGCCTCACCCGGCTGTTTTCATCTCTGGCTGCCTGCATGAGTAATTCAGCTTGGTCGGGAAGCTGGTGCCCCGTATAGCGGACCACTTGAACGGCAGCGGCACGCGCATGGTAGTCTTTCGCCTTCAGCATTTGTTTCAACAACTTCTGATCCACCTTATTCATCCCCCAGCTCACCCACAAACCTTCCAGCAAATGATGTTCGTAACGCGGGTCATTTTTGTCGAGGTTAGCCACCCACACATTCAGTTTGGACAGAACTTGTGCCACATCCCGGCCACGAAGCTCCCGGCGGGTGCGGTAGCGGGTACGGTATTCCGGTAATTTCAGATTATCCAGTAGTTCTTCAATGCTCGCCCCGTCGATCTTAGCGGGCTTCACCAGCGGACGTGACGGATACGTAATACGGTACACCCGTCCGTGCGAGTGATCGCGCAATGGGTCACGTGCATTATGCTGCATGTGTCCGATCAGGATATTATGCCAGTCGATCACATACAATGAACCGTCGGGTGCGAATTCCATATCTACCGGACGGAAATTGCGGTCCTCGCTTACCACCAGATCCTGGCGATGGTGACTTTTGTAGCCGGTACCGTCATCCGTGAGCGTGTGCTCTTTGGTTCCCAGAAAGCCAATGGTATTATTGATCAGGAAATCTCCCTGAATATCATCCGGGAAATGCCTGCTCGATACAAATTCCAGACCGGACGTCGGACGTACCCGGTGCTTATCCTCCACCAGCTGCACCGATTTGTGCGTTGCTTCGCCATAGCGCGGCAATACGGATCCCGGCAACATCCAGCGTACATCCGGGCTCGATGTTTCCGCAAAAAACGGCTGGCCCCAATCGTCGAATGCGATACCCCATGGATTGGGGATTGAAAGCTGCGCGGTCCGTTCCAGCTTTTTCCTTTGCGGCGCGTAACGGTAAAATCCGCCATTGGTGGCACGAACAGGCCCGTAAGACGTTTCAACATTGGTATGCAGGAAAACCCCTTCGCCTGAATAGATCGCCCCGGATGGGTCTACAGTGAATGCATGACTGTTGTGGTGCGTATCGTGGTCGTCAAAACCGCTCAGCAGGATCTCTTCCTTGTCTGCCTTGCCGTCGCCATTGGTATCCGAGAGCAATTTCAGATTGGTCCCCTGGGAAACGTACACCCCTTCTTTCGCAATTTCGAACCCAAGCGGCAAATGCAGCCCGTCGGCAAATACGCTTTGCTTGTCGGCTTTGCCATCGTTGTTCGTATCTTCCAAAATAATGATCTTATCGTTGGGCTTCGAATCTCCGGGTTTGTAATGCGGATAGCTCGGCATGGTCGCTACCCAGAGACGCCCCTTGTTGTCGAATGACATCTGCATGGGTTTCGCCAGATCGGGAAATTCCTGCTCCGAAGCGAAAAGTTCGATTTTATAGCCATCCGGCACTTTCAGTTTGTTTAATGCATCCTGACCGTACAGGTAAGTGAGACTCCCATTCTTCTCGGGATTAAAATTGGTTTTTACCTGCGGCAGCGTACGTGTGCTTTTATCCGCCGCCGCCAGATCTGTTTTCTCTCCTTTGGAAGCAGCAACCCAGATCGCCTGATCGCGGATATCCGTCAACTGACGGATTTTCTCGATTTCCGCAGGGTAGTTATCGGGTCCAAAAGGGTTATAGCGGCGTCCGTAAACGTGTACACCATTGGGGATCTTGAAATCATTATGCCACATCCAGTTCTTTTCGCTAACGGCATCATGCACTAATGCTCGGTTTTTGGCAGCTTTTTCAGGTGCTTTTCCAAAAATTTTGTCTGCGAGCAGCACGCCCAGCTTTTTATAGCCTTCTGCGTTTAGCTGCGAGCCATCGATTGTCAGAGGCTCTTTGGATTCCGCATACCATTTCTGTGATGGTGCAAAAGCATCCACGAAAAGCACCTCGTTCTGGTCAGCTACTTCTTTCATTGCCTGCGTGTACATCAGCAGGTTCGCGTTCTCCTTCTTACCGTTGGGCAGATCATATTTGTCGGAAAGGTCTTCGAATGCGATAGGAGAAACGATCGCCAGCTGTGGTGCCGATGTGCCATTGTACTTCTGGGCCAATGTCCATTTGATAAATGCATCGAGTTCGGCCTTGTAATTTGCCAGTCCGGCCTTTCCTTCAAACGATTCGTTGTAACCGAAGAAAGAAACAATCACATCGGTTTTCAGGCGGGTAAGCCATTGGTCCGGCGTATCGAAATGCCCTTCGCTCTGGGAAGGGTTGGCGAGCTCTGTCTGAAACTTCTCCGCGCCCGGGAATGCCCAGGGCGTGTTCCTGCTTGCGTGAGGACGGAATCCCGGGGTATCCCCGCCATCGCACATGTTGCGTATGAAGAGATTCTGATCGGGATAGCGAACATGCAATTCGGTTTCGAAATTGTCGTAATTCATCATCCTCGACCCCAGGTTGTTGCCGATCAGGGATATGTGCGCGCCTTTGGCAATGGTGATCGGGGCGGGCTGGTTCAGCCTGAATGCGCTGAATGCGATAACCGCCAGGCCAAATGCAATGAGCGACGAATAAACGCTGATTTTCTTGGGTTTAGACATTTGAAATGATTTTAAGTTGGGCTTTGGGTAGCGATTTGTGAAAACTATTTGGCTTCGCGGTAAGGTACCTGGATATCCATTTTGCCTTTCCATTCTTTCGGAACCTTCAGTCCCAGTTCATAATGGATCGCATTGATGACGAGCCTTTGGAAAGGTTCCAGCCTGAAATCCTCCGGGTGACCAAGTGTAGTCATGAATACCCGTCCTCCAAACGAGTTGGTACCTGTCCAGGCAACGGGGTTTTCGATCGCCTCCTTGTCCGGGTTCACTGATTTGCCCATCAACAACCAGGTAGAGCCTTTTGTAGGATAATCGGGTAGCACCCGATACAACCATGAGCGCGCATGGAATGGACCCTTCACACCCGCGAGGATAGGGTTCTTGGCCTGTTCCGCGATTACAGTCACATCGGTACTGCTATTGTGGCCGTAATGCGTATGTTTCGCTGCTCCGCCCCATCCCGGAGGCGAATTCAGTGCAAACTCACCGAATGCATTCCATTTTTCGCTTTCATGCCCTTTCGGAAAATTGAATGCGTGGGTAGTGGTCCGGAAACCCATTACCGGTTTACCAGTTTTGAGATAAGCTTCGATATGCGCAAGCTGGTCCGGCGGCAGCTGACGCCAGCGCAGGTAAAAAACTGCCAGATCGGCGTCTTTTAATGCTTCTAGGCCGGGAATGTTCTTTTCGCTGTTATGGTCCGGGTTGGCTTTCAGGACGATGGTACGCATGCCGTAGTTCTTTTCCAGTTCGGCGGCAACAATTGGCAGGGTTTCTTCCCCGCTGTATTCGTGATCGCCGGTAACAAAAACGACCAGCGGTTTTTTGTCTTTTTTAGCGGATTGCGCGACCACCGAATGCACACCGGCCACCACTGCAAATGCCGCAAAAAGGAAGCATATGCAGAACTGTTTCAATTTCATGATGAAAGGATTAAGGTACAAGCTTATTGAGTAAAGAGATATAATCTAGAAGACTCCTAAATGCAATTTTTCCCCTAGTTAGTTATAATTGAATTCTCAGGTATCCTGTGTTATCCTGCACAAAGCCATTGCAGGGCCGGTCGGCGCTGCCGGAGCTAATAAATCTGCTGATATGCAATAGTCCCTCTAAAATCAATAGGTGGAAACTATCTTTAGCAACTTGCCATTGCTAAAAACCAGTTCGTGCTGATACATCTGAATGGTGTCGCCCGAGAAATTCACCTTTTCAAATGCGGGGTAACGTTTCAGGCTCTTTTCTATTTGGTTCTTTGAGAAGTCGGTGGTGTTGATGATTGAAATGATCCCTGCGAATTCATCTTTTGTTTTTACATAACCATCTTTCATATAGGTAATCGTCACTGCCTGATCTATAATGATGCAGCCTTCAACAATCACCAGCAAAAACAGGAGTCCTCCCAGTATACCAACAACCAATTTTTGCTTTTTATTGAATGACATATCCGACTTAATTGTTCGTTTCCTATCGTAGTCGTAAAATCCAAAATATCGGTCATTCCTGCAAAAACTCTTTCAATTCCTCCCTTAACGCATGATAATACTTCAATTTCTGCGCAATGATATCCTCTCCTGTCATTCTCGGACGGGTATTACACGGCGGGTCATAGTTGCCGCGAACTACTGTAATCTGGACCGTATCGCCGGGTCGCAACTCCGCATTTAGCCATTCCATGTGTACGTCTTCAATGCTGTTAAGCCCACTTATCGTGATATTGAGCTCCTCCTCCGGATTGTCCCCTCGGCGCATGGCATCCAAAATACAGGTTACGACATATTTACCTGCATCCATACCGGCTCTAATCGGTTGTTTGTCATTTATTTTGATTTCAAAACCGTGTCCCATAGAGGCTGCAAAAAATCTTCGTGATTGATTTCCAAGTATGTGCAAGCGATATCGCAGGCAAATAATGCCAAAAATTAGCGGAGCAGCAAATTGTTCACTACACCTCCTCAATACCAAACGGGTTCAAAGAAATCTGAGCCCCAATGTCTGCGAAGACATCGACAGATCTACACCGGCCTCTTTTTACAAATGCGGCGTCTGTGTTGAACTCCGTTTCGCGTTGGAGGTGGCAGATAGTGCTTACTTTTTTAAACATTGGATCAGATTCCACAGTTGCGTACTATCGGGTCGAGTATTCCGGATAGCAAGCCAAATCGGTGCATCGATACCCCATTCGATGATGGTCTTTAACTTTTCTGCGTCATTATTTGTGAAGACCGCTATCCAGATTGCGACCGGGAACGCGCCCCACTTTTTTGAGATCACTCCCCGTGAAAGGCTTCTTCTAATACCGGCCTTTTGATTTGCATCAAGACTGTCTGCATTGCACACGCTTTCCATATTAATGATGAATGCAGGAAGCAATGTTGCCAAGGCTGTCGAAGTTGCCGCTGGCAGAGCATTGCCTGTCGGCAACCAATTTTTTGACAGTGACCGATAAGTGCCCATACCTTCATAAATGCACTCCCAGAGGATACTATCCTTGAAAGTCCTTAATTCGAGATGAACGCTTTTCATCCACTCTTTATGGAACAGATGGGTCATTTCATGTGCAAACAACCGATCGATCCGATTGGCATTGTCAGCCGATTTGGCATTGCCGTAATTGGCCTCCAATACCGACAAATCGAAACATATCGTCTCATTGCCAAAAGTGAACGTATCATCTACGCCTCCTAAGCCCGTTAGGATCGCTACTTTTTTGATCATTATGCCATCGAACGGCACCGCCAAGGAATCGATCATGTACTCCCAGTAGGCTTCGCGACTAGCTATTAATGCATACCAATCCCTTTCTGCAACGGAAAAATGCTTTGTCAGAATAGCAATTGAATCATTCGAACGACCGTTTCGGAAATCTAAAATACGCTTCCATTCCGCACCAGTATTTTTGTCTTCCGGCACACTTCTGACATCGATACGATCGCCGTAAGCTCTTTTTTGAACCTGTCCGGCAGTAATATGCCAGGCGGCGATCATACTAAGCAGGATGGAAGTTTTAAGCAAGAATAAAGTCATATCACACGCGACGATGTTTGCTATGGATCCTTTTGCTCAAATTAAGGCTCATCACGTGCGTATAGCCATGCAATTATCCTGGGTAGTGAATGACTTACTGTCTGGAATTTATAAAAACCGGAACCCCAATGTCAGCGAAAACCTCGACAGGTCAACACTGTCATCTTTCGACAAATGCAATGTCTCCGTGTTGATATCGGTCTTGCGTTGAAGGCGATAGATAGCCCCCATCATAGCGGTTCCGGTGAGGTTAAGGGCGAACTTGGGACTGATAGGTTGCTCGATGCCGACGCTGACGCCCCAGTTCATGGTTTTGCCCGAAAATGTCAACTGCTGGGCCCCGACGGTACTTTTGTTTTCATAGGGCTGGTACCCAAGGAGTAAGGAAGTGAGCACGGCGGTCCTCCCGTTTTTCAGAACGGAACGGTGAATCAGAGCCCCGCTCAAATGCTGGATGGTGACTTTCTCGCTCTGCGAGCTGTCCATTGTCGCTCGTGCCTTGTACATTTCATAACGTAAGCCAAAACCGACGTGCTTCCAGGGGAAAAAGGCCACATCGCCGCCAAAGGAAATGCCCGATTTCAGGTCTTTGAGATACGCCTGCTCGTCATGACTGGTAACCCTTCCCGCCCTGAACAACCGGTACGCGTAACCACCATTGAGCCCGAAGGTCCATTTGGGAAGCCCGGGCGTATCGACATTTTTTTCTTTGACAGCCGCCTTTTCCGAATGTTCAAAAACCTCTTCACGGTCTTTCCTCCATTCGGTTACCGAGGCTTCCTGGGCGCTTGCACGGTGGCCAAGCATACCCAAAAACATTAACAGGGCGGCAAAAGATCTGATCATTATTTGCGGAACGCGGCGATTTAAGAGTTCCCAAAACTACGATTTTCAGGTCACATTAGACTTTCCGGCTGCTATAAAATGTCACAAGGCCGGTTTAACGCCGCTTTTTTTGAGTTTTTCGATAATGTAGGCAGCAATGTGCTTTCCCTGCTCCTGTCCGTTTTCGATGGCATCGCGGTAATGGATCCCGCCGTACAACCGCGAAATGGCTGCTTCTTCGGAAGCCTGCCGGAATGACTTGAAATCGCGGGTTGGCAAGTCAAAAATAACTTCGGTGTCATCTCGGAAAGTGAAATTGTCTCCCAAAAGGTAGGTTAAGGTCTCCGCAACGGCTGTCGAAATCACGCTGTGTCCACTGGTGTATTCGGGAAAGGGAGGGGTTTGCAGCAACGGTTGCCATTTCGGGTCGATCGTGCGGTTGATCACGGTTTCCGGCCTGATCCTGCTGCTCCGGTATTTTTCGTCCCAGCAGCTGATAAATGCATCCATAAGCGTTGCCGCGACCAGGGAATGCACCATGATGCCTTTGTCGAGGTCCAGATTCACTTTGGCAGTCGCGATCCCGGTAATGTTCATCCAATGCCCGCCGGGACTGATCTTCTTAAAACCGATATTCATATGCCCGGATGTATTGATCGCAAACGGATTACAATCCCAGTAAGAGGCGATGAAACGCTGCTGTTCAGTCAGGTTCTTGCTGACATCATATACTTCCTTTGCCAACCCGTAAAACTGGCTTGAGCTGTCCTTACTGAACTCGACCGGCGGCTTCGGCACAAACTGATTACAGGAATCGATCAGCACAGGCCGGATCGTTTTCCAGTGAGGCTCTACGCCTTCCATATAACCGGGAGGCGTCGGATACCAGTAGCCATCGCCCTTTTTTGGCCTGTAACGAAGCCGGGTACTCAATTTGAGATATCCATCCGTGGACACGTCGGCAGCGACTTTTTTAGCGACCTCTTGTGCCACTGCGATCGATTTATCGAGGATACTTTGCGAATAACCTTCTCTCAGCAATGCGATCACCAACTTTTTTTGGTCTTCTTCCAACATATAACCCGAGGGAATAATGAGCCGGCCTGTTTCCAGGATGCAGTATAATGCAGCTATCTGGTAATCATAGTCCTTTGTTTCAATCGCAACAGGATTGATGCTCCTGGTCAGCAGCGTGGGTGCTACGATCTGTTTGTTGTTGCGCGCGACGATCTCATGCGCACCCAGGAGGCAATAGGTGTAAAAGCGGCTGGCTGCGGGCGGGTTCACCACGTCGTGGATCATCACCATTGTTACCGAGAATACAGCAGGTTGCAAATGCTTGCGCAGCTCCTCTCTGGCAGGTGAAGAAAAAGCGGATTGGCAGAGGATCAATAATAAGGGTAAAATCCGGCGCATTACTATCTGGAATTTTTGTAAAACTGCAATGGCTCATTAAATGCGCCAATAACTAAAAAAGGTTGGGCACCAATGGTAACCTGAATGGCGGATTTCACATCACCGGTCACGGAAAGACCGGAACGGGGTTGACCAACGTAACGAAACCCACCCTCACCATCGCCCGCAAACAAACTGCCGTAGCTCGCATCCATACTACCGATTTTCAGGCGGTTATCTGTTTTGTTACCAAGAAACAAAATGTCCTTTTTCCCATCATGGTTATAATCGCCTGTGAGTAGTGTGCACGCCGGCGCAAACTGCGCCTGGGAAGGCATGGCCTGTTTTTCGAACTTGCCATTACGATTCATAAAGCAAACACTGCGAAGTTCCCGAACTTCCAGTTTGCCTGCACGGGTCAGATCTGCCGCCGGGATCACTTCTGCCATGGTCGCGTTGGCGTAATCCTTATAGTAGGAAAATTTCTTACGCATGGGATAAATCTGATCGTTCAGCTCATCCCGGCTTACAAACGGGTACGATTTGCCCTGGACGTAAAAATTAAAGAACGGATCAATGGAGCCATTTTTGTCAAAATCCGCAAAATACAGTTCGGCAGGCTCCTTATCGGATGCTTTGATTTGCGAATTAAGACCCAGGTTACCTGCCAGGATATCGGGCTTGCCGTCGCCGTTGAGGTCTTCTATTTTCAATGTATTCCAAAAACCGGTCTCCTCGCTTTTGAAATAATCGGCCGTCGTATCCTCAAAATGCTTCCCGTTGAAAGTGAAAACCTTAACAGGCATCATTTCTCCGACAATTACCAGCTCAATCTTTCCGTCACCATTCAGGTCACCCCATTGCGCATCCGTCACCATCCCGATTCTGAAGAACGGCGACTCTCTGTTTTCGAAATGCCCCTTACCGTCATTGACCAGCAGGAACGAAACGGGCGCCTCAGGATAACGCCCGGGGATAATCCGCCCTCCCACAAACAGATCGAGATCTCCATCCCTGTCAAAATCAAAAGGACGGACGCAGGATTTGCTGCTCGCCTTCATATTCGGCACGGAAAGTACCGAAAGGCTCAGGTTCCCTTTGCCGTCGCTCAGGTAAACCTCATCCTGCAATGAAACAGTATTGGGTTCAAAAAGTGAATAACCGCCTTTGGCAATGTACAGGTCGTCGAAACCGTCTCCATTGGCATCAAAAAAGACCGCCGCCGATATGGCAGATATGCTCTCATCCCCGATCGCAAAGCCAGGCATTTCGCGGAAAGACCCTTCCTTTTGCTGTAACCAGATTTTGGCCTGCTTGTTCTGGTCTCCACTCACGAAAATGTCGTCCAGCCCGTCCTTATTAACGTCGCCCTTCGCAACCACCGGCCCGGTCTGAGAGTACATCGACAGCATCAGTGGCTGACGTTTGAAATCGTTTTCGCTGTAACCCTCATGCTGGTAAGCGATTGCAGGAGTCTGTTTTTGGAACAATGCATTGGCTACCGTGCTATTTTCGGGCTTTTCAACCCTCTTACTTCCTTTTTTTTCCACCTGTAAAAGCTGATCGCTTTTCACATGATCCAGCAACTGCGTGGTACCATCAGGCCAGATGATCGTTACTGAATCTGCGATTGCTTCCACGCCTAACCCGAAATGCAGACGTAATGGCGTACAGGAAAGGTAACCGCGATTCGGGCTCACTTCCTGGTATTGCACCGTACCCTTATTCCGGATGTAAACGCGGGCTCCGAGGCCGCTGGCGTTTCCGCCGTTTTGCCTGAGACTCAGTTGCAGCCAATGTCCGTTTTGCGTCTCGCTGGCCGTATTTTGGTACACAAATGCAGGTTCATTGATGTTATTCACTACCAGATCGAGATCACCGTCATTATCGAGATCGGCATACACGGCACCGCTCGAAACGGATGGCTGATCGAGTCCCCAGGCTCGCTGCATTTTTGTAAAAGTCAGGTCCCGGTTATTCTTGAAAATATAATTGGCGAGCTTGGTGGAAGGCATTGCCTTCACGAGGTCCATCAGTTGAAACGGCTCTTTGTCGACCGCCCGTTTGATCTTGTAATCGCCCCAGTATTTGAGAAAATCCTTATTGGTATAGTCCCTCAGGTAGCCGTTAGATACGAACAGGTCCTTATAACCATCATTGTCAAAATCGGCAAAGAGCGGCGTCCAGCTCCAGTCGGTGTTGGAAACTCCGGCAAACTGAGCGATCTCGCTGAATGTACCATTACCATTGTTGAGCTGCAACATGTTGCGCATGTACTGCTTTTGCAGGTCCTGGCTTACCATCAGCTCAAATGCTTCGTAGTTTTCCTGCAACTGAAGAAGTTTCTGACGCTGGTTGTCCTCGGGCAGCATATCGAGCGACATCACATCAGGCAAGCCGTCATTGTTGAAATCTGCGATATCGACCCCCATTGAAAACTGCGCCAGGTGCCTGAAGTACTGGCGGGTAACATCGCGAAATGTGCCATCCCGGTTGTTAATGTAAAGGTAGTCTGGCTCATTATAGTCGTTGGTGACGTAGATATCCTGCCAACCGTCCTGATTCACGTCAGCGATGGCTAAACCCAGACCGAATGTCAGCGGATACTGATGAATGCCGGCTTTCTGGGTAACTTCTGTGAAATGGTTTTTACGGTTTTCGAAGAGCTTGTTTCCTGCCAGTTCGTCGGTTTGCTGACGGAACTTCGCGAGCTCCATATTGTCGATCTTCTTGGTTGTATGGTTCAGCAGCAGCATGTCCAGATCGCCATCGTTGTCGTAATCGAAGAAAGCGGCCTGGGTACTGTAGCTGATGTTATCCAAACCATATTCTTTGGCTTGCTCGACAAATTTGAGATTTCCCTGGTTGATAAAAAGCTGGTTTTTCCGGTCCTCATCCTTCACTTTGCCGGAGTAGCAAACATGGATGTCCAGCAGGCCGTCTCCGTTCACGTCTGCCATGGTCACCCCGGTTTTCCAGCCTCCCTTTCGGCCTTCCAATCCCTTCCCTGCCGACGATGTAATGTCTTTAAACTTCATTTTTCCGCCGGTAGCTCCCTGGTTCAGATAAAGCTTGTTGGAACCCATATTGGCGGTAAAAAAAAGGTCATCGTACCCGTCGTTGTTGATATCCCCGACGGCCACTCCACCTCCGTTGTAGTAATATTCATACGACATCACATTCTGGCTCTCGGTTTCGCTGATCGGGTTCTCGAAACCGATTCCCGTCTGCTTGGCATCGAGCAACCGGAAAAGGGGTTGCTGGCTTCTGGCGGTATGGAAGGAGCATATCAACGAAAGGAATGCGAAAGCGCACCGAAGGGAGACCCTGTTGTTCATTAGGATGTGCAGTACCGAATTAAAAAAGGAAGATTTACTACTAAAATAAAAAACTTCAACCGAAAGTTGAAGTTAAAACTTAGTCCAGTGATATTGGAGGAAAGCGATAAGAAATTTAACATTTCCTATCGCTTTCGTTTTGTTTATTTATCCCACCAGACTTTGGTCAGAAAATCATCCGGACCTTGGATCGCCACCGCTGCACGGTAGTTTACCGCATTCTTGGACGTCTCAGAAGCCGGATATCTCAATCTGCGGGGGATTACACCTCCGGTTGCATTTCCGGCGTAGTTGGTTGGCTTCAATGTCGGATATCCTGTTCTTCTCCAGTTCGCGTAGGCTTCATAAGAGTTCAGAAAAGTAGCTGCCCAATATTGGGTATGGATCTGCTCCATTTGCGCATTCATTCCCGTCGTGATAAAAGGATGAGCGGCCAAGTAAGCCGTTATCGACGCCGAGGGTATCGTTGCTCCATAGATCGTAAATAGGCTCATGGCCGCAGTCACACCTTTATTGTAGTGTCCGGCTGCGTCGCCATCCCCCCAGCCACGTAGTGCCGCCTCAGCAAGGAGATATTCTACTTCCGCATATGACTGAAATACAGTCGGAGCGGCATTGCTTGCGATGTAGTTCAGATTTGCTTCTGAGTAAGTCGCCAGTGAATTATCGCTCCACGAAGGAATCAGCGTTTTGATCGTAGTGGGATCATAACCATTCGGCAAACCTTTCTGAGATGCAGGGGCAGAAGCAGTCGGAAGTTGATTTCTGTCCGCATTTCCTTCCCACAAAGTTGCTATGTAAGGTAGACGAGGGTCATTATTAGTTTGCAGAAAATCAATAAAGGTCTTGCTCAGCTTACTGTTTGCCTTACCTTTCAGGTTCGCTGCATCATACTCCTGTGTTTTCAGCGTGTTAGCGTCCAGGTTACGGTTATTATCGTTGGTATCGTAATGGAGTAACCTCGCAATATCGCCGTTGCTGGCCATCACACCGCCTGCGATCGCCTTTTTCACGTAGCTTTCAGCCGTAGCAGCGTCTACCTTCGTCAAACGCATACCCAGACGCAACATCATTGAATTGGCAAACTTCTTCCATTTCGCAACATCACCTGAATACAGCGGGTCAGCAGCACCATAAGTCGCTTTTGCTGCATCCAACGCACCGCCGGCTTCTTCAAGCTCTTTCAGCAAATCTTTATAAATAACCTCCTGGGTATCGTACTTGGGGGACAAAACGCCATCCAGAAATCCTTGTCCAGCTTCCGAATAAGGAATATCACCGTATAGGTCGCTGATCCGGTGGTAGATGAATGCCCGCCAGATGCGCGCAATATTGTATTTATTGCTCAGGTCAGGCTTATCCTTGGTCAGCGAAATAATCTGTTCAATCTCCTTTACCTGGTTGGTATACGCGGTTTCAAAAAACGCACTGTAATACTCCACGTTCGACAAATACTTATCCCCAGACCAGTAAGTAGTCAAAGAAGCAAAATGCTGTACCATCGCACCTGCATAAATCAGGTTCCCACGGTGGTTCTCGTACCCTGTTCCCGCAGTTTTTACAACATTATAAGTAAAAAGATTTTCCAGGATCGGTTCCGTAACCGCATTCGGATTGGTGTTCAATTCTACAAATCCTTTGTCACAGGAAGTAATAGTGAGCCCCGCAGTCAAAATCCCGCCTATGATCGCGAGTTTCGTCTTATTAATATATTTTATCATTTCGCAAATCGATTTAGAATTTAACCATCAGGTTCAGACCGTAGCTGCGGGTCGGTGGAACACCGAACATTTCAAGCCCCTGGCCGTTTCCACTATTGTATGTTGATTCCGGGTCAACATTAGGTACCTTTTTATAGAGAATGAAAAGGTTTCTAGCTACAAAAGACAAGCTAACGGATTGAATAGGCATTTTCCCAAAGACGCTTTTAGGAATACTATAACCCAAAGTCATCTGGCGTAGTTTAAGGAAGTCCGATTTGTAAATCGACTGGTCAGTGATTGTTGTCGCGATACCCGAGTAGTAATCCTGGGCGGTTAATGTTTTTGAGAAAGATTCACCCTGTTCATCAACACCTGTCACGGCTACGCCCGTTTCCCGTACGTTATTGTCAGTAGTTACCTTTGACAGACCTCTCGACATGGCGAAGGCATTTGTCGCCGAGTAAATATAACCTCCAAATTTACCATCGATCAGGAAGCTTAGGGAAACGCCTTTATAGCTTACAGTATTGGTCAAACCCATCGTCAAAGGCGGCACACCACGGGCAAGCATTTCGAAGTCCCCCTGGATCGGCAAACCTGTTGCTTTGTTATATACGACATTACCGTTTGCATCCCGCTTCATTCTCGATCCGGCTATCATACCGTAAGGCTGGCCTTCGAAGTGATAGACGTATGCATTACGGGTTCGGGATTCATCCAATGAAAGTGTAGGGAGGCCTTCTGCAATTTTCACAACGGTGTTGGCATTGTAAGCCATGTTAAAGCTTGCATTCCAGATAAATCCACCAGGAGTTTTAACAGGTGTTCCTGACAATAATATCTCGACACCCTTGTTTTGCACCTTACCCACGTTTAGTAATACATCATTATAACCACTAGCACTTGATGTTGAAGCCTTTACGGGGTCATTGGTCGTAACACGGTCGTAGTAGGTCAAATCAAGACCTATTCTGTTCTGGAACAGCTTTGTCTCGATACCAAATTCTGTCGTTGTCGAAGTGTTCGGTTTCAGATTCTGGTTAGGTATTGTACTGGTTCCGATGTTCATTAAAGGATAACTCGAATAGGGATTACCCTGCAAAGTATAAGTCAGGTTCAATGCATAAGGATCAGGATAGCCGCCACCCACTTGAGCCCAAGATCCGCGTACTTTAGCATAGGTCAGCCAGCTTGGTTTATCGCTGATTGCATCGGAAAGAATATATCCCAAACCGACGGAGGGATAGAAGATGTGGTTATTGGCAGGAGCCAAAGTCGAAAACCAATCTTCACGTCCTGTGAAGGTCAGGAACAAAATATTTCTCCAGCTCAAATCAGCAGAAGCAAAAAGCGAATTGATCTTAAATGGTTTGTACTCTATATTTCTGTCGCTGCTCGTGAGGTTTCCCAGAAAATAATTAAACGGAATCACAAACTGACTTCCTCCGATGTACATATTTTGATTCACTCGGTACATCTGGTTTCCGCCAACGATTGCATTCAGGCTGAAATCACCGATCTCTTTGTTGAGACCGAGCAAGAGCTCTCCGTTGGTCTCGTTGATTTTACGCACATTGGTCCCCATAGAACCTGCGGTGGCATAAGCAATACCGGTTGGCTCGATACTTTCGAAGTCGATCGTATTCAAGTCGGTTCCCACTCGGCCCCGCACGTACAGAAAGTCCGTCAAATTGTAGCGAAGGCTGAAAGAACCCAGGAAACGCTTACGATCATCGCTGTTTTTCACATAATTCGTCGCGAAGTACGGGTTTTGCGCATACACATTCGAATTCCAGAGCATTTCGTAATTTCTGCTGTCCACACCTGGTGCCAGGTTCCTGATGTCTACGTTGTTGGCAATCATATAAGCAGCAAAGTTCGGATTTTTAGGAGTATCCGAAAGGAAGCTTCTGTTTCTACCCTCTTCGATGTTATACTGCACAACGCTTTCAAAAATCAGTTTTTTCGCCAGGTTTGCATTGACACTCAAGTTGAATGACTTTCTATTAAAAGTTGCATTCGGTACAACTCCTTTAGAGTCCGCATTGGATGCAGAAAAACGAAAATTCAATTTTTCTTCTCCGCCGGAAATAGCAACCGTGTTAGAAAAAGTGCTTCCTGTGCGATAGAAATTTTCGATATTCTTTTTCTGTGCACTATATGGACGAGCTACACCGTCAAACTGAACAGTAGGAGAACCATCCAGTTTTGCTCCCCATGAAACGGCACCATTTGCAAGTGCTTCATCTTTGGTCGTCGGTTTTACACCCTGTGTTCCTGACCCATACTCGTATTGCCAGTCGGTCAGATCCCTTACCTTTTCAAAAGTGTAGGTTCCATTATATTCCACACCGATACCTTTGCTTCCCTTACCCGATTTCGTGGTGATCAAGATGACCCCGTTACCAGCGCGTGATCCGTAGAGCGCAGCGGCGGTACCGCCTTTCAAAACAGTCATTGATTCGATATCGTCCGGGTTGATACTATTCAAGCCATCGCCTGTATCAAATCCACCCCACATTCCCGCACTTCCTACGTTAGTATTGTCAATGGGCACACCGTTAATTACGTACAAAGGTTGGTTACCTCCACTCAAAGATCCGTTACCGCGGATTAACACCCGACTTGATCCACCAGGACCTGTTGCAGTACTGGTAGCATTCACCCCGGCGATCTTGCCGGACAATGCATTACCAAGGTTCACTTCACGGGCTTGTGTGAAATCGCTCCCCTTCACTTCCGTAACAGCATAAGCAAGCGCCTTCTTGTCTTTGGAAATACCCAGCGCCGTCACCACCACCTCTTCCAAATTCGCAACGTCGGGCATCATTTTTACATTGAATGTGCTCCGCTCACCCACACTTACTTCCTGTTTCAGATATCCGATCGAACTAAACACCAATACATCTGTGTCCTTCACTCCCGTCAACGAGAAATTGCCTTCCACATCAGCATTTGCACCCTTCGTTGTACCTTTCACCGTTACTGAGGCGCCAGGGAGGCCCTGGTCTTTTTCATCTGAGACCTTGCCTGAAACAGTCCGTTCCTGAGCAAAGGCGGGCAAAGATGCAAAAAGCAGAAATAGCCCCAGCGGGATGATTCCCTTCGCCAAGGCCATGCGTAGCTTTTCTTTCATAGGTCGATAAATTAGTAAATTTAAAATAGGTTAGATTTGGTATTGACCGAATTATTGCAAGGCAAAAACCCGCTCGGAGCAAATATCATAAAATATTTCATAATTAAATAATTTTAAAAACGATTTACACTTATGTCATTTTTTTAACTTTTATAGGATGACTATACGACGCTTTTTATAAATATTTGATTGGCATCAGGTTACCATCACCGTGTACGTTCACAATTCATTTTACTCTGGATCTAATCTTATTTTGACTCGGAAAGCAATAAAAAATGCCCGGACAGCCTCCTATGAGGTTATCCGGACATTCGGAGTTTTAATTAAAAATTAATTTCCGTTACCTCTGAAACGATAGACGATCAATGGCGCATTGTTCATTGCACCAACCAGAAACCGCGAACCATTTGCCTGTAAAACGGCCAGGTCACGCATATCGCCGTTTACATAAAAACCACTTTTTCGTTGCGGCAAATAGTTGAACTTGAGACCTCCTTTATTGGAAAATACCTGCAATAGATTTGCATCATTCTTACCCATCCGAACGCGCGTCTGCTTCACATTTCCTCCTAAAACTATGTCCTGCTTTCCATCTCCGTCCATGTCGCTGAGCGCAATGGCATATACCGGTGCAAACTGCGCTTCTACCGGCAACGCATGGAACATCAGTTTTCCATTGGCATTTTCCAGGATTCCGCTCCGGTATTCACTTGCCGACAGGCTCTTCGCCCCTTTCAGCTTCTCCGAGGGAAGCATCTCACCTAATGTCGCCTTGGAATAGCTGACGTAGTCCGTATACTTCTTTTTGAGGGACGGAATCTGATCAAGCAGCTCATCTCTGCTTGCATAGGGAAACTCTCTGCCTTGTTCCGTGATCGCTATTACGGGCACGATCCTGTTCAGGTTGTCAAAATCAGCTGCATATAGCTTTAAGCCTTCCGGTGAAGTGATGTTCCATTGCCAGTTAGTCCCCATATTCCCCACCACAAAATCGGTATCGCCGTCGCCGTCCAGGTCGCCCGGCCGAATCACATTCCAGCAGCCATGCAGCCCCGCTGTACCCCATCTGTTGCTTGAATTGGTCAGCTTTCCGTTTCCATTACCAAATACCTGGACGGGCATCCAATCGGCGGTCAGCACCAGTTCGGGATAGCCGTCCTGATCCAGGTCCTGAAAAACAGCATCCGTGACCATACCTGCCTGCGCGAGCTGAGGCGCCAGGTTTCGGGTCTGATCCGTAAAAGTGCCTTTTCCTGTATTGATCAGCAAGACAGCTCCCGGGCTTTCAGGAAATCGCCCGGGCATGACTCTCGAGCCGAGAAAAATATCTGCATCTCCGTCCTTGTCTACATCAGCCACTGCAATGGACGAAGCATTACGACCGGACGCGGGCAAGGCACCCTTTCTGAAATTACCTTTTTCATTGAAATACAACCTGGGCAACAGCAGCGGATCACCTGCATTCAACTCGTAACCTGCGCTCGCTACCAGCAAATCGTGATCCCCATCCCCGTCGGCATCGAAAAACACCGCGTCACTATCTTCGAATGCGACATCGCTTTCAAACACAGGTTGCGCCGATTTTTGAAACCCTTCCTTTTTACTCAAAAACAAAGCGCCGGCCTGCCCCCGGGCCCCACCGACGTAAAAATCATCGGTCCCATCGCCATTGATATCTTTTTGTGCCAAATGCGGCCCCTGATAGCTAAGCATACCCGGCAGGAGAGTCTGTATGCGAAAATCGTTACGCGTATCTTCTATGTGTGTGAAGTCTGCGAGTGAGGCGGGCTCCCACATAGGTGCGTGTCCGCCCGTGGACGTCCGGGATACTTTGCGTGCGTCCGAATAGCGAAGTGCGACTTCCCTTTCCGGTATCTTTTTGACAACCTGCCTGCTGCCATCGGCCCAAACTACTTCGAGTGAGTCAATTTTAACATGAGTACCCAAACCGAAATGCAACATATCCCATTGCGCGGACTGAAAACCGCGAACGGGGATAAAGTTTTGTGTTTGCGTGATGGAATCGGAATACAATGTTACCCTGGCCCCCGCCAGATGGGCATATTTAGGGGATGTGAGCCGGACACGCAGCGAACTGTTACTCCCCAGCATTTTCTCCGCATTATTGCGATACACAAATGCTTTCTGATTTACATTGCTCGTCACCAGATCCAGATCACCGTCATTGTCCAGGTCGGCATAGATGGCGCCATTCGATTGATTATTTTTCTCAAACCCCCATTCCTTGATTTTTTTAGTAAAGGTCAGGTCCTTTTGATTCTGAAAAATGTAATCGGGCTCGTTGATGGGTGGCATCTGCGCTATGATCTCCATTTGCGAGGGTGCCTTCCCCCCCTGCCCTGCCTGCAATTGCTTGTCGGTTGAATACTTCAGGAATTCCATGTTGGTGTAATCACGGGCGTAGCCATTGGAGATAAAAATATCTTTCCAACCATCATTATCGAAGTCGGCCATGAGCGCAGCCCAGCTCCAATCGGTATTCGAAATGCCCGCAAGTTGTCCTATTTCGCTAAAAACCGGCACGCCATTACTGTTCACGCCATTATTGATCTGCAACATGTTCCGCATCGACTGGTCATGAAAACCTGCCCTTAACAGCTGCTGATACTTATCGTAGTTGTCATCTCCCGACGTCAATTTAATGCGTTCATTATAACTGGGAAGCATGTCCAACGTCAGGACGTCCATTAGTCCGTCATTGTTCAAATCGGCAGCGTCGGTACCCATCGAAAACAGCGACACGTGCCCCATCGCTTCCCGGATCACCTCTTTAAAACTGCCGTTTTGCTGGTTGAGATACAAATAATCGTTTTCATTGTAGTCATTGGCAATGTAGAGATCCTGCCAGCCGTCGTTATTGAAATCATTCACATTGACTCCCAAACCAAAGCTCAGCACATTCGAAACGATCCCCGCCGAATCTGTCACATTGGTGAACCTGCCGCTGTCATTGCGAAGGAGCTTGTTGCCAAATGCCTCGTTACGCTGCTGGCGATAATTGGCAAGCAGGTTGGAGAACCCGGCATATTCCTGCAATGAGTGATTCAGCAGAAAACAGTCCGTATCCCCATCCCGGTCATAATCGAAAAACACCGCCTGGGTGGTATAGGAAGGGTCATCGAGTCCGTATTCAGCTGCTTTTTCCGTGAATGTCGGAATACCATCGCTGGTTTTGCCATTGTTCACATATAGCAGTTTTTTCCTGAGGTTCGGATCCTGCGCTCCTGCCCTGCTGACGAAAATATCGATCCAGCCATCGTCGTTGATATCCACCAGCGACACCCCGGTTTTCCAGCCCTCATTCAGCGCGGTACCGGATTTTTCCGAAACATCTTCAAAATCGAGATCGCCCCGGTTGAGATACAGCTTATTGGCTACCATATTGCCGGTGAAATAGAGGTCCATCAACCCATCATTATTGAAATCGGCTGCCGCCACGCCACCGCCATTATAGAAATAACCGTATCGGAGGACGTTGTTTTCGGCGTCCTCGTCGACATAGTTGTTGAAATCCACACCAGTCTTGCCTGCGTCGAGCAGTGTGAAGAGTTTTTCTTCTTTTTTACAGCCGGTAATGAGGATCAGCAAAAGGAAAAGTTTTCGCATGGATTTGTGAGCAATAGCCTGGCTAAATATATATGAATTACTGGATTGCAAAAAGGCAGACGGACCGTCTGCCTTTTTCGCTTCTTTCAAAAAATATCTGTTAACTTCTACGATCAGGGCTTATCCCACCACAACCTGGTGCTGGATTTGTCTTCACCGCCGAGTTTACCCAGGGCAGCCTGCGCTGCCGCCGCATTCGACTGGAATTCTCCGATCACAAATGGTGTGCGTCTTACAACAGCATCCTTAGGCGAATCGGGATTATCCGAGTTTATCCTTGCGTATAGCTTTGGATATCCCGTTCTTCTGTACTCAGCCCAGGCTTCATGTCCGTTTGGATAATTGGCCAGCCATTTCTGTGTAATGATCTGCTCCATTTGCTTGGCAGGGTCCGCGGAGAACTTCACAGGAATATCCGAAAGTGCAGGAGTTTTTGCCATGTCACTCAGCGCTATCGGAGTAGTTGTACCGTTCGTATAGGCTGTGATCACCGCCGCATCTGCAATTCCCCATTGTTTAAAGGCCGTTTCGATCCCTTTTTCATAGAACTCCTTCGCAGTTCCCCCCATATTCCAGCCTTTCAATGCTCCTTCCGCTTTCAGGAAATATGCTTCGGAAGCATACATGATCGCGAATGAATTGGTAGCCTGAACGGCTGGCAAAAACTGATCTGCCACGTTCGATGTTGCGTTGGCGTTGTTTTCGGGGGCGCCAAGTTCTCCCTGAGTGTAGCCATTTCTCAAACCTTTAAAGGTACTCACCGTTCCCGGTACCGGCGCATAGTACTTGCTGATCCGTGGATCGACGTACCCCTTCAACACACTTTCCATCGCCGCGCTCATCCGGAATTCGTTCCATGCAGTAGCCTGATTCATCGGATTGAAAGAGTTGGCAGTCACTTTCAGGAAAGCGTCATCGGCGTTCGTCGACAATACGCCGCCCGCAACCGCAGCTTCCGCTTCCGTTTTAGCCAATGCCGGTTCTACTTTCGACATCCGCATGGCTACGCGCAGGCGCAAAGTGTTTCCAAAAAGTATCCATTTGTCAACACTTCCCGCATAGATCTGATCATTGCTGCCAAAGACATTCGTCCCCTTGAATGCCTGCAAAGCGGCTGTTGATGTCGCAAGGGTTTTAACAAAATCCTTATATATTACGTCTTGCGAATCATACTCTACGCTGCTTTCTCCATTTCCTACATTGGTATATGGAATGGGACCCCAGTAATCGGTGCGGGGTAGGTACATGTACACTTTCCAGATGTTGGCAATGGCATACATGGCCGGGTTTTCATTCGGTGCCCCTGGCTTGGTATTTTCTAAAACCCCAAGCAACGGCGGGATTGCAGTACCATAGAAGCCGCTCCATGCACCGTTGAGCCAGTTACCCACCATCACATTACGGTCGGACGAGAAGTTCTGCGCGATGTTTGCAAAGTACTGCCCTTGCAAGTCGGCGAACAAACTTTGAAAAGTCTGCCAACTTGCCTGAATGGACCGGTATTGTGCAGCAGCAAAAGCATTACCGATCGCTGAACCATCCAGTGTGGTCAGCTTCGTTTTATTGGTATTGATCTCGTCAAAATTGTCCGTGCAGGAATAGGTGCTTCCGGCAAGGGCAGTAATCAAGGCCAGTGATAGAATTTTATATCTCCGTTTCATTTGTTTCAGAATTTTAGCAATTAGAATGACAAGTTAAGATTCACCCCAAGTGAGCGTGTCGCGGGCATAGAGAATGATTCAAGACCTACCGTAGTGTTGGCAGAACCTGCAACCAGCTCTGGATCGAATCCCTTTGCCTTATTCATGATGAAGAACAGGTTACGCCCTACAAGTGACAGCGACACAGTCTGGAAAGGCGACTTGCCGATTATCTTCTGAGGAAGGCTATAACCCAGTGTAAGCTCTCTCAGCCTGATGTTGGACGCACTGTAAGTAAATGCTTCCCCAATAGGCGTGTTACGACCACCCACAAATTTCCAGTAAGCCTCTGCCGTAGTTGAAACGGTATTTTTGCTACCATCAGCCTGCACACCGTCGATCACCATGCCATCACGACCAGCAAGCGTTTCCTCGGTAACACCATCAGCATAGATTACCGCATTGGTGAACGAAGTCACCACCCCGCCAAGCCTTCCGCTTACCAGGAAACTCAGATTGATTCCCTTATATGAAAAGCGGTTTGTGACACCACCTGTCCAGGTCGGACGTGAAGTTCCCATTGGTACAGTTGTTCCCGAAGTAACAGTCGGGATACCATTTGGCCCTACGATAATACGTCCTTGCGCGTCGCGGTTGTAGCCCCGGCTGTAAATCTGCCCCAACGATCTTCCTTCTTCCGCCCTCATGAAGTTCATGAAGTCGTTCGACAAAGGAAGCGTTTTCAAGTTAGGGGCGAGCTCAATTACTTTGTTAATATTACGTGCATAGTTCAGGTCGATATTCCAGTTAAAATCTCCTGTTCTGATCGGAACCAGGTTCAACGTTAGCTCGATACCGCGGTTGCGGACGTTACCTGCATTGATGTACTGGAAGCTCCATCCCGAAGCGGGTGGGATCGAAACGCGGAACAATTGGTTTTTGGAATTACTGTTATATAGTGTAAGATCGAAACCAATGCGGTTCTGAAGAAATTTAGCTTCCAAACCTACTTCCTGTGAATTGGTCAATTCGGGTTTCAAGTCCGGGAACGGCTTGGTGTCGTCACGGATAATGTAACCGTTGGCGCCCCCTGCAATATAGGAATAGGTTTGAGCCAACAGATAAGGTGACGCGTCATTTCCGGTTTGTGCAAGACTTCCGCGGATCTTCATGAATGAGACCGCCTGTGGCATGTTGAACAGGCTTGAAAGAACAGCCGATGCACCCACCGACGGGAAGAAATAAGATTGGTTAGCTTTCGGCAGTGTCGACGACCAGTCATTCCGTGCTGACGCAGAGATTGTCAACGCATCCTTCCAGATGAAGTCGGCGGATGCAAAAACACCTTGTTTGCGGGTTTGTGTTACGGTCCGGTTTGTAACAGAATTTCTTGCATTGGTAGTCACAAACAGGTTATCGCGGTTCAAACCGTTGTTCAGGGTCTGGTGATTGACATAATCACGTTTCAAAATGTTGCCTCCCACTGTCGCCTCGATTTTGATATCCTCGCCGAGTTGCTTACTAATCAATGCGAACAAATCAAGGTTAAGCTCGCTATTGTCACGCCAGTTGGTCTGATAATCCCCGAAATCGGCGATAGTATAGGTGTTGGTATACCATTTACCTTCGAACTTGTCGATGTACTTGTCATATCCGGCGCGGCCCATCACTGTCAGCCATGGCAGGAACTTGTAGCTCAGCGACGAGAAGCCATAAATACGATCCCGCGTATCATCAGCAAGCACGCGGTTCTTGATCCAGTAAGGATTCTGCCCGCCGTTAGAGCCGGGGTTCCAGTAGTTCTGAAGGAGTTTACCTGAGGACGGATCTACATATTCGAAGTCCTGAGCCTGGTCGAGGGAGATACTCCGAGGCAGACGGAGGATATGGCGCTGAAGATTGGCAAATGCCTCACCGGTTTGCTGCCTGTTCTCAATGTTTTCATTAAGATAGGTAATCTTACCGTCGAAACTAAGCTTACTCGTCACCTGGCTGGTCAGACGCAGATTGAAATTGTGGCGGTCGAGCTTGTTATTTGAAACGATCCCTTTTGCATGGGTATTCGTGTAAGAAAAGTAAGTCTGTACTTTTTCGCTACCGGCAGTCAGGGAAACTGAATTTGCCAGTGATGTTCCTGTCGAATAAAAATCTTTGTAAGAATTCGGATTAGGTGAATAAGCATAGGTTTTACCTTTATTGGCAGGATCAGGCCCCCATGCTGCCACCTGCTGGCCGTCCATTTTAGGGCCCCAGCTGAATTCGCTGTTCGGGAAGAACTTACCTTCAACACCCTGGCCATAAGTATTCTGAAAATTCTGAAGCTCCATCGCGCGCTCCGCCTGGAAGGTACTGTTGATATTTACACCAATACCTTTACGTACCGCCCCTTTTCTGGTGGTGATCAGCAAGGCACCATTTGCCGCACGGCTACCGTAGAGAGCCGTTGCGGACGCCCCTCTCAATACGTTGATGGATTCGATATCATCAGGATTAATGCTCGACAACCCGTCGCTTGCGTCCCGACCACCGTTTGCGTTACCCGGGCTAAAGTTCGAGTTATCTATAGGTACGCCATCGACTACGATCAATGCCTGGTTATTCCCGGTAATAGACCGGTCACCACGCAACACGATCCGGCTCGACCCGCCAACCCCTGAGGATGAACGGACAATATCCAGACCGGCCACCCTGCCCGAAAGAGAGTTGGCCACATTCAATTCACGGGCTTTTGCAAAATTATCGGTATTAATCATCTGAGTAGCATAACTCAGAGTCTTCTGTTCCTTACTGATACCCAGGGCTGTCACCACGACCTCTCCCAGGTTACGCACATCTGCATCGACGGATATGGTAATGTTGGTCATGTTTGCAGACACCTCTACTTCTTTGGATGTATAACCCACCGAAGAAATAATCAGCGTTCCGGCACCGCTCATATTCAAACTGAAATTTCCCTCCGCATCCGTATTAGTTCCCCTCGTGGTCCCTTTGATCAGGACATTGGCACCGGGAAGTCCGGCCCCGTTCTCATCATTCACCTTACCGATAACCTGCCGGTCCTGGGCGTATGATGTAGAAATTAAAAGTACTACCTGCAGTAACGTGAGTAGCACACACTGTAAAGTTTTGCTCATAGGTCTGTTGGGTTTTTTGGATTTTCATGAAATTTAAATCTATTCCAACAAATAAGCAATTTATTCCACCTTTTTTAATTGTACTAAACTAATATTTGGCCTAAACGATCAAATAGAACACATAAAATGGCATATTAAAGATACAATGGAACATTATTTGTCCTGAACACAATTATCAAACAGCTTATAATTTTGTTGCGTGCTCGAAACACAAACTTAGATTTGGCCTTTACGTTTTAACGCTAACCTATGTACGGAGCTACGGGATAGCAATCGAAAAATCGAACAAAAACTACAAAAAAAGTACTACAACCTAATGCAGAGCCTGTACCTGGAACTAGTATAAAATCAAGATGAGAGGTGGAGTTGCAACCGTCCGGGGAGACACAGCAGTTACTCGTACTTTCGCCACACGCCCAGTATACCACCCGTAATGGCATATACGACGACACTCACTCCGCCGTTGATCAGAGAAAGTGCCAGTGGCCGGAACGAAAACATATCCTTCACGATCGTTTCGAACAGTATGAAAACAATGCCGAAAAGTAACCCGATCAGAAAACCCATCAGAAGCGATTTGACAGGAATTTTGGTAAACACCCAGGCAATGGTGTAAGCCATGAATGAAGTAGAAACAATGCTGGCGAGATAAGGAACGGGGCTGACAGCGGATTTGATCTGCTCCATGGTGAAGCCATTTAACGCCATCCACTGCTCTGAAAATGCACTATACCATAAAGCTGGTATCACCTGACCTATCACTACACATACTAGCACGGCCCAAAGATTGACAGATTGTTTTCTCATTGTATTGAGTGTTTTATTCAGTCATCGAAAGGAACTCCCCGGCCCAAATATAAGAGGTTTCGGAAATAATTGTGCTTTTTATTCAGGGGATATAACAAATTCGATATTACGCTTCAAACCGTCGAATTTCGCCCTTTTTACAGGCGAGCGCCGGAAAATTTCCCGAAATACATCCTCGGTTATCTCGCGCCAGTCGTCGTTTGAGAATCCGGCCAGCGATTCCGGCATGTCGAATTGTGCGGTTCTATGCGGGCGCGCAAAGCGGTTCCACGGGCAGACATCCTGGCAGATGTCGCATCCAAAAATCCAATTATTGAACTTACCCCGCACCTCTTCCGGAATGGCCTCCTTCAATTCGATGGTATAGTAGCTGATGCATTTGCTCCCATCCACCACGAAAGGGTCCGTAATAGCGTCGGTCGGACATGCATCTATACATTTGGTGCACGTACCGCAGTAATCGCCGGTGGCACTGTCCTGTGCCAGATCAAGGTCACAAATAATTTCACCTATAAAGAAGAAGCTGCCCATTTCACGGTTCAGCAGGTTGGAGTGCTTCCCGATCCATCCCAAACCACTCCGCGCAGCCCATACTTTATCCATAACCGGTGCCGAATCGACAAATATCCGCGCATTCACCTCTCCGACTTCTTCCTGCATGGCAGCCAGCAATGCACCAAGTTTTTCCTTCAATACATAATGATAGTCGGTGCCGTAGGCGTATTTGGAGAGTTTGAGATCATCGTCTCCCTCTGGTAGCCTTTCCGCCGGGTAATAATTGAGCAGCACAGAAATAACGCTTTTTGCTCCATCCACCAGTTTACGCGGATCAAGCCGCTTGTCGAAATGGTTTGCCATGTAGCCCATGGCTCCGTGATGATTGAGTTGCAGCCATTTTTCCAACCTCGGAGCTTCCTTTTCCAGGAATACCGCTTCGGAAATACCACAGAAATCAAAGCCGATCTCCGTTGCTTTGGCCTTGATCCACTGACTCCTCTCCTGCTTGACGATATCTTCCGTAGTCATATTGCAAAGTTACAAATTGATTGTAAAATGCCATCTTGTCAGTAATTTAGCCGTGGCAAAGTAATTTAGGAGATTAGAGGCTGTTGTAAAAGACACATTATTAAGGAGAACCATGCCGGAAAATACAGAATTCAACATAGATCAAGACAAAAATTACGAAATGAACGAGGATAAAGCTTCATTGGAGACTGACAATCTGGTTAACGAAGAAAATTCTGAAACTTCCAACTCTGTCCCGATGGACAACGCCGGACAGGAGATTACTGGGGAGGCGCCGCAATCTGATCCCCTGGATGCTGCCAAGGCCGAAATTGCAGAATTGAAAGACAAATACCTTCGCCTGTACGCGGATTTCGAAAACTTCCGCCGCCGCACCGCTAAGGAAAAACTTGAGATGATCTCCGGGGCGAGCGCCGATACGGTCAAACTGATCCTGCCGATCGTTGACGATTTCGAGCGTGCCAAGGTTTCCTTTGACTCATCGACGGAGATAGAGGCGCTGAAAGAAGGTGTCGACCTGATTTATACCAAACTTTATAAGGCCCTCGAATCCAAAGGCCTCAAAGCCATGGAATCCAAAGGTGCGGATTTCGATGCCGACATTCATGAATCCATCGCACAGTTCCCTGCACCTTCGGAAGACCTGAAAGGAAAGGTTATCGACGAAATCGAAAAAGGCTACTACCTGAATGACAAGGTCATACGCTACGCCAAAGTAATCGTAGGCGCATAAGCTCTTAACCTTCCTTACAGGATACATCAGAATTAACAATGGCAAAGAAAAGAGATTTTTACGAAGTCCTTGGGGTGGATCGTGGCGCCTCTGCGGATGACATCAAAAAGGCTTACCGCAAGCTCGCGATCAAGTTTCACCCGGACAAAAACCCGGACGATCCTACCGCAGAAGACAAATTCAAAGAGGCAGCAGAAGCTTACAGCGTCCTGAGCGATGACATCAAACGTCAGCGGTATGATCAGTTTGGTCATGCTGGTGTAGGCGGTGCTTCGGGAGGCGGGGCAGGCGGTTTCAGCGGAGGTTTCACCATGGACGACATATTCTCGCAATTCGGGGATATTTTTGGCGACAGCAGCCCTTTCGGTGATATTTTCGGACGGCAGGGCGGTAACGGCCGGCGCGTACGCAAGGGATCAGACCTGAGAATCAAATTGAAGTTGAACCTCGAGGAAGTTGCAAACGGCGTCGAGAAGAAGATCAAGGTAAAAAGGCACGTAACCTGTAATACCTGTGGAGGCAACGGAGCCAAGAACGGGACTTCGCTCACCAATTGTAATGGCTGTAACGGCACAGGCCAGGTCCGTAAGGTAGTCAGCACAATGCTCGGCCAGATGGTATCTACGGCTACCTGCCCTACCTGTAACGGCGACGGCAAGATTATCAGCGAACGCTGCGACTCTTGTGCAGGAGAAGGCCGGTTGTTACAGGACGACCTGATCACGCTCAACATTCCGGGTGGTGTTGCAGAGGGAATGCAGCTTTCCATGTCGGGAAAAGGCAATGTGCCTGCACGCGGAGGCGTAGCGGGCGACCTGCTGATCGTGATCGAGGAAGAGGAAGATGCATTGCTTAAAAGAGACGGAAACAATGTTGTATACGACATGCACCTCAGCTTTATCGATGCAGCCCTGGGCACCTCGGTAGAAATACCTACTATCGACGGCAAAGCGCGCATTAATATCGAATCAGGAACGCAGGCTGGCAAAATCCTTCGTCTGAAAGGGAAAGGAGTTAAAGACCTGAACGGTTACGGAAAAGGCGATCAGCTCGTACATATCAACGTATGGACACCGCAGCAGTTGTCGTCCGATGAACGGGCCACGCTCGAATCGTTACGTCATTCGCCAAACTTCCAGCCTAAGCCCGGCAAGAATGAAAAGGGTTTTTTTGATAAAATGAAAGACTTTTTTCATTGATCATGTATCCCTGACAAACATATTCCAAAGAGCTGCTTCCTAACCGGAGCGGCTCTTTTTGCTTGACACCTACCCATTCATCATCAATCCATTGCTAACCAAAATTCACCATACATGAAATCATTCATGCTTTCCTGCGCATTACTTTGTTCGGACTTGCTCCTGGCCCAAAAAGCTCCTTCCACCATCACTTTCGCGACGTATAATGTAAGTATGGAAGCCGAAAATTATCTTCCCCGAGGCACTCCGGGAAACTCCGAACAGGTGCTCGTTAAAGAACTCGCCTCGGGTAACAACCAGCAGATCAGGAACATCGCAAAAATTATCAAAACCGTCAGGCCGGATGTGCTTCTGCTCAATGAATTCGATTATATCAAAGACCCAACAGCAGGTGTGGGCCAATTCGTGAAGTCCTATCTCAAAGCTGACTCCGACGGCGCAAAGGGTATCGATTATCCCTACTATTACTACGCTACTGTCAACACCGGGCAGCCGAGCCCCTTCGACCTCGATAATAACGGGAAGAAAGAGCAGTTCGGAGCAGATGCCTGGGGCTTTGGCAACTATCCCGGCCAATACGGCATGGTACTTTTATCAAGATACCCGATTGATCTGAGAGCCGTGCGTACCTTTCAGCATTTCAAATGGAAAGATATGCCAGACGCGCTAAAAACCACCAAGGCCGATGGATCGACCTGGTATGTACCCGAAGCATGGGACCAGTTTCCCTTATCTTCCAAATCACACTGGGATATTCCGGTTAAAATAGGCGACAAAACGATCCACGTGTTGGCCAGTCATCCTACCCCTCCGTCGTTCGATGGCCCTGAAGACCGGAACGGCAAGCGTAATCACGACGAGATCCGTTTCTGGAATGATTACATCAGCGACTCCCGGGGATCTTACATATACGACGACAACGGTAAAAAAGGCGGCCTCGCCTCCCATGCTGCATTTGTCATTCTGGGCGACCAGAATGCGTCGCCGGATGAGGGTAATGCAATACCCGAAGGCATTAAAACGCTTCTCGGCAATCCGAAGGTAAATCACAACTTTACGCCAGCCAGCAAAGGCGGTGCGGAACATTCCCCAACAAACGCATTTGCAAAAAACCACACGGCATTCTGGCGGATGCGTGCAGATTATGTCCTGCCCTCCAAAGAGGGTTTTCAAGCGATCGATAGTGGTGTTTTCTGGCCTGGTAAGGGCGAGCCTATGGCTGACCTCGTCGAAAAACGCGAGTCAAGCTCCGACCATCGGCTGGTTTGGGTAAAACTGAAACTGGAATAAAACAAAACGCGGCCCCGGAATCCGGGGCCGCGTTTTGTTGACAGAAATACTATTTTATTGCTGCCCGCCGTACATATTGAACGCCGCCATATGTTTCTGGAATATGGCTTCATATTTCTTGGCAGCAGCCTCTTGCTTGGCTTCGCGGCATTCCTGAACGATCACTTGCATGGTGTACAGATAAACGCTCGTATCGCGGCGTCTGGTAGTACCATTATCCTTCGCCCAGCTCAATACCTCGTCAGCACGGGTCGCCATGGTCTCGGCAATTTCCAATGCTTT
>NZ_JCANTY010000013.1:0-174927 GCF_059568735.1 Dyadobacter ginsengisoli DSM 21015
TATTGGGCAGGCTTACAAGCTAGCAACAGGTTTGGGAACTGTTTTTAGGGTTTGCAAGTCCAAAGAACAAGCATTTAAAAGGCTTGCGCTTTGGTACAATGCAGTGGAAGATTGCGGCCTTGATTCGTTCAAAACTGTCGCCAGGTCTATTCAGACACATTATTTGGATATCCTCAACTTCTTTAATAACAGGACTACCAATGCTTCCGCTGAGTCATTCAACGCCAAAATCAAGGCTTTCAGGGCCTCATCCAGAGGTGTGAGGGATATTCCGTTCTTCCTATTCAGGCTCACGAAACTTTATGCTTAATCTCACCCCAAGAATTCTGCTTGATCCTGGATCCGCCACCCCGGGTCCAACAGAGAAGTTAAGTGGGGACGCCTAGTCGGGGCTGCCTAAGCCCGGGTCCGCCGATGATAAATTAGTGACCGTTTCGAGGTCCGGCGTAGCACAGGAGCCAGAAATGGGGCCTGATCGGCAGTGTGAAATCCAGCGGAGAACGCAATGTTTTTAAATCATGCTGTTTTTACGGTGATTATGTTTTGTCAGGCTAGTTGAGTGTCTTCATTTTGTTCTAATGCTTCGGTTTTTGAAGCTTTACCAACTCCTGCTAAATAAAAAGGCCGATCTCATTTCTGGATCGGCGTTCACTGTCAGGTCAAATCGTTTTAATGAGCTATTGATGCAATTCGTGTTGGCATCTGAATGAATTCGATTGCTGCTGCTATAATACCCGCTTTGTCAATGCCGCATTCATGATATAGTTCGCCAGGTTCACCATGTTCAATGATTGAATCAGGTATTCCAAGTCGCTTTATTTGGCTGCTATAACCATTGTCTATCATAAACTCAACGATAGCACTACCAAATCCGCCTTGTAAGCAGCCATCTTCCAACGTCATGACCCGATCATAGGAAGAAAATATTTCGTGCAGCAGAGCTTGATCCAGCGGCTTTGCAAAACGCATGTCAAATAACGCAGCGTCTATGCCTTGGTTATGAAGCTCTTCACATGCATCCAAGGCAAAATTTCCGAGAGGGCCCAATGATAGTATGGCTAGATTACTGCCATTGCGAATTTTCCTTCCTTTCCCGATTGTAATTTCTTCAAAAGGTGTTTTCCAATCCGGCATAATGCCAGTACCTCTGGGATAACGAATAGTGAATGCATTAGTACCTGACTGGAAAGACTCCAATTGAGCCGTATACATCATATTGCGGAGCTCTTGTTCATTCATAGGTGATGCCACCACCATATTTGGAATACACCGCATAAAGGCAATGTCATAAACACCATGGTGAGTCGGTCCGTCGGCACCAACCAGGCCAGCTCTGTCAAGACAAAAAACAACAGGTAGTTCCTGAATACAGACGTCGTGTACCACCTGATCATATGCTCTCTGCATAAAGGTGGAATAAATGTTGCAGTATACGATATCGCCGCGGGTTGCCATTCCCGCAGAAAATGTCACAGCATGTTGTTCTGCAATACCTACATCAAAGGCCCTTTCCGGAATGGCTTCCATCATAATATTTAAAGATGATCCGGAAGGCATCGCCGGGGTAACCCCTACAATTTTTGGATTTTGTCTGGCCAATTCTACTATGGTATGGCCGAAAACATCCTGATATTTTGGTGCCTGAGGCGTGTCGTAAACTTTCTTCTTGATTTCCCCGGTAATCTTATCGAAAACGCCAGGAGCATGCCATTTCGTCTGGTCTTTCTCGGCCGGACCGTAGCCCTTTCCCTTAACCGTAAGGCAATGTAGCAATTTTGGTCCCGGGATGCTTTTCAGGTCCTTTAATACTTCAGTCAGGTGGCTGATGTCATTACCATCAATCGGGCCGAAATAGCGAAGGCCAAGAGATTCGAAAAGATTACTTTGACGGAGTATCGCCGTTTTCATAACGGTCTCGACTTTGGAAACAACCTCCTGAGCACTTTTACCGAAGTTGCTCATTTTACCAAGCAGATTCCAAACCTCGTCTTTGAACTTATTATAGGTTTGGGAGGTGGTAATGTCTGTGAGATATTCTTTTAAGGCGCCGACGTTGGGGTCGATCGCCATGCAGTTATCATTGAGTATGATCAGCAGATTTGAGTCCGTGGCACCTGCATGGTTCATTCCCTCGAATGCCAATCCGGCTGTCATAGCCCCATCACCAATGATAGCGATATGCTGACGTTCGAAATTCTTCTCTAGTGCAGATGCCACCGCCATTCCCAATGCAGACGAAATGGAAGTAGAAGAATGGCCCACACCAAAGGCATCATAGATACTTTCCTTTCTCTTGGGAAATCCTGAAAGTCCCCCATAAGTGCGGTTTGAATGGAAGTCATCCCTTCTCCCGGTCAAAATTTTATGTCCGTAAGCCTGGTGGCCTACATCCCAGACAAGCTGGTCATCGGGTGTATTGAATACATAGTGAAGAGCCACACTTAGCTCGACGACACCCAGACTCGCGCCAAAATGGCCTCCATAAACCGAAACGTTATCGATAATGAACTGCCTTAATTCGTTACAAACCTGCGGAAGCTGAGAGCTATCCAGTTTACGAAGATCCTCGGGAGAATTAATCTTTGCCAGTAATTTTCCGGGCGTTATAAGCATACCGTAGGGTTATTGAATCAGAATTAACCAGCTGCTCGCTTTATGAAAGAGTAACAAAATTAAGCAAATACGTATTAAATCTGACGATTATTTTTGCTGACTTGCCTTGAACAGCTTTTGTTTTTCTTCACGAGTCAGGCTTTCATAGCCAGATTTGGAAATTTTATCCAGAATAGAATCAATTTCCATTTGGTCAGGCATTTCGATGGTTCCTGATGCAGATGATGAGTAAACACTGGTGCTACGGTAAACCTGTCTTTCACGGTACGTCACCTGCATGGAGGGACGTTTGCGAAAAATACGTGACCATACAGATAGCAAAGCATAGATTGGTTTTCCCAAGTCTGTCCCGTTTTGCAGCAGTTTGATGAACAAATAGCCAATAAAAGCTCCGCCCAGGTGGGCCAGATTTCCACCAGCATTTGGGCCAACTGTTTGTGCAAGTGACAAGATGATGTAGAAAAGTGCAATGAATTTGATCCTTACCGGGCCAAGGAAGATCAAATTGAAAGTGTAGTTGGGTAGCAAGGTAGAAGCTCCGACAGCTACGGAAAATGCGGCAGCAGATGCTCCGAGCATTCTGGAACCTTCAATGTGAGCCTGGAAGTAGGGAAGCAGATTGTATAAAACAATGTAAATCAGGCCGCCTGCTATCCCCCCCAGCATGTATAGTGCAACCACTCTTTTCGCTCCGAGATATTCATCCACCAGCTTTCCAAACCAGTACAGGAACAGCATATTGAATAGAATATGGAAGATATCGTCGTGTGTAAAAAAGTAGGTAATCAGCGTCCAAGGTTTGTAGATAAACTCGTTGGTCGCTGCAGGCAGCTGCAATGTATTGATCACGGTCACATATAGACCTGACGACTGGGAGAGTGTCAAAACGATCTTCATTAGCAGCAGAACCAGAAATACTGCTGTATTAATCAGGATTATCTTTACAAGTGCATTCTCTGACTTTGCAAATTCCCTTTTTACGTCGTCAACAATATTGCTCATCTTTCAATAGAAATTTGTTTTTTGCGTACCCCAGTAACGCAACAATATATATGCAAATAGCATTCCTCCAATGTGTGCGAAGTGCGCGACATTATCGGACTGAGCATTTTGGATCCCGGAATACAACTCGTAAAGCCCATAAAATGCTACGAAATATTTCGCTTTTATAGGAAACGGTACAAACAACAAGAATAGCTCAGTATTTGGAAATAATAACCCAAACGCCATCAGGATGCCGAAAATTGCTCCGGAAGCCCCGACCATCGGTATGCTGATCGACCAGGCGTAAAAGCCCTGTACCAGCTTAATACTCTGTTGAATATACACTGAATTGCTTGGATTTCCTTCAAACCCGTTCAAAAATTCCAGGTTCGGCTCATAAAGAGGCTCCGCATACTTGCTCAAAAAATCGGCGAGTCCATCAGGTGTAGGTTGCTGGATAAATAACTCAACGGCTTTTGCTACCTGGAGATTCTCAATGAGGTCGATTCCGGAGAAAAGCAGGCCTGCTCCTATCCCTGTGAAGAAGTAGAAAAATAGAAACCGCTTAGGCCCCCACATACGTTCCAGCAACGGTCCAAACATAAACAAACCGAACATATTGCTTAACAGGTGGGTAAACCCGCCATGTAGAAACATATAGGAGACAAACTGAAAAATATGGAATTTGGGTGACAGCACCGAACTGAGAGCAAATAGGTTTTTAAGCTCAAAAACGGATGAATCAATAAAATAGAACAGGATATTGAGGATCAATAAATTCCTTACCGTAGGGGTTATGGCTAACATATTAGATTCAAATTCAATAATTTACATTCGATAACTACACATTTCCGATTTTCGTTTCCTAATTTCTGAATATCCCGGCTAATTTATCCATCGTCAGCAGGACGATAATGGATTCGCCACCTGGGGTCCTGTTGGGGTCGGAAGATGCAAAAAGCTGGTTAATCAAAGTGTGTATCTCGACATAAGATAATTTGACCGCATAGCGCACGGAAAAGCGCCTGGCTAGCGATCTTGACAAGCTTTCCGGTTTGTTGAGTTTAAGGTCGGAATAGCTTTGCTTAAGCTGCTCAATAAGCTCTTCGAACAGATCCTGCTCACTCTCTTCGGGTAAGTCGGCAGGAATACCCCTTATGATCAGTTCGTTGGATCCGAATTCGTCAAATTCAAAACCCAAACTCCGGATTTCCTTCTTGGTCTCGTGCACAAGCTGCATATCGGAATGTGTTAGACGGATGGTTTTCGGAAAAAGCAGCTGCTGGCAGGCACCGTTCCGGTTAATAAGCATTTTGCGGTATCTTTCGTACAAAATTCGCTCGTAGGCAGCCTTCTGGTCGATGAGCATGATCCCATCTTTTACCTGGGACAGTATGTAACGGTTATGCAACTGAAACAGCAAAGCATCGCTTTCCGGAGCGGAGATCACTTCGGCCGCCATGCGGTTTACTTTGCTGGCTACTGTTTTTGCCTGCTCCTGAAAAACCGGTCTGGTGGCCGCGGTGGAACCCATTTCGAATGCTGCTAATTCCCGGTGCCGGTCGTCGGTGTTCTGAAGTCCTTCAAATAGTTTGCTCCAGTTGGTCAGATTCGATTTAGAGGGACTGTTCTCATTTTTGCGTGATTGTGCGGCCCAATCCGGCATCACGGTGCGTGGAATCAGGTTATTGTTCTGATCGGTAGGAAGCGGGTTGAGAAAATTGATATTCTCTTCGAAATCAATCGACTGCGACAAATTATAGACGCCCACGGCCTTTTTTACCGCCGCCATAATGATCGCGTACACCGATCTTTCGTCATCAAATTTGATTTCCGTTTTGGTAGGATGGATATTGATGTCGATATGGGAAGGATCTATGTCAATGAAAAGTACATAAAATGGATGACTGCCTTCGGGGATGGTTCCATCAAATGCGCTGATCACGGCGTGGTGCATATAATTATGCTTGATAAAACGATCATTCACAAAGAAGAACTGCTCTCCCCTCGTCTTCCGTGCAAATTCAGGTTTGCCAATATATCCTCGCACGTTAATGTAAGAGGTATCTTCCTGACAGAAAGCGAGTTGTTCCCTGTAACTCTTGCCGTAAATGTCTATAATCCGCCGAACGAGTTTTCCCGGTTGCAAATTGAAGACTTCGGTATCGTTATGGTGCAATGTAAATCCTACTTCGGGGTTGGACAACGCGACCCGCTGAAATTCGTCCAGGACATGCCGCATTTCCACCGAATTGGATTTAAGAAAATTTCTTCTGGCCGGAACGTTGAAAAACAGGTTCCGAACCGAAAAATTGGTTCCCTTTGGACAGGCTACCGCTTCCTGCGTCTTAATTTCAGACCCGTCGATACGGATCAATGTGCCTAGCTCGTCCTGCTCCTGACGTGTACGCAACTCTACTTGTGCGACAGCGGCGATCGAGGCCAATGCTTCCCCTCTGAATCCCATCGTGCGAATTCGGAACAAATCTTCCGACTGCCGGATTTTTGAGGTGGCATGCCGTTCGAAACACATTCGGGCATCGGTTTCTGTCATTCCCGTGCCATTGTCAATGATTTGAATCAGCGCCCGTCCGGCTTCGCGAAGAATGACCTGCACCTGGGAGGCCTTCGCATCAATCGCATTTTCCATGAGCTCTTTCACCACCGAGGCAGGCCGCTGAACGACTTCTCCTGCGGCAATTTGATTGGCTATGGAATCGGGTAATAGTTGGATGATGTCGGATGAAGGCATGTCGGAACGGCAGTTAACTTTAGTATAACAAATAAACAAAAATTTTTCTTACTGCCTGGTGAATTTCGGAGGGTAGCAATGGAGGTAAATTCACTTTTCTTTTAATTGTAATTGAAATAATTATATTATTTATTCAAATTTTAAAGAAAGTGGCGACGTTAGTTAAGTAAAAAGTTGTTGACCATTAATTATTTGTATAACTTGGGATACTAAACTCCTGTTGTAAGCACCTGATCCTGTTATGAAAACGCCAATTATCAGAAGATTTAATTTTACCATGGCACTGCAGTGGCTGATATTTCTGCCAGTGATTCTGCCTTTATGTATCATTTTTGGTGCCCTGCAGGGTATTATGAATATGGTGGAGAAAATGGCTCAAAGGATGTGGATCGACATGGAGTTGTAGAAACTGATATCGAACTGTATTATAGTATATATAAAGCGAAAGAGCCCGGAAATTTTCCGGGCTCTTTCGCTTTATTGCTGTTTTTGATCAGAATTTCCACCGAACAAATGCTTCCATCGCTTCATACTCCGCAAGACCCAGTGAGTCGTACAGCTGCGCAGTTCCACGGTTACGTTCTTCGGCACGTTGCCAGAATTCGCGTGAATCTTCGCCCTGGAATACGACACCGTCTTTTTGAGACTGATGCTTGAAAATTCCCTGACGTTTTTTTAGTACCTGGTCGGGGCTCATCGGAACAGCCATTTCGATCTCGTAGATATCCCATTCTGCCCAGGCGCCGCGGTATAACCATACCCAGCAGTCCTTCATGAAATTTTTGTGTTTCGAACGCTGTAATGCGGCTTCAATGGCATCCCAGCAGACTTTATGTGTTCCATGCGGGTCGGCAAAGTCGCCGGCTGCGTAAATCTGGTGAGGTTTCACTTCCTCGATCAGATTTTCGATGATTTTAATATCTTCTTCACCGATCGGTTTCTTTTGAACAGTTCCGGTTTCATAGAATGGCATATCCAGGAAGTGTGCCTGACTGGTAGGCACACCTACGAAGCGACAAGTAGCTTTCGCTTCGCCGCGACGGATCAAACCTTTTACTTTCCGTACTTCCGGGGTATCTATTTCACTGTTTTTCGTATGTCTCAGAAAGTCTTTAGCGTCCTGGAACAGTTTGCTTGCATTAGGGCTTTCAATGTGGAAGCCATTATTGAAGTCAACAACGAAGTCGATGAATCGCAAAGCCTCGTCATCAGCCACCGCAATGTTTCCGGATGTCTGATAAGCAACGTGCACCTCATGCCCCTGGTCAACCAGTCTTTGGAAGGTACCTCCCATAGAAATAATATCATCGTCGGGATGCGGGCTGAAAATCAGCACGCGCTTTTTAGCAGGCTGGGCTCTTTCGGGGCGATGCGTATCATCTGCATTAGGTTTTCCACCAGGCCATCCGGTGATGGTATGCTGCAGTTGATTAAAGACATTGATATTGATCTCGTAACCTGCACCATATTGAGCCAGCAAGTCACTCATACCATTGTCATTGTAATCCTTGTCAGTAAGCTTGAGAATCGGCTTTTTCAGTGTTTGAGACAAATGGGTAACAGCCTTTTTAATCATTTTGTTATCCCAGATCACAGAATCCACCGCCCAAGGCGTTTTGATTCGGGTCAGTTCGGAAGCAGCACTTTCATCAACTACGAAAGACACATCTGTGTGCGCCTGAAGGTACGAAGCCGGGTTTAGTTCGCTCACAGGCCCTTCCACAGCTCCGCGGATCACGGATGCCTTTCTTTCACCCCATGCCAGCAGGACGATCCGGCGTGCGTTCAGAATCGGGGCTATACCCAGCGTGATGGCTTTGCGGGGCACATTATGCAAACCTCCGAATTCCATGCTGGCCGCAGCGCGGGTCGAGTGGTCGAGTGTGATCAGACGTGTGTGGGAGTTGATCAGCGAGCCGGGCTCATTGAAACCGACGTGGCCGTTACCGCCGATACCCAGCAACTGGAAATCCAACCCTCCTACCGCATTGATCTTGTTTTCGTAGGACATGCAATAGTCACGAAGCAGCGCAGCCGGAACAGTACCGTCCGGAATAAAGTAGTTTTCTTTCGGGATATCTACGTGATTGAACAATTGTTCTTTCATAAACCTGTGGTAGCTGTAAATGGAATCTGGTTCCATCTGATAGTACTCATCCAGGTTGAAGGAAATTACATTTTTAAAGCTCAGCCCTTCTTCCCGGTGCATCTTCACGAGGATCGCATAAACGGTCTTTGGGGATGAACCCGTAGCCAATCCCAAAACGCAGGGCTTGCCTTCCTTTTGTTTCTGACGGATCAGGTCTGCTATTTCCTTCGCTACCGCATGCGATGCTTCTTTAGAATCCGCAAAAATCTGCGTTGGGATCTTTTCATAGGTGATGGGTTGTCCTACCGTACCCGCAGTGCCTTTCCCATTGCTGGAAGCTTGCATCAGAATTGTTTGTGGACTTACCGCTTGTTGGCTCATAACTAAGTTGAATTATTTAAGAGTTCGTGAATAGACTAGGGGTAAAACTGCAATTTACTCATGTGTTCGATCACGCACGAATGGTTTGACCACAAAAGTACAACTGAAAACGAATATTATTAAAATAATTTAAGAAATAACTTATACTTAAAACTACGTTTGATTTGTGTCTTAGGGCTATTTGCTGCTTTGGCGCGCCAACGCCCGTTCGCACTTTAAAGATAAAGTAAGTGTTAGTATTTTATTCCAAAATAATTGCTTGTATTTTTGCGGCTTATTCCACGAAAGTATCACACCATTTTTCTGCCAATCCCATGTCTACACTCACCAGCGTTGAACGTGACACTACCATTTTTGATCTGATTAACAGAGAAAAGCATCGCCAGGAATCTGGTATCGAGCTGATCGCCTCTGAAAACTTTACCTCACGTCAGGTAATGGAAGCGTCAGGAAGTGTTTTGACCAATAAATATGCGGAAGGACTGCCAGGTAAGCGCTATTATGGCGGATGTGAAATTGTGGATGAAATCGAACAGATTGCGATCGATCGTTTGAAGGAGCTTTTCGGCGCAACCTGGGCCAATGTGCAGCCTCATTCCGGTGCACAGGCTAATACAGCAGTGTTTCTTGCGTGCCTGAATCCTGGCGATAAAATTATGGGATTCAACCTGGCACACGGCGGCCACCTTACACATGGCTCGCCGGTTAACATTTCAGGTAAATATTTTCAACCTGTATTTTATGGTGTTGAAGCGGAAACTGGTCTTATTGACTGGGATAAGGTAGAGGAAACAGCATTGAAAGAGCGTCCGAAACTTTTGATCTGCGGTGCTTCGGCATACAGCCGTGACTGGGATTACGAACGCCTTCGCGCAATTGCTGATCAGGTGGGTGCGCTTTTGATGGCAGATATCTCCCATCCTGCCGGCCTGATTGCGAAAGGGCTGTTGAAAGATCCGTTCGATCACTGTCATATTGTAACTACTACAACACACAAGACTTTGCGTGGACCGCGCGGGGGTGTGATCATGATGCGTAATGATTTCGAAAACCCATTTGGCATTAAAACGCCGAAAGGCCAGATCCGCACCATGTCATCTCTTTTGGATTCAGGAGTATTCCCAGGTACACAAGGCGGGCCTCTTGAGCACATCATTGCTGCCAAAGCCATTGCTTTCGGCGAAGCGCTGGGTGAGGGATACTATAACTATGCAACCCAGATCGCCAGAAACGCACAGGCTATGGCCAAAGCGTTTGTCGATAAAGGTTACCGCATCATTTCCGGTGGTACAGACAACCACCTGATGTTGATCGATCTTCGCACCAAAAATGGTGTAGAGTCGGGACTGACCGGTAAACTTGCAGAAAATACGCTCATCAAAGCCGACATCACGATCAATAAGAACATGGTGCCGTTCGATGATAAATCTCCAATGATAACATCCGGTATGCGTGTGGGAACTGCGGCTATGACCACTCGCGGGCTGGTAGAAGCGGACATGGAGCGTATTGTGGATCTGGTTGACAGTGTTCTGGTTAACCACGACAATGAGGCTAAAATCGCGGCGGTAAAAACCGAAGTAAATGAGTGGATGAAACAGTATCCATTGTACAGCTAGTCATCATTATATATGGATTGAAAACTCCGTGGTAGCAACGAGCGATCACGGAGTTTTCGTTTTATATGGATTAGACTGTCAAACTCGTTCTTTCATAAGGTAATGCGAAGGCGTGTCGATTTCCCGCCACCGGGATGGGGGACGATCATCAGAGATAAACATATCCTGCAAAGAATTGTACCCTAACTTGTTTTGACTTAATAAAGTTTTCATAACTTTGCACTCCAAAATCGAATTAATTGATATGAGCAAGAAAAATACGGGCGAATCCGGGCTGGAAATTATTGAAACTCCGGAAGCATTAGCAAGCCAGCTCACGAAAGCAGAGGTTTTTTTCATTAAAAACCGGAAGGTTCTTCTGGGGGTTGGAGGAGCTATTGTGGTTGCTATTCTTGGATTTGTGGGATACCGCGTTTACATCAGCGGCCAGGAAGGAACAGCCCAGAATGCTCTTGCCAGCGTTGTTTACGATTTTGAAGCCGATTCTTTGCAAAAAGCATTAAACGGAAGCGGTGGTAACGAGGGACTTTTGTCGATCGCGGATAGCTATAAAGGAACTGATGCCAGCAACCTTGCAAACTTTTACGCGGGCGTTGCATTGCTGAAACAAGGTAAGTACGACGAAGCGATTAGCCATTTGCAATCTTTCAGCTCATCGGACCTGCTTATTCACGCACGTGCACAATCTCTGATCGGGGATGCTTATTTGGAAAAGAACCAGCCTGCTGAGGCAGTCTCTTATTATCAGAAAGCTGCTGATTATGAGAAGAATGAGTACTTCACACCAGTATATCTGATGAAATTAGCTCTTGCTCAGGAAAAGGCTAACCAGCCTGCTGACGCGGTTGCTAGCTATAAACGTGTCGTTGATGAATTCCCGCTTTCATCGGAAGTGGTGAATGCCAAGAAATATATGGGATTATTAGAGGGACAGGTCGGCAAGTAATGGTTATCCATTCTGTTTCTGAAAAGGGATAAAGCCGACACCGGTTTTATCCCTTTTTTATTCCCTGCAATCGTTCTTTAATGCTCTTTTTAGTGAAATCCAATTGAAAATCAATATTATGTCAAGTGCCGATAAAAATCTAAGTGTATTTACGACGGAAGGCCTGCCGGATATCAGCAACAAGAGATTTGCCATTATTGTGGCAGAATGGAACAATGAGGTTACGGAGAAGCTATTCGAGGGTGCATATCAGACGCTCATTACCTACGGAGCGATAGCCGGCAACATTGTCAGAGGTAATGTACCGGGAAGCTTCGAGCTCACAATGGGTTCGCAATGGTTTGCACAAAGGTCCGACATTGATGCGGTGATCGCATTGGGTGTTGTGATTCAGGGGGAAACCAAGCACAACGACTACATCAACCACGCGGTGGCGCAAGGCATTACCCATGTGAGCCTGAAATACGACAAGCCGGTGATCTTCGGTGTGCTGACACCCAACAATATGGAACAGGCACTGGAACGATCCGGCGGCGTTCATGGCAACAAAGGCGACGAAGCAGCGATGACGGCCATTAAAATGATTGGTCTTAAAGCGCAGGTTAGTCAATTTTGAATAACCGAATGATTGGATGAATAAGTAAAGTAAATCACCCAAACCAACGTGGTTCACTTCAAATTCCATGAAATATTCTCTCAATCATTCGGTCATTCGGACATTCAAAATTCAATCATTCAATCATTCAAAAATAAGTTATGCAAGTCTGGAAATTTGGCGGTACTTCGGTAGGAAAACCTGAGCGTATGCACTCAATCCGCGAACTTCTTAATAATGATCCTAGCCGTAAGATTGTTGTATTGTCTGCATTGTCGGGTTCGACCAATGCATTGATCGCAATCGGAGAAGCAGCGAAATCGTATGATGACGCGAAAGTTGCGACTCAAATCGAGGAGCTGAAAACACATTACGATCTGTTCATCAAAGAATTGTATGCAACATCGGAAGGACTTGCGCAAGGTCAGCAGATCGTCGATGCGGAGTTTGGTTTTATCAAATCGGTCGTAGGTGTGAAGCCGTTTACCATTAAGCAGGAGAAAGAACTGGTTGCGGAAGGTGAAATATTGAGCACAAAGATGTTCCAGGCTTATCTGGAAGAAAAAGGAGAAAGTTCGGTATTGCTGCCTGCGCTGGATTTTATGCGTATAGATGCGGATGGAGAACCTGAACTGGCAACGATTGAAGAAAAACTGGTTACGATTCTGAATCAATATACAGACAAGCAAACTATCGTTACCCAGGGATTCATTTGCCGTAATCCAAGGGAAGAGGTGGACAACTTGAAAAGAGGCGGATCTGATTACACGGCATCACTGATCGGAGGTGCGATCCGTGCCGATGAAATACAGATCTGGACCGACATTGACGGAATGCACAATAACGACCCGCGTATCGTAAAACGTACCTTCCCGATCCGTGAACTGACATTTGAGGAAGCTGCAGAGCTGGCTTACTTCGGTGCAAAAATCCTGCATCCGAGTACGATCACCCCTGCTAAACTCAGAGGAGTGCCTGTTCGCCTGAAAAATACAATGCAGCCAGAAGCACCCGGAACGCTGATCGCCAACCAGACTTCGGACAGGGATATCAAGGCGATCGCTGCAAAGGACAACATCACGGCGATTTATATCCATTCAACCCGTATGCTGAATGCCTACGGATTCCTTCGTAGGGTATTCGAGATCTTCGAAAAATATAAGACGCCGGTGGACATGATCACTACTTCGGAAGTGTCGGTGTCTGTGACAATCGATAATTCTGAAAACCTGGACAAGATCAGCGCCGAACTTCGCGAATTCGCTGATTTGGAAGAACATGACCGTGACCAGAACATCATTTGTATCGTAGGGAATTTCAGCGCGGATAAAGAAGGTATCGCGTTGAAGGTGCTGGATGCATTGAAACATATTCCTATACGAATGATTTCGTATGGTGCGTCGGAACATAATCTCTCGTTGCTTATCCATTCGAAATACAAGGCCGAAGCGTTGAATGTCCTGAATGAACGTCTGTTTTTCTATGAAGACGCGATGAAGGACATATTTACAGCGCCTTGATCAGATAATAATTGTAAATATTAACAGCTGATCGCCGAGAGCCGACAGCCGACAGTCCGATGTTACAAACCAATTTTATCCGCGAAAACAGGGAACAGACCATCGCGGGACTAAGCAAGAAACATTTTAAGGATCCCGAAGATGTGGTAGATCGCATCATCGCGCTGGACATAAAAAGACGCCAGATTCAGCAGGAGCTTGACGATACGCTTGCTCAATCCAATAACAAAGCCAAGGAAATCGGTGCATTGATGAAGTCGGGACAGAAAGAGGAGGCAGAGGCGGCGAAGGCGGACACGGCAGCATTAAAAGAGCGCTCAAAGGCGTTGGATGAGGAGCATAAGGTAGTGGAAGCGACGTTGCTTGAAGAGCTTGTCAAACTCCCGAATTTGCCCCACGAAAGCGTTCCGGAAGGGCGGACTGCGGAGGATAATGTGACCGTTTTAGAAGCGGGCGCGAAACCGGCTTTGCCGGATGGCGCACAGCCGCATTGGGAGCTGATCAAGAAGCTTGGTAAAAATCTGGCGCCCATTATTGACTTTGAACTTGGCAACAAGATTACCGGTGCCGGGTTCCCAGTCTATAAAGGTAAAGCAGCCAGGTTGCAAAGAGCCATGATCTCCTTTTTCCTCGATGAAGCTGCCAAAGCCGGCTATACAGAAGTGCAACCGCCGATTGTCGTCAATGCGGATTCGGGTTTCGCAACCGGGCAACTTCCCGACAAGGAGGGACAGATGTATCATGATAAACAGGATGACCTTTACCTGATCCCTACTGCGGAGGTGCCTGTCACCAATTTATACCGCGATGTGATCGTTGCGGAAAGTGAACTGCCTGTTAAAAATGTAGCATTTACACCTTGTTTTCGGAGAGAGGCTGGCAGCTGGGGCGCGCACGTACGCGGGCTGAACCGGCTGCACCAGTTCGATAAGGTGGAGATCGTGCAGATCAGCAAACCGGAAGATTCGTATAAAGCCCTGGACGAAATGGTTGACCATGTAAAGGGTTTATTGGAAAAACTGGAATTGCCCTACCGCATTCTGCGCCTTTGCGGTGGAGATATGGGCTTCACCTCTGCACTGACTTACGATTTTGAAGTATGGTCGGCAGGCCAGGAGCGCTGGCTGGAATGCAGTTCTGTGTCGAACTTTGAAACTTACCAGGCGAATCGTCTGAAACTGCGTTACAGGAACGCGGACAAAAAAACGCAGTTACTTCATACCCTGAACGGATCTGCGCTTGCATTGCCGCGTATCGTTGCCACGTTGCTTGAAAATAACCAGCAACCGGATGGTACTGTAAGGATACCGGCCGCATTGATACCTTACTGCGGATTCGATGTGATCGAGTAGGAAATTTGCGATATATATGTAAGAGGCTCTCAACAGTTTGGGGGCCTTTTTGCATTTTGAAGGAGCTCGGTCACACCAGTCTGGTCCATGATAAGCCTTCCTACTTTTTCAAAGGCAGCGCCGTCTTCAATTTTGAATGTATTGTCAAATTGACTCGCTGTAATGCGGGTTTTGAAGCACCGGAAAGCGATCCTGGGGTGCTTGTAATAATGGGTGACCAGTTCATGCAAATGAGTGGATAACAGGAAAAACGAGCTTTGGTGAGCGGCAAATCCTTCAATGACGGTTTTGGAGCAGTGAAAAGCATCTTCCTGATTGGTACCCCTGAACAATTCGTCGACAATCACAAAACACTTTTCACCCTCGTGCAGTGCATGGGCCATTTGCCTGATGCGTATCATTTCGTTAAAAAAATGACTGTATCCCAGATCCAGATCATCGGAAAGGTGAATGGAGGTAAACAGGCGGTTGGTGAACGACAAATGAAGCGAATGTGCTGGAACAGGCCAACCCAGGTGTGCCAGGTAAACCAAAATGCCGCAGGTTTTCAGAAAAGTGGTTTTGCCGCTGGTATTGGCGCCTGTGAGAATGCAAACCGGATTATCACTTTTTAACCCAAAGTCGTTGGCGACAGCGTGGGGGATGAGCGGATGCCAGGTGGATTTGACTTCGAAGCATTCAGGAGACCTGCTAAATGTAGGGAATGTAAGGTGGTGCAATCTGGCTGTTTTGACAATAGCCAGGCAGGCATCGATGTAATACAGGGTATCGAGCATTTGCCTGAATTGTTTCCGATGGCTGATTCTGAAATAATAATCCAGGTAGAACAGTGAGGCTTTCGACAGCAAATGGTCTTCTTTGTCCTGAAATGTGGTCATTGCGGGCGCGAAAATGAACTTCCTGAGCGCGGCAATTGAATCGGCAACCTCTTCCGGCAGTGTCGCCGCTTCAAGACTGTCCATTACAGCACTGAGGCCCCGGACCACTCTTAAAGTGGCTAATACGCCGCTCTGAATACGGTAAAATTCAGCTTTGTTCCGAAGAGAGTATAGCCATGTGTCAAACCAATGCTTGAAAACGTCCTGGGACATCGAATGTGAGACACTTAGGGCGTAGTAAGATTCTGCGGCCGCGGCATAGGCTTTTGACACATTGGTTTGCCAGGCCGCTGGCCTGATGGAAATGGTCCGGAGCAAATCCTGAAAACGCAGTACTTCCGCTAGCGTTTTCTTAGGTTTTGTGATGAGGACTTTCAGATAGTCGGCACCACCCTGCGTTTCGGTATGGGAGAAAAAGCTTAAAATGCTTGCCGAGCGACTGTTTTCAGGCAGTATCTGAAGTTCGTGTAAAGTATGCCGGTCAACAGGCAGCATAGGCGACGTGTTTGTTGTCACCAAATGTATAAACAGGGCTGGACCGGGGGCTGTTAAATAAAGTTAAACTTGGTGCTTCCTGGGGAATGCAAGCCATATAAAATAGCCCGTTAGCATCACAATGGACGTTTGCATGGAATAATCAATGAAGAGTTCCTGCGAAGCCAGGGTATCGGATGGCGTCATGTAGCAAGGCATACCCAACCGCCACCAATACGAAGGGTGTACTACGCAAAGCAAATTGAAAACAAACAGTAAGGTAACCTGTGTTTTGTTTTTCCAATCGATCACAAAGAATACGAGCGGTAACAGAAATAGGAAAATGTAATTGCTGTAAGCGCTCTGCTGTACGATCATCATTGTAGCATACAAGACAACCCATACTTTCGATAGCATGACACGAAAATCGGCATTTCGTAACCGCCATGCAGAAAGGCATGCCAAACCCACCGAAGCAACAAGCCCGATCCAGTTCCAGAATTTTTCCCCAACACCGATAGAATCGTGAAACCACGGGTTTAGTATCGAAGGAATATTGGGTGCGCGTAATGTTTTGGCTTCATCCAGCGGCTGCATGAATTCCAATCCAACCAATGGATAGAGAATTCCAAGCGAAAGCGCACCGATAATGGCCATTGGGACCAAAAACCGGATCTTTTCCTTTTCCAAAATAAAAAGCGGAACCAGGATCAGCACAAAAATAGCTTTGGTCATCAGCAGTCCCAACGCCAGGATGATGGCATACCATTCTACCCGTAATGTGCGCTCGCGCAGAAGGTAGGCAAGGATTACGAACAGCCACATCCATACATCCTCCTGCGCGCCGATCACGCAGAGTACGAGCGAACCGGGTAACAACAGGTATATGATTGCCCGGAAGAGAAAGGTCCCGCGGGATTGGAATGGTCTGAAAAAATGATAGGAAGCCAGCAATGCGATGCCATCCATGACGGTCATCGTCAGGACGATCATTTTTGGACTATACCATAGTTTGAGCCAAATTCCAAGAAAATAAGCATACAGCGGCGAATAGGGCGACCAGAAATCGCGGTACACTACCTGCCCGAGCGAAGCTTTGCTGCCTTCGTCCCAGAAGCCGTTCACATCCGAGGTAGGCGCCATATTGGCGATAAGGTACACCCCTATGAATGGCAGAAGCCGCAGTAGTACCCAGGCGACAGCCAGTGTCGGGTTTACAGATTTTTTTTCAAGCCAGTTTGTAAAAAGCTCCCGTTTAAAGAGCAACGCCGACGTCACGAGCAATGCTCCAATGCTGATCGCTGTTTTGGCCAGGATGATATTCATGCCGTTACCAGGTTTGGGAAAGCGACCACTTTGCGAAAGGTTTCGCGGAGGATCCAGAGAAAGCAAAGCACATTGAGTATCTGCAATGCGTATTCAAACAGGTTCATCGGATTTCCAAACATTTCCAGGGACGTATATGCGGGCTGTTTGATGTACACCCAAACAAATGGCTGCACCACAGTAAGCCAATTGAGAGCGATCAACACCGCGACATGGAGTGTTTTGCGGATATCGATCACTTCGAATAAAACGGCCATCAGGTAGGCAATCACGTAGGCGCCCATGGCGCTGGCCTGGAAGAGCATCATGCAAACGAAACATGCAATGAAAATGCCGGGCAAAACTTCGTTGATATGGCGATGGCGTGCTTTGAAGGCCATATACACGGGAATAAAAACCGTAAAAAGTAATCCGAACCAGTTGATGAGAGTCGATTTCTTTTCATCGACATGGAAAAGAAGTTCTATAAATGGTCTTGAAGCCGAAAACAAATTAGGTGTCATAAGCTGTTCCGTATGACGGATAGGCATCAGGAAAAGGTCACCAATCTGCCAGTATAGGAAACCTACCGCCGGCAAACCGACAGCCGCCATTACCAGCAGCATTTTAATGGGTTTCTTCACCATCACGAGCAATGCAGGCAGCAGGAAAATGAAGGTTACTTTAATGGTCAGTAAAACCATTGCGTAAAGTAATCCGATGCCGACCTCATAGTCGACAGGCTTTTTAATTGTATACCGCCAGATAAGTAAGGCAGCACCCCAGAACCATACTTCTTCCTGTCCGTCCACGAGGATATACATGAATGCGGCCGGAAGCATGTAATAGATAATAGCGAGCTGTAATGCTTTGGGCGACCGGGACTTGTAGGTCTGGTAAGTCAGCCAGAGAATGCCGCTTTCCATGAGGACCATAAACAGAACAATGGCCCGTGCATTGTGCCAGATCCAAACGGGTATGCTGATGATATACGCATACAACGGTGCATGGTACGACCAGAAGTCACGGTACACAAAACCACCGGCCTTGGCGCCCTCGGCTTTGTAAAAGAAGAAAGGAATATCGCCCCGCGGTTCCTCGTTAATGATCAGGAAAATCCCTATCCAGGGGATCAGACGGAAGAATATAAAGCCAAGCGTCAGAATCAGCTTATCGTTTTCCCACTGCCATTTGGTAAAGAGCTTTGATTGCCTGATTGTCCAGATAATTCCAATCGTCAATGCAAGGTTGATGAGCAGCTTAATGTAAAAAACGGTAAGAATGGGCATGTTTAATCTATCGTGATAAAGGCGCAAACTTAAGACAAGTTTTCTTCAAAATGAGTAGCAAAACCCAAAGTTTTAATCGGTTATATAATTGTATGCTTGCATACCGTTTTCGTAAATCCTATTTTTGAAGTTCTTCATCCACAAAAATCAACGTCGTCTATGTCAGCTTCCCAATCGCTCACCGGAATGGATTTTAATCTCAGCGAAGAACACCTGGCGGTGCAGGCCGCGGCCAGGGATTTTGCCCGTAATGAGTTGTTATCCGGTGTCATTGAACGCGATAATGCCCAGCATTTTGATCCTGTGTTATTGAGAAAAATGGGGGAACTGGGCTTTCTTGGCATGATGGTAGCCCCTGAATATGGCGGAGGAGGCATGGACACCCTCGCCTATGCCATTGCTATTGAGGAAATATCGAAGATCGATGCTTCTGCAGGTGTGATCATGTCGGTGAACAATTCGTTGGTATGCTGGGGCCTCGAAAAGTATGGTACAGAAGCGCAAAAGCAACAATACCTGACCAGGCTGGCGTCGGGCGAAATCATTGGTGCATTTTGTTTGTCGGAGCCGGAGGCCGGGTCGGATGCCACCTCTCAGCATACCCAGGCGATTGAAAATGGGGACCATTATTTATTGAACGGTACAAAAAACTGGATAACCAATGGCAATACCTCTTCCGTTTGTCTGGTCATGGCACAGACACATCCTGAACTAAGACATAAAGGAATCAATACGTTTATTGTTGAAAAAGGCTGGGACGGCTTTTCAGTAGGTAAGAAGGAGGATAAAATGGGCATAAGAGCCTCTGACACAAATACTTTGATGTTTTATGACGTGCGAGTACCTCGTGAAAACAGGATAGGGGACGATGGTTTCGGTTTCAAATTCGCAATGGATGTACTTAACGGAGGCCGTATCGGTATAGCGGCACAGGCGCTGGGAATCGCAACGGGTGCATTTGAACTTTCCTTGAAATATTCCAAAGAAAGAAAGACGTTCGGGAAACCCATCGCTGAGCACCAGGCCATCCAGTTCAAGCTCTCCGAAATGGCAACAAAAATAGAAGCTGCGCGCCTGCTTGTTTATAAGGCGGCCCGGTTAAAGGACGAAGGCAAGGATTATGTCCAGGCGGCGGCGATGGCCAAGCTGTACGCATCCGAAATAGCCATGTGGGTGACAACCGAGGCGGTTCAGGTGCATGGAGGCTATGGTTATGTGAAGGAATATCATGTAGAACGCATGATGCGGGATGCAAAAATTACCCAGATTTATGAGGGTACCTCCGAAATCCAAAATTTAGTGATAGCACGTGAACTTTTGAAATGATCCCTTTTTTCGGATAAACTCCTTTTTATTCCGAATGTTGGATTAAAATAATATCAAAATATCACTTTTTTTTAAATTTTTGTGAAACTATACTTGTATTAGTTTTGTACAATTTATTAGATTTGTACAAAATTTGGAAAATCGGTCAAAACGGCCCTTAAATATATCAAGTATGGAAGACTATAATAAGATTATTGAGTCGCTGGGAGTGAAATTTGTCAAGGCCCGTCATATCAGGATTTTACAGCCCATTACCATTAAAAACTTTTATGACGTACAGAACTCATTGACGATTTTGTACGACGGTGAAGTTTCTTTCGGTTCCGAAGAGTCGCAAAGGGTTGAGGAAGGAGATATGCTCTTTATTCCGGGAGGCAAGCACGCCACAGTAACGTACGGTAACACGCAGACAGCCAAGACCGTATCGAACGAAGAGTTCATGACTAATCGTGATAACTATATTGAGGCAGGGCACGATCCGGCATTAATTGGAAAACTGCCTAACTCATTCGGATTGATCTCATTTGAGGCAAAGGTTTTTGATACCGTTAACTTTTTTACATCACTTGATGTACCTCCGTTCCTGATCAAACGGGATGATCAGATTGCAGCTACGATCAACCAGATTCTGACGGAAGATATGCTGGATACACCCGGTAAGGGCCGTATCATCAAGATCAAGACTGAGGAGGTCGTGATCGAGATCATCCGGTATATTTTGAAAAACAAGTTGTTTGTAGAGCAGCTGGTTACCAATAGTACGTATTTCAAAGATCCCCGCCTGATCGACATCTTTGCTTATATCAAAGATAATCTTGGTGGTGACTTGTCAAACAAGGTATTGGCCAATGTAGCGAACGTTTCAGAAGATTACGTTGGGCAGTATTTCAAAATGCTGACGGGTATCAACCCACAGGATTACATTGAATATCAGCGCATGGAGAAAGCCGTGGATTTGCTGCGTACTTCTAAAAAGAGCATCCGCGCGATTGGTTCGGATGTAGGCTATAAAGACACCGCTTATTTCTGCCGTCGATTCAAGATGATGTTTGGTATTCCAGCCGGTAAGATGCGCCGTCGCGAATCCCTGATGAATGTTTAGAATGTAATGTTAGACTATATTTGAAAAGAGAACTGGTTCCGGTTCTCTTTTTTTATGCCCCTACTTCACTGGACCGGCGTTAGCTGCGCGGCAGTAATCCGCCATTTTCCACCGGAGCGAACGCATACCGTGGTGTAAGTAACCTCCCCATTGAAACCGTTGTTCTGGATTCGTGCACTTACATTCCAGTTACCGGAAGTTACGGCCACATCACCGTAGGTTCGCGTACGCGTACCTGTGAGCATCCCCGAGTCAATTACAATATAGCCCTGACCGATGGCTTGCTGCAATGCCGGGCCGTCGACAGTTTGGCCGTTAAAACTGATCACGGTAAAATCATTGGAAATGAGATTGGCTACACTCGCAGCATCTTCATCCAGCAATGCCTTAAAGAAAAGGTTGGAGCAATCGGTGCCATCGACCGGCTGTGGTGTATTGTTTTGGGCTAATGCGGGAAGGAAAGTAATGGTCAGGAAAATTAGGATCAGTAGTAGTTTCATGTTGTCAGGCCCCTAGGACATAAGGGGAAGTAAATAGTGAAATTCTCGCGCGCTATGGCTAGATTCGCCTCTACATTGGAATGAACGATTACCTCGCTTTTGGCATGATGAAATTACAGATAAAAATCCTCTTTCTTTCCCTGTTGACTCTATTCAATGCTTGCTCGGATGCGCCGGACAAAATAGGTAACCTGGACCTTAAAAAGTGGCGTAGTGACCGAGGAGGCTGTAACGACGCCCGAAAAGCATTGGAAAGCGATTTTAAAGCGGTAGAAAAAGAGCTGAAAGGGAAGTTTGCCGACGGTGTGGGAGAGATCCTGGGGCGACCGGATATTCATCAGCTCGGCGAGCGGAATACCAAGTTTTATGTCTATTATCTTGAAAAAGGGCCTCAATGTGAGAATATGCAAGCTAAATCGGATGCCCGCAAGGTAATTCTGAAATTCAATGCAGTGGGGTTATTGTCGGAAATAACTTACCAGGAAAGACCGCTCTGATCACAGATAGAACTTCTTGATTTTGATCAGCTGCTCCACCGGCTCGGGCACCATGTAGCGAATCGAAACTCCTTTTTTAATGCAGCCACGCAGAAAGGTAGCCGAAATATCGAGCAAAGGCGCATCCACGAATTTCACATCAGGATGGTTAGCGAAAGCATGCGACCTGGAATTGGGGCGTGGATAAACGTATAGCCCGGTGTATTCAAGAATTTTCTCGTAATTCTTCCAGTTGGGAAACTGCGCCAGATTATCTTCTCCCATGATCAGCTTGAACTGGTGCTGCGGGTATTTTTCCTGCAGGCGAACCAGCGTATCGATCGTATAGCTTGGCTTGGGCATATGGAACTCGATATCGTTGGCTTTGAGCAGCGCATTATCCGAAATGGCACGTTGTACCAGATCGTACCGATCGAATTCGTGCAGCAGGCCGCTATTCTTTTTGAAGGGGTTCTGAGGGCTTACAATAAACCACACCTGTTCGAGGTCGGTGGTGGTAGCCATCGTGTTCGCAATGATCAAATGGCCGATGTGAATGGGATTGAACGATCCAAAAAACAGGCCGATCTTCATTGCCAGCGATGATTAAGATTGAATGAATGCCTGGACAAGATCTTCTGCTTTGGCGAGCGTTTCGTCCAGATGGTCATTGACGAGAACCTCGTCGAACTCGTGTTCGAAGCTTTGCTCGTAGCGTACTTTGGCCAGCCGGGTAGCGAGTGTTTCGGGCGTTTCGGTACCGCGGCTTGAAAGCCGCCGCTTAATTTCCTCGTCAGAAGTGACTTTTACAAATATGCCCAATGCCGCATCGCCATACGCCTCTTTCAGTTTGAGGCCGCCCTTAACGTCCACATCAAAAAGGACGTGTTTGCCTTGATCCCACAGACGTTGTATTTCGGATTTGAGGGTGCCGTAGTAATTTCCGGCATATACCTCCTCCCATTCGGCAAACTGTTGATCCGCGATTTTCTGACGGAAATCCTGTAAGGTCAGGAAGTAGTAATCTTTGCCATCTACCTCATGATCGCGCCGTGTGCGCGTACATGCGGAGACAGAAAATGCCAGTTGTTGTGTGTATTTATTAAGAAGATGCCTTACAATCGTAGTCTTTCCGGAACCGGAAGGGGCAGAAAATATAATTAGCTTACCTTTCACTCGAACAGCTTAACTGTTAATTTTTGATATGATCGTGTTGAGAATGCTCTCCGGGCAGGGTTTCTTTACAATTTTAAAATTGAGAGAGTCCTTAATGCATTTTTCGAGACGGTACGACTCGATGCAGGGGATGCACTTATCCATGTTCTCGCGGAAATGATCCTTCTCAGCTTCTGTGGCTTCGTCATCCAGGATGGCCTGAATGATTTTCATACACTCAGCATGATGCTCGCAGGTATGCTTCATTTGTTTTTGCGCAACTTCTGTTACAGAAGGCGTCGTGGAAGATGCATTCATTAGTTAAAATGAAAAAAAGAATAATGGAATATATGTACAGTTGTACCCTATAACCGAAGAGGTTGCAAAAAAAGTTTCACAACCTATGAATCATATCCCATTGAGCTCGCATAACTTCTGAGTTTTTCTTTCAGCAAGTTACGCGCGCGGTGCAATCTGGATCTCACCGTTCCGATCGGAATGTCCAGGATTTTGGCCATCTCCTCGTAGGTAAAACCTTCGATGTCGCAGAGTATGATGACCGTTCTGAAGTCGACAGGCAGTGCGTTGAGTGCGTTGGCCACTTCATCGCCTATCAGTTCCTGTACAGCATCAGCACGGAGGTCTACGGTATAAGTAGTATCGGATGCTTCCTCGGAATTATAGGTCGTTTCAACTTCCTGATAATCAACTTTGGAAGGTTCTTTACTTTTTTTACGGTAGTCGTTGATGAAGCTGTTTTTGAGGATCCTGAAAAGCCAAGCTTTGGCATTAGTACCCTGCTCGAAAGAGGAAATAAAACGGAACGCTTTCAGATATGTGTCCTGCACCAGGTCGTTGGCATCGTCTTCGTCCATGGTAAGACGGAAGGCGAAGTTGTACATGGAGTCAATGTGTGGCATGAACTCGCGGTTAAATACTTCATACCGAAGATCGTCCGTGTATTCATTAGTCGTGAGCGTTTCTGACATGGCAACTAACATAGGAATGCTGAATTTACAAAGATTAATAACAGCTCCAAATCGTACAAATTAAAATTTGATAAATGGCTATTTGGAGCGTCCTAACTGCCCTAGATTCACGATAAAATTAAAAAGAGATGGAATGAGCAAGCCTTCCAAGCGGTGTCGCCTCCTATCGTTAATTCAATGTTGTTACATCAAATTCCGAGCCAAAAAGCGAATCGCGTCAAAATGTCATACTACCGTTTGGAGAATAGTTCCAGGAGCACGATGAGGATGGTTGTGAAGAGAGCGCTGGCCCCGATGCGGATCAGTGTGTAAAGAATCATTCCAAAATTATTCATTTCCATCAGAAACAGCATCGAATGATGCACGAAGATCAACGGAAAGATATAGGAAAGAAATGCGCCCAACCCCTGCGCCCGGATGCCCACCTCAGCACGTTCAGCGCCCCGGGACTTCATCTGGTAGTGGATCAGGAATGGTCTCAGGTAGGCAACGAGTACCGTTGCCGACGCATGCATACCAAAAGTATTGGAGAAGACATCCACGGTAAAGCCAACGGCAAATGCGATCAGGAGCGAATACATGCGATCCATATCGGCCGGTAACAGTAGGATCGTGGCGATGTAGATGAAGGAGAATGCATAGTTGAACAGGACGATATTCCGCATAAAGAAGATCTGCAAAAACAAGTAAAGCAGGATCATCAGGAAATATTGTATCGCTTCGCGTAAGCTCATCGGGGTTCTACTGTTCTTAATTTAAGGTTTTCCTGTTCTACAAGTTGGTGATTTTGTACAACATACACATATGACAGGTTCCGGAAGTCCGTTGCGAGATGCAGGACGATATTGTAAAAGGTCTGGTTCGGGTTGACGGTTACGCTCTGAACCCTTCCAACCATAATCCCAGGCGGAAATACCGAGTTCTGGTCCGAGGTTACTGCCGAGTCGCCCTTGAAAACTTTGGTATACTTCGAAACATCAATGAGATCCACGAAATTGGGGTCCTTTCCGGGCCATTTTGCATAGCCGATCTCTTTACTGCGGACGAGTTTGGAAGAGACCATAAACTGCGAATGCAAAATAGAAGTAACCACCGAGTAGTTTTCCGAACAGAACCGCACTTTACCTACCACCCCTGTCGCTGAAATCACACCCATACCAGGCTTAATGCCATGTTTGGTTCCCTTGTCAATTGTAAGTACGTTGTTCGCCCGGTTGGTTTCGTTGTCTACCACTTTTGCTACTGTATAGGTGAACCTTGATGCAAAAGTCGAATCAGGTAGATATCCTGCCGGAGCTTCACGCGGTTTTTGCTGACTTAGTGAGGTCACCATCGCGTGAAGGCGGGCGTTTTCATTGGCCAGGTCTGCGTTAATCTCGTCGAGCTTGGTATACTCTCTCGCTGAATTGGAAAATGCCAGCGTTTTCGCGACGTAGTAGTTGGAAGTGTTGAAGTAGGTAGCGCCCCAGTAGGTGTTGCTACGCACGACCAGCCAGATACTGAGCACTTCCAGCAACACAAAAACCAAAAAGAAACGATTTCTGACTACGAAATCAACGAGTTGGAGCATGGGCTAAAATGTTCACACGCAGTTCCTCAATCGGCGCACGATGCGCAAAAATATAAATTTTTTTGAGTGCCGATTGAGGAACTGCGGGCGATCCTGTGCTATGAAATCAGTACGGGCTTGTAAAGTTCGAGGTTTTTGAGGACTTCCCCGGTACCTTTTACCACCGCTTTCAGCGGATCATCGGCAATATGTACGGGTAGTTTTGTCTTTTGAGCAATTCGTCTGTCGAGTCCGTGAATCAGTGCGCCACCGCCGGTGAGGTAAATGCCATTTTTGAAGATATCGGCAGAAAGCTCCGGAGGGGAGATTTCTAGGGCCTTCATAACACCTTCTTCAATTTTAGAAATGGATTTATCGAGAGAATATGCTATTTCGCTGTAAGTGACACGGATTTCCTTTGGAATACCTGTCATGAGGTCACGTCCGCGGATCTGATAGTCGTCGAGCGGGATTTCCAGTTCAGGAGAAGCGGAACCGATCGCCATTTTGATCAACTCGGCTGAGCGCTCACCGATCAGCAGGTTGTGCTCGCGGCGCATGTAATCCACAATATCGCGTGTAAAAACGTCACCTGCAATGCGTACCGACTGCTCGCAGACGATACCGGACAACGCGATGACCGCGATTTCAGTTGTACCACCGCCAATATCGACGATCATGACGCCGTTTGGCTGGGTAATGTCGATCCCAATCCCGATGGCCGCTGCGATCGGCTCGTGTACCATGTATACTTCTTTCGCACCTGCATGCTCGCAGGAGTCTTTTACCGCGCGCTTTTCCACCTCGGTAATTCCTGAAGGAATGCAAACAACCATCCGGTGGGAAGGTGTGAAAAATCGGCTGCCGGTGTCAATCATTTTGATCATGCCGCGGATCATCATTTCAGCAGCAGTAAAATCGGCGATTACGCCATCTTTCAATGGGCGGATCGTTTTGATATTCTCATTCGTCTTCTCATGCATCTGCATTGCCGTGTGCCCGATGGCAAGCACTTTGCCGGTGGTTTTATCCATGGCAATAATCGACGGCTCATCAACAACAACAGTATCTTTATGGATGATCAAGGTATTGGCCGTACCCAAATCAATCGCTATATCGCTCGTCAAAAAATCAAACAATCCCATATATAATTTTAAAAAACTTTTGCTCACTTTGATTTCAGGATGGCAAAATTACAGATTATTAACCACAAACAAAGGCATTTAAAAAATTTCGACGCAGGGTGTTTTGAGGCTGTAAAGCAGCCCTGAAGCGGGGGTAAATCAGGTAATTTACAAATCCTGTGTACATTTGTTTTCACTATGGGAATCAGATCAGTTTTGAGCAGGCCGTTGGCCCGTTACATTGTCAAACAGCAGCAGGAATGGATCGCGAGGAGCGTCGAGGTTCAGGAAAATTGGCGGATGAAGTTGGTGGCCAAAGCAACTGACACGCAGTTTGGGAAAGACCATTTTTTCAGGGATATCCAGAGTTATTCAGATTTCAGAGAGGCCGTGTCTGTCAATGACTATGAAGACCTGAAACCTTACGTAGAACGCATTAAATCCGGGGAAAATGATATTTTGTGGCCGGGTAAGCCGTTGTATTTTGCCAAAACCTCTGGTACGACTTCCGGTACCAAATATATTCCTATTTCAAAAGACTCAATTTCGAATCACATCGATTCGGCCAGGAATGCCATTTTGACGTATATTGACGAGACTCAAAAGGCTGATTTTCTGGATAATAAACTGATTTTTCTCTCTGGAAGCCCTATACTGACAGATACCGGAGGGGTACTGACAGGCCGCCTGTCAGGCATTTCCAATCACCATGTACCTGCATACCTGCGCTCGAATCAGCTGCCGAGCTATGAGACAAACTGCATCGAGGATTGGGAAACTAAGCTAGACCGGGTTATAGACGAAACCCTTCAAGAGCGGATGTCGCTGATCTCCGGCATTCCGCCGTGGGTACAAATGTATTTTGACCGCATTATCGAACGGACCGGCAAGAAAATCAAGGAGGTCTTCCCCGACTTCTCCCTTTTTATATATGGAGGTGTAAATTTTGAACCCTACCGTGCCAAATTGTTCGAATCCATCGGCAAGAGGATCGATTCGATTGAATTGTATCCGGCCTCCGAAGGCTTCCTCGCTTATCAGGATAAGCAGAGTGACGAAGGATTACTGCTTTTGCTGGACACGGGTATTTTTTTTGAATTCATTCCTGTGGAGCATTATTTCGACGAAAAACCACCGCGTCTTTCGATCGGTGAAGTAGAGGTAGACCGCAATTATGCTGTTATCATCAATAACAATGCAGGATTGTGGGGTTACTCTCTGGGGGACACCGTCAAATTTGTATCGACAAATCCTTACAAAGTAGTCGTGACGGGCCGGATCAAGCATTTCATCTCGGCATTCGGCGAGCACGTGATTGGTGAAGAGATCGAGAAGGCATTGCGCTACGCGCAAGAAAGGCATCCCGAAGTGGAAGTTGTGGAATTGACAGTCGCTCCGATGGTCAATTCGCTTGATGGCGGCCTTCCTTACCACGAATGGTTGGTGGAGTTTGCTACACCGCCAAACAATATGGAACAATTTGCAAACGACCTCGATCGCCGTCTGACGGAACTGAATATTTATTATAAAGACTTGATCACAGGTAGTATTCTGCGTCGCCTTGAGCTAGTGTCGCTGCGCAAGAATTCGTTTATCGACTATATGCGCGCGAGCGGTAAGCTCGGAGGACAAAACAAGGTACCCCGCCTTTCCAACGACAGGAAGATCGCGGACGAACTGACCCGGCTAAACCGTAATTAATCCGAATCTATCCGTGAGAATATCATGAAAAAAAGAGTTGCCATATTAGGTTCGACAGGTTCTATCGGAACCCAGGCTCTCGAAGTGATCGAAGCTAATCCGGATATTTTTTCGGTGTCGGTACTTACTGCCGGCGGCAATGCTGATCTGCTCATCGAGCAGGCTGTTAAATTCAAGCCGACGGAGGTCGTCATTTGTAACGAACAGCATTTCGAGAGGGTGAAATCAGCCCTTTTACCTTTCAATATAAAAGTTTACAGCAGCGCGGCTGCATTGGTGTCGGTCGTGGAATCCGACGAGGCGGATGTTGTACTCACTGCCATGGTGGGTTATGCGGGCCTTTTACCAACTATCCATGCCATTAAAGCCGGGAAAAGTATTGCTCTGGCAAATAAGGAAACGTTGGTGGTAGCGGGGGAAATGATAACCTCGTTAGCGAAGGAGCATGGTGTCAGCATTTACCCGGTCGATTCAGAGCATTCGGCCATTTTCCAATGCCTCGCCGGAGAATCGGATAATCCGATTGAAAAAATTATCCTGACAGCTTCCGGTGGGCCGTTTCGGGGCAAAAACCGGGCATTCCTGGCACATGTGACCAAAGCGCAAGCTTTAAAACACCCTAACTGGAGCATGGGCGCGAAGATCACGATCGATTCCGCGACTTTGATGAACAAAGGGCTCGAAGTGATCGAGGCTAAATGGCTCTTTAATTTGAATGCTTCGCAAATCGATGTAATCGTGCATCCGCAGAGCATTGTCCATTCACTGGTGCAGTTTGAAGATGGTAGTATGAAAGCCCAAATGGGCCTGCCGGATATGAAACTACCCATTCAATACGCTCTGAATTATCCGCTCCGCCTGAAATCAAACTTTCCGCGCTTCAATTTCATGGACTATCCTTCACTTACTTTTGAAAAACCTGATCTGGATACATTTCGTAATCTGGCTATCGCTTACGAGGCACTCGAGAAGGGCGGAAATGCAGCTTGTATCGTTAATGCTGCCAATGAAATTGCCGTTGACGCATTCCTCCACGATAAGATAGGATTTCTGGATATTTCGGACGTTATTGTCGAGAGCCTTGCCAAAATTACATTTGTTGGGAATCCTTCATTTGCTGATTATGTTGAAACCAACGAGGCGACAAGACGTTTTGCTTCTGAAATGATACAGGTAAAAGTTTAAATGAAAACCACCTTTCTAAAATATTTGTCCGTTGCGCTTGCCAGTACATTAAAATTCTTCGGAGGGCCGATTGCGGGGGTTGTGCTTAAACTTACCTGGATAGAAACCGCCTTGTGCTCGGCGGTGGGCATGATGTTCACGGTGCTGGTGCTTACGTACCTGGGCGGTGCTGTGCGAAATCTCATTCAGAAATATCGGAAATCGCCGCCTAAAAAATTCACGAAAACCAACCGTATCGCCGTCAATATCTGGCGCAAGTTTGGGATTGTAGGCATTGCATTCCTGACACCGCCGCTTTTCACCCCGCTTTTCGGGCCTATCCTGGCGGTTGCATTCCGCGTGCCGAAAGCTTCGATATTCATGTGGATGTCGGCCAGCGCGCTTGTGTGGGGGCTGGCAATCTCCTACATCGCTCACAAAATGACGTTTATCCAGGAATGGATCAAATAGGGCGTATTATCTGCTGACTTCTTTCTTCGGCGCGGTGCTTTTCTTCATAAAGTCACCTTGCGAAAAGTATTTTTCGATGAGGCAATACATTAATATAAAGAAATACCGGCTACCCATTTCCTTGATTTTCAGTTTCGACTCACCATATTTCCGGTTTGTCCAGCTATTGGGTACCACTGCGTAGTTGTAACCTCGTACCATCGCTTTGAGCGGTAATTCAATGGTCAAATTGAAGTGAGGGGCCAGAAATGGCTTGATACCTTCGATGGTCTCGCGCTTGTAGAGTTTGAAAGCATTAGTGGTGTCGTTATACTTAATGCCCATCACTATACGTACGATGAAGTTGGCAACACGGTTAATGACCTTTTTCAAGGCCGGATAGTCGATTACCTTACCGCCTTTCTCCCAGCGTGAACCGAAGACGCAGTCATAATCACCCTCCACCATTTTATAATAGTATTTGACCAGATCTTCGGGGTCATCGGACATATCAGCCATAAAAACAGCCACGCAATCACCTTTGAAGCGTTCCAGTCCATACCGTACCGCATAGCCAAAGCCATTAGGACCGGGGTTGGTGTAATAAACCAGTGTGGGAATTTGAAGCGAAAGCTCGTCCAGTACCCTCAACGTACCATCCTTCGAATTGTCATTAGTGACGCAGATCTCGTGAGGGATATTGTACTTATTTAATGTACTGTGTAATGACGTAAGAGTGTGGGTAATAGATTCTTCCTCGTTATAGGCTGGTATTACGACGCTTAGCTTCATAGATGTGATAGGTATTAAACAGTACAAATTAAAGATTATTAATTTGAACTGCCAATTTTTTGAAAACCAGACAGCAGCTCGTCGTAACGCAACAGGGTTTTGGCTACCGTGGCATCATACTTGCCATGAAGCCACTGACCTACGTTTTCAAACATTTCCCTTCTATTTTGTAAAAATTTGTAGTTGGTAGAGGCATGGACATTGCTTAGCCCGGCACTGTGTTTTCGGTAAACGCCCATTACTTCATTCAGATAGCCGATTTTTCCTTTCGCAGCCAGCTGAAACATGATCGCCCAATCGCCTGCTGCCGCTTTCGCATGCCACTCGGCGAAATCTTCGGTTAAGAAATGGTTGCGGTAAACCCAGCTGGCTGTGGCCATAAACCATTTATCTTCCAGAAGATCTTCGATAGTCGAAACGGATTTCTGATCGGGGGCATTGAAATAGTGGGAAGGAGAGCCGTCTTCGTAAGTGACCTCCATGTTGTGATGACAAACTGTAAAGTCAGGATTCTGATCGAGAAAATCGACTTGTTTTTGCAACTTCAGCGGGTCTGTCCAGTAATCGTCGCCCTCACACATGGCCACGTATTCGCCCCGGCAGGTTTTTAGCAATTGCAGCACATTGTTCCTTCCGGCGAACTCACGTGGCTCTTTCGGCCCCTGGTTTTCAGAATGCAGAAAAGCCCGGATAATCCCCGGCCTTTCTGCGGAATATTTGCGGATAATGTCAGCTGTCGCATCCGTCGATGCATCATCACCGATCACAATTTCAAAAGGAAAGCTGGTCTGTTGCATCAACGCGCCTTCCAGCATTTGGCCTATGTATTGTTCGTGGTTGTACGTCGGGACGCAAACGGAAACTTTCATTGTATGTTTTTCAGCTAAACACCTCTTTCAATTGCTCTACCGTTGGGAAATCCGGTGTTACGAGCTCGGTTTCGGGCTTGTAAATGTAGGCCATCGGATAGCTGCGCTCGACGAATGTCGGTTCGTCAAGGTTGTTGTAACGCAGCTGCACCGACCAGCGGATGTTGTTGGTTATGTTGTTGCCGGATTGGTGGATCAGAAACGCTGAAAAAATCAAGATATCGCCGACCTGAAATTCAGTCTGAACAAAATCTTCATCCTTTAACTCAACAGTAATTCCGCCCTGGTAGCCCGAAGTGGAAGAGGCTTGTAAACCGGTCTTGTGGCTTCCCGGGATCACTTGCAATGCGCCAATATCCGCGCCGGCATCGACCATCGGGAACCAAATTACTGCGCTATCCAGCGAGCCCTGGCCGGTGCGCCAGTCCTGGTGTGCATCGAGTTTCCAGTGCTTGCTGCCGTCTTTGGATAAAAAACGGCTGTTGAATTGCATGGCCGCGCGGGCTCCAATGATGGGGGCGGACAGGCCGATCTCTTTAAGAAGGTTTTCAATAACCGGATCGACTCCCAGACGGTGTAGTGAGAATGTATGCTGAACGGTTTTTCCTGTACTTACAAAGCCGTTAAAATCCTTTTCAAAGAATTCGAACATCGCATTCTCGAATGCATCCCTGTCGTCGATATCGACCGTGCGGCCGGTCACGCGTTTGATCTGCGTCGCGAAAATCCTGCGGGCTTCGGTATATATTTCGTTAATGACACCCTTGTCGAGGTAATTTCTCAAAAGGATATAACCATCGCGGTTGAACTGCTCCTGAAGTGTACTCATTTTGCGATCACTTGTGTGACATTTAATGGTGATTTTCTCAAAATTATCTCGCCATTGACACTGAGACTATGACCCATCTCAGTTTGTTTCAGAATATTAATCTTCCCAAACCGCATAACCAAATCCTGCCGCACCGAAACCGTTACCATTGTAAAGCAGGTAACGTTTGCCATTGTGCTGGTAGAAGTTGGCGTAATCGATCATTTCATAGTCGAAATCTTCAGGGTTTTCAGATTTCTCGATGCCTACCAAATGGTCTTTGCGTTCCCAGCTCGTACCATCGACCGACTCTGCGTAACCCAGGCGATAGCTCTGGTTACGGTCTGTGCGGTAGTCGCGGCTATGGCGGTAGGAATAATACATTTTATAAATGCCGTCTTCCTTGAAAACACTTGGACGGCCTACGGCATGCAGGAAGTCGTCAAAATCGAGTGTTGGAATGTCGCTGATTTCCCAGTGGATACCATCTTTGGAAGTAGCCGACTGTGCGCGGTAGTAAGGCTCGGGATAGTCGTGGATGATCTCGCATTTGTGACCTGAAATGTACCACATCCGCCAGGTGCCGTCGTCGTCGATCAGTACCGAAGGCTGTGCTGCCCACAGCGGGTTTTGAATGCTGCGGTCCATAATAGGGCCTCTGAACATCTTCTTGAACGTCAAACCACCATCGTGGCTCACTGAAAGACCCATTGAAAGCCGGTAGGAGTTCCAGGTGCGGTTCCAGCCGGTGTAATAAAGCCAGATATCGCCGTTGGGACGGTCCACAAACCATGCGGGCATGGCACCGGTTTCATCGTATTCACCTGGTCCGCCGAGGTCGAGCACGGGCTTGTCGTGTATATAAAGGATCTTCTTGGGATCGTCATAATCCACATCGATGAATGTCGGGCGCGATTGTGTGTTGACATCCCGCGACGAAAAATAGATCCTTAGAAAATCTTTGTGTTTATAGGCAAACGGAACCTGCGCATGGCTCTGGCTGTGTGCCAGACTGCCGTCAGGTTTGTAAATAACTCCTTTTTTAACCCACATTGGAATCGCTGAATTTTGGTATTGAAAATGGCGTAAACTTAGTCGACTGCTTTTTCAGCACGAATGCGCCAGTTATCAACAAAATCTTTGCCCGGGATCGGCAGATCGATATCCACTTCCGGTGCTTTGGCAGTTACGCGATATTCCATTACATAGAATGCATTTCCGAAAACATAATGCAACTTGAAGTTCTCGATATTGGCCGGAACATCTTCCAGCGGCACTTCGGCGCGGAACAGCGGGTTCGCTTTCAGTAATGTAGCGTAAGTAAGTGTATTCCGAAGCCAGGGCGCAACACTTTCGTCGCCTACCACTACTTTTCCACCAGGTTTCACCACTCGGGTCAGCTCTTCGAATGCTTTTTTGCGCTCCGAAAACGTATTGATGCCGCCGAAATGGAACACGGCGTCGAAAGTATCGTCAGGGAAAGGCAGGTAGGAGCCGTTGCCAAGGAAGTAATGCACGTTTAAGTCATCGGTAACCAGTTTTTCCTGCGCCAGTTTCAGCATATTAGGCGAAAGGTCGGACAATACGGCAGTTCCGCCTGGTCTTACTTTATCCAGAATCAATGCTGAATCTTTACCGGTTCCCGCGCCTACTTCGAGGGCACTCATGCCTGGTTTTAGCTCCATCAGATCAATGAAGAAGCGGCGTGTGGCAGCTTCATCGGAATGGTTCAGGGTTTCGAAAACCCAGGAAACGCCACGATCGTAGCGAAGAAACGCCTGGTCATACAGGTATTGCTCGCGGGCATCTTCGGGTAGTAATTCTTTGGGGTATAGCATGTTAACAATGCCTGTGTCACCAATTTCATAGGCGGTACCATCTTCGCTTTTGAGTGACTTACCGTCTTCGGCTATTGTTAAAGGGGTTCCTGTGCGTGGACAAACCAATGATTCTAAAAACTCCTGTTGATTCATTTTTGCGTGTCTGATTGATTCATATCTGGTCAAAATTACCTTTTTTCTTTGGAACACCAGTCAAGGAATGGCCGCTTCTTAGCAAATGGGCAATGTGTTTCTCTTTGCATGGTAAGGTTATCACGCCGTTTTTTTATTATTACCTTTGAATGTTTAGTAAAGAGAACCCATAGTACTTCAATATCCCAGTTGCACCATGTCCCAGCTTCAGGAAAAAATCAAAGCGCTTGCCAAAGATCAGTCGGAAGACATTATTGCCCACCGTCACCATTTGCACAGTAATCCCGAATTATCTTTTGAAGAGTTCAAAACGGCCAAATACGTTGCATCTGAGCTTACGGCGATCGGGCTTCAACCCGAAGAAGGCATTGCGGGAACTGGCGTAGTCGCGATCATCGAAGGCCGTAATCCAGGTAAGAGAATCGTGGGTCTGCGGGCCGATATGGATGCATTACCGATCCTCGAAGCGAATGATGTCCCGTATAAATCGACTGTTCCGGGCGTCATGCACGCTTGCGGGCACGATGTGCATACGTCGTCGCTCCTGGGTACTGCGCGTATCCTGCACGCGCTCCGCGAGGAATTTGAAGGAACAGTGAAACTGGTTTTCCAGCCTGCCGAGGAAAAAGCACCGGGCGGGGCGTCATTAATGATTAAGGAAGGAGTATTGGAGAATCCGAGACCTGCCAGTATGGTTGGTCAGCACGTGGCGCCCAATATTCCGGTTGGTAAAATCGGCTTCCGCGAGGGCATGTACATGGCTAGTACAGATGAGCTGTATCTGACCGTAAAAGGCAAAGGCGGCCACGCGGCGGCACCACATCAGCTGGTCGACCCCGTTTTGATGGCGTCGCACATCATCGTGGCATTGCAGCAGATCATCAGCCGCAATCGCAATCCGGCGAACCCATCCGTGTTGTCTTTCGGCCGGTTTATCGCCGACGGTGTCACCAATGTGATTCCGAACGAGGTGACAATCCAGGGAACCTGGCGCTGTATGGACGAGGAATGGCGTGAGGACGGTTTGCGGAGGATGAAGAAAATGGCCGAAAACATTGCCGAAGCAATGGGTGGAAGCTGCGAGTTTGAAATCGTCAAAGGCTATCCTTTCCTGAAAAACCATCCGGAACTCACCAGGCGCGTCCGAACAGCGGCTGTGGGTTATATGGGTGCAGAGAATGTGATTGACCTCGATTTGTGGATGGCCGGCGAAGATTTCGCATTCTATTCACAGGTGGTTGACTCCTGTTTCTATCGGCTCGGAACCCGCAACGAGGCACGCGGCATTATTTCCGGCGTGCATACTCCCACATTCGACATCGACGAAAGTGCACTCGAAATATCTACTGGCCTTATGAGTTGGCTGGCAATTTCTGAGCTGAATGCTTAGGAATATACCGTTTGAAATAGCTATTGATCTTCAACGTGATCACACCAAATATGGCTTCCTTGAAAATGCCTTTTGACATTTTCGAGGCGCCTTTGGTGCGGTCGGTGAAAATGATGGGCACCTCGGTAATGCTGAAACCGTATTTCCACGAATTGAACTTCATCTCGATCTGAAATGCGTAGCCGATAAAACGGATATTGTCCAGATTGATCGTGTTCAGTACTTTGGCAGTATAGCAAATGAAACCTGCGGTGGGGTCCATAATCGGCATTCCGGTGATCATACGCACATAATATCCCGCAAAATAGGACATGAGAACCCGGTTGATGGGCCAGTTGACCACATTTACTCCGGTAATGTACCTCGATCCGACGGCTACGTCATGTCCTTCGTGGGCGCAGGCATGATGCAGGCGGATCAGATCTTCGGGTGGATGTGAAAAATCAGCATCCATTTCAAATATATACTTGTAGCCTTTTTCAAGGGCCCATTTGAAGCCGTGGATGTATGCGGTGCCAAGGCCCAATTTTCCTTTTCGTTCGACGAGGTGAAGGGAGCCTACAAATTCTGTCATTAATTCCTTGACAACTGCTGCGGTGCCGTCCGGAGATCCGTCGTCGATTATCAACAGGTCAAACGGATGGTTCAGATTAAAAACTTTCCGGATGATGGCTTCAACATTTTCAATTTCGTTGTAGGTGGGGATTACTACAATACAATCGTTCACAGGAATTGTCTAGTTTTAAAGTTAAATGTGTAGTATAGAGAGTGATACAGGTTTTCAGAGCTTAATATTATTATTTTTCTCCCTAACCTCAATCTTCTTGTTCACATTTTCATAAATACGCGTCATCAGCTCCGGACGTGTCATATAGTACGAATAACTCTCGCGATAGGCCACTGTATCCACCCTCTGTTTCTTCCAGATGTCACTCTTCAGCCTGTTAAAAATCATCAAGGACGAATCCAGCGATTTCAATTGCAGCCGGTTCACACGGGCCTCTGCCAAATGGACGTCGGTCAGAATAGAAGCCATTTTTTCCTCGGATAATGTGCCTTTTGGAGGCTTTTCGTCCTCTGAGCAGGCCAGGAGGGTCATTATAAAGAGCGTAACAAGAATTACTCCGGTCTTGAATTTTATCGTCGGACGCAGCATACTTTCAAAATACCTATCTTTGTTTAGGTACACCATTGGACAAAGGTGGTAATTTTTTTGCAAAACTTATGTTTGAGCAGTTTCTGGGAAAGTTGAGGAAATATGAGATCCGGATGCGCAAAGCTGTAACCAGTGAACGTCATGGTAACTTTCATTCCGTCTTCAAAGGTTCTGGTCTGGAGTTCGACGACCTGCGGTTGTACCAGTATGGCGACGATGTCAGGGCCATTGACTGGAACACCTCGGCGAAGGGCCATGGTACATTCGTAAAGATCTTCAAGGAGGATAAAGAGCAGACAGCGTTTTTCATGCTGGATGTCAGTGCATCGCAGCAGGTGGGGGAGATCAAAAAGCTGAAAATCGACATTGCGAAAGAGATATGCGGCGTACTGACACTTTCCGCGATTCAGGAAGCGTCACGGGTCGGGCTACTTTGCTTTTCCGACCGGAATGAACGCTATATCCGCCCATCGGACGGCATGAAGCATGGCTATGGCCTCATCTCTGAACTTTATAAGCTCGTTCCGGAATCTACAAAAACCAATATTGCTGATGCCATTCTGGTTGCGCTCAATGTCCTGCGCCGTAGAAGCCTCATTTTTTTAATATCAGATTTTATTGACAATAACTATCAGCACAATCTGAAAGCGCTGGCACGAAAGCACGATCTGATCGTGATCCACTTGTACGACTCCAGAGAGGTGAATTTGCCGGGACTGGGCATTATTCCGCTTTATGATGCGGAAAAGAAGAGCACGGTGTGGGTCAATACATCTTCCAGGCAGTATCGTCAGGAAATGGCCAGCCGTTTCGGCAAAAGGAGTTCCGAACTCCAGAGATTGTGCCACCAGAACCGGGCAGATTACATTTCCATCAACACACAGGAGGATTATGTTCCCGCGTTGATCCATTTGTTCAAGGTAAGACGTTACACCAAAAGCTCAGCTACGTCGTCAAATGGATAGAAGGGTTTTTCAATGGCGGATGATTTTGTGCGTTTTGCTGGCCACGTTAGGTACTCTTGGAACGGCTGCCGCACAGGGTATCAGACCGAAAGGCGTTTTCCTGACCGATAGTATTGAAGTCGGGAAGGCTGTATATTTTTCGCTCAGCGTTCGCCATAGTCCCGATTCCGAGATTTTCTTTCCCGACAGCACCTTCGATTTTGCACCATTTGAGCTGATCTCCAAGCGGAGTTTTGTGTCCAGCACCGACAGTCGGGGCAGCTTGGATAGCGCGGTTTACCATCTGGTATCTTTTGACGTTTCCCGTGTACAGCAACTTCGATTGCCCGTATATGTTTTTCAAAAGAAGGACTGCACCGCCGTTTTTGCGCTGGCCGACTCGGTTTTGTTGATCCGGAGTAATAATATCGATCTTCGGAAGAAGCCGGTGTTAAAAGAAGAGACGGACTTGGTTCCGTTAAGCAGCGAGTTCAATTTCTCGGTGCTGATCGGCTCGATCGCATTGATCATCGGTATAGTAGGAAGTGTCTACTGGGTTTTCGGACAGGACATTTATAAGCAATGGCAGCTTTTGAAACTGCAACGACGGCACCTGGAATACCTGCGGTCCTTCAATCGTCTGATGCGCAGCGCCCGTGAGAAAAATAACATCAAAGACGCCGAAAAGGCGATCATTATATGGAAAAATTATCTGGAAAGGTTGGAAAAAAAGCCGTTTGCGACTTACACTACCCGTGAAATTATGGACAATATGCCCGACGACGAACTTGCCGAAGCATTGAAGAGTATGGACAGTATCGTGTATGGCCAAAGCCGCTCGGGAAATATGGATGTTTACCTGGAAGTACTCAAGACAGGAGCGACCAGGTTGTACAGGCGAAAAAGGAAGTTTGTACTGGATAGTCCCGTAGCTTAACCGATCGGTATATGGAAAACTGGTTTTCGCTGGAATGGTTTGGGTATGGGACGTTACGGTCTTACGAGTGGGTGTATCCTTATTTTTTATACCTGTTGCCGGTGGTACCTATGCTCTTTTGGCTCCGAAATGCATTGCACAGGAAACATAAGCAAAGGCTGACGATCACTTATACATCCGTAACAGGTTTCAGAAGCTGGCTGACACTGCTGCGTTTTGTGCAGCCAGCTTGTGTGGGGCTTGCTATTTGCCTGATATTGGTTGCGCTGGCCCGCCCGCAGGTGGTTTCCGAGCGGAAGGACCAGTACTCGGAAGGGATCGATATTATGCTGCTTCTCGATATTTCTGACTCCATGATCGAAAAGGATCTGAGTCCCAATCGTCTGGAAGCGGCCAAAAGAATGGCGAGACAATTTATCAAAGGCAGGTTGCAGGACCGCATCGGCCTGATTGTTTTTGCCGGGGAAGCGGTCTCGCTTTGTCCGCTTACCACCGATTATGAATTGTTGTACGGATTCCTGAATGAGGTCAACCCCAGCCTGATCCCGACACCGGGAACGGCGATCGGGAGCGCGCTCGCTGTGGCGGTCAACCGGATGCGGGATACGCAGGGAGAAAGCAAGGTTGCGATCCTGATCAGTGATGGCGATAATACCTCCGGTAATCTCGGGCCTACGACTTCGGCCCAACTTGCCAATGCATTTGGTGTTAAAGTTTACACGATTTCAGTAGGCCGACCCAAAGGTGCTTCCAGGGCAGATACCACGGCTAACGCAAGTGCGATGATTGACGAGGGAGAACTGCAGAATATTGCAGGGATCGGGAATGGGAAGTATTTTCGTGCCACCGACAATACAGCATTGGAGAAAGTATTTAAACAAATCGACCAATTGGAAAAGGTAAAGTCCAGGGATGTGCTGTCCCGCGATGTAAAGGATTTTTACCGGGTGTACCTGTATTGGGCGGTCACGTTACTACTGATCGCAATCGGGACAAAAAGTACATTTATGGCGAATATTCTGGAAGATTGATGCTGAAAGCTTACTATAATATCGATGCAGTTGAAGCGGGCCTTGATGAGGTGGGCCGAGGATGTCTGGCCGGGCCGGTGGTAGCGGCGGCGGTTATTTTGCCCAGAGATTACAGGCATTCATTCCTGAATGACTCCAAGCAGCTTACAAAAGCGCAACGACTGGAACTGGAAAAAGAAATTATCCGTGAATCGATTGCCTGGGCAGTAGCGGAGGTCGACAACCTGGAAATAGATAAGATCAATATCCTGAAAGCGAGTTTCCTGGCCATGCATCGTGCCGTGGATAAGTTAAGAACCCGTCCGGAACATCTGCTGGTGGACGGTAACCGGTTTACGCCGTACCCGATGATCCCCCACACCTGTATTATCAAGGGAGATGCGCATTATCTTTCGATCGCAGCGGCATCGGTACTGGCCAAAAATTACAGGGACGAGCTGATGACGAATTTATCCCGGCAATTCCCGCATTACGGCTGGGAACACAACGTCGGTTATCCGACGATCCATCATCGCAAGGCCATTGGAATGCATGGGCCGTGTGCTTACCACAGGATGACTTTCAAGTTGTTGAAGGACGATAACGATCAGTCTGTGGAGGGAACCGAGGATTTAGGCTTTTTGTAAAGCGGAACGGTGCTGCATGGCTCTCCAAACATAAGACTTTGCACAACAGGTTTCAAAAGACGGCTTATTTCCACGTAAGCTGAAACCGGGACGGACACTTTGCTGCATCCTTTTACCACTACACGTTTTCCTGCAAATTCATTAATATCCAGTTTCGAAATCGCATCTGCAAAGAGCTTGTCTTCGAGTGCATTTAGGTCCCCGAAAACAAATGCATTGGCAAACGGTTCGAGCTGGACTGCCAGTAGCATGTATGCCCATGTAGGTACAATGGCATCTTCGGAACAGATAATGGAGATATTCTTTCCCGTGTATTGCGACCAGTCATGGGATTTCAGGAAATCACGAAAATCCTTTTCCCGCAGGATCATGCCTTGCCACAGATTGTCTTTAATATCATAAACAATTCGTTTGCCGGGGTGGTAAAGCTCTTCCAAATCCAGTGAAACAATGCCGCTGGTGGCAACCCGGTTTACAATTTCGTCAGTTTCCATTCTAAGATATCTTTTACAAAAAGGCTAACAACGAAAAGCCGGAGATTGTTTTGCAAACTTCGTAAAATCCGTTGGCTACTGAACAAGCGTGCTGGCTTTCCGTGGCGCGGGTGACATGAAATCTTTCAAATAGTAAGGTTCAAAAGCCGCCACATCTTCGAACTGCGCATGATGGAAAGCGATTGTGCCCAGGTGGCCGACGGTTCGGGCCGATGGTTTGATATCTTCGACAGGGAAAATTGCATTCGGATGTTTTTGCAGTAACGGCTTACATTTCGCAGCCCCATCTCCGAAGAATACGACCCTATGTTCAGCAAGCAGGTCATGGAAGGAGCTTTCATCCATAATTATCGCTTGTGTTGGCCGAATAAATGCATTACTCTCATCCAGGACGGCGGCATAAACTTCCATTCTCCGCGCATCGATCATGGGGCATAATAAATGTCCGGGGAAAAATGGCGCTAGCTGTAACGCCATTGCCTGCAAAGTATTGATGGCGATCAAAGGCTTATCGAGCGCGTAGCATAAGCCTTTCGCAGTGGAGACGCCTACACGCAGGCCCGTGTAAGAGCCGGGGCCTTTAGCGACTACGATCGCATCCAGATCGGATAATTTAAAACCGGCATGTTCCACACTGTCGCGCATGAGGGTTGTGAGCATGGCAGAAGAGGATTTATCGGTAAAGAGATCGTAGGCAGCCAACAACCCGGAATCATTGTGAACAGCTACGGAGCATCCGCGGATGGAGGTATCGATACTTAGTATGAGCATATAAAACAAAAAGCCCGCCGGGAACGACGGGCCGGATGGTATTACTTTTTTTTCAGGATCTGGTTGTAGCGTGCGGGATCCTGGAAAAGCGCCAGGGCAGCCTTCACTTCGGGATCTTCGTTGAACGAAGCTTCCCGCATTCCTTTTTCCAGGTAGTAATGTTTGATAATCTCTTCTTCCAGGATTTGCTTGATCTCAGGCTTGAAAATCTGCAGGTCATTGTCTTTGCTATGCGAGAGTTTGGATCTGAGGGCTTTCAGTTGGTCTTCGATCACTTCCAGCGATTTTTCCTTCTTGGCCGAGGCTTCCAGGTTTTTCAGATCCCGCTCTACTTGTGTCGTATATTCGTATTCCTTGTCACCGAGCCATTTCGTGAACGCAGCATAATCGGCATCCGTCAAATGGAATTCCTTGGCAGGCTTGATGGTAGGGTGCTCAAAGTGATATTTGATGGCGTAGTCGAAAAAGAGGCGATTGCGGCCGAGCGATATGGCCAGTGGCGAGAAATTTTCCTTTTCGGTCAGGATGTCAGGCAAGATACCACCTCCATCAAAAACAGCCCGGCCATTGCGGGTCTTGAACTCCGTCATGAGCGAATCCGGTATTTTGCCCACGCTGCCGTCATCATTACGATGGCTGTAATCGATGGCCTGGATGCACCGGCCGCTCGGAATGTAATATTTGGCTGTAGTGATCTTCATTTTGGTGTTAAAGGACAGATCACGTGTGGTTTGTACCAGCCCTTTACCATAAGTGCGCTGGCCGATCAATACGCCGCGGTCGTAGTCCTGGATCACACCTGAAACGATTTCGGCTGCCGACGCACTGCGGTTGTTGGTCAGTACCACAACGGGAATTTCGGTGTCCAGTGCCGGATTATAGGCGGTATAGGTCTTGTTCCATTCGCTTACTTTTCCTTTGGTAGACACCACTTCTTCACCCTTAGGAATGAATATATTGGAAATCTCGATCGCCATATTGAGCAAGCCACCGGGGTTGTCCCGAAGATCCAGCACAACAGATTTCATTCCTTTCCCTTTTAGCTCCTGGAATGCATTCCGAACTTCCCTCGAAGCTGTGGCGGTAAAATCTTTAAGGTCAATGTAACCCACTTCGGCATTGAGCATGCCGTAGTAGGGCACGTTGGTAACTTTTACAATGTCACGGTTCAGCGCAATTTCAAGCGGTTTCGTGATCCCATAACGTTTAACAGTCAGGGTCACACTTGTTTGTGTCTGGCCTTTGAGTAGTTTTCCTGTATCAAAATCCTCCCTGGTCGAGAGGTCGATCCCATTGATCTTGGTGATTTCGTCCCCGAGTTGCAAACCGGCCTTTTGGGCGGGGGTGTCTTCATACACCATCATCACTGTATGCTTACCATCTGCCGAGTTCACCATGGCTCCAATGCCATTGTACTTGCCGGTGGTCATGGTCATATAGTCTTCGATATCATCCTCGGCATAGTAGACCGTATAAGGGTCCAGCGAACGGAGCATGTTGTCGATACTGGTTTTGATCAGCTGGTTAGGATTGATCTCATCCACATAATAGGCATTCAGTTCCTTGAAAAGAGTCGCATAGATGTCCAGATTTCGCGCAATTTCGAAAAGTCGGTCATCCTGACGGAAAGAAACAAATGCCAGTCCGCCAACTACCGGAGCGGCCAGCAAAATGGAGCGAAGATACTTTTTCATCTATGTTCAGGAAATGGATTGTTCTTTGAGAAAGGCTGGCGGCAGTTTTTCAAGTTTTTTGAAAGACTGCTTCATGGCCGTTTCAATAACGTCGTATGAGGTTATTTCTTTTGCAAGATACAAAAAAGCAATGTAGGAAGGGCGGGTTTCGGGAGGCAATGCAGTAAGCGGGGCTTTATGCAGCCGGTATGCTTCACGGCAGCGACGGCGGACCTGATTGCGGTCTACTGCTTTTTTGAATTGCCTTTTGGAAACAGAAAAAAGTACTTGTGGAAGGGCGGGAGGAGTCTGTCTATCATACATATACAGCACCCGGAATGGAAAAAGGTAGAATGTTTGAACCTCCGGGCTACCTTTCTTGAAGAGCCTGCCGATGATACGGAGATTGCACAGACGCTCGCTTTTACCAAATGTTTGTTTCAAGCTCTTGTAGAAAAAAATGTCTGATAAGTTCGATGAATCAAACTTATCAGACTATGAGAGACTAGGCGTCCCCGACTAGCGTACTCTACTCAAACCTTCAAGCGTCGACTATTGCTTGTGACGTTTTTCGTCAGAAACGGTTAATTTCCAACGGCCTTTTTTCCGGCGGCCAGCGACTACTTTACGTCCGTTTGCCGTGGACATTCTCTCACGAAAACCGTGCTTGTTTCTCCTCTTGCGATTCGATGGTTGAAAGGTACGTTTCATCTCAGTATCAAATTATTGCGATATAAATCTCTGTCTACCCGTAATTTTGGCTTGCAAAGGTAGATAAAAAATTAAATTAAGTCAAAGTTTATCAACTTTTTTCAGAAATAGTCTGTCGATAGTGGCTACTTATAGAAAAACTTTTTCTTGAAAAACCATTCTGCGCAGCCATTATTGACCTCTACGGATGCCCAGGCAGGATCGGTTTCATCATTTACAATCAGGATTGTGTAAGGCACATTTTTGAGTTTGGGCACATACACCTGCGGCTCTTTGGTATTCAGTACCAGGGCCGTACGATCATGCATTTCCTGATTGAAGCGGGCTGCACGACCGGTAAGGAGGTCGGACCACGCTGAGCGGTAATTGAAGTTACCGGCAAACAGGAAGAAAAAATACAATCCGACGACCCAGCTCACGGCGCTCTGGTTATTTACCGGCGCCATATGTCCCTTTTCTATCGCCCAGAACGTCAATACAAAGACATTGTAGGTCCAGCCGATGAGTGTCCAGAAGGTGATTACGCATTGCCCGCGAAGATTAGGCGGCTCGGCAATGGACCAATAGGAGGGGAAATAGCTGAGGTAAAGGCAACCCGCAAAGATCAAAATCGAAAGCGCCGGATGTACCCCGAAAAACTTGAAATCGTCGGAGCCCTTGCTTTTGTAAAGCTGGCAGGCAATCGGTATCAGCACTATTGTCAGGACGCACAATGCGGGCGCTATTTTGGAAAAATTATGGATTTCCCAGGCAAGGCTGTTTTTGATGGAAAACAAAAGATTGTATTTCAACGGAGTGGGGTAAAGCCCCGACTCTGCCCGGGCCGCATTACCCGGGGCGGTGACGGAGAGCACACCAAATGCGAGCGCGACCATGCTCAGGACCATCAGGCGTATCTGTAACTGACGGCTGAGCACGCTCTTGAAAAAGAACAATGCGCCCGACAGGATCACGAGCCACACGAGCGTGTATTCATTCATGCCGATCAGCAGGATCAGGCCAAGGCTCAGTATGGCGATATGCTTAGGAGAAAGACGGGAATAATTCCGGAACAGATAGGCAAATAAATATAGCGTCCCGATATCGGCAATTGTGTAATAATAGCCTGTGTACCAGTAAAAATAGCCTGAGACAACCGGCAGTTCGGCAATCAGAACAAAAACGAGCAGAAATGCCAGCAGATATGTCTGCCATTTGGGAAGCTTATCAGCCGTAAGCGCACCGGCAAACCTGAATGAGGCGTGCACGTAAAATAATAGCAGGACGATCGGTGCGAGCTTGTAGCCAAGATATGAGTCGTAAGCCAGTGGCTGGGTAGAGGAGATAAGTGTTCCGATATAACGTCCCGACCAGGTTTTCCAGTAATGTTGCTGATACCCCCAATAACCCATTTCTTTTACGGCCAGTGTATGGCAGTAGTCATCTGTGGTGGGAAATGCAAAGAATGAAACGGCGACGAAGGGGAACAGAAGTACAAAAAATGCGATAATAAGCAGCTTTGTTCTGTTGTCGGGATTGTAAAACCAGGAGAAGTAATGTGTCATATGTTCTTACCCTTGTGAAAGAAGTATTCAAACATAAGACATTTATTTTAAACAGGCGCGTTGGCGGGCCTGCCGCAGGATAGGTAATGAAAACCGAAGCGATATTCCCGTCAACGCTTTGTTCAGGCCGACATGAGATTGTAGGCTGAATAGTTTTTAGTGAAAGACTCCCTTACGTCCTCTATCTGGTGGTTCAAAAGCCAGTTCCTGAAACGGTTGGCGTCTTCCACCTGGTGATGAACGATACGTCCTCCGGAAAGTAAAAGCGTAAATGTTTTGTGTGTCTGTAAGAATCGACGGATTTGGGCTGCACTATGGTCGAAACCGGAGAAATAAGGATTTGTCATAGTCATATTCGCATGGCATCATTGAGTAATCGACGGCAAGATACAACATTGTAGGTGTTCTTGTAAATAATTGTAGAATAAATTTAACACTTACTCTAAACTTCTTCAAATATAACGCAAATCATGTACAATAATATGTCACCGATAGCAAATAATTTGTTTCGGTAGGTGTTTTTATTAAACGGTAAAGTGATTGACTATAATTGTGACAATCATTGCAAATGCGAGTGTTGAGGTAAGGCAAAATTCGAGCATATTATGGCTTTCAATGAAAAGCTGGCAGGCTGATCACAAAATTGTTTGGGCAACTAATAGTGTATTTTTGAACACCCATCAACTATTTGAATTGATACGGTATAAACGGAGGTAAGTATTCCGGGATCAAAACTTGAAATTATAGGCAACGGAGGGGACTACCCCGTACAAAGAAACCGCTGTGATAAAAGACGTGTTCAAATAGTTGTCATCCTTGGGTATGACTTCCGCCGAAAACAGGTTACGACGATTATAAGCATTATATACGCCGAAAACCCATTGTCTCTCGCCCCATCTTTTTTTCCTGATAAAAGTCACCTGAAAATCCAATCGGTGAAACGAGGGCAGCCGGAAACCGTTTCTTCCTGAATAATAATTGAAAGATGCAGCCTGGAACTCATACACAGCTGCGGGTAGTGTAGCCGCCCCTCCCGAGTTGTACTGGAAGTCTGCAGAAAAAGTGATGCCTTTTTTTACCTGATAGGCAGATACCAGCGATACACTATGCCGCCTGTCATACCTGGTCGGATAGGCAGTGCCCCCGTTGATTCCGTCGATTGTCCGGTCTGTCTTTGCCAGCGTGTAGGTGAGCCAGCCTGTCAGCTTCCCCGTCCTTTTCTCAATCAGCGTTTCGACACCATAGGCCCTGCCTTTTCCGGACCTTATTTGAGACTCTACATATTGATTAATAAAAAGGTCTGCATTGTCAACAAAATCGATGACACCGTTCATATCCTTGTAATATGATTCGATGCTAAGGATGTAGACTGGCATAGTTTGCTTGTATCCCAATGATATCAACGACGAGGACTGGGGACCCACCTTTTTATTGGAAGGAAACCAAATGTCCGTTGGTAGTCCTACGGATGAGTTCGTAAGTAAATGGACGAATTGTTTGGACCTGGATAATGCCAGGGACAAAACTTTTATACTGTCGATCGCATAGTTCAAAGAAAAACGGGGCTCGGCTGCCCATCTGAAATCCATGACACCTTTGTCGTGAACCATCGAATCTATCGCATACCCTTTTTCATACTGATATAGTGTACCGGGGCCAAGTAGCGCAAATGTCGAAAATCGTATCCCCAGATAGGTCGACAACCGGGATGCAATATGTTTGTTCAAACCGGCGAAAACGGCGATCTGGCCAGTTTGCTTTGAGTCCAGCTCGAACGGTCGGATAATGGAGCTGGCTGACTTTGGCTTAATAGCACCGGGTTGGTAAGCTGTGTGAATAAGGTTAAAACCAGCTTTGAGAACCGATTTATCGTTGATGAAATAGTCTACTTCATTTTTTACGCCCGTTTCCGAAAGCCCTGCTTTCCATTCAAAATCGCGTCTGTCGTTGACCAGGCTGTAATCGTACCGGTAGCGACTGTAATAAACGGTGGTGTTGGAAAACAGGTTTTGGCTGAAAACATGATTCCAGCGCAACGAAGCCGTCGTATTTTGCCATTTTGTAAACGTTCCTCTCTCGAACAAATAGTATTTGAACCAATCGCGTCCGGAATAACCTGATAGGAAAAATTGATTCTTACTGTTTTTCGACTTCCAGTTCAGCTTTCCGTTCAAGTCGTAGAACCGGATATCGTTTCCGCTCGGGAACTTTTGGAAGCCACCCAGATTGATTTTCTCGGCCAGCTCACCGGCTTTGTTAGCGATGATGCCAGCATAGCTGTACCTGCCTGAAAGGATAAACGAGGAGCGGTTCTTTATCAGCGGCCCCTCGGCGGTTAGTCGGCTGGCAATGAGACCGATCCCTCCCGAAACTTTGAGCTCCTGGTTATTTCCCTCACGCATTTTCAGGTCAACCACCGAGGACAACCTGCCGCCGAACTGAGCAGGTATCAGGCCCTTGTAAATATCGATCGATTTGATTGCGTCCGGATTAAAGGTCGAGTAAAACCCAAGCGCATGCGACGCATTATACACCGGAGCGTCATCGAGCGCAATCAGGGTTTGATCGAAAGAGCCTCCCCGAACCGACAGTCCGGTTGTACCTTCAACCGCAGCGCGGATGCCGGGTAAATATTGCAATGCATGCAGGATGTCCGCTTCACCGCCCAAAGTGGGCATTTTCTTCACCTGGGCCACTGATATGCTTCCTTTGCCAGGAATCAGGTCTTTGTCTGCATTGAGGTAACCCGCATTAACCTGAACCTCTTCAAGCTGCTGGTCAAACGGAACAAGTCTCAGATCTTGCACAACGTTCTTTTTCGCGTCGATTTTGACTTTCAATTTCCGGTACCCAACATAGGATACTTCTATTTCATGAGTACCTTTTTCGAGCAATACAGAATAATATCCGTAAGCATTCGCCGTCGAGGTCAATCGGGCCGATTTGATCCTGATGCCAGCATAAGGAAGTACTTCGCCCGAAGTCGAATCGGTGACACTTCCACTGATCCTGAATTTCTGGGAGTGCGCAGTTAAACTAAGATGGAGCAGTAAAGAAATGAGAAAAGTTTTCAGCATATAACCGAACTTGAATGAGCGAGAATAACCTCCAATACGGTGACGACCAATGGAAAAGATTTACGAAACCAGCTAAGGCTGAGTATAGACCCTGTACGACGAAACGCTTGAAGCATTGAAAAAACCCGTGGCGAGTGCTGTGCCTCGGATGTTGCTGGGCGCATTCGCGGGAGCAGGTGAAAAAACGCCCCCGTCGCTCGCCAGGCTCTTGACTAATGCCTGGTAATACGCATACGCCTCTTCGGTAAACGAATACAAGTAAGCGGTGTAATAGTAGCCGGGACTAAGCCACCAGCTGTTGAAATCAGGATTGGGGGTGACGCCGACGGTCACATTCAGCCCCTTCACGTATTCGGGAAGTAGCCGGTCGTCCAAAATTGCTACGTTCCAGATACGATCGGTAAACTTGCATGGGTACCTTTTGATCTCCATACCGGTATCATTTGTCTGGTCACAAAAGTTGAACATATAGAAATTCCGCGCAGGGCGAGGGTCGTGAAAATAGATCAGGGGAAGGTAGCTAAACCCATGAACAGGGCGGCCGTCTACACGAAGCAGAGCGACAGAGTCAAGGCGCGCTACCGGTGGCATATAAGCGTCGGCTTCATAAACATTTCCCCCGAGCTTCACCGTGAGGTGATACGTATCACCGGCTTTACATTTCAATGTTGTTGTGTAGTAGTATCCATTAAAATTCGTGGTGTCGTCGGCGTAAGTCTCGATTTCCCGCTCATTTACCAGAGTATCGACTTCGCCCTTTTGGTTAGAAATGACCACAATGGCGCTATCCGCGGTTACGACCGACTGGTCGGTAACTTTACGCGCCCAGGAAAGACGGACATAGTTATTTTTGTTCAGATCGGTAAGCTGTCCGTCGATTATTAAAACTTGATCCTTGCTCTGGTCGAGATCCAGGTCGATACTTTTTGCACAGGAAAGGATCGTCCCCACAATCACCAGCAACAGAAGCAATGTTCTTTTCTTCAAAGTGATATCAGAATAGATGTATATGATGGTTACTCACCAATAACGTTATTGGAAATGTATTTATTCAAAGCTCTTATTATGGTTTTCCATTATGCTTCCTATCGTTGACTAGCATCGTCGATGTTAGCGAGACTTTGAATTACTTGCCTATTTTTTGGAAACTTATTGGCGGGTAGTCAATGTATGATATTAAGCCAGCGTCTTGGTTCGATGTAACTAACTTTTCGGACTGATCCACTAACTGTCAGCGACGATGGAGGTGAAGAAACGTAAAAAAGCCACCTTCTTTCGAAAGTGGCTTTGGCCATGTAGCGGGAGCTGGACTCGAACCAGCGACCTTTGGGTTATGAGCCCAACGAGCTACCAACTGCTCCATCCCGCGGTGTCGTTGAATTGGAGTGCAAACATACAACAAATCTTTTAAGGAAAACAACTATTTTTGTGAAAACTTTTTCAAAAAGTTTGCCTCTAACATTCTGACATCAGTTTTATGAGTTCATATTCAGGCGCCACCGGCTTTGGATGGCGCATTCATCAGATGCTCGCAGTCCGGCTGCTGGGCATCATGATTTTGTTCACAGTCTGCCGGGTTCTGTTCTACTTGTTCAATCAGTCCTTTTTTCCCGGAGTGGGGTGGGCGCTGGCACCGCGATTATTGCTGGGGGGTGTCCGCTTTGACCTCGTTGCGGTCCTCTACACCAATATTCTCTACGTATTTCTGACACTCATTCCGTTCACATTTAAGTACAGATCTCCCTATCAGAAGTTCCTGGACTATTTGTTCATTGTCACCAACAGCATCGCTTTGCTCGCCAACTGCGCCGATTTTATTTATTACCGGTTTACGATCAAAAGGAGCACCTGGACGGTATTGCAGGAGTTTTCCCATGAAAATAATCTTCACAAGCTATTCGGAGGGTTTTTATTCAACTATTGGTATGTGTTCCTGATCTGGGTCCTGCTTGTGACGGTGGTCGTTTATCTGACGCGGCGGTGGAAGGCGGGGGGGAAACCGGCACGTCCGGCGTGGCAGATATTTCTTGTTCACAGTGCCCTGATGACCGTTTCAGTGTTTCTTTTCATTGGTGGTGTAAAAGGCGGATTCCGGCACAGTACCAGACCCATTACATTGAGCAACGCGGGGGAGTATGTCGATAAGCCGAAGGAAATGTTCATTGTTCTGAACACACCGTTTTGTATTTACAAAACACTTAAAAGGTCGGATTACCAACGTGTTGACTTTTTTAAGACGGAGCAGGAAACGAATGCGGTCTATTCTCCCATTCACAATCCAGATCCGAACGCGCCTGCTTTTCGTCCCAAAAATGTGGTGATCCTCATCTGGGAAAGCTTCGGAAAAGAAATGGTGGGATCTTTCAACCGCGATTTGGAAAATGGAACTTACAAAGGATACACCCCGTTCATCGATTCCCTGATGCGGCACAGCAATGTGCACTGGTATTCATTTGCTAATGGCGCGAAGTCTATCGAGGCAATTCCATCGGTACTCACAAGTATCCCCGGGATTATGGAGCCGTTCATATTGACGCGCTACACCGACAATAAACTTCCCAGCCTGCCTCAAATGCTGGAAGCGAAAGGTTACCACACTTCATTTTTTCATGGAGCACCCAACGGTTCCATGGGTTTTAAAGCGTTTACAAACCTGATCGGCGTCAAGAACTATTATGGGAAGACGGAATATAACAATGACACGGACTATGACGGGATTTGGGGGATATGGGATGAGGAATTTCTGCAATTCTGGTCTAAAAAGCTGGATGAATTTCATGAGCCTTTCCTGAGCACATTGTTCACGGTTTCCTCTCATGACCCCTTTCAGATTCCGGTCCGCTACAAAGGGAAGTTTCCGAAAGGGCCCCTGCCTATTTACGAGACCATGGGCTATACCGACCAGGCGATCCGGAAGTTCTTTGATTCGGCCAAGACAAAGCCCTGGTTCAAGAACACACTTTTTATCATCACCGCCGATCATTCGGCGACATTTGCCCATTATCCAAAGTATCAGACATCCGTAGGGAATTTCTCAATACCTATTTTATTCTATGCGCCGGGCGACAGCACGATGGCGGGCACAGACAGCAGTACGCTGATCCAGCAAATAGACATTATGCCCTCGGTATTAGGGTATCTGCATTATGATAAACCCTATTTCGGTTTCGGAAAAAATATCTTCGGGAACCCTCCGCTGAACTTTGCTGTCAATTATGATGGAGTCTATCAATGGTTCAACGGGCCCCATGTTTTGCAATTTGATGGCAGGAAAACCGTAGGTTTGTATAAATATCAGGAAGACAAGCTTTTGAAAAATAACCTGGCAGGGCAGCTCCCGGCAGTTCAGGGACCGATGGAGTTGCAGGTAAAGGCTTTTATCCAGCAGTATTCCAACCGGATGCTGGACGACCGCCTGACGGTATCGCCGTAGTAATCTTGTTTTTTGTGAGCAAAAAAGTGAAGAAGTTATTTTTATGGAAGAAAAACCGGAAACAAATACAGTATTGCGCAACCACCGTGCTGGTTTCGTCAGTATAGTTGGTAAACCCAATGTGGGTAAATCAACGCTGATGAATGTGCTGGTGGGAGAGCGGATGTCGATCATTACCTCGAAAGCCCAGACAACCCGGCATCGGATCATAGGTATATTGAATGGAAAGCATGAAGATATTCCATTCCAGCTCGTGTATTCAGACACACCGGGCGTGATTAAGCCGTCCTACAAATTGCACGACTCCATGATGACCTTCGTAAAGGGATCGCTGGAAGATGCGGATGTAGTCCTTTTTGTAGTCGAAGTTGGGGAAAAGGCGGCGGATCATGAAGTATTGCCGTTGCTGAAACGGACGGAATCGCCTGTGGTGCTGGTGTTGAACAAGATCGATCTGTCGGATGAGGCGCAGGTAAAAGCAAAAATGGCGGAGTGGGAAAGTGAGATCCAGCCAGCAGCCATTGTACCCATATCGGCCCTCGAAAATGCTAACATAGGCACATTGTTCGATGCGGTGGTGTCACGCCTACCCTTTCACCCGCCTTATTTTGATGAAGATGAACTAACCGACAAGCCGGAGCGTTTTTTTGCTTCCGAAATAATCCGGGAAAAGATCTTCTTGAATTACCGCCAGGAAATTCCATACAGCTCCGAAGTAGTAATCACAGAATTTAAGGAAAAGGATGAGATCATTGTGATCCGCGCTGAGATCCTCGTCGAACGTAAAAGCCAGAAAGGGATCATTATTGGCGAAAAAGGGGAAATGTTAAAGAAAATAGGGATCCAGGCCAGACAGGATCTGGAAGAATTCTTCGGCAAAAAGGTCTTTCTCGAACAACACGTGAAAGTGGAGCCGGATTGGAGAAGTAAGGAAAACAAGCTGCGTCAGCTCGGATACCAGGAATAATTTTTAAATAAACGAATGAAGAACAGGTCTCTAAGGCTTGTCCGGATCATATTAATTAGTACAAAAAATGGCAAATATTATATCGATTGTTGGTCGTCCGAACGTGGGCAAATCTACTTTGTTCAACCGTCTGACCGAAAGCCGCAAGGCTATTATGGATAACCAAAGTGGGGTAACCCGTGACAGGCATTATGGTTATGGAGAGTGGACTGACCAATATTTCACAGTTATTGACACGGGCGGATATGTGGTAGGCTCGGAAGATATTTTTGAAGGAGCAATCCGGGATCAGGTAGAGCTGGCTATTGAGGAGTCTACGGTAGTGCTGTTTATGGTCGATACCATGACGGGGCTCACCGACCTGGACAAGGATTTTGCAAATGTGTTGCGTCGTTTCAATAAACCGGTTTACCTGGTGGCCAACAAAGCAGAAACGACGGAGAGATACCAGTCGGCAGCAGAATTTTACGAATTAGGGCTGGGAGATGAAATTTTCGCGATTTCGGCCCAAACCGGTTTTGGAACCGGTGAATTGCTGGACAAGGTAATAGAGCATTTTGAAACGGCAGGGATTGAAAACCCCGAGGCGGGAATTCCGCGCATTGCGATCATGGGACGCCCTAATGTAGGAAAATCGTCGTTCCTGAATGTACTCACCGGCACCGACCGCAGTATCGTCACAGACATCGCGGGCACCACGCGTGACGCGATTCATACGCATTACAATGCATTCGGGATGGAGTTTATCCTGACCGATACGGCCGGAATCCGTAGGAAATCGCGGGTGAAGGAGGACATCGAGTTCTACTCGACGCTCCGTTCCGTGAAAGCGATGGAAGAATCTGATGTGTGTATTATTCTGCTTGATGCTACATTAGGTTTGGAAGGACAGGATATGACCATTATCGGGCAGGCAGATAAGGCAAAAAAAGGGATCGTGATTATGGTCAACAAATGGGACCTGGTCGAAAAAGATTCCAAAACTGCCGATACCTATAAAAAAGCCCTGATGGAAAAACTGGCGCCGATGAATTACATGCCGATCATCTTCGCATCGGTGGTCGAAAAGCAGCGCATTCACCAGGTAATGGAGAAGGCGATGGAAGTTTATCAAAACAAAACAAAGAAAATCACCACCTCGAAGCTCAACGACGTAATGCAGGCAGAGATCGAGAAATATCCACCGCCGGCACACCGTGGCAAGTATATCAATATCAAATACATGATACAGTTGCCCACGCCGTCGCCGACATTTGTGTTTTTCAGCAGTAATCCAAAGCATGTGAAAGAACCCTATCTGCGATACTTGGAGAACAGGATGCGAGAAAACTTCGATTTTTCGGGGGTGCCTATCACCATTTTCTTCCGCGAGAAATAAAGCGAGGACGAAAACATTTGAAAAGCGCCGGCCGGAATTTTCCGTCGGCGCTTTTCGATTTATCCGTAACCAGCTACTATTCAGCGGTAAAATATGATGGTTCGTCTTTTTTATAGAACCTGCAGCAACCTTTTATTGTAACTTTACATCTGTTAAGCGGCTACTCAGAGTACCATTACGAGAGTCGAATAAAAAATTTTCGTAAAATTTGTTAAAAACAAGGTACTATGTATTGCAAGATACCTAATGAAACATATATATTTGTAAGGTCAATTAGTTACACCCAATTCCATCCGGATTCTTAACGATTGAGAAACAAGCCATGAAAACGATCAGACTCTTTATTATACTAACTTTATTGAGCCTTCAGGCTGGTGCTACCGGTTATGTGCACAACATGTTCGTAGCGCACAGAAAGCTGCAGTCAGGAAAAGAATGTGTGAATGAAAAGGTTGCAGCCAGAAAGGTAAAGCCTGCGGTGAAAGTGATGAAGACGCCGGTACAAGTTAAACATGCAGGCGTCGTTAAAAACGCGAGGATAAATATGTCTGGCCCGGATATTGTTACCTTAAATGCGCGGATCCTGGAAGAAGGTCCTGCGGCATTTTTCGAAAGTGAGCCAAGCGAAGAAAGCGGTGATGAGTCTGTAGTGGCGAAGCTGGTTAGTGTAGTGCGCTGCGTAGTTTACACTTTCATTCCGAAATTAGGTCGTTCGTAAACAATACTTCTATCATAATGTCAAAAGCTGCAAGGAGAACCTTGCAGCTTTTTGATTGTTCAGCCTACGGTGTTGGTCAAAGTCCCGATCGGTTCGATGGTAATGTGGACAGTGTCGCCTGCCTGTAATGTGAAATCGGAGGATGGAACAATGCCGGTTCCGGTCATCAGATAGCAGCCATGGGGAAAGGACATTTCCCGGAAAAGGAAATGCAACAGTTCTTCGGGCTTCCGTTTCATTTGTGACAGGGCAACTTCCCCGTTAAAAACTTCTTCGCCTCCGCGCACAATCGAGAGGTCGATAATTGTATCTGCGGGTAATTGCTCTTTGAATACATAAAGGCATGGCCCCAGTGCAGCGCTTCCGGTATACGATTTGGCTTGGGGCAGGTACAAGGGATTTTCACCTTCGATGCTTCTCGAACTCATATCGTTTCCGATCGTGTAGCCAACCAGCACGCCTTCGGTGGTGGCAAACAGGGTGAGTTCCGGCTCAGGAACGTCCCAGGTTGAATCTTTCCGGATACGTACGGTGCCGTGGTGACCTACTACGCGCCAGGCCGTGGATTTGAAAAACAATTCAGGACGTTCGGCTTCGTAAACGCGGTCGTAAAAGCTGCCGCCGCCCGCTTTTTCAGATTCTTCCATCCGTGCCGTACGGCTTTTGAAATAGGTTACTCCGGATGCCCATACCTCCTGCGAGCCGATCGGTGCCAATACTTCGGGCATCGGGATATCGTCGGTGAAAGTAAGCGGAATCAGGCTTTTTGTTTGGTTCTCAAGCCATTCGTATAAATTATTCCGGTTCACGACAGTGTCCCAATCAGTCTCATGGAGTCGGAAAAAAAGGTCCTCAGTTTCCAGGAGGATGCCTTTTTCGGTCTTATATAACTTCATTGAATGCAAATTTTTGGTTTAGTCTGAATAAGTACCTTACCTGTTGTCTTTACTGTGAATACGAACAGGAAACTGTTTCAGGCCATAGGCTTTGGATTTGAATGTGCATTTTATGTCGAACGCCACAGACGACGGTCAATCGGGATGGGCTCCTGTGCGACAAGTTTTACCAAAGCAAACGCAGCGTGATCGGGATGTATAATGATGTTGTGCGAAAAAGGCACGATGACCGACGGAAGGGCAACCGCCAGTGTGTCGGGTTTGATGAGCCAGTCTTTCAGCCATAGTTGCGTTTGGTCATAGGTTTTGTCCTGCCAATAAGAAGGCATATCCGCCAGGAAGTAATAATGAATATCCAAAGGGATGTCTATGGAGCATAGCCAGTAAGCGGGAAGATCTTCATAGCGAACGCCCGGAGCATGGGCGAGTGTTTCAACAAGCCCGAGCTCCGGTGTGGAGGTAGTATTGAGTACTCCTGTTCCCCTCGGGTTCCAGCGTGCGCCGAAAAGGCGGGCACCTTCTGCAGACAAGCAATCATGCCTGAATTTTTCGCGTATGATTCTGTAGACAATAGGCATAGCAGGGTCAGGCGGGCAAGCCGTAATCCAGACGCCCCAGCACCTGTTCTACCAGTCCAAAGCCGGTAACCGTATCCATCAGCTGTAAGGGTGACTGGTCGTTCAGTTCACTTATGGGAGTGCGCAGCCAATGTCTCACGATAGTATCCTTCCCTTCAAAGGTATCGAGTGCATGGAGCAGGACATTCCGTAGTAACAAAAGCCGCTCCGAGGCATCCGTACTCAACCGTTTTTCAGCTTCGATCCGATGCAAATTACGTGGAGTCATACCCAGTACATGCGCAATTTCATTGTCGGTTAGACCCACAAGCTTGGATACCTCATCAGCTGCGCCACGCAAGACGCCCTCGCGGGAACTATTGATGACTGCAAAGTCGGAAGTAGGCTTCTTGCCGTAAGGCACAAATTCTTCCTGAAAGAAGCGAATGGGTGTTTTCATAAAAAAAAGTGTGAAATGCGTCACTAATATATGTGACATATTTCACACTTCAAATCTTTTCCTTCAAAAATGCAGCGGTGTAGTTGTCTTCGAGTTTTATCATGTCTTCGGGTGTGCCGGCGAACGTAAGGTATCCGCCATTGTCGCCACCTTCCGGGCCAAGATCGATGATCCAGTCGGCACTTTTGATGACTTCCATATTGTGCTCGATGATGATGACGCTATCACCCTGTTCTACCAATGCATTGATTGCCTTCAATAATTTCTTGATATCATGGAAATGCAATCCCGTAGTCGGCTCGTCGAAAATGAACAGCGTTTTGCCTTTGCCGGAACTGCCTTTACCCAGGAAAGATGCCAGTTTTACCCGTTGTGCTTCCCCGCCGGACAAGGTATTCGAAGATTGGCCCAAACCGACATAACCAAGCCCCACTTCCTGCAATGGCATCAGCTTGTCGGCCAGCTTCGGTTCGGATGTCCTAAAAAATTCAATGGCTTCGTCTACTGTCATATCCAGGATTTCCGCAATATCCTTATCGTGGTAGCGTACTTCCTGTATTTCCTGTTTGAACCTTTTGCCATTACATCCCTCGCACGTCAGGTAAATGTCGGCCATAAACTGCATTTCAATCTTCACCTCACCCTCACCCTGGCATATTTCGCACCGGCCACCATCGACATTGAACGAAAAATGGGATGGCTTATAGCCCCTGGCCTTGGAGAGCGGCTGTTCCGACATCATTTGCCGTATGTAGTCGTATGCTTTGATGTAGGTAACCGGATTGGAGCGGGACGACTTCCCGATCGGGTTCTGGTCGATCATCTCCACAGCTTCGATGCGGTCGACGCTTCCGGAGAGTGCGTCAAATCTTCCTACGTCTTCACTGAACTCTCCTTTGAGGCGCATTAGTGCAGGATACAGGATTTTCCGTATCAAGGTTGATTTTCCTGAGCCGCTGACGCCTGTCACGACAGTCAGGTTATTCAAAGGAATCTTTACATCGAGTTCCTTTAAGTTATTCTCACGTGCTCCCTTTATTTCAAGAAAATGAAGAGACTTTCTTCGCACAGACGGCACGGGAATGGAATCGTTGCCCAGCAGGAAATCAAGCGTGTGAGATTTGGCGCTGGTTTCTTCGGATTCGTGCCCATTGTCCTTCAACGTAATAATATCGCTTTGGTTACCCTGGAAAACCACATGGCCACCGCCTGTACCGGCTTCTGGGCCGATGTCGATGATCTGATCGGCGGCATGCATGACTTCCTCTTCATGTTCGACCACAATGACCGTATTGCCCAGATCACGAAGCGATTCAAGTACGCCCACGAGCCGTTGCGTATCCCTCGGGTGCAGGCCAATGCTGGGTTCGTCCAGAATATACATGGAACCTACCAATGCGCTACCCAGGGAAGTAGCGAGCTTAATGCGCTGGAATTCCCCACCAGACAATGTACTTGTCAGGCGGTTGAGCGTCAGATAACCGAGCCCGACCCGGTTCATATACTGAAGGCGTGATTCGATTTCAGTTAAGACGCGCCGGGCGATCTGCCGGTCGTGATCGCCGAGTTCGAGTTGTTTGAAAAACGATGAAACATCCTGAATCGGCATCAAAACCAGGTCTGTAATGGATTTGCCCCCTATTTTGACATAGGAAGCGTCTTTGCGTAACCGTGAGCCACGGCAGTCCGGACAGGTCGTGCGACCGCGGAAGCGGGAGAGCATCACGCGATACTGGATCTTATGAGTTTGCGATTCGAGCTCAGAAATAAAGTCATTGATCCCCTGGAAATATTGATTGCCGGTCCACAGCAGTTCTTTTTCCTGAGGGGTGAGGTCTTTGAATGGCCTGTGGATCGGGAAATCGAACTTCACCCCATTCCGAACGAGCGGCACGAGCCATTCACTCATTTTTTCGGTGCGCCAGGGAGCAATGGCTCCGTCGTATACCGAAAGGGCTTTGTCCGGAATAATGAGATCGGGATCAATACCCAGGATTTTTCCAAAACCTTCACACCTTTTGCATGCGCCGAATGGATTATTAAAGCTGAAAAGGTTGACGGTCGGCTCTTCGAAAGTAATGCCGTCGAGTTCGAACTTATCGGAGAAAACCCGTTTTTCACCATTCACAATATGAACCGTGCAGGTCCCTTCTCCTTCGAAAAAGGCAGTCTGCACCGAATCAGAAAGACGGTATTGGGTATCTTCATCATCGTGCCGGACTGCCGCACGGTCGATGAGTATGAAAACCTGGTTTCCGGCCTGCGGGAACTGATCAGGATTTTCGAGAATATCTTCAATGGAAACCACCTCCTCGTTCAGCACGATCCGGTTATATCCCTTAGAAAGCAAAATGGTCAGTTCCTCCATCTGTGAACGTCCGTCCCGGATCAGCAGGGGGGCGAGGATCATTACGCGCGTCCCTTCGTCATGCGCGAGCATGTAATTCACGACATCGGTCACCGAGTCCTTTCTGACCAGCTCTCCTGAAAGCGGAGAATAGGTATGCCCGATGCGTGCGAAAAGGAGTTTGAGATAATCATAGATCTCCGTTGACGTGCCTACGGTCGATCTCGGATTTCGGGTATTCACCTTTTGCTCAATGGCAATGGCCGGGGAAATTCCTTTAATATACTCTACCTCAGGTTTTTCCATGCGCCCGAGAAACTGTCTTGCATAACTGCTGAGGCTTTCCACGTACATCCGCTGGCCCTCAGCAAACAGCGTATCAAAGGCCAGTGACGATTTGCCCGAGCCGGAAAGACCAGTAATGACGACCAGCTTGTTGCGCGGAATCGCTACATCGATGTTTTTAAGATTATTAACGCGGGCACCTTTGATCAGAATGTATTGTCTCGGATCCAGCTCATCGAATTGAGCAGCTTCGATCCGGGGCACAGCTAAATGCATCATAGGGGATTATCGAATGGAAATGCGGTGTAAGTTTGTTGTCGTTGTGATCCTGTATTAACCAAAAGTGCCGGCATTTAGTTTGGTATTCCAAAACGTGATCGGGCGGTTGTTACTTTTCAGCGAAGACCTGACTGGCTTTTGAAAATGTCATGCCGTTTTTCACCGCTTCTTCAAATATAGGGTCAGCCAGATACCCGAAATTGGGCACGTCGGACATGCAATCCGATAATGCCACCACCTTGGACGCCAGGGCCGGTGCATACCTGACGATCTGCCGGATGCTCGTTGCAACGCAATGCGACCGTGCTTCACCCGCGATCAATACCTCATCGAAGGTACCGAGCTCGGCCAGAAATTGTTCATCCAGCTCTGTTTCCGGCGAACCTGCAACAGGAACCTGCGCTTTGAAAATCCCGAAATGCTCTGTCAGGGGGTTGATGCCTTTGGTAACTGCTTTGTATTCCCGACGCGTCCGGTGCGTCCATGCAAGGATCGAATGCATCAGTGTTTCATCCAGCGCTGCGCCTTTGGAGCCGATCAGGCAATGCTCGGGCCATATGAAATGGCGGAATTCACCTTCGTCTTCCAGCGTTTTGAGATATTGAAGAACATAATCCTTGTGATAACGGGGTATCCATTTTCCCGCTTCAACGGCCTGTGCTGTGATCAATGTAAATGGGGCGACGGTATTGCCGTTCTGATCTTCCCAAAAAAGCGGATGAGCGATGTCGAGCACCCGATGGGTATCCAGCGTCACGAAAATGGAATCGATATGCTCTCCTTCCAGCGCGATCAGGTTTGCGATACGCTCCACGTCTTTTTCCGCTCCGGGCACATACAATGCGCCATTGGGATTACAGAAGTCGTACTGGGCGTCTATGATGAGCAATGCGGTTTTTTTCATAGTCATTAGAAGTGTGGTCAATATTCCAGCTCTTGCGGCAGTTCCATTTGCCGGGCGTACATTTTGGAGCATAGGCTGAAAACAAGTTGCAGCATCCGGTTCGCATCTCTGAGATAATCAACCCGGTAATCTTCGTCCAGCTTGTTCAAGCCATTCAGGATGGCCTGGGCTTTTTTCGCAATGTATAATGCGCAGGTGTCGGCACGTGACGAATAGGTTTTCAGGATGTCGGCATAGCCTTCCAGGAAAGTATTCAGGAGAAAAATATTCAGTTCGATACCGCCTGTCTTGTCCTTGGTAACCTTCACATGATAGGCAATCTCGGAACTAAGGCTCCGCATATCCATAAGAACCCATCCGGGGGTGTTCTGATTGAATTTTGATGTTCTCAGGATCCGGCCCATTAATTCCTCCCGGCGCTCGGGGATGGTTGCGCTGTCCTCGATCAGTTCGAAATGGAGCTTGTCGCTCAGGGCTTTGTCTTTGGTGATGAGCCGCAGGAGGAGTTTATCCTTTTCTTTGGCGGGCATCTGGATAATCGCTTTTTTAAGCTGCTCTGGTAACGCCATTCGGGTGCTTTTTGATAACTTTAGTTTAATTCCCCGGTTATGCGATGTAACTTTATGATTCGAAAAAAGGGCGGGGAAGCTTTTTGACAAAAATATCAGATATGCCTAAATATCTCTCAATCAGTTTGAGCGTTGCGATTCTTTTAATTTTCGGATATACACTGATACAAAATGCCCTGAATGCCCCTTCGTTTGATGACTACGACACCACCGTCAATTTCATCCGGCGTTACTTCTTTGAACATTTCGATGCGGCCACACGACTGAAAGTGCTGTTCAGCCGCCAGAATGAGCATCGGATCGTTGTTTCCAAGGGCCTTGCTGCCGCATATTATGCATTTTTCGGTGAAATCAATTTCCGGAGCCTTGTATTGATCCAGAACCTGTTCCTGCCGTCGTTCTTTGTGCTCATGCTGGCGATCATGCGCTCGAAAGGATTGTTTTCTGCTCCCGCGGTGCTGTGGGCCGCAATTTTTCTCTTCAGTCTGGCTTTCTGGCAGGTTACGTTTTACTATTGGGGAGGAATTCAGCATTATACGGTTTTTTTCTTCTCCTTTCTGGCATTGTATATGCTCGATAAATCGGAACGTATAGTAAGTTCGTCATTTTTTATTGCACTTTTTGCAGGGGTAATGGCAGTGATTTCTTTTGGAAACGGATTTCTGGCAGTTGTGCTGGGGAGTTTCCTGCTGTTTGCCCAAAAGAAAAAGACGTTGTGGTTTTGCTGGACGGTTTTCGCCATCTTACTTGTGCTGGCAACCTTCCTGCCCCGGCCAGACCGCGTCGCAGAATCTCATGTCCCCTTTAATATGGAATGGATGGCGCGTTTACTGTTCACCTTTCTGGGGAGTTTTGTCTATGTAAATCCTCCCATAGGCCTGCAAATGAACATTGTGCTATGCATGATCGTGGGAGTTGGGGTAATGGGCACCTGGCTGTGGCTATTTTTCAAGGGATATGCATGGAAGGCGCCGTTGCTCTATTCCCTGCTTTCGTTGCCCATGTTGACGGGCATAATTATCGCTGTTTCCCGTTTTGAAACCAAAGCGGCCGGCGGCATTGCCCCGCGGTATATGTTCTTTACCGCATCGATTCCTGTCCTGCTGCTAATGATATTTATTGATTTGAGGATCCTGAAAAAGCAGCATCTGAAGTGGCTGACGAGCCTGGGCTTCATACTGTGGGGCGTAGTCTTTTTTAACAACCGGCAAGCGCTGTTTCAAAACAATGCGGAGATAGTGGCGACATTGCAACGATGGGAAAACGATCACAGCACGCCACTGATCTACTATAAACGATCGGAAGAGTATTCACAGATACTGGAATGGGCGGTTTCACAAAAGGTGGTAACCATTCCGTCAGATCATGCGGTTAATAAATAATGGGGATTGAAAACAGAAACCCCGTTTGGGTTACGGGGGCATTAAGTGTTACTTTGCGACATTTTGTAATTAAATACAGATACACATTATGATTTCAGTGGCTATGTGTACCTACAACGGGGCAAAGTTCCTGCCCGAACAGTTGAAGAGCATTGCTGATCAGACGGTTTCAGTGGACGAATTGGTTGTTTGTGACGACAGATCAAAAGATGACACGGTTGAAATCATAAGAACTTTCGCAGCGACGAGCAGATTTCCGGTCCGGATTCACGTCAATGAACAGAATCTGGGTTCGACCAGGAATTTTGAAAAATGCCTTTCGTTGTGCGAGGGAGAGATAATTATTCTGTCAGACCAGGACGATCGCTGGCGGAAGGACAAGGTGCAGAAGCAAGTCGCATTCCTGAATGCCCGGCCCGACGTGGACGCTGTGTTCAGCGACGCGGAGATAATCGACGACGATTCATTATCGACGGGCAAGACCATCTGGCAGGAAATTGAATTCGATAAAGCCCGGCGGCAGATATGGCAGGATGGCAAGCCGTATGAAATCCTTTTCAACGGATTTGTAGTAACCGGCGCCACATTGGCCATCAGGAAGTCGTGTCTTGAACGCATGATGCCATTTCCGACGCATGTTCCCGACCTGATACACGACGCCTGGATCGCCATGGTGCTTAGTTTGGAAAACAAGATCGAGTTCATTACCGATCCCCTGATCTTCTATCGGATCCATTCCAGCCAGCAGGTTGGGTTTGGCAATAAGGTAGAAAAGGTATATTTGAAGGACCGTTTCAAACGCGACCGCCGGAAAAAACTGATTCCGCTGGAAGAAAAGGCGAACAAACTTCATGAGCTGTACCTGCTGCTGCGCGCACTTCCGTTCGTTCCGCGTGAAAAACTGATCAAACTGTATTTGTCACAAAAACATTTTTATCGCAGGGCCTCACTGCCGGAGAATCGCTTCAAAAGACTTACGCCGATTCTAAGTCAGCTGATCCGGGGTTATTACAGGTTCAGCAGCAAGGATTGGTGGTTGCCCGCGATAGGAGATTTGTTGGAATAAAAAATTGGAAGTGAAAATGGCCGATAAAAAGTCATTGGTTGCCGTGCTTATCCCTGTTTACCAGGCGAAACTGAGCGATGCGGAGCAAATGTCGCTGCGACAGTGCATGGCTGTGCTGGGTAACTACCCGGTGATCATCGTGAAGCCTGTGAGCCTCGATCTTACCGAATTGCAGCAGCAATATCCGACGCTTGGTTTTCAATCGTTCGATGACAGCTTTTTCACCAATGTGGACGCCTACAACAGATTAATGGTATCCATTGATTTTTATAAAACCTTCACCACCTACGAGTATATCCTCATTTACCAGCTCGATGCATTCGTTTTTCGCGATGCGCTTAAAGAATGGTGTGGCAAGGGCTACGATTACATTGGCGCGCCCTCGTTGCACCAGCTAGTGTTCGATAGTATTCCGGCGGCGTCCAGTCAGGTTTTTGCGAATGCATTATCAACCCATCGTGTTGTTTTGAACGGGGGGCTTTCGCTGCGGAGAATTCCTGCATTTTTGCGGTATCTCAGAATTTACAATACATTTTATCCATCCTGGAAGGGTAACGAAGACATGCTTTTTTGCCAGGAGGCCGCGCGGCTCAGGCCTCTGAAGATCTTTATGAAATTGCCAGATTGGCGGGAAGCATTGCGGTTCGCATTTGAGAAAAGCCCGGCGGCGAGTTATGAGCTCACAAATCACCAGCTTCCGTTCGCGTGTCATGCCTGGGAACGCTATGATCCGGCATTTTGGGCCGGATTTATTGCTGTAAATCAGTGACTTTCTGCGTTTAACAATTTTTAACAAACTATCACCGATTTTCAGGCGTTCTTGCTGATATTATCAAAAACCCAATATCATCATGAATTTCAAGTTGCTTTCGGCCTGTTTTGGAGCGATTCTTATCTCCTGCCATACCAGCTTCGGGCAAGTTACCAATAACCCCAAAGTAGATGAACAGTCGGCGTCCTATGTGAAGATCAAACGCGTAGAACTGACAGATAACAACACCATTATTTACCTCCAATTTATTGAAAAAAAGGCTTCTGTACCGGAATTTCGCCCCCAGCCCAGAATGATGCCGTTCCCGGATTCCCGTCCGCAGCAAAGGCAGCAACTGCAGGAAGATCAGATTTGGCTGGATCCTGAAACGCGATTGTACAAGCCCGGGGAAATCGACAAAAAATTCAAATTTATCAAGGCTGAAAATATCCCAACGACTTCAAAGATGAACGTGGCATCGGGTGATACCGTGGACTTCGTGGCTTACTTCGAAAGGCTGTCTCCTGGTATTGAAGAGTTTGATTTTTATGAGGGAAGAAGCATGCCGGGGCAGCAGTCCTGGAATTTTTATGGCGTACACATCAAGAACCCGCTTAAAAAACAAACTAACCCGCCTTCTAAATCCACTGCAAAAACCGCAGTACCCTCCAAAAAGCCAGGTGAAAAGCCGGCGACGAAAGCTCCCGACAAGCCATTGTCTGCCAGGCAACCGGAGAAGGGGGCCAACCACGCATTTTCGGTGGTCAGCGGTACAGTATATGATTCAAAAACAAAGCAACCCATTCCTGCACGCATTACCTATATAGAGAAGGGCGATACACTTCAGGTTCAGTCGTCTTCCGGCAAGTACCGCGTCGGACTCGATCCCGAGGAAAAATATAATTTCCGCGTAACTGCTAGGGGTTACTATGGATCGTCGTTTACACTCGCGCCGGGGGACTCGTCTGAGCGCCCGGGGGGCAATCGGGATGTTTACCTCACGCCGCTGATTGTCGGAGAAACCATCCTTTTGCCGAATATTTATTTTGAAACCTCGAAATACACGCTTTTACCGGAGTCGTTCGACGAGCTGGACCGGCTTGTTGAGGTAATGCGGGACAATCCTTCTATTGAAATACGGGTGGAAGGTCATACCGATAATGTGGGTGATTTTGATAAAAACCTGGAATTGTCACGGCAGCGCGCAGAGTCGGTCAGAAATTACCTGGTCGAAAAGGGCATTGCGGAGGCGCGTATCGAAGCGAAAGGTTACGGAGGAACGCGCCCGCTTAAAAAAGGCAGCGAAGAAGAGCGGAAGAAAAATCGGCGGGTAGAATTTGTGATTACTGAGTTGTGAGGCAGTAACGTCGGTGAAGGTCAGTTGTAGTCAGGTATGGTCAGTTGAATCATTGATTGTCAGGAGGAGATACACACCTGTATTATGACAATTCCTGACTTAACTGACAACAACTGACTACTTCTGGCTATTACTTTTACCTCGCTTTGATAATATTGGTGAACTCCCTCGATTTCAGGGAAGCGCCTCCAACCAGACCTCCATCGATATCCGGCGCGGCGAACAGCTCGGATGCGCTGGCAGCCGTAACGCTTCCGCCGTACAGGATAGAAATTTCATCTGCAACTTCTGCGCCGTATTTGGAAGCGATGTGCTGACGTAAAGCAGCGTGCATATCCTGTGCCTGCTCCGCCGAAGCCGTCAGGCCGGTTCCGATCGCCCAGATGGGTTCGTAAGCGATAACCACTGAAAGCAGTTGTTCGGCCGACAAATGGAAAAGGCTTTCGGTAAGCTGGTTTTTCACAAAACCGATGTAGTCTTCATTCTGACGTTGTTCCAGCGACTCACCGCAGCAGAAAATAGGGGACACGCCGAAAGAGAGCGCAGTATTCACTTTCTCTGCAAGCAATGCGTTGGTTTCGTTGAAATACTGACGACGCTCGCTGTGACCGATCAGGACATATTCCACGCCAATCGATTGCAGCATCTGCGCGGAAATCTCGCCGGTGAATGCACCTGAAACTTTATCGGAACAGTTTTGAGCTGCCAGTGCAAAATTGGATTCGCTCTCGATATATTTTTGAATCGTAGTGAGGTAGATAGCCGGAGGGCAAAGGATGATTTTCGCGTCATTCCGGACCTCGTCTTTGGCCATATTAACGAGCTCCGACGTAAGCGCAACTGCTTCATCCAGAACCTTGTTCATCTTCCAATTGCCGGCAACAATTTTTTTTCGCATGAGAAAATTTTTATTATGGGAAAAAGTCTTTTAACGCAACAAAATTACCATATTTTCCTCATTTACATGATTATATGTATGTGATGAAAAAAATGTCGAAAAGTTTGCACATATAAAGATTTTTTTGTGTTTTATTCATGTGAAATGCATTATTTTTACTTTAATAACCAATTGGACTGAATTCGATACTTAGTATACACAGCAGGATATAAATAAGATAGTTAATTCATTTATAATCAATGTGTTTTGTGATGTTATCAGCGGAAATCGAAACTTAGCATTTAAAGAAAGGAGGCCACGATGAAGACGTCTAAGTGGTTAATAGCAGCGATCATACTTATTGCCCATACCCTAACATTCGGCCATTCCAGCGACGTACCCCCCGTTTCAGAGGAAAAGTATGGTTATTTTTTAGATAAAAACTATAAAATAGCCCGCATCCCGTTTGAACTGCATTCAAATCTCATCCTGGTCTATGTCAAGATCAATGACAATGATTCTCTGAGGTTTATACTGGATACAGGCGTCAGTTCCATTATCATTACAGACCCCCATGTGCTGAAACCGGACAAGCTGCGTTTAACGCGGAAGGTTAATCTCACCGGGGCCGGTGAAGGGAAAGCCATTTCGGCCCACGTAGCTATCGACAACCGGTTTTCGATGGGCAGGCTCAAAGCCAACCATCAGAATATCGTGATCCTGGAAGAAGATTTTCTCAGGTTATCGGAGTATGTCGGTGTGCCGGTCCATGGGATTTTCGGTTATGAGATATTTAATAACTTCGTGGTTACCATCGATTTTGCCAAAAAAGAACTGCTGTTGATGCGCCCTGACAAATACCGCTATAAAACCAGCAAAGGGGACAAACATCCATTGATTATCGAAGACACGAAACCGTTCACTGATGCCGTCACACTTTTTGCCGATGGGCGGGAGCACCCTATCCGGGTTCTGATCGATACGGGCGCCGGACATGCGTTGCTGCTCAACAATACACCGAAAGAAACTTTCAGATTACCCGAAAAAGTAATCAGGGCGCAGCTCGGACGTGGTCTGAATGGCGTGATCAATGGCAATCTGGGACGTGTCGATAAAATGCGGCTCGGACGCTTCGAGCTCAACAATGTAGTTGCATCTTTTCCCGATAGCATCGCATTCGGGTCCAAGCTCCGGGCCGGAGCAGAGCGGCAGGGCAATATCGGATGTGAATTATTGAGGCGGTTTAAGGTTACTTTCAATTATCAGGAGCACTATATGGTGCTGAAACCGATTAAGAGCCGCCTGCGTGAAAAATTCGAACATGATATGAGCGGGATGGAGATACGTGCGGAAGGTACAGACCTGCGTTCTTACATAGTGAACCATATCGTGACGGATTCTCCCGCCGCCAGGGCCGGATTGTTGGAAGGAGATCAATTGCTTTTTATCGATGACCACTCTGCGTCTGAGCTCAATGTCAGTGAGATATACAAATTGTTGCAGCGCGGTGACGGCAAAAACATAGACCTGCTGGTGAAGCGCAAAGGTGATATTTTCTTTACCCAGGTCACACTGCGCAGGATGATTTAGTATTTTTGACCAAACAAAAATTTGGCCGTTTGGAACGCTTCATCATCACAGAGGATGGCTCGCACTCATTATTCAGCGCGCAGTTTAACCAGCAATACCACTCTTTACAAGGTGCTTTGAGTGAGTCAGAGCATATCTATATCAATCTAGGCTTAAAACCGGTTCTGGAAAATACTCCAGGGCCGGTTTATGTTTTTGAAATGGGTTTCGGTACGGGTCTGAATGCGTTTCTGGCCTGGAAGCTCGCCGATAGCCTTCAAAAGCAGGTTCACTACACTTCTGTTGAGGCATATCCCATCAGCGTGGAGGAAGCCTCCGCGCTCAACTACGAAAAGCTTACGGGCGAAACCGGCCTGATGCGGCTACACGAAGCACCGTGGGCTTCAGATAACCATATGTCCCCCTATTTTATTCTCCGGAAAGACAAAGTCGCATTGCAGGATTTCGTTTCGGAGCGGTTTTCTGACGTAGTGTTTTATGATGCTTTCGACCCGCGCGCGCAGCCCGAATTGTGGACAGCAGAAATATTTTCCCAGGTAGCGGCCCAAACCAAACAAGGAGGCGTATTAGTTACATATTCTTCAAAAGGGATCGTTAAGAGAGCTCTGGCAGCGGCCGGATTTGTAGTAGCAAGGCATAAGGGCCCCGGTAGGAAGACACACGTATTGAAAGCCATTAAATTATAAGATTCATTGAAATCCATACCAGTATGAATTACCAGAATATCATTAGCCAGGAATTAAAGGAAGCGCAAGCCGTACTCGACGATTTTCTCAATGACCCTGCTCAGATCGAAAAAATCGAGGTGGCTGCCGGCCTGATGGCCGATGCGATCATCCATAACGGCAAAATACTTTCCTGCGGCAACGGTGGCTCACATTGCGACGCCATGCATTTTGCGGAAGAGCTGACAGGTCGTTACCGTGATAATCGTCGTGCGTTACCCGCGATCGCGATCTCGGACGTCAGCCATTTAAGCTGTGTCAGCAATGATTTCGGATATGAATATGTATTTTCAAGATATATCGAAGCGTTGGGGCAGCCGGGCGATGTATTGCTGGGATTGAGCACCAGTGGAAATTCGGGTAATATAATCAGGGCGGCAGAAGCTGCACGGGCAAAAGGCATGAAGATCATCATCATGTCGGGTAAGGACGGCGGAAAGCTGGCCGGCGTGGCCGATGTGGAGATTCGTGTGCCGCATTTCGGGTATGCCGACCGTATCCAGGAAATCCACATCAAAGTCATCCATATTTTTATGCTGCTGATCGAAAAGATGGTCTTGCGCGACTGACGGCGGCAGCTGTTTGGGTAATCTGGAAATGAAAGGAAGCAATGCACGCCATTTTGCATCAGGCGTTGTTTTTTCTGGTTGGAAGTTTGTTTATTGAGAATTAATGCCGGACCCATTGGCAACACCTGACCCATGTCCGGCTATTCTTGACCAACACTGACCAGTACCTATTATGAATGTCCGTCCATCCGCTGTTGTATTTCAAAATGATGCTATACTCACACTGCGTTATTGCTATGGAGAAAAAGAGGTCTTTGCATTGCCGGGAGGAAATCCGGATCCGGGCGAATGCCTTACTGATGCGCTTGCACGCGAATTGATGGAGGAGCTTGGTGTAGAAATCAGTGTGGTAGACATGCTTTTTTGTGGAGAAGTGATATGGCCGGAGGTTCAGAAAGAAACTTTGCACATGGTATTCAAGGCAGAAATAGCCAAGGGTGTGCCCACGCTGAATCCTGTCCATACAACAGCACTGGAGATCGTCTGGCTGCCTGTGGGCGCATTGGCGGGAATGCACCTGTACCCTAACACGGGAAAGCAAATTGCCGGATATTATAATCGGACGCAGCAGCCGGCGCATATCGGTATCATCGACCAACCCTACATCCGCTAACAATTCCCTAAGCCGGGCATTACTTCTTCGTTCGTTTCTATAAGACAGAAACATACTGTACTTTTGCATTTTTAATAGGCAGCAGGGTAAATGGAAAACGAAAAGAAGGAGAAATTATCCAACTTCTTAATAAGACGGGCGGAGAGGGATGTATTATCGAGAGGGCGTTCCATTTATAGCAGTGGCGGCTTAAAAGTTTCTAAACTCGATTACAATGGTCCCGGTAATGCGGAATTTAAGGTCAAAAGCGACTATTCGATTCAGTTTTACCAGATTTTTATCCGCGACTTTCTTACACCGCAGATCACTACCGAATGTTCATGCCCCGATAAAGCGGGGCTGTGTAAACATCGTGTAGCAGCGATTTTGTACATTCTTGACAAAATGCCGACGATCAAACAGGTTGTTCACGAGATGAGCAATACGGTGATCGAACTTCAGGAAATCCGGGAAGCGCAGCTGCGCAGTATGGTTTTGGATGAAACCTGGCAGAACCGGGAGAATGCCGGTCCTGTCGAGATCCTGTCTGCCAAAGAAGGAGAAGCTGAATGCCGGATGTCGGAAAACGGACTGGAGTTTCTGATGACATTCAAGCGTGTAAAGGGAACCCGGCAGGTCCAGACTTCCTGCACATGCAACCAGAAACTGTGGGTACCCCTTTGCGAACACAAGCTGGCCGCGTTGCTGAAATTACGTGAGGAGCTGGGAGAAAAGGCATTCGAGGTCATGCGTGATCTGACTGCTGAAAAGAGCAATTTGCTGGCTGAATACGGCTACTCGCTGAATGATCAGTTCAAAGATAAATTTGAATTCAGGCTCGACGAAGATGGAGGCCTGCAACTCATAAAACTGGATCCCGCGATTCAGAAAGTTGGCCCTTATCAGGACTGGAAATCACTGCGCGACAGGATTTTACCGACGCAGGAGGCTTCTTTTAGTGTAACGTTAACCGAGAACGGGCAGGAAGATGAGGATCGGATGTCCATATTCGTTTTCTGGCCAAAAGGAAAAAACCACCTGCTTGACATCGGTTTTGGTGTTTTTTCAGTCAAATACAGTTCCAAGTCAGAGAAAGTGACTAATATCCGGAACATTGCCGGAGGGTCAAGTCATTATTATTCCGCGGACGAAATACCGGTACTGACCGAATCTGATGCGCGTCTGGTACGCATTGCCAAACATTGGGAAGAAGGACTTCAGAAATTTATCCGTAAACAGGGCTGGGCGTATAATGCTTATCTGCATTTTGATGATGTGGAAGCAGATCAGCGCTATGAGGCGAGGAATTACGTGGGCAAGCAACTTACCCGCGTTTTCAATGACCTGGATCCTGAAAGGCTCTTTCTGGCGGACGGTGATTATGTTACCAGCAACCACCAGCTTACCCAGCTCGAATTGCACCGGGAGCCTGTCAAGTTGTTTTTTGTCCTGACCGAGGACAAAGAATTCATCACCCTCAATCCTTATGTGGAGCTTAAAGCTGGTACACCGCTGGAATTACAGAAGGTCGTCTCGCTGGATAGCTTTTGGCTGGGTATTTATAACGAAAAGATACTATTCCGCTGGGCAGGGATCAGTGAAGCCGAAATGGTGACCTACCTCAGTCATAATGGTTTTAAAATCCGGGTAAAAAAGGATTTTGCGGAAGACTTCCTGACCAACTGGATTATTCCGGTAACGGAGAAGTTCGACGTGATTTTTCAGACCCGACATGAGATCCGGACCTCCCCGCTGAACTTTCAGAAGCCGAAATTTTACCTGAAAGAGGATGAGGCTAATCTATTGATTGTACCTTCCTACGTGTACCTGGGAGAGAACGGAGAAGCCGAGGAGCTGGAATTGTTGCATGACCAGCGGCGCACCAAAGCTAGCTACGAGAACAGCCAGATCACCATGCTGGAAAGGGACAGCCAGGCTGAAAATGATATATGGGAGTGGACGAGAGGGTTACACCCGGGCTTCGGGCACCAGACCGGTCAGCCGTTCTTTTATGTTCCTTTCGATCATGTGATGAAGGATGGCTGGCTTTTCAATTTCGTAGATGCCGCCAAGAAAAAGCACTACGAGGTATTCGGGTTCAAGGACCTGAAAAAAATGCGTTTTAACCCTAACAGGGGCACAGTTAAAGTGCATACTTCTTCAGGCATTGACTGGTTCGATATGAAAATCGAGATCAGCTTCGGAGATCAGACCGTGTCCCTTGCCGACGCCAAGAAAGCATTGCTGAAAAAGCAAAACTATATACAACTTCAGGACGGATCGCTGGGCGTGCTCCCCGACGAATGGATTGCGAAACTCGAACCGCTGATGCAGTTTGGCAGGATCGAAGACGATCAGATCCATTTGTCCAAAATCCATTTCTCGCTGATCGACGAACTGGTTTCCGAAATCGATAATGAAGCGGTGTACAAGGAATTATGGGAGAAGAAGCAAAAACTGCTCAATTTCAAACAGATTCCTTCCGTCGCACTTCCTCAGAATATTGAAGCTACATTAAGACAATACCAGGAGGAGGGTTATAAATGGATCCATTTCCTGGACGAGTTTGGCTGGGGAGGTTGCCTTGCGGATGATATGGGTTTGGGAAAAACCCTGCAAATGCTCACATTCCTGCAACAGCAAAAAAACCTGGATCCAAAATATACGAATCTTGTCGTAGTTCCTACCACGTTGATTTTCAACTGGCAGGCGGAAGCTGCGAAATTTACCCCAGACCTGAAACTGTATGTTCATCGGGGGATGTCGAGAAGAAAAGACATCGATTTTTTCCGGGAATATGACATCATTCTGACCACCTACGGAACCATGCGAAGTGATGTGGAGCTTCTTCGGGCGTTTGACTTCAACTACATTGTTCTCGACGAGGCACAAGCCATTAAAAACCCCGATTCGCTAACATCCAAGGCATCCCGGCTCCTACGCGCTCGCAACCGGCTGACCATGACTGGTACTCCGGTAGAGAATAATACGTTTGATCTTTACTCGCAGTTTGAATTCCTGAACCCGGGGATGCTCGGTCACGCGGATTTTTTCCGCACCGAATATGCGACGCCTATCGACAAATACCAGGATAAGGAAAAGGCCGCTGAACTACGCAAGCTGGTTTATCCATTCATGTTGAAACGGACTAAAGAAGAAGTCGCCACGGATCTGCCCGACAAGACCGAGACAATCCTCTTCTGTGAAATGGGTAACAAGCAGCGGAAAGTTTACGACACGTTCCGCGAACGGTACCGGCAGGAGATTGCCGAGAAGCTTGCAACAGAGGGGCTTAATAAAAGTAGTTTCCTCATTCTGGAAGCACTCCTCAAACTACGGCAGATATGCGACTCTCCCTCGATATTGTCGGGAGATGAAGATTTCGGAAATGAGTCGGCCAAGCTGGAAGAGCTTACCCGCGAGATAGAGGAGAATGCCTCCAACCATAAGATATTGATTTTTAGTCAATTTCTGGGGATGCTGGATCTTATCCGGAAGCATCTGGAGAAGGTCAATATTCCTTACGAATATCTGGACGGGCAGACTGTCGATCGGGCGGGAAGGGTGAATCGTTTTCAGAGTGATCAGACTTGCCGTGTGTTCTTAATGAGCCTGAAAGCGGGTGGCGTGGGATTGAACCTAACCGAGGCGGACTATGTGTACCTCGTCGATCCGTGGTGGAATCCGGCGGTAGAGCGTCAGGCGATTGACCGTACGCACCGGATCGGGCAGACGCGCAAGGTATTTGCTTATAAAATGATCTGCAAGGATACGATTGAAGAGAAGATCTTGCTGCTGCAACAGCGGAAGCAGGATCTGGCGGAAGATTTGGTGGGAGGAGAGTCCGGTTTTATCAAGAAGCTAAGCCAGGAAGATATTATGGGGCTTTTCAGCTAACCTACCAGACCAGGCTTAGTAATTTAGTATTTTGCCTCCCGAAGAAATGTTCAGCAGCCTCTGATTGACCAGCCGGGCTGATATTTCCTTTTTTGAAACGGTATCGGCCGAGGCGAATTCAAATGTTTGTGAATCGGTCAGTAGCTGATCACCGAACTGTGGTTCCTGCGTTTTATCGTTGTTCTGGCCAATTGGCGAAAAATTGTACATTTTTTCTACACTTTCGCCCTTGGTCGCCCCATACCTGGACTCTTTTTGCATTACGCAGAGAACCAGTAAGACTGAGGCAATTAGAAGTGTAATTTTGTTTTTCATGACAAGAGATGTCTTTTGCATAGGGTTTAAATCAGACAACTGCTTTTCAAAGAGCAAAATTCGCGCCAAAAGGTTGGAAGACATAAAGAAATTGAAAGTGAAAAGGCCGCAAATCTGCATGATTTGCGGCCTTTTGATATTTAGAAGCTTACGGAAGCACCGCAGTGAACTCAATTTCAACAAGATAGTCGGGCGATACCAGTTTACTGATTTCGTAAATTCCGGTAGTAGGCTTGATGTCACGGAAATAAGCGCCATGAGCTCTCGCGATTTCATCAAAACAAGTAATATCGGTGGTGAAAATCCGTGTACGAATCACGTCGTTCAGACTTGCGCCAGCGTCCTGCAACACCTTGTCGATTCGTTCGATGATGTTATTGGTCTGGGCATAGGCATCATCAGCTTTCACTTTTTCGCCGTCAACGATCGCGACAGTGCCGGCTACTTCAACGATGTTTCCAATGCGTACCGCGCGACAGTAGCCCATTTTGTCTTCCCAGGGAGAGCCGGAGAGAATATTTTGTCTTGACATATGAATGGTTAAGTATTTGAAAATGCAAATATACGTAGTGACCGGACAGACGCCGCGTGCCATATTTATCTTTCCTCTTCCCTTATAGCCAACGCAATCCGGATCTGCCCATAGTCAAACTGCTCGTTCAGCAGCTCGAAGAGGGGCTTCAGGGGATCATTTTTACCAACCTGCATTTCGTTGGCGGCACTGGTGATCGTCTGGTAGGAATGGGGATCGATGAGTGATTTGAGATCTACCGGATGACCATCTTCACGGAGCTTCACTAAATGAGAGATGATGGTTACCGGGTTAAGATCGCGTTTCTCCGCAATCACTTTGACGGAATACCCGGCATTGTAAAGGTCTAACGTTTCGACGAAAGTCATGCCTTTCATGATCCGTGTACCCGGCTGATTGTTTTCCCGGGCGAAATTCAGGATTTCGTTAATGAATGCTTCCCCATATCGTCTGAATTTTTCGGCGCCTACTCCCGAGACGGCCTTCATCTGCGCCTCGGATACTGGTTTTCTCTGCGCCATTTCGGAGAGCGTCGCGTCGCTGAAAACAACATAAGGCGGTACGCCCAATGCGTCGGCCAGTTGCTTTCGCAGTGTACGCAGACGCTCGAAAAGCGCATCCCGGACGATCTCCTGCTTTGCTTTTTCCTTCGGAACCAGTTCTTCTTCCTTGGCTTTGCGCTCACTGAGCGGGATGAATTTCACCAGCTCCACATGGCGTTCGCCTTTCAGGATCTGACGGCTTACCGGGTTCAGCTTGAAACTGTGTGCCTCGTCATATGCAATGTCCATGATGCCGGAATTCAGCATCTGACTCAGATATTCAGCCCATTCATCGCCCCGAAGCTCGTGCCCGACGCCGAATGTGGGCAAGCGATCATACCCGTGTTGCAGAATGTTGCGGTTACGGCTACCCCGGAGGATGTCGATCAACATACCCATGGCCACTTTCTGTTCGGTACGTGCGATGCCCGACAATGCCTTTTGCGCGATGACCGTCGCGTCGAACCGGGTCCGTGGGTTCCGGCATACGTCACAATTACCGCAGTCGTGTTCGACGGGCTCATTGAAGTAGCTCAAAAGGATCCTTCGCCGGCACATATCCGCCTCCGCATACTGCTTCATGCGGTTCAGTTTGGCGTGAAGGAGTTCCTTTTGCTCCGCCGACTGGTCCGAATTGTTGATCATGTCCTGCCGGGTGATAATGTCCAGATAGCTGTAAAACAACACGGTATCTGACGGAGAGCCGTCGCGGCCGGCCCGACCAATTTCCTGGTAGAAGCTCTCCACGTTGGAAGGCAGATTATAGTGAATTACCCAGCGCACGTTCGATTTGTCGATACCCATTCCGAACGCAATGGTAGCCACGATGATCTGGATATCGTCCCGCAGAAAGTTCTCCTGGACCTGGGAGCGCTTGTCGGCAGCCATACCTGCATGGTAGTAGGCTACCCTGAATCCTTCCTTTTGCAGGCTGGCAGCAACTGTTTCAGTACCCTTGCGGCTCAGGCAGTAGATGATGCCGGGCTGCCCGTCGTGACGTTTGAGAAAACTCTGTATCTGTTGAATGCGCTTCCTTCCTGGAAGTACATTGAGACTGAGGTTGGGTCTATCGAAGCTTGAAATGAAAGTTTCGGCGTGCTCGATGTTCAGCTGCTTAAGAATATCGCGGCGTGTTACCCTGTCGGCGGTTGCGGTCAGTGCTATAATGGGCACATTGGGAAAGCGCTGCTTCAATGACGTAAGCTGCCGGTATTCCGGCCGGAAATCGTGCCCCCAGGACGAGATACAATGCGATTCGTCGATGGCAAACAGGCCGACATTCCATTCCCTCAGAAACTCAAACGTATTTCCTGAAAAAAGCCTCTCGGGAGCGATGTAGAGGAGTTTCAGCTCCCCCAGTTTAGCCTGCCACATGACCTGGTCCTGCTCTGGGCCGGAGAGCGTCGAATTCAGGAATGCAGCATTGATCCCGTTGCCGCGCAATGCTTCTACCTGGTCTTTCATCAGTGCGATCAGCGGGGAAATGACGATAGTCAGTCCTGCACGCAGCACTGCGGGGATTTGAAAACAGACAGACTTACCGCCACCGGTTGGCATCAGGACCAGGCAATCGCGGTCGACCATGACAGTATCGATGATTTCGGACTGCAGCGGACGAAAGGAGTCGTATCCGAAATATTTCTTTAATGCTTCCAGTTTGTTGACAGACATCGGTATTGGTTTAATATGTACTTCTAAATTTCCTTTCGCGGTGCAAAAATAGGCACTCAGAGCAGATACATGACCTGCAATTTGATTTCACTTCGTTTGTTTCCGCTAATTTCATTCAATCCCGAGCTGATCTGCGCAAGGTTGAGGTAGCGTGTTTGAGACCATCGGACCCACATTTTCAGGTTCTTAGCGAAGGTGTAGCGCAGCATCAGGTAGTGTCTCGTGCCGGCATCATAATAGGCCGGGATTGAGAAAGCGTACAGCATATCTTTTTCATAAACATATTGTCGGCTGTCGTAATCGTCTGTTTTGAAAAAAGCTAGGCGAATGCTGACCTCCAGTTGCCGGAAATGTGCGGTAATGTCCTGTAAAACAGTGAACCCGTTCGATCCACGAAGTCCTTCGTATTTTAAGCCGCCATATTGGAATCTTGTTCGTAGTGTGTATTTCATCGGCACCTCATATTCGAGATTGAGCATTGCTGTGCGACGGGTAGAATTAATAACAGGTGCTGGTTCTGTTTTGCTGTCGGGCTCGTTGCTTTGTTTGTGTTTTTCGTGAAAAAGCAATGAGGCATTGAACCGTTTATTCGGCTTCCAAAGTGCCCGAAGGAGATAATCGAAGCCTTTGGAGGGTGCATCGACCTGATATTTCAGCCAGGGAAAGTGGAAGTGGTCGTAGAATGCGCTGAGTTGCCAGCGGCGCGGGGCAAATCGGATTCCGGCATATGCCCCGGTTTCATTGATGGGACGCGTGGCCTCGCTCATTGGATTGCCATATAAAGTATGGAAGTTACGGGCATAATGTCTGAGTAATATCGAACAATCCCATTTTTTACCTAAACTAATAACCGCACCACCCAATGCGCCCAATCCGCCGCTGCGAGAAAAGGCACTTTCTCCGAAAAAGTGAAAGTTTTGCCAGCGGTAATCGCCATGCAGGCCGGCAATGAAGTTTTGTTTCCCCGAAAACTCGTATTGGTTGTAAGGAAGATCCCGTTTCCTGAGCACAGAGCTGTAATGCGTTTGCAGTAATGACAGGCCAACCTGCCCTGACCGGAGCTTTTGCAGTAAATGCAGACCAACGTTCCATTCGGTGAGTACATGATGCTTATCGATTTCCGCAGGCGTGCGATGATAGCCGGATAGGGGTAGTGAAGTAGTGATGCTCTCTGCGGCTTCATCCGTCGGCTTTTCCTGTGTAGCATCCCTTTTTACTCTTGAAAAAAACGTAGTAATGTCGGTGCGCTCCGCAACCCGGACCGTTGCTGCCAGGCCGCGAAAGAAATTGGCTTCCGTTGAAGAGGTATAAGGTTTTATGCCTGTTGTGCTTCGATAGGTGGTTTGGATGACTTCCGAGCTTTTACCCAGTGAAAACCCGGCACCGGTGATCATCCCTTGCCCCGCCTGCATTTGGAAGTCGCCAACCACCAGGTTTTTAAATCTGCCGCGGTTCATGATCTGTGTGTGGAAGGAAAGAAAGTCAATGCCGAAAACCTGTTGCTTAGGCTGCCAGGTCCAGAACTTTTCTCCCGCATCTTTCTCCAATGTCAGGCCAATGCTATGCGAGCCGGTACGTGCATTGCGATAGCGCAAGTAGCCGTTGAAAGCGGAACCCTGATAGCGGGTTGTTGAGGATGAGCCGGAATCCAGTGGAGAAAAGCCCTTTTGTCTTTCGAGTAACTTCCCCGATCTGAACATCAGAAAATGCTGTCCCGGATTTTTGAGCGACTCGTTTATTGAAAGCACAGGTTTGCTGATAGTGATAAAAGGAAGCAATCGCCGGATGGTCTCGAGGTCGAAGTCGGGAACGGCCTGCAATTCATACAAGGACAATAATGGGCCGAATTTTTCGCGATAATCCAGTAATGACCGGAGTTGTTTTTCGGATAAAATAAATGTTGCGGAGAGCTCGTCGGCGGTACCTTTATTCAGGTCCAGTGGGCTGGCGTAAAGCTGGATCAACGCTTCATAGAGCTCGGATGCGTCGGTATCTTCGGGAGGGATTGGAAAAAGCTCGGCGATGAATGCATTGATATCGATTTCCGGCCGCGGGGGTTCCTGCGCTTCGCAATGCGGAAAGATTATTGCAAATAGTAATGCAAGGCACAATTGGCAGCGAACGGCCACGGAGCCCCGAAGGTCAAAAGCGTATGTCTGTTTCATCGATCTCAGCATACGCTTTTGATAAAATGAAGAGGTTAGAAGGCTTTCAGGCTTAAATCCAGACTTCGTGCCTGATGCGTGAGCGCACCGCTGGATATGCCATCCACGCCGGTCTCCGCCACGGCACGCAATGTTTTTTCGGTAATATTCCCGGATGCCTCGGTTTCATAGCGTCCGCCGATCCTTTTCACCGCTTCACGCAGGTCTTCCAGCTGGAAGTTGTCAAGCATGATGATGTCCACCTGACCTACTCTCAATACCTCGTCCACCTCTGAGAGATTGCGGGTTTCGATTTCGATTTTGAGCTTTCTGCCGTTTTCTTCCAGGTATTTCCGGGCACCAGTAATGGCTGCTTCAATGCCTCCCGCATAATCCACGTGGTTGTCTTTGAGCATGATCATGTCATACAAGCCCATCCGGTGGTTTACCGCGCCGCCGATTTTTACCGCTATTTTTTCAAAGAGGCGGAAGTTCGGGGTTGTTTTGCGGGTGTCGAGCAGTTTTACCGGCAGGTCTTTGATCAGGTCCGACATCTGCCTCGCATAAGTGGCAATGCCGCTCATGCGCTGCATGATATTGAGCACCAGGCGCTCTGCTTTCAGGATCAACCGGGCATTTCCTTCTACCGTCAAAACAATGTCTCCTGTTTTGACGACAGAACCGTCAAAAAGTAACACATCAATTTTCGCTTTGGGGTGATTGTAATATCCAGCGGTTTCGTCGAAGATGATTTGCGCTACTTCTACGCCGGCGAGAATGCCGTCCTGCTTCACGAGCAGTCTGGCGCGCTTGGTTGCATTTTCAGGAACACTTGCGAGGGATGAGTGGTCTCCGTCACCGATATCTTCCAGCAGGGCGAGTCTGAGAAGATTCCGGAGTTCATGTGGATCAGTTTCCATGATGTAGTTGAATTTGAATCAGTAGGTCTGTTGCCGGTACGCCATATTGTAGCGTATTGCAAATGTAAAAACGTTGGAGTTGGTTGCCACGTTTACATCCTGCGATTTCACCTTCCTGATTTGATAGCGGCCATCCAGAAAAAGGTTGTGGGCCAATGAATAAGACAAACGAAGATCAGTAAATAATGTCGAAGCCTTGATACCCTGACCGATTTTCTGGCCATCTTCACTTTCGCCTACGCGGTTGTCGCCCCGGGTTTCATAGTTTTTCGAAATATCGCCGCCGAAATTCATGGGTAAGCCGGTAGTGGGGTCTTTACCCTGGCTTGCCTTCATGACTGTGCCGTATATCGACAACCTCGGCGTGACTTTATATCGCAAGATCCCGAGATACTCCCGGAAATTCGCGCCCAGCGGGTGGGCGAGCGATTGCCCGTAATGCATATAATTGCGCCCGCCGTCCTTATGCGAGTAGGTGTACGGTCGCACAACATTGTATTCGGCCTGCAAATCGAGGTTAGGAACTCCGAATGCGTCCACATATTTAGCGCCGAGCTGGAAGCTGTATTTGTTCGTCCAGGACTTGCTGCCGTTGAAGAGGAATTTGGTCAGAAATTCATCGAGTACAAACTGGCTGTAAATCGAAGCCTTCTTACCCACCAGCCAGCGGAAGTCGAATCCGAGCAATGCATTGTCCTGGCTTCCGATATAGGACTCGATGTAGCGATAGAAAATGATCGGGTTGAGATAGTTCAGGTCATATCCGCCGCCCACGGAGTCGCGGTTGAAGACTTCCGCTTCGAATACGCCGAAATTGATCTTGTCGGTCAGGTTCACGCTGAGGTGGTGAATGGCGGCAAATTTCTTTCTTCTCAGAAACTCGGAGAATGAATCTTTACCTCCATCGATCATGCTGGTCCACAGGTTGGTGTAATGAAATTTGCCAAGCTGCGTATCAACTCTCAGGAAGAGATAGGGGCTGCTGTTGTCCGAGAGGATCAGCGAACGGTAGCCGCTGCCGAAAACGTTGTGGTCGTGACCGAATTTGACATTAACCGCTTTGAGTGGACGGAAGGTAATATATCCCCTGGCCGACAGGAAGTCGATGCCGTGGTTGCGGGTGACTTTGGCCAATCCTTCTCCCGGGAAACTAAATTCCGGCTTGAAATTATCGACATAGCGCGGAAAACGCCCCTGGCTGTCCGAAACGAATGTGTAGAAACCCAGCTTATCGTTGATCATCCCCCGGATTTCCACGCCTCTGGTCGTGAACCAAAGCGATTGGGTCGTATCATAGCTGTTGTCCTTACCGATAAAATTGGTGGTCGTAAAATTAAAATGAAGGTCGAAGTCCTTGTTGTGAATGCTGTACAGATCAGCCGGGTGATCGAAAAACTTCCTTTTTTTTCCCGGAGGCGGTGATTTGAACCAACCTAGCCGCGCCAGCTTGCTGTATTTGGCGGAGTCTGTAGCGACCATGCCTTTGGTCCATTCCCAGCTGTCTTCTCTCAGATAATCAATAGTTTCCCAATCCCGGTCGGTAAGCTCCACGGTCCCTTCTTTGAGAATGGAGTCGGTCAATGCAACCACTGCCTTTCTTTCAAACGGCTTGACATTCGAATGAAATCCCTCGGTGAACTTGCCGCGCTTGATTTCGAGACGATCGATCAGATGGTAGTAGTCGTCATTGAATGGAACAAAAGAGCTTTGCGCTTGTACGTATGACAGGGATACCAGTGTAAAAAGCAGTATTTTAAAAGGCCGGATAATTCCTTGATACATAGGCAAAAAAATATCTTCTGATCACGCAAGTATAGCTCTTAGCAATAATTTTTAGAATTGGTGTTCCAAATTACGTCAATGAATTTGTATTATCTTGCATGGAGTAGTCTAAAAAACTGTTATCCCCATGTTTTTACTGTCCCAGAAACCTTCCATTGCAGATCACTATCTCGCGGAATTACGCGACGTAAATTGTCAGAAAGACAGGATGAGATTCCGGCGCAATATGGAGAGACTTGGGGAATTACTCGCCTACGAATTATCCAAAACACTGACTTACAAAACGGAGAAAGTAGAAACTCCGCTGGGTATGGCCTCCGCCAGATCGTTGTTGCAGCCGATGGTTTTAGCCACGATCATGCGTGCGGGACTGCCGTTCCACCAGGGCTTTCTAAATGTTTTCGATAAGGCCGACAATGCATTTGTGGGGGCGTACAGGGGCCATCATATCAACGCGGAGGAGGAGTTTACGGTTGAAATGGATTATATCACCAGCCCCGACCTGACCGGTAAGATCCTGGTCATGATCGACCCGATGCTCGCTACCGGCCGGTCGATGGAAAAAGTTTATCATGCGTTATTACGTTTCGGAATCCCTTCGCAAACGCACATTGCCTCGGTGATCGCCAGTCCCGAAGGAGTAGAATATCTCCGGAAAAGGATCCCGCAATGCCGTCTCTGGCTCGGGGCGGTTGATCAGAAACTGAACGAGCAGTATTATATAGTACCAGGCCTCGGCGACGCCGGTGACCTGGCCTATGGTGAAAAATAAGTGCGTTAGTTCAGCAGCTGGTCAAACAGTATCGATACATAGTAGGTACTGCCTACATTCGGGCTTGCATAGGATTGTATGTAGGATTTCCCAAACAGATTCGTCCCACCCAGTTTGACAATCGATTTGATCACAGGTATTTTCAGACTGACCTGAGCATCCAGATTGTTGATCGCCGGTACCTGTGTGTTGGAAAAGACCGGTACGTCGGTGGTTGTAGGCACCACAAAGCTGGACTCCCACAAAAATGCCTGCTGGTGGCGGAACACGACATTGAAACCCCATGTATTGCTGCTGGTAATGCGTCTCCCGAAGTTGACGTTATACCGGTATTTCGGTGTGTTGAACTGTGAGTACTGCACTTCCGGTGAAGGTTTGAAGTCGTGTAGTTCGTTGTTGGCCAGATTGCCCCCCACGTTGAAACCCTTTGGCAGCGCATAATTCAATCCGATTGCAAAGCCCCTGGTGGTGATCGTCTCACTGGTATTTACAGTGCGTGCATAGCCGGAGTAATTCCCTACACCGATTCCCGATTCGATCGGAAGGCCGAGCGCGGCCGGGGCCGTTGGTACGACAATGACCGTTCCGCCGAGCAGATTTTTGTATTTGCTGATATAATAGTAGGCGTCAACAAACAGCTTTTTTGCAATAATCCCTTTGTATCCGATTTCATAGGATGCAATGCGTTCGGGCTTCATTTTGACGGGCTGATATTTGGGCAATTTTTCCAGCGCATATGCCTTGGCCAGGTCAGGAAGCAACCCCGGGACCTGGGCTGCCAGAATGCCCGGAAGTTGTGCAGCCAGCACACCTGGAAGTGCCTGGTTGACCCCCGCTGTAATCGCGGCCTGTATGACCGACGGATTATTGGGAATTGTGCCCGCTGCTACACCCTGGTTGACTTGCGCTGTTACCTGTGTGGTTACGGCTTGGGTAATGCTGGCTGTGGCTTGCTGAGTTACGGCTGCAGTGGCGTATCTTTTCGCACTCTCAATCACCGAGGGATCGCTGTTGACGACATTCATGACAGCCGCTTCCGAAAGGTTTTGCCGGAGAATACCGTTCGACAGATTGTACCGGGTATCAAACTCGGGTAACCCGCCTACCAGAGTTCCCGACGGAGTTTTAAGGTCGATGTATTGATTCTGGGTGGTAGGAATGCGGAAACCGGTCTGATATGAAAGACGGATATTATGCTCACCGAAGGTTGTAACAGCGGACACCCGTGGAGTGAACTGGCCCTCGAAATTCTCATTTTTATCGTAGCGGATAGAGCCCGTCAGTTTCAGGTGGTCCGACAGGAGGTTTTTGCCCGCCTGGACAAATGCCCCGAACTCGTTGATCGGAATGCTGCCGTCCCGCCCCTCTTTAGTGTCTGCAAAAAGTGTCCCGGCTGAGCGCAATGTATAAAGGCGGTAGTTGGCGCCGGCAATCAGTTCGAGAAAGCGGATCTGGTTTTTGAAATTGTAAAAACCCTCGGCATGATACATATTGGTCCGATCTGCAAATCCTCCTCCGCCATTGACGATCGGCATATTCCGGTACTTGTCGAGCAGTTGATTGAACGCACCGCTTCCCGGTTGAGGCATCCCCTGATCCGCTGCCTGCCGCGCGAGCAGGTGCGCGTCCGCTTCTGCCGTACCGGCACCTCGCGCGCCTACAAATGCACCTACATACTGGCCAAACCAGGCATTATTCGGTTTGATCTCTCCGAGCATGGAAACTGCCGCGAGACCGGTGAGGTATGATTTTCCTGAGCGTTCCTGCGTGGTGTATGCTCTTATTGTAAAATTGTCTCCCCGAAGTTCCAGTTTTGCCTGTGTCAGATTAAAATCTCGAAGCGAGTAACGGCCGGTCCCGGTATAAACGGTAGTGCCGTACCCATAATTAACCTGAGCAATGGCTTCCACTTTCTCATTCAGCCGGTAATGTAATGCCGCATTGGCCTTGAAGCTTTGGGTATTATAGTCGACGAGGTCTTTTTCGCGATAACCGGTTCGGCTTACAAATGTATTGGGCACGAGATTAACCGCCTCCTGAGGAATCTGACCCACCGCTGCCAGCGCTTTGGCCACTGCATTGATATTGGTTTGGATTTCGTCGCCATAAACATTCACACCGTCATAATCGAGGTCGGTACCTTTGCCTCTGGCGGGATCTCCATTACCCCCCACATTGAGATTGGTATAGTTGGTTGCCTCCCAGTCTTTGGCCTTGATGTATGACAGGTTGACTTTAAATGCGACCTTGTTGTTAAATGCTTTTGCATAACGGATCGTGGCGTCGACAAAGGGTGTGGTCGCTTTGGAACGGTTGGATTCGTGCATGACCCCGCCCTTGACATTGGCGCTCAAACCCTGGTATAGAAAAGGACTTTTGCTGTTCATCAGGATCAGGCCGTTTACGGCATTGGGTCCGTACAGCGCGGAAGCCGCTCCCGGCAACACCTCTACGCTTTCCACGTCCAGCTCCGACATTCCGATAATATTGTCGAGCGGAAAGTTAAGGCCGGGTGCCTGGTTATCCATACCGTCGATCATCTGGACAGTCCGTGGATTACCCGTGGCCCCGAAGCCACGCATGTTCACCGATTTGAACAGGACACCCTGGGTAGTCATGTCGATACCCTTAAGGTTGGCAAGTGCGTCGTAAAAATTGGTGGACGGTGTGTCACGAATGCCCCGGATATTCAGTTTTTCAACTGCAACAGGTGACTTCATAACACTTTCCTCGACTTTCGACGCAGAAACGACGATTTCCTTACCAAGAATGGGTTGCTCGGCTAACTTGATATCGAGATTGGACATACTTGCTGTGACAGCTATTTCCTGCGACTGAAATCCCACCGAAGAGAAAATGATCGAAAATGGGGGATTCGATGAAGTGGCGAGCCTAAATTCACCTTTTGTATCGGTAATGGTACCTGCCACTTTGCCCTGTATGCGGATGCTGACACCGGCAAGCGGTTCTCCGGTGACGGACTCCGTTACCTTTCCGGTTAAACTAATCTGTGCAAAAGAATGTTGGCAAAGCAACAATAAGAAGAGGCAGTACCGCGAAATTTTGAAGGATGTAGAGATTGAGTTCATGGTTTTTAATGGGTTGATGTTAGTAACAAGTTAACAAGAAATCAGGCTCGTTGTAATTGTGTCCTATTTTTTCTTTATACGGTTACAATTCTAAAGGGAGGAGGAATTAAAAGCAAAAAATGAATCGATGCTAAACCGGCATTTAATTTTTACCCGGGAGGCGCTCAGATCGCCGTGAACTAACTTTCCCGCACTTTTCGTCGGAACGGATGGAGCATACTGACTCTTTATCATTAGTTTTGGGTGATTTTATTTAACGTTATAACAAAATATACCTTACACAACACAAATGCAGGATACTTATGTAATTATCATGGCAGGCGGTGTGGGCACCCGGTTCTGGCCTTTCAGCAGAACGGATTTCCCAAAGCAGTTCCACGATGTGCTTGGCACGGGCAGGACACTGTTGCAGCAGACTGTCGACCGGTTCGATGGCGTTTGCCCTATTGAGAACATTTATATAGTTACCAGTCAAGAGTACAAGGAGCTCATTAAAGAGCAGATTCCGGAATTAACCGACGATCAGATCCTGCTCGAACCTCACCGGCGGAACACCGCGCCTTGCATTGCTTACGCTTGCTACAAAATTGCGGCCCGCAATCCGAATGCGAACGTGGTCGTGGCCCCTGCCGACCATATTATTCTGAAGGAGGAAATATTCAAGGATACAATCAAGGTAGCACTTGGTGCAACCCGCAATGAGGATATCCTCGTAACGTTGGGTATCCAGCCAACACGCCCGGATACCGGTTATGGCTATATACAGTACATTCCGGATAAATTGACGGTGAAAAAAGTTAAATCGTTTACCGAAAAGCCACACCTGGAACTCGCACTGCAGTTTCTGGACAGCGGGGATTTTGTCTGGAATGCCGGCATATTTGTCTGGAATATTAATGCATTTAAAAAGGCACTAGCGCAATTCCAGCCAAACATAGCCGAGATTTTCCAGGGTGGAAACGATCATTATTATCTGGATACGGAAGACAATTTTGTGCAGCGGGCGTATCAGCACTGCGGCAGCATTTCCATTGACAATGGGATCATGGAAAAGGCCGACAATGTACACGTCGTTCTGGCCAGCTTCGGATGGTCGGACCTGGGTACCTGGAAATCGATGTATGAAGTTTCGGAAAAGGATGCCAATATGAATGTTACGGATGGCAACCTTATTCTGCACAATACGACCAACTCGATCATCAAAACCCCGCAGGATAAGCTGGTTGTGATCAATGGGCTCGACGGTTTTATCGTAGCTGAATTTGACGGGGTACTTCTGATCTGCAAAAAGGACGACGAACAGAAAGTGAAGGAGTTCGTAGCCCAGGCTAAGGAGCTCGATCCAAAATATGTTTAAGAAGCATTATCAAGTTCAAAGCCAGGTTGTGAGACCTGGCTTTTTTTGTCTGGAAGCAAGTGCAGAAAAGTTTACCTCTTCAATTCAGAACCTTCTCAATCTCAAAAAACCTCACATCCGCCTTTACATGCTCCAAAATGCGCTGTGAGCGCTCGGGCCGGGCATCGGTGATGAATACCTGGCCGAGGAAACCGGTGTCGATGAGTTCGATGAGCTTGTGGATGCGGCGATCGTCGAGTTTGTCGAAGATGTCGTCGAGCAAAAGGATCGGCGTTTTATTCTTCTCCTCTTTCAGTAGTTCGAACTGCGCAAGTTTCAATGCAATTAAAAAAGACTTTTGCTGCCCCTGCGACCCAAATTTCTTCAGGGTTACCCCGTCGATTTCGAAAACATATTCATCCTTGTGCACGCCCTTCCCTGTGCGCTGCGCGTGCAGGTCGCGGCTGCGATTGCGCCTGAATTCGGTTGGAAAATCAGGACTCGCTACTTCGCTTTCGTAAATCACGTCCACTTTTTCATGCCCGCTGCTCAGGAATTCATAGTATTTATGAAAAATCGGGATGTATTTCTGCATGAAAACGCTGCGGTGTTCATAAATCCGCTGCGAAAGGATGATCAGCGGTTCGTTATAGGTTTCCAGCAGGTCTTCGTCGAGGTAATTCCTTTCCGCAAACAGTTTGAGCAGTCCGTTTCGCTGGGTTAATATCTTGTTGTATTGAAGAAAATCACCCAGATAGCCAGGTACGGCTTGTCCCAGGACACCATCGAAAAAGCGTCTTCGCTCCTCGCTGCCGTCGCGGATCAGGTCGGTGTCGTCCGGGGCGATCAATACCACGGGAAAAAGCCCGATGTGGTCGCTTAGGCGGTCATAATGCTTCTTGTCGGCCATGAAAACCTTTCGCTGGCCCCGTTGCAGGCTGCATGTGATCTGGATGTGCTTGCCCGACTCATTGAATACACCGTCAAGCAGGAAGAAATCGTTAGCATGGCGCACTCCCAGCGCGTCCTGATTGTGAAATGCGCTTTTGGTAAGCGTTAGAAAATAGATTGCGTCGAGGAGGTTTGTCTTTCCGCTGCCGTTCTCTCCGACTATACAGTTCACATGTTTTCCAAAAGTGAAGGCCTTCTCCTCATAACTTTTAAAGTATGTAAGGTGGAGCTTTTCTAGCCACATGAACTTCTTTGTTATTTAGTTTATGCTTATTTTCGCAAATCATTTGCGTGAGTACGGCAAAAACAGACTCTGTTCAAACCACTAACTTTAAGACAAAGTTCTGTCTTTATAAACGAGAACCAAATACATGGCCACCGTTACTGAGAAAAAGAAAGCTTCAGCCCCCAAAAAATTACAGCATTCGACCGAACGCTATATGTTCTGGTTTGAGAATATGCTTCTACAACGTCGTTTTGAAGAAAAAGCGGGCCAGCTTTATGGTCAGCAGAAGATTCGTGGTTTTTGTCACTTGTATATCGGCCAGGAAGCTTGTTCTTCCGGTGCGGTAAGCGCTTTGAAAAAAGGCGACAAATACATTACGGCTTATCGTGACCACGGTATCCCCATTGCATTGGGTACTGATCCGAAGGCAATCATGGCAGAACTTTACGGCAAGAAAACCGGTACCACCAAAGGTAAGGGTGGTTCAATGCACATCTTTGACAAGGAAAATGGCTTCGTCGGAGGCCATGGTATCGTCGGAGGTCAGATTCCCCTGGGCGCTGGTCTGGCATTTGCGGAGAAATATAACAAAACCGATAACCTGTGTATCTGTTACTTCGGTGATGGCGCGATCCGCCAGGGTTCATTCCACGAAACGCTGAATATGGCGATGAGCTGGAAGTTGCCTGTGATTTTTGTAGTGGAAAACAACGGATATGCCATGGGTACTTCCGTGGCACGTACATCTAACGTGACTGAGCTTTACACCCTTGGCGAAGCTTATGATATCCCCTCGGAGCCTGTGGATGGCATGAGCGTTGAGGCGATACACGAAGCGGTGTCACGCGCGGCGGACCGCGCGCGAAAAGGCGAAGGACCTACTTTCCTTGAATTCCGGACTTACCGTTACCGCGGGCATTCGATGTCTGATCCTCAGAAATACCGTTCGAAAGAGGAGGTGGAAGAATACAAACACCGTGATCCAATCGAGCAAATCCGTTCGGTGATCCTGGAAAACAAACTTGCTACCGAAGAGGAACTTGAAAATATTGATAAAAAAGTGAAAGAGGTCGTTGCCGAATGTGTCCAGTTCGCGGAAGATTCGGAATGGCCGGATCCGAAAGAAGCCTATACGGATGTGTATGCCGAAAACGATTATCCTTTTGTGATGGATTAGTATAATCCGAAACGCATGAATAAAAAACCCGCCGGATTACTTCGACGGGTTTTTTAAGTAATTTCAGCTTTTAGTAAACGGGAGTTGATCCTGTGTTAAGTTTTTCACGTAGATTGAGTTCTAGTAATAATTTAAAGTATGTCCCTGGATCAGGATTTTGAAAACGAAGAAGAGGAAGGCGAAGGCAAGGAGATGTCGTTCATCTCGCATCTCGAAGAGCTGAGATGGCATGTCATTCGTGCTGGTGCTTCGATTCTGGTATTTGCAATACTCGCTTTCGTTTACATTAAAGAGCTTTATCACTATGTAATCATCGCCCCTTCCCGGTCCGATTTCTGGACTTACAAAATGCTTTGCAAGTTGTCGGTGATCGTGGGTTACGAGGATTTGTGTATCAAAGCGCTGAACTTCAAATTGCAGGCGATCGGAATGGGTGATCAGTTTACTATGAGTATGACCTCATCAGTAATAGCCGGTCTTGTATTCGCATTTCCGTATGCATTCTGGGAAGTATGGCGTTTTATCAAGCCCGGTTTGAAACCTTCGGAGCGGCGATCTGCACGCGGAGCTGTTTTTTACGTTACTTTCCTGTTCTTCTCCGGCGTGCTGTTCGGGTACTATGTGGTAACGCCGCTGGCGATCAACTTCCTTGCCAACTTCACGCTGGACCCATCGATTATCAACGAATTCAGCATATCCTCTTACATTTCCCTGGTCGCGACGCTTACATTGGCTTGTGGTGTGGCATTCCAGCTTCCGATCGTGGTGTTTGTGTTGTCGAAAATCGGAATTCTGACACCCGCATTCATGAAGGAATACCGTAAGCATTCCATGATCGTTATCCTGATCGTTGCGGCGGTTATTACGCCATCGCCGGATATTTATAGCCAGATTCTGGTCGCAATTCCATTGTTCCTGCTCTATGAGGTGAGTATTATGGTTTCCGGAAAAGTGGAGCGGGAAAAGATCCGTGAGGAAAAGCGCCTGGCGACATTGGGTAATACCAGTACCGAAGACTAGGTAGGTTCAGGCATTAAACTTTTGACAGACCTCGGCCAACCGGTCGAGGTCTTCTTGTTGGTGCAGGGTGCTGATCGCAATGCGGGTTACCGGCGCATCGCTGGCAGAAGGGTAGGGGAAACACGATGCCATGATGCCATTTTGAAGCAGATGATCAAACAATGCAGCATTGCGCGAACAAAATACGGGATAGCTTGCTAGGGAATCGAAATGCGTGCCCCGTTTTATAAGCTCATTGAAATAAGTAACATTCTTCATCAGTAGTGCATGTGCAGCCCGATAATGGTCCTGTTCCAAAAGCATTTTTAACGCATACGCATAGGCAGGTGCTGGCGGGGACGCGCCCGCGTACCAGGGAGATTTTTGCAATGTTTCAATCGCCGCCCCGGCCCCCCAGATAGCCCCGGCAGGAATTCCCATCGCCTTGTTCAGGGACGACACAAAAATGGTTTGTGCCAAAATCTTTTCATCGAGTTGTGGTAAAATGCCCTTTCCTTCCTTGCCAAGAACACCGAGCGAATGGGATTCGTCAATCAGCAGCCATACCTGGGTAGAATCTTTCAGTCCATTGAAAATGGAGAAATCAAAAGCCTTTACGATAGGCGAACCCACGGCGTCGGTGCAAATAATGTGCGTGGATCCCGGAGCCGAGCCGTTGATTTTTTGAACCGTCCATCCTGCCCATTCGGCCCAATCCATTTCCGTTCGCTGAAATTGATTGCCCCAAAGAGCGGGATGGACACCCGGCGCATAATGGTACCTGACATCGGACTGAATGGATTGCCTGGAAACAATGGCTTCGATTTCCTTCATCAGCAGCTGCCCTGCCCACATACCGGAAGAGACGATCATCGCAGCCGGAGCATTCACGAAACTAGCGAGATTAGCCTCTGCTTCCGGGTAAATGTCGAGTCGGAGGCTGTTGTTTCTCGAACTCCCGTAATGATTTCCGAAAGTCGCCGTAGCCAGTTGCAAATATCTACGAAGGGCTTCGTTGTGTCCCATACCCAGGTAATCTGTCCCGCTGAACCAAAGGTAATGTCGTCCGTCGTTCGTCTCGACAGTCCTTCCGGGAAGTTGGCGGGTATGATAGGTTGCCACGGCGCAGGGTTACAGGAATTCTGGTTTCAGGGTCGCACCGGTTCCGTAGCCGGACGCGTAAATGATTTTTCCATCGTCGAATGTAACGCCGGTTGCGGGGTCATTGGTGATCAGTAATGACCCGTCCATGTCGACATAATCCAGAAGTGGCAACAGATGGGCGATGGCGGAGATACCGATACTGGTTTCTGTCATACAGCCTATCATGGTTTGCATGCCCAGGCTTTTTGCTTCGGCTATCATGCGCAATGCAGCGGTAGGTCCGCCGCATTTGGTCAGCTTTACATTCACACCATGGAATAGTCCTGCACAGTTTTTTACATCGCTTTCTATAATGCAGCTTTCGTCTGCGATCACGGGAAGCGTGCTTTGGGAAAATACTTTTTTCATGCCGGTTATATCATCGGCAGGCAAGGGCTGTTCGATGAATTCGACACCTAACGCAGCGAGCTGCGGAGCCAGTTCAATGGTTTTTTTCGCCGTCCAGCCACAGTTGGCATCGACGCGGAAAAGCGCATCGGTATTTTTGCGAAGTTCCTGCACGATACGGAGGTCCTCCTGCGTGCCCAGTTTAATTTTATAGATCGGCCAGGGCATTTCCTTCATCTTGGCGACCATTTTTTCCACAGTATCGATACCAATGGTAAAGTTGGTCATCGGAATGCGGTCGGGTAGTAGTCCCCAGCTTTCATACAGTTTCTGTCCTTTCTTTTTAGCAAAAAGATCCTGCGCAGCTTCGTCAAGCGCACATTGGGCAAATGAATTGGATTTCAGTTTTGGATGGACCAGTGCCCACAATTCTTCCGCTGACCGATAGTTCTCCGACTCAATGAGCGATTTAGCGGTTTCGAGGGCTTCGATCATGTTATCGATCGTGATGCCATAGTAGGGATTGGCAGTAGCCTCGCCAAACCCGCAAAGCCCATCGTCGTCTAGTCTGACAATCAAGGTCTGCTGAATGTCGCGTGAGTCATGCGCAATGGTGAATGTATGTCTGAGTGCGAGATCGAACCGGTAGTAGGAAAGCTTCATAGGGTATAGGGGTCGGTGAATATCATCGTTAGTTTCGCATATCGAGACCCCACGATAATTTACTTCTTAAGGTATTCAAAAAGCTGTCGTCTTTCATCTTGATAAGCCGGGCAATAAAGCCCGCTTTTCTAACCAGCAATTGCGTGTTTTCATCCACGATACGGGAACGAGCATCGAGCGAGACCAGGAAATTGCTGCTCCTGCTTTTGACTTCCAGCCGGATAATCGCCGTGTCTTCGACCACCAGCGGGCGTACATTCAGATTATGCGGGCTGATGGGTGTCACGATGAAATTCTGGGAATGTGGCACCAATACCGGGCCTCCGCAGCTCAGGGAATAGCCGGTCGAGCCCGTGGGGGTCGAGATGATCAAACCATCGGCCCAATACGAATTCAGAAATTCGTCGTTCAGGTAGGTATGAACCGTGATCATCGACGAAGTATCCGTCTTGGTGATTGTAAAGTCGTTGAGGCCGAAATTCAGGCCGTCAAAGAGGTCAATGTTGGACTCGACTTCGACAAGTGTGCGCTCATCGATCCGGAATTGGCTGTTTTCCAGGGCGGTTATCATGTCTGAAATGCGCTCGGGTGGCACAGTAGCCAGGAAGCCCAGGCGTCCGACATTGATTCCTATGGCAGGGGTCTGTTTTTTACCAACGTGGGAAATGGTTTCCAGCAGTGTTCCGTCACCGCCCATACTTACGACGAGTCGCGCGTCAAAGAGTTCTTCGGGTTTTTCATAAACCAGCTCGGAATAGTGTGTAACGTTGTTTTGGTCCAGGAATGTGCGGAAAGCTTTCGAAAGCTGAACTTCGACTTTCCTGCGGGACAGTTCACCGAACATATTTTCAATGAACGGACGGGCGGACTCATTGAAGTTGCGTCCGTGGATAGCTATTTTCATGAATGAAAAAGTAAAACTGCTGGTTTCCCCCGAAAGATACACGACAAATGGGCCGATTCAAAAGCCAGGATGCATTTACGAGTGACCGGATTTAGGTGGCCAGATAGCGTAAAAGCATATCGAGCCGCTCCTGATCCAGGCTTTCAATGGGATCGTTGGCGTGCGCTTCTTCGATTTCGTATCCGAAACGTTCCAGCGTGGCTATAATGGGGGTAATGTGGGTCCGGTTGAGTTTAAGGGTCAGGCGAGCTTCGTTGGTGGGATTGTAAACTTCCCCTGAGGAATAATAGCTGCTCAGAATTTTTACGCCGTTGGACTCGATCAACCGGCTGATTTCGGACAGAGAGTAACTTCTTTCTGCAACACGCAGCACGATCACAGCACCTTTTTCCTGAATACCCAGCTCGTTGACAAACTGCTCGACAAGATTAGTGACGAGGATACTGCCGGCAAATGTACGGTCTTCGTGCAGTACCGGAATTATCAGCAGCCCAAATTGATTGACTAACCGAAGGAGCTCGTAAGGATGCTGATCTTCTGTTGCGAATATATCCTTATGCTGAATGATAACTTTGGAAAGCGGCTCGGAAATGTCGGTGATATCGAAGAGAATGTCTTCCGAAACGATACCCTGATAAGAACCGGAATCGGCAACGACCAGCTGTTTGGTGCCGAATTCATCCATCCAATCCAATGCCGTACCCACCGAATCATTCGGTTTCAGGACTGGGATCATTGGGTTGATGAGATTGGCTGCTAGCATGGGTCAGAACGTCATTTTCCGAAGCTATAAAAAAACAATATATGGATCAACTTTCGTAGCAAAAGAAATTTCGGCCCAATTCCCGGCCAACTAGGCAACCTGTACTGACACGTGCTTTTCCAGAAAGCTTTCCAGTATCACATTAAACTCATGCGGATGCTCCATCATCGGCGCATGGCAACACTTGTCAATAAAGTACAATTCGGAATTGGCGATCAGGCGGTTGAATTCGTACCCGACGTGAGGCGGAGTGATCGTATCATTCAATCCCCACACCAGGAGCGTCGGCACGTTGATTTGATGCAAATCTTTGGCCAGATTATGACGTTGGGCTGATTTGGCGATTCCGACAATGCTCATACACTTTGGAATGCTCGATGTGGTTTCAAACACCTCGTCGATCAGGTCTTTTGTAGCAACTTCCGGATCGTAAAATGTATAAGCCACGCGTTCCTTTATATAATCATAGCTACCCCGTTTCGGGAACGAGCCGCCCATTGAGTTTTCGAACAGGCCGGAGCTTCCCGTAAGCACGAGACGCTGAACGTTCTCCTGGTTTTTCAATGTGTATAGCAGACCGATATGACCTCCGAGCGAATTGCCGATGGTGGTTACGTTGGTAAGGTTTTTAAAGGAAACGAAGTCTTCAAGAAATGTCAGCAATGCTTCCAGTCCGGCTTCCCGCGGAGGAAGTTCGTATATGGGCAGAAGCGGGATCACGACTCTGTAACGGGTAGAAAAATGGTCTATAATTCCATCCCAATTGCTCAATGCCCCGAAAAGGCCATGCAAAAGCAGTAAAGTCTCGCCCTTTCCCTCGTCGATAAACTGAAACCTGCCTTCCGCACGTACTGGATATTTCATTCTTTTTGTGGATTTAAGACCATTTATAACTTATCAAAGAAACTAGTGCATGATAAGGATACTCTACAAAACTAGTTATTTTTTTGGTTGTTCAATGACGTAAAGTAACAAACGGGTTTCGAATTTCTTGTAAATATTATATTAATAATAAAAGAATAAGTCGATTAACACAGAATGATGCAATTCTGTTCCTCCGATGGAAGGCTGCCCCTCCCCTGTCGCACAGGTATATTTTGTCAAATTAAGTCTTACCCCATTGGTCGGCTTTCCTGCTGACCGGATTGCGGTTCAGGCGAACCGGTTATAGTTACGTCAAGCCACTTGGAGTCTAACCGAAATTTAGCCAGAATTTATATTGAAAAGGAATTAGAAAAAAATTAAATCCGTCTGTAAATTCTTTGATTATCTGAAAATGAAGAAGATTTCCCGCCTGATCGCTGCATTACTGATCATCCAAGTTTTGAACATTCCGTTACTGGCGCAAACAGAAATTCCGCTTTATCCCGGGAAAGTACCCCATGCTATCGACGCCGAAAATCAGGAAACCAACCAGAACAATGTGATAAGGAATGTCTCCAAACCTACATTGCGTATTTTTCTTCCACCAGAGGGCAAAGGGAACGGAGCGGCGGTTATTGTTTGCCCCGGGGGCGGGTACGGTGTGCTTGTAATCGACCGGGAGGGATTTCAGGTTGCAAAGGCATTGAATGAAGCAGGTATAGCGGCATTCGTATTGAAATACAGATTACCCAGCGACCGGATTATGAAAGACAAGTCAATCGGACCGCTCCAAGATGCACAACAGGCTATCAAAACAGTAAGGGAAAGAGGGACGGAATGGGGTGTTGACGGTAGTAAAATTGGCATTATGGGCTTTTCAGCCGGAGGGCATCTGGCAGCTACTGCGGGAACACATTATGATAGCAGCTTCATCGAAAATCCGGCAAAAACGAGCCTTCGTCCGGATTTTATGATCCTTGTCTATCCTGTTATCAGTTTTCTGGATAAAATAGGGCATAAGGGGTCAGCCACTAATTTGCTCGGACCCGCTCCGCAAATGGATAAAGTGAAGTACTTCTCTAACGAGTTGCAGGTTACAACCACCACGCCGCCCGCGTATCTGACGCATGCGGGTGACGACACCGTCGTGCCGGTTTCCAATAGTATCCGGTTTTATGAAGCATTGAATGCAAAAAGCATCGCCGCCGATATGCATATTTATTCCAAAGGCGAGCACGGCTATCTCAAAGTACCCGCTTTCGAAGAATGGTTCGGGCGATGTTTGCATTGGATGCGCACAACCGGAATACTTCCTTTAAAATGATCAGCCCGGTTGGATTTCTTCCACGGAATCCAGTTTGGAGAAGGGCGAATTCGCGCTGATGTACTCGGGGATAACCATTTTCAACACAGCCACGATCCGCTCCGGCTGGCCGGAATCCAGTGCTTTCTGTAATGCCGACATAGACTGTCTTACGCACATGCCGGAAGCTTCCGGGAATCGCGTCGTTTTGATCTTTCCGTGTCGGGCTGCAAGGTTGTCTTCTTCCGGAAGGTCCTCCGACAGCTTCTCGCCGGGCCTTAGCCCCGTGTATTCGAGAAAAATGTCTTTTTCCGGCAGCAAACCAGCCTGAATAATCATTCGCCGGGCGACATCGGTAATCCGGATCGGCTGGCCCATATCGAACGACAATATTTCGCTGCCGTAACTGATCGCGCTGGCCTCGAGTACAAGCTGACAGGCCTCGGTGACCGTCATCATGTAACGGTTGGCGTCCGGGTGGGTAATGGTCACAGGACCGCCATTCTGAATTTGCCTGGCAAACCGGATCAGAAATGAGCCGTTGGAACCGAGTACATTGCCAAACCGGGTAATAATGAAATGGGTTTGTTGCGGATATTCCCGGGCGAGGTACTGGAGGTAGATTTCTCCGAACCTTTTCGTCGCACCCATAACACTGGCCGGTCTGACGGCCTTGTCTGTAGAGATGTAAATGAATTTTCGGACGTGATAGGCAACGGAAAGATCTGCAAGGATCTCTGTGCCCAGGATATTCGTCTTGACCGCTTCATAAGGGTTTCTCTCCATGAATGGCACGTGCTTGTAGGCCGCGGCGTGAAATACGCCGTGTATGTGCGCCTGCGAGAATATTTCCGACATGCGGAGCGCATCGGTTATGCTTGCAACATGGGATTGGATATCGGTTTGAGGAAATCTTTGCCTGAGATGGAGATCCAGATCGTTCAGTGCCGTTTCAGCCTGATCAATGAGAATAACACCAGCTGGATTATATGTACAAACCTGCACAGCCAGTTCACTCCCGATCGAGCCTGCGGCGCCGGAGATGAGGATGGTGTGACCGCCGATTTCCTTTATGATGTTTTCCGGATCGAGGGTAATGGGTTCGCGACCAAGAAGATCTTCCGGCATAAATGGGAAGGGAGGGTAGGTGTGAGAGCTCAGCATCCAGAATATCTTTTATATGTGTTCGATATTCTTGATACGTAACTTTGGTGGTTAAGTAACAAAAAAAGAGCCGTAAAATGTACAGCTCTTTCCGTAACCCTTTAAACGGTAATATTTTATCAGATCAGCCCTTCGAAAATGCCGGGAGCAAGACCGAACAGGATCGTCAGGAATGTAGCCAGCAGCAGGATAATCTGGTAGAACGGAGCCACTCTGATTTTAATCAGATCTCCTTCTTTCAGGTAAGACGAAATAATGACCCTGAAATAGTAGTAGATGCCGACAGTTGACATTAAAACAGCAATCACAGTGATCCAGATAATGCCGCGCTCTGCCGCGCTGGTAAAGATGAAAAATTTACCCCAGAAACCTGCGGTCAACGGTATGCCGGCCAGCGAAAGCATCGAGACGGTCAGTACAAATGCAAGCAGAGGGTTTTGCTTGGCCAGGCCATTGAAAGCCTCATAACGCTCATTGGGTTGGCCTTCGATGGTTTTCTCTTTCGAAACGAGCATCAACACTCCGAATGCAGCTATTGTTGACAGCGAATAAGCCAAAGAATAGAAGATGATTGCGCTTTGCGTTGGTTTGCTCAGGGCGGTCAATGCGATCAGTAAGTATCCGGCGTGCGAGATACCCGAATAGGCAAGCATCCTTTTGAAGCTGTTCTGGCTGCTGGCACCGATGTTGCCAACGAGTAATGTCAGTACGGCGATAACCGCTATGACGATCCACCAGAAGCCATAAATCGAGAATGTGTTAGTCAGCAAACGGAACAGTGCGGCGAACCCGGCAGTCTTAACGACAGTCGACATAAAAGTCGTAAAGATCGTCGGTGCTCCTTCATAAACATCAGGGGTCCAAAAATGAAACGGTGCTGCCGATACTTTGAAAAGCATGCCAATCAGCAACAGAAGGAACCCTGCGTAAAGGATGTATGATTGTGTTCCCTGCGGAATGTTGGATGCGAAACCCTGAATCTGCGACAGTTTGAACGAGCCGGTTGCACCGTAAAGCAACGTTATGCCAAAAAGCATGAACCCTGTCGCGAAAGCGCCCATCAAAAGGTATTTCAATGCAGCTTCGTTGGAGCGCAGGTTACGTTTGTTGCTCCCGGTAAGAATGTACATGGCCACCGAAAGTATTTCGACACCGATGAAAAGCATGATCAGATGCTCAAAACCGATCATCATGATGGCACCTACGAGCGAAAACAGCATCAGTCCGTAATATTCAGCAGGTTCGGAGTCCGGGTTATCCTGAAATCCTCCTGAGATCGCAACGATCATAAACGCAGAAAGCAGAACAATCCCGTTGAATGCCAGGGTTACATTGTCGACCCGCAGCATATCACTGAAATAAAGGAATGGACCTTTACCCCATTCAATAAAGTTGCTGCCCAATGCGATGATCAGAAAAAGCAGCGTGGCGGGAAGCAGGATGTTTTTGGATTTCGAGAAGCCCAGGAAAAGCGTGACAACTCCAAGAAACGACAACAATATAATGGGATACATATTCTAACTTAGTTATTGACCAGTTGCAACAATTGGCTTACAGCAGGCTCTGTTAATTTCAGGAATGTACTGGGGTAAACGCCGATCCAGAATACCATGATGATCAGTGGCAACAAGACAGCACGTTCGCTTGCCGTGAGGTCCTGGAAGCCTTCGACCCACTTAGATTTAGGCCCGAACATCGATTTCTGGAACATGCGCAGCATATATACTGATCCCAAAATGATCGTCAGACCGGCTATTGCACCGAGCCACTTGTCGTAACCGAATACGCCTGACAGGAGCAGGAATTCACCGACAAAACCGTTGGTCAGCGGCAGCGCGACACTACCGAGCAACAGTATCATAAAATATACGCTCAAATGCGGCGTGCTCTGGGTAATGCCTCCCAATTGGTCGAGGTAACGCGTCTTGGTCCTCGCGTAAATGATATCGACTATGAAGAACAGGCCGATGACGTTGATACCGTGCGCAAGCATCTGGATCAATGCGCCCTGCAATCCATTGATAGAGGAAGAAAATACGCCTGCTGCCATCAGTCCTACGTGCGCGAAGGAAGAATAGGCGATTAGGCGTTTCATATCGCTTTGCTGGATCGCGATAATCGATCCGTAGATAATTCCAATAACTGAAAGGATCATCGCCATCAATCCCCATTGATCCATTCCTATCGGGACGATCGGAAGCAGGAAGCGGATCAAGCCATAAACCCCCATTTTCAGCATAATACCGGATAGTAGCATCGTGGCGGGAGTCGGCGACTCGGTATATGTGTCGGGTTGCCAGGTATGGAAGGGAAACAAAGGCATTTTGATGGAAAATGCAATGAAAAATGCCCAGAAAACGAATCCCTGTGCCATCGGGCTCAGTTGCAACTGATATAATGCGGTGATTTCGGAGCTATGTGTGCCGGGTGTCTGGTAGTAGAGATACACCAATGCAACCATCATGAACAAGCTACCGAAGATCGTATAAATGAAGAACTTGAAAGTGACTTTTAATCTGTTTTCGCCACCCCATACTGCCGCGAGGAAATACACGGGAATGAGTGCCGCTTCAAAGAACAGGTAAAACAGGAACGCATCCGTGGCCGTAAACACACCAATCAGCGCCGATTCCATGAAAAGGATGAGAGAATAGAACGTAGCCTCGTTTTTGTACTCGTTTTTAAATGCAGCAAGGACAATCAGGGGCGTCAGAAATGTTGTAAGCAACACCAGAAGCATGCTGATACCGTCCACGCCTGCGGCAAAAGAGATTCCTCCCGATGCTACCCAGGCATATTTAAATCCAAACTGACTACCCGCAGAGGGGTCAAATTGCAGCCAGGTGAAGATAGCAACGCCCAATGAAGCGAGTCCGCCAACCAGGGCTATCTGCTTCGCCAAGCGCTCGCCGGACAAGAGTGTGATAACGCCTGCCGCTATCGGTAATAGTATTAAAAGAAGAGTAAGCATATTTTCAGGTCGACGGTCAGCAACAAATGATGAACGGATTTATGAATGGTCGGTTCAGAGTAACAACTTCCAGAACAATATGGCCACAATGCCGATGACCATTGCGAAGACATATTCTCCCGTTGATCCGGATTGTGTTTTTCTCAATAGCTTCGCCGACAGGTTTACCAGCCGCACCACAGCATCGATCACGAGATCGATGAAAAACTCGCCGAAACTGTAAAGAATATTGGAAAGGGTCTTGATCGGTTTTACAAATACGGCATCGTAAAGCTCATCCACATAGTACTTGTTATAGATGGCACGTTGCAAGCCCGATTTCTCCTCCGTATCGGGGGCCGGAACAGCCGCTTTTTGTACATACATCACATAGGCAACAATCGCGGAGATCAGCGCAGCAGCCACTGAAATGCCCATCAGCGTATATTCTTCCGAATGGGAAAGTGTTGTGGGTTCAAACGCAACCGGATTGGCTTGCCGTGCCAGGTCATAGAGCGGGCTCATAAATTCAGCCAGGTGGTGTGTGCCGTGCAGCGCCTCTGGAACACCGATGAATCCACCCAGTGCAGAAAGTACTGCCAGGACGATCAGCGGGATGGTCATGGAGGCAGGCGATTCATGCAGATGGTGCTCCTGCTCATGTGTACCACGGAAAGTACCGAAGAAAGTCAGGAACAACAGACGGAACATATAGAACGAGGTCATCACCGAACCCAGCACACCTACTACCCAAAGCAGCTTATTATGTTCAAAAACATGGGCGAGGATTTCATCTTTGGAGAAGAAACCTGCAAATGGCGGTATACCTGATATCGCGATCGTGGCGATCAGAAATGTCAGGAAGGTAACGGGCAGTTTTTTACGAAGTCCGCCCATAGACCGGATATCCTGCTCGTCGGACATGGCGTGGATCACGCTACCGGCACCGAGGAAGAGCAATGCCTTGAAAAATGCGTGGGTAATCACATGGAACATCGAAGCCGAATAAGCCATCGCGCCCAGGCCCATGAACATATAACCCAGCTGACTTACAGTAGAGTAGGCCAGTACTTTCTTGATATCATTTTGCAGAAGACCGATCGACGCGGCGAACAATGCGGTAGCGCCCCCGATAATGCCTACGATTTCCAGCGTGGAAGGCGCCAGGGAATACAACACGTTGGAGCGGATCACCATATAGATGCCCGCCGTAACCATCGTTGCAGCGTGGATCAGGGCTGATACCGGTGTCGGCCCTGCCATGGCGTCGGGCAGCCAGGTGTAAAGCGGGATTTGCGCCGACTTACCCATTGCTCCGACGAACAGGAACAAGGTGATGGTGATGATCACAGGATCGCCCACCTGGAAGCTGCTGGCGGCTTTGGCAAACACTTCTGAATATTCGACCGAACCGAATGTGGCGATAATGGTGAAAATACCCAGCAGAAAGCCCAGATCACCCACCCGGTTCATAATGAATGCTTTGCGGGCTGCGTTGTTATAATTCGTATTCTTGTTCCAGAATCCGATGAGCAGGTAAGAGCAAAGTCCCACGCCTTCCCAGCCGATGAACATGATCACATAGTTCGAACCCAGCACGAGCAAGAGCATGAAAAACAAAAACAGGTTCAGGTAAGCAAAGAATTTACCAAAACCTGAATCATGATGCATGTAGCCAATGGAGTAAATATGGATCAGCGAGCCAACTCCGGTAATGATCATCAGCATCAGCAGCGAAAGCTGATCGATCTGAAAAGAGAACGGAATGTTCAGGTCACCCACAGATATCCAGTCAAAAAGAGGGAGGATCAGGGGCTGACTTCCGGACGCTACAAAAGCGTTGAAAGTCATCACCGAAAGCACGAAGCTGGCTACTACGGCCAGTGTTCCGATAATGCCTACCGCGCCTTTTGGAATATGAGGGAATCCTATTCCGTTGATCAGAAAGCCAGCGAGTGGCAACAGCGGAATCAGGATGAGTAATGATGCAGACATGTCTATTTTTTAATCTTTAATCTCTGGATTGTTTACCAGGCAAGTGCCGGAAAAGCCGGTTTTACCATTTCAGCTTGTTGAGGAAACCAATGTCTGTATTTCTGGTATTCCGGTAAATCATTACGATGATAGCAAGCCCGACGGCTACTTCCGCCGCTGCCACAGCCATGATAAAAAATACGAAAACCTGTGCGGAAGGATCGGACCGGTAGGATGAGAATGCGATCAGAAGCAGATTAGCTGCATTCAGCATCAGCTCCACGGACATAAAAATGATAATGGCATTCCTGCGTGTAAGTACGCCGATGATACCAATCACAAATAGTAAGGTGCTGAGAATTAGATAACTTTGAAGTGGGATATTTTGAATAACCGCTGGTATGTTAACCTCTGGCATGGTAGGGTTTGGGATCATAGCAGGTTTACCTTATTGGATATCCGGTTAAAATAGTCAAAAATAGATTTCAGGCAAAAATAGACATAATTACTACTTACTCAAATCTGTCGGAGTGATTATGTCAACGTTGGGTTAATCCCCTTAATTTAATCTCCGTCAATTTCCGTTTAGTGTCAAGCGGGAATTCCCCTTTCATGATCCAGTCAAAAAATGATGGTTCGTTTTTCAGGATGTCGATCACACGTTTGCCATTGTGCTTGCCAAAGTTAAAGACCTCTTCTCCCTTATCATTGTATACCATTCTCCCCGCAAAATCGACGATTCGCGATGCAGTGAGTTCATGCAGTGCTGCCATATCGTTTTTGACTGGTTCGGTCTGGTTGCCATGGCTGTCCGAAACGGTTACTCCTTCATACATCGCGATCTGACCCTGAAGTACTTCAAAGGTAGCGATCGTGTCCGCCTCGGCGCTGTGCGCGTTATCGAGCGTTTTGCCGCAATAGAACTTATAAGCAGCAGATAGGTTTCGCGGTTCCATCATGTGGTAAATGCGCTGAACATCAACCATCCGGCGGTTCTTGACATCAAAATCGACGCCTACCCGGAGGAACTCTTCGACGAGCATCGGAATGTCAAAGCGGTTGCTGTTGAAACCGGCGAGGTCGCACCCTTCCAGAAATGAAGCGAGGTTTTTGGCTATACTTTTGAACGTAGGCGCATCCTTTACATCTTCATCATAAATTCCGTGTATAAGGCTGCTTTCCAGAGGGATTGGCATTTCGGGATTGATTCTCCGTGTGCGGATTTCAATTTCTCCGTTTACCAAAGCCTTGACCACGGAGAGCTCGACGATGCGGTCACGAACGATGTTAACTCCGGTTGTCTCGAGATCAAAAAAAGCAATTGGCTTTTTCAGATGGAGGGTATGCATGGGGCTACTCTGATTGGTTTAAGCGCAGCGAAGTTACGCCGAAAGGCATGACAGCGCAAGAAACCATTTAGTTTATACAGATTATAAAAAGGATTCCCGCATACACAGGTATGCGGGCGACTCTCCGGGAATAAACATTATTGATGTGCTCCGACGGTAGGATCAGCGGCATCAATCGATCCAGTCATAGGACTTTGTGACCGCCTTTTTCCAGCCATTATAATAGGCAGTACGTTTTTCTTCGGCCATATCGGGGTTCCAGGTGTGAGCGATGGCCCAGTTTTTCTTCAGATCATCGGTGCTATGCCAGTACCCCACCGCAAGACCGGCAGCATATGCGGCGCCTAATGCAGTTGTTTCGGCTACTGCGGGCGAAACAACCTGTGTGTTCAGGATATCCGATTGAAATTGCATCAGCAGCTGGTTGTGAACCATGCCGCCATCCACACGCAACGATGATAGTTTGATACCGGAGTCCTGCTCCATCGCACGAACTACGTCCACCGTTTGATATGCCGTAGCTTCGAGGACCGCCCTGGCAATGTGGCCCTTGTTGACGTAACGCGTCAGCCCGGCGATGACACCGCGTGCATCGTTGCGCCAGTAGGGAGCATATAGCCCTGAAAAAGCGGGCACAAAATACGCCCCGCCATTGTCTTCGACCGTCTTGGCGAGTTTTTCAATGTCGCTGCTGTTTTTGATGAGCCCCAAATTGTCGCGTACCCATTGAACGAGTGCGCCGGTTACGGCTACGCTGCCTTCCAGGGCATATTTAACCGGATCATTACCAAATTTGTAAGAAATGGTAGTGAGCAGCCCGTTCTCTGATGTTTTCAGCTCATTTCCCGTATTCATTACCAGGAAGCACCCGGTTCCGTAAGTGTTTTTAGCCATGCCCGGCTCGAAGCAGGTTTGCCCCACTAGCGCTGCGTGCTGGTCGCCGAGATCTCCCGCAACTGGTACGCCGGGAAGTACTTCGCTGGTTACGTTGCCATACACCTCGCTGCTACTTTTAATGGCAGGCAGCATAACCTCGGGAATATTATAAGCGGCAAGCATTTGCTGGTCCCATTGTAAGGTGCGCAGGTTCATCAGCTGGGTCCGGCTTGCATTGGTAACATCCGTTACGTGAATGCCTCCGTTTGTCCCGCCGGTCAGGTGCCAGATCAGGAATGTATCCATATTGCCAAAAATGGCCTCTCCCTTTTCTGCATCTTGCCGAATGCCTTCGATATTATCAAGCAGCCATTTCAGCTTTAAACCACTGAAATAGGTCGAAACGGGCAAGCCGGTAATATCACGGAACTGGTTTAAGCCTCCTTCTTTTTCATACCGGGTTACCAGGTCGGTGGTGCGCGTATCCTGCCACACCAATGCATTGTAGTAGGGTTTGCCCGTTTTCTTATTCCAAACCACGGTGGTTTCCCGTTGGTTGGTTATGCCGATCGCGGCAATATCGGTTGCATGCGCAGAGACATGGATTCGGGCCAGGGCGATAACTTCTTGTGTATTTTTCCAGATTTCGGTGGGATTATGTTCTACCCAGCCCGGATGCGGGTAAATCTGTTCGTGTTCTTTTTGTCCTACTGAAACGATATTTCCCTGACGGTTAAAAAGTATGCACCGCGTACTGGTGGTTCCCTGGTCAATGGCAGCAATGTATTTGGACATATTGGTATTATGATTGATTTTATTTGTAATAAAGTCAGTAAATAGGAAAAATTAACCGGCCGGGACAAATGCGTTGGTAATTTTATTAGCCGGAGCATTGGAAAGTAGCGCCATGTCGTTCCCTATCTTTATATCCATGCGATAGCCGGGCAATACACCATCCCCTATGAAAAACAAAAAGGTCAAAACCGGGTTAATGGCTACCGTATGCCTGATGCTCCTTTTTTTGATGCTCGACCTTATCTTTCCATTCAAGCCGGACGTCCGGTACGCAACGCAGATTACCGATCAGAAGGGACGTGTCATTCACGCATTTTTGAACAAAGAGGACAAATGGAGGCTTTATTCGAATGTGAATGAAATTACCCCGTTGCTTCGCAAAACGCTGATCTACAAGGAGGATCAGTACTTTTATTATCACCCTGGTGTCAACCCTTTTGCAGTCGTAAGGGCTGCGTTCCGGAACATGCTCTCGGGAAGACGTACTTCGGGCGCTTCCACGATCACCATGCAGGTGGTGCGGCTCACCGATCCGCAACCACGGACCTATCTCAACAAGATCGTTGAAGTGTGGCATGCATTGCAATTGGAATTACATTATTCGAAAGCGGAAATTCTCCAGTTCTATGTTAACCTGGTGCCTTATGGAGGTAACATTGAAGGAATCAAAGCGGCGTCGCTATTGTACTTTGGCAAGCAGCCGCAGCTGCTGAGCCTGGCCGAAATCACAGCATTGACCATTGTACCTAACCGGCCGTCGAGCCTTCGTCCCGGTACGCGTAACGAGGCATTAAAAACAGCGAGGAACCAATGGCTCTTACGATTCGGGGAGGCGGGCCTTTTTGAGAAGCAGGTGATCAGGGATGCATTGGAGGAGCCGTTGAACATCAAGCGGTTGCGCATGCCCCGGCTCGCCCCGCATTTTTCCAGGCGTTTGAAGCTACAATATCCGGATGAACCCGTGATCCGCACGACGCTGAACATGCAGTGGCAAAACCAGGTCGAGGAGCAGGTAGGAAACTATATCAACAGGCGCCAGTTGATGAATATCCATAACGCGGCCGTATTGGTTATCAATAATGAAACGATGGAAGTGGAGACCTACGTGGGCTCTGCGGATTTCAACAATCCGTTTGACGGTGGCCAGGTGGATGGTGTACGGGCTGTGAGGTCGCCTGGCAGCACCCTCAAACCTTTGTTGTATGCGCTTGCGTTTGATGAAGGTATTATTACTCCCAAAACGGTTGTTAATGATGTGCCTGGCAATTTCGCGGGATATGAACCCGAAAACTTCGACCGGCATTTCAACGGGGCTGTGACTACCGAGTTTGCATTGGCCAATTCCCTTAATATACCTGCGGTGAAGGTACTTCAGGACCTGGGGACACCGGCATTGATCGGTAAACTCAGAAAGGCGGGCTTCAAAACAGTCGACAAGCAAGCGAAGGATCTGGGATTATCCATGATCCTGGGAGGCTGCGGCGTTACTCTCGAAGAGCTCACCAGGCTCTTCGCAGCATTCGCCAACGAGGGAAGATTGCGAAATCTCCGCTACAATGCCTCCGAACCCTTGAACGAAAAAGGGATACCCATCGTTTCCAGGGAGGCAACTTTTCTGACAACCAACATTTTAACACAAATCACCCGCCCCGATTTGCCGACTAATTTTGACAATACTTATCACCTGCCGAGGATTGCCTGGAAAACAGGGACTTCCTACGGCAAGCGGGATGCATGGAGCATCGGCTACAACAGAAGGTATACGGTCGGGGTTTGGGTGGGTAATTTTTCAGGACAGGGCGTTCCGGAGCTGAGTGGTGCCAATACGGCAACACCATTGCTGTTTTCGATTTTCAACACGTTGGATTACAATTCACCAAAAGGATGGTATCAGGCGCCGGCGAATGTTTCGGCGCGTAATGTTTGTCCGGTTAGTGGTGATATTCCCTCTGATTTCTGCGATCATCAAATTTCCGACCAGTACATTGTAGGTATTTCGGCCTACCGGAAATGCCAGCATATGCGCTGGGTCTTTACAGACCAGGCGGGCAGGGTTTCTTACTGTACCTACTGTCTTCCGGAAAAAGGCTTCGAAAAAAGGACTTACCCGAACCTGGCTCCCGAACTAATCGCTTTCTATGAAATGCAAAAGCTTCCCTATCAGAAAATCCCTCCACACAATCCTGGGTGTGAGCGGGTGTTTCATGAAGGAGCCCCATTGATCGTAAGTCCGAATGAGGGCAGCGAGTACTATATCAGGAAGGATGAGCCGCAACAGATTCAGCTTGCTTGCCAGGCGGCTAACGACGTGCAGGAGGTGTATTGGTATGTTAATGACAAATTATTCCGGAAAGTACCGCCGCATGAGGGTATTTTTATCAACCCACCTCTAGGCAGAGTCAAAATCTCATGCAGTGACGATAAAGGCCGGAATGCCGACGTATGGATTGTAGTGAAGCGTATGTAATGCAGCTGCGTCACAATGGTTGATCCTGCGCTTCCTGATACAGTACCTGAATCAGCGTCTGACCGACCGCCTTCAACGTCTTCGGATCGATGTTTTCCATTGTATCATGCGCAGTATGCCATTGGTCGAAAAACGTTCTACCGGGGACGTTCTGGCGTGTATGTATGATGTCGATCATTGGAATGTGGGCCACTTTGTTGACGGGTACGTGATCATCGGTGATCGCGGCGCCCGGTTCATCGATGAAATAGTTACTGTAACCCAGTCGGCTCGCAGTTGCCCATACCTGTCTCACCACGTCATCGGCCATTTGAGTGGAATATCCTTCTTTGAAAAATGTGGCACCTTTGGCTCCGGCCATGTCGAGCAGCACTCCGAAATAGGCGGTATAGTTTGGAATGTGCTTGTTAGCTGCCCAGTGCTGCGACCCCAGACAAAAGCCGCTGTACTCCATTCCAGTGTCTTCCGACTCCGATGAACCCCAGTCCTCTGCGTCAAAAAAGATTATGTCCACTCCAATTTCGGGCTTGACAGGCTGGGTTGACAGCGCACGTGCGACTTCCAAAAGGATACCGACCCCGCTGGCGCCATCGTTGGCGGCAACCACAGGTTTATCTTTTATTAAAGAATCCTGATCCGAAAATGGCCGGGAATCCCAATGCGAGGCCAGCAATATGCGCTTGCCCGCGGCTGGGTTGAAGCTTCCGATAATGTTTCTCGCATTCAGTTTCTTTCCGTCGAAGGTCGTCGCGGTGAAAGGCTGTTCGGTTACCTGCCAACCATATTTTTTAAGCGTGGCAGCAAGGTAGTCCCCGCAGGCTTTGTGCGGGGCGGAGTTGGGTACCCGGGGGCCAAAATTCACTTGTTTCTGAACAAATTGAAAAGCACTGTCCGCATTGAAATCCGTGCTTTTTACCAACTGCGGTGCATTCTGTTCCGCCGTTTGTTCAGAGCTGTCTTTGCTTTTGCAGCTGTAAAAACAAATGATGATGGCAAATATGATGGGTAATTGTTTCAAAGATAGGCGGTTAGAAAGAAATGGCATCTCCTGACTGAATATTGTTACTTTTTGTAAAACCTGCATTAACTTCCACCACATACTGCATCGTCCCTAACGGCGGAATGCTCTCCTCCGAATAGGGCTTGGTATTTTCTGCAATGGAAATGATTTTTTTATCCGGACCTACATAAATAATGTCCAAAGGTATGGATGTGTTTTTCATCCAGAAACCATTCTCTCCCGGCGTTTCAAAAATAAAGAGCATACCGACGGAATCAGGTAGATAGGGACGGAACATCAATCCCTTGGCACGTTCCGCCTCGTTTTCAGCGACTTCGACATCGATTTTCTTATAGGGTTCGCCTTTTTTGAGGAATGTCACTTCCCCTTCTTTGATGAAAACGGGTGGCGACACAGCTGCAACGGGCGTTTCGACCGATTTACTTTTACCAGAAAACGATGCTACAAGATACGCTACTCCGCCTAGGAGGAACACGCCCAGAAGAATGTATGCTAATACCGACTGCCGTTGTTTCATAGCTATTCTTCGTAAGCCCAGTCGATCCTTGTTTTGGTATCGCGGATCACCAGCCCCTGATTTTTGAAGTAAGAACGGATTTCGTCTACTTTTTCGTAGTTCTGGGACAGCTTAAATTCGCGATACAGTTTCAGCATTCCGTCCAGAATAGCCTGGCCTTCCGCCAGCTCTTCTTTTAGCCCTAAAACGTCTTCGAAGAAAGTAATAAAATTCTCTTTCAGGGAAGTAAACACCGCTTCGCCCAAAGCAGCCGATTTCAGCTGGCCCATGTTGAGCATATTGATATATTTCAACAGGTTGAAAAGATTTGCAAATGCAACAGCCGTATTCAGGTCGTCGTTCATTGCGTGATAAAACCCTTCTATTGATTTCTCGATATCAGCCTTTTTATTTTCGTCCGGATTGACGCCGTCTTCATGCACGTAGGTCAAGAGCTTGGCAAGGCGTAGTCCGTTCGCAAGTTTCTTATATCCCTTCTGTGCGGCTTTCAGGGCATCGTTTGAGAAATCGAGCGTGCTGCGGTACTGGCTTTGCAGCATAAAGAAACGAACCGTCATAGGGCTGAAGGCCTGGTCGAGGAGCTCATGGTTCCCTGAGAAAAGCTCGGCCGGAAGGAATGAGTTACCCAGCGACTTGGACATTTTCTGCCCGTTCACGGTGAGCATATTCGTATGCATCCAGTAACGGACCGGTTCTTCGTCGGTTAATGATTTCCCTTGAGCGATCTCGCATTCGTGATGCGGGAATTTGAGGTCCATGCCGCCGCCGTGGATGTCAAACTGCTTGCCCAGGTATTTGGCGCTCATGCAGGTACATTCGAGGTGCCAACCCGGGAAGCCCATTCCCCAGGGCGACTCCCATTGCATGATATGCTCCGGACTCGCTTTTTTCCACAATGCGAAATCAAGCGGGTTCCGCTTTTCAGCCTGACCATCCAGTTCCCGGGTTTCGTTCAGAAGATCCTCGATAATGCGTCCGGAAAGTTTTCCGTATTCGTTTCCGCCTGCCTGGTATTTATTAATGTCGAAGTACACTGAGCCATTGGATTCGTAAGCGAGTCCCTTGTCGATCAGTTTTTGAACCGCTTCGATCTGCTCGATCAAATGGCCGGTCGCCGTAGGTTCGATACTGGGGGATAAAAGATTAAAAATGGCAGTTACCTCATGAAAATCGTTGGTATAGCGCTGGACGATCTCCATCGGCTCCAGTTTTTGTAACTTGGCCATTTTACCGATTTTGTCCTCACCCTCCTCACCGTCGCCTACCAGGTGACCCACATCGGTAATGTTTCTGACGTAACGCACTTTGTAGCCGATATGCGTCAGATAGCGGAACAGGATATCGAATGACAGAAAAGTGCGGATGTTACCCAAATGCACATTGTTATAAACGGTCGGTCCGCACACATACATGCCGACATAGGGGGGCGCAATGGGAACAAAAACATCCTTTTTACGGGTAAGCGTATTGAATATTTTGAGAGGCTGGAAAGTTTGTGCGGTCATTTATATCTGTACTTTCTTGATTATTTAGTTTTCTTTTCGAGGCGGGTTTCAATCCAGTCGATGATTTTTTCGGCCTTTTTTAGCCCTAATGAAGCCGTATCAGCACTTCTGATTCCCTGATAACCCATATCAATGTGAAGGATTTCATAAGCGGTTGTGAAATTGGACAACAGACTTTTATCAATTCGGCTCAGTTCATGCTGGTACCACTCAACGCTTTTCGGTGTTTTCTTATTCTTTTCGCCCAAAAGCTCGTTCAACACCAACAAGATGCCTGTGTAGGCTGTGTGACCAGCAATCTTAACGTACTTTTTATCCTGATAAAGCCCATACTGTTTCCTTGCGTTGTTGCTGAGAAAATCCTTTGCATTGTCAATATGTCGTCTTGCCTCTGTAAATGCTTCCATGATAGTATGTGATAAAATGAGGAGAATACTTTGATTCAGACAAAAATAGCAAATAACCCATGATTGATTGGTAGCCGTTTAGCAGAAAGCAAATGTGCAAAGTCGCTATTCAGGTGTTTTGTTTATCTTCGCAGCGTTTTTGCATTTAAAATCCAGTTTGAAACTAACTTAAAATCAATAGAGTACTAACTTATGAGTTTACTTACCGTAGGATCTGTTGCATTCGATGCGCTCGAAACCCCATTTGGAAAAACAGACAAAATTATCGGCGGTGCGGCCACTTACATCACACTAGCTGCTTCCTATTTTACCAAAGAAAATAACCTAGTCGCTGTTGTAGGCGCTGATTTTCCCGAAGAAATGATCGATTTGCTGGGAGACCATGGTGTGAATACCGAGGGGTTAGAGGTTGTACAGGATGGTAAAACGTTCTTCTGGTCGGGTAAGTACCATGAGGATATGAATACCCGGGATACGCTGATCACCGAATTGAATGTAATGGAACATTTCGATCCGATGATCCCGGACTCTTATCAGGGAACTGAATTCCTGATGCTGGGCAATACAGTGCCCGCTACTCAGAAATTAGTGATCGAACGCCTGGCGAAGCGCCCTAAGCTGATCATGCTCGATACGATGAACCTTTGGATGAATATTGCTCTGGATGATCTGAAAGCGGTTCTGAAAATGGTTGATCTGATTACGATCAACGACGAGGAGGCCCGTTTGCTTTCGGGCGAGTACTCGCTCCGCAAGGCTGCCGCCAAAATTATGGCGATGGGCCCCAAAACGTTAATTATCAAAAAAGGCGAGCACGGTGCATTACTGTTCCAGGACGACCGGATTTTCTTCGCCCCTGCTCTACCCCTGGAAGAGGTTTTTGATCCAACCGGCGCGGGCGACACGTTTGCAGGCGGATTTATCGGCTACCTGGCGTCGACCAATGACATTTCTTTTGAAAACATGAAACGTGCCATTATTTACGGTTCGGCCATGGCGTCGTTCTGCGTGGAGAAATTTGGAACGGAACGCCTGGTGAACCTCTCAAAAGAGGAGATCGACGCCCGTGTTCAGGAGTTTGTGCAACTGTCGAGCTTCGAAATACAATAAAGTTTAAAGTTCGGAGTCAATGAGTCTATGAGTTGGGATCGTGTTCTGCTTGTAGGCTCATTTTTTATGAACGCATTGGTCCTTTTTGTTTAAAAGAGTGTAACCCTGCTGATAACTTGAAATTCCCATGAAACTATTTCTGAAAGCCATTCCTTGCCTGTTTTTGGGGTTGATTTTTTGCATAGATGCGTCGGCGCAGCACGCCGCTTTGCCGCATTCGAAAAATAAGACCGTCGTCATTGCACATCGCGGAAATCATGTGAATGCGCCTGAGAATACGCTGGCATCGACGCGCGACGCAATAACCTGCGGGGCGGATTATGTGGAAGTGGACCTGAGAACCTCGAAGGACGGACATCTTCTTGCTATGCACGATGCCACGGTAAACAGAACGACCAACGGGACAGGAAAAGTGGCCGATATGACGTGGGCGGAGTTAGAGGATTTACAGGTTTTTAACCGCAATAAAAAGACGCACCGTATCCCGGAGTTCAAGGAAATTCTCGCACTTTGCAAGGGGAAAATCAATATTTACCTGGATTTTAAAGATGCAGACGTGACTGAAACATGGAAGCAGATCAAAGCGGCCGGAATGGAGCACCAGGTAGTGGTTTATCTGAATAAGGAAGAGCAATATAAACAATGGCACGAAGCAGCCCCGCATTTACCGTTAATGACCAGTCTACCTAAGGAAGTGACCAGTAAGGAAGAGCTGAAACGTTTTCTGTCCCAAATCCAGGTACAGGTGCTGGATAACGTAACCAACCCCGAACTGCTGAAGGCAGCCCATGACTCAGGGCTATCCGTTTGGCTGGATGTGCAAAACCCGGACGAAGGCCCTGCATCCTGGAATGAGGCTCTACACAAAGGAGTGCAGGGTTTGCAGACCGACAAACCTGCCGGGATGGTTTCTTATCTGAAAACAGCCGTGCAGTAACACGTCACATCATTGTATATGAAAAGAGCTGCTATTTGGATAAGCTTCGTGTTGTTAGGGAATGGCTGCAAACCATCCGGAAAGGAGCACACCGCTTCGGACACGCCGAAGCAGACAGCCGAAGTGTATGCGACATCTCGGTTGCTGGACGCTGATATCGATCCGTTCATCTCAATGGATGGTATGACGGTTGAAGAGGTAAAACAACTCTTTGAAAGGATGTACAAAGCAGATCAGCAATACCGGGATAGCCTCAACGCGGGTCGGAAGGAAAATGAGGCTTTTTATATCCGGAAAATGATAGCCAATGACGAGGCGAATCTTAAAATTCTCGATAAGATTGTTGAGAAGTTCGGCTGGCCGCGTATAAGTATCTTTGGTAAGGAAGCCGGGGAAACGGCCTGGCTGATCATCTGGCATCACCGTGGAAAAAGGCATATTCTGTGCCGTCACTTCGACTTGATGGAAAAGGTAGCAGATGAGAATGAGATGGAGCCCGGTTTTTTTGAACAAATCAAAGACGAGGTAGCGTTGCTGTCACCCGACCAGATTCCTTACTAGCTATTACCGGAATAAATAACCTTGTATACCGGGCAATCGGTATCATGAGCACCGGGCAAATAGCCGGTGCTCATCAAAAATTCGTTTACAATTTCTCCGCCGGTGAACTTGAATGTCTTTTTGAAAAGTTTTACCCACTGCTCCTTGCTCATCGGGTGATTCGCATCTATCCATGCCTTAAAGGAGCCGTATTCTTTTTTCAATTCAAGGATTTTTTGTGCATTTACGATTGCTGCATTCACTTTGAGGCGGTTACGGACAATACCGGGATCGGTCAGTAACCGTTCACGGTCGGCATCGCCATATGCAGCTACTTTTTCAATAGAGAAATGATCATAAGCAGAACGGAAGCTATCCTGCTTGCGAAGCATCAGCGTCCAGCTCAGACCTGCCTGATTGATTTCGAGTAGCAGCCGGCCGAAAAGCTCATCGTCATCATCGATCGGGAAGCCGTACTGATTGTCATGGTAATGTTTGTGCAACAGGTAGTCAGCCTGTTCTGAGGAATTGTTGTTGACGTAAGTGCAATATGACATCGCGGTACTAATTAATGTGAAAGCTATCCGAAAGTAGCCTATTTTAAGATTCCGATCTGGACCTCGGTAATATTTCGCTCAGGGTTTTCGAAATCCATATTCAGATAAATCTCCCGGTTTTGCCCGGACATAGTCAGGTTTTGGGACATAATATCTCCGAAAAGAGTGCCATAGGTATTAATAAGGCCATTCCAATTCCCGTATAGCTGCCGGGTCACGCATTCGAACGTGTCGAGCTGTTTCATTTGATACGATGAATCGATCGCTTTCAGGGGGGGCGTAACGGGCAGGGCGATGGTTAGTGAAAATATCGTTTCCGGCCGGCCATCGGCCCCGTCGTATATCCAGTAAACGGGACCGGTAATTTCCAGATCATTGCGGATTGCGTCCTGGTACAGTTTGCGGGCCTCGACGCGGACGTATTGGAAGATTTCCTGAAATGAAGTCCGCGTTTCAAAATACAAAATATGAAAGGGCTGGATGGTTTTTTGTTGCATGGCTAACGATGTTTTTGCAAAAGACAAACCTGCTTGTGACAACCCTATGTCAGGAGGATTCAGTTTTTTTCTTTTTTATTCCTATGCTTCATATTCCGTACCGTTTTTTGCAGCCAGGGATAGCTGATGTACACAATTTTGGTGGCCCCAATACCTATACCGGCGCCCATGAGTACGTCCGCGAGCCAGTGATGGTTATTTAAAATTCGCAAGGTTCCTACGGCGGTAGCAGTGCCATAACCGCCTATGCTGTAAAAAACACTTCGCTGGCCGTATTCCTCATGAAGGATCGTAGCGTTGGTGAAAGCGGTGGTGCTGTGGCCGGAGGGGAATGAGTGATTATCTTCCCCATTAGGCCTTGGATAGCGTACAATGCGTTTCAGGCTTTGTGTAACGCCTTGTGCTATAATATTGGATAACAATGCGAGAATAACCTGATCGCCCAGGCTGTGTTTGCCTTTCACACCCGCTGAGGCAAGCCCGAGGCTCACGACACCGGGCGCGTAGGGGAGGTAGTCGTCCACGCGTGTGTGAAAGTTGGGGTACTTTGAAACAACATCTTCTTGCAAATGGCGGCTGATCCGGCCTTGTACGATGAGGCTGGCCAAACCGAGTGAAACCGGGGGGATCACATCGCCGGGCCGGACTTTCCAAAGCGTAGAATCAGGTTGAGCGAATGCAGGCGTTAGAAAGTTAAGGCAAAGGAAAAGGCATATCAGATATGCCTTTCGGATTTTCACGGTCATAATATCGCCTCTCTTACACGTATCAGTTTTTGTAAAAGACCTTCCAGTTGGTCGAGCGGGAGCATATTGGCTCCGTCGGATTTGGCTTCGGCCGGGTTAAAATGTGTTTCGATGAACAGGCCGTCCGCTCCCACGGCAATGGCCGCTTTGGCAATCGTTTCGATCAATTTCGGCTTACCGCCCGTTACGCCCGAAGTTTGATTGGGTTGTTGCAGCGAATGCGTGCAGTCCATCACCACCGGCACTCCAAATGCAGCCATTTCGGGTAGATTACGGTAGTCGACCACCAGGTCGCTGTATCCGAAACTGTTGCCGCGATCTGTCAGAATAACCTGGCATTCCGGATTGACCTCCTGAATTTTTTCGGCGGCGAACTTCATCGAAGCGCCGGAGAGGAACTGGCCTTTTTTCACATTTACGGCTTTGCCGGTGTGCGCGGCGGCAGCGAGAAGTTCGGTTTGACGGCAAAGAAATGCCGGGATTTGTAATACATCTACGTATTCCGCGGCGAATGCAGCTTCGTGTGATTCGTGGATATCGGTCACAGTAGGAATACCGAAAGTCTGGCTTACTTCCTGTAATATTCGCAATGCCTTTTCGTCACCAATGCCTGTAAATGAGTTTGCTTTGGTACGATTGGCCTTTCGGTACGAGCCTTTAAATATATAGGGAATGCGTAGGCGGTCGGTTACCGACACAATGTGTTCCGCGATTTTCAATGCCATATCCCTTCCTTCGATCGCGCAAGGGCCCGCCATCAGGAAAAAGGAAGGGGAGTCGGTATTTTTCAGTTTGGCTATGGATATCATGCTGAATGTGAATGTAAGTGGTCCTAAAAGTTTTGCGAATGTACGGTTATCCGCTATGTTCTCCCTGCCATGAAATGATTTCTTGAAATGCCAGGCCGTTAAAAGGCTGATTTCCTGCTTTTTTTTATTTTAAATAAGCAGGATACAATAAAATGACTGGTCTAAAAAAATTTTGAAAAAGTGAACTGAAATATCTTTCTTTGTGGCGATTTTAACCAAAAAGTGATTATAAAATGTCAGCAATTGCAGAAAGAGTTAAGCAAATTATCGTCGAAAAACTCGGCGTTGAAGAGTCGGAGGTTACACCGGAAGCAAACTTCCAGAACGACTTGGGAGCAGACTCTCTTGACACCGTGGAGTTGATTATGGAATTTGAAAAAGAATTCAATCTTTCTATCCCTGACGATCAGGCAGAGAACATTGGTACAGTAGGCCAAGCTGTTGCATATCTGGAAGAAAACGTGAAGTAATCCCGGTTTTTACCAGTATCATCTTCAATTCTGTCCCTATTTTATGAGTTTTAAGAGAGTTGTAATTACAGGAATGGGTGCATTGACGCCCATTGGCAACGATGTTCCTACCTTTTGGTCAAATTTAGTTGCAGGCGTAAGCGGCGCAGCTCCTATCACCCGGTTCGATGCTGAAAAGTTTCGTACCCGCTTTGCCTGTGAGGTAAAAGGCCTGGACATTCATAGTTACATTCCTCGGCAAGAAGCCCGTAAAATGGACCCGTTTGCACAATACGCCGTCATTGCTGCAGATGAAGCGATGAAGGACGCCGGCTTTGACGCAGATACGCTTGATCTCGACAAAGCCGGTGTAATTTGGGGTACCGGTATCGGTGGCCTCAAAACCTTCGAGGAAGAAGTGATGAACTTCTCTGAGAACGGCAAAACCCCCCGTTTCAACCCTTTCTTTATTCCGAAAATGATTGTCGACAGCGCCTCCGGTGTTTTGTCGATCCGTTACGGTTTCCGGGGGCCCAACTTTATCACCGTTTCGGCCTGCGCATCCGCGACCAACGCCCTGATCGACGCATTCAACTATATCAAACTCGGTATGATGAATGTGTGTATCTCGGGAGGCTCGGAGGCGGCAGTGACCATTGCCGGTGTGGGCGGGTTTAATGCATTAAAAGCATTATCGGAAAGAAACGATTCTCCCGAAACAGCATCCCGCCCTTATGATAAAGACCGTGACGGGTTTGTGCTGGGTGAGGGCGGTGCTGCCATTATCCTGGAAGAACTCGAACACGCGAAGGCGCGTGGGGCCAAAATTTACGCCGAAATGATCGGTGCAGGCATGTCGTCTGATGCCTACCATATCACTGCGCCGCATCCGGAAGGCTTGGGAGCATACATTGTGATGAAAAATGCAGTCGAAAATGCAGGCATTAAGGCTGAGGATATCGACTACATCAATACTCACGGAACTTCTACGCCAATCGGTGATCCCCAGGAGATCAAAGCGATTGAAAAATTCTTCGGCGAGCATGCATATGAACTGAGTATCAGTTCTACGAAATCGATGACGGGGCACTTGTTGGGAGGGGCTGGTGCGATCGAGGCTGCTGCCTGCATCATGGCGATCAGAGATCAGGTGATCCCGCCTACCATTAACCACTTTACCGATGATCCGGAAATAAATCCCCGGTTGAAGCTCACGTTCAATAAGGCTGAGAAACGTCAGGTGAACATTGCTTTGAGCAATACTTTCGGTTTCGGAGGTCACAATGCATCAGTCATTTTCAAAAAGTATGAAGACTGATTAACTCTCTACCATTGGCAAAGCGAATTCTTATACCGATACTTTCCCTTTTCAGGACCGGAAGTGCTGAGGATAAAAAATTTAAGGAGTCGATTGCGCATGTTATTGGCGACAAGCCTTCTAACCTGGGGGTCTATCAGTTAGCTTTCCGCCACACTTCTGCGTCCAGGGAAACCGCCATCAAAGGTTTCAGGGAGTCAAATGAACGCCTGGAATACCTGGGCGACGCGGTACTTGGGATGGTAGTTGCCGAATTCCTTTTTACCAAGTATCCCTATAAAGACGAAGGTTTCCTGACCGAAATCCGTTCCCGGATCGTAAACAGGGAGTCTTTGAACCAGATTTCCCGTAAACTGGGCCTCGATCGTCTCATTGAATATGACGGGAACCGCAGGGGAATGTCGCCGAGATCATCCATGTACGGCGACGCGCTGGAGGCATTTGTAGGTGCTATCTACCTGGACAAGGGTTTTCGCTTTACTCGGACCTTCATCATCAGTAAACTTATCACGCATTATGATCTGGACAGTATTATCCAGAACAATGTGAACTTCAAAAGTCTCATCATCGAATGGGCGCAGCGCGAAGGCAAGGAAATCCGCTTCGAAATTCTCGAAGAGCGGGGTACACGCCATCACCGCGAATTCATCTCTCAAATACTCGTCAACGACGAGCCTTTCGCAACTGGCAACGGCTTCACCAAAAAGAAAGCTGAGCAATCCGCATCGGAGCAGGCCTGTGCTATTCTTGAATTGAAGTAATCGGAATTTAAGGAAAACAGTTGCGCATTGGCTTGTCAATGCGCTTGTTGTTGTTTTGGTGTTTTCCGGAACAAAATTCAGTCATTTTGTCATAAGTCACTAGCGTAATTCGTAAATATCAGCCATTTTGTCTGATATTTTTATTTTTTTCGAGCTCGGAATGGAAGTTGTTATTTAAACCGGCATAACCGCGAGGTTAGAAAAGCTGAAAACTAAAAAACAATAAAACCTTATAACAATGAGCACATTAGTCAAAACACAATTCGCAGGTCCATCTTATTTGAACGGATTTTTTGGTAAGGATCTATTCCACGAGTTTAACACTCCTGCATTCGCAGGCACTGTACCAGCTGTGAATGTGATTGAGAGTAAAGAAGGATTCCGTATTGAAGTTGCGGCTCCGGGTCTTCAAAAATCTGATTTCAAACTGAACCTCGAAAAGAATCAGCTGACTATTTCGGCTGAAAAAGAGCAGAAGGAAGAAGAGCAAAATGAGAAGTATACCAGGAAAGAATTCAAATACACATCTTTCCAAAGGACCTTCACATTGCCTAACACCGTGGACGGCGACAAAATCGAAGCCAACTATGCCGACGGCATTCTGAGTATCGCATTGCCCAAACGCGAGGAGGCAAAAGAAAAGCCAGCACGCCTGATTGACATCGCTTAATCGGCTGGAATGTAAGAATGGCGTTATTTGCAAGAATAACGCCATTTTTTATGAGTCTGCATTTAATTCATCCGGCAGGATATTTTAGTAAATTCCCAAATAAGATATCTTTGTTAAAAGATGTTAAAGGATTCTGCGATGGGAATAATTTGTTGTTCGATTTACGTTATTTGTTAGTTAAAATATAACCCCAACATATATTTATGAAAACAAATTGGAGAGGTTTGGTGTTGGTTGGGTTGATTTCGAGTGCGTCGACCCTGGCTGGCCTTAAACTCATAAGTTCTGATAATGATAGAGATGTAATTTTTAAAGAAGCCCCTTCCGAGTCCATTGCCCGTTTCACATCGGCAGGAGCTCCGGCAGGTGCCCCCGGAGATTTCGTTTACGCTGCGGAAGCAACTACTCCTACGGTCGTCCATATCAAATCCACCGTCACGCGTCAGCAGTCGCGGGGTCAACAGATTCCTGATATATTCAGGGACTTTTTCGGGGATGATTTTGGTGGCGGTTCCCGTGGTCCGCAGCAATCAGAGGCAACAGGTTCGGGTGTGATCATTTCAAATGATGGCTACATTGTTACCAATAATCACGTCGTGGAAGGTGCTCAGGAGCTGGAAGTTACTTTGCACAACAAGAGTAAATTCAGAGCAAAGGTGATCGGTACCGATCCTTCTACGGATATCGCAGTGATCAAGGTTGAAGCAAAAGACCTTCCCGCTGTTACGCTGGGTAATTCGGATGCGGTGAAAGTAGGGGAATGGGTGGTTGCAGTTGGTAATCCCTTTAATCTGGAATCAACAGTTACAGCAGGTATCGTCAGTGCGAAGGGTCGTGGGTTAGGAATCATCGGGCAGTCGAGCCGTCGTAATAATATGACCCCGACTTCTGCCACAGCAGGTGATTCTCCTTTGGAATCGTTCATTCAAACCGACGCAGTTGTCAATCCCGGCAATAGCGGCGGTGCGTTGGTGAATCTGAAAGGCGAATTGATCGGTATCAATACAGCAATCGCCAGCCCTACAGGTAGTTTCGCAGGGTATGCATTTGCGGTTCCTTCCAGCATTGTAAAAAAAGTATCCAGTGATCTGATCAAGTTTGGTAACGTACAACGCGGCTATCTTGGAATTTCACTCGACGATCTGGACAGCAGAAAAGCAGAAGAGTACGGCGTGAAAGTCAATGACGGAGTATATGTCCGCGACTTCACCGAAAATAGCGCTGCAAAAGCGGGAGGAGTTAGTAAGGGCGACGTGATCGTAAAAGTGGATGGCGTGAATATCCATTCTGTTCCCGAACTGCAACAGTCGATCGGTTTGCATAAGCCTGGTGATAAAGTTAACCTGACCGTTAACCGTGAAGGAAAAGAAAAAGACTTGACGATCACCTTGCGTAACCGCACCGGTGGCTCAGAAATCATCAAACGTGATGAAACTGCCGCTATTATGAATGCTTTGGGTGCTCAGTTCGGAAACCTGAACGATCAGGAGAAGCAAAGATTGTCGCGTTACAAGATTGACGGCGGTGTTAAAGTTTTGTCGATCGAAGGTGGAAAATTCGCACGGTCGCAGGTGGAGGAAGGGTTTATCATAACCAAGGTGAATGGCAAAGCGGTTAAAACTGTGAAGGATTTCGAAGCGGCCATTGCAGGAAAGGAGGAATCGATGGTTCAGTTTGAAGGACTTTATCCCGACGCACCATACGATATCTACTCGTTCGGCTTCCGTTTGTAAAACAGAACAGAAACGAATAAAGAAAGGGCTGCGATTTTTCGCAGCCCTTTCTTTGTTTTTATGAAGTTCGCTTAAAGCAGGAATTTCAGTTTGATAACTTCTTTTTCCGTCAGAAAGCGCCATTTGCCGCGGGGCAGGTCTTTTTTGTTCAAACCTGCAAATACGGTACGGTCGAGTTTCTGAACTTCGTAACCCATGTGCTCGAACATCCTTCTCACGATGCGGTTGCGTCCGCTGTGGATTTCTAATCCTACTACCTGCGCATCGGGGGTGACAATACCTACTTCATCCGGGCGAATAAAACCATCTTCCAGTTCCACGCCGTGTTGCAGGGCTTCGAAATCCTCCGTTGTGATTGGTTTATCCAATTCGGCCTGGTAGATCTTCTTAATGCCACTTGAAGGGTGCGTCAGCTTTTCTGCCAATTCGCCATCGTTGGTCAGTAGTAACAAGCCGGTCGTGTTGCGATCCAGGCGTCCTACGGGGTATACGCGTTCCGAGCAGGCTCCCTGGATCAGATCGAGCACGGTTTTCCGCTCTTCCGGATCATCTGTAGTAGTAATGTAATCCTTGGGTTTGTTGATCAGGATATACACCATCTTTTCCGGATTGAGGGCTTTTTTACCGTATTTCACCACATCCGTGGGCATGACCTTATAGCCCATTTCGGTAATGATCTTGCCATTAACAGAAATCTGGCCGGAAGATATCAGCTCGTCGGCTTCCCGGCGCGAGCAGATGCCTGCGTTCGCAATATATCGGTTAAGCCTGATCTCGCCGTTTTCCTTCTCTTCTTTGCGCCGGGAAGTCTTCTTGTTTTCGTAATGATCCAGATTGTACCGCGGAGCCGTTTCGTAGCGACCTACACGTCTGTCCAGTCCACTGCGGTCCTCTGTGATGTCTTCCTGGAACCTTGAACGATATGGTTTTTCGCTACGATCGTCTCTGTCCTCTTTTTTTTTAAATGATGACCTGTCTCCCTCGTTACGGTCGAATGGACGGGCAGGGCGCTCACCTCTCGGTTTGAATTCCCGCTGGCTATGGTCTCTATCAGACCGTGGTTGGGACTCGCGCTGACTGCTATCTCTATCAGACCGGGGTCTGAATTCGCGGTCGTTATTATCTCTTTCGGGCCTGGGTTTAAACTCACGTTCGTTATCGCCTCTTTCAGACCGGGGTTTAAACTCGCGTTCGTTGTTACCTCTGTCTGACCTAGGCTTGAATTCGCGTTCCCCATTATCTCTTTCGGGCCTTGGTCTGAACTCACGCTCGTCATTATCTCTGTCAAACCGGGGTTTGAACTCCCGGTTGCGGTCGCCTCCTTCGGACCGGGGTCTTTCAGAGCGGTCACCAAAAGGTTTTCTGTCGCCTGGGCGGGAATCGTTACGAGGCCTCGACGGACGGAAACTACGCTCCGAGTCGGATTTACCAAATTCTTTTTTGAAACGGGGCTCGGATGAATCGCCCTCACGACGGAATGGATTCCGATTGTCACCCTTGTCGGAGCCGTATTTCTTGAAATCCGGTTTGTCGAAACGCGGTTTATCGAAGCGTGGCTTGTCGAAGCCCGGGCGATCTTCCCTTGGCTTTTCATGACCGAAGCTCGGACGTGCTTTTTGTCCTTTGTTATCGGCAGACCCGGAAAACTTCAGACTGGATTTTTTAATGCTTGGTTTGCTGAACCGGCTCTCAGTTTCCGGTTTTGTGCGTTTGAAGAAGCCGCCTCCGGCACTTTTGGAGCCTCCGGCTGATGGGCGTGAGCTGTTGCCGCCCCTTGTGTTATTTCTGTTTCTCATCAGGAATGCAGTATCACTACTGGATTTATTTCCTCTTACAAATTTACCTTGTAACCGATTAGTGCTGTTGTTCGCAAAAAATGGTTTGAATTGCCACTAAAACGGGTTAGCCAACGTATCTGATGGTCAGAGTACTATTGTTATAAAAAAATTAGCCTGCAAAGATACGGGAATTTATTGAGTAAATATTTTTGAATGTGTTTATGTCAAAAATGATATGAAAACGTTTATAAGTACTATCAGAGAAGGGGTGTGTGGTGACACCCTTTCGCTAAACCTTCTTGAATGAATAATTATGTCAGCTGAGGCGCAGGCTCAACCCTTGTGGAAGCCAGGGAGAACCTTATTGGAGCAGTCCAATCTGAAAAGGTATATGGACTGGCTTTTTGTAAAAAAAGGGCTTTATTTCCGCTCTTATCATGATCTGTGGGAATGGTCGGTCACGGACCTGGAAGATTTCTGGGAAAGTCTCTGGCATTACTTCAATATCAAATCCCATGATTTATATCTGGAAGTACTCCAAAAGCCAATTAGCGGATTGATAGGGACCCGCTGGTTTACCCGCTCCAAACTGAACTATGCGGAGCACATTTTCAGAAACAAAACGAAAGACCGTCCCGCGATTTTATTTCAATCCGAAAGGGCAGAACTGTCAGAAATTTCATGGGATCAGCTGGAAAGTAATGTGGCTGCGGTGTCGACATGGCTCAGGCAACGTGGTGTGAAGCCGGGCGACAGAGTGGCGGCGGTTCTGCCCAATATACCGGAAGCGGTAGTAGCTTTTCTCGCAACGAACGCCGTGGGGGCGGTCTGGTCATCCTGTTCCCCGGATTTTGGAAAGCCAGCCATTACAGAACGCTTCTCGCAAATAGAGCCAAAGGTCCTTTTTACAGTGGATGGGTATGCCTATAGCGGCAAAACTTATGATATCACCTCCTTTGCAGGCGAGCTTTCCGCATCGCTGCCTTCTGTGAACGATACTGTTCTGATCCAGAACATCTTTTCAGAAACACGGCCGGAACGCTTCACATCATGGGACGATATCCTGCACGTGGAGCATTTCGGAGTGGATTTTGAACCGGTTCCTTTCAACCACCCGATCTGGATCCTGTATTCTTCGGGTACGACAGCCAAGCCTAAGGCCATAACGCACGGTGCCGGTGGCTGCTTACTGGAACATATGAAAGCCCTGGCGCTCCACCAGAATGTCAAGCCCGGTGACCGGTATTTTTGGTATTCCACGACTGGTTGGATGATGTGGAACTACGCGCTGGGATCCATGTTATGCGGTGCAACACTGGTTATTTACGACGGAGCGCCGGCCTTCCCATCCTCTCAGGTACTCTGGACACTGGCCGAACGCGCCAGGATCACACATTTCGGTAGTGGCGCTGCCTACTTTATAGCGTCCATGAAAAGCGGGGTGAGCATCACCTCGGAGCGGCTCAATCATCTGGAAACAATCGGATCTACCGGCTCGCCTTTGCCGCCGGAAGCATTTGAATGGATTTATAAACAGGTCAAAAAAGATGTCTGGCTGATTTCCCTGAGCGGTGGCACAGACGTATGCAGCGCATTCGTAGGCGGATGTCCGTTGTTACCGGTTTACGCGGGAGAAATTCAATGCAGGATGCTGGGGGCCAGAATAGAAGCATTTGATGAAGACGGAAAACCGGTTTTGAACGAATTGGGAGAAATGGTCATTACACAACCCATGCCGTCCATGCCCATTTATTTCTGGGGCGACGATCACGACGAGAAATACCTGTCGAGCTATTTCGAAATGTACCCGAATGTGTGGCGCCATGGAGACTGGATCAGAATTACTGACCGAAAGTCGGTGATTATTCAGGGGCGTTCCGATGCCACACTGAACCGTGGTGGGGTGCGGATCGGTACTGCGGAAATCTACCGGGCTGTGGAGAGTATTCCGGAAATCAAAGATAGTCTTGCGGTTTACCTAGAAAAATCAAACGGAGAAGGTACGATTTCTCTTTTCGTAGTGCTGGCAAAGGATAAGCAGTTGACGGAAGACCTCAAACAGCAGATTCGGGATACATTGCGGACGCAGTACAGTCCTCGCCATGTCCCCGACACCATAGAGCAGGTAGGAGATATTCCGTACACGATCAACGGCAAGAAAATGGAAGCACCGATGAAGCGGATATTAATGGGACAGGATCCTGCAAAATGTATCAATATCGATACCATGCGCAATCCGGAATCGCTGAAAGCTTTTATCTGACCCAAACGACATTATGAATGGCCGGGTTTGATCGCCGAGGGACCGCAGTACTTGCATTCCGCAACCAAAATTGTTTAATTCACGTTAGCGAAAATATACCTCAGGCAACGCACATTCCATACTCCTAATTTGAACAGGTATGAACTCAGAAAACCCCCAGACCCCTATACAGAATTCAAGATCCGTAGTGCGCCTGCCTATTATTATTGCGATCACGCTGGCGGCGGGTGTTCTGCTGGGAAGCACCTTTTTCAGTGGTGGACGGAAGCTCTCGGATGTCGCAAAAGGATATGGCAAATTCCGGGAGGTGCTGATGCTTGTGGAAAACAACTATGTGGACTCGGTCAATACCGATGAACTGGTGGATTTTTCAATCTCCAAAATGCTGGAAAAACTCGATCCGCATACTGCGTACTTCAATGCGGAAGAGGCTACGGCGGCTCGGTCGCAGCTGGAATCTGGCTTCGATGGGATTGGCGTCGAGTTCAATATTTATAATGATACGGTTTACGTAGTTACGCCGCTGAGTGGAGGGCCTTCGGAGGCAGCCGGTATTCAGAGCGGTGACCGTATTATCTCTGTCAATAAAGAGAATCTTTCGGGCCCTGGGGTTACCAATGCGCAGGTTTATAAACTTCTAAGAGGTAAAAGAGGTACAAAAGTCGATTTGGCTATTGAGCGGGTGGGATTGAAGGACAAGATGAATTTCGCAGTAGTTCGTGACCGTATTCCGACCTATTCGGTGGACGCCGCCTACATGGTCGACCAGGAAATCGGGTATATCAAAGTAAGTCGTTTTTCCGAAACTACCTTTGACGAGTTTAAATCAGCATTGAAAACATTGAAAGCGGGCGGGCTTAAAAACCTGATCCTTGACTTACGCGGCAACCCCGGAGGCTACATGGAGCGAGCCACCAGTATGGCCGACGAATTCATTTCAGGAGATAAATTGCTGGTCTATACCGAAGGGAAAGACAGCCGTTTCGACCGTAAGACACGTTCTCACGTCGACGGCCTTTTTGAGCAGGGACCGCTGATCGTCCTGGTGGACGAAGGCAGCGCTTCCGCTTCCGAAATCCTTGCAGGTGCATTGCAGGATCACGACCGGGCACTAGTGGTAGGCAGAAGATCCTACGGAAAGGGTTTGGTACAAATGCCGATCAAACTGTCGGATGGCTCCGAGTTACGCTTAACGATTTCGAGATATTACACACCAAGCGGCCGGAGCATTCAGAAACCTTACGAAATGGGTAAGGGCGAAGATTACAGCCAGGACCTTAGCCATCGCTATGAAAGCGGAGAGCTGTTCAATGCGGATAGTATCAAGTTTGATAAGAGCAAGGTGTACAAGACGGACGGCGGTCGTATTGTGTATGGCGGCGGCGGCATCACACCTGATATCTTTGTTGCCAAAGACACATTGATGAACAGTAAGTACTTGTTTGAGCTATATTCGAAGAACATTATCCGTGAATATGCATTGCGGTATGCAAACGAGAACCAGAAAAAGCTGGAAAAACAGCCTTTCAGCGAGTTTCTGAAGTCTTTCCAAATATCTGATGCCATGTTGGCCGAGCTGGTCAAAGACGCGTCGAAATCGGGAATAAAGCCCAATGAAAAGGAATTGAACCTTTCGAAATCAATCATTACTTCACAAACCAAAGCCATCATTGGCCGTTATGTATGGGGAAGGAAGCAGAAGAGCGGTCTGAATAATGAGGTCTTCCAGGTGCTTAACCCGACCGATAATGTCTACCAGCAGGCGGTACAACTTTTTAGCCAGGCAGCACAGCTGGAGAAAGGTAAATTCAGCAGCTTGAACATTCCCAAAGAAAGAAAATAGTATCACTCCACAATTCAGTAACGAATCCATATCTCAATGTCCCGTATTGCATTTATTACCGGAGCTACGTCCGGTATAGGAAAGGCCACGGCAGAAGCGTTTGCCGGAGCCGGAATAGACCTCATTTTGTGTGGCCGCCGCAAAGATCGGCTTGATGAGGTGGCCGCGGAGCTTTCTGCCCGTGTGAAAGTAACGACGTTGATTTTTGATGTCCGTAACAACGGAGAGGTGTCCGCCATGGTAAATTCTCTCCCGGATGAGTGGAAAAATATCGATATCCTGGTCAACAATGCAGGCAATGCGCACGGCCTGGGGACCCTGGATCAGGGTGATACGGAAGATTGGGACGCGATGATCGACGGCAATGTAAAAGGGCTTCTTTATGTTTCCAAAGCCATTATCCCATTGCTTCTGGAACGTGGCAAGGGCCATATTGTCAACATCAGTTCCATTGCCGGTAAACAGACTTATGCAAATGGAGCCGTTTATTGTGCCTCCAAAGCGGCGGTTGAGGTTATCAGCGAAGGAATGCGACTCGAACTGACACAACACGGTGTGAAAGTTACCAACGTGGCTCCCGGAGCTGTCGAAACCGAGTTTTCACTTGTAAGGTTCAAGGGAGATGAGGACAGAGCGGACAAGGTGTATCAAGGTTTTGAGCCGCTGCAAGCCGGTGATATAGCTGATGCAATCCTGTATGCAGTTAATGCGCCTGGCCGCGTTACGATTGCCGATATTACGATCCTCGCCGGAGCACAATCCGCCGCAACTACCATTCATCGAAAATAGAATTTTATTTGGCTTTTTATCCTCATCCGGAGTGGAATTGATACCTTTGTCATTCTTTTTTGACTTCTAACTTCCACTTTATGGAAGTCAGAAGTAATCGAATGTTTATGAAAAGTGTCAACCAAAGTTCCGCTACCACGGTTTCTTCCTCTGAAACTGTATTTCCCATTCTGCTGGCCCTGAGCTTCTCGCATTTGCTGAACGATACGATGCAGTCCCTTATCCCATCCATTTACCCGATGGTGAAAGAGTCGTTCCAGCTCAATTTTTCTCAGATCGGCCTGATTACATTCACATTTCAGGTGAGCGCATCGGTTTTTCAACCACTGGTAGGTTCATTCACCGACAAACGGCCACAGCCTTACGCATTGGCGGTCGGCATGTGTTTTACATTACTGGGGCTGATCTCACTTTCGCTGGCCGACAGTTTCAACATCGTGTTGTTGTCCGTGGGGTTGATCGGAATAGGGTCCGCCGTTTTTCATCCGGAAGCTTCCCGTGTTGCACGCATGGCGTCTGGGGGTAAGCATGGGATGGCGCAGTCCCTCTTTCAGGTGGGTGGTAATGCAGGTAGCTCGCTGGGGCCTTTGCTCGCGGCACTGATTCTGTTGCCTTATGGTCGTTTTCAGGTGATCTGGTTTTCTCTGGTGGCGCTCCTCGCCATTGTCATTCTTTCATGGGTAGGCGGTTGGTACAAACAAAACCTGGGTGGCGTCGTAAAAAAAGCTTCCGGGGCAGTGAGACAGGAGCGGCATATTTCTAAAAGCAAGGTAGTGGTATCGATCGCGATTCTGTTGCTCCTGATTTTCTCGAAGTACATTTATATGGCCAGTATTTCGAGCTATTTCACTTTTTATCTGATCCATAAATTCGGAGTGTCTATCCAGAGTTCACAGATCTATTTGTTTGCTTTCCTTTTTGCCGTGGCGGCTGGCACCTTCGTGGGCGGGCCGGTAGGGGACAGAATCGGCCGGAAGTATGTGATCTGGATTTCGATCCTGGGTGCAGCGCCGTTCGCATTGCTACTGCCTTACGTCGATTTGTTTTGGACGGGTGTACTGAGCTGTATTATTGGATTGATCCTTTCTTCTGCGTTCTCGGCGATACTCGTATATGCACAGGAGCTGATTCCCGGAAAGGTCGGGATGATCGCGGGCCTATTCTTCGGATTTGCATTTGGCATTGCCGGTATCGGTTCGGCTATCCTGGGAACACTTGCCGATAAAACCAGCATCGAATACGTGTTCTGGATCTGTTCTTTCCTGCCGTTGATCGGTTTGTTGACGGGATTTTTGCCTAATTTGGAAAAACGGTCTTAGTATACAAATGAGTACGCTTACAGATTGCTGTTAATCCTCAAAATTAAATCAGGATCAGGACACAGTGCCAGGTAGTAATTCCGGTCCTGAACGCTGCTGACACCAGGAAAATCGCCCAGATAATCGCCTATTTCGCTGATGATCTGAAAATGGAGATGTGGCGGCCAATCGCCATTTTCCGGGTAAGGTCCGACGGAAGCAAAGCGTTCGCCTCCCTTGATAGGCTTGCCAGTGTAAAGGTTCTCGAGAGAGCCAAGCGATAAATGCCCGTAAAGGGTGAAAAACGAAACTCCGGACAGTTCATGGGAGAGGATAATCGTAGGCCCGTAATCACCGTAGTGATCGTTGAATGCGAAGCTATGCACGGTACCGTCGAGCGGTGAGTACAATGGCTCTCCGGCATCAGTCCAGATGTCGACTCCCAGGTGGATGCTTCTGGGTTTTTCTGAATGTTGGGTGAAATGCTTCCTATGCCTGTAAATGACCCGGTCTTCTCCATATCCACCAATTCCGTTGAATGTATTTCCGGCCAGCAGCTCATTGAAAACGTAGTCGGAGAAAATGCTTGTTTCTGAAAGGTCGCGAGCCATTAGATCTTCATTGCCTGCTGTAAAATCAAGCTTTTTGTACGGTTTGTTGTTCCGGATAATCTCGTGGAATGTCGGGTACCGGCGAAGAATTTGAATCAACTCGGACATATGAATTTGTCTTAAGCAAACCTGGCAAGCCACTACGACTTGCCAGATTCAGAAACATTATTTCGGATCCAGGGCCTGTTTAATGCGCTGTGATACGTCTTGCAAATGGTAACGTGTGTTTTTGTCCGTGCTTCTGGCTGCTGCACTAGCCAGGGTGCTTTTCAAACTTTCCAAATGTGCTCTTGCTACGGACGGCAGGTCGGTCTTTTCAAGTTCTACGCTCCTCGACGAAAATCCATAGGTAATACCAACCGGAATGGACAGGACGTTGGCTCTTCCCGGTTTCAAAAGCGAGATCAGTTTTTCAGCATATACTTTTTGAAGATTTCTGCGATAAAGATCGATTGGCTTGCCAGCTTTGGCTTCTGACCAGATTCCCGTTTCAAGATCCGTGAACAGGTCGTCCAATGTATAGTTTTTAGCGGAGAGACCGGTTTCCATCAATCTTACTGCCCGGTCACCGGCGAAAAGGGAGGTTAATGCAAACTCCTGCAGTGCCTTAATCGCCTCTACTCCGGTTTCAGGTTTGACCTTATTGAGAATATTCTGGTCGAGCAGCCACGTTGGGGTTTTGAACAGCTGGTTGTTCAAAAACTCGACGGCCTCCTTTTGCGTAGCTTTGGGTACTGTTGCAAAAGTCGGCCCCTCCATGTCGTAGGTCGTCGGCGTATCGTAAATTCCTCCCACATTTTTGATGACATGGCCCAGGTAGCGGCGGTATTGGGTCACTACATTGCCATAGATCTCATCCAGCTCTTTATAGCTCTCGCCATCTTCCTTGCTCCATTCGATCAGATTCGGAGTAATACGTTTCAGGTTTTTGATACCATATTCGGACGCTTTCATGGCATTGTCACCCAGGTCTTCGGTCTGGTAACGTGGGTCGTATGGGCTGATTTCCGTACCAAAATGTAGTCGTGAATCTTTGTAAGCAGTTTTCGTCATGTTGTTTAGCATTACTTTCTCAGCATCGGTATCCTTGGCATCTGAGAAATTGCTGTAACCCCACTGAATAGCCCATTTATCATAGTCGCCAATTCTCGGGAACAGGTTGGTTACGCCGTCTTCCGGCTGTGCCACATAGTTGAACCGCGCGTAGTCCATAATAGACGAGGTGTGTCCGTGTTCTTCCACCCATGCTTTGTCACGTAGCTTTTCAACCGGTGTAGCGGAGCTGGCACCCATGTTATGGCGGAGGCCCAGTGTGTGCCCGATCTCGTGAGATGATACAAAGCGAACCAGCTGACCCATCAGTTCATCGTCAAATTTTTTGCCGCGTGCTTTGGGGTCGACGGCACCGGCCTGGATAATGTACCAGTTGCGGAGTAACCGCATTACATTGTGATACCAGCCAATGTGGCTTTCCAGGATTTCACCGCTGCGGGGGTCGTGTACATTCGGTCCGTACGCGTTCTGAATGTCGGCTGCAAAGTACCGGATCACGGAATAACGCGCATCTTCCAGGCTCATTGTTGTGTCTTTCTCCGGCCAGTATTCTCCCCGGATTGCATTCTTCCACCCCGCTTTTTCAAAGGCGACCTGCCAGTCGTCCACACCTGCTTTCAGGTATTTGCGCCATTTTTCCGGAGTGGCAGGATCAATGTAATAGACGATAGGTTTCTTGGGTTCTATCAGCTCTCCATTTTTCTGCCTGCGGGCATCTTCCGCATTCTTCGGCTCCAGGCGCCATCTAACTGCGAAAACTTCGGTGTCGGAGCGCTGTGATTCTTCACTGAAAGTAGCATACTGATTGGCAAAAAAGCCCACACGGCTATCAAAAATCCGCTTTCTCATGGGAGATTTCGGAAGGAGGATCAGTGATGTGTTCATTTCAAAAGTCACTACGCCTGCGTCGAGGCCGGATGGCAGATATTGCCCGACAGATGGTACGGGCGTGGGTGTAAGCAACTGTGGCGTGACGGCGAAAGTTTTCACCGACCGGATTTCCGTATTGATGGGAAAGCTGCTGATTTTTTCGATAAAAGAGGCTTCTTTCTTAAATGCAGCCAGTTTGAGGAGCTGTTTGCTGATTGAGCTGAGGGAGAATACCTGGTTATCGGAGTTGAAGAACTCGGTCACGTCTATCACCGAGGATTTAGCCCCGAGATCTTTTTTCAAAGCCTTAATGTCAAAAACGCCGATGATGGGATCGGAGTTGGAGTTTTTCACAGCCTGGAATATCGGCTTGGTGCTGTCCGGACTGGTAACGACAATCGTGACCGACCGGAGCAGCAAGTTATTATCCATGCCTTTTTCCCAGCGGATCATCTGGCGGTTCACCTCCTCACCTCCGAAAATCCCGCCACCCGCCGCGGTTTTGGAATAGCGGGTAACAGCCATAATGTCCCGATTTAATAGCGAATCGGGTATTTCGAAGTACCATTTGTCGTCCAGCTTATGGACAGAAATCATTCCCTGCTGGCTTATGGCGCTGGTGTCGATCAGGTCTTTAAAGGCTTTTGGCCCTTTTTTTTTGTCTTCTTTTAGTTTGTCTTTGACAGCGGTGGCAACGGCATCCACGGCTTTGTCAATCTTAACGTCTTCCTGCTTGTCTTTCTTTTTCTTTCGTTGGGCTTGGGCATCGTTTACGTAAAGTAGCGCCAGCACCGAGAGGAGAAGGTAGCGTATTAATCGCATAGAGTTGGTTTGGTTTTGGAAAAAGTATATTTTAACTAAAAGAGGGTCCATGAGGTTTACCGGGCCATTAGTTCAGCAAGTACACCTTCCTTGAGCGCATATTTGGAAACCTGCATGGCGCGGATTCCGTAAGTTTTTAGTATATAATCAATGAGGCAAACGGCCACGACGATCATATCCACGCGTAATTCGATCATCCCGGGAATGAGTAAACGCTCGTCATGGTTTGCAGAAAGGATCAGGGCATATGCCCGGTAAAATTCTTCAAGAGGAATGTTAAAGTCGGTTTGGGAAGCGGGCGGCCAGTTGTTCGTACGGTAATGGAAATCGATGTCGACGAGGGTGTCGAACGTTCCTGAAGACCCTACCAGCTTCATGGGCGCATACTGATGAACGGCGTTTGCCAGTGGAATCAGATTTTCTTCGAAGTGGTTGTAAAGGCTCTTGCGGTCGGCCTGGGAAAGAGGGTCATTGCGCATGAACTTTTCCATGAGCCGTTGCCCACCGATTTCGAAGCTCTGCTTCCAGAATATTTGCGAACGGTTGCCAATGATAAATTCGACGCTGCCACCGCCGATGTCCATAATCAGGGAAGGTTGATCGCCGATATCGGCTCCATGCCTTACGCCATAATAAATGTACTCCGCCTCCCGGTTGCCGTCGATTACTGTGACGGTAATGTTGGTTTTATGGAGAATCTCTGAGCAGAATTCATGTTTATTGTCTGCATTACGGATGGCGCTGGTACCAAATGCGAATGTATTATCCGGTAAAACTTCAAAGGAATCGAGTTTTTCCCGGAAATAGGTGAGTACGTTCAATGCGCGGTCGAGCGCTTCCGGGGTGATAATCCGCCTGTTGATACCCCCCATACCAATACGCGCGGGCCGGCTTTCGTGGAAAACGGTCTTGAAGCGGCCGCTGTTTTGTTCCGCGATAAGCAGGTGAAAAGTGTTCGTGCCTAAATCAATTATTCCCAGTCTCGAACTCATATCGGGCTGTTTCAGTTGTTAATGACTTTCTTCTCAATGCAATGAATACAAAAATAACCGAATTTTAACGACTTATTTCTTGATTTTCTGTTGGATATAGTTTTTCTTTGCAGTCCGATTTCAGAAACCAATTCAAAGAACATTACAATTCGCAAGCATGCTTATTATTAACATCAAAGACAACGAATCGATTGACCGCGCTCTTAAGCGTTACAAGAAGAAATTTGAAAGAACTGGTACAATGCGCCAGCTTCGTGCCCGTACAGCTTTCGAAAAGCCATCTGTAAAGCGTCGTTTCGAAGTTTTGCGTGCAGTTTACAAAGAGAAAACGTACGGTCATTTAGAAGACTAGTTCCTGACGGAATGGTTCTCTGAAAGGCTTCTATAGGATTATTGTATCCATATCATACGGAAAAGAGCTGTCTTGAATAAGACGGCTCTTTTCCGTATGTTAGGACTATGATAACTCCGTTTCTGGAATTCCTGCAATTCGAAAAGCGCTCCAGTGAGCATACGATCAAATCATATCGCACTGATCTCGAACAGTTTCAGAAATATCTCCTATACCAATATGAATGTGCCGAGCCCGAAGCTGCCCGGTCTCCTATGCTACGCTCATGGATTGTGAGCCTGATGGAAGAAGGGCTCAATCCATCTTCGATTAACAGAAAAATAGCCTCCCTCCGGACATATTATAGCTTTTTAAGGAAGAAAAAACACATTCAAAGCGATCCTACCAAAATTCTTGCGGCACTGAAAACACGAAAGAAGCTTCCTGCATTTGTCGAAGAAAAATCGATGGAGCTTTTGTTTACGGAAGTGGGGTTCTCTGAAGATTTTGAGGGGCTCCGGGATAGGGTCATTATGGAGCTGCTTTACGGTAGTGGGATTCGGCTTGCAGAGCTTGTCGGTCTGGAGTTGAAGGACCTCAACCTGCCTGCGAGGACGATCCGGGTGTTTGGAAAGCGTGCCAAGGAACGGATTGTTCCGGTTTCAACGTCACTGGCGGAACTGCTGGCAAAGTATATCGGACTGAGAGCGCCTGCTGAGCCCACGGATGTACTTCTTTTAACCGACTCGCTCAAAGAAATTTACCCTGTGTTTGTCCAAAGGAAGGTGAAACAATATCTTTCCGCGGTGACGACACTGTCACAGAAAAGCCCGCACGTGCTGCGTCACACTTACGCTACGCATTTACTCAACCGCGGCGCAGATCTGAATGCGATCAAGGAACTGCTGGGCCATGCCAACCTGGCGGCCACGCAGATTTACACACACAACTCCATTGAAAAGCTTAAAAAAACGCATCAACAAGCGCATCCCAAAGCCTGAAACCCATTTTTTAAGAGTATATTTGCCTTCAGTGCAAATTTCAAAATATAATTTCGTCACTCCATTATGAATAATAGTTTCCAGGACGCTGTTGTAACGAAGTATAATATTTTCAATAGCCTGTTTTTGAGCTTGCCCTACCGCGGTATTTTTCAGACAGGCTCGTTGCTTCCGATTCTGACCCAGCAGAGTGAGATGGGATTTCAGGAAGGGAAGTCACCTAAAGAGATCATTGAGCACTTTTTTTCAGAGCTGCTGGAAACGGCTACCCCCAAAGAGCGTGCAGACCTCCTTTTTGCCTTTATCCAGTACATTGAGAGGCAGGTGGTTCTTTTCGATTCGGTGGAGGACGCTGCATTTGATCAGACCCACGACCTGACCGGGAAAGGCTCGGTGACCTATCTGACCGACAGGTTGGACAACGATGAACTTAAAAAGAAGCTGCTCGCAAAACTGGAAGATTTCAGTGTTCGCATTGTGCTTACAGCACATCCGACGCAGTTTTACTCCGGCAAGGTTCTTGGCATTATCAATGACCTGGAAGACGCGATCAAGGAAAATGATTTTGCGGAAGTCAATCAGCTTTTGCTGCAATTAGGAAAAACGGCTTTTATTAATCACGAGAAGCCGACCCCGTTCGACGAGGCCGTCAGCCTGTGCTGGTTCCTGGAAAACGTTTATTATGATGCAATACCTTCGATTCTCGAGAAACTGATCAACGGTTTGGGGATGAGCGTTCACGACTGGCCGTATCCCAATGTGTTCCGTCTGGGTTTCTGGCCGGGTGGAGACAGGGATGGTAACCCGTTCGTAAATCCTGAAATTACACTGAAAGTGGCTGGGCGCCTGAGGGAAACGCTTCTGCGTGGTTATTACCGTGACCTGCGCACATTGAAGCGCCGCCTGACTTTCAAAGGAGTGGAGGATGCGATCACACTGGCGGAAAGAAAAATGAACAGCACGATTTTCGGGCCATTTGAAGAGGGCTATGAAAATGCACAGGAGCTGATCGACGAATTCCTGAAAGCACGTGAAGTGTTGGTGAACAAGCATCAGGGACTTTTTGTCGAGCTGCTCGATAATTTTATTCTGAAACTGAATCTGTTCGGATTTTTCTTCGCAAGCCTGGATGTCCGTCAGGATAGCCGCAAACATGGCAAAGCATGGGAGGACATTCTCAAAAGGCTGGAAAAGAAAATTCCTTTATTGAAATACAGCGACTATGAGAGCTGGGATGAAGCGAAAAAGATAGACATGCTGCTTTCTCTGAACATTCCATTGCGGGATGAGGATTATGAGGATCCGCTCACCAAGGATATTCTCGGTTCGATCCGGGCTATTAAAACCATCCAGGAGAAGAATGGTGAAAAAGGAGCGCATCGTTATGTGATTAGCAATAATACGTCAGCATTGAATGTGATGCAGGTGGTAGCGCTGGCCAAGAATCTGATTTCGGATGAAGACGGTAAGCTTGCCCTGGACGTCGTACCGTTGTTCGAGACAGTGGATGACCTGGCAAATGCGCCTGATATCATGCGCTCGCTCTACGAAAATGAATTCTATCGCAACCACTTAAACAACCGGGAAAATCACCAGACGATCATGGTAGGCTTTTCTGATGGAACCAAAGACGGTGGGTACTTACGCGCCAACTGGTCTATATACCGGGCGAAGGAAGAACTAACGAAGGTTTCGCGTGAGTTTGGTATCAAAGTGACTTTCTTCGATGGGCGCGGCGGACCTCCCGCGCGTGGAGGCGGTAACAACCACAACTTCTACTCTTCACTGGGCAGGGATATCGAGGATAAGGAAATCCAGTTGACGGTACAAGGGCAGACGATCAGCTCGAATTATGGTACGGTAACGACGGCGATGTACAATCTTGAAAGATTATTTACCGCTGGTTTGGAAAATCATCTCTTCAGAGGCGACAGGGAAGACGAGTTAAACGACGATGACAAAAACCTGATCGAGGAAATGGCGGAATTCGCCTATAACTCTTATCTGGATCTGAAAAACCATCCGAAGTTTGTGAAGTACCTGGATAAAAAGACGCCGTTGCGTTTCTACGGACAAACCAATATTGGAAGTCGTCCTACCAAACGCGGGAACGATGACGAGGGCTTGAAATTCGAGGATTTGCGTGCGATCCCATTCGTAGGCTCCTGGGCTCAGATGAAGCAGAATGTCCCCGGGTTCTATGGGTTTGGAACCGCAATCCGGCATCTGGTCGAGCAGAATAAGTTAGATGATATCAAGAAACTATACCAGAAGTCACTCTTCTTCCGCACATTGATCGAAAACTCGATGCAATCGCTTTCGAAGGCATTTTTTCCTGCTACCAAATACCTGCGTGACGAGGAAGATTACCGCGAATTCTGGGATAAGATGTACGATGAATTCCTGCTGACGCGCGAACTGCTTTTGGATGTATCAAACCAGAAAGAGCTCCTCGACAGCAATAATGTTACGAAGGTTTCGATTAAAACCCGTGAACGGATCGTGCTGCCGCTGATTACGATTCAGCAATACGCATTGCAGATGCTCGCAGGTGATCCGAAGAATCTACCCGTTGATGTTGAAACATATAATCAGCTTATTATCAGGGCTATGTTTGGAATTATCAATGCAGCGAGAAATTCGGCGTAATAATAAAAATAGAACAAAAGGACAGGTACCGGTTATTTTTTAGCCGGTACCTGTCTTATTTTTGGCTAAACCGTTTCGCGGAGAGAACTTCCGGGTGAAACTTCTTCATGAGCAACCAGTAGGAGGTGGCTCCTATCACCAGAGAAAAACCAAGTTCGAATGGGTTCGACAAATGTCCGGTCGAAAAAAAGCGGAATATCAATATAAGACACGCCATAACAACACTAAAACTACCGTTTCTGACGATCAGCTCCATGAGCGCGGAATGGGATATTGCGATGATTTTTCCGACAAAATGGTTGTAGATAAAGAATCCAATGAAACTGGTTACGACAATGCTTACTGCGACGCCATGTAATCCATAGTTTAGAACAAGTGCCATCAGAATGCCCAATGCGGCGGTCATCCGGGTGATGAAGATGATTTTCAAATATGATTTTGTACGACCGATAGCCTGGTAAATGGCACCCGGAAATACACACACCTCGAATAATGAAGCAATTCCGAGGATGCGGAGGATTGGAACCGCCGTGATCCATTTGATGCCCATAATAACCGGTACAGCCAGATCGCAGACCGCCGCAAAACCTATAATCACGGGGAAGCCGATGAGCGTCGCAAGCGAAACCGCCTTCATGTAGTAACCAGCCATCGCATCGCGATCATTCTGGATTTTAGAGAGCGCAGCGAAGATCACCTGGGAGATCCGGCCTTTGATGTTGGAAACTGGCCATAAATAGAGATTGTAGGCGAGACTATAAATCCCCAACGTGGCAGTGCCCATCCATTTCCCAATGAGTATGTCATCAATTTTCCTTCCGAAGAGTAATAAAAACTGCGATAGTGACTGCGGTATCCCATAGCGCAGGAGTTCTTTTACCTCCTTCATGGACGGCCGGAATTTGAATTTCGGCCATGCATAGACACAAAACACTACAGTCCGGATACTCTGCAAAAGCAGCAGCCTCATTCCTAATGCGACCCACCCGTACCCTTTAAACGCGATGTACACTGCCACGGCTCCCGAGATAGCAATGCTGAGAAACGAGGCGATCGCGATCTTGTCGAATGCGAGACGTCTCTGCAGCTCGGCAAGCGGAAATGCTTCGAGCGCCTGAAATGGGATAGACAATGTCAGCAACAAGAATACGTCTTTGAGCTGTGGCTTGTCATAAAACGAAGCAAGAAAGGAGGATGAAAGCGCAATCGCGCCCATCATCAGAATGGCGAGAGAGCCTGTGACAAGGAATGCTGCTGAATAAAACTGGTCGGAAAGCACCTGGCGCTGGGTCAGCGCGGAGGAAGTACTTAACGAACCCAACGTTTCGATCAGCCCCATCAGCGCCATTGCCGCTGCAAGTAAACCGAACTCCTCAGGGCCCAGCAACCGGCTCAACAATAATGTAAAGCCGATATTGCTTAGTTGCCCGCCAAAAGAAATGATCAGATTCCACTTAATGCCGGAAAAAACGGAGTTTTCGAAATTATCTGGGTCGTTGTTTTCCAATGGAATCGGTTAGTCTTATTAGGAAAATGTATATGGAATCTCTTTCGAATCCAGCGGTATCCGCCAGTGATCGGGATCGTCGTATTGGTAAGCTTTGTCGACGATATTCAACAACGCAGCATGCTCGTTGGTGAAGTTCTGAACGCCGTGCCATACCCGTGGAGGAACAATGATCAGCATAGGCCGAAATGCACCGCACCTGAATTCGTTGATTTGTCCAAAAGTGGGGGACTCCTGCCGGGCGTCATATAAAACGACTTTGATCAGACCGGTATTTACAAAGATCCGGTCGGTAGTGATCTCGTGCGCATGCCACGCGGAAATGCCTCCCGGCAGGAGCGAAACCTGGAATATCTGATCTACGGTCAGGTTATCAAGCTCCCAGTCCTGGCGGTAAATTTCGGTAAGGAACCCATTGTTCTTGACCACATTCTTGACTTCCTTCACTTTGACACCATCGATCAGGTTAAGATTCGAGGGGTTCCATTGAGCAGTGATACTTTTAGGGTCCTTGACAGCGCCGTCAATTTCCCATTTAGAGGGTTGTAACATTGTTTTTGTGATTGATATAGAAGCTAATTGAGTCCCCTTTTTTTACGATAGGCCGCTATCAGGCCGCCTTTCCCATAAGCTCTTCTCAAATTGAATTCAATCGTGTTGAATCCCAATTTGATAAATACGGCTTTGATCCTCTTGGTGAAAAACCGCCAGTAATATGTTCGTTCATCGTAATAATTTTCTTCGAAACAGCGATATAAATGCTTGATCACTAATTGCTCCCTGAAATGAGGGTTGTCGCGTAGCTGTTCGGAATAATATTGGCTGTCATGGGACAGCCGATCCTTGTAAGCGTTTTTACGCGAGCTGGAAGGCAGGGCGATAACTGTAAAGTTTTTGGTCGCCTCGATGCGTTTACCCGCTTCGTGTACACGTTTGAGCCAGTCGTGTGAAGGAGCAAGATAGAGTTCTCTCGCGGACCGCCAGTAGCCCACATCTTTGATGAGCTCGCGTTTGAAAAGCCAGTTGCTGGCCGGAACGAACGTATAGGACGGGTGATAGCCATATTTTTGCGATAGTACCCCGCTCAGGTAAAAATCGTGCTGTTCCAAATGATGGTCAATGAAGCCACCTGCGAGAACCAGATCGGCCTGCGACGACTCCAAGACCGAGAGTGAATACTCGAGGTGGTCAGGAAACCACAAATCGTCGTGATTTAAAAAAGCGATAAAGTCGCCTGTGGATTGCTTCAAACCGACATTATTCGGTCCTGATTGCTCGCCAAAATTTTCTTTGAGGTTAATAAATCTTACTCTCGGATCGCTAAACCCATTGACGACGGCCTCCGTATCATCGGTACAGCAATCTCCCACAACAATCAGCTCCCAGTCCTTGAATGTCTGATTTAGTACAGACTGAATACTATAAACGAGGATATTGCTACGATTGTAAGTCGCTGTAATGATAGAGATAACAGGGCCGCTCATGAATGGGAAAGCAGCAGGTTATAGTATCTTACTCATCGGTATTATTCGCCGTCACTAATCCCCCGGAGAGGGCTAAAGCAATCGAAATATAATACGTGTAAGGGCAGGGTATAGATCTGGTTTTTGTTTTCCGGTTACGTTTTCATTCTCCCCTCCCTTTATACTTCATAATCTTCGTATAAAACCGACCATTCCGAAAACGTAAAGTATCCGGTAGTGCGTCGGATGAGCGGGGCTTCCGGGCTACCAGCGTAAGCTGAAAGCTTCCCTTTATTTCCTTAGTCTTAGCGTTGTAACTGTCGATTTGAAGGTAGTTATCCTCCGAGTCCGAGACATAGTAACTATCCCCGCCAACGTCGCCGTAGCTAAGCATTGTGTATAAAGCGACCTGAGGTTCACGGCTGGACTGGCAACAAGCAAAAGGGTTAGACGACACAAGTTTATGTCGGCCTGTTGGTGGAAAAAATGGAATTTTTTGAAATAACAATTGCTGATGATCGTAGCCTTCGGACGTATGCAGTATGGAAGTTAGGCCCTTGTGGTTCATCGGCGTAAGTAATTGTTCCGTGCGTAACCTGGTAGGCGTTTTTATAAGTCTTGCTCCAATCACTTCCATTCATGTCGGCTGTCAGGAAACCCCAGTTTGGAAGGCGTGGAAGCGGCCCGACAGTATCGAATTTGTAACAACCGTTTGATAATGCGACAATGCCGAGCTTTATGCAAATAATTAGCAGACGTTTCATTTGTTAACGGGCTATTTTGTGATGATTACTCGACAAGTCTCCACTCCCCGATTCGTCGAATGAGGTAGGTGCCAGCAGGGAGGTTTTTGCTTTTCATCCTAACCGAATACCGGCCTTTGGGACTAAATGTCCGATTGTCTTTCAGCATTTCAATGACCTTTCCGGATTGATCGAGGATATCCAGGCGGGTACGGCACATAGAACTGTTTGGATGAAACTGTAAAGTAGTTTTTGCATAGCGCATACATTAAAAGTAGTTGTTGATGTAATATTTCGATTGGAATTTTGCACTATTTCTGCATCTCAACAAGAGCGCTGGGTGCGCTCGATCTGATAAATGATCGTGAGGTTCTTTGCAATGTTCGAACGGTTGGGGATAGTTATCAGGAGATTCCCAAACTTTTCTTCACAATTATTAGTAGACGAATTGTTGGCAACGCTTATATCTGTTAGTACTCAATTCTTTGCGAACTTCTACCCCACTTTCATATTATGACACATCAGTCGGATCATCGTGCCTATTTTTTTAAGATAGATACGACTATCAAAAAGATTCGTAATGCCTTACAAAAGCAGTTGACCGAAGCGGGTTTTGATCTGACGGTAGACCAATGGGTGCTTATAGACCATATTTTCAGGAAGCAGGGCATCAGTCAGAATGAACTGGCCGAAATGACATTCAAAGATCCTCCGACCGTAACAAGGATCATCGATTTGCTGGAAAAGAAAGGGTTGGTAGAGCGCGGGCCTGCTGCAGGCGATCGCCGGAAATTCAATCTGTTTCTGACTAAAAACGGAGAGGTGATCTATAATGAGGCATTTCCCATTGTGGCCGAAATACGCCGGAAAGGCTGGGGGAGCCTGAGCGACTCCGATTACCAGCATTTTGTGCGGATCATGGATTCTATTTACCAGAATTTTACCTGAACTGACAAAATTTTATCATTTTCTCAAGTGGAAGAGCGACAGCCGTTTAAGTCGCTCTTCCACTTTTCTTTTGGCCAGTTAACCGCTGGTATGTTCAGAAATAGTATCGCCTCATTAAACCTTTTGGTACGTTTTTGTATCTAAAATTTACATGGGCCGCCCAATCAGCTTTGACGGAAGGGACCTGTGGATGTTAATTTCAATTCATTTTATCCATTTATGAAGCCATGAAAAAGATTTTTTTGCTCGGCGCTCTTCTTACTTCATTTCTTTTGACACCCGCTTTTTCACAAGCCAAATATGAGCAGCAGATTCAGGTTCCGAATATAGAAGTGGCTGGTTTTGCGGAAATGGAGGTTGTACCCGACGAGATTTACTTTAACATTTCACTCCGGGAATATTTCCAGGACGAGAAAAACCAAAAGGACAAGGTAATTATCAGCACATTGGAAAAGCAGCTGATCAAGGCTATTACTGATGCCGGACTCCCGAAAGACGCATTGTCCATTAGCGGCGTGGGAGGTTATCAGAACTATGTAGATAAAAAGAAGAAGCCGGCTACTTTTCTGGAAGCCAAGCAATATGAGCTGAAAGTAAGCAGCGCCGAGAAGTTGGACGGTATTCTGTCCAAAGTGGAGAGCAGAGGCGTTCAGTACGCGAACGTTTCCCGCGTAGACCATTCCAAAAAAGAGGAATTCAAAAAGCAAGTTAAGATCGACGCGCTGAAAGCAGCTAAAACGAAGGCGGAGTACCTGGTTGCTGCTCTGGACCAGAAGCTGGGCAAGGTATTGGAAATTAAAGAACTGGACGAAAACTTGTATTTCCCCCAGCCTATGTTTGCCAAAGCGAATGTGCGTGCATTTGCTGCGGAAACTGCCGATACGGTTCAGGATAGCGATGTTCAATATCAGAAGATTAAAATAAGCTACCGTATGCAGGCAGCATTCGAAATCAAATAGTCGCTTTGTCATCGACGGTTCGCATTTGTGCCCGGTGTATCATACGCCGGGCACAGTTTTTTCTGGTTAGTTTGTCCGTATTTGTGGGAGGCTTCTTTTGTTACGATCGTTAGTTTCCTTAAATTTAATTATCAATCTCAAACTAAGTAGCTGGAAATCATGAGCATTAACGCAAAACATTTGGCCACATTCATTCTGGGGGCCGCTGCCGGAGTAGCAGCACACAAATACCTTCAGACCGAAGAGGGAGAAAAGCTTCTGGAAGACTTGAAAACGAAGGCGAATAACCTGAAATCCGAAGCCGAAGGGGCCATTGATAAAGCTCCTGAGTATTTCGAAGAACTTAAGACAAAAGGAGCCGAGACATTGAAAAGCAATTTTCCCGATGCGGAGGCATTCTTCAAAGACCTTTTCGAGAAGTTTACAGGAAAAGCCCCGACAACGGAACCAGAAGTTACGCCAACCCCCGATCCCATTTCATAGCGTCATCATAAGAGGTCGAAGGCCTAAGTTTTACCGGGCTCTTCGACCTTTTTATTTTGTTAGCAACGCATTAAGCTGAGCATATTGGATGAGCATGATCGTTTTGGCATCGTTGATTTCGCCATTGCCGACCATGTCAATGGCTTGCTGAAATGGAATTTCCATGACCTCGATGTTTTCCTGCTCAGTTTCACACCCCCCGCCGTCGCTAACCTTCATATCATCGGAGTATTCAGCGACAAAGAAATACAAAATTTCGGTCACAGAACCTGGCGACATATAAGCCTCAAATATTTTCCGGACCGATTTTACCTGATAACCGGTCTCTTCTTCAGTTTCCCTTTTTATACATTCCTCGGGATTGTCCCTGTCGAGTAAGCCCGCACATGCCTCGATCATAATGCCGGTGTCATTGCCATTGGTATAGGTAGGCAGCCGGAATTGCCGGGTAAGGACGACAGTCTGTTTGTCAATGTTGTAAAGCAGGATCGTTGCACCATTGCCACGATCGTAAGCTTCCCGGCTTTGACGCTCCCAGGAGCCGTCGATGCGCTGGTAGTCAAACGTGTATTTACGCAGTGTATACCAATTGTCTGACAGAACCTCTTCTGTTTCGATTTTAACCCGGCTATTTTTCATTGACTAATTATGATTAGAAATGATTATTAATGATCAAATTTAAGCAAATGTTTTCTGACGGCAAAAAAGAATGAGCGATTGGTGAATGTTTGAGGATGCGAGTTACTTTGCGGTACCGTAGAAATCACAGACCGTTCCTGATTATGAAACCCGCATCTTATTGGATTGAGAAATACCAGCTCCTGCCGCATCCCGAGGGCGGCTACTACGCTGAAACTTACCGCGCCTCGGAACAAATACCCAAAGTGGCATTACCGGCTCGTTATCATGGCGATAGAGCGTATTCAACAGGTATATATTTTTTACTCGAATCACATCATTTCTCTGCATTTCACCGGATTCAATCAGACGAGATGTGGCATTTTTATGCAGGGGAGGCGCTGGATGTCTTTGTGATCGATCCTGTGACGGGCGAACTGAAAACGATCAAACTGGGTAACGATCCGGATAAAGGGGAAACGTTCCAGGCAATGGTACCTGCCGGTGCGTGGTTTGGATCAAGGCCGGCGGCGGGAAGTTCTTACTCGCTGGTGGGTTGCACGGTCGCGCCGGGATTTGATTTTGAAGATTTTGAAATGGCGCAGCGTGACATTTTATCCCCGCAATATCCGCAGCATGCCGGACTGATAGAAGCACTTACAAGGGTGTGATCAGCCCGGCAAGGTATTAATAGCCTGTGCTGGTATCGTCGCCGCGTGGGTCTGAGCCGCCTTCCAGGGAGCCATCGGGCAACACGAGAATGCAATCCATGCGACCGATCGAATTCCGTTGCTGTTCGATGACGTAACCTTTGTCCTGCAATTTTTTGATGGCGTCTGCCGAAAATGCATTGGCCTCGAATGTCGTTTTGTCGGGAAGCCATTGATGATGGAATTTCAATGCATTTACGGCCTGTTGCATGGTCATCCCGTGTTCCAGCACGTTCAGAATGGTCTGGTATACCGATGTAATAATTGTTGAACCTCCCGGCGTACCCACTACCATCAGCAGTTTTCCATTTTTTTCGATAATGGTAGGCGTCATGGAAGAAAGCATGCGTTTGCCGGGGGCAATTGCATTTGCCTTGTTTCCGATCAGTCCGTACATATTCGGTGCTCCGGCTTTCACGCTGAAATCATCCATCTCATTGTTCATGAAAAAGCCTCCTCCCTTAATAATCACACGGCTTCCGTAGCCACCATTCAAAGTGGTTGTGACTGATACCGCGTTACCTTCTTTGTCCACAACCGAGAAATGGGTTGTTTCGAGGCTTTCGTAGCCCGGTAACACACCGCCGCTGATGCTTTTACTGTCGGTGGCTTTGTTCCAGTTGAAATCGCTCCATCGTTTTTGCAGGTAATCTTTGCTGATAAGCTTATCAACAGGCACCTTGACAAAATCAGGGTCGCCCAGGAATTTTGCGCGGTCGGCATATACCCGCCGTTCCGCCTCGATCATAACCTGAATCGTGGAATCGCTATGCCATCCCCATTTGCGTAGCGGATGCTGCTCGGTCAGCCGCATGAGTTGCAGCAGAGCTACTCCACCGCTCGACGGCGGAGCCATCGTAATGATCTTATACTCCTTGTATCCTTCGGTGATTGTCTCACGCCATTGCGCGTGATAGTCCGCGAGATCCTTTTTGCTGATAATTCCCTCGCTATTCCGGTTGATATCCTTAACCAGGCGTTTAGCCACTTTTCCTGAGTAAAAGCCTTCTCGTCCCTTTTTTTGAATGCGGCTGAGCACTTTCGCGAGATCTTTCTGTATCAGCAAATCCCCGGCAGTCCATTCTTTGCCCGATGGGTTCAGAAAGTATAAGGTACCCGGATTCAATTCCTGAATATCTTTTTTCACCGCATTCAGGCTGCGAGCTTCTCTTTCGGTGAGTATTACACCGTTTTTGGCAAGTTCTATGGCGGGCTCCAGTACCTTTTTCCATGTCAGTTTGCCATATTTCGCATGAGCCTGGACCATGCCGTCCACCGAGCCCGGCACTCCGGATGCGAGGCGTCCCAGGATACTGGCATTGGGAATGACATTCCCGTCTTTGTCCAGATACATATCGGCGTGACCTTTTCCCGGGGCCTTCTCCCGAAAATCGATGCTGTAACTTTTACCGTCGCTGGTTCTCAGTACCAGAAAACCGCCTCCGCCGATGTTGCCTGCGGAAGGGTGCACAACCGCTAATGCAAATTGTACGGCCACTGCTGCATCCACTGCATTACCGCCTGCTTTCAAAATTTCGACCCCTACTCTGGATGCTTCCGGATGGGCAGATGCGACCATGCCATTTTGGGTTATGACACCCTGGCGTTCGCTGTAAAATGGTTTTTGATTAGGATCGTCGGATAAAAACTGATAGAAACCGGTTGACTCCTGAACGGGTTTCTGAGCAAGGGAAATGCCGGACAACATGCCGGTAAACAGCATTAGCGTATAGCGTAAATTCATATAGGAGTGTTAAGGTTAATGTTGTAATTTATCAAATCCAACCGTTTTTCTTACCTTTTATACCAATTTATTTCAACGGCTGCGGGTCAACCGTTAACTTTTGATTTCTAACTGTCTGCAAGTTCATGATGAAGTTTTTACGACAAGTATTGGAGAGTTTCCGGTTTGCCTGGGGCGCATTGAAATCGAACATTACCCGCACTATTTTATCGCTTCTGGGCGTCACTGTCGGCATCTTTGCCATCGTAGCGGTATTCACGATCGTCGACTCCCTGGAACGCAGCATACGCGATAGCCTCAGCTTCATTGGCGACAAAGTAATATATGTGCAAAAATGGCCCTGGGGATTCGGAGGTGAATATCAATGGTGGAAGTATTTTCAATGGCCGGAGCCGACTTACGCCGAATACAAATATCTGTATGAAAACCTGGAAAGTGCCAGTGCCGTTGCGGTGATGGATTTCAGAGGAAGTACTACGTTGAAAAACGGCTCCAACAGCATCAGCGCTCAGATTCAGGGCGTTTCTTATGAATATAACCTCATATCCGACATCCCTATTCAGACGGGCAGGTATTTTATCCCGATGGAAACCAATAACGCCCGGAACGTGGCAGTGGTAGGTGCGGATATCGCCGAGGCGTTGTTTCCCGGACAAGACCCGGTGGGAAAAGCATTCAAACTTTCGGGCAATAAGTTCACAATCGTGGGTGTTCAGGTGAAAAAGGGAGAGAGTCTTGTCGATTTTGGCGGTAGTCCTGACAAAAACTGCATTATTCCGTTTTCATCATTTTCCAAGTTGTTCCAGTCGGGGCGGAGAAGTGCGGATATCGTAGTAAAGGGCTTCCCGAATGACGAGGGTATGAAAGAAGTGGAAGCGGAGATCGTGGGGCTAATGCGTACCAAGCGGGGTATTAAGCCGCGCGACGGCAATAATTTTTCACTGAACAGGCCTGAGGCTGCCGCCGATGCGATTTCAGGACTTTTTGCCGTCCTTACACTTGCCGGTTGGGTCATCGGGAGCTTTTCGATCCTGGTAGGCGGTTTTGGCATTGCAAATATCATGTTTGTATCGGTGAAGGAACGGACCAATTTGATAGGTATTCAGAAATCACTGGGAGCAAAGAACTATTCGATTCTTTTTCAATTCCTGTTTGAGGCAGTAATGCTGAGCCTTGTTGGAGGATTGGTAGGCATATTTTTAGTATATCTGATCTCATTCGTCAAGCTGGGGTCGCTCGAGATCCTGCTGACGCCGGGTAACATACTGCTGGGCCTCGGGGTATCCAGCATCATCGGCGTGCTGTCGGGCATTATTCCGGCTATGCTGGCGGCCCGCATGGATCCGGTGATCGCAATCCGGTCGAAATAATAACTAGGAAAAATCAAACTGTTTTGCGAAGTTCGCTTCAATCACTAACACTAAATCACTATTATGCGTAAATGGGTCATTTTCGCCGTTTTTTTGGCAATTGTCTTTGGAATTCTGTATTACCTCACCTTCGGATATTATAGTGAAGGAAAAAGGGGAGGATATGTGACACGTCTCAGCAACAGGGGTTATTTGTTCAAAACCTATGAAGGAGAGTTACGTATGGGAGGGATGTTTGAAGGAGACGGGACCATGAACTCCTCACAGTGGGTGTTTTCCGTAAGCGGAAAGAACAAAGACGCTATTTCTAAACTGGAAGAAGCAATAAAAAACGGGCACCGGGTTTCATTGACCTACGAAGAAAAGTTCTTCCAACTGCCCTGGAACGGCGATACCAAATTTTTTGTGACCAATGTAGAGGTGTTGGAAAGCGGTCGCATTGCACCTGCACAACCGCCCGTATTACCGGCGCCCACGGAGATCGATACAACCAAAACATTATAATGCAAGCCGGAGTTACCCTCCGGCTTTTTTTGCTTTATAGCTTTTCCCGGTCAGCCAGGTGATCACTTTGTCCCGGTGATCGCCCTGGATTTGGATTTCGCCGTCTTTAACGGTCCCACCGCTTCCGCATAGGGCCTTTAGCTGTTTGCCGAGTGTTTCCAGGTCACCCGAACTTCCGATAAAACCCTTAATAACCGTAATAACCTTGCCGCCGCCTTTTCTGTCAAGCCACACCCGCAGATCCTGCTGCTGGGGCGCCAATGTTTCCGGTTCGTCTTCCTGGTCGTTGTATTCAAAATCAGGATTGGTGGAAAAAACAATTCCTGAGCGGTTCTTTTTAGACATAGTTTCAGATGTTATGAGCGTCTAATGCGGCGCGTTCCTTCAAATGATCACATTTAAACTCCTGGGTTTGATGATTACTTCTATCCGGGTCGTGTCCAGCTGCATAGGTTCGCCGTCATAATGGATCATCGGCGGCGTTTCGGTTTCTACAACTGCCCGGGTCGCTCTTTCGTAATCAATGAATGTGGATTGCTTCAATTGTTTTGTGAAGAGGCCGTAAGCCAGGGTAGTGCCATACCATTTCGGGAAAGGCTTAATGGTACAAATATCGAGCAGGCCATCCTGAAGGCTTGCCTGCGGAGCCACCCAGGCATTGTTCCCAAACTGGCCTGCATTCGCAAACGACAATGAAAATGCCCGGGTATCGACTCCATTGAGTTTGAATAGCTGGGGTTTATACGACCAATAAGCGCGAAAAGAGACATTGATATAAGTTGCAAGTCCCCGTGCCTTCTGCTGGCTGAACAAGTGTCCTACATATGCGTCAAAACCCATTCCGGCGGTACAAAAAAATGGGATGCCATTCAGTTCGGCACTGTCGATGGTAGCGGCTTTCCCTTCGAAAAGTCTTTTCAATGCGGCGTCGAGGGTTAAAGGGAGGCCGAGGTGTCGGGCGAGGCCGTTTCCTGAACCCAATGGCAGTATACCCAGCGGAATATCGCTTCCCACGAGCGGCTTGCCGATTTCATTGACCGTCCCGTCCCCGCCCACAGCCACAATTGTCTTCCATTTTTCGGAATGCATATGCTTGGTGACCAGTTCCGTGGCGTGTGCCGGCTCTTCGGTAAACAGGACCTGGGCGGCTCCGGCATATTTTTTTGCTACGGAATGGATCTTTTCCCGTACAGCGGTACCGTTTTTCCCGATAGATGTTCCCGAGTTGGGATTCAGTATGAATAAGTAGGGGTGGGTCACGGGTCAGGCAAAGAATAGGAATAAAATAAGCAGGAAAACGATAATGAACAGGTAGTAAAGCCCGTCCACAAACGGATATTTCTGACGGTCTATTTTCTTGAAAATACTGTTTAACATGCTCATACTTGCTGGATCGGTGATATTTCAGTAACCGGCTATTTCTGCTGCGCCGATCTTTCCGTTATATTTAGAATCGTGAAACGCATTACAAAAATCCATAAAAAATATGAAAAACTGGCTCTTTACCCTTATTCTCATGGGCATTGTCCAAACAGCCATGGCGCAGTCGTCCAGGGACAAGCAGAAAATACTGGCTATTCTCAACCGGCAGGTTGCGGATTGGAACAAGGGAGATGTTGCGTCGTTCATGGACGGATACTGGAACTCCGATTCGCTGATGTTTGTGGGTAAAACCGGCATTACATATGGCTACAAACCGACTTATGAGGGATATCTGAAGCGTTACCCCGACCGGGCGACTATGGGTACATTGAAATTTACATTCCTCAATTTTTCGTTTCCGGGTCCCGGCGTTGCGTTTGTAGTGGGGAAATTTCACTTGACAAGACCTGAAAAAGGAGATTTGGAAGGGCATTATACGCTGCTATGGCGAAAAATAAAAGGTCAATGGGTGATCGTTTGCGATCACACAAGCAGCTGAAAAAGAAAACGAGCCGGAGTTTGGAAGCCCGGCTCGTTTTCTTTTGATACAAACAGTTGCTTATACTCTTTTGAATGCCAGAACGGCGTTGACAGCAGGTTTAGTAGTGTCCGTATTGGTATTGACGACCACTTTCAATTCTGTGGAGGTCTGCGTGAATTTAAAAGATTGATTGGTGGTACCTCTGGACAGTGTGAGTTGATCACCCTCCACCTTCCACTTAGCCTGGGAAATCGGAACGATCGGGTCAATTGTCGAGACGGCAGAGGCACAATCGGCGGCGCTAATGGAATTGTCGGATTTGAAAGTCAGTTTCAGATCCAGGTAGCAGGGGGCAAGGGTTTTAATAAAATCCAATGCGGGAATCGATGTTCCGGCTGTTTCTGGTGTAATGCCCGTCAACTGCCAGGTACCTACAATGGGATTATCATCGGGAGTTTGCGGATCGGGATCCTTATCGTCCTTGCAAGCAACCATTATCGAAAGGACTAATAGAAGTGTAAGAAGAGAGCTTTTGCCGAAAGCGTAGGCATGTTTCATAAGTTCAGGAGAAAAGTTGAGATCAATAGAGTTGGTAATACGGTAGATTTAACGTTCAAACTTAGGTTAAAAATGCTTTTACCAGAAATTTTTATGACTTAGCGGGAAATTTTAAGGAAAAGGTCTATCAAATGCCCTGCTGCTTCCTCCGGCAATCTCCTTCCGTCCCTGATTTCCTGTTCAGTCCCGGTGATGCGTTTTCTGACAATTTCGCTGGAATAGAACCGGTCTTCCAAAGCTTGCCGGATGTAGTCGTGCAACCAGTCGATCTGCTGTGACCGACGGTTTTTTTCGAAGTAACCGTTGGCCGTTGTATGAAGGTAATATGCCTGGATAATGTCCCAAACTGTATTCATCCCTTTGGATTCCAGCGCAGAACAGGTTACCACCTCGACTGGCACACCGGAATCGCTCTCCGGAAAGTGATGTAAGGCCTGCCGGTATTCCGCCATGGCATTGGCAGCTGCCATTTCATTTCCACTGTCCGCTTTATTGATAGCAACACCGTCGACCACTTCCATAATCCCTTTTTTGATGCCCTGAAGCTCGTCTCCGGCGCCTGCGAGCATGAGCAGCAGGAAAAAGTCGGTCATTCCTTTGACCAGCGTTTCGGATTGGCCTACACCAACGGTTTCGACAAGGATAATCTCGTGGCCGGCGGCTTCACAAAGCAATATCGCCTCGCGTGTATGCCGGGCTACTCCGCCTAGGGACAAGCTTGTCGCGGAAGGGCGTATGTACGCCAGCGGATTTCTGGAAAGTTGCTCCATCCGGGTTTTATCTCCAAGAATGCTGCCACCGGACCGTTTGCTGGTAGGATCAATGGCCAGCACCGCTACTCGCTTGCCTAACGAGGTGAGATATCCTCCGAATGATTCTATAAAAGTGCTTTTACCAACCCCGGGCACCCCGGTAATGCCTATTCTGAGCGACTTTCCGGTGCTATCCAGCACATTTTTAAGGATTTCTGTCGCCAGCGTACGGTCTTCTGGCAGACTGCTTTCCGTCACGGTGATGGCGCGGCTGAGCGTCACCCTGTCACCGGCCAGAATGCCCTTTACATAGGTTTCAACGGACAGACGCTGGCGCATAGGTGTTCTTAAAAGACTATTGGAAATGAAAGAAGCTGTGACCGGCAAAATTGAAACTTTTTGTCTTAAAAAAAGCGAAAAGGTGTATATTGCTCGTTTACAACCCAATATTTTCAATTTTTAATTATTATAATGAAAATTTCGATATTTCGTCTGGGCCTCATTGCTATGGGTAGCCTGGGCTTCTTCAACAACACTATCGCACAGGAGGCGGAGAAGGGGAAATATGATGCGCATGTCCTTTTTCACCCCCTCTTCAATTTCCAGCCCGGAAACGAATACAGGAGCGGGAGCGGTGCACCGGGCGCCAAATACTGGCAAAACCGGGCAGATTACAAGATTAATGTCGCGCTCGAAGAGGATAAAGGCATTGTGAGTGGAGAGGTAGAGCTTACCTACAAGAACAACAGTCCCGAAAACCTCGAATTCATCTGGCTGCAACTTGATCAGAATGCGTTCAGCGACAAATCGCGAGGCGGCAAAACAACCCCGGTTTCCGGCGGCCGCTTTGGCAATACCGGTTTTGAAGGCGGTGACTCAATCAAAGCGGTCACTATTCTGCAAGGCAAGGACAAATTTGTAGATGCAGAATACAAGATCACCGATACACGGATGCAGATCAGGCTTAAAACACCTGTAAAGAGCAATGGTGACATAATCAAAATCAAAATTGCCTATTCCTTCAAAATTCCGGAATATGGCTCCGATCGTATGGGTACGCTCGAAACCAAAAATGGGATTGTTTATGAAATGGCTCAATGGTATCCGAGAGTGGCTGTGTTTGATGATATAGAAGGCTGGAATTTACTGCCTTACCTGGGCGCAGGAGAGTTTTACCTCGAATATGGTGATTTTGAGTATAATGTAACCGTGCCTTGGGATCACATCGTGGTGGGATCTGGTGAATTGTTGAACCCGAACGACGTACTGACAGCCGAACAGAGGAAAAGGCTTGCAGATGCAGCGAAAAGCGACCAAACGGTGATGATCCGTAGTGCTGAAGAAGTAACCAATCCTTCTACCAGGCCCAAGCAATCAGGTACTCTGACCTGGCGGTTCCGTTGCATTCAGGCACGCGATATAGCTTGGGCTACGTCGAAAGCGTTTGTCTGGGATGCGGCACGTATGAACTTGCCCAAAGGAAAAACAGCGCTGGCGCAGTCGGTGTATCCGGCAGAGGACGGTGGGCTGGACGGATGGGGACGTTCGACAGAATATGTAAAGGGCTGCATCGAGTTCTATTCCAATTATGTGCATGAATTTACTTATCCCGTTGCTACCAATGTAGCGGGTATCGTAGGTGGCATGGAATATCCGGGTATCGTTTTTTGCAGCAGCAAAAGCCGGAAGGAAGATTTGTGGGGAGTAACGGATCATGAGTTCGGCCATAACTGGTTCCCCATGATCGTGGGTAATAACGAGCGTAAATATGCATGGATGGACGAAGGATTCAATACTTTCATCAACTTCCTTTCCGGAGACAACTTCAATAACGGGGAATATAAAACCACGCAGATGAACGATATGCATCGCCTGGCCCCCATGATCTTCCGTCCCAAAGCAGATCCCATCATGACTATCCCCGATGTAGTTCAGGCGGTGAACCTGGGCTGGGAGGCCTACTATAAGCCTGCGCTGGGTTTGAAAATGCTGCGCGAGCAGATCCTGGGTAAAGATCGCTTCGATTATGCATTTCACCTCTACGTACAGCGATGGGCATTCAAACACCCTACTCCGTACGATTTCTTCCGTACTATGGAAGACGCAGCCGGCGAGGACCTGGGATGGTTCTGGAAAGGATGGTTCTTTGAGAATTACAAGCTGGATCAAGCTGTGAAGGAGGTTAGCTATGTGGAGCAAAACCCGCAGAAGGGGTCCTATATCACAATTGAAAACCTGGATCAGCTGGCTATGCCGGTGAAAGTGGATATTGAAGAAGTATCGGGTAAGAAAACGCGGGTAGAGTTGCCGGTGGAGATCTGGCAGAGAGGAGGCAGCTGGACGTTCAAGGCGGCTACCCAGCAACCTGTTCGCTCTGTGATCATCGACCCGGAGCATAGTCTTCCCGATATCAATCCCGAAAACAATATCTGGAAACCGGCCATGTACAGTGAGCCGGAAGTCAACTAAGAGTCGAGGCGTACTTGTCTACCAAAAAGGCCTTCTATCGAGCGATAGAAGGCCTTTTTGGTGATACCCTGGGTTTGGTTGCTAGACCGTTACAAGCATGGCACCATAAGAATAGCCGCCACCGAATACGGTAATCACGATATTTTCTCCTTTTTTGAATTTTTCCTTGTTTTCAGAAAGGGCAATGGCGCACCCTGCACAGCCTGTGTTACCCAGGTACTGAATGTTTGATATCAGTTTTTCCGCGGGTATACCCAGCGTATTGATCACATTGAGGCTGATCCGGTGGTTGGCCTGATGCGGAATGAGGTAATCGAGGTCATCGATCGTCAGGCCGCATTCCTGCAAAACCTGCTGGCTGACTTTGGGCATGTAAACACAGGCATTCTGGAAAACGTCGCGACCGAAAGGCATTACCACGCCGCGATGATTGGGCCGTAATACTACGGCTTCCACTGCTTTGCCGCTGGTTGCAGCACCGCCTGTGATCAGCTTTTTGATTTTCATGTCCGTTTCGGTCTGCCGTTCTTTCGAAATCAGCATAGCCGAAGCACCGTCGCCCCATAAATGGCCCGAAACCGTGTCCATTTCGTTATAATAAGCTGTGTTGTGATCTGAAACAACGACCAGGGCTTTGGAAGCTTTGCCCATTGCAAAGTACCCTTCCACAATTTCAATGGCATTCAGCAATGAGGAACAAGCCGATGAGATACTGACGACGGGGATGTCCGGGATCTGAAGCTGGTGCTGTACCGCGTGGGCCAACGTTACAATGGTGTCGTAAGGTGTATAAGTAGCGCCTACGATCAGATCTATTTCATTTTTGCTGTAAGGGATGTCTTGAAGCAGGGATTCCACTGCCTTCATGGCCATGGTGGAGGTATTTTCTTCGGCTGATGCTTTACGTCTTTCGGATATTCCTGTTCTTTCTACGATCCACTCGTTTGATAGATTGTTGATGTTTGTAAAATATTCATTACCAATAACTTCGCTTGGCAGATAATGACTAACCGTATTAATATACATGATTGAGAAGTTGACTTCGCAAGCTACAATTCTTTTTAATTCCGAAAGTTAAATATTTCGTAGAAATCGTAGCACTCAATATTTGAACAATTCAATAATAAATTTATAAAATGATAATACTGGCGCCTTTTGCATCCGCTTTCAGGCGCTTAGAAGTTGAGTGTAATAAGACAGTAACGCCGTTTCCTCTGATATCCAGTTGTAACGTCGTTCAGCTGCGATGCGGCCTTTTTCTCCCATTACAGTCCCTTGAGCATTGTTTTCGATGCACCAGACCAGCTTTTCGCATAGAGCTTCCGCATCGTATGGTGAAATACAAAACCCGCAATGCGAATGTTCCACTATTTCTTTATAAAGAGGAAAATCGGAAGTGATGACGGGGAGCCCGAGCGCCATGTATTCGAACAGTTTGGTCGGGTAGGATTCAGGGTAATCGGCAACCGGTTTAAGCAACGCTATTGCTGCCAATGTGCGCCCTGCTGTGCGAAAGGCGAATTGCTGATCGGCGTAACCGTAAAAGGTCAGGTTTTCCGACACATCGCCATAACAGGGAAGCTTAGCCAATTCATTCGGATTTAGCCGGAGAGGACCGAACAAATGCATATGAAAGGCCGGAAAGGCTTTTTTCAATCGAGCGAGGGCAACCAACAATGTATCCAGACATCGCTCGGTGGAGATGACACCCAGGTAAAAGAATTCAGGATTATCCGATGCTTTTGGCTCCTGGGCGATGGCATCCACAAAGGGTATCGAGACATAGTTCCGAACAAGTGCAAAGGGCCAGGTTAGGTTTTGGTATTCTGGTAGATAGCCGGCATCCGTGAAAATGAAATGGAACCGGCGGCGCGCTGCCTGATCAAAAAAAGCAAACAAGCGTTTGTATACCGGGCTATTGTTATAATGCTTGATGGCGAATTTTTTATAAAGATTTTCCTGCACTTCATAGATGACCCGAGCACCAAGCCATTCAAACAGAAAGGCAAGCGGAAGCAGCTCAGGTACGAATATGTGAACAATGTGAGGCCTGAGACCGATGCATTTTATCAATACGGCCGGATGCGTAATGAGCAACCGCCATAAAAGCCGGTCGAAATGCGGAAGAGAGATCATGCAGACGTCCTTTACTACGCCAGATTTTCCGGTGTTTGGTAAAGCACATATCACCTCATAATGCTTTTGCAATGCCGGTGCTATTTTATGCATAATCCGCGGATCAGTGGAGGGATGTACCGTGCTCAGCAATAACACGCGTTTCATGCGCCGGTTACAATAGCTACGCCCGAAGAAGTTCCGATCCGCTCTGCACCTGCCTCGATCATAGCAATGGCCTCTGCCTGTGTTTTGATACCTCCCGATGCCTTGATTTTGATATCAGGAGGAAGAATAGCCCTCATTTTACGGACAATCTCGGCATCGGCACCACCTGTGGCAAAACCGGTGGAAGTCTTTACAAAGTCAGCTTTCGCTTCCGCACAAATCTCACAAGCCGTGTACAGCTCGAAGGAGTCCAGATAGGCTGTCTCGATAATGACTTTCATCAACGCATTACGCTCGTGCGCCATTGCGCCAAGTTGCGTCAGTTCCTCCCTGACACTCAGGTAAGCCATAGACTTAAACAGCGCCATGTTTATCATGACATCCAGTTCTGTGGCGCCGTTCTCCAGTGCATCTTTTGCTTCGGCAAGTTTGGTTGAAGTCGTGGAATAACCCAATGGAAAACCGATTACGGTCGCGACCTCGATTTTGATAGGGCAAAATTCCAGCATTTCCATCACATAAGGCACATACACTGGCGCTATGCACACAGCCTTGAACTGGTGGACCCACGCCTCCTCGCATATTTTGCGGATATCCGTTTCGCGGGCTACCGCACTGAGCAGCGTATGGTCGATGTAGGAGGACAGCTTCTCCATTAGTGGTTGTTTTTGAAAAGTAAAAACCCTGCCGGAAAGACAGGGTTCTATATTTGAGTCAGCTCTGACTAAGCTTTGCTTTTTTCTTTTTTAGCCGCTTTCTTCACGGGTTCTTCGGTTACTTCTTCTGCCTGTGCAGCCGCCGGCTCAGTGGTCACCTCGGTTTCTCCGGCAACGAATGCTTCGGGAAGATATTTTGCGAGGAGGTTGTACCAGGTGATGATCTTTTTAATGTCTGAAACATACACCTTTGTGCGGTCAAAATCAGGAAGGACCTTCGCCAGGAACTCGATCAGCTCTTTGTCTGAGGAGGTTTTGACAGATAGCGCCACTTCTTCACCATGGATCTCACGAACTTTAAGGAACACGTCCGACAGGGCAACGGATTCTTCCGGGCCATCTGTAAAGATCGAAACGTCTTTCAGCACTGAAACACGGGCAGTAGGGCCGATCAGCGTTTTTTCAGATTTCTCGTCCAGGCTTTCCACGATCACACCTGCACGGCTCGGCTTAAGAATGCGGAACAATCCCGGCTTACCGGATACGTTGGCAACTTCTTTCAACAAATCCATTCCTGTTGACTCTACTTTTTCACTCATCCTTTCTTACTATTGGTTATATCTTAAATGATGTTAATATTGGATGCGGCAATGAAATTCAATTTTTGCGCAAAATAACGGAAAGATTGCCCGGGAAACAACCAATATCCTATTCAGACTTCACAAACGACTGATTATAAGTTTCTATTGTCAGCAGAACAGGGTCGCGGCCCTCATTTTTTTCCGCAGACGTCACGAACATTGGAGGAATTTCCTCCCAAAGCTCGCTCAGCTTTTGCTGATAAGCCTGTACCTGATTCGCAACCTGCCAGGGTTTGAGCTTGTCGGCTTTTGTAAAAATGATATGGAACGGAATGCCAGCCTCACCGAGCGCCGCCATGAAGTCGAGATCGACGGCCAAAGCACTGTGCCGTACATCTACGAGCACGAATGTACAAAGCAGGTTCTCTCGGTGGTACAGATAATCATGGATCATTTTTTCCCATTTTTCACGTTCTACTTTACTGACTTTTGCATAACCATATCCAGGTAGATCGACCAGATACCATGTGTTATCGATCAGATAATGATTGATAAGCTGGGTCTTGCCGGGTTGCTGAGAAGTTTTGGCCAATGCTTTCTTGCCGGTAAGCATGTTGATAAGGGACGACTTACCTACATTCGATCTTCCGATAAACGCATATTCTGGAAGGACAGGCTCGGGACATTTCTGGTAGTCCGAATTGCTCATCACATATCTGGCTTCCTGAACTTTCATTGTTTTCTGGTGTTAATGAAGTTGCGAAGTTACCTTTTTTACCGTTCAATCTAGCAAAGGACGTTGGTGTGAACACTGACCATAATTGTGTAAAATAAAACAATGGCGTATTTTCGTTAATGGAATGTTGAAATCATAAATCATATTAGAAAAATGAAAGAATTACGGAAGCTCGGTTTATTGATGATGGCGTGGATGCTGGCTATTTCTGTTACGATGGCCGGGGAAGGTGATAAAAAGGCAGCGAAAACTGCGGAGAAGGGAATTCAGTTTACGGAGGCATCCTGGGCAGCCATCCTGAAGAAAGCGAAACAGGAGAACAAAATTATTTTTTTTGATGCTTACACAACCTGGTGCGGACCTTGTAAGTTGCTGCAAAAGAACGTTTTTACACGCGAAGATGTGGCCAAGGTTTTCAACGAGAATTTTATCAACGTGAAATTTGACATGGAAAGCGGTGAAGGCCCGGCGCTGGTTAAAAAATATCCGATCGAAGGGTATCCGACGTTATTCTTTATTAATAGCAAAGGCAAAGTGGTGAAGCAGCTTCTGGGTTATCAACAACCTCAGGATCTGATCAAGGCTGCCAAATCGGTACAGAAAACACCAGCGATTTAATATATTATCATTCCAAAAGAAAGCCCTCGCAGAACTGCTCTGCGAGGGCTTTCTCATATATCAGGTAAATTCTTACTCGTAGTAGTTCGGTACGCGATGTCCGCTGCTTTCAAGCAGGCGATCTTTCCGGAACAATAGCACATCGGCGGCTACCATGTCGTTCACAAGCGCTTTCAAGTCGTATTTAGGTTTCCAGCCCAGCTTGGTCATCGATTTGGTAGGGTCGCCAATCAGTAGCTCTACTTCTGTCGGGCGGAAATAGCGTGGATCAACAGCCACAACCTCTTTGCCTATCTGGATTTGGAAATCCGGGTTATTGCATTTAGTCACTTTCGCGATTTCATTTACACCTTCACCGCTGAATGCTACTTCAATGCCTACTTCTGCAAATGCCATTCTTACGAATTCGCGGATGCGGGTGGTAACGCCTGTCGCGATCACGAAATCTTCGGGCTTTTCCTGCTGAAGAATGAGCCACATGGCTTCCACGAAGTCTTTGGCATGGCCCCAGTCGCGTTGCGCGTCGAGATTCCCCAGGTATACTTTGTCCTGCAGACCCAATGCGATGCGGGCTACGGCGCGGGTTATTTTGCGCGTCACGAAGGTTTCTCCTCGTAGCGGTGATTCGTGGTTGAAGAGGATACCGTTTACTGCAAACATGTTATATGCCTCCCGGTAATTAACGGTAATCCAGTACCCGTATAGTTTCGCCACCGCATAAGGGGAGCGCGGGTAGAACGGGGTGTTTTCCGACTGCGGTACTTCCTGTACCAATCCGTACAGTTCGGAGGTGGAAGCCTGGTAGATTTTGGTTTTTTGGGTAAGACCCAGCAACCGAACCGCTTCAAGAATACGCAAAGTACCGATTCCGTCAACATTGGCGGTATACTCAGGCTCTTCAAAGCTGACTTGGACGTGAGACATCGCTCCGAGGTTGTATATCTCGTCGGGTTGTACTTCCTGGATAATACGGATGATATTCGTAGAGTCACTCAGGTCACCGTAATGCAGGTGAAAGCGTACGTTTTTCTCGTGAGGATCTTCATAGATATGGTCGATCCGCTGTGTGTTAAACAACGAGCTGCGGCGTTTGATACCGTGTACTTCATATCCCTTGCTCAACAGGAGCTCTGCCAAATAGGAGCCATCCTGGCCGGTGATCCCTGTGATTAGCGCTTTCTTCATTCTATTTTAGTATGTATATGTGGATAATGTTTATCCGGGTTAATAAGTAATGTACAAAATTTCGGCGTTGTCCTAATTATGGTCGGCAGCCGGGTTAACCAGCAGGCTCCTTTTGATATCTACCCTGTCGGCGAGAATTACCGCAGATGAATATTGCTCCCGGATCAGGTCCAGATATTGTTCTGCGTCGCTACGGTACATAAAATCCCCGACCTTGACACGGTAAGTGGGTTGAGAGTAAGAAACGTAGGGATTAAGATCAGGAAAAGACTGGTATATATAGGACTTTGCTCCGTCGGCTTCCTGCCTCACATTTCCTACATAGATCTGTATCCTGAAACCGTTGATATAGCGGATGGACTTGTTCTGCTTCGCGAGCGTATCCAGAACGGCGTCAAGTTTTTTGTTGATATACAGTGGTTTATCTACATCGGACTTCGGCGTACTGTTGTTTTTTACAGGAATTGATGTTTCAGCCTTGCTCACAACCGCCGGTTCCACGTATTCATAGCGGGGACGAACGGTGGAGAGATCTTCCCTGTATTCTGAGCCGGAAGAACTTACAACCGATTTTTTGCTACAACCCGAAATCATGATGATGCCAAGATGCAGAGCCCATAAAAGTTTCTTTTTCAGCGTCATATCCTGAATCGTTGCTACCGAGCCTACAAACTTAATCAAAAATGGACGAATCACCATACCGCTTAATTTTGAATGTAATACCTAACTTTACCCGGTTTATCTCCGATTTCAATGCAAGTACAATCCAACGTTTCCCTTCGTCACCTCAATACTTTCGGGCTTGATGCGGATGCCAGGTTCTTTGCCAATGTGCAATCAGTACAAGAACTAACCTCAATTTTGCTGGATCCCGCGTGGAAGGATACACCCAAATTTATCCTCGGTGGCGGCAGTAACATTTTGCTGACCCGGGACATCGAAGCCCTGGTCATTCATCCTGACATCCGGGGTGTTGAAAACGTGTTTGAAAATGAAGAAATTGTATCCCTCAAGGTAGGTGCCGGTGAGGTTTGGCATGAATTCGTCATGTATTGTGTCGGACGGGGATACGGTGGGATTGAAAACCTGTCGCTGATCCCGGGGACGGTGGGGGCCGCGCCCATGCAAAATATCGGTGCTTATGGCGTTGAGATCAGGAATGTGATCGAATCGGTGGAGGCGGTCCGGATCGATGATGGAGAGCGGAAGGTCTTTTCAAATGCAGAATGCGAGTTTGGGTACCGGGAGAGTATATTCAAGCGGGGGTTAAAGAATCAGTTTGTGATTACCGGAGCCACATTCACACTAAGCAAAAAACCTGTCTTACATATGGGATACGGGGATGTCCAGAAGGTTTTGCAGGAAATGAATGCTACAGACCCTACGATACGGGATGTCAGTGAGGCCATTATCAGGATCCGGCAGAGCAAGCTGCCCGACCCCGCCGAGATCGGTAATGCCGGAAGCTTTTTCAAAAATCCGGAAGTACCGGTTACTCAGTTTGACAAATTGCGGGAAACATTTCCCGAAGTGCCGGGTTATGTCGTCGATGCCGAAACCGTGAAGATACCCGCGGGCTGGCTGATTGAAAAGGCCGGCTGGAAAGGTTATCGTGAAGGCGAGATCGGCGTGCACGCGCGTCAGGCGCTCGTGCTGGTCAATTATGGCGGAGGCAGCGGGGCTCAAATCAAGGAATTATCAGAAAAAATACAGCAATCCGTGGCGGACAAGTTCGGCGTCCGCCTCAGCGCAGAAGTCAATTTTATATAGGATCTCATGCACCGCAAAAAGTTATACACATCATTAGCCCTGTTCGTTTTATTCGTCATTGTTTTCTTCCTGAAGGACCATTTTACCGTCGGGCTCTACCAGGATGAACATCATTACCTGCCCACAGCAATTTTGTTCAGTACCGAACCCATTCCTTCCCTGAACCTGCTGCAAACCTACAATGAGTTGAATACCCCTATCCCATTCATACTGGGAGGATGGGTGCTTCGTATTTTTGGGGAAGACATTCAGCGTCTTCGCCTGCTCACCGCTTTCACGAGTTTTGCATTGCTGATGCTGTTCGTGTGGTACAGCCCCGGGCGCACGAAACGTTTCTGGATTTGTCTGGGAGGGCTGCTGATCTTTCCCAACTATTACCTTTGCAGCGTTTACTACTACACCGACATTTTCGCCATGTTTTTCACACTGGCGGGCGTAATTGCTTATCTGCGTAAATGGCATTGGGTGGGTTTCATATCACTTGCGGCGGCGGTTTGTTGCCGGCAATATATGCTTGCTTTTCCAGCGGCTATTGTTGCCTATGAGCTATTCAAAAATGTGAAATGGAGCACCGATCCGGCTGTTTTGCTAAAAAGTGTCTTTAAGGACGCGTCCTGGATTTGGTATGCATTTGCCGTTTTAGCCATTGTGCCATGGGTGCTTATTTGGCACGGGCCTGCACCGGCTTCGGTCATGGCCGAGCAACATTACGATTCGGATAAGCTGGTGCAATACAATTTTGGTTATCTGATGTACGCCTCTGCGGTGGTAGCTGTGTACTATATTATTCCCGAAATGCTGGTTACCCGGCGTTTTTCGCATTTCATGGAATATCCGCGGAAGCACCCGGTCATGTTCATTGGCTTTTTGATAGTGATAGCGGCCATTGTTTCTTTATTTCCTGCGAAACAGGCGTATAATCCTTACTTTACCTGGCCTTACCTGGGCTATGTCGATGAGCTTTTGATGAAAATAGGCATAAGTGGTTTGCTGAAACAGCTGGTGTTCGGAGCCCTGATGCTCGTCACACTCGTCCGTTTTGTACCACCGAGGTTCAGCCTGGCGACCTGGGTTTTTCTGCTGAATATCCTGCTGCTCGGGAAAGCGCAACTGTCGTGGGATAAATATTCTCTACCGATGATCATGGTTTTATGGTTCCTGGCGCTGTATGACGAACATTGGTTGCCGTCGGCAAAGGGTACCGAAAACGAACGGGAAGTGTTGAATGTAAAATATTAAAGATATATTTATACCATTCGTTTACTCGTGTGCATGACGCGGGTTTCAACCAGCTATCAGAAAACAGCTTTTTAATGAAATGAACTTTACACACAGGAAATTTTTACTGCTTCTTCTTCTCATGCTGGGTTATGCCGGCAGTTCCCACGCACAGCGCATCTACTCCGTCGTCTTCGATAACCTGCCCAGAGACATGCAGCTTTACGCAAGAGGTGACGATAATATGGCCGATGTACCTATTTCTGGTTTTATCGAGCTTGCCGGGTGGGACCATATGTCGGTAGTTGTTTTCAGGAATAACGAGCGTATTGGTTATCAGAGATCCGCCATCAATTATGGAGGCAAGACGACGGGAACGTTCAGCATGACAGCCAGAATCAAGGCGGAAATGGCGGATTACTCCTTTGAAGTTTATGCCTGCCATGAAACGGATTCGGTTCAGATGGTAAGACGCAACGAAGTGGTAGCAGGGGATTTTTATGTAATTAGCGGGCAGTCGAATGCAGCTGCAACGATTTTTGGCGGCTGGTCGAGCAAATACGCCCGTACCATCGCCCGGACGCCCGACGGGGATCCCTCTATATTGCCCGGCGATACGCTGTGGACAGTTGCGGCCTGGTCATGGACATATGTGGGTGCATGGGGTCTCGAAATGCAGCGGTCGATACTGGAAAAAGACAGCATTCCTACCTGTGTGATCAACGGCTCGCTTCCAGGCAAAAAGCTCAGCGAATTTCTTATCAGAGATGCGAAGAACCCCACCAGCTTCTCGCTTTACGGTGGATTGCTAAAAAGAGTCCGAGTGGCGAAACCCAAGCGAATCCGCGCATTTATCTGGATGCACGGGGAACAGGAGGTTTTTGAAAACATAGGAAATTACGCGCAGGAATATGATCAGCTCTATAACTTCTGGAAACAGGATTATCCCGAAGTAGACCAATTCGTCGTGGTGCAATCGAACCTGATCATTTTACGGAATGACACACCCAATCCCGTCGGAGGTGTTACCCGTGATTTTTTGCGGAGGACCAAATATTTATATCCCAAAACAGACCATTTTGCTGCGATCGGGACACCCGGCTACGACGGGGTGCATTATGAAAGATCAGGCTTTGAGGAGTTTGGTCGCCGTATGTACCGCTTTTTTGCACCAAACATCTATAAATCGAAAGATTCGGACAATGTGAGGACACCGGATATTAAGAAGGCATTCTATACCAACGCGGAAAAAAAAGAGATCACACTGATATTCGACGAAGGACAGGTTTTAAAATGGCCGGCCGATTCGACCGTAAAGGGGCAGGATGGCAAGCCGCTGGTATTGAGCCTGAAGAACTTTTTCTTCCTCAATGGCGATGAGAAAAAGGCAGCCTTTTCGGCTGGGAAAGCGGAAGGCAACCAGGTAACACTGACGCTGAAAGAGCCTTCCAGCGCCACGACGATCAGTTACCTGCCGTCGTTTTATCCCGACAATCTACCGCTGATCGAGCCATTTTCATTCAATATTGCGATTTACACAGGACCTTATCTGCTCAACAAAAGAGGGCTGGGGGCATTCTCCTTCGATAAGGTGGGTATTGGCGTGTTGCTGCCTAATGTAGAGCTATCGGCTAATAGGACATTCAATTCAGTGATTCTGTCGTGGAAAGCGGTCGAAGGTGCTACGGGTTATGTTCTTGAAAAGAAAACAGCCGACACCGTTTCTTATGTATTATTAAAGAACCTGGATTCGAAGACTTTGATGTTTGAGGACAAGGATATTGAAATAAATGCTACTTACACGTACCGCATTCAGGCTGTTAGCGACATTTCACAATCTGCCTATGCAACTACGCGAGTAGACCTGACGCCTATTCTGGGGGTGGAGCATAATGGAAGGGACCTTACCTGGCAAATATATCCCAATCCCGTCGACGATGTGCTGAAAGTAGGGTTCAAAAATGCAGAATCGGGAGTGATCCAGGTTTTCAACGCCGCCGGGCAGTCTCGTGTCCGTTCGGAATATAAGTCTGTTAAAGACTGGGAGTTGAATATTTCGAAATGGCCTGCGGGTGCCTATTTGTTAAAGGTCGAGCAGAAAAATGGGTTTTCAGCGGCACAGAAATTCATCAAGCGATGAATTTAGCAAGAAGAAAGAGAGAGGATTGTTGGCTGGCAGGGCAAAATCTAACTTCCTAGACCATAGCGTACAATGCAGTACAGCGCCCGAAAACCATCTTTCCAGTTGATTTTCTTCCCTTCTTCGTAGGTGCGGCCATAGTAAGAAACCCCGACCTCATAAATGCGGATCTTCGGCACTTTGGAGATCTTGGCAGTCACTTCAGGTTCGAAACCGAAGCGATTTTCGACCAGTTTGATATTTTTGAGCAGGTCGGCGCGGAATAACTTGTAACATGTTTCCATATCCGTCAGGTTGAGGTTGGTAAACATGTTGCTGAGGAACGTCAGGAATTTGTTCCCGATGGTGTGCCAGAAAAAAAGGATGCGGTGTGGTCTTCCGCCCATGAAGCGGGAGCCATACACCACATCCGCATATCCTTCGATAACCGGTTTTAGCAAAATATTGAATTCCTGAGGATCGTATTCGAGGTCCGCGTCCTGTACGATAATATAGTCGCCGGTAGCCCGACGAATGCCCGTATGCAGGGCGGCTCCTTTCCCCTGGTTGTATTCGTGCCGGAAATAGCTGACTTCCAGCGATGGATTCTCTTCAATAAATTTTTTTGCGACTGCCTCAGTATTGTCGGCAGAACAATCATTGACAATTACGATCTCCTTTTGAAAATTACCTATCAATTCAACGGATTTGAGCTTGTCCAGTACTTTCCGGATTGTCTTTTCTTCGTTGTAAGCAGGAACGATAATCGATAACTTCATTAGGGAAAATTAAAAGTAAGACTGTTTAAGCGTGAATCTTTGTTGTTCGGGGCTGATATTTATTCAAAACACAATGAAGCTGCTCCAAGAAGCCCTGCGTCATTGGCGAGGGTTGCGCGTTTGATGGTAACAGTTTTAAGATAGTACGGCGTCAGCCAATACTTGAACCGATCATTAATCGCGGGCAAAATAAACTCAAATGAAGCAGAAATACCACCACCGATCAAAATTGTTGTGATATCGAGTATCCGGATCATCGAAACCAGTCCCTCGCCCAACAGGTAACCCATCTCGTGAAATACCTCTTTTGCCAGTTCATCTCCGGCAGATGCCGCCGCTACAAGCCCGGTGGTAGAGATTGTTCCGTCCGCAGGTAGCTGCGTTGTGCCGGTGTAAGCGGCACGCATGGTGTTCGCCATATCGAGCAATTCTTTCTTACCGATGTTGCGTTCCAGTACCTTTCCGTTTTTAGAAGGAACATGGCCCGGCTCCATTGCATTACCGCCGCCGCCTTTAAATACTTTTTTATCGATAATGGCTGCTCCGCCGATACCTGTGCCCAGCGTTACAAATATATAGTCTTCCGGAAGTTTGTCTTCGCCGAAGTAATATTCACCCAGCGCAGCTGCGTTCGCATCGTTTTCCAGGTAAAAATCGTGTGTCGGAAAACGGGCTTTCAAATCAGGAACAATGGTAATTCCGTCTATTTCGGGGATTGCCGTGATTTCGATCAACGTGGTTCTGTCGCGGGTAATGAGTCCCGGAACGCCGATCCCTACTTTTTTGACTTCGGGATATTCAACAAGCTGGAGTGCTATTGCATCACCTAATCTTTCTATAAAATGCCCAGAAGTGCGCCAGCTGGCGGTATCATGACTGTAAAAATTTGAGATTCTTCCATCCGTAGCGTCAACGATCCCCATTTTTACGTTCGTACCGCCCACGTCTATACCGAGGTATTGTTCCATGAAATGAAAATATGGGTTTAATAAATAATTTTAAAAATGCGGCAATTTAGTAAAATTGCTTTATTGTTCACTCATCAATCCAAATCTCCCAGTTGCGGGCGGATCAAAATTTCTTCTACAACCGCCCTGGAAGACAACGAGTATACCGACCAAATTGATTCGGCTACGTCCTTCGAATCTATGAACCGCTCCTCGGGCAGGTCGGTCCCCTTCCAGCTGTCCGTATATGTGGCTCCCGGTAGAATAGCGGTCACCCGCACATTGAATGGTTTCATCTCTTCCCGGAGCACCTTGGTCATGCCATATAATGCAAATTTGGAAATGCAGTATGAGCCTCCGTTCGGATATGCAATGATGCTGGCTGTGGAGCAAATAGTGAATATATGCCCTTTTCTTTGCTCCATCATTCCGGGAACTATCCCGCGGGTAAGGTGATAGGCGCTGTAAAGATTTGTTTCCATTGTTTTTTCCAGCGTGCCCTCCGTTTCGTTGTGGACTTGTCCGGGAATGAATACGCCGGTATTGTTGATAAGTACCTCTGGTAACCGGCTATCGTTGTGGATAAACGCGATAAATGCATCGACCTCCGCTCTGACAGAGAGATCGGCCGTTAAATAAGATAGTCTGGATTGAGGAAAAAGTTCGCTGCATGTTTGTTGCAGCCCGATGAGGTCGCTCTCGTTTCTTGCGCAGGTAATTACGTCGAAGCCTTGTGCTAAAAATTTCTCTATGGCTGCCCTTCCGATTCCTTTTGTGCCACCGGTTACAACCGCTAATGGATTCATTTTTCTGATTACTTCTTTTTTTGCCTAATTTTCCCGAAAATATTGAATACAATTAAGATATCATGTCGGTAATCGGTAAATACTTCATTTTTTTAGGTACGTTATTCGGGAAAGGAGAGAAATTATCGGTCTACTGGCGGCGATTTATGGAGGAATGTGTAGGGATCGGTGTCAGTTCGATATTCATTGTCGCGATTGTTTCCACATTCATCGGCGCAGTATCCTGCATTCAGACAGCCTATAACCTCGTCAGCCCTATTATTCCGATTTCCACAGTAGCCCTGATCGTCCGGGACATGGAAATCCTGGAATTGGCACCAACCATTACCTGTATCGTGCTTGCCGGAAAGGTCGGCTCGAATATTGCCAGCGAACTCGGAACGATGCGCATTACGGAGCAAATCGATGCGCTGGAAGTAATGGGGATTAATTCTGCGTCGTATCTGGTGCTACCGAAAGTGGTGGCTGCCATGCTGACATTCCCGATGCTCGTTATTTTTTCCGCGTTTTTGGGTATCCTCGGCGGCTATCTGGCCGGTACGCTGACAGGCGTTATCACCGAACGCGACTACTTGTACGGGATCCGTGACTCATTTGTACCGTACAATATCTTCTTCATGTGCGTAAAGCCGTTTGTTTTTGGCTTCCTGATAGCTTCAATATCTTCGTTTAAGGGATTTTTTACAGAAGGCGGAGCGTTGGAAGTGGGTAAGTCCAGCACGCAGGCGGTTACCAACAGCTGTATCTCCATTCTGATTGCCGATTATCTGCTCGCTCAGCTACTCCTGTAAGCATTCAGAAGGTCCTTGATTCGTTTTCAACCCGACCAACAAATGATTGAAATCAACAATATTGCCAAAGCATTCAACGGTAAGGAAGTTTTAAAAGGAATATCAGCCCAATTTCAAAAAGGAGAAACTAACCTGATTATAGGCGGAAGCGGTACAGGTAAAAGTGTGTTGCTGAAGTGCATGATCGGACTGGTAACGCCGGATCAGGGTAATGTGCTTTATAATGGTCGCGATTTTTATAACTGTGACAAGGAAACCAGGCAGTCGATCCGCCGTGAAATGGGAGTACTTTTTCAGGGTGGCGCATTGTTCGATTCCAAAACGGTCGAGGAAAATGTGCGTTTCCCCCTGGATATGCTGACGGAACAAACCGCGGAAGAGAAGCGGGAGCGTGTAGCATTTTGCCTTCAGCGTGTGGGTTTGGAGGCTGCTGCCAAGCGGATGCCTTCGGAGATCAGTGGTGGGATGAAGAAGCGGGTAGGAATTGCACGTGCTATTGTGATGAATCCCATGTACCTCTTCTGCGACGAGCCCAATTCCGGACTCGACCCGCTTACTTCCGTAAAGATCGATGAGTTGATCCGTGAAATCACGGAGGAATACCAGATTACCACCATTATCATCACCCACGATATGAATTCTGTGATGGAGATCGGGCAGAACATCATGTTTCTTTACCAGGGCAGCAAGCTTTGGGAAGGGGTCAATTCGGAGATCATCAAAACGACCGTCCCGGAACTGAAAGAATTCCTCTTCTCCAACAAGCTTTTAAGGGAAATGGAGCCGTAGCAGATCATTTCTCTCTCCTGCGCAATGCGGGAATGTTCTTGCGCTCCAAAAGGAACACTACGATCAGACAAGCGGCAAATACGCCCATATGTACCGGTACGGAAATCCACAGGTCAGAAATTTTGATCAGGGACGAGCCGTAAATGAGTAAAGCGCCTCCTCCTATGTAACCCAGAGCAGATAATACGTCATAGGGCACCGGATAAAATTTTTGTCCGAAATAATAACAAAGTGAGAGCATGGTAAGCCCTGACAATGCAAACGAAATCGCAAAACCCAGGTAGCCGATATGAGGTACCAGTAGAAAGCTCGTCGCGATGGTAATGCCGGCCCCGGTCAGGGTCAGCCATGTCCCGAATTGTGTTTTATCGGTCAGTTTGAACCAGGTGGCCAGGTTGTAGTACACGCCCAGAAAAAGATATCCGGCCAATAGCCAGGGTACTACGCCAAGTCCTTCATGATAAATTTTCTGTTTAAGGAACAATTCAGCAAAAAGGTCGAGGTTCAGGCAGATTCCTACCCACATCAGCACGCAGATGATGACGAAATATTTAGTCACTTTGGCAAAAACCGCAGGTGCATTTTTATCTTCCCCCTTTGAAAAGAAAAAAGGTTCTGCGGCATATTTGAATGCCTGGATTGCCAGGTTCATGAAGATCGAGAGCTTGTAACATTGGACATAGATACCAATGGCTGTTTTGGTACTCCTGCCCGGATAGAAGTTCTCTGGAAGCAGGAATTGTATAAACGCCCTGTCGAAAAGCATGTTGACCACACCGCCTATGTTCATGACCATGATAGGGAATGCATACACCCAGACGGGTTTGAAGATCGTGGTGTTGAAAACGAACCGGAATTCGGCAAACTCCTTACGCAACATCCAGAAGAATGTCAGGTTGGCAACGAGGTTGGCCAGGACAATGTAATCCGGTGCGTGTAATGGGTCATAAAAGAGATCTATGGCTGGTTTCAGGAAAGTCAGATACTTGCCTGCCACGATATCCCTGCACACAAGAAGGAAGAAAAGGTTCAGGAAAATATTGATCAGAATATTTACGACCCGGATGGTGACGAATTTCTTTCCTTTTCCTTCCAGGCGCAGCTTAGCGAATGGGATGGAGACAATCCCGTCGATAGCCATGATTATGGCAAACATCCTGACGATCGAGGTGCTTTCGGGATATTTGATGAGTACGGCGGTAGCTTGCGCAAATGTGAACATCAGTGTGGAGCAGGTAAGGCTCACCAGGATCACCGCGCTTAATATGAGATTGTAATATTGATTCCGGTCCTTTTCCTCGCGTGCAAAGCGGAAGAATGCCGTTTCCATACCGAAGGTATAGAGAACCAAAGCCAGTCCTGCATAGGCGAAGAGCTGACCTTGCGCGGCGATTTGTTCGGGTTCAAAAAGGTCGGTGTGCAAGGCGACCAGCAGGTAATTCAGAAATCGGCCAAGCATCGTACTGATGCCGTAAGTGGCGGTTTCACTGGCCAGTTTTTTTAAGACACTCATTCATGCAGGATTTTGAACCGCAAATATAGGTCATCGCGCACTGCATATGCCAATAAAAGAAAGGGGCCCTTCCCATCGAAACGGGAAGGGCCTGCGGATTTTTTATTTTTAACCTCGTACGTCCGAGATAATACTGTTGATCACATGTTCGATGCGTTTCCAGCCTTCGTCGGATTGGAGATCTACATCCAGCATTTTGTCACGATAATCAGAGGAGATGGTCATAAAATAAATACCTGCGGAAATGAATGCGACAAGTGCGCTGGTGTCATTGTAATAGGGCAGGTCACCTATTTTGCTCAGAATCCGCGTGGCGATCTGATTGCGGGCATCTGACAGCATTGACTTTCCGGTACCGATTTCCCAGCGAAGCAGGTCACGGGTGGCCTTGCGTTCGCGCAGATCATTGGTGAAAGTGTGCATGAGGGATGTGAGCGCCTTGGCCCGTTCGTCGGGTGAGAGCTCGGGAATGTTGTCAATATAATCCGTGCTGAGGGTGGATGTGTATTCACCTGACTTGACGTATTGCTCCATCAGGCCATCAACACTTTCAAAGTACCTGTAAATCAGTACTTTGTTTACGCCGGCGGTTCGGGCAATAAGATTGACCCCAACCTTCTCTGTACCATGTTGTTCGATTACTTCGCCGACCGCCTTGAGTATTTTACTCTTCGTGCGCTCGCGATCACGCTTTTTTACTTTGTCAATTTTCATATGGGTGCTGTTTAGGTTAAAACATAGTAAATGTAACATTTCATATCCAAATTTTATAGAAGAAAAATGATATAAGTAACCAATTTTTTAGATTAGTTGCCTTAATGTAACCGTTCGTGCCCAAAAGGTTTGAAAACCTATTGAATGGCGGAAAGGAGATGGAATTTGGATGAATTCTAAATTTAAAGACGGGAATAGGAAGGCATAAAAAAAGAGCCCATTTTTCAATGAGCTCTCAGATTACTGTTGGCCGACAAGGACTCGAACCCTGAATAAGACAACCAAAATGTCCTGTGTTACCATTACACCATCGGCCAAAACCGTAAACAGTGGTGCAAAAGTAATCGTGGTTGCTTATGTTGTCAAGTATTTTGGAAAAAAAATTAAATACTTTTTAGCTCAACCTGGCTAGCGATCTTTTTTACAAGGCCTTGCAAAACTTTGCCCGGACCTGATTCGATGAATATTCCGGCACCATCAGCTACCATTTGCTCCACAGATTGCGTCCATCTTACCGGAGCTGTGAGTTGTGAGATCAGGTTTCCCTTGATTACCGTTACCTCGGTGGCGGGTTTGGCATTCACATTCTGGTATACGGGACAGATCGGTGCCTGAAATTGTGCCGCATGGATGGCCGATGCCAGTTCCTCGCGGGCTGGCTCCATCAGGGGGGAGTGGAAAGCACCTCCGACGGGCAATATCAATGCACGTTTCGCACCGGCTGCTTTCAGCAATTCACAAGCTTTTTCCACACCTTCGATCGTTCCGGAGATTACGACCTGCCCGGGGCAGTTGTAATTGGCTGGTACCACGATCTCATCAGTGATGCCGGCGCATATTTCTTCGATCACCTTGTCGGCGAGGCCCAGAATGGCGGCCATGGTCGACGGGCGCACCTCACATGCCTTTTGCATGGCTGCCGCACGCTTGGCAACCAGCGAAAGACCGTCCTCAAATGACAATGCACCTGCCGCTACCAAAGCGGAGAATTCGCCGAGCGAGTGACCTGCTACCATATTAGGTGCGAAATCAGGGCTGATCTTTGCCAGAACAACGGAATGGATGAAGATCGCGGGTTGTGTTACATTGGTTTGTTTCAACTCTTCGTCTGAGCCTTCGAACATGATCTTGGTGATTTCAAAATCCAGGATCTCATTTGCTTTTTCAAACAATGCTTTGGCTGAATCGGAGCTTTGATAGAGGTCCAGACCCATTCCTTTGAACTGCGAGCCCTGACCGGGGAAAACATATGCCGTTTTCATATTGGTGATTGATGGTTATCCATGATGAAATAAAAAGCCCGGCGCAAAAACCGGGCTACAAAGGAAATACTTGAATGCGAAAGAAAAAAGGCAATGCGCATTGCCTTTTTTCTTGAGAATATTTGATTATCTGAGCAGTTGCACCCATCCTTTAAGTGAAGTAGGGGTGCTCTGTTTTTTAGACGATTCAAAAAAGATGGTTACTTCATAATAGTATTGTCCAGCTGCGAGTTCTTTTCCTCCGTTTGTTTTTCCGTCCCAGTTGATGTTGACGTCCTTGGTGGAGAATACCTGTGCACCCCATCTGTTGAAAGCCTTGAATTCGAGTGATTGTACGAAAGCGGGACATTCATAGGGTTGGAATACATCGTTTTTGGCATCTCCGTTTGGTGTGAATACGTTTGGCAGCACATACATGGGGCAGTTGTCCCTGCATACGATGTTGCTGGGGGCGCTTTCAGCGCCGAACCGGTTGACAGCGGTGACATAGTAGCATCCTGCAAAAGAAGTGAGCCCCTGGTGGTCGAAAGTGGTCGAAAGTGGAGATGGTGGTGTGGTGACGGTAGCGATCAGTGCCGGGGTGTCGCCCTCATATCTCGCATAATAGATCCTGTAAGCTGTTACGAGCGGGTCGCATTCTTTTCCACCGACCTGGTCGGGATAATTCCATGAGAGGTGATTTGTAAAGCCTGTCGTGGTACAGAATGCTTCGGGATGTGCCCTGAGTGAATCGCAATTGAGCGGGTCCAGGGTGAGCACCGGCGGGCAGGGCTTGGTGGTATCCGAGGAGGAAACACAAAGGATC
>NZ_JCANTY010000014.1:0-157536 GCF_059568735.1 Dyadobacter ginsengisoli DSM 21015
CGCACAAGATGAAAAAAACGATTAAGACCTTTAAGTTGAATCAGAGTATGTCTCGGGCCGATGATCCCTACGACAATGCGTGGGTCGAGTCGTTCTGGAGCAGACTGAAGGCGGAGCTGAATATGCCGAAAGGTGGATATGAGAGCCTAGAAAAATTGAAGGCCGTCCTATTTGAATACATCGACGGATATTATAATACAAGAAGGCTGCATTCTTCTTTAAACTATCTGAATCCAGCTGCCTTCGAGGCTGAATACTATCGGCAAACTGGATGAGAATTGACACTTTAAATATTTACTAACCCGCAAAAGTGCAAACCAAAACGGAACCACGTCAAGGATATGAAACATGCAAACAGGTCAAAAAGGAGCCCCGTCTTGCAGGGCCTGCACAGCGCGATCATGGCTAACTTCGATTACTATTTGCTTGGGCTTGGCTGGTCCGTCAACCCGGTCATTTGTGAAGACATCCCAATGACTTCTGATGGCCGACGCGTTGATCTTGTGTACCACAGCTTTTGTTGAGTCAAAGATCAGTAGCTTTTGATATTAGGCGGGAATGGTTTTGTCGCGAAGCGGACAAAAAAGCTGGTAAGCAGGCAGCTCTCAAATTTTAACAGGTCTTGATCCAGCACGGTTTGAACAGGAATCAGTAGCTTCCGCCTGAGAGCCACTGAAGAAAGACGGGTGATTTTTCTTTGCTTACGGTAATAGTCTCGTCAACAGCCACCGACAGGCTTAATGAAAGTTTGCGGGAAAAGATGCTGGAAGCATTCACAATGGCTTTCCGGTTGACCAGAAACTGCCTGTTGATCCGGAAAAAATCTTCTCCGACTATTGCTTCCAGTTCATCCAGGCTTTTATTAGGGAAGTGTTTTGTCTTTTTAAAAGTGAGCAGCTGCACCAGGCCATAGTCCAACTGAAAAACGGCAATGTCTTCGATTTTGATCGGCATGATCACATCGCGGTGCTGAATCAGCAGCGAGGATGGTTTTGGGGATTTAATTTCTGACAAAAGCCGCCGGACTGCCTCATATTGGTCAGGCAGTGCCTCTTTTTTGGCCTTTGTCAGGTTTTTGAACTTTTGCAAAGCGGCTCCGACAGACTCGGAAGTAAAGGGTTTGAGAATGTAGTCAATCCCGTTGGAGTTAAAAGCATTGAGGGCGTATTCGTCAAATGCAGTGCAAAAGATGACCGGTACAAATTCGCTTCCCAGGATTTCGAAGCTCAGTCCATCGCCCAGTTGAATATCACGGAATATCAAATCAGGAGTCCCGTTATCAGTAAACCAGGCTCGTCCCTCTTCGACTGAATGGAGGATCGACATAATTTCAATGGAGGGGTCCAGTTGAACCAGGGTCTGCGCAAGGTCCCGTGCAGTAAACCTTTCGTCTTCGATGATAACTATCTTCATTTGTCAAGGATCTTTATGGTAACAGTGAAATTCTCGTTGTCTGAGGTGATCGATATGCCCTCGCTCCCTAATAGCCGGTAGCGCTCCGAAAGGTTTGAGAGCCCAAAGCCGGTCGATGGTTCCTTGTATCTGCGCGGCTGCATATTATTGGATATCCGAAGGTACTGTCCGTTCTGCTCGATGCGGATCTTGATCGGTCGGTTTTCTGTCAGATCATTGTGTTTAAGCACATTCTCGACCAAGGGTTGCAAGCAAAAATAGGGCAGATACTTGCTCTTGATCGTCTCTTCTTCCATAGACATAGAATACAGGAGTGCGGGACCGAACCGGGTTTCCTGCATTTTCAGGTAATCAAGACAAAATTCCAGCTCGTGCTTGATAAGCGCAGTCGTCGTAGTCTGGTTTGAAATGGCTACCCTTAGGAAATTTGCCAGGTGCACAAGATAGGTTTCGCCTTGTTTTGGATCGATCTTGTAAAGGGACTTTATGGTAGTCAGTGAGTTGAAAAGAAAATGGGGATGGATTTGCTGTCGTAGCAACAGGTTTTCTGTTTCACTGGCCCTGGCCGTCAACTGTAGATTTTCAAATTCGCTTTGTACCCTCTTATGTTGAACCACTATCAATCTTTGAATGATCAATATCAATGCATTCAAAGTAATGACCGATAAGACCGTTGGTGTATGTTCCCAATAGGAAGGGCTTTGAACTGTTTCCAACGAATGGCCCGTGACGGCCGAATAAAACACTCGGGAAAAGATGCCAATAACAAGAGCCGCCATGAAGCTCAGTACATAGTACCTGCTTGGAAGAAGTTTACCGCCCAAATCTTTTCTGCCAGCGACTGCCTTTAATAGCAACAAATTGGCAAAGGTCGTCAGCAAAAAAAAGCATGGCTTGAAAAAAGCAGTTAACCGCCAGGCCTATATTCCCGGTAGAGGAAAACAGGAAAATGAAAATCACAACCGAACACATCAGCGAGACGATCCAGTTGAGTTTGACAAGGCTTTTTACCGGTAGCTGATTGGCCATAGAGGTTTTTAGTCAACTATGAATAGGCATGACGTAATCCAAATGGCTTTTCTATTGATGCGCCTGTCGGTAAGTTCACAAAATTAAAAGAAACTTTCCTGTCTGGGAATGTCTGCACCATAAGGCAGACAAAAAGGAACCTAACACGGACAGCCATGAGATTAAAGCGGCCACCGATGCGGTATTTTCATTTTTGCACTCGCTTTAATCTTATTTTGAACTGGCTATCTGGTGAAGACCGTTTGTAACTGTTTCAGGGTAACTTATGTGGGCATACGGCCCTAATAAGTTACCCTGAAATATTTTGCTGTTTCCCGTTCCCGCACCCGTAGCTGTGAAGCGGCCTATGCTTCTTTTGAGTTTACCTCGTCATGAATCGCAGCCACATTCCGATTGCTTTATCTGTTTAGTTTTGAAAAGGATAACCCGGGATAGCCGCCAGCTTTTTTTCATCGTCAGCGATCGCGGATTTCAGAGATTCAATGTCTTCGATCAGGTTTTCAAGGCTGTTAGAAGCCTTTCTTGCTTTTTTTGAGTCGCGTTGGGCGTCTCCGGCGGCATTATTGGCCTTGTTGGCTTTTTTCTTATCCTGCGCATCATTCGTCAGCCTTTCTGCGGCTGTACCGTTATCGTCGGCGGATTCCTGGGCTTTCTGGGCTGTTTTATCCACCAGCTCGGATTTGTCTTTCAATTCGTTTTCAAGCTTTGCCAGCTTGATCTTCCTTTCGTTCAAATCCTTGCTGATTTGAATGGCTTCCTTCTGGTTTTTCAAACTGCCGATAGAGTCTTTTGACACCACTTGCGCAGACAATTGCATTGACATCAGCACGCCAAGCGTAGCCATTACCCATATGTTTTTCATGATCATGTTTTTTATATTGATGTTCTAAGAGCAGAAACATTGTTAAGCAAATTTCGCCAGATCTGGTCGGCCAATTAGTGACGGTCATCACGCATTTGCCTAATCCTGAGCACAATGCGGTTAATGATGCTCCGCCTGCCATAAATCGAGATTTTTCACCGTCTGCCCGGCGATTTGCTGCAACGCTTCCCGGGTCAGAAATGCCTGGTGTGGCGTGATGATCACATTGGGATATCCGAGCAGCTTTCCAAGTAGAGGGTCTTTTTTTAGATCAGATGCATGATCTTCAAAGAACAGGCCTTTTTCAAATTCATACACATCCATTCCCAGATAACCGATTTTTCCCTCGTCGAGCGCCTGGGGCAGATCCTCCGTTTTGATCAAAGCGCCTCTTGCCGTGTTGATCAGCATCACGCCGGATTTCATCTTCGCCATCGCTTTCGCGTCGATCATGTGTTTTGTTTGAGCGCTTGCCGGCAAATGCAAGGAAATAATATCCGAGCGGGCATAAAGTTCATCAAGCGGAACCTGCTCGACGTTTACCATACCTTCCATTTCGATCATATCATGCCCGATCACATGACAGCCCAGGCCGTTGAAGATCGATGCCACCGCGAGTCCAGTGCTCCCCAGCCCGATCAGACCGACCGTTTTATCCTTGAAGTTAAACCCGGTGAGGCCGTCGAGCTTGAAATTGTAATGATGGCCGTTTTCATTGGCCTGCATCAGATGCCGGTTCAGGGCCATGGCCAGGGCAACGGCATGCTCGGCGATCGCTTGCGGCGAATAGGCGACCACATTGGCGAGCTTGATTCCCCTTGCCGCCGCCGCATTTTTGTCGATATGGTCCATGCCGGACGACCGGGTAGCGATATATTTCGTCCCCATGTCGGCCAGGGTATCGATCACCCCGGCTGAAACATCGTCGTCGGTGAACACCAGCACCGCATCCTTTCCCTGGGCGTAACCACAGGTTTGGATGTTTAATGCATTGGATATTAATGTAATATCATGTTTTTTCTGATTGGCCTTCGCCAGCGGTTCTTTTTCGAACGCTTTGATACTATAAGCTACAACTTTCATAGGTGATCGCGGTTCAATTCAATACGAATGTAGCCGCGTTCTTCTGGATAGGGGATAATCTCAGGCACACTTAAATGTGATGCTGATCAGTTTTTCATCTTCACCAGCCCGACCATGTCGCGTATTTTTATCGAACTTCCCTTTTTATCAATCAATCCCTCATTTTGAAAGTCGGTCAGCGTCCGGCTCACCGTTTCGGCGGCAATGCCTACGAGCGCGGCCAGCTGTTCCCTTGAAATATTGAATGGCAAAGTAGTGCCATCCTGAGTGCCCGACGAGCGTCCGGATGGTGTTTCCGCAGACTGGTTGCCTAGCCGCAGCAGGGCACGCGACAGTCGTTTTCTAACCGAATAATAGGCCAGGTTAAGCAGCTGTTCCTCCTTTTCGCGAATATCGTTGGACAAAATTTTGATAAACTGGTTCCCAATCTGCGGGTATTGGTCCAGCAGTAACAGAACGGATTCTTTTAAGAGCAGGCACACGGCAGTGTCCTCCACCGCCTGGGCAGTTTCGCTGAAAGCTTCGTTCAGCAACAGCGCACTCACACCCAGATAGTCGTCGGTGTAATACATGCCGGTAGTCAATTCCCTGCCGTCATCGGCCTGCTTGGCGGTTTTGATACAACCTTCCAGCACGAGGTAAAGGCCCATCGGCTGGTCGCCGTCATAATACAGGAATTGATTTTTTTTAAGCTGCCTGATTTTCCGGCAGGCAATCAATGCCCTCAGTTCCGCTGCGCCGGTCTGCGAGACGGCCGTCAGTTTTTCGAGGCCCTGCAATGTCTTACTGTGATACGCTTTTTGTTTTTCTTCCTTTTTCAGTCTTGCTTCAATCGCATTGAGCAGTTCGATATCGTCGAAAGGCTTCGTCAGGTAATCGTCCGCGCCCATTTCCATTCCTTTTCGAAAATCAACCCTTTCTGCCCTGGCAGTTAGAAAGATGAATGGGATCGACGCCGTTTCCGGGTTTTTGCTCAGCAGGTATAACACGCCGAAACCGTCGAGTTCGGGCATCATAATGTCGCACAAGATCAGGTCCGGCCGTTGGCTGGTCGCCATTTCGACACCGCTTTTCCCATTGCCGGCCTTCATGACCCGGTAGCCCGAAAACCCTAGGATCTCAGCCGTGCTTTCCCGGATATCGTCATTGTCTTCGATGATCAATATGGATTCATTCATGGCTTTGCGGAAAGGAGAGTGTGAAAGACGCACCCCGGTTGACCTTGCTGGTAAATTCCAGGTGCCCGTTCATGAGCTTCGCATACCGGCTCACAATATGCAGGCCAAGGCCCGTTCCGGGAATGGTGCCCGTGTTATGTGCCCTGAAAAATGCTTCGGACAAATGTTTCTGGTCGCTTTCGGGGATGCCAATGCCGTTATCGCTGACGACAATGCTTAAAAGCGTAGGTGTGATTTCGGTACTGAATTCGATAAAAGTATTTTCGCCGGAATACTTGATGGCATTACTGATGAGGTTGACGATGGCGTTTTTCAAGAGCGCCTGGTCCATCGATACAGCGCTTGACGTGCCCGTGTGCTGGTAAATGATCTGCTGGTTTTGCTTGGCGATCATCTGCATTTCTTCGGTGATTTCTTCCGAGAATTGCACGATGTCGAAGAGCTCGGGAGTAGCCTTAAACTCACCGGTTTCCAGCCTTTCCATGGATAGGAAGTCGTTTAATATGCTGGTAAGGTTATTGACGGAAACTTTGATTTTGGCAACATGCTTCGAGATGCCCGGATGAATGCATTCGCCAGCATATTTTTCGATCAGGATCGCCGAAAGCTGGATAGAGCTCAGCGGCGTCCGGAATTCATGCGAAGCCATCGAAACAAACCTGCTTTTGAGCTGGCCAAGCTCCATTTCCTTTTCGAGCGACTTGCTCACTTTTTCCTTCGCTCCTTCCAGGGCATTGATTGTTTCCTGTAATAGCCTGGTCCGCTCGTCCACCTGTTCTTCGAGGTGAAGGGCATAATCCCTCAGCTTTTCTTCGGCCTGTTTTTCCCGGCTCAGATCGTGTATAAATCCTGTATAAATCTTCCGTCCCGACAATTGTACCTCGCTAATACCCAGCCTGAAAGGGAAAACTTCTCCTAATTTCCTAAGGCCCATTACTTCCCGTCCCGTGCCCATCACAGTTTTTTGGGAGGTCTGATGGTAATGGTCCAGGTAACCGTCATGTTGCTCCCGTTCCTGGGCAGGCATTAGAATGGATATATTTTTTCCAATCAATTCCTCCGGTTCATATTCAAACAGCTGGCATGCCGAGGGGTTAATGGTTTCGATTGTCCCGACATGATCGATGGTAATGATGCCGTCAATCGCATGATCGATGATCGCTTTAAGCAGGGCTGAATTTTCCATGAAATTTGCGCAAGTCTCTGCGATTGATGTACTGCAAGATAGCCAACTTTATCGGTTCCACGCATGGGCAACAACCGTGCCCAACGTTCATCAGCAAACGCATCAAATGGCCGGATGCGGAAAGTAACAGGTAATGCAAATAAACGAACATAATTTATGCGAAATTGAGAAGCCATTATGCTAAATGACAATCAGTGATTAGTGTAACTATTACCCGATTCTATGTAAGTATTACGGCTAGTGTTTGGTGACCTTTGCTTAATAATTGCACTATCCTAATCTAAATCAACGACATGAAAACGAATGAGCAGTTACAGAAAGACGTTCGGGATGCTATCAAATGGGAACCGTTATTGGCAAACGCGGAAATAGGCGTTTCGGCTAAGAATGGTGTGGTCACGCTGTTGGGTACAGTAGATAATTATGCAAAAAAATTCCAGGCAGAGGATGCTGCCAAGAAAGTATCCGGAGTAAAGGTGGTTATTGAGCAAATCGACGTCAAAATGCTTAGTAGCATTTTTAGCCCCGATGATAATGATCTCGCCCGGGAAATCCTGAACGCATTTAAATGGAACATGGAAATTCCGGAGGATAAAATTCAGATAACCATTGAAAAAGGATGGATCACACTGGAAGGTGAAGTTCAATGGAATCATCAAAAAGAAGCTACCGCCGCGATCGTCCAAAAAATGGTGGGCGTTAAAGGGGTTTTAAACAACATTACGATCAAAACTGAAACTATCGACCAGATCGAAAAGATCGCCATTGAAAGTGCATTGGCGCGCAATTGGTCTATTAAGGAACAGGATATACAGGTGGAAGTGTCAGATAACACCGTTCTCCTAACCGGCACCGTGGGATCGTGGTATGAAAGGGATGAAGCGGAACGACAAGCCTGGAAAGCGCCGGGCGTTGAGTTGGTCGATAACGAATTGGTTGTCGAATACGAGCACGCATTGGCCGACTAAATCGATAAGTAAAAGCGCAAACCCTCTTTTTTAATTCTTCTTGAAGTGTATTGAACACTTCCGCGTTACCCTTCCGTAAATTGAGCAATCCGCTCATTGCAAATGCGTTCCGTCAAATCTCTCAGCAGCTTCACACGATCGGATAGATATTGTAATTCTTCTTTTTCGATTTTGTAATTCATATTATATCTCGAATCGATGTATGCCTTTTGCAAGAGTTCAAACAGCCGTTTTTCTTCTGGTGTATTTTTCGGAAAAACCGTTCCAAAAGCGGAATGGAGTTTTTCGGCCTGATTGCCTAATTTCTCTATGTCGTGGATTTTTGGCTTGTAGTCGGTGAAGACGAGGAGGATAGCGGCATAATATCTTTCTGTTGATTGATGAAGTAGGAAAGCTGCTTTTTTAAAATGGCCTTTTTCCAAGTCTGCATCTATATCCAGGAACTCATTCGCAGAACTAAACCAAGGCTCAAACTGCTCTTTTGCTTTTTTCTGTCTTTCCTCGGGATTCATATTTTTTGGCTCAGATAATTTGAATTTTCCCGAATCAAAAAGCAAAATTCCTTCTTTTAAAATATCGACAAAAAAATATTCATTCCGTTCGATCTTATCATTTACAAACCCAATACTATGTTGAATGACGGTAGTTCTTGTGTTCTCTTCATTACTACTTAATTTCTTGCTCAGATCCCACCACTTTTCGCCATCCTTGGCAGATTTCCTGTCTTTGGTAATAACGAGAATATCATAATCACTTACATACTCGTAATTCTCCTGAAAATCTTCCACCCAATCACCACGCGCGTGGCTGCCAAAAAGGATGACCATTTCGGAGGGTACCTTTTCAACAATGATCTTGGTGAGTGTTTTTAGTTCTTCCTGTTTATCGTCGGGGAGGTGGGATAGGGTGTATTTCAAGGTTTTGAATTGTTAGTGTGGTGGTGTAGAGTATTTTAGTTTGCCAGATTATTCTCCAATGCTTATTTTTAGATTAGGCAATTCAACTTGCAGCTTTACTTTGGCTTTTAAGGCGGTAAAAACTCTCAATAATGTGTCCATTGTTACATTACTTGCATTGCTTTCAAGTCTTGAAATTTGAGCTTTTTGTACACCAATCAGGTTTCCCAGTTCTTTCTGAGTTAGATTTCTTTCTTTTCTAGTTTCTTTTATTGCTTTGCCAATCAAGTCCATTTGAAGTTCGTATTCAAATCTATCTCGTTCGGGGGTTCCAATTTTTCCAAGAAGTTTGTCCTGAACTTCGTCTAATGTATATGCTTTCATTTTTTCTTGCCTTCTAACTGTTTTTCTGAAAAATATTTAAGCCGAATGTCTGCCGATTTTTTAATTTCATTTTCTGGAACTCTACTTCTTTTTTTAATAATCCGTGCGTCGATATAACTAATGTTTCTTTCGGTAGAGTTTTGTCCCAAAATGCGAGAAGTCTGTATTGAATACCTTGGTAACGTGTCCTGAATTCCCAAATATCATCAGTCAATTTCTTAAACAGCTCAGGATCTGTCTTTACTTGTGATTTACGAATGTTGTAAAGATTTTTTTCGTAATGCTTTTTTTCCAGTCCATTTAGAAAATCAAGTGCTTCATCTAAGAAAGCAATCTCAAAAAGTTTGGCCATTCATAGTGTGTTTATAGAGACAAATATAGAAAAAGTTTCGTTAAAGAGAAACTGCGAACTACCCCACATCCCACTTCCACTCCAAAATCTCAGGCATATCCTCCCCGTGCATTTCAATGTAAGCCTTGTGATCGATTAGCTTATCTCGGAGATATTGTTTGATATAGGCGCCTTTTGCGCCGAGGTCGGGCAGGCGGTCGATCACGTCGCTCACGAGGTGGAACCGGTCGAGGTCGTTGAGCACTACCATATCGAACGGAGTTGTTGTGGTCCCTTCGCCTTTGTAGCCGCGGACGTGTAGGTTTTTGTGGTTTGTCCGGCGGTAGGTGAGGCGGTGGATCAGTAGCGGATAGCCGTGAAATGCGAAAATAATGGGTTTGTCTTTGGTGAAAAGGATATCGAAATCCTTGTCGTTCAGGCCGTGCGGATGCTCGCTTTCGGGTTGGAGCGTCATCAGGTCCACCACATTAATTACCCGCACTTTCAATTCCGGTAAATGTTTCCTCAGGATTTGAACGGCGGCGATCGTTTCGAGCGTGGGCACATCTCCGGCGCAGGCCATCACCACATCGGGTTCGAAACCTTCGTCGTTGCTGGCCCATTTCCAGATCCCCAGACCGGCCGTGCAGTGTTTGACGGCCGCATCCATCTCCAGCCATTGCATTTCGGGCTGTTTTCCGGCGACGATTACGTTGATATAGTCCCGGCTTCTGAGACAGTGATCGGTTACCGAAAGCAGCGTGTTGGCATCCGGCGGGAGGTAAATGCGGACGATATCCGCTGTTTTGTTCGCTACAACATCCAGAAACCCCGGATCCTGATGGCTGTTTCCATTATGGTCCTGCCTCCATACGTGCGAGGTGAGGAGGTAATTCAGCGAGGCAATCTGTTTGCGCCACGGTAAGTTTCTGGAAACTTGAAGCCATTTTGCATGCTGGTTAAACATCGAATCCACGATGTGAATGAATGCCTCATAGCAGGAAAATAACCCGTGCCTGCCGGTGAGCAAGTAACCTTCCAGCCAACCCTGACAAAGATGTTCGCTCAAAACCTCCATCACACGGCCATCGGGGGAAATATGGTTGTCGCCCGTAATGATTTCCGCCGTGGAAGTCCGGTCGGTGATGTCGAAGAGGTGGGAAAGTCGGTTGGAGGAGGTCTCATCCGGCCCGAATATCCTGAAATTCCGTTCGTGCCAGTTGGCTTTCATCACGTCCCTCAGAAATTCACCCATGACCGACGTCGCTTCGGCCTTACTGTTTCCAGGCGTGGTAACCGACACGGCATGGGCGCGAAAATCAGGCATTTGTAAATCGACGAGAAGCGCGCCGCCATTGGCACTTGGATTGGCGCCCATTCGTCTGTTCCCTGCCGGGGCGAGTTCGGCGAATTCGCGTATCAGCTTTCCATTTTCATCAAAAAGCAATTCGGGACGATAGCTTTTCATCCACGTTTCCAGCATTTGCACATGCTCGGGTTTGCTTGCCAGCTCGGCCAACGGTACCTGATGCGCGCGCCAGGTACCCTCAATTTGCAGGCCATCCACGGTTTTAGGGCCGGTCCATCCCTTGGGCGTGCAGAAAATGATCATCGGCCAGGCAGTTCGTTCTTTGAATCCGTGAACCCGCGCATCGCTTTGAATCTGCCTGATTTCTTCCACGACAATGTCCAAAGTCGAAGCCAGCAATTCGTGCATGGTTTCCGGGTCGTCGCCTTCCACGAAATACGGATTATAGCCATATCCGCGGAAAAGCTGTTCCAATTCCGCTTTCGGAATCCGTGCCAGCACGGTAGGGTTAGCGATTTTATAACCATTCAAATGCAGGATGGGAAGTACCGCGCCGTCATGGGCGGGGTTCAGGAATTTGTTGGAATGCCAGCTCGCGGCCAGCGCCCCGGTTTCGGCTTCGCCATCGCCTACCACACAGGCCGCAATCAGGTGCGGATTGTCAAAAACAGCCCCGAATGCGTGCACCAGTGAGTAACCGAGCTCGCCGCCTTCGTGGATGGAACCAGGCGTTTCCGGCGCCACGTGACTGGGAATGCCGCCCGGAAAGGAGAACTGTTTGAAAAGTTTCTGCATTCCGGTCTCGTCTTCCGAAATATCCGGGTAAACTTCGCTATAAGTCCCTTCCAGATAAGTATTCGCCACCAGTCCGGGACCGCCGTGGCCCGGACCCGCTACGTAGATAATGTTCAGGTCGTATTGTTTGATGATGCGGTTGAGGTGGACGTAGATAAAATTCAGTCCGGGTGTCGTGCCCCAGTGACCGAGCAGCCGGGGCTTGATATGTTCGAGCGTTAATCGGTCTTTGAGCAACGGATTGCCGTACAGGTATATCTGGCCGACCGATAAATAGTTGGCCGCATGCCAGTAAGCATTCATTTTCCGTAATAATTCCGGCGACAGCGTTTTCCCCCGCATATCAATATCTTCCATTTTCATCATCCTGATTGTTTAATGACTTAATTTAAAACCTGGCTGACGAGCCTTGCGATCATTAATTCTTCATTCGTAGCAATCACCCGGACAGTCACTTTACCAGCGACGTCCGAAATAATTGCCTCATTGTTTTGATTTCGTTCTTCATCCAGGCCGATGCCCAGAAAGCCAAGATCCCCGCAAATCCGGCTGCGGACCTGCGGGATATTTTCACCAATACCTCCCGAAAAAACGAGCGTATCGACACCTCCCAGCACAGCAGCGAAGGAACCGATGTGTTTTTTGATTTGGTAGCAAAAAAGCGCAATTGCTTCTTCGGCGCGGTGATCGGTTGTTTGCAGCTGCATTAATTCCTGCATGTCAGAACTCGTTTCAGATACACCGATCAGTCCCGATTCATGGTTGACCAGGTGATTAAACTTTTTAGCGCTAAGCTGTTCAAACTGCATCATATACCAGGCAACACCGGGATCAATATCTCCGCTGCGGGTTCCCATCATCACGCCCGAGGCCGGGGTAAAACCCATGCTGGTATCGAGGCATCGGCCTTCCTTTACGGCGGCCAGACTTGCTCCGTTTCCCAAATGTGCCAGTATCACCTTCCCGTTAGCAGCCTCTTTGCCTGCCAGGCGTTCCAGTTCTTGCATCAGATATGCATAGGAAATGCCGTGAAAGCCGTACCTATGTAGACCCTTCCCGCTAAACCGACGGGGGATAGGCAACCGTTTTGCGACGGCGGGTATGTTGGAATGGAATGCAGTGTCAAAACAGGCGACTTGTTTTAATGCAGGATGGCGTTTGCTGAAAAGCTCGATCAGCCTGATCTCTTCCGGTAAATGCTCCGGATCACAAGGGCTGATCGTCTTGAGATAGGCTAATAATTCAGGCGTTATTTTTTGCGGTTCCGTCTGTTCCATCCCATGAACGATCCGGTGGCCGATGGCAGAAACCTGGGCAAACTCATGCTGCTTTTCCAGCCATTCTACCAAAAATTGAACGGCATGTTCATAGTTGTTCTCCCGGATGTCCAGGTTTTTGGGTTTATCAGAAGTATTTGTAGTTAAAATTGGCTCAGTAGTATTGTTGCCAATGTTATAAAGCTTTCCTTTAAGCAATAATGTAAAAGCCGCGTCAGCCACCCGATAAAAGGCAAACCTGATGCTCGATGAGCCTCCATTGATGATAAGCAGTGATTTCTCCGTGTTCATATTGATCAAGCCTTTTCATCGGATGGTGTTTAATGCAAGATACTATTATCGAGCCTGCAGAAGGGTGATCAGGATCATCTTTTGAAATGAGTATCAATACCATCTTCCCATCAGGTAGCACGCATTTTGCAACGAGTCGTTTAATACATGTTTTTTTTGGATGAAAATCTATGTCGAAATCCTTTCAAGAAATAAGTGCGCAGCAATTGGCGGAAGAGCTCCAAACGGATATTACAAAAGGGCTTTCCAGTGCGGAGGCGGCAGCAAGAAACGAGCGTTTGGGCCTCAATGAGCTGAACCGGGAAAAGCCTGAAAGCCTTTGGTCGATATTGCTGAGGCAGCTCAATAGCCTGATTGTGTGGATCTTGGCGTCCGCGGCCATCGTGTCATTTTGGTTAGGGGACACCGTTGAAGGCTTCGCGGTACTTGCCGTCATCATCATCAATGCAGCAACGGGCTTCATATTGGAATACAACGCGCGCGAGTCCATGGAGGCGCTCCGCAAGCTCGATACCACGCCGGCGAGAGTGTTGAGGGATGGGCAAATCGACGAAATTCCTTCCGAGCGTGTCACCGAGGGCGATATTCTGGTCCTGGAAGCCGGTGATTTGATCCCGGCGGATGCTAACATCGTCCAGACCAACCAGCTGGAAGTCGATGAATCGGCATTGACAGGTGAATCGGTCCCATCTGCCAAGCGTATGGACCCGTCGGCCGCGGATGCACCTTTGGGCGACCAGCATAACCGGTTATTCAAGGGAACCGCGATCACCAACGGGAATGCGAAAGCCATTGTTACCGGCATTGGACAGGCCACCGAACTGGGCAAAATCGCAACGATGGTCCAGCAGGCGAAACGTACCGCGACGCCGCTCGAAGCCAAGCTCGATTCGCTTGCCAAAGTGCTGATCTGGATCACGATCGGGTTAGCGATGTTGTTTTTAGTAGTGGGGCTGATTCGCGGCGAAGAAACCAAACAGTTGATAGAAACAGCCGTTGCGCTTGCCATTGCTGCTATACCGGAAGGAATGTCGGTGGTAGCCACGGTCGCGCTGGCCTACGGAATGCTCAGGTTAGCCGAGAAAAAAGTGATCGTCAAAAGGCTTTCGGCCGTTGAAACGCTGGGAGGGACCAATGTTATTTTCACGGATAAAACGGGCACGCTCACTCAAAACAAGATCGAAGTGCGCCAGCTTCATTTTCCCGCCGGCGATTTATCGGTGATCCTGCACCCGGAAAAAACAGGGACGGAGGCGATGGAGCTAACAGGTGAGGACACCGGATTTTCCAGTTCCAGAGAATTTGCATTGCTGGTCAGGGTAGGGGCCCTGGCCAACAATGCCCAGCTGACTTCCGGGCATTCGGACAGAAAGCAAATAGGCGATCCGGTTGAAATTGCGCTATTGCGATTTGCCCGGGCAGCAGGAGTCGATTTGGAAGATTTAGGTTCAAACTACATCAGGAAAGCCGAGGAAGCATTCAGCTCGGATACGCGCATTATGGCCACGCTACACGAGTCAGCGGCGGGTTATTATGTGGCTATCAAAGGTGCGATTGAAGAAGTATCTGAACTGTGCCATTGGAAGAATGATATCGAGAGAAAAAGCGAGCTCGAAATTTCCGAGCGCATGGCTGCCGACGGCTTGCGCACGCTGGCCTTTGCCTACCGCGAGTCAGCGCAGATGCCTTCCACGGATTTTACCAGGGAAGAGAAGCTCACTTACCTCGGGCTTATTGGCTTCCTCGATCCGCCGCGAAAAGAAGTAACGCCAGCCCTGATGGCTTGTCACGATGCTGGTATTAAGGTTATTATGGTAACGGGTGACCACCCTGCAACTTCTTTGAACATTGCCAGGCAAGTCAATCTGGTTCAGTCGGATGAGCAACTGGTTTTGACAGGAAAAGACCTCCAATCATTTGATTTTTCTTCCACAACAGATCAGGAAAAGATGCTGAAATGCCAGGTGTTCGCACGGGTAAACCCTGCTCAAAAACTGGATATGATCGATTTCTACCAAAAACAGGGCGATATCGTCGGCATGACCGGCGACGGCGTGAATGATGCGCCGGCTCTGAAAAAATCCGACATAGGCATTGCTATGGGCCTGCGAGGCACGGCCGTGGCCGCAGAAGCAGCGGATATGATCTTAAAAGACGATTCTTTTACATCTATTGTGAAAGCCATCGGCCAGGGACGCGTCATTTTTGAGAATATCAGAAAGTTTATTGTCTTCCTGCTCTCCTGTAATATGAGCGAGATTTTCGTCGTCACTTTTGCGGGTTTTTTAAATGTGGGTAACCCGTTATTGCCCTTACAAATCCTTTTTATCAACATCGTCACGGATGTATTTCCGGCCCTTGCATTGGGTGTGGGCAAAGAGAATGATAAACTCATGCAATTCCCGCCCAGAGATCCCAAAAAGCCGGTTCTCGAATGGAAAGACTGGCGCAGGATCGCTTATTATGCGCTGGTTATGACGGTCTGTGTTTTAGGCGTATTTTGGTTGGGAACAAGCCAGCTGGGATTGAGCCACCAGGAAGGTAATACAGTTACTTTTTACGCTTTGTCGCTGGCGCAGTTGCTGCATGTTTTCAATCTTTATTCAGGAAAGGGAAAGTTTTTTGGCAATGAAATCACCCGAAACAAATTCATTTGGCAGGCACAGGCTTTGTGTATCCTGATCCTGTTAGCAACGTATTATATTCCTTTTATAAAACAAATGCTGTCATTGCAGGATCTGAATATGCTGTCTTTTGGATTAATATTGACGGCCGGGTTGTTTCCTCTTCTGATTATCCAGTCAGTGGGGTTTTTCTCCTCGGGAAAGTTACATTAAGCGCTGAATAAACTGTGTGGATGAACCGGCACCAGAAGAGTGCGCTGTCCCACGAACGCGAGTTTTGAGACGGACATCCGCCAATTTTACTTCCAACGCTGAGCCAGTAACCTGCTTGTCGTCAAGGTTCCAGGACGCCGGGCTTACTTTCTTTCGGTGGTTCGCGGAGCTATCACGGGCCCGATGACCCACGGTGTGGAAGGCGCAGTTAATTATCGGTTATTTGTAGTAATAGAGCTTCTTTACCAACGGCGTGTTATCTTTGAAATCTTCTGTTTTTTCAATTACCCGGCCGGCTCCATCGAATTTGGTGGAGTATTCAATATTCATCTGGCTCCCTGATGTTGTTGTGGGGTAGTATTTACTTGTGACCTTCAATGAAACTAAGTTATTGTCTCCAAAAAGCTGATCAAAGAAGGAAGGGCCAGGGTGGAATAATTTGGGTATTTCCGGCAAGTTCTTAAGGCCGTTTTCGGTATTGTCATATTTATACTCGTAGCTGTATTCAGCAGATACGTTGCCCGGTGATTGGCTGAATGTAAAAAAAGCGGATTCTAAATTGTTGCCTGTGTATTTGTATACGGTCTTTTGGCTAACAACACCTGTGGTGCTCAACTCTATCAGGCGGCCTTCATTGTCGTATTTCAAGGAATGGGCATCCCCCTCACCAAGAGTAGCGACGTCATTTCTATCAACGTAGTACACATATGCCTTTACAATCCTGTCGGACTTGTCGTAAGCGAATTCCCGCATGATTAGGTTGGGTTCCAGCTCTCCCCAGTAACCCTCCCCTCTGACTGTGAAATACATACGGAAAAGCTTATCATCCTTGTACTCGTAGACTACATCACAGAAGCCAGGTGTGCTGTTTTTGGGCGACAATTGATCGGCGAAACCGATATTTCTTCCAGCGTTGTCATACAGATATTGCCTGGTGCCTGGCATATGATTGGCAAATTGCTCTCCTTCTACCTCGGTCACAATTTTGTCCAACGCTCCCGTAGGCGTTCGGCTGTTTCTTTTTATTGCCTCTATATCGGGCCTAATGATGGTTTTAACTAGTGCTGGAGTCTGATTCTCGACCGGATCGACGGGGTTGAGATCTTTTTTACACCCGACTAGCGTAGAAACAGAAAAAAGTGCAAGAAAGGTTAATTTTGAAATCTGCATAATTTAGGAATTTATAGTTTTGGACACCAAGACTGCGGATAGAGCTGCATTTAATCAAAGAATCTGAGCAAGTAAAAAGAGGTAAGGGTTCAGGCTTGGATACCAGGTCCTGTTACTTTGGCGCATGAACATTGCCAAGTGTATGCCTGTGCCGAGAATGCTCCCCACGCTTTTTGATGCACTCAAAGGTTAATTGTACGTTCCTATTTTCAATGGCCATCCACTCAATCCTGACGGGTTTTGTCGGTCCGATTCCTATGGCCGCTTATACAAATCAATGATTTTATACTATTTACTTGTTCTGAACAGCCCGATTTTTGTGTAAAAGATCGCAAGAATGAAACTAGCACTTATAAGTTGGCCCATCACCGGTCTGCTAATGTTGGCGCCGGCATTGGCCAATTTGCAACAGAGCCCACAGGTATTTATCAAATCAAAGAACGAAGTAACCATGAATGCAACACAGCAATCCCAAGACGAAACAGTTTTGAGGCTACCCAAAAAGTTTCAAATAATCAATGGGCTCAAAATGGCCTATGTTGATGCGGGCGAAGGCAATCCAATTATTTTTCTTCACGGAAACCCTGCGTCCAGCTACATATGGCGGAACATTATACCCCATGTTCGGGATCTGGGCCGCTGTATCGCACCCGACCTAATGGGCATGGGTGATTCGGATCATTTCACGAACAAAGCAGACTATACATTTAGTAATAATGAAAAATACCTGGACGCACTTTTCACAAGCCTGGGCCTTCAAAAAGATATCGTTTTTGTGGTACACGACTGGGGCTCCGTACTGGCTTTCGATTGGGCAAGAAAGCATCCCGGTGCGGTGAAGGGTATTGTGTATATGGAAGCTATCACAAAACCACGCTCGTGGGAGGAGGTGCCCGGGGTCGCGCGGGAAACTTTTCAAAAGCTTCGCAGTAATGAAGGTGAGCAAATGGTACTTATCGAAAATTCTTTCATTGAGTTTAATTTGCCCAAAACGGTTTTACGCTCTTTGGGTTTAGAGGAAATGGCAGAATACCGGCGGCCCTTTGCGGAGCCTGGCGAAGGCAGGCGAGCCATGCTCAGCTGGGCACGCCAGTTGCCACTGGGCGGCGAACCGGCTCATATCGTCAATGTCGTCAATGATAACAGTAACTGGCTAAGGCAAACAAACATTCCCAAACTGTTTGTCGAAGCGGTGCCGGGGACTTTGGCCGAGGCAGAGAAAGAGGCTTGCAAACGCTGGCCAAACCAGACTCATATTGTTGTAAATGGACATCATAATCTGCAAGAGGATTCTGCGAATGAAATTGGTGCAGCCATTGCCCTGTGGTTGCGGAAACTCAGGTAAAATTGTAGATTCACCCATTATTCTATGCAAACATTCGAACCGGCTGCCTGTTTAAGCCCATACGTTAAAGCATTTGTGGTTATTGAATGCAACGACATCCTGGTGAACCGGTTGTTGCCAGACACCTGTGTAGTTGCAGCAATCCGTTTAAATGGGGACGTGCAATTTAAAGGGGAGGCTGGGAGTACCCGCCTCCCTATGTGGTCTTTATCGGGTTTAAGGAAGTCATATAGCATGGTTGAATATGGAAAAAACAGTGCTAACGTTCTTGTTCAGTTTAGGGAAGGTGGTGCAGCAGCCTTTTTCAATTTGCCCGTTCACGAATTATTTGGATTAAACGTTAGTCTGGATAATTTCTTCAAATCGTCTGAACTGGCCGCTTTGGGAGAGCAGTTGCATGGTGCGGTATCTATCGAGCAAAAAGTGGGTATCGTGCAGCAGTTCTTTATGGCAAGAATCAGTTATCAAAAGGCTGACCTTCTCATTGCCGGCTCGGTCGAGAAAATAAAGGCTGCAAACGGTATACTTAACGTGAAGGATTTGTCTGACAGTCTGTTTATCAGTCTGGATGCATTTGAAAAGAGATTTAGAAAAAGTGTGGGTACTACGCCAAAACGGTTTGCCGATATAGTACGAATGAAAGCACTAATCACTCAGGTCGAGGCAACAGGTACGCTGCTCAAACCGGCGCTGGATGCAGGCTTTTTTGATCAATCACACTTTATCCGAGATTTCAAAAAGTTCACCGGACTTACCCCTAAGGAGCTTCTGCACGGATACTCGCGGTAAAAAATCACCGGCGATCAACCGAAATAATAGGGGTGACATGAATAGCTTCATACCACCTGAGAAGAAAGTCGCCTTAATACTTGCTGATTGTGGTGTTATTGAGAGCACCACTTATATGTTTTATATTTTGCCCTATGCGCATTCGATCACATGTTATTCTACCGCAGTTACAAAGCTACGTAAAGTCAATATGTTCTATGGAATGCGAGGGAGGCGCGGACTGGAATCAAGTCCGGGTGCTGCCGGATACCTGCGTGGAATTGTTTCTTAACTACACCAGTACCCCGATTGCGGTCATAGATCAAGAGCTTTATAAGCATAGTATCGTTTGTTTTCGCCTGAGTCGCCCAGTGGACGTCCAGATGCGTAAAGGCTCCGGCTGTCTGGCCGTCTGCTTTCATCCCGGGATGGCATATCCATTCATCCCTATGCCAATGCATTTATTTAGGGACAGCACTGTAAATTTCTTCGACTTATGGAGTGGCGCGACTTCCGAACTAGAGGATAAACTGGCGTGTGTCCCCACCGATGAAGGACGCAGTACCGTAGTGCAGGACTTTTTGCTCAGTCAATTGGAATTGGATAAACAGGACCCGCAGGTGGCTTATTGTCTGAACAAGGCGCAGCTTAGCCGAGGCTCAATAGCTGTTTTTAAACTCGCTGAAGAAACAGGCCTTAGCCAGCGTCAGTTATCCAGAAGATTCCACAAAAGTATTGGCTTATCTCCCAAAGAATACCTGGGTGTTTGCAGGTTCAATTCTTCACTTCAATATCTGGCAAAATATCCGCGTATGTCACTTACAGAAATCGCGCACCTAAGCGGGTACTATGATCAGGCGCATTTTATACGCGACTATAAAGTTTATACAGGTCATTCTCCCGGTGAGGTAGTGGCTGCAAGCCATATTTTATTTTGATGTCCGTTTCGTACAATTCCTGTAAGTCGGAGGTGTGTAGTTTTGCCAAAAAAACAACACAGTTATGCGAAAATTGATTTTAGGGCTCGCGATCACTTTAGATGGATACATTGAGGGGCCAAATGGAGAATTTGACTGGTGCTTTACAGACCAGGATTATGGCTTGAACGAGTTCTTTACCGGTATAGATGCCATATTTATGGGTCGCAAAAGTTATGAGATTGCGCAGCAATTCGCCGAAAGCAACAGCGGGGAAGTAATTCCTGGTATGCCTCCACTGACGGAATACGTTTTTTCTAGAACTTTAAAATCAGTAAAAAATGGTGCGATCCTGGTGGGAGAGGGCGCTATGGATGAAGCGCGCACAATCAAGCGACAACCCGGTAAAGACATTTGGTTATACGGAGGAGCTTCACTTGCGGAGGCTATGATGAATGAAGGCCTTGTCGACGAGTTATGGCTGTCGGTACATCCCATATTGCTTGGCGGTGGCAGGCCTTTATTCCCTCAATCAAGCAACCGTACCCATCTTACACTTATAGATAGCAAGTCCTACCCGACAGGGCTATTGTCGCTCCGCTATAGTGTTAACCAAGATAAAAAATGATGGAAGTCCGGGGGCATCCCGGAAGGATGTCTCCAACAAAGTTGTCGTCGTACGTTTATGAACCTGCCTCTTTCTTCTCAAATTTTTGGTCTGATGAAACCAGGCAAGGTCATCTAGATTAAGAGTCTGTACGGAATATCAATGGTTATGCTAAATAAGCGTACCTTAGTATATGAAAATCAAAATATTAGTAGAAAAAGATCTCCCGCCGCCAAGCTCGACATTGAAATTCAGGATTAAAAATACAACCAACTGGCGCGTTGGCTTTACGGACGGTGAAACCGGCGATTTTGTCCAGGTAGTGGAAGGAATCACATACAGCTATTCCTGGAATCAGATTGATGAATATTATTTAACTGCTCCTGTGTTACCGTAGCAGTGCTGCTTATCCTGCTCCTTATTGCGCATGTTTTACAGGGTCACCTGTATTTATCCTGCCAGACCTTATACCCATTAATTTTCTTTGGATAATGCCGGCATGCTGTATCCAACCTACGTATCCGTCTGATAAAGAGAATGTATGATGGTGTGTTACTTGCTTCGAGCATTTGAAGGTCAGTTCTGAACGAGAACAGAAATTTTGTCTTCCTCAGCTGACGAAGAGTCTATGATCAATGCAAAGCCCATGTCACGGTATCTATATGCCTGGTGGCTATCGGGCAGTCGATCTGAATGCGTTAAATGGGTGCTATTTCTGGATCACAAGCTTTTTAGATTCAGCTCCGACCTTGACTAAAAAGAGTCCGGACGGGAGACATTTAAGATCGATCGGCCTCGCGGTCGATCTGTTTCAGTCGGTAGTAACTGGTGGCAAATGGGTTCGGATCGGTAAAATCATATTTCCTCACTTCGTTGGCATCCCCGCTGCCGTCGACAAAACCGATTATTTCAAACTTTCTGACATCCGCGCTCCTTTCGATTTCAAAACCTGCATTGTTTTCTTCGCCGGCTGTTTTCCAGTTCAGTAAAACGGTATTGCCCTGCTGCTGGCCTGTGAAACTGATGAGCCTGACGGGTAAAGTACAATTCGTCCCCGAAGCCTCATCGTCGTTGATTGTCCAGCCCTTGTTGCTGATCAGATTGCGCTGGCGGCTCTTCTCAAGCGGGTTTATCAGTTTCAATGGGATGAAGCAGGCGCAACAGCTGACTTGAATCCCAAGCAGCTGGTAGAAGTCAAAAAGCGCAATGGTCCGTTGTGGTCTGCTATCGCTGGACGCGGAAGGGGGAACCGGCACGGATCGTTACGGATTTGTGTGTATGGCAGTAAATTAAAATAACTGATAATTTCATTTTGGTAGTGAGTGGGTTTACAGCGTTTTCCTCAAAATCAGGCCAAACGGATTTCTCACCTTACGCAATTTCCCGGATACAAGCATTTCAGCGGCAAGCCGGCCCATTTCCTTAAAATCGGTCGAAAGCACTGTCAAACCATCGAGGATGATTTCATTGATGGGTGCCTCATTATAGGAAATAATGCCAATATCATGCCCGATCCTTAAATTTTTAGCCTTGGCGATACGTATGAGTTCGATGAGCTCAACGTCGAGCTGGCTGTTTAACACCAGGTAAACTTCTCCGTGCCTGATATTGGTTTCGTTGATGATATTGTGGAATTCATAACTCAGCTGATTGTCATCGCAAAATTTCCGGATGCCGGCCGTGATAGCAAGCCCGTACAAGCTACCCGGGGAGGAAAGAACCTGTAGTTTGCTGTACTTCCTCAAATACTGCATTGCCTGCAGTAGCCCCTGATAAACGTCATGTTCAAAATCCTGATATACAGCACCGAAATTGCCACTGAGTTTCCCGATGTGGCTGTCTAGCAGGATCAGCTTGCGATTAGGTATCTTTTTCAGTAAACGCAGGACCCGTTCCTGCACCTTGGCGTCCTGCGAAAAGTGAGCCGTAATGATATAGTAATCAAAATTGCCAAGGTTTTCCTGAAGCAGAATTTCAAAGACATCAGGATCCTGGTTATGTAAGTGTATGGTAACATTAACATTTTCATCCACATGCTCGGTAAAGGACCGGTACAATACGAACTTATAGGTGCTGAGCTTGTCAAACAGCACTAACACCTTGGTTTTGCCCGCGTTTGCTTTACTTGTGATATAAAATCCCTTTCCATGGGCCGATTCGATAAGTCCCTTTTCCCTGAGCAGGGAATAGGCTTTTTTGACAGTTTCTTTTGAGATGGACAGGTCGTGGCTCAATTCGTTCATGGAAGGCAGAAAATCCCCGTCCAGGTAAACTCCCTGGTTAACAAGCTGCTCGATGGACTGGATCAGTTGTTTGTACACCGGCACTTCCAAGGCCGGATTAACTGTAATCTTCAATTTCATAAAAATATATTAATAATCTATTTGTATTTAATTAACTGATTGTGAGTCTGTTAGTTAAATATTAGAATAATTCGACGAAAATAAATAACTATTCTTTTAGGGTATAATGTTTTTAACAAATATATTTACACCACACTACACCACAGATCAGTTAAAGTGTTGTTTAATGTGGTGTGGCATAGATAATGAATATAACCCTATAACCCTAAGTGTATGAAAAAAAATGTCCGATTCGAAGATTTAGGACAATTCGTCAGGATGGTCAAAAACGTCCCGACGGCAGCAGTTGCACTTTTGTTCTTTGTTTACTGCGCAGGCTTTTCCCTGGTTAACGCCCAGACTACCGGCGTTTCCGGTACGGTGACATACCAGACCGGTGAGCCGATACCAGGAGTAACTGTGGTTGTGAAAGGGACCACCGTCGGCACGAGTACTGATAAGGATGGGAAATATTCGCTGTTAAGCCTTGACAAAGAAGCGGTTCTGGTTTTTTCTTTTGTAGGGATGAAAAATCAGGAAATTGCTGTGGCTGGCAAATCCGTAGTGGATGCTGCCATGCAGGAAGAGTCCAACAAGCTCGATGAGGTAGTTGTGGTTGGATATGGCACTGTTCAGAAAAAAGACCTGACCGGGGCGGTATCGACCATTATAGGAAAGGATATCGCCGAAAGGCAGTCCGTCCGGGTTTCGCAGGCATTACAGGGAGCGGTGGCAGGTGTGATGGTAACCCGTGGAAGCGGAGCGCCGGACGCGTCTTCTACTATAAAAATAAGAGGTGTGACCACAATTGGTGACAGCAATCCTTTGGTTATTATCGATGGGATTCCTGGCACGCTGGATTGGGTCAATCCGAATGATGTTGAAAGTATTTCGGTGCTTAAAGATGCCGCGTCTGCATCCATTTATGGTTCCAGGGCTGCTTCGGGTGTGATCGTGGTTACTACAAAAAGATCAAAATCGGGGCAGTTAAGTCTCGACTACAATACCGAGTTCGGAATTGACAAGCCGACCCGGATTGCAAAATATGCCGACGCCGCAACTTATATGCGTATCCACAACGAACTAAAATGGAATGACAACAACAATACCGGCAGCGAGTATCCTGTATTTGCCAAAGATCTGATCGATAACTACCAGTCGCTGAACAGAGAGAACCCGGATCTGTATCCCGATACGGACTGGATAGGTTCTATGCTCAAAAGCCGTGCGCCGCGTCAGAGCCACTCACTGAATGTCAATGCCGGGTCCAGCACCTTTCGCACCAAGGTTTCTTTGGTCTATGACAAAACGGGGGCGTTCTACACGGGCCGGGATTATGACCGCATTACCGTGAGGGCAAATACAGACTTTACTATCAATAAGTTTTTGTCTCTGGAAGTGGATCTCAATGGCCTTTATTCCATTAATAAACATCCCTCTTATGATATATCCCCGGCAGAGGGTGTGGCACCCATTTATGCAGCGCTATGGTCGGACGGTAGGGTGGGCGAGGGGAAAACAGGTGTGAACCCCTACGCACGTATGAACTATGGCGGTTTTAACAAAACGACCTCCAATGTATCCAGAGGGAAAGTTGCGCTTCATTTCAAACCATTTGACGGACTGAAGATCTCCGGCATATTTTCGCCCGAGCTATATAATGATAAAAACAAAACGTTCAATAAAAAGCTTGCGTATACTGGTGCAGGTGATCCTAACGTAACAGTCGGATATGTAGAAGGGCTGACACAAACTTCGCTGAACGAATCCCGCAATGAGAGCTATAATATTACTTCACAGCTTTTAGCCAATTATACCAAGACCATTGGGAAGCATAATCTGGATTTAATGGTCGGCAATGAGAATTACCGTTACTTTTCCGAATCACTCAGAGCTTCCCGCAGCCAGTATGACCTCACTTCGTTTCCCTATCTTGACCTGGGCAACCGGAATTTTCAATATAATGGGGGCGGGGCCTACGAGAATGCCTACAGCTCATTTTTTGGACGGGTTATGTACAATTATAACAGCCGGTATTTTCTGCAGGTCAACGGAAGGTATGATGGTTCGTCGCGGTTTAATCAAAAGTACAGATGGGGCTTTTTTCCGTCGGTTTCCGGTGGCTGGGTTATTTCGGATGAAAAATTCATACAACCCAACCGTGTATTGTCATTCCTGAAACTGAGGGCCTCCTGGGGCACGCTGGGAAACGAGCGGATCGGCAATTATCCCTATCAATCCACCATCGGGTTCGACAATGCGCTCTTTTTTCAGGGAGGTCAGACGGTTGCGGCCCAGACTGCCGCCATTCAGCGATATGCGATCAGCAATATTTCCTGGGAAACGACCTCCTCATCTGATGTCGGCTTCGATGCCAATTTCTTCAACAACAGGTTGAGCCTTACCGCAGATTATTATACCAAAACAACCCGGGATATGCTGCTGGCCCTTGAAATACCGGATTATATCGGCTTGGAGAACCCCGACCAGAACACGGGTAAGATGAATACTAAAGGATGGGAATTTGAATTGGGCTGGAATGACAAGATCAACGATCTTGGCTACTCGGTATCCTTTAACCTTTCGGATTCCAGGTCAGTGATGGGGTATCTGGGCGGGACGCAGTTTCTGGGTTCACAAGTCAAGTTTGAAGGCAGCCAGTTCAATGAATGGTACGGATACAGGTCCGAAGGGTTATACCAAAACCAGGATCAGGTAGATAATTTCCCCAAGTTCAGTGCACAGGTTAAGCCAGGCGATGTCAGGTATGCGGACATCAGTGGCCCGGACGGCGTGCCCGACGGGAAAATATCGGCCGAATATGACCGCGTTCTGCTGGGAGGATCATTGCCCAGGTTTTTATATGGAGGCAATGTGCGCCTCAATTACCGGGATTTTGATTTTTCTCTGGTTGTTCAGGGAATCGGGATGCAGCATGCGCAAGCCACGCAGGCAATGATACAGCCTTTCCGCGCAGAGTATATTGAAGTACCCCAGTCAATTGTCGGGGAGTACTGGACCAAATACAATACAGAGGAACAAAATCTGAAGGCAAAATATCCGAGAGTTTCCAGTATCGGCAATAGCAATAACTATGCTTTTTCGGATTACTGGCTATTTAATGGCGCTTACCTGAGGCTCAAAAATATTACGCTGGGCTATAATATCCCCAAGAAGATCGCCGGGAAATTAAAACTGCAGAATGCAAGGATCTATCTAAGCGGTTCCGACCTGCTTTCGCTGGATCATTTTCCCAAAGGCTGGGATCCGGAAGCGTCAACCTATTGGATCCCCAAGTCGTTCATCGGCGGTATTGCCCTCAAATTCTAGCATCAAAATAATATGAAAATCAAAGCATTAACTTTTTTCCTCGCAGGATTCATATTGTTTTCCTGTAACGATCTGGATCTAAACCCATTGTCCGAAGGCTCAAGTGAAAACTGGTACTCCAATGCCAGCGAGCTGGATATGTCGGTTGCTTACCTGTACGATATTGATTTCTGGGATGCAGAGCTGACGCGCATCAGTGCAAGCACAACCCTGACAGGTTACGAATTGGAATGGACCGATAAATTCTCGGACGACTGGACGGCCCGGGCCACGCTGAGCGACATCACAGCAGGCACAATCAATAGTCAGACCAGCTATGTGACGCTTACCTGGCAATATGCATACAAATGCATTGCGGCTGTAAATCAGGTGCTGGCCAATTTGAGCAAAGCGGGCGCAGCGGTTTCGGAAAGCAATTTGAAAGTGTATGAAGCCAAGGCCAAATTTGCCCGGGCGGCGCAATATGCCAGGTTGGTGTTTTTATATGGCGACGTCCCGTTTTATACCAATGTACTGAGCATTGAGGAGGCTTTTTCATTGGCGCGCACGGATAAGGCGGCCATCCTGAAAGCGGTTTACGAAGATTATGATTTTGCCGCTCAGTATCTGCCCCAGACCTATGGAAGCAATGAACTGCTGTTTCCGACCAAGGGTGCGGCTCTGGCCATGAAGGCCAGAATAGCGTTGTACATGGGCGACTGGACGACAGCGCGTGACGCATCCAAAGCATGTATGGATCTGGGTGTGTACAGCCTTTTCCCGGATTTCCAAACCTTGTTTTTGTCAAAAACAAAGAACCCTGCTGAAAACGTATTTTCAATTCCGCGTTCTGTTGCATTGGGGGTATACCTGCCTTCGAACGGGCGTGCCAAAGAACCGATCACGCGTATTGCGGGCGGGTTTGGAAACGGTGGGCCGTCATGGGACCTTTTTTGTTCATTTTTATGCAAAGACGGGCTGCCTATCGACAAATCGCCCCTTTTTAATCCACACGAACCTTTCAAGAACCGGGATCCCAGATGCGCCGCCACCATCGTGGAATTTCAGACCCGCTGGCTTGGATTTATGTATCAGCCGCATCCGGATTCTCTCAACGTTTTGAATTTCAATACAGGAAAGTACCAGAGCAATGCAGACAGTCGCGGGGTAGGCCAGTATGCCTCGTACAATGGACTGACGTGGAAGAAGAAACTGGATGAAGACTGGCTGGATCTGCTGACCGACCCGGATAATCGGATCATCCGCTATGCAGATGTCCTGCTCATGTATGCGGAGGCAAAAATCGAGCTGGGCGAAACAGACCAGAGCGTGCTCGATGCGATCAACAAAGTCCGCTCCCGCGCTTATGGGGTTAAGGAAGCCGAAACAACGTCCTACCCGGCTGTAACAAGCAAGAGTCAGGCAGAACTGCGAAATATTTTGAGGATAGAAAGACGTATGGAATTTGCTTTTGAAGGGCTGAGATATGCAGATCTGATCCGGTGGAAACTGGCAGAAAAAGCTCTGAACAAGCCAATATATGGTATGCTGGAAGTAGCTGATCTGAAACAAAAAGTGATTAAGCCGGGATTGTGGTTTTTCCCTAAAACCCCTGCTGTGGACGACGACTTCCTGCCCGACTTTTCCGAAATGTATAACGCGGGCCAGATCAATCTGCTGGTCAACCGTAAATTCGATCCGGCCAAGCAGTACCTCTGGCCGATTCCGGCAAACGAAATCCTGATCAATAAAAATCTGACGCAGAATAAGGGATACTAGCCATAGCGTCCTACTAACCAAAATTAGTCTAATCAATAAAATTACGATCCGATGCCAGAGAACAGGCCCATGTTTTATAAGTTCATTTTTATTATAAATCTGTTGCTGATTGCGCAAAATGTAATTGCGGGTACCCGGTCGGACGACACGACGACCATTAACCGGACCGTGGATGTAACGAATACGACGCGCGATTTTCCTGACCTTGTGGCATTCCGGAATACCTCGATCCAGAAAGCGCCCGCACCGGTACTCGCGGAAGTGAGTGAAAAGGAGCTGGGAAGACCACAAGTAACCAGGTGCTGGCTGAACCTGGACGAAATGTGGGATTACAGGACCCGCGAGTATAATTTCAATTTTAAGATCGGGGTAGACAAATACAAGTCGGTTAAGGAAAAACACCGGGAAACCTGGGATTGGGAAATCGAATCGCCCGTCCGTTACTACGATTATCTGAAGGCATTCAGCAGGCATAGTGACGACATCATGCTGACCATCCGCCGGTACGAACGTGATATCCTGGACGGCGGACTGCCGGTTACTATGCAAGATTGGAAAATGATTTTCAAGGAAGGTCTGAAGCATTACAAAATGCTGTATCCGAACATTAGGTATATCGAGGTAGCCAATGAATATGAAACGAAAGGGTTTATGCGGGCAACTGACGAAGAATACTATCAGTTTTATAAACTTGGGTATGAGGCTGTCAATGAGGTGAATAAGGAATTGGGGCTGGACGGTGAGCAGCAAATTCTGGTAGGAGGGCCAATCGTGGTAAGCGGCGCTTTTGTAAAAAGGCTCGACCACTTTTTAGAACTATACAGCAAGGATCGGACTGCTGGTAAGAAGCTGGATTTTGTCTCCTGGCATGAATACACCGTGCCTGCTGTGCGTACTGTTTTCAGGGAACGCGAAATTCGGGATATCCTGCATAAACACGGCCTGAACGACGGGCTGCCATTATTTGTGTCCGAACACGATCCTTATCATTACAGCGAAGACAAGCTCGATTACCATCATCGGAATGCAGCCGGGCTGGTCAAGACACTCTACTTTTCGAGCTTGTACAGTCCCAACCTCAAAATAATGCCCTGGGTACTGTACCATAATTCCAAACTCCAGACCCGGTTTATGTGGTTCGACGGGCCTAATGAACCCAATGCATCATACGAACAGATCAATATGCTGCCCATTGGCGTATCCATGAAATTTCTGTCCATGCATAAAGGGAAAGAGATCCTGGTAGACAATGCGATAAACCGCAGCGACCTGGTGATCGCCTCAGACAATGCAGACCGGCTTTTAGTTGAAACCATCAACTATGGAACCCAGCGGCCGGTTATAGTAACGCTGAAAAATCTGAAGGAAAAATTCGGGGCCGGCAAAGTGTCAGTCAATAAGTACGTCCTGGACAAGAAACATAACAATTACCTGACCGATCCAAAGCGTGCGCCAAAGGTTGAAATACTGGAAACCACTCAGCTGGACCTGGACAGTGCCAGGGATATCGTATTAAAACACGGCCTTGTGGAACGCGACGGTATTGTTTTGTGGGAAATAGTCAAAACCAAATAACCTCATATTTTACTAATGTCGGATTCCTCCAAGTCATTTACAATACCAAAAATAACGCCGGCGGACCATACGGCCTTGCCAGGTAAAGGCTACAAATGGGAGGTGCTGGCGTTGCTCTGGGTCGCATTTTTTATTAACCAGGCCGACAGGCAGGTTTTTAATGTGGTGCTGCCACTGATCAGGCAGGACCTGGCACTTACCGACGTGCAGGTTGGTTCGATAGCCACGGTATTTAATCTCGTGTTCGCTTTGCTGGTACCGCTTTCGGGCTATGTCGGTGACATTTATAGCAGGAAGTGGATCATCGTGATCAGTATTCTTTTCTGGAGCGTGGCAACTATGCTTACCGGTTTTAGCAGCGGGGTATTAATGCTCGTGTTGTTCCGGAGTGTGGCTACCGGCGGGGGGGAGGCTTTTTTCGGGCCTGCCAATTACGCCCTGCTGGCGAGCTACCACAAAGGCACCCGCGCCTTTGCCATGTCCATTCACCAGACTTCCTACTATCTGGGTATTATCCTGAGCGGTTATGTGGCCGGTTACATTGGAGAGCGCTATGGCTGGAAAAGTGCATTTTACGTATTCGGGGCAATAGGCGTTATCCATGGATTGATACTCATATTCAGACTGCGGGACTACAATACCGCTGATCAGCCCGCTATCGGGGGGAAAGTGAAATTCTTTGAAGGGGTCAGGGTACTTTTCTCCACCCCCACAGCCCTGTTGCTGACACTGGCCTTCAGCGGACTTGTATTCGTTCTGGTCGGCTATCTGACGTGGGCGCCTACCTATTTGTACGAAAAGTTTGGCATGAGCCTTTCGCAGGCAGGGTTTCATTCCATGTTCTACACCCATGCTTTTGCATTTGCCGGGATCATTCTGGCAGGTAAGCTCTCAGACAAACTGGCCAGGAAAGATCCTGCGAAAAGACTGATCATGCAGGCGGCAGGTTTACTGGGGGCTGCACCATTTATTATTCTCATGGGTAATGCACAGGCCTTACCTTTTATTTATGTTGGTTTTGCAGGATTCGGGTTTGCGCGTGCTTTTTTTGACGCCAACACCTACTCAGTCCTGTATGACGTCATTCCAGCGCGATACCATTCTTCTGTATCCGGGATCATGATGATGACGGGATTTTCCGTAGGGTCCATATCCCCTCTGGCGCTGGGTTACCTCAAACCGATTACCGGGCTTGCATTCGGGTTTTCCCTGCTGGCCGGAGTGTGGGTTGTGTGTGGCCTGCTCCTGCTGATAGCCTACCGCTATTATTTTTCAAAAGATTATGACAAAGCACACCAATCCTGATATGTTAGAGACACCTGTGCGGCAATACAAAGGATGGGAAGTCCGGGTGCTGGAAAATCAATGGATCAAACTATATATCACGCCCGAGCTTGGCGGCAGGATTATCCAGACAGAATTGGACGGTTACGGCTTCTTTTTTGTAAACCCCGCGCTCGAAGGCCAAATTCCCGGTGCGGACAGGCTTAGCGGTGGCACCTGGATGAATTTTGGCGGGGAAAAAATCTGGCCCGCGCCTCAGGGCTGGGACTCACCGGATCTATGGCCCGGGCCTCCTGATCCTGTGCTGGACAGCGGCCCATATACTGTCAACGAAAATACGGAGTGGAACAGGAGCGGCCTGGAACTGATCAGCCTGGAAGACGACCATACCGGCCTGCAGATCCATAAAAACATACAATTGTCAGCAGACCGTGCGGAGATCAGCATTCATGCGACTTTTACCAACCATAGCCAAACTGTCAGGGAATGGTCAATATGGCCCGTTTTTCAATTAAATACAGCTGATGCCGGTTTGGGCGGGCGCTACTCGGTTACCTGTCCGGTCAATCCCGGAAGCCTTTTCGCTGGCGGATACAAGGTAATGCATGGGCTAGTCAACAATCCTCAGAATAAAATGGATGAGACCGGTAACCTGGTGGTTGACTATCAATACCTTGCCGGGAAAGTTGGTTTGGATTCCAATGCCAACTGGGCTGCTTTCTGCGATAACGATACCGGAAAGGTTTTCGTGACCACGTTTGAATACCAAAAAAATGCCCGCTACCCCGAAAACACCTCAGTTCAGATCTGGACGCAAGGCAGAGGGATGATCTATTCGCGCAACAAGGTCATTGAATACCCCGACGACGCGGGCCAGAACCCGCCTTATCTGGAAATCGAATTGTTATCTCCGCTTTATCAGATGCAGCCCGGCGAACAGGCTCATTTTGAATACAAAGTAATGACCTGCACCATTCCCGCCAGGCAGCAGGTGCGGACTGTGAATGCATGGGGCGTAGTTGCCGCGCCGTTAATAGCCTTCGTTTCAACGGACGGAATAGTGATTACCGGCAAATTCGGGGTTTTTTCAGAGGGAGTTGCGCGCATCACTTTCCGCAATAAGACTGGTGGCGAGATCTTGCCGCACCAGCGTGTAAAGGAATGGAATGTGACGCCATTAACGGGTCTTTCCATCGTATTAAAAATGGAAAATCCGGTTTTTGATCAGGAAGTGATAGTCTGTCTCGAGCTGTTCGATCAGGAAGGGATTTTTGCAGGTGAGCTTAACAAAACCCAATTATGCAGAATTTAAAAGACAAAATTGCCCTGGTCACAGGAGCTACGCGGGGCCTGGGAAAAGGGATTGCCCGGGAGCTGGCCCGGCAGGGGGCACGGGTCATTGTCAATTATCCCCCTTTCGAAACCCAGCCGGATGATGTCATTAAAGAAATACTTGATTTTGGCGGACGAGCTGTCGGGATGGAGGCTGATGTCAGCAGGTATGAAGATGTGCAGGCAATGTTCGGGCGTATCAAAAAGGAATTCGGACGACTGGATATCCTGATTAACAATGCTGGGACGTCGCAATCGGGGGACATATTTGAAACCGAAGTAGAAGACTGGCACCGCATTATCGAAACCAATCTGTCGAGCGGGTTCTATTGCTGTAAAATGGCAATGGAAATGATGCGTATGCAGCTGGATGGGCGCATTGTATTCATCAGTTCCATGGTCGCACATCAGGGAGCGATCTTTGGACACGTCCATTATGCAGCCAGTAAAAGCGGGCAGCTTGGTATGGTAAAAACCCTGGCCAGGACAGGAGCGCCGCTGGGAATAACCGTCAATGCAGTGGCCCCCGGTATTATTGAAACCGAGCTTCTTTTTAAAACGCATGGAGCCGAAGAAGTGGCAAAATTATCGGGAAAGGTACCGCTGGGTTTGGGTAAGCCCGAAGATATTGGTAACGCCGTAGCCTTCCTATGCAGCACAAATGCGCGCTACATTACCGGCGCCACCCTCGACGTGAATGGCGGAATGTATTTGAGATAACAAATTTTAAAATGATCACAATCTAAGAATTGAAAATATGAAATCGATCAAAAGCAACGGGATTCTGTTACTGGCTGCGTTTTTTATCACTATTAAAGCTTATCCGCAAAATAATGCGCCACGGAAGATTGTGAAAATTCCGGGTACTACCCGGGAGGAAAGTCAGTTGCCTGCGGGCAAAAACTGGAAATTGGTTTGGAGCGATGAATTTGAAGGGGCCACGCTGGACCGTACGAAATGGGGCTTCCGGCTACACATTATGCAAACGCGCCACGAAACCTGGACAGAAGATGCAGCAAAGCTGGATGGCAAGGGCAACCTGCTGTTGGGATTATATGAAAAAGACGGCCAGTACTATTCTTCCCATTTGCAGACCGGGAGCAACTATATGGACCGCCCCGGCAACCAATATGGAAAAACCAAACTTGCCTGGCCGATCGCCGACCTGGAACCTGCCAGGTTTGCCCATAAATACGGCTACTATGAAATACGCTGCAAGTTGCCCGTCCAGGAAGGATGGTGGGCCGCATTCTGGCTGCAATCGCCGGTGATCGGGTCTACATTGGACCCGCTCGATTCGGGCGTAGAGGTGGATATTATGGAAAATTTCACTCGTGACGGTGTTGTTAGCCAGAACATCCATTGGGACGGATACGGCAAGGACCATAAACACAAGGGTTCAGGGAAATTGAAAATCCAGCCTACCGATAATGATTTTCATACTTATGCTGTGCACTGGAGCCCGGTCGGTTATGTGTTTTATATCGACGGGAAGGAATCGTGGCGCGTTGCCGGTCCGGTTTCACACCGGGAGCAGTTTATACTTGTTTCGACAGAATGCAATGGCTACCGCGAAGGCAGTCCGGCCCCGATCCTGAAAAATGCGAAACTGCCGGACTATTTCATCGTGGATTATGTGCGGGTATATGATGAGGTACCTCAGTAATATCAGTTTATCTATCTGGCAGAACAACTAACTAGCATAATGAAAATTACAGCTGTCAAAACCTATGTTTGTCATGCCTACCGTACCAACTGGGTATTTGTAAAAGTCTTTACCGACGTGGACGGACTTCACGGCGTGGGAGAAGCCACACTTGAATATAAGGAGCATACCGTTGTCCGGGCTTGTCATGAATTGGAAAGCCTGTTGATCGGCAAAGACCCGCACCGGATCGAGGAATTCTGGCATAGTGCCTACCGGGACGGATACTGGCGTGGGGGTGCTGTGCTGATGAGCGCTATTTCGGCCATCGAAATGGCACTTTGGGATATCAAAGGCAAAGATCTCGGGGTGCCTGTATATCAGTTGCTCGGTGGGAAATTAAGGGATTCGATCTCCTGTTACGCCAACGGCTGGTTTGCGCCCGCCAAAACACCGGCCGAATTTGCCGAAAAGGCACGGGAAGCAGTAGCCCAGGGATTCAGCGCACTGAAATGGGACCCGTTCGGATCCGCATATCTTCAGATAGAGCGCAAGCAACTGAATGAAGCAATGGCATGCGTCGGGGCGGTTTGGGATGCTGTAAAAGACAAAGCCGATATCATCATAGAAGCGCACGGCCGGTTCGACATTCCAACTGCTGTACGGATTGGACAGGCACTGGGTGATTTCGATATTTTGTGGTACGAAGAGCCCATTCCACCCCAGAATCTGGAAGGGCTTGCCGAAGTGAAGCGACGTATTCCGGTTCCTGTTTCGGCAGGTGAGCGGCTTTATAACCGATGGGAATTCCGGAGCCTGTTCGAACTGAAAGCGGCCGATTTCATTCAGCCCGATGTGAGCCATGCCGGTGGGATTTCCGAGATAAAGAAAATAGCGGCCATGGCCGAAGCATATCATATTCCCATCTGTCCCCATAATCCGAGCGGGCCTGTTGCCAATGCGGCCACATTGCAGCTTGCCGGGAACCTTCCCAATTTTTATCTCCTGGAAACCATGAGCAGTGATGTCCCCTGGCGATCCGAAATTTCTACGGAAGAAGTGCATTTTGAAAACAGGAAAATGACTATCCCTGACAAGCCCGGTTTGGGTATCGATATCAATGAAGACGCGATCAGGAAATATCCTTATCAGCCCAGGGAATTAAGGCACTACAATGGTACGCTGACTAATATTCGGCCAGCGGACGCGAAGGGGTATTTTAAATTTTGAGACTGACATTAAAATGTGAAAGTGGCAGATTCTTTAAATACCTGGCCGAGCTATCGGAGTTAACTTAAGACATTTTCAGTAACAGGCCTATGTGAGAAAATGTGAATATATGATTTTCTTTTTTTAGTGAGACCACGTAAATGGCTCTGATAATATCTACTGCTTTAAATCAACTCCGATAGATTCCCTTCTATGCGGCCTTTGTATATTTTTAAATCGTTGGTTATCTCAGTCAAACCCTTTCCATGAAGCCTGAAAAAAAGAGCTACCGGCCTGTATCCAAAATCTTTCATTTTACATTATGCTTCTTTCTTGTTGTTCATTTCGCAACTGCGCAGTTTGAAGAGCCCATTTTTAATGATGGTGATAGGGTCTGTTTTGTAGGCAACAGCATTACCAACAATGCGCAGTTCTATAATTTCGTCAATCTATATTATGCAACCCGTTATCCCGAAAGGAAGGTTGTTTTCATTAACTGCGGTATTTCCGGGGATGTAACCCAAGGTATTATCAACAGAATGGAAACCGATATTTTGGTTCATAACCCCACATGGTCCGTGTTGATGATAGGTATGAACGACGTATCGAGAGGTTTGTATGCCAGCTCTAGAGTAAACGAACCAGGAATTGAAGAGAAAAAGCAACAAGCTCTGGGCCTGTACCGAAAAAACATGGAGATCATTGTCCAGAAGTTACTTGAGGGTGGCCGTAAACTCATTCTTCAGAAACCGTCTGTTTACGACCAGACAGGAGACTTGCCAACTGAAAACTTTTTTGGTGTTAATGACGCGCTGAAAAAATGTGCGGACTATGTGCAGGAACTGGCAGACAAATACAAACTTCCTGTTGTGGACTACTGGACAATTTTAATGGCGGTAAATAAGCAAATCCAGCAAAACGATCCGAAAGCAACGATCATCGGACCTGACAGGGTGCATCCGGCCGCGCCAGGCCACCTTGTTATGGCGTACCAGTTTTTAAAATCGACTGGCGGAAGCCGGTATGTTTCCCGAATCAAAGTACGGGCTAATGTCAGGGAAAGTAATAAGTCCAGCGCCAATTGCCTGATTCAGGACCTTGTTTCTGGAAAAGATGGTATCCGGTTTGCCGTGAAAGAGGAAAGTCTGCCGTTTCCGGTAGGGGAGGACGCAGCGCCGGCTTTGGCCCTGGTACCCTTTACGGACGATTTTAACCAGGAGATTCTACAGGTTGAAGAGCTTTCAAAAGGAGATTACCGGCTTTTTATCGACGACAATGAGATCGGCATGTATCGTTCGCAGGACCTAAAACAAGGAATAAACCTGGCGTCGAAAGTTAATACACCTCAGTACCGGCAGGCCGTAAAGATCATGAATTTGTACGCCGAATACCGTAAAACCCAGTCGATGTACAGGAATATTTTGACCATTCAGATCCATCACCTGCCCGACTCCCTTAAAGACGCTTCTGCAGAGATTCAGAAAGCATTCCTGGATAAACATCTGGAGGGAAAGTACAAAACGAGCCCTCAATACAACTATTACCGGGGCCAGTTCAAATCGTATCTGGAGAACAAACCTAAAGAAGATGAAATAACCAAGAAGCTGCCGGAACTAATCGAAACGATCTACAGTTCGAACAACCCAGTGTTTCATTCTTTCCGATTGGTCAAAGTGCCCAGTAAACTGTACTAGCGAGGCAGTTTTTATAGTAGATGTCAGTGAGGAGAATATTCTTTCGTGTTTAGCTGAATCTCCGTCGTCTATCGGTTCCGAAAATTGGCTGTCTGGCCAGCTTCGGTCCGGGTATAACTTATAACGGCCTGGGCCGCCCGCGCCAATACAAACCAAGGCGTTTCGTGTATTCCTTTGAAGGTATGTTTAATTTAGCCAGAAGTGCTTTTTTGCCAAATGTTTTTGATTGATTTTACTAAAATGGAAAAATAAATTAATGTTGGCATAGGTGTTTTTTTAGACGTGAACGTCTCTCTCTATAGAAAGATATTCCTAAACGGCCGATAACCTAACAAGGAGAACTGAGTATGGAGAAAGCAGGCAATTTTAACTATAGCGAAATGCCAGAGGGCGTTCCATTGCGGACTCACGAAGATGCGATAGAATTTCGCGAAAAAAGGTCTGATCTCGATTCGGAAGTATTGATCAAAAAAGCATTTGAAACCAATAACAATCAGGGAACAGAGCTGTTGTTCCGATATTATTACCGCTCGCTCTGCAGCCACGCTGTGCGATATGTTTCTTCTAAGGAAATTGCTGAGGACATCGTTTCGGACGTCTTTTTTAAATTTCATTCCGAGCGGATTTTCCTGGATGTGAAGACATCTTTCAGGGCCTATCTTTTTACGTCTGTCCGCCATCGTGCTTTTGATTACGTCCGCGTGGAGCTCAAAAGAAGCGCCTCAATGCAGTTCGCCGAGTACATTCCCATCCAGCCGGAGCAGCAGCCCGACCATATCACCCAATATGAAGACTTATATAATGATGTCGAAAATGCGGTAAACAGTCTGCCTCTGAAGCGCCGCAGGATTTTTGTGATGCATCGCTTTGAAGGGAAAAAGTACCAGGAAATTGCCGCAGAGCTTAATTTATCGCTCCGTACCGTAGAAGCTCAGATGTTCCAGGCATTGCATCAGGTGAGGTCGATCATCAGGGAGAAATGGTTTATCCTGCTGCTGGCTTTTATGGAGTGACAGTATACACAGACTTATCAAAATCGGGGCCGTCACGATTCGGCGACTCATTAATAGCGGATTCAAGATGAACACAGAAATAACCAAGGCACTTATTTTTAGTTACTTTTCGGGAAGGGCCACAACTTTTCAGAAAAAGCTGATAGAAGAATGGGTTGCAGAAGCGCCAAACCGTGAACGGTTCTTTGTGTGGCTACAGGAATGGGAGCAGGAGAATTTGCAGTATTATGCCGATGTGGACAACGGCATTGCCAGGCACTGGCAGCGGCTTTACGATCAGGAGCATACCGGTGAATTCTCCTCTGATGATGTCCATGAATCTGATCAGAAAAACAAAAGGTCATTTTTTAGAAAGGCTAACTGGCTGGTTGCAGCTTCTGTATTGGTTAGCTTTTTTTCGCTCCTTTGGTTTTTCAGGGATAATGTACAGTATCAGGTGCATAAAACGGATTACAACGAAACGAAACGGATAGAGCTGGCAGACGGAAGCAAGGTGGTGCTGAATTCCAATTCTTCCCTTCGTGTCCCCCGTTTCGGCTTTGGGACCAAAACCAGAAAGGTGCTGCTCTACGGAGAGGCGGATTTTGATATCGTTCACACCACCGATCACCAGAAATTCGTGGTGAAAACCGGCAAGGATGTCGACATCGTAGTACTGGGGACCGAGTTTAACGTATATACCAGACCGAGAGGGACAAAAGTTATGCTGAACAGGGGGAAAGTGCAATTGCGTTATCAGGAGGGCAGTGCCAAAAAAATGCTGACCATGACACCCGGGGATTTTGTGACGATGGATATAAATGGCCACCCCAATCTCCAGAAAACGAAAAACCCCCAGAAATTCACTTCCTGGAAAGCCCACCGCTTTATTTTTGAAAAAACAACTTTACGGGAAGTATGCCATTTGTTCGAGGACAATTTCGGGTTGCAGGTACAGATACCGGATACGAATCTTGCTCAGTTGACAATTTCGGGCTCTTTTACTGCTCTCAATGCGGAGGAGCTTCTCGAAATCCTCACCGAAGATTCAGGTCTTAGTTATGAGAAATCCGAAGATGGCCAGGCGATAATTTTGTCTTATTAAGTAAGCGTATTCTAATATTCCTAAACCTCTTATCTAAAACCTTAGTCACTTATGAAAAAAACGATACAATCATTTGTATTGATGGCGTTTTTATGCTGTAACATGCAGCCGGGATTTTCTCAGCTTATCGCCAGTGTACAGAAAGAGCCGCGTCCGGTAAGTATCCAACCTTCTTTTAAAAGCCTGAAGGATGTTCTGCAGGATTTCAAAACGCATTATAAAGTAGATATACTTTATTTTGATCATCTGGTGGAAGGTTACAGAGTGTCTTCTGACGCAGTAGTGCTGGACCAGAGTGTGGAGCAAAGCCTGGGAAATTTACTGAAACCGCTTGGTCTTAAATATAAGAAGACAAGCACCGGAGGTTTTGTTATTACAAAAAAGAAAGATTCAGAGAAAAAAGAAAAGAAGCAGCCTGTTCTGAACGAATCCGGTTTGCCAAAAATTGAACTAAAGGGCTTTGACCTGTCGGACCGTATCGCTTCCGCGTTGAAGGTTACCGCCGTAGTTGGGAGTGCAGTGGTGCCGGACAGGGTTATAACCGGAAGAATAACAGAATCGGAAAAGGGTGAGCCACTGCCGGGTGTGAACATACTCATCAAAGGAACTACCGTGGGGGCGGTGACAGATGTGAAGGGAAACTATTCGATCAATATACCCGATGGTGCAGTGAGCCTGGTTTATTCTTTTGTCGGGTACGTCAGCCAGGAAATCCTGATTGGCTCGAAAACCGTAGTGGACATATCCCTGAGCAGTGATACAAAAGCACTGGAAGAATTCGTGGTAGTAGGTTATGGTACGCAGAAAAAAATCAACCTGACAGGTGCGGTAGCTAATGTGGGTTCTGAAGTCATCGAGAGCCGGCCGGTTGCAAACGTGGGGCAGGCATTGCAGGGAACTGTCTCAAACCTGAATATTACGCAGAGCAGCGGTGCATTGGGTAGCGGCGCTTCATTTAACATCCGCGGCAATACTTCTATCAGCGGCGGAGGGCCTTTGATACTCGTAAATAATATCCCTATGGATGTTAACCTTATTAATCCCAATGATATCGAAAATGTAACGGTGCTCAAAGATGCCGCATCCGCTGCGATTTATGGTGCGCGTGCCGCTTATGGAGTGGTGCTGATTACTACGAAAAGCGGTAAAAAATCAATGAGGCCACAAGTAACATTGTCTATGAACTACTCTACGAACAAGCCGGTCGTGAAGTTTGAGACGATGGATGCCATGGAACGGATGACTTATATGAACACCGCGAATATGCGTGTCAACGGCAGGCCCTATTATCAGTTCGATGAGTTTTATGAAAAGGCGATCATTGCCCATTATAACGATCCGAGCCAGCCGGAAACATTCCAGCACCCGAATGAATCCCCGAATGTTTACGCATTTTCATCCAATACAGATTGGCCGAGATTGCTCCTGAGGGACAGCTACCCCATGCAGCAATACAACGCCACAGTATCAGGTGGTTCCGATAAGTTCGACTATTACACTTCTGTGGCTTACTTCCGGGCCGACGGTATCCCTAAGAATTTTGATGAGCGATATACACGCTACAACGTGATGACCAACCTTAACTATGATATCGCCAAGTGGATCCGCATAGGCAGCAAGATTTCCGTTAACAACAGCAAGAAAGTGTATCCTCCCAATGACAGGAGCAATAACTTCGACGAAAGCCGGAATATGTTCCAGGTGCATTCCTGGGCAAACTGGCCGGCTTATCTGCCCGATGGGAACTATGCGTCAATCGGGTCGGTGCCTAACGTGCTGCAGATGCACAAGGAAGGTGGCTACCGCCAGCGCGATATCATGGATTCTTGGCTTACGGGTACTGTTAAGCTGACGCCCGTCAAGCATATGACTTTCAATATGGATTATTCCTTCAATATCAAGGATACCAAAGAGCTCGATTATCGCAAGCAGCTTCCCATGTATGACAGAAAAGGAATTGCCGGTTATTATCCCTACACCAACCCAAGTTCTGTGACCCGCAGCAATTACAACACCAGATATTCGGTTTTTAATGCTTACGCGGATTATGAAAACACGTTCAGTGGCAAGCATTATGTGAAGGCAATGGCAGGTTTCAACCAGGAAAATGCGACTTACGGATTTTTCTCGGCATCACGGGAAAAACTGATCGTGGGTAGTATGCCTTTTATGAACCTGGCCTATGGTGAAAGGTTTGCCGCTGACTCGTTGTCGGAATATTCCATCAGAGGCGCGTTTTCCCGTCTGAACTATAGCTACGACGACCGCTACCTGATCGAATTCAACGGACGTTACGACGGAAGTTCCAAGTTCCCCAAAAAGGACCGTTTTGCATTTTTTCCATCGGTATCGGTGGGCTGGCGCGTGGATAACGAAGGATTTTTCAAATCCCTCAGAAATACCGTCAACATGCTGAAAATAAGGGCTTCATATGGTAATCTTGGAAACCAGAACGTATCGGGATATTACCCGTATATCGCAACTTATTCCACAAGACTGGCGGGATACCTGATGAATGGGGAAAATCCAATGACTGTGACAGCCCCGGGCCTTGTGAGTCCCACACTGACTTGGGAAACAGTAATTCAGCAGGATCTTGGACTGGATTTCTCTCTTCTTGGGAATAAACTGAGCGGGTCGTTTGACGTGTACCGCCGGGATACCAAGAATATGCTGACGAGATCGCAGACACTTCCTTCTGTTCTGGCAGTGAACGAGCCGCAGGCCAATGCTGCAAATATGAAAACGACCGGATTTGATTTTACCGTTTCGTGGAACCATAATATAAACCAGGTGAAATACGGCATAACCCTTTTGCTGTCGGATTACTCAGCGAAGATCACCAAGTTCAGTAACCCGTCGGGGATCATTTCTGATAACTATGTAGGCCGGAATGTTGGTGAGATTTGGGGACTTGAAACAGGAGGTATATTCCAGTCGGATGAGGAAGCGCTGACGCTGGATCAGACACAGATCAGCGGGAGAAAACGTGAAGCCGGTGACTTGTTTTTTGTGGATCAGGATGGTGATGGTAAAATTACAAGAGGCAAGCAAACGCTTGAAGATCATGGCGATATGCTGGTGATCGGTAACAATACGCCGCGTTACAGTTATGGATTCAGGTCCAATGTTTCCTGGAAAGGTTTCGATCTGGACCTGTTCTTCCAGGGAGTTGCAAAACGTGACATGATTATTTCAGGAAACTATTTTGTAAACCAATATAATGACGAATGGGGCGTGCAGGGCAAAATAGGAACAGACTGGTGGTCACCGGAGAACCGTGATGCCTATTTTCCCCGGCCACTCATTACCGGAGGAACGGATGTAACGACCGCCCAGACCCGATATATGCAGAATGCAGCCTATCTGAGGTTGAAACAGCTGACACTGAGCTACACTATACCGACCATCATTACCCAGAAAGTGGGTGCGAAAAGGGTACAGGTTTATTTCTCGGGAAATAACATTTGGGAAACCACTAAAATGATCAGGATCTCAGATCCGGAGCAGTCGAGCGCAATGTCCTATCCTTTGAGCCGGGCATTTTCAGTAGGGGCAAATATTGGGTTCTAATTGTTGTATTAAAAAAGCCTATCAAGATGAAAAATATAAAGTACTCATTTGTAATACTTGCCTCTGTGTTCATGGTTATGGGATGCAATAACGATTTCCTGGAAAAGTATCCGCAGGACAGGATAAATGACGCCAGTTACTGGAAATCAGCCGCTGATGTGGAGATGTATGCCAATCAGTTTTACACGGTATTGAAAGACCCCAACTACATTTGGCAAAGAGACAACATCACCGACAATCAGGGGCCTGGTGCACGGGAAGCCTATGCCTGGAACGAATATACGGTTCCGGCAACCGGCGGAGGCTGGGCAAAGGGCGACTGGCTAGGGATACGCAGTTGCAACTATGCGCTCGATTATATCGCTACCATGACCAAGGACGCTGCGTTGGCGACCGCCGAGGCAGAGATCAGGTTTTTCAGGGCCTTCTACTATTTTGCAAAAGTAAAACGCTACGGTGATGTACCCTGGCTGGAACATGTGCTGCAAATTGACTCGGAAGAACTGTTTTATGCCCGCGACTCCCGGGAAACGGTTACTGCGAATATCCTGAAAGACCTGGATGCTGCCATTGCCAACCTTCCGGAAACATCTGCCGCCGACCGGCTTACGAAATTCGCCGCCCTAGCATTCAAAGTGGAAGTATGCCTTTACGAAGGTACTTTCAGGAAGTACCATAAGCTTGCAGGCCATGAGGCTTTGCTCAGAGAGGCAGTTGCGGCTTCTGAAACCATTATCAATTCAGGCATGTTCGCGTTGTATTCTACAGGAAATCCCAAAAGTGACTACTTCGACCTTTTTGTTCAATATGAACTGAAAGGAAATAAGGAAGGAATCATGATACAGCGTTTTCTTGCCGATAAACGTATGCATAACAACGTTCGTCAGCTTGGCGAACCGCACACGGGGTTTACCAAAGATTTTGTGGAATCGTACCTCTGCACAGATGGGCTGCCCATCTCCCTGAGCCCGTTGTACAAAGGAGATGCTACGTTCGGCGTGGAATTTACGAACCGCGATCCCCGCATGGAGCAGTCTGTTTATCAGCAGAACAGGGTGTACCGTATCTATGAAAATGGCTCAAAGGAATTCCGGCCGATGCCCGAGTTCGACAACAACTATTCGCCCACAAGCTACTATATTCTCAAAGGCTTTTCACCTTACGAGCGCGACAGGTTGCAACTCCAATGTATAGTAGATGACTTTGTTTTCCGATATGCCGAAATCCTGCTCAGCTATGCAGAAGCGAAGGCCGAGCTGGGAGAAGCTACGCAAGCCATATTGGATAAATCAGTGAATCTGATCAGGGCGAGGGTTGGAATGCCAGCCCTCAAAGTAGAAGTAGGATTTGTAGATCCGGCCTGGCCAAAATGGGAGGTGGCTGTTAGCCCGCTGATCAATGAAATCCGCCGGGAACGACGACTTGAACTTGCTGCAGAAGGCAAAAGATGGGACGACCTTGTGCGCTGGAAAGCAGGTAAATTGCTGGACAATGTAAAAACATATCAGGGCGCACGTGACCCTGCAACGGGAAGCAACCGCGTTCTGTATCCGGGCTTTACAAGAAAATGGGTGGATAAATTGTATCTGTATCCATTGCCGACACAAGAAATAGCGCTGAACCCGAAATTAACCCAGAACCCGGGCTGGTAGGGCTTCGGCTGGCGATCGCTTCACCCATTGACCAAAACATGATAAAGAAAGCCCTTTTCCCAATCATCGCCGCACTGGTAATTCTCACGGGTAGAAGTGCATTAGCGGCTGCCGCATCGGCCGCCGGTGCGCCAGCCGCTGGAACGCCAGCCGCTGATCTGTACATTGGAACCTCTTCGGTGGATATCACGCCTGAGCTACCCGCTGCACTGGATGGTCAGATGAACGTCCGGATTGCGACCGTGGCTGAAACACCGCTGACTGCAAATATTATTGTGATGGATTCTCGGGACAAGGGAAAGTCGATCAATAGTACCGTGCTGATTTCGTGTGATCTGGTAACGATCCCCACGGAATTAAGGGATATGATCAGGCAGCTGGTGGCTACAAAAATATCGGGCTTTGATACCCGCAAAATCATTATCAATGCCACCCACACGCATACCGCAGCGGTTGTCCGGGATGGATGGTATACCTTGCCCAAGGAAGTTACACAGGTAAAAAGCTATCAGCATTTTATCGCAGGACAGATAGCCGGCGCAGTTGAAAAAGCATGGGCCCGCAGGAAGCCTGGAAAGGTAAGCTGGGGACTGGGTTATGCCAAGGTGGCCTACAACCGCCGGGCGGTGTATCGCGACGGAACGGCCAAAATGTATGGAAACACCGATAGCCGGGAATTCAAAGGCATTGAAGGATTTGAAGACCAGAGTATCAATACACTCTTTTTTTCGGACGAATCGGGAAAGCTGATCGGCGCTTGCATTAATATTTCCAGTCCGGCACAGGTGGTAGAATCCCGCTCCACGATCAATGCGGATTACTGGCATCCGGTCCGCGTTTCACTCCGGAAACTATATGGTAAGGATCTCTGCGTGCTGGGATGGATTGGCGCTGCGGGTGACCAGACGCCCCGCCCTATGTACAGCCAGGCAGCAGAAATAAGGATGATGGAATTAATAAAGGGCGACAGGAAATTGGCTACTGAATACAGGAAGACGGACCTTTCAAGTGATGATTACGTCGCTGAAGTCGCACGACGGGTAGTTAACTCGGTAAAGGAGACTTATGCGGCAGTAAAGAATGAACGTCACAAATCCCCGATCATCAACCACACCGTGGAAGATCTCCAGCTTCCAGCCAGAATTGTAACTGCTGAGGAATATGAGACCGCAAAGAAAATGCGGGATGAAGATAAAAATGATGCTGTAAGGGCAATTCAGCTTAGCAGGCGTATTGCATGGAATGAAGAGGTGATGACAAGGTTTGATGACCAGAAAAAAAATCCCCGGCCGATGTATACGGCGGAAGTACATGTGGTGCGGATCGGGGATATTGTTTTGTGTACCAATCCTTTTGAGTTATTTACGGAATTTGGTATACAAATGAAATCCCGGAGCAAGGCGCTGCAAACCTTTATTCTGCAGCTGGTTGGTCCCGGTACCTATGTACCTACAAAAGAAGCGGTGCGGGGAGGACATTATTCAGCCATTATCCAGAGCAATCGCGTCGGCCCCGAGGGTGGACAGCTCCTGACTGACCGGACAGTACAAATGATTAATAAACTTTGGCCCTGACGTAATGAAATGCTCTTTTAAATTGATCCTGATCCTTTTTTGTTACGTTCATTTTTCATCAAAATCACAGGCGAACGATCTGCTGTATGTAGGGCAGGCGACTGTCGATATCACCCCGGCATTGCCCGTTGCCGTAACCGGGCAGTTTAACCTGCGTATCGCAGAAAAGGCCGAAACCCCGATCATTGCCAGCGTACTGGTACTAGAAACGCGGCGGAACAAACAACTTGCCGACCTCGCCATAATGGTTTCCTGTGATCTTTTGTATATCCCCACAGACCTGATCCGGGAAGTGCGGCAGGAAGTGAAAAAGAAGATACCCGACATGGATATCAGCAAAATTATTCTCAATGCAACCCATACCCACACTGCGCCGGTGCTGGCCGAAGAAGGTGAATATTCGATTCCCAAAGAAGGTGTGACGCAGGTACGCGACTATCGTGCCTTTTTTGTAAAACAGGTTTCAGCCGGAATTGCCGCAGCCTGGAACAACCGGGCCGAAGGAAGCGTGGCGTGGGGGTTCAGCTATGCAGTAGCCGGGTATAACCGACGCATATCCTATTCCGACGGTACTTCCGGCATGAGCAGCAAAACCGATCTGCCCGAGTTTCAGAACCTGGAAGGATCGGAGGACCACGATATCAATACCCTGTTTTTTTGGGATAAAAAAGGAAAGGTTATTGCCACAGTAATCGGTGTAGCCAGTCCTTCTCAGGAAGTTGAAGGACGTTATGCCGTAAATGCAGATTATTGGCATGACGTTCGGGAAGGGATGAAGAAACGGTTTGGAAAGGATATCTGCGTGATAGCATGGCTTGGCGCGGCCGGCGACCTTACCCCGCATATCCGCTATCGTCAGGCAGCCGACGACCGCATGCGCGAGCTCAGGAAGTTGAGCAGAACCGAGGAGATCGCCCGTCGTATTGTGGTGGCAGTGGAAGAAGCCTATACCGCTGTTAAAGATGACAGGCATTCGACCCTGCTTCTGGAACACAAGACCGAAATGCTGCCTTTACCGGAAAGGCTTGTAACCCAGAAGGATTATACTGAGGCAAATGCTTTTGTTACAAATGCACAAAAACAGATTGCCGCCGATCCGAAAGTGGCTGACAATCTGTATCGTATGATGAAATGGCAGGAAGCAACCCTGGACAGACATAAAAAACAGCAGACAAATCTGAAACCAGTTTATGACATGGAATTACACGTGATCAGGCTGGGGGATGTAGCGATCTGTACCAATGAGTTTGAGCTTTTTTCCGACTACGGCATCCGCATTCAGTCGCGCAGCAAGGCGCTGCAGACGTTCGTCATACAGCTGGCCGGAAGTCCCGCCTGGGGCGCGTACCTGCCGACTGAAAAAGCGGTGCGCGGAGGAGCATATAGTGCTGTGATCCACAGTTCGCTGATCGGCCCGCAGGGTGGGCAGGTGCTGGTGGACAGGACCGTGGAAGTGATCAACGGTTTTTATCCGTAACAGCCTGGAAATCCGATCCAATATTTACATCAAAATTCATCATCAGCGATGGCTTTACAACAAACTACTGCGTTTTTTAAACTGTATGCCGGCGCATTGCTGACATTGTTTTTATGCCTTTTATCAACTTCCGGTATCAGCCAGGGAAAGGTTTTTAAGGCGGGCGCATCCGTGACAAATATCACGCCTCCGCTGGGCGAAGGTATCGTCGGGAATTTTGGGAATCCACCTCCGGCCATGTATGTACACGACGATTTGCACGCCCGCAGTCTTGTCCTGGACGACGGCCAGACCCGCCTCGCATTCGTGATCTCGGATAATGTGGGCATCACCCACCAGGTTTTCGATCACGCCCGGCGAATGGTCCACGAGGAAACAAAAATCCCGTTGGCAAACATCCTGATGTCATCCACCCATACCCATTCCGGAATAAGCGCAAGCGGGGATTTCAATGAAAGAAAACCGGGCCTGGAGAAACCACTCGATGCCTATCAGCAGTTTATCGCCAGGCGGATGGCCGACGGTGTGCGCATTGCCATTCATAACCTGGAACCTGCCCGTATTGGCTGGGGCGTGGGCAGTGTACCTCAGCATGTGTTCAACCGTAGGTGGATTATGAAAGAAAAAGTGTCCAATCCTTTCGGAGAAATGGATCAGGTGCAGTTCAACCCGGGTGTGAATAACGCCAATAAAAAGGAACCCGCCGGTCCCACAGATCCGGAAGTTTCATTTCTCTCGGTCCAGTCGGCAGGTGGCCGGCCGCTGGCAGTTTTGGCTAATTACTCCCTGCATTATGTTGGCGGGGTACCCAAGGACCACATTTCCGCAGACTATTTTGCCGTATTTGCCGACCGACTTCAGGAATTACTGAAAGCCGACCGGCAGGAGGTCCCTTTCGTGGCCATGATGACCAACGGTACTTCGGGGGATGTCAATAACATTAATTTCCGGGGACCTGCTGAAAACCATCCGGCTTATGCAAAAATGAAAATTGTAGCCAATGACGTAGCCAACGAAGTATTGCGTGTATACAATAAGGTACAGTATAAAGATTGGGTACTCCTGAAAGCCGCGGAGTCGCAGCTGAAACTGGCAGTCAGAAAACCATCCGCACAGATGCTGGCCCGAGCCAGAAGGATCAACGACAGACCCGACAACATCAAACCCGATCATCCGCTGGAAAAAACCTATGCCGGACGCACCATAGCGATGCATGAATTGTGGCCGGATTTTATCAGCGCAACCATGCAGACCTTCCATATCGGAGAAGTCGGGATTGCTGCCATACCCTTTGAAGTTTTCACGGAGATAGGATTGGAGATCAAGGCAAAAAGCCCGTTTAAGCCAACATTTACAATAGAACTTGCCAACGGGTGCTACGGATACCTGCCGACACCGGAGCAGCATTTGCTCGGCGGTTATGAAACCTGGCCTGGTACCAACCGGGTAGAAAAGGAAGCGTCCAGGAAAATTGTTGCCGAGATCCTGAAACTTTTTAATGAGATCAAATAGCCTTTCCCGGGATACGGGCAATACACTCAAGAAATAAATAATCACTAATCCTAAACCCAATCATATGGATCAGACCAACTTGCCTTGCAACGCAGGGTTTCTCCGCCATTTCAGAAAAATTCTGGTCGCGGGCTATCTCTTTCTGTGCTGTTGCGCAGGAGGTGCCAATGCTTCGGAGATCTATGTCGGTTCGGCAACTGCCGATATCAGTCCCAAACTCCCGGTGGCATTAATGGGACAGTTTAATCTCCGGGTCGCCGAAACGGCGGAGACTCCGTTGTACGCCGGTGTCGTTGTCATTGAATCCAAAGAAGGAAATAAGTCGCTCGACACTGCAGTCTTCGTTTCCTGCGACCTGATTTTGATCCCTGCGATTTTAAGGGAAGAATTGCGTGCGGAGGTTAAAAAGCTGTTGCCGAGTTTCAATGTCAATAAGATCATCATCAGCGCTACACACACGCATACCGCGCCAGTGCTCGAAGACGATGAAGAAAAGTCTTCGTTCGTATATCCTATCCCTGCCAACGTGCCGAAGGTAAAAACTTACCGGGATCTGTTTGCCAGAAGGGTGGCTGATGCCATCGCAAAAGCATGGGTTAGCCGGGGCAAGGGGAGTGTCACCTGGGGCCAGAACCGTGCTGCAGTAGGCTACAACCGCCGCGCGGTTTATAAAGACGGGACTACCGTGATGTACGGGAAAACAAACCGGGCCGATTTCCAGAACCTGGAAGGGTATGAAGACCATGATGTGAATTCACTGTTTTTCTGGGATTTAAAGGGGAAACTGATCGCTATGAGCATAGATGTTGCCTGCCCTGCACAGGAATTTGAACATAGAACCAGCGTGAATGCAGACTACTGGCATCCGGTACGTCAGGCTTTACAAAAGCGTTTCGGAACGCAGCTCAATGTGATGGGCTGGATCGGTGCGGCTGGTGATCAGTCGCCTCACAGCATGTACCGCAAAGCCGGAGAAGCCCGTATGCAAAAGCTTTCGAACAAAACCAGGATGGACGATATTGTTGCGCGGGTAGTGCGGGCAGCAGAAGAAACTTACGACATTGTAAAGGACGACCGGCATTCGGATATTGCTTTTGCGCACAGAACGGAAAAACTGGACCTGCCGATGCGTATCATTACGGAAGCTGAATTTAACGAATCCAAAAAAGTACAGGAGGATTGTGCCGCACAGATCGCAGCCGATCCTAAAAAGAGTGGCGACCTGTATGCAAAAATGACATGGTTTGGTGATGTACTTAAACGTTATGAGGCGCAAAAAGGCAAGAAAAACCCGATGTATGAGAGTGAGATCCATGTGCTGAGGATCGGGGATGTGGCTGTTTGTACCAATCAGTTTGAACTGTTTACAGACTATGGGATCAGGATACAGGCACGCAGCAAAGCCGTTCAGACTTTCGTGATACAGTTGACGGGCCCGGGCACTTATCTGCCTTCTGCCAAAGCCGTGGCCGGCGGGGGGTATAGCGCCGTTTGTCAGAGCAATGTGGTAGGAGCGGAGGGAGGCCAGGTGCTGGTGGACCGTACCGTTGAGATTATCAATGGGTTCTGGCCCTCCGCTGAATAAATCCAATGCCCGGTTCAAAGGGTGTTCCGTTTTCCGACATTAATTTTTTGAATAGTATTCATTGTATGAAAAAAACAAATCAAGGTCACTTTTCCTCAATCTTTTACACAACGCTGTTCCTCACTTGGTGCATTATTTTGACAGGCTGCCGGAAAAAAGAAGAAACGGGGTCCAGGGAAGGTTCCACTCCGCCGGATAAGGCGATCGCTACTTTTGAACTGGAGCCTGGGTTTAAGATGGAACTGCTGGCAAGTGAGCCCATGGTAGCCAGCCCGGTGGACATGGAAATAGATGAGTATGGCAGGTTATATGTGGTTGAAATGCCGGGTTATCCGCTGGACAAAAGCGGGACCGGCCGCATTAAACTGCTTTCCGATTCGGATGGGGACGGGGTGATGGACAAAAGCACGGTTTTCGCAGAAGACTTGATTTTGCCCAACGGTATCCTGCGGTGGAAAAAGGGCATTATGATCACAGATGCTCCTAATGTGCTTTACCTGGAAGATACCGATGGCGATGGAAAAGCGGATGTGAGAGATACTTTGCTGACCGGTTTTTCATTATCGAACCCGCATGTGAATGTCAATAATCCGGTTTATGGAATTGACAACTGGATCCATCTTTCGCATTTGGGGGCGATCGGAACGCGTAAGTATGGTACGGAATTTGGCGACCAGGGCAGTGAAATCCGTTTTCCAGGTCAGCCCGACGGCCCGCGCCTTCCTAAAAATGCCGACAGTCACAATGTCCGGTTCCGGCCGGAGTCGCACGAGCTGGAATTGGCCTCCGGCAAGTCGCAGTTCGGACATACTTTTGACCAGTGGGGACATCATTTTTTTACACATAATCAAAACCACATTTATCAGGAAGTGATCGGAGCGTCCTACCTGGCGCGAAACCCCGACCTGCTGATTTCGGATGCCACCCAGGTAATTTCGGATCACGGTAAATCCGCGGAAGTTTTTCAGATCACTAAAAACCCGGATCGCCAGCTCTTTACCCCGGTCGGGGTTACTACGTCGTCCAGCGGGCTTACCGCTTATTTGGGCGGGGCTTTTCCGCCGCCTTTTGACGGGACTGTTACCTTCGTTGCCGAATCGGTGAGTAACCTCGTACATGTGGATGTTGTGAAAGACAGCGGCGCCACTTTTACGGCAACCCGTCAGCATCCTGACAAGGAATTTCTGGCGTCGAAAGACTCATGGTCACGGCCGGTGAACATGTACGTGGGACCCGACGGGGCACTTTATGTGCTCGACTATTACCGCCAGACGATCGAACACCCCGAATGGATGTCGGATGAAGCAGTGGCGGCAGGCGGCTTGTACAATGGCTACGATATGGGCCGGATTTACCGGATCACACCCACCAATTTCAAAAAACCGGAATGGACGAAAGGCCTTAAACTTGGGGACGCTACCAGTGAACAGCTGGTCGCATACCTGGAAGATCCGAACAGCTGGTGGAGGTTGAATGCGCAACGTTTGCTGGTAGACCGTGCTGATAAAAAGGCAATACCGGCGCTGATCAAAATGAGTGAAAATCCGGTCTCACCTATGGGGCGCCTGCATGCTTTGTGGACATTGGAGGGAATGAAATCGCTTCCCGCCGACCTGATCGCACGGGCACTGAAGGACGTAGTTCCGGGCATTCGGGAAAATGCGATCCGGCTCGCTGAACTTCATAGGGCCGATTATCGCGGACTATCGGCAAACCTGCTGGCCATGGTGAATGATAAAGATCCGAAAGTGAGGTTTCAGTTGCTGTGCACATTGGGTTACAGCAGTACGCCGGAAGCCGGGGTCGCACGTCAGCAACTGCTCTTCCGCGACCTGAACGACGATTGGGTGCAAATTGCTGCGCTTTCTGCCAATTCGTCCCAAACTGCCCCTTTATTAAAAACTGTGATGAATGCCTATCGGTCGGATAACCCGGCTTATGCTTCTCTGGTACAACGGCTAACAACTATTGTGGGCGCAGGTAGCGATCCGGAGCCGATCAAAGCGTTGATAAAAAGGGCGATTGCGCCGGTTTCAGACAAAAAATCCGGTTGGCAGCCCGCTGTACTGGCCGGTCTGACGGACGGTTTGAAACGCAAGAAAATAGATTTTTCGGTCCTGAAAGAGGAACAGAAGCAGCTGATCAACAGCGCATTTAATAATCCTGCTGCTGCCGTAAGAAAGGCTTCCCTGCAGGTTTTGAAAGTGACCGGCGTGGAGGATAGTATCTATCTGGCAACAGAAATAGAAAAGGCCATTGCCATTGCTAAAAATAAAAAACTCAGTGATGAAAAAAGATCGGAGGCGCTCAATTTTATGGCTTTAGGCGATCCGGCGACCGGCGATCCGGCGACCGGCGATCCGGCGACCGGCGATCCGGCGACCGGCGACCCGGATCGGTATGCGGCGGTACTTCAGGAACTGATCGTTCCGCAGGAACAGCCCGCCGTGCAGCTCGCAGCTCTGAAGATCCTGGCCCTGATACCCGATCTCACAGTGACTAATTATGTGTTGAAACAATGGGGTGCGCTAACTCCCGATGTTCGTGACGCTGCCATGAACACCTTTATGACCAGCCCCGAAAGGGTTGCCCAATTATTGACTGCGATTGAGACCAAAAAAGTGAAACCGGAAAGTGTAGGTTGGCCGAGAAGTGTGCAGCTGATGAGTCACTCGGATGAGAAACTGAGGGACAAAGCGCGGATGCTTCTTGCGAAAAACGACAAGGATAAAGTAAACAAGGACTACCAGAAGGCACTCGAACTGACCGGGGACGTAAGCAAAGGAAAATTGGTGTATATGCAGAACTGCGCCCTTTGTCACCAGGTAAGAGGAAGTATCGGCGTATCTTATGGACCCGATCTGGGAACGGTGCACAACTGGCTTTCCAAAGACCTGATGGCCAATATTCTGGATCCGAGCCTGTCCATTGCACCGGGTTTTGATCTCTGGGAAGTGGAACTGAAAGATGGCGATCCGGTACAGGGTATGATCATGAGCGAAACTTCTGCCGCGATCAATCTCCGTACGGCGCCGGGTATTGATAGAACAATTAACAGGCAGGATATCAAGTCGTTAAAAGTCCTTAATTTGTCGGTAATGCCGGTTTTGGCAAGCCAGATCGATCACCAGAAAATGGCAGATCTCATTGCTTTTCTTAAAAACAGCAAAATTGAATAAACCCGGTCCATATCATGAACAGAAATATTTTTATCAAGAACAGCCTGCTCGCAGGGGCCGCACTCGTATCAGGTGCGGCCAACCCTCTGGCCGCGCAGCTCTCGCCCCGGAAAAAGGAAAAAGCTTTTAATATGAAGTTTTCGCCAGAGTTCGGGATTTTTAAAGAGGTGGTCGGCAAGGACCTGATTGATCAGATCAAATGGGGGTATGACCAGGGGTTTCGCGCCTGGGAAAATACCTGGCTGGCACGGAGACCCGTGGATGAGCAGGAACGGATCAGCAAAACGGTACAGCAGCTGGGAATGGAATTCGGCCAGTTTGTGGGTACAATGAATTTCAAAGAGCCTACTTTTGCCAGCCGCGATCAGGCGATCCGGGACAACGTTCTGAAAGAGGTTCGCGATTCTATTGAGATAGCCAAACGAATGAATACCAAATATATACACAACGTATTAGGTATGGCCGATCCGAAGTTGCCCTGGGATTTTCAGATGGCCAATGCCATAGAGTTGCTGAAACGTTGTGCCGCCATTTATGAACCGCACGGCATTGTGATGCTCATGGAAACGATGAACCACAAGATCAACCACCCCGGTATGTTCCTGCATACGATCCCGCAGGCTTATGCGATGGCGAAAGCAGTAGGAAGTCCCAGCCTGAAATTACTTTTTGACTTTTACCACGTACAGATCCAGGAGGGCAATATCATTCCGACGCTGGACTACGCCTGGGATGAGATCGGCTATATGCAGATCGGCGATACACCCGGCAGGAACGAGCCTACTTCCGGTGAGATCAATTTCGTGAACGTACTGCAGCATGTCTATGACAAGGGCTACCGAGGCTTTATGGGCATGGAACACGGGATCAGCAAACCCGGAAAAAACGGAGATCTGGCTGCGTTGGCGGCTTATCGCTCGGTAGATCCAAAATGACGACATTCATGAAAAGTAACTTTCGAGTATAGTAATATTCTTTCAGTGCGGCCTTTGTTTAGTGCCTGCGAACTATATGGTTTGCAAAAAGCAGGAAAATGAAGAGCGCATTATCCATTTGATTTGTAAAAAAATGATCCACCATTCCGTTATTTTAAAATTGAAATACCCGAAGGGCTCTTCGGAAGAAAGCCGCTTTATAGAAGCCGCCGGGAAGTTATCCGAAATCCCGGGCGTACAGAATTTCAAGGTATTGAGACAGGTCAGCCCGAAAAACCAGTTCGACTACGGCCTTTCCATGGATTTCAGTAATCAGGAGGAGTATGACGCCTATTCCGCCCATGCCGATCACGTAGCTTTTATCGAGCAGTTCTGGCTGGAATATGTCACAGATTTTCTTGAAATAGATTATGTAGCCTATTAATTCATCAGCCCCAAACGCATGACCTATCAGGATTTCACCAACCTTCCTTCTGAATACTGACACAACCTCCGGGAGATCTGGGATCTACCCATTTTCTTCAGGTAAGTATTCTAAATGTCGCCTGGCTGGCAATTTAAAGCTTTACAAATTGACTCTAGTGTGCAAAAACGGATTGCTTTTGCCTTTCCCGTTTTTAGGATGGAGAGGTTGGACAGTGTCAACTCAACTTGTTCGGAAAGCTCATTCAGGGAAATCTTTCGCTTTCGCCATCATCACGTATAAGTTTACAATGATTGGCATAGCTTATGCAGTTAAGTCGTTTTCGTTTTGAATATCGATTCCTTTTTGGAAAATAGCCGCAATAATATAGATCACAGCCGCCATTAATACGAAAGCCTGACTGTCTGCCCAAAACTTGGTTAAGTTGTCGGTTACAAAACCACAGTGTGGTAAATTGTTGGCTGCTTGCCGGGCTATATAGCTTAGGAGCCCAATTGAGAAAGTACAGTAACTGATTCGTAAAATCTGCCTTGAGACGAAGCTGTTGAAGGGCTTCGATAAATCAATTTTGGTTACCAGTACGATAACAAAATAGAATAGGACCGCTTTCAAAATCGCTATGGCCAATATTAAACTATATATGCTGAAGAATGCCCATTTGCTAAGATGATACATCTCTCTTAAATCCAGCTTTTGATAGAGGTTTTGAACGAAATTGGGTTTGTAGAGGCTGAATATAAAATTTACTATCAGGCCCCCGGCTTCAATGCATAAGCCGACGAAAATTAGTCACGCCACGCAGACCTTTGAAAACGACGTTGTTTATTGCTGTATGCCTTGTTGAGTTGCAGTTGCAATACATCGGCGGCCGGATTGGGGAATACCAGGATTTCCGTAACGGTTTTATCCTGCAACAAAATGATCCGGCTGCGGTCAATCTCACCGTCATGGTGAATGGTCTTTAAGCGGTAATATTGTTTTTTGCCATTGGCATGAAGATCAATAAAACTGTACGTATGAAGCTCGGGAGAATTTCTGGCATCCAAGTGACCAATTACATTGAAATGAAACCCGTTATCGCTTTTTTCAATTTCATAACAGCAGATCTCGCTTTCATTCTCGGTAACAAACTTGACCTGCGCGGATTGGCCCTGGGCTTGCCAGGCGACTTTGAATGAGATCAGGTCTACGGGCAAAGCGCCCCCGGTTGAACCTGCGTTCACGGAAGGTATATATCGCCATGGGCCATACATTTGCCCGGTGACGGCAGTAACAGGATCGTAATGAACCCTTGCCCTTATTTTAGTGTATCTGCCTGCTTGTTTATCAACCAGATTTTTAAGCTCAGTACCCATCATGGTCAGATCGGTATAGCCAGTTTGCTGGGATGCATACAGGACGCTGTTGGTAATGGGGGTGCCGCTGTAAGGTCCATAGCTAACCTTTGTTTCCCAGACCAGTTTTCCCTTATCCCTTCCCAGGAAAGATTTGGCAAAGAGCCCTGTGCCAAAATTGATAAGCGGGAAATTGCTGCTGCTGATAGGAGTGGTAAGATCAACATTGTACAGATTAAGATTATTGCGGTTGCTGGTCGTTGACGCATTGCCATGGTAGACAGAGGCGGCACCTTCACTGGTTTGGCCCTTGTCATATAGGTCAGCACCAACAATTACATCGCTATACCCATCCCTGTTTACATCCCCTGCACCGGCTAGGGAATAACCCATTTGTGCATTTGCCTGGTTGCTTTCCAGCTTGGCGGCAGCCGTAGTGCTGATGGGGTCGATCGTAATGGGGTATGCCGCACCAGCGGTTTGGACATGAATGGCGTGATCGTCGTTGTTTTTTCAAAAGCTGCGGCGAGCACTTTGCCATCCCAAACCTTTAATTGTTCGTAATTTAAAACCACACCGCCTTGGTCATGCACAAATTGCAGCCGGTCACTGCTCAACCGCTGCTTTAATGATGTTTCGACGCTGAAATTTAGTTTCAGGTTTTCATGATCCGATAAAGGCTTTTGAACAATAAAATTTTGCCTCATACCTTCCGTGTTGTTGATATACTGCACGGTAACATGGTCTGTTTTGTATTCGCCTTTGCCTACCTGCTTTTTATCGAGGTTGAAGGCTATTTTCCAGTCGGGAAGGGTTTTGTATTTGATTTGATCGGGCGGGGTAGTGATATCGTAATCGCCAACGGGTATCCGGGTCGTGCGTGGCTGGACGGTAAAACCGTTTTCGTCGTAATAAAAACGAAGGTTGTTTTTCCGGTTGGGAGTGCTGTAACTATTACTGTTTGTTACTTTATTAAAATGGTACTCGCCTTCCTGCATGTTTTTCATGGCAGTAGCATACCAGTCGCTCTGTTTTAATTTGTCGATGTCGGTTGTTTTTTGTGGTTGGTGTTTCAAAGACCCGCCAGGTGGTATTAGCGACGGCTGGAATGTGACGGGGAACTGGGTGACTGTTCCCGGGTCTGTGATCTGCGATAATGTCAGCAGAGAAGCCAGTACGGTTGAGAGTAAAGGTTTCAGATTCATAATTTTAAGTTCGAGTTTAAGGTCACATGCAACCGGGCGCCAAGTCCCTCGCGTACAATTCTTGCGACCTGGAAATGGTTTAAATTTGCAACCGGCTGCCGGCGCAGCATTGAGATTGTTTCTTGGACCTTGTTTCGACAGTAGAGAGGTTGGTATAAGTACTGCGCCCGGTCATGTCGGCTTCTATTTTCAAAAACTTACTGGCTCCGCTGCAACCGATGGTGGCAAAATTGCCCGACACAACCCTGCCGTTGCCTGTCAAAACAGCTGCCGGGCCAAATACATTGGTGGTGGCAGCATGGGTCTCGGTATATACCGGAGGCCCGTCGGCAGCGCCCGTCAATATGCTGAACCTTAGCGATACATTCTGATTGATGACTGGTGCCGCCGCTGCATCGCGCACCACGGTTTGACAGTTGATCTTTCGCGGTGCCTGCTGCCCGAGCACGGTGAGTGTGTAAGCCAATAGGGCAAGTAACAGGAGAGGCAATGAACGGATTGGCCCCAATTACGACTCGTGCATATTGCCAGTTCCAGTCATTTGAGATTGATAAGATGTTTGAGAAGTCTAAAATATCTGCTATCCAACGAAATCCAACAATCTTTAACTGGTCTAGGCGGCCAGGTCGCCCAGCCGAAATCGACGTCAGCGTCTATTTTTTGCAGCAGGGATCTACGACTGAAATTGCTGCCAGATTCTATCAATACTACGGAGCAAGACAATGGCGAAGTGAAAATGGTACACGATTAAAAAATTGGGAAAGGCTTGCCTGGACGTGGATCTTTTACAATTCGAAATCCGATCGAAAATGAAAACTTTGTCGGAACTCTATTAAAACGAAGATTACCAATATCCAAATTTTTTCACTGAATCCGAGGCTGGAAGGTATGAAGCAAAGCAGTTTTCAGCCACGTAGCCGGGTTTCATATTATTTCGCAAAAATACATCGTACTGCATCAATACACCGGCTTGGGAAGAGGCTCGGCAAGCTTTCGGCTCGATGCGGGAGTCCTTTGAAAGTGTTACATGCTGCAACTAAGCGGGTATTTTTTTAGCAAATCGTCCGGGAAATCTACGCCCAGGGAATCGCAACCGGTCAGACAACGCCCGAAACAAGTCCGCCGGAATGGGCGGTGTGGGATCAGTCTCATATGGCGAATCTCCGGTATGTAGCCGTTTTCGATCCTGGCGAAGTGGCGGACTGGGCTGCCTTGACACCGGTTTCAGGCCGCTTTGCTTCGGGCATTCGCACAAGCCATACTACCGAACTATTCAACCGATATGCGGTTTATTCAGGAATTTTTAGGCCATAGCGACATAAAGACGACCTTGCGCTACGCGCAGGTAAGCGAGAAGGGCCTCAAAATATCAAGAGCCCTTTGGATAATTTGTCGCTATCGTGCCTTCGGGCAATGCAAAATGCGTACTTTGCATTTTGTACTGCCCGAAGCTGAATGCCTCACAACGGCCAGAGGCACGTATATTGTATTTTCATACACCTAGGCATATGAATAGCTAATTTGTGATTGATAATGAGCGTGTTATGCTCTTTTTTTGTGTCTAAAATGCTGAGTATGAACTATTGGTTAGTATGTTGTTGTGCAAACCGAAAGGTTCGTATATTTATAAGTTGGGGGCAAGTGCAATGGACGACAGTAACAACATAAGACAATGCAAGATTTATTATTTGACTTTATATCAAAATACATTTCGCTGACAGAAGATGAAAAGAAAGCAATCGTTTCTTTGGCTATATTTCACTCAGTAAAAAAAGGAACAACTTTACTCAAAGAAGGAGAAAAGTCTAATGATGCCTACTTTGTTCTTAAAGGTTGTATTCGGATATATTACATAATAGATGGAGAAGAAAAAACAACCGCTTTCTACACAGAAATGGAAGCCTTGACACCGCATTGTGTTATCAACAAAGCCCCTTCCGAATATTACATATCTTGCGTGAAAGATACAATTCTGATAGTTTCAAATCCTGATATGGAAACCGAAATATTTAGTAAGTTTCCGAAGTTTGAAACCCTTTGCAGAATATTGGCAGAAGAATTTTTGGCAAAACAACAAATCAATTTTGATGAGTTTAGGACTTCTTCACCCGAACAACGATATTTGAATCTATTACAAAAAAGACCAGACCTGGTTCAACGTGTTCCGCAACACCAGTTAGCAAGTTATCTTGGCATAAAACCACAATCGTTAAGCAGGTTAAGGGCAAGGATTTTGGAGAAAAATAAAGGTTAAGAGTCATTTCTTCTCACTACTGGACATGGAGGGGCTAGTAGTGCAAAAGCAAGGGCAAAATGCATGCTTTGTAACGTGACTCACACTCCTCGACTTCGCTCCTCGCTCTTGGACAAATCTAATCGGTCCGCCGAAGCGGGACTCTGGCCAACATTGCCTTCCGCTTTGCTCAACAATTTACACCTCGTGGGCTGCGCCATACGGCCTAATGAGACGGTCAATCTTAATAAGTTGAAGTAACCCTAATGGCACCAACTGGCAGTTGGGCAACCACCAGATCCACCTGTTGATGCTGTGTCTGGTCTATCGGGGGGAGTCTGCACCTGTTGCGGCATGACCCGGGCAAAAAGGCACTCCTCCCAGGTTGCTTTAACGCGCGATGAAACTTGACCCTTTAACTGGATTTTGTCTTCCGGCAGATCGCGAGTACGAAGGCAAAGAATGGGGGGACCATTGTGGTCGTGCTGTATGTGTTGTGTGTAGCCCAAGGTCATCGCAGAAAAACGAAGAAAATACGCCGTGTACGCCCCTACAATTACGGGAGTCGGTCTTTCGCAAGGGCTATTCGGTGGTGACTAGCGAACTAGTCAGTCTTGCACATTTCGTAGATTGGCTGCTTGCTCAACTCAGGGTTCCAATAAATTCTATCTTCTTCAATGTCCAGTACTGAGTCATTTCTTAACTTAAGTGAACGTATTTAAGCTACCTGGCAATCTAATTTTGCAGTATCATTTAACGACAAAAGCCATGCAAAAAAAAATTTTATGTTTCGCCTTGATTTTGATGATGGCAAGCACTCTACAGGTTAAAGCGCAATATTCCAAACAAGACAGTACTTATAGAAAGTATTTTATAGGCAGTACCTTATTTATGATAGCTAATGTAGTGCCTGATAATAACCCGCCTGAAATGATTTATCTGAACTTAGGTTATCGCATTACAGGAAAGGATGTAATTTCACTGGAATTTAAAACTTGGAAATATGCCTGGCCAATTGGCATTCCTTTTGGAAAATCATATGAAGCAGAAGGAGAAGGGTTTCCAGGTTATATTCGTGAACACGGAGTTTCACTTAATTATCAAAGGTTTTTATGGAATGGCCTTTTTGCGCAAGTTGACGTGATGCCTGCTTTTCAGACTTTTGTAAATGATAACGGTAAGAAGATTGACAAGGGCTTTCAAATTTTTAACACTTATTCCATTGGTTATCACATTAAATTTTTCAAGGATAGGCTTTTTTTTCAACCTTCAATAGCAATGACTCATCGTCCCTATCAATCAACAATGCCTGGTTCGTTTAAACAGGTTGATGATAGATGGCCAAGAGTCTTCTTCTGGCAGCCGGGCCTTCATTTTGGGGTGAATTTTTAAAACCACAATGATTAGATGAAGGCAGTTGTTTGTACCAAATACGGAACCCCCGAAGTTTTGCAAATTCAGGAAGTTTCTAAACCAACACCCAAAGACAGCCAAATTCTCATCAAAATAGTTGCTACTGCGGTCAGCTCTGGGGATGTAAGGGTAAGAAGCCTTGATGTTAAGGGATTTTGGAAGGTCACAATGTGATTGGTTTTAGGTATTTCAAAACCAAGAAAACCCGTTTTAGGATTGTTTTTGGGGTATTGTTATAACACGACATTTTGCGTATATATACATTGGGTTTGGATTCTATGTGTGTTCACTGTTTCACAATTGAAATTGATTTTTCCTGATAATCAGAAATGACCGACATGATGTAAAGGCCTACCGGTAAATCAGAGATGTCTACTTTCCCATTGGATAATACCCGGTTTATCAATAATCTTCCCGAGGTATCCCGGATTTTTACATCAGGTCCAGCACCTTCTATATGAATGGTTCCCGTTGTTGGATTAGGGTAAACCGTCACTACATTCTGAGTATCCATTTTTACACGGATAATTCGGGAAAATTCAAACGTGCCGTCAAAATCGATCTGTTTCAGCCGGTAGTAATTAATCGGAAATGGATTTAAATCTGTAAAATGATATTTCCTGGTCTCTTTTGAATCTCCGTTACCGTCTACAAAACCGATTTTTTCAAATGTCTTAGCATCAGCACTTTTTTCGATTTCAAATCCGGCGTTATTGAATTCATCTGCCGTTTTCCAGTCCAGCAAAACCATACCGCCCTGCATTTTGCCTGTGAAACTGATCAGTGTCACAGGCAAAGTGCAATCCGATCCGGAGGCCGCATCACCACCGATGTACCAGCCTTTGGTTGTCTCCAGATTCGTACGGGCAGCCTCCGCATTGGAGCCAAACAGCATGCCGTCGGAAATCAGGTAAAGGCCGTCTGGTGTCGAGGGGTTGCTGTTCCAACCGATCAATGTGGAGCTATAGTTAACGCAATCCACACCGCTGTGACTTAGAATACCTTCCAAATCAAATACTGCGTTTAAATTCCAGGTACCTATAGATTGGTTAAACGCGGAGGCTCCCTCAAGCATGAAGCTCATATAGTTGACGTTAGCGGTATTCCAGGTATCGAGAGACTGGTTAAACGCGGAGGCACCGCCAAACATGGCTACCATATTGGTCACGGCGGCCGTGTTCCAGGTGCCGATAGGCTGGTTAAAGGCGGAGGCTTCCTCGAACATGTAGCTCATAGAGTTGACGTTAGCGGTATTCCAGTTCCCGATTGCCTGGTTAAAAGCGGAGGCACGGGCAAATATGGATATCATACTGGTCACGGAGGCAGTGTTCCAGGTACCGATCGGCTGGTTAAAGGCGGAGGCTCCGTCAAACATGGAAGTCATATCGGTGACGTTAGCGGTATTCCAGTTCCCGATGGGTTGGTTAAATGCGGAGGCACCCCAAAACATGTATGTCATATTGGTGACACTGACGGTATTCCAGTTTCCAATAGGCTGATTGAAAGCGGGGGCCTCCGAAAACATATGTTGCATATCGGTGACGTTAGCGGTATTCCAGTTCCCGATTGACTGGTTAAACGCGGAGGCACCCCAAAACATCCTGCTCATATCGGTGACGCTGGCGGTATTCCAGGTATCGAGAGACTGGTTAAAAGCGGTGGCAGCAAGAAACATATTACCCATATTTTTCACGTTGGCGGTGTTCCAACTGCTGATCGGCTGGTTAAATGCGGAGGCATTCTGAAACATGGCCCCCATATCCGTCACCTTGGCGGTGTTCCAGTTGCCGATGGGTTGGTTAAAGACTTTGGCATCCCAAAACATGCCGAGCATATTAGTCACGTTGGCGGTGTTCCAGCTGCCGATAGGCTGATTAAAGACGGAGGCTTTGCAAAACATGTATGTCATATTGGTCACGCTGGCCATGTTCCAGCTGCCAATAGGCTGGTTGAAGACGGGGGCGGCGAAAAACATTTCCTCCATATTGGTCACCTTTGCAACATTCCAATTTTCGATCGGTTGATCGAACTTACTGCCATTGAACATAAGGCTCATGTTAGTGACATTGGCCGTGTTCCATGTGCCGATAGGCTGGTTAAAGTTGGTGGCCAGGGAAAATACGCCACGCATATTTGTCACGTTGCCAGTGTCCCAATTGCCGATGTTAGTCGGTCCGTTCAGGATAGTACAAGCGTTGAACATATTTTCTATGCTGGTTACCCCAGCCAGATCGGGCATGTCGGTGGCGGTGATCTGCAAGTTAGAGCAACCAGAGAAGGCGACAGCCATGGATGTCCAGGCAGTAGTTCCCCATTGCCTGATATCTGTCAGCCGTTTATCATCAAGGCCGGAACTTATGATCACCCTTTTAAAATTTGTAGGACTAATACTAAGATCAATAGTCGATCCCGGGGGCAAATCGGTAATGGTGGCTATGCTTCCGGTAAACGTCCCTGAACCTGTAGCCGTACCCGGTGATACTTCCTGCCATGAATAACTCACTGTTCCGGTTGTGGTTACGTTAAAACGGAGAGCTGTTGCTGAGTACCCCGGTGTGGTAAGGTTCCAGCGGGTAATGAAGTCGCTCTGGGCAAAAGTGTTTGAACTTAGCAATACTGCCAGCAGAAAGAAGCATAGCCTTTTCATAGGATGAACGTGTTACGTTGTTGAGATCGATGCGGCAAATCTATCATTGCGAGAACAGGTAAAGTTGGACAGGGCGCCCAAAAAGGTGGACTATATGCTCAATCGTCTGAATTAGGTCCGAGAACAGGCATATTCTTCGAAGAACAAGCGGGTAAAATACTTCGGATCTTCAAATCCCGCCGTATAGGCCACATCGGAAATGGCCATCTGGGTGGCGGTCGGCAAGTGACAGGCCTGGGTCAGGCGAAGGGGCCTGTCATACCGCGTGACTGACGTGCCCGTGAGGGCAGTCAACTTCCGGTTAAGAATTGAGCGGCTCATGCCCATTTCCTGATAAATGCTTCCCATCTGGAAGGGGGGGATCCAGCACCACCAGCAACTCATCGCGCGGGACCGGTTTAGTAAGGTATGCGTGGGCTCCGCTCTGCAGTCCGTGGATGCGGTCACTTCCCGCAGACCTCGCTGTTAGCAATACCAAGGGATATGACCAGTCCGCTGATCATTTTTACCTCGTCGGATAATTGGAAGCTATCTTTAAGCGGTATCATCACATCGCTTAAAATAAGGTCGGGAACATGTTTCTGAGCGAGATGGATTCCTTATACGCACTCGACGCGGCTACCGGAACAAAAAAATGGGAGTTTGCGAAGGGGTGGTCGGTGCTTGCGGCCCGCCTGGGTCATAAACTAGTCATTTGGCCTTGTTTGGCAAGAGAATCCCACCAATTAGACAAAAATCTCCCCACTCCGATTCAAATTATGTTAGGACATTTGCCATAGGATCATTTGTCAAAACCACTTCCCTTATTCCGAATTAGTTCCTGCGATATCTGATCCAGGAAATCTTAACTACTATACCGCACTATACCAAGTATATCAGATCAACTCCCTGACCTATGCCTTCTTCCATCCTTTGAAAATGAAGCTCCTCGATAAAATCAGGCCTAGTTTCCGCTATATCCTCACGTTTGATCGAAATACTTTTGATGATGGAGACAGACGCTTCATTAGCATATTTTCCGGAGATAACCCTTATGTCCAACGTCCACCATGAACACGGGCTCAGCCTGACAAATTATCAAGCAGTCCCGCTTGAACTACACCCGTTAGAAACCCAAAAAGGAATTCATACTTAAATCAATATATTCCATGAAAAATGTTTACACGTCACCCGACCTTCTGGCCCGAAGATTCAGTAGCTTTATTCTTGCTGCTATTTTGACATTAAAGGCATTATCCTTTGCTAACGCACAGTCATGCCCGGACCCAGGAGGCGGAACTCGCTGGTATTTTTTTGACCAAGGCTTTGATGGGGGGAATTTTTTCCCGGAAACCGTGCCTGCTGGAAAAACTGGAAGCGGAAGGTCGACTTCCGGCAAATTCTTTCTCGAAGCGACAATGAACGCCATATATCCCCTTCGTTCGGCAACCATCAATCCTGAGCTTTCTGACGGAACAATGGGCAAAGTTGTCCTTCGGTTTGATTTTTTGGATATGGCGCCTTCGGCCGTTATCAAAATCTATCCGGGGACTTCAGCAAGTGGGACTCCCACAGAAACCATTACACCAACGAATGCTTCCGGCTACTTGTCGCAGACGCGGACATACACAGGCCCGATCACTGTGACTTTCGAAAGCCCTGTTGCTTCCTCGGGCGGCGATTTTAAAATTTATATCCCTTATACTACTGGCGACCAGGTCGCTACCTCGGCGTTTGGCTTTCAGGTTGCATATTGGAAAAAGTTTATAACCCCCAATTCATACATTGCGATGGATTCATATCCAGAGGAAGCTGCACCAATTGCTACCGCCTATTTTGATGGGAACAAGAATCTTGTTTCCTCTGAAATATCCTTTTGCATTGATTACGGGAAGCCAGCTCCTTCCATGGCCAACGGCAACTACATCGGTCAAGTTATATTTTCCCCCAGCGTTCGTCCGGACCTGGATAAGTCGGGAAGTGCAGATGCGGTCGATCAACTGAAAGCGGCACGGCTGGTTTACATAATGAATAATATTCCAACGCCGGCTACGACATATGCCAATTTTATGGCTGTCCAGTCTGCGGTGAATTCTACGACAGGTGCTGACTATGCCGTGCACTATCCCGGGCTCCACGGGGACGCTATCGATGCCATTCCAAGCTTGCCAAGTCCCTCAGAACCGGTGTTTTCTATTACCGGTCCAGGATCGTCGGCCGTAGCCGGAACAGCTCAGAATTTCACGGTTGACCTTACTGACGACGGCGGGCATCCGAGAATTTTCAAGCTGGAACTTCCCGCCGGCATAACGCTCAATTCGGTGACAGGGGCTTCATACGATGCCGTCGCCGGAACCATCACGTTTGCTTCATCACCTGCTTCTGCGACCGTCTCGGTTACCAACCCAGTAAACACAACAGCGACCCTGCGGGTCACATACGATCAGCCGGGATTCTGGAATGTCAAGAATCTCATTATATATGAACCTTGCACTGGTTTGGAAGATTTCCAAGGGTTTATCGGCCTGAGCAAAGGTGACATCACGCACCCGTTCAGGGAAGCAACCGGTTCCTGGGTTGCCCAGCCTGCTTTCCCATGTTCGGAACTGAGCTATGTGATCGGCAACCGGAATATTGATGGTGCCAACGTTTCGGACGGTTACACACTCGATCTTTCCTCCGGTAATACAACGCTGGCCAAACAGACCCTGATCCCAGGCCCTAACGCTTTCGTTAACGCCATCGGCTACAATACCGTCGACAATTACATCTGGGGTTTCCGTTACGGCACAAATCAGCTTGTCCGGATCGGCAGTGATTGGTCGGTGACATTCCATGATGTGACTGGCTTTCCGTCGCCGGTTCCCGGCTATGCAACCGGAGATGTAAGCCCGGGGGGCATTCTGTACCTGTACGCAGCCAATACCAACCAGATCACTAAAGTCGACCTGAATCCCGGCTCAGCAAATTACCTGACTGCCGTAACATTGCCCACTACGCCGACCAACTTGAACGATTGGTCGTTCAATCCTACCGATGGTATGATCTATGGATTTGGTACGGACAAAGTGTTGTATCAATTTGATCCGGCAACTGGTAACCGCACCACATTAGGGCCTGTAACCGGTGCAGGCATAGAGACATCCGGCTACACGGGCGCTTTTGGTACCGCTTTCTTTGATACAGACGGGGACATGTATGTAGGCAATAACGGCAGCGGGGCCATATTCAAGATTAGCGCTCCTCTTACAAACCTGACTGCCTCCCTGTTCTCGACGGCTTCCGGCGTTACCCCGGGTGATGGCGCGCGCTGCCCAAGCGCAATTGTCAATGATCCGCCAGTGGCCGTGGATGATGATGGCACGACTACTTGCAATACTGCTACGGTCGACGTGCTGGCCAATGACATCGCGGGCAGCGCACCGCTGGTACCTTCCAGTGTGAAACTGCTGACGCCAGGCTCGCTTGCTCGGGTGACGACCCTGACTGTCAATGGACAGGGCCAATATAATGTGGATCCGATCAGTGGCGCCGTGAGTTTTACACCATTGAACGGCTTGCGCGATACGGTCTCTATTGACTACGTTGTAACCGACGGCAATGGGCTCGAATCGATCGCCACATTGACCATCATTATCGATTGCCCAATGCCCGTCAAACTGGTTGCCTTTGATGCCAGGAAAGAGGGAAATTTGGCGCACCTCACCTGGTCTACCACCGAGGAAGTGAACTCGGACCGCTTTGAAATAGAGCGCAGCTCCAATGGCAAAGTTTGGGTTACGATAGGCAGTGTTCGGTCAAACGGGGAAAGCAGTATTTTGAGAAACTACTCTTACACCGACAATTCGCCGGAAAAAGGTCAAAATCTATACCGCTTGAGAATGGTCGATATGGACGGCACATACGCTTTTAGTTCTATCAGAACGCTGTCTGTTGAACATGGCGCGGGGCGGATCTCTGTATATCCCAATCCGGTGCAGGACGAGCTGACTATCGAAGGATTAGGCGGGTCGGAAACGATCAGGATTCTGGATCTATCCGGACGGATCATGACCCAAGGCCGCAACGGAACAGGCCAAAACAGGCATACGTTTGACATTCGGTCCCTCTCTAATGGAATCTATCTGATCAATATTCAAATGCCTGACGGCTCCACAGTCTCCCAAAAGCTGATTAAAAACAAATAGTATGTGAAAATTTGCTTGCCATAAATTGGGTCTTCATTACAAAAAGAGGATGCCTAAAAAGGGAGAGCACTGAAAAAGCCGGTTTCAAAAAAGGGTAAAAAAGGAGTGGAAAACGGCAGTTTTCTGCTCCTTTTTTCGTGTGTTAAATTAGGCTTTAAGGGACCTCGGGATGCTTTCTCCAGAACCATGAAGCTTGTCGAAGTTTACCCGTTTTGGTTCATGTTAGCCTTGAATTGATTTATCATTTTAATTGAATGCGTAATATGAAGCAAAATTGTTAGAGGCAGCAACAATTCTGGTTTGACTTTTGAATATGTAACTTGACAGCTCGATGCTTTGCACGGTGAAGCCAACTGTACAGAAAAACAAGATTAATCGAAAACGGATAAAATACCATGATAGAGACTAACTTGAAATTTTTCGGAAATATGTGTGACCTGTCGACGAGAATTGACCAATTAAAGCTCTACTACTACAAAGTTCATGAACCGATACTGCTTAAAAAACACAATACAAGGTCCTGGATGTTAGCTTTGAGGGCAATCCCGTTCTTTTTAACAAGAAACAGATATTCGATTTCATCGCTGGAAGTAACCTACGCCAATCTGTCCTGGCCGCTGCTGTGACTTTGCTTGAAATCGAGCTCCGGACCATTTGCTATGCTTTTAGTGAAAGCGAAGGGCTTAGCGAAAACTTAGAGCAATTTGGTAGGAACAGACCGGTAATGGACCTATTTAAGGATTACTGTAAAAGGTTTGATATGATAGATTTTGATTTTGGAAGTGATGACTTTGCAACAATTAAAAGCACCATTGCGCTTAGGAATTGTATTGTACACAACGACGGCACTCTAGAAAGCTATTTTACTGGGATCCAATTTAGCCGTGCTGAATTACTTAGGAGTTTGAGCAGGAAACTTCCTGCAATACGCATTGAAGATGACTATGTTTGGCTAGACAATGGAGCTTGTATGGGATGCGCGGAAATGATAGAAAATTTCCTAATGAAAATTTACGACATGGTGTTAGATGGACTTTTTACGGCACTCACAAATTTGCTTTTGGCAAAATGTGACCGAAAGTCGTTATTGTTCTAAAATTCCGTCAGGTAAATAATCATTAACCATTTTCGGGACGATAATTGCCGGTAAATAAGTTATCCTACCACAACCTCAGACCTTGGGCAGATCTTCCTAATTTGATGAGTAAACCGCCGACCCTCAAACCGCCGAAACGATGCAGCCCGTGATCTGTATACTGTTGCTTTTTGCTGGCGCCGACCCGTTTTCCGCCGGTGGGTGCCGAGTCAATGGCAAGCCGTACGCGGGGTTCCCGGATACGCTGTATGTGCCCGAGGCAGTGGATGAATTTTTCCTTGAACTTCCCCAGCATCCGGGCCAGGGCGTGAGCTACGCATTCAAAATGGACCCGATCGATGACGGGTGGATCCCAGCCGTTTATCCTGCGGTGCGTTACGAGACGCTCAGAAAGGGCTATTATGAGCTGCATTTCAGGGTATTGGATACTTATTCGAAGAAGGTGCTGAAAAGCAGTCGGTTTGTCATCCGCAAAGAGGCCGCATTCTGGAATGCCTGGTGGTTTATTCCCCTGCTTACCTTATATGTGGCCGTGGTGGCGGGGGTCGGGATCTACATTTTCAACCTTTACAACTTTCGGCAGAAACTCAAACTACAATATCTCCGAAATCAGATCGCCTCCGACCTGCACGACGAGGTGGGCTCGAACCTCAACAGCATTGCATTGTTTGTGGAGCTGCTGCGCAAAAACGCCACGCCGGAAACGCTGTCGGTGCTCGACCGCATTATCAACAATTCCCGGGAATCGGTGGAGCTGATGCAGGACACGGTGTGGGCCATTAACCCGCGCAACGATTCCCTGCAAAAGCTGATCGATAAAATGCATTCCTTTGCTAATCAGTCGCTTGCGGCATGCGATATGCACCTCGAATTTCAGTCGGAAAGCAGCCTGGCCGACTTGCAGCTCAGTATGGAGCAGCGCAAGAACATTTACCTGATATTCAAAGAAACGATCAACAACGCGGTCAAGCATTCGGCCGCTACGGGCGTGAGCGTGCGGCTGCAACGCCTGAACGACGCGCTTTTCCTGGAAATCAAAGACAACGGGAAAGGCTACGACACCGACCGGGAGTACGAGGGAAACGGGATTTTCAACCTCCGAAAAAGGGCCGAAGAGTCGGGACTCGACTTGCTGGTGCACTCGCGTCCGGGCGAAGGTACCCGCGTGGAAGTACTTTGCCATCCCTAAAATTGGGGATTTTTCTTCCGCGGCATTTACCGGAATTTTGGAACATCATTCAATGCGATCGGCTATGATAAAGGTTTTGTTATTCGAAGACAACAAGAATTTCCGGCAGGGCCTCGTGCTTTTTCTTGCGGCAATGGAAGATATCTGGCTGGTGGAAGCCATTCCCGACGCCCGGGACGCGGTGTACCTGGTCAAAAAACACAAGCCCGACGTCGTGCTGATGGACATTCAAATGCCCAGGAAGTCAGGCCTTGAAGCGCTGGTAGAAATCCGCCAGGCCCAGCCGGGCGTCAAGGTGCTGATGCAGACGGTATTCGAAGACGACGATAAGATATTCCAGGCGATTTGCTCGGGCGCTTCGGGTTACATAGTCAAATGCCCCGACCCGGAGGTGTACGTGCAGGCGATCCGCGAGGTGTATGCGGGCGGTGCGCACATGTCGCCGGGCATTTCGCGGAAGGTGCTGGCCATGTTTCAGCAACAGTTTGTGAAATCGGAGCAAACCTTCGTGGACCTTACCAACCGCGAGCGGGAGATATTGGGGTGTATGGTAAAAGGGCAGAGCTACAAGATGATCGCCGCCAACTGCGGTATTTCGTTCAGTACGGTGGCCACACACGTGAACCACATTTACGAAAAACTGCACGTCAACTCCGCCCCGGAAGCGGTAGTCAAAGCATTGGAAATGAAACTCGTATAAAATCCTCCATCACTAACCTTTTATCAGAGATGAGTACAACGCTTGTTGCGCAGGTCTTACCGAAATCATGCTGGGCCGCTGCATTAGAAATGTTCACTGCCGGACAGTTGAATCAATGCGAATTGCTGAAAGTGGATTTCAATCCTTCGGACCCTTCGAGCGCTCCGGATTTTTGCGATCTGGACAACGCAGGCACTTATGAGGGAAACCTCAAAATACTGACCGAAATGGGGTGCAAGTTGAGTGGAGCCGCAAACAATGCCATACCGTTCTCTCGGTTAGACACAATACCTGTATTCTCCGACTTACAACGAAATGTTGGCTCCTCGGCGATCGTGCTTCATTCCTGGGATTTCGACAGTTCCCAGCATTATGTAGTGCCCAGCGGTACCTACGAACAGGTGCTTACGGCGAGTATTAAACTAAACTGGATAAAAGTTCTCGATCCGTTTCCGGAATTTCAAGGAAGGACTTATTACCTCAATTACGTTGAATTTAAGTCAGATAGCTGGTTTGTCGGCATCATTTATCACAAGCACACTGCCGTCAACCGAACTCCTGCTCCAAGAACGTTTTCGGATGTCGATGCAAAAAACCTTATAAAAAGATACATCAGGCAACTGCCAGCAAATGTCCCGGCGCCTTTTAGGACGGATACGCATGCCAGTCGTTTGCACACCATTGAGGACTACGAATTTACTGTTACCAATAGCAGCGTAGAACTGTTACTGGACGACGCGGATTCTTTTGTCGATGATATTCTCACGTTCGCGCGGGATATGAAAATGTACCTCGCGGGCTCGAATAATAGGTACACGTCGTTTTTTCTTAATGCCAACGACAATGGTAGATATTACATGGCGATGATCGAGGATGGCACGCGGTATGTGCCGGTGGTAAGTAGCGCTGTTGCCGACGTCGCGAACCTGCCTGCTGAAAGTACATCTGCGCAACCGCGCTCCGTAAATGCGTCGGAAAGTAAAGTCATTGAAAAGCTTGATGAGATCGAAAAAGCGCTTTTTAGATACTTTGAAAAAAGGCTGAAATCAGCCCTGATATGCCGGTTTTTCGACATCGGCCAGGAATATGTGTTTTTCATGAAAGAAGGAAAGGTACAGGTCTTCGACCCATTCAAATCATTCTCTTATATGCTTCCGAAAGATCACAAGAAACCTTCTTATCTACCATTAGATGAATTTTTTAAAACGTTAACCCAATTCTATACATTCTTAAAAGACAAGAAATATGGCAAATAATAACTTAGCGATCGACAGAGTAAAGCGGTTTAATGGCCTGACCACTATTGATAAGGGGCAGAGAAAGAATCTGGGTGTCCGGTTTTCGGTAGAGGAATTGTTGCAACTCGTTACAAAGCTCACAGGCAAGCGCGCGTTGCTCGTGGATGAACCAGGGCCGGTCGGACAAATGCCGTCGTTGGAAAATGCAGAGTTGGCACTCGTCCCTGCCGGTCAAACGGAGTGTGGCCCATATCGTATCCACGTAGCCAAGGCGTCCACGCATGAGTTGGGTATCGACAATAATGACCACAGCCCGCGCGGCCCATTTAATAGTGAAACATATCCAAAGGCCACGGGAGTTGTAATTATGATGGGAAGGGGGAAAGCAGCTACGTCTATTGGTCTGGAAATTTTTCCGGTGGTCGGTGCGGATATCAGGCTCGCGCCGGGAAGTTTATCGCGTAGATGGAGTTTTATGAAACACATGGACGGCCGCGTTATCGCATTCACCGACGGCGGTGGCGGTACTGGATCTAAAACACCTCCTCCGGGCGCATAACGGTTTTTACGGATGTTGTCAGAACTCTTTTTATACCGGTTTTCGGGATGGCTGCTTACGGCGGTATGGCTGTTCCTTTCGTTTCAGGCGCTGCGCAGGCGTGGTGCCTGGAACGGGAAGTACCGGTATTTCCTGGTTTTTCTTTTGTCGATATCACTCATAGAGCTCTTGGCGGCCATTACCGCGCCGCTGCTGAGCAACAACCTGTTTTTGGATTATCCCTACATTACCATCGAGTTTGTGATGCTGGGACTGTTCCTGGCGAGGATCATCGATATCGGTTTCATTACCCGGCTCGTCAACATCGCTTCGGTGCTTTTTGTGCTTTTCCAGATCGCCAACGCATTCTGGCTGCAAGGGCTCGAAAGCTATAATAGTTACGGCGAATATGTGAACAATGCGTACCTGTTCATGCTGTCGGTGTGGGCGCTTACGGTACTTTACCGGCAAAACCTCGGGCGCAGCATTCTCGCCGTCCGGGACGCGTGGTTTGTGCTCGGTATCCTGGGCATTTACCTGCTTATCGCCGTGATCGACTTCCTGTACGGCATGGCCTTGCCTTACCAGAATGACCATTTTCTTTACGTAGTGCTCATTTCGGGCAATTTTCTGAAATCGGGCCTGCTTATGCTTTATTACAAAGGGATACGCATGATGCCGTGCTCGCGGTAGCCCCGGCGCATTCCCCGCACCCCCGGAAGCATGCTCACGAGAGGGTGCTTTTTTGTTTTAACCGGGTTGTAATATCCATATAATTGTCGATACCGCTTCATGGGGATTTGGGGGAAATTTGAAATGTCATCACACCGGTGACTGTCTGTTCCCAACATTCAAATCCAGTTCATTATGGCAAAGCAAAGTGAATTCGAATCCGTGCAGGAGGCCTATTTCGCAGGCATCCAGCTGGTTCAGCTGGCCAAGTTCAGCGATTCCAAAGAGTCGGCGCAATTGCTGGCTAAGCACGGTATGGCGCTCATTTCCAAGTCGCAGGAGACAATCCTGAGCAAGTATTTCGATGAGTATTGTGGCACACATCCGTGGCGGTGGCCGCGCCCGTGGCCTTTTCCATGGCCCGGTCCGTGGCCCGGTCCATGGTGGCGCATCTTCGACCCCGGCTTCATCGATCCCGTACCCGATCCCCTCCGTGGCGCGATCAACAAGTACCATATGTTGGCCACCATCGAGGACATTCGTTCTGGTTTGATCGGTGATGCAGCCCTCGGAGCCGTGAAAGGCATCGCAGAGCAGCTGAAAACAAACATCCGGTAGTGACCGATTCCTATGATCGTCGAAATTCATTTTCAGGAAGGGTTTTCAAACGAAAAAGCGCAACTGCTCGTCGACGGCGAGGTGGTTGAAGAATTTTCCCTGAATACTCGGTTTCAGCTCGGGATGGCGGCCATCAAAAAGGTGGACGCCGCCCCGGGGATGAAAGTCCAGGTGGTGTTGCCCGACCGGAGCATCAAACAGCCGGTACCGGTAAGCCATCCCTACGTGAAGGTCAGTCTCGAAGATGGCAAGCTGACAGTCAGCCCCACCGACCAGATGCCCGGCTACGTGTAAAATCCCGCATTGTTTAAGCACCCATTTTTTATCCTAAACAGTTTAAAACCATGTCTAAGAAAAACAATGCGCCGGAAGCTCCGGCGCCAACCCCCGCCTTGTCCGATGAGCAGCATCCTGATTACCAGGCGTATGTGTACGGCGACGATGTCGACGACTCCGTGGCAGAAGCGGGCGGCATTGGACCTGACGGCCCGGGCGTACCCATTCCGCCGCTGAACCCCATTCCCGACCTGCCGATTCCGAACATTCCGGGCATTCCGTTGAAAATATGCTCCGCGGTGAGCGGCAGGTACAAGCTGAAAACAGTGCTGCCCCCGATCGGCGTACCGGGTATCCCCATTTTGAACCTGACGAACATCACCGTTCGCGTGGACGTGGACCGGTTTTATCCCCAAAAACGTATATCGATAGAGGTTACCCGCCTGCTGCCCCGCTCGACGGCGCATTTGATCGCGAATGTAACTTCCGACCAATGCACGGGACTCAACCGCCGCAAAATCCAGGCGACGGTCGCTTACCGCGAGGGAAATAATGCATTGATACAAGGCGAAAAACTGCTTTTCGAAGCCAGCAGAGGGCTTGGCGTAGGTTATTCCAACTACAAACTGACGGTAACAGGTGCAGGCATGCCGACGCGTATCTATAACCTCGACTTTGTAAGCCAGTATTTCGACGACGTCGAATTTGAGGTGGATAAAGTGGATAATGCCGGCAACCCGTCAACCGACTATGCTACGTACAGCCACCCCAACCGTCCCGCGAGCTTGCCTAACGAGGTACTTTCGCTGGAAAGTGTTTACAAACGGGCGGGTTTCAATGCGACCATTTCACCCAACAGCACACCGATTCCCGCAACGGGCGCCGGGGCCAACGGTACGTGGAGCGACAGCGAAATGCACAACGCCATGCAAACCTACTGGTCGAGATTTGCCAACAAACCGCAATGGGCCTTGTGGGTACTGTTTGCGAATCAGCACGATACCGGTTACGGGCTTGGCGGGGTGATGTTCGACGACATTGGCCCGAACCACCGCCAGGGTACCGCCATTTTCACCAACAGCTTCATTAAAGACGCGCCAGTCGGCGACGCTAACCCGGCGGCTTGGCGGCAACGGATGCTGTTCTGGACGGCGATCCACGAAATGGGACACGCATTCAACCTCGCGCACAGCTGGCAGAAAGCGCTGTCGGGCCCGGGCTATAACCCTTGGATACCGCTGCTGAACCAGCCCGAGGCGAGAAGTTTCATGAACTATCCGTACAGCGTGAGCGGTGGACAGAGCGCGTTTTTCTCCAATTTCGATTTCCGCTTTACCAACGAGGAATTGCAGTTTATGCGCCATGCGCCGCGCCGTTTTGTGAAAATGGGTAATGAAAACTGGTTCAGTAACCACGGTTTCGAGGCTCCGCAGCCGGAGTTCTTCACGGGACGCTACAAACTGGAAGTTCGGCCAAACAGAGAGAATAACACCTATTCGTTCCTCGAACCGGTGAGTATCGAACTCAAACTGACCAACACCAGTGCAGAACCGATGGCCCTCGACGAGCATTTGCTCCAAGACGGCGGCCACATTGTGCTGTTCGTGCAGAAAGATAGCGGTACCGTCAGAAAATGGGAGCCGCTCATCGTTCGGTGCCACCAGGAACACAAAAGCATACTGGCACCGGGCGAGTCGATCTACGGCACGCACCTGGTGAGTGCTTCTACCTCCGGCTGGCTGATCGACGAGCCAGGCTTCTACAACATCCAGGCGGGCGTGGATATGCTCGACGAGGTGGTGATGAGCAATGTGCTGCGCGTGTTTGTGGCGCCTTCTACGGACAAGGAAGAGAACAAAATCGCGCCGGATTACTTCACCGAGGACGTGAGCCGCGCATTGGTGTTCGACGGCGCGCCGGAGCTGAACAAGGCGATGGACACTTTGAAAGAAGTGGCCGACAAGCTCCCGGGCACCCCGGCGTCGTTGCATGCGGCCAAAGCGGTGGCCGGTCCGATGTTGAAGCAATACAAAAGATTGGAAGAAAAAGACGGCTCGCTGGCTGTGGTAGCCGGCAAAGCTGATGTCGAAGAAGCTGCCCGCCTGCAAACCGCGGCGCTGCTCGACGCGCCGCAAAAAGCGGCCGATACCTTCGGGCATATCGACTACTTCCAGTCGCTGGAAACACTGGCTGATGCATTGAACGACTCGGGTAAAAAAGCGGAAGCGAAAAAGGTAATGTCTAGCTCCATCTCGACTATGAAGAGCCGCAAGGTGCTTAGCGAGGTGATTGAACAAGCAGAGGCGAAAGCGAAAAACCTCTAAAATAGCAACCGGCGCATGGGGAGTAATGCTCCTTTATGCGCCGGTTTTTTTATGCCCAATTAATTACAATGTGGCCATGCCGCCATCGGTAATGAGCTCGGTGCCAAGCAGGAACTGCGACTCGTTGATGTAAATATTGAAAAGATCTTTTGGGGATACGGCTCCTTAAAATGCTCCAGGTTTTTGCTTTGCTATTTTCGAATAGTCTGAATACTCCCTGATCACCCATATCATCTTGTAAATGACGTGTAATAAGGTGGTCGATAGTGGGATTATTTAGAAGTTTATTGGGGTCATAGAACGAAATAATATTCTCTTTTGTCAAAGTATCGTAGTGACTCTTTATATATTCCCATTCCTCAGTTAGCTTTTTTGCCGCCTGGTCAGGTAAGTACTGTTGGTGATTTTCGACTGAATAGCGACCTTGTTTAACCTTTTCAGACATTGGATCGATGAAGATTATCTTATCGTATATAAGAATTGCCCTTTTTAGGGTTTCTTCATCCAAACACCGTGCGTAAGGATAATAAAGGCCAGTGAGATCTCCCATCGTATCATCGTTTTGAAATACTCAATCAATTTATTACAATTATTTCATTTACAGAATTTTGTGTTGTTATTAAATCTGTAGTTGAGAGAAAGAAATGACAAGGGTTGTGTGATTTACCTCGAATATGTGCCATCTAATGGCCGGCAGGACTCCGTATCAATCTGAGAATACTCCTCACTAACTTGTGGGCGGGCAGGAGGTCCATCTTTGTTTAAAAACTGTATCGTTTCGCGCAGTGAGTTTTTTTCGGTGAGGAGATTGCGGTTATCGGAAAGACTGGCAAAGATTTGTTTGGCAATATCCCCGGTCAATCCCAATGTTTCCACTGCCTTCCCTCCCCATTTAACGATGGCGTGGTCTTTCTCTGAGTAGCAATCTAACTATGTGGATTGCCCTTCTTTGTAATACTGCTCACAGTAATATTTCTTCGTCCCACTGACTGATTTATTTATCGTAATACGCAGCATTCTCGCTCATTTTCAGCTATGCAATAATGGCTGATGGAAAGATTGTCTTTGCCATTTCCAAAGCCTATGTGAATTTTTATGAACTTGCCGCATACTTTCATAGGCCTAGGATGTAAAGATGTGCTTTATATCGATTGAGCGGCTTCGGGAATGTACTCACCAACTAGTGGCCAAAATGACACCAGAGGCAAATTTGCTGTGATTGCGGGGGTTTCTATATAATTCAGAAGTTCCGCGGAGACTTTCCTGACGGCATGCCCTCTAACCTACCGCACCACTTGCACCATCCCGCTGCTGGCCTCCGTCTTATTTTCAATGCGGATCAAATAACTGCCTGCGGCCAGATTAGAAACATCAATATGCTCCTGGCCTTGAAATTTGCCGATTTCCTTTCCATAAATCCTTTTTCCATCCGCAGCAAAGACTTCAATCCTGCCTGACTGGCCGATCAGATCGGGTCTTACTTTCACTTGCAATTGGTTCGTGACAGGATTGGGATAAAAGACCATGTCTTCCACATTGGATAAATTCACCACAATTACTTTGCTGTAAGCGAAATCAGCGTCGGTTTCGATGGATTTTAACCTGTAATAGTTGATTCCGGGAGCTGGGTTGTAATGAGTAAGACTATAAAAAGCGGTATCAAGTGCAGGCGTTTCGCCGATGGCTTTGAACCTTTTGGCGTCCGTACTATGCTCTATCGCGTATTTTGACATATCGATCTGGTCCGTCACCTCCCAATGCAGTGCGACGGCATTACTTTCGGGAGCGGCCCTGAAATTCACCAGCGTGACGGGAAGCGCTGCATCGGAGGCGAGCCGGGATAGCCCAAATTGATTTGATATCCAGAAGCTTTCATTTTTATCTGTCCAGAGATCGCCACCGAAATTTTGATAAGGCAGCGCATCCCCGACTTTTATCCAGTTTATATTATTGAACTTATAAACCTGTGTCTCACTACCTGATGCCAGAATGTACGGCGTACCCGACTGTGAGAGGCTGAGGCCGGTAATCCGGCTGCCAAAAGGAGCATTACCATTATTGAAAACCGACCAAGTAGAACCGTTGAAATGAGCAATGGAGTGCTGATTGGAGTTAATGTCCGTCTGTCTGAGCCACACTTTTCCATCACTTTGGATTTCGATCTGCTCGATAAAATTTGCGATAGCCGGACTGGTTGTGGAATTGATCGTGTAAATCTGATTGTGGTCGTTGAGGTCCATGACCAGTATTTCACTGTTGTAAACCGGGGTGGAGTTAACCAGAAGGATCCAGGCTTTGTTGTTGTAAAACCTGATGTCTTTAATGTACTGGCTATCGGAAAGCTGACGAAGTGCGATCCAGCCGGACGGTGTTTCTTTAAATATCACCTGGTGTGTCCAGAAAACATTATTTTGCGGGTTATAACCCTGTATGTAACTCCAGAAGGAAATCTGCGTCACCGATGCGCCAGATGATGGTACTTCATTCGCCAGCTTCACTTTACGATATACGCCTTGGTTGCCGGCATTGAGCACGTGAATATTCAGATCATCGTCGGTATGAACGGCATTTTCCAGGCCTACACCCAAAAGTCCATCGGTGTTTACACGGTTGAATGCCTGATAGGTCAGCGTTTTTTGGTCAAGCTTAATAAATCCGGCATCTATCACACCAAGCCAGATGTGGTCTTTGGATACAGCAATTTTCGGATTCGACCGGCCGAAAACCTGCTGGTTTTTTTCACTCAGGAATGTAAGCCCGGACGGTGCATTACCATCACCTGTTGTAAATTGAACGACAAAATTAACCAGATCGCGATCCGGATAGTTGATCAGGTCGATACTGCGTTCCTGCACGCGCAGGAATAACTCTTTATTAGCCGGCAAGGTTTTAAAAACATCGGCAATCTCTGAAAATGGCAGATAATTCCGCTGAAAGAGCGGGTTGGCAAACCCCGGATTGTCAGCGATCGTAATGGTAGTATTGGAATAATAAACAGACGGCGAATACGCTACCGGGAGCGTTCTGGGTGCGTTGGCCAGATTGCTGGGAATCGGTAAGAACAGGCCGATCAGGTTGAGCCGCGGATTAGCCGAAAAATACCCTATTTCCGACCATTTGCCGATTTTTCCATCCTTAATAGCCTTGACCCGCCATTTGTATCCGCCAAGATAGGGAGAGTAGTCGAACGTGTTTCCGGAAATAATCTGGTCTGTCGGAAAGGCAAAGTCAAAATCGTTTAGGCTGGCTACCTGGATGCGATATGAAGTTGCGCCTGGCACATTTGAAAACGATAATGTTACAGCTTGCTGTGACGGAAAAAATGAATTGGTAGCGGGGCTTAGGATCAACGGCACGTCAGGCTGGTCAGGATCGATCCTGATTTTGATCGTGTTGGACCAGTCGGAAGTTCCAAAGGAATTTATCGCCCTGACCCTGACGAAATAATCTGTTCCGAGGGTTTGTTTCAGTAAAGAGACACCATTAAATAAGGTCGGCTGGATGATTTCGCCAGAGAAATTGACGTTAGTGGAATAACTGAATTCGTAAGACTGGGCGCTCAGGGAAGGCGGCCAGGCGTAAAAATCCCCCTTAACCGCCGTAATATCACCCGCCAGCGAAACAGGCTGAGGAATCGATTGTATTTTGGCAAAAGTAGTCTCTGCGTGCTGCTTGATGACCGCCGCCACCATTGGATGAAGGGGTTGTCTTCTACCGCCGCATTGGCTCATCATCGACCCCATCGTATTAGTTTCCGAGGACTTATCATAACAGTTGCCTTCCACGCCACCGCAGTAGTCGAGCGGCCCGCCCGGCCAGTTGCAACTGTTGGTATGCAGCGAACCGAAATTGTGGGCTAATTCGTGCTGGATCGTTCCGACACTTTCCAGCGGGGATACATTATACTGTCCCCCAATCCAGGCGAAGCCCGAAAAGCCACCGGTTACCTGTTTGGTGTAGAGGTATATTCGCTTGTCGAAATTGAAGTCGGATATGTTGCGGTTTACCAGAATATTAAGAAGATTAAAAATATCAGAATGACCTGCGTAAGGGTCGGGACCTCCATCTTTAAATATGCGGATGCTTGTGACCACTATCCTTATATTTGCTTCCCTTTCAAAGAATTTCGAGGCTTTTCCGATATTTTCAATCACTTTATAAATGATCGCCGCCGTGTCCCGTTCGTATTTTACATAAGTATCCGAATCAATGTCCACTGAAATACGGCAGATCGTCGTTTCTCCGGCGGTAGTCCGCGCATTTTGTTTTGCCATAATCGCGGGAAGCTCGCTAATGAGGCGCATTGCTTCCTGCGGGGCGTCGCTGCTTTTAGTCCCGCAAACAATGGGCTTTTCCTGGCTGAAAGCAGATCCGCAGGAAAGCAAAAGGATAAGAAAAAACTTGATCCCGTCAGAAGTAAAAGTTGAACCATTCATAATGATATCAGGTGATGTGTTCAGGATTGTCCGAAGCTTCGGTACTATGCTGACAGACACCACTTTGCAACACATCCGTGGCACTCTCCCTATTTTTTATCAATAACTGCCGAGCATTCGGGCGTTTCCAGAAAAACTTTGCGGGGCAACATATCATCTGCAAAGAGAGAAGTGTCTAAAATTTTGAAATAGAAGTGATTTAAAAAAAGAAATAACCCGTTGTGCGGTTGAAATTAGGAAAGAAAAAGATTGTGCATTTTTCTGAATTTCAGTAAGTTAATAAGGGCTTCAACCATATTAACAATGCACGATCGCGCGGCGAACCGTCTGAGAACTAATTTCAAGAAATTTCTTGCTATCGCCAAATCTGTTTTTCGAGACGACATCAACAAGCAGGGTAATTTTCGATTCTATTCAAACAAGCCAAAAATGTCTGATATACAGATCATTAGTCTTTCATGTTTAGCGGAATCCTTGTCTATAGACCGCGCGGCGGACCGCTCTGAGAACTGGCTCTTTGGTAGGCTCCGTTCCGACTATCCGAAACTGTTCCCGAACTTAATTCACAGAACCACGTATAACAGAAGGCAGCGCAGGCTTTCAGAAAAGACGGCCCAATTGTCCAAGCTGGCCTGCTTGAAATTTTCTGGAAACGATTCCCAGTAAGTAATCGACTCGATTCCCGTTCCGATTTGTCAAAAACCTCGGATCTCGCGCCTGAAAATATGCAGGGATGATGAGCTGGTTCTTCCTTCCACTGCTTGGCACGCAAGTCATAAAAGCTACTACCACGGGCGGTGCGCCGCTGCGATATAAGATGCACCTGGTGATTTCGCAAAGTGGATTTCCATTTGCTGCTGGCATGACCACAGCTAGCATGCATGACTCCCAATATATTCCTTTCCTAAAACACGACCATTTGCCTGAATGTGAGCTGCTTGTCGATCGTGGATACATTTCCGCACGCCAGTAACTTACTCTGTTTCAGCAAACAGGCGTGAAAATAATAACTCCATTGAAAGCTAACATGAAGATCAAAAACCTATGGAATTATCAGCGTCGGAAGACCCGCAAAACAATCGAAACTCTCTTTTCTCAACTATGCGATCAGCAACTACTTAAACGCAATTACGCGAAGACCTCCGATGGGCTATTTGCCCGAATTGTTGCCAAAATAGCTTCCGTTTCAATTCTCAAAGCGATCAACTCACTGGCGAACAAATCGCTCGGCCGTATCAAACACACCCTACTTTTCTAACCGCACAACAGGTTATATCAAAAATGCGAACGATGACATACTGGATATTGGAATTTCATCAGCCGCAGGCCCATTCGTTAAGGTAACGCTATCTGTGGATCGTAACCAGCGGCAATGGTGCTTACCAAAGAAGGTGGGGTCAATACGTCTACATAGCTATCCAAAAAAAGACTTGTGGTCTCGTAACCAAAGGGTGTCCACAAATGAAGCTTGTCGGCCATTTTAAGATAGGGTTGGCTGCCATGACTGATGAATACACCGTCTGGCAATTTTTCGAACTCTGTCTGATACGTTACTTTGGTTTTGCCGTTTATCCTCTCATGATGCAAGATTTGGTCTATTTGGACAATAGGTGTTTTGAGATCAAAACCATGCTGCGGATTTCCTTGCGTCCAATACTGCTTAAACCGGTTAAAATCGTCTCTGCGACACTCGGCACATGGCCGGTGCCCGGCGGAAAATGCGGTAGCTTCATCTAAGAAGAACAGTTCTGTCCAGCGGTTTGGAGTCATAACGACACGGTGACGCCCCTTGAACTGAAGCAGACAGGTGATCCAAGGCTTTATTCTAAATGCTCGTATTATTTCTTTGCGATCGTTGTGAATCACGCCACGATTCCCCGTCCAATGTCCCCGCGCAGCGGTACAGATCAGTTGTCCGTAAGGGTCAACGCGGTTTTGAAGCATTTGGCAGTCAGTTTTTATGTTTATACAGGGACTTCGCTGAATGATCATGTCGTATTATACTGCGAATGTACAAAGCCTCAGTCACTCGAATCCTTGTCGACCTTCATTCGTAGAAGTAGACAGATGACTAGTTGTGGTACTTGATTCCATGATTACGGTAGTGGTGTATAGCACTTGTCAAAACACGATGAGCAAAGGGTCCTGGGATCGTCGATCCATTTAATTCAAAGAGGGACGTCTACCGGATGCAAAGGATCAACGATCAGGAATCTGTAAATTAAGCAATTGTTACTCAGTAAAAGTGCTGGTCGGCAGCCCTGAAACATCAATAACGGCATGAAAATTAAAGCCGGAATGGATGTTTTTGGGCATTGGAAAAAATTCGTGATATCTCAATAATACAGCCTTCAAAGCACTGGGTACTACTTTTGCCGCGCGTTTTAGCGATTGGTAACAATCATTTAATATCCTGGGAAGCCATCATTGACAGCATAACTTTCTGTAAATTCGAACCTTTTTTTGACTAAGATCTCCGGTCGGCCCGGGCAATAAGCTGCATATTTTGAACACAGCCTCAACGGAAAAACATTCTATCATTCATTGTTTTAACGAAACACTCGGGGACTTTCCGCTTCCTGAAAAGTTTACTTTCCCGTTTCACTATCAGCCGCACGCGATCTGCCTGCTGGCCGTCGAAAAGCTGCAATCGCATTTGGAAGTACAACAAAACTGGGTACATAATTTTGGTCTGTCGGCGAGTGACAAAACCGTTATCGGCAAGATGTTCGGTGTACTGGTGGTAATGACCCGGGACGGTAGGATCGGTTACCTGTCTGCTTTTTCCGGTAAACTGGCAGGTAGCAATCACCACGAAGGGTTTGTTCCGCCGATCTTCGACGGACTGGCCGACGGTGGGTTTCTCAATGCAGGAATGTGCGAACTTTCCAATATCAACGAGCAGATCAGGACATTGGAAACGCGAAAGTCCGAAGATTTCGAAGAGGAAATACAATCATTGAAAACAGCGCGAAAAATTCATTCATACCGCCTTCAAAACGAGATTTACGACCAATATAATTTCTTAAACCAGGCTGGGGAGGAGAAAAGCCTGCGCGCCATCTTCGAAGGGGCCTTATACAAAAATCCTCCTGCGAGTGCAGGCGAGTGCGCCGCACCCAAAATGCTGCAATATGCCTTTCGGCACGACATGAAACCCGTAGCCATGGCTGAGTTCTGGTGGGGCCAGTCCCCAAAATCCGATTCGTGGAAACACCGGCATTTCTATCCGGCCTGCCGCGAAAAGTGTAAACCTATACTGACGCATATGCTTGCCGGAATGGCGTTGGAAGACGCGCCCTGACCAAGGACTCTTACGAACATATTCAACGCAAGAAAATAGGTCGGCCCGTTAGATAGAGGGCTTAGGGCGCATTTCTTGCTATTCTTCCGCCCCAGATCTCTTGAGAGCCACCCGCTAAGTTGTGGGTATCAAGTCGCTCGTTGTTTTTTAGCGGTAAGTGGAGCGAGAATTTGGTATCTATCGCTTGGAGTATTAAAAAAAGCAAAAAGGTGAAGACAACTACCGAATACAGACAGTTCTTAAAGAACAATTTCAAAGGACTAAGGCTTAAAACGCCATTATTTTATAATTGGAACCATGGTCTCCGTTTTGACTTACAAGGTGGCGATACAAACACTGACGATTATTTTAAAGAAGTTACCAGAAGGGCCTCGGCAATTTTCCAAACCGCTTTTAGCAAGTCTGACAAAGTGTACTTGGTACTTATTGACTGGAAGTACAAGCGCAGGAAAATAAGGTTTGGCAATTTTATATTCAAACAAATTGATAAGCTCCGGAAGGCTGAAGTCTGTTACTCAAAAGAACAAGGGCTTTATTGCCCTGACGATAACTATGATGTTGCTATTATTAAATTAAGCTCGGACAGAATAAACTTCGAGAATATTTTTACTGCAATTGGACATTCTGACTTTCCTCCCAGACAGCCAAGGCTTGACAATAGTCGTTCTTTGACAAGCAAAGAAGTTTATTTTTTAAACATCGGGAAGAAATTCATTTTTCACATGTATGATGACCGAGGACTTGACATTATAGCAAAAGATAAAGAGGCGTTGAGGTCAATTTATGAAAGACATAGTGACTTGATACTTAGCTATGATCGAGAGCAGATTGACAAACAATTTGAGTGAATTGGTTACCACATAACATCCGCCCGCTTTTTTCTTTTTTTGCACAAAAGTATCTATGACTTGATAAGCCAAAAGCTTACCAAACGTGTGTAAAAAAAGCAGGTTACCGAAAAGATTACCAGATGCTTTGACGTGGCTTGAGCCGTAATGATAAGTTTATCTTTAAAAACTCACAATAACGACTCTTTTGATTCAAAAAAAGCCCGTTGGGGCGCTCTCAGCTATGCCGCCGGGAAAAATTTCCTCAGTTAAAACTCGCCCTGAATTCCAGGGGAGAAACGTTGGTCTTCGATTTAAACAACTTACTAAAAGACTGCGGATGCTCAAAACCGAGCTGGTAGGCGATTTCCCCGACTGTCAGATCACTGAATGTCAGCACTTCCTTTGCTTTTTCGATCAGTTTATTGTGGATGTGCTGCTGCGTGTTCTGGCCGGTCAGTGCGCGGAGCATATCGCCCAGATAGCGGGGCGAAACGTTTAATTCGTCAGAAAGATACTGAACGCTCGGCAGCCCTTTGAGCAGGGCGGTTTCGTCGTCGAAATAATTATTCAGCAACTGGTCCAGCTTTTCCAGCAATGCATTGTGGATCGGTTTGCGGGTAATGAACTGGCGTTTGTAAAACCGCTGACTGTAATTCAGCATCAACTCCAACTGCGAAATCAGCACATCCTGGCTAAGGTCGTCGATCGCCGTTTCGAGCTCGTCGCCGATGTTTTTGCCGATGCCCTCGATGATCAGCTTCTCTTTATCCGACAAATGTAGCGACTCGGTTACCGAGTAGGAGAAAAAGCCGTAATGCTTGATTTTGGCGTCTAGTGAATAGTTTCTCAGAAAATCAGGGTGGACCAGCAAGGTAAACCCGCGGGTCGTTTCGGCCACCTGAATGCCCGTCAACGGTTGGCCTGGCGAGGAAAAAAACATCCCACCTACCTGAAAATCGTAGGTGGTTTGCCCGTACCGCATCCGGCAGCCCGCCGATTCGTTGTAGGTGATGTTATAAAAATCCATGGCAAAAGTATCGGCCAGCATTTCGGCGGTGATCCGCACCTTATCGAAATCGAGCAGGCTGATCAGCGGATGCAAAGGCTGCGGCAGGCCGAATGCTCGCTGCATTTCGGCGATGGAGTGGTACACACGGGGTTTGAGATGTTCCCTTTTCATAGTCACATAATGGTCTGCCGGCGCAAATCGTTCCGGCCCGTGCCGGCAGACCGTTTGATTTTAAACAGCGGCTAACAATTGTTTGATCCCATCGCGAAAAGCCTCGTCGCCCTTAGCCAGGCGCAGCGCATACCATTCTTTGGCATCCTCGCCACAGACGTACCTCAATGTGCTGGTACCATCGGTTGCCGCGCCGTACACCACTTCGGCGATTTGCTCGGAAGTGGTCGCGGCTTGGTCAGGCGCCAGCATCGTCGTGAATTTATTCGTCAATGCTTCATAAGCCGGGTGCGTTGCAAGCACCGACTTCGCACCGATCTCCGTCGCCACCAATCCAGGTTCAATGGTTTTAATCCCGATTCCAAACTCATTCAGCTCATAAGACAAGCTTTCCGCCCAGCCTTCCAGCGCAAATTTGCTGGCATCGTACATGGAGCTTACCGGGAAAGCCATCAGCCCCGCCGATGAGCCTGTAGTGATAAAAAGTCCCGCTTTTCGCTCACGGAAATAGGGAATGAATGCCTGCGTCACCCGCACGACACCGAAAAAATTGGTGTCCATTTGCTGCACCAGCTGCTCGTCGGTCATCGCTTCCAATGCGCCGAACAACCCATAGCCAGCATTGTTGAATACCACATCAATATCGCCCAAAGCCAGCGCCTGCTGCATCGCTTCGCGGATTTGCGCCGGGTTGGTCACGTCCAGGGGCAGCACAGTTACGTTATCCAGCGTATGGAGTTCTGTTTCATTTTCAGGCTTGCGCATAGTCGCGATCACCTTCCAGCCTTTGGCCGCAAACAATTTGGCCGTAGCCCGTCCGATGCCTGTTGAAGCACCGGTAATAAAAATCGTGTTTGTCATTTGTCTCACTTGTTATTTTCGGAAGACAAATTTCCGCAGCGCGTGGCTGCCGCTTGGAGCGGATGTGGAAAATGTTGTAGCCGAAATGGTCTTGCGAGACATAATCGGACTAACCGTTACTTCAATGCATAGGTGTGGTAACCACCGAAGCGAGAGGCGATCTTACGGGTTATAATACACCTCTTTTTTTTATTGCCTGAATCGACTTTTTCGCAGGTCTTTTCTACTCATGACTGCGTATCACCTCTTCCAGCTTCCTAACTAACTGGGCCGGCTGCTCGCGCATGGAGTAGTGCCCACCTTCCATCGAGTAGATTTTCCAACTTCGTGCCCGCGCTTTATCAAGCCCCATTTTATCATTCAATGGGTTAGATTCCCCGTTTTTGGTCATCACAATGAAGGCGGACGGTATCTTTTTAACTTGTGGGTTGCTGATTTTTAAAGGTTCGGTAAAAGTCTTTATGGGTTGTGGAAGATCGCTGGGGATGTCCGAGCTAGATTCGCCGAAGGGATATTGCATAATGCTGTCTTTGACGAAGGGTACCATCATCTGGGCCCACAGCGGGCCACAGACGTCTCGGGCGCTCTGGCCGTTGTCGGGGACCATCGCGTCCAGGTAAATAAGCTGGCCAATGCGGTCGGGCACCTGCTCGGCGACACCGGAAATGACCATTCCGCCAAAGCTATGGCCTACCAGGATGACATTGTGCAGGTTTTCGTAGCGGATTACGTTGACGATGTCGGCGATGTATGTGCTCAGGTTGACACTGGCATTCGCCAGATGCACCCGCTCGCCCAGGCCCGTCAACGTGGGGCGGTACACGATGTCGCCTTTTGTTTTGAAAATGGAATCGACTTTGGCGTAATCCCAGCCGCCCGACCATGCGCCGTGGACGAGCAGGAATGTGCGGGGCTTGTGCTTTGGTGCCAATGCGGCGGTGCTGAAAGTGAATGCGACAATTAGAATAAGATATTTCATGATTTTGCTTCGATGATGGTGATCAATGCAACAAAACTACCTACATTCACTTACCAGAAGATAGTTGTTACCTCTGGGTAAGTAGTTACCGCCGGGTAAGTAGCCGATTTGAAACCCCTATGAAAAGTACAGAACCGGTTTGCCAGTACGAGCTCAAAGCAGCGCGGGATGCCATGGAGGTGATCCAGGGCAAATGGCGCATTCCGATTGTCATTTCGCTTACTTATGGCACCAAACGTTTCGGAGAAATCCACCGCGATATTCCCGACATTTCACCCAAAATGCTCTCGCAGGAATTAAAGGCGCTGGAAGAAAACAAGCTCATAACCCGCACCCTGCACGACAGCATGCCAGTGACGGTTGAGTATGCGCTGACGCCGCTGGGCATGTCGCTGCGTGAACTTTTGAACGAGCTGCGGAACTGGGGCAAGCATTTCCGCAGCGAAATTGTAGGCAAATGAAAAAGGCTTCCACGCACAATCCCTTCATCCTCGCATTGATCGCCCGCAACCTGACGGTCGAGATCCATCATCATTCGGCTTACCAGATTGTGCTGTCTAACGATACTCCCTTCGACTCGACCATAGATGGGGTAGTGCACGAGCGCATTCATGGCTTTCTGATCAAGCCACACGTTTCGCATTTCTGTGTGGCCGAGAAAGGCACATTGAATGTGCTTAACATCGAGCCATATTCCGCCATCGGGCTGGAACTGGCAGGCCGGTTTCAGGCGGAAGAAAGCTGTGTCGCCTTTGAAAACCCGGCAGTTTCAAATGCTTTTTTCCAGACATCCACCGACAGCCTGGACGTGGGCAATGTGCTGGAAGCGCTGCTGGCCCGTATTCCAGCTGCTGCATATGATGAGCGGGTAGCCAAAATCGTCAATTACATTCGTGACAATTATTTTCAGGTGGATATTTCGCCGCAGACATTTGCCGATATCGTGTTTCTTTCCCCGTCCCGTCTGGCCTCGCTTTTCAAGCAGCAAACGGGCAGCAGCCTGTCCAAATACCTGCTGTGGACGCGGCTGCGGCAGGCCATTTACCTGATTCTCTCCGACGAGAGCCGGACGCTCACCGATGTTGCCTATGACACCGGATTTTATGACCTGCCGCAATTCAACAAGTACATGTACGAGATGTTCGGGATGCCGCCGAAAGCGTTGAAACACAACAGCGACTTGATCCGAATCTACTAATCATCCCCATTAGCTGGTTGTCGTCGCTATAACAGTGATCTGATACAAGTTTGCCCGCGGCCCCGTCCGCACCTTTGTGATATCATTTTGAACAAAACAAAACAATATCATGAAAGCAATCGCGTATCAGGAATTTGGAAACGTGGATGTGTTACAAATGGCCGAACTTCCCAAGCCAGCTATCCAATCAGGCGAAGTACTTATCCGAGTCAAAGCCTTCTCCATTAACCCGATGGACTGGAAAATCCGAAAAGGGGAAATGAAACTGATGTCGGGCTCGAAATTCCCGAAATATACTGGTGCTGATTTCAGCGGCATTGTGGAAGAGGTAGGCGGCGCAGTAGCCGGATTCAAAAAAGGGGACGAAATTTTCGGTGTCGTCAAAAACATGATGAAGGATGGCGCTTCCGCTGAGTATATCGCCATATCCGCTTCCCAAATCTGGAAAAAGCCTTCGAATATCACTTTCGCGCAAGCGGCATCGCTTCCTGTGGTGGGTACTGCTGCCTTGACGGCTATCGAAAAAATGGGGCGCATTGATTCAAACACAAACATTTTGGTCAATGGTGCTACCGGCGGTTTCGGGATGATACTGCTTCAACTTCTGAAACAAAAAGGCGCCCATGTAACAGCGGTGACCAGCTCGAACGGCATTGCGTTCGCGAAAAAATGGGGTGCAGACACGGTGATCGATTACCGCAAAGAACAGGTGTTGTCCGGCAACGAAACTTATGACATTGTGATCGACCTGTCGGGCAAAATGGGCTATACGAATGCGAAGCAAATCATGAAGCCGCATTCCAGATTTCTCAACCCCACGCCTAAGCCCATAGAAATTCCTACTTCATTGATCCAAAACCTCTTCACAGGTAAAAAGCACATGATCGTCCTTGCTAGTCCATCCACACAATATACCAAAGATTTGCTGCAAGCGGCCGGGCAAGGGCTGGATATCGAGATTCATAAAGTCTTTCCTTTCCACGCATTTCAGGAAGCATACCGCTACGCCGAGCGGGGCGGCTACACAGGTAAAGTAGTGATTGAACAACAGTGATCTGATACAAGTTTTTACTCCCGCAGCGGGGGACATTTGTATCAATTCAAACAAAATCAAACAACCAACACAATGAAAAAGAACATCGTAGTACTCGGCGCCACCGGCACGGTAGGCAGTAAAATTGCCCAAATCCTAATTAACGAAGGACATCACGTGACGTTGGTGGCAAGGCATACCGAAAAATTGGAAACATACAGTGATCAGGGTGCGGAAATCGTCTCAGCGGAGATCACCGATGCGGACCAGCTCACCAAGGCTTTCACCGGCGCGGACAGTGCGTTCGTACTCTTGCCGGACAATGTGAAAGCAGAAAGCACGCGGGCCTACCAGCGACAGGTCACCGGCACATTAATCGAGGCGATCCAGCGCTCTGGAATCCGTTACATTGTCAATATGAGCAGTCTGGGCTCGCATATGCACGAGGGCAACGGCATCATGGGCGGCACGGGCGAGCAGGAAGTGAGGCTTAATCAGCTCGAAGGTGTGAATGTGCTGCATATTCGTTCTGCCTATTTTATGGAAAACTTCCTGCGCACAATCGGCTTGGTAAAGCAGGCCGGCATCAACGGCACGGTGGCCGCAGGTAATCATGCCATCCCAATGGTGGCCACCCGTGATGTGGCGCAGGTGGCAGCCGGTCATCTGGCTAATCTCGATTTCAGCGGCAAAAGCGTACAAGCCGTCATGGGCCCGCGGGATTATACCTATGCGGAGCTGACGAGCATTGTAGGTAATGCAATCGGCAAACCGGATCTGGCCTACGTTCAGGTGCCGGTGGAGAAGGTCAGAGAGGTATTTCTCGGCAATGGCTTTTCGCCCGATTTCGTCTCCAACCTGATTGAAATGGGCACGACGATCAGCACGGGTTATATGAACTACCAGAAGCGGGATGAGTCAACGACGACCGCCACTACCGCCGAAGAGTTTGCCAGAGAGGTGTATGCGCCTGCTTTTCAACGATAGCAGATCAATACGGAATGCACCCTCAATTCGGCTACAACATTTCCTGTTTCGGCTACAAGCGCATTGTCACGATCGCGGAATTTTGCTGAGTAAAAATTAGAATGATATGCAGACAGAAACAAAGAAAGTGGCACTGGTTACAGGAGCAAATACAGGCGTGGGATACCAGATCGCTAAATCACTTGCTGATGAAGGCTATACTGTTTACGTTGGTGCCAGAAACCCGGACAAAGGGGAGGTTGCAGCTACCGAGATTGGAAAACAGTCAAAAGCCATTCAATTGGATATTACCGATTCCCAATCCATCGATGCAGCAGTAAGACAAATTCAAAGCGAAGTCGGATACCTGACGCTGCTGGTTAATAACGCGGCCATCTCGAATGCGGGGAAACCTGGACGCACTATGGAAGAGATCCTTGGAGCTCAGCGCGCCAGTATCGCGCCTATCGACGAAATGAAAAAGGTCTGGGAAACGAATGTATTTGGTACACTTGCTGTGACACAAGCCTTTTTACCTCTATTAAGGAAGGCTGAGAAAGCGCGGATTGTGACCGTGTCGAGCGCATTGGGTTCCCTTACTTTGAATGCCAATCCAGCTAATCCCTACCGCTCAGCTTTCGACGTCGTTTATGGGGTATCTAAAACTGCGCTTAATGGTGTTTTCCTTTCCCTGGCCATCGATTTAGCAAATACCAATATCAAAGTACACCTGGTCAGTCCTGGTTTTACAGCAACGGCTTTGAATAATTTCCAGGGGACCGATACGGTGGAAGAAGGATCTATGGAACCAATCAGGGTGGCCTTGTCAGAAAACCTGCCGACAGGGAGTTTTACGGGACCCGCTCATTATGCGGGAGCAGACAACGTAGTTCCTTGGTGATATTAAGAGGTTAAAATCCTGTGGCTGGAAACAGTCACGGGGTTTTGATACATTTATATGATGAAAAATAAGGAAGACAAATTGATACGGTTCATAACGATCTCGGAAACGCATGAGGCCTTTGGCTTGCCCAAACCCCAGCATCCTTTGATCAGCCTTGTGCATTTCAACGAGCGCAATCCCTTCAATACAAGCATGGCGCCGATCTACGATGTGCTTAGCTTCTATAAGATCACCTTCATCACCGATAACAACGGAAGGCTAAAATATGGACGGGATTACTATGATTACGATGAAGGCAGCATGCTGTTCCTGGCGCCTAACCAATTAGTGGGCAGCACGGATTATAATAGCAGAACCTATTGTTATATCCTTCTCATACACCCCGATTTTTTACTGGGCTATCCTTTGGCAAGTAAGATCAGGCAATATGGCTATTTCGCATATTCAGCGAATGAAGCACTGCATTTATCCGAGACGGAAAAGGAAAATATCCTGTCGATTTACAGGAACATGGAAAAGGAACTTAACAGCCGTGTGGATGAGTTCAGTCAGGAGCTCATGATCGCCCATATCGAATTGTTATTGAGTTATGTCAACCGCTACTACAAGCGGCAGTTCATTACCCGCAAAGTGGTCAACGATGATATCCTGTCGAAAACAGAAGCCATACTGGATCATTATTTGAACAGCCAGCAATCCCTGCACGACGGGGTTCCTACGGTTCAATTTCTTTCCGAAAAACTGAACCTCTCACCAGGTTACCTAAGCGATATGCTCCGTTCGCTGATCGGGCAGAATGCCCAGCAATACATCCATGAAAAATTAATCGAGAAAGCCAAAGAGCGGCTGACGACGACGCAGTTAAGCATGTCCGAAATCGCTTATGAGCTCGGATTTGAACATTCGCAAAGTTTCAGCAAGCTATTTAAAAACAAAACCAATCAATCTCCGATGGAGTTCAGGGCTTCGTTCACGTAAAAACATTCGTTTAGGGCAAATCAATATAAGAATGGGAAAGGATTGATTTTATTAACTTTGCCCCATGCTAAACGAGGAAACGACTGGAATACCCGGACTGAATGAGGTGGACCTTCGACTCAAAGGTTTTAAAGTTCACGCCCTTCCGGAATCAACAGAAGTCCCAGTTAAAGCTGGGCGGCGCGACTTTTACAAGATGGGTTTGGTCAACGGCGAGATGACCATAAATTTTGGTGGTCAGCTCCTGGACATCAAAGGGACCTCACTCTTTTTCGTCAACCCGCAAGTGCCGCACGCGCTTGTTCGTCGTATCAACCGTACCAGTGGCTACGCCTGTATCTTTACCGAAAGCTTCCTTCATGGCCGGGAATTGCAGGACTCTCCGCTTTTTCGGGTCGGCGAAAATCCAGTCGTATCCCTTAATGCAGAACAAGCTGCATTTATGACTGGCCTTTTTGAGAAAATGCTGTCAGTATACGATGGCGACTATCTTTATAAAAGCGATCTGATCAAAAACTACATTGCGCTCATCATCCACGAGGCCCTTCGAATACAGCCCTCTCAGCATGGCTCCACCTTTCGAAATGGCGAAAGCCGCCTTACACATCTTTTCACTGAGCAGCTCGAAAAGCAGTTCCCGATCGAGCGCAGCGACCAGCCGCTCCGTCTACGCAGTCCGCAGGACTATGCCAGGCATTTAAGTGTACATGTCAATTACCTGAACCGGTCTGTCAGGGAAACGACGGGCAAAACCACTTCGGCGCATATATCGGCACGGATTATTGCCGAAGCAAAAGCGCTGTTGCAACATAGTGATTGGAGCGTGGCCGAGATCGCTTACGCGCTTGGGTTTGAATACCCTGCGTACTTTAATAACTATTTTAAACGCCTGACTGGTAGCACACCGAACACTTTCCGGAAGGTTTGAAAATCATAGTTATTGGTTTGATATTGATTGGCTGTCCGCCCAGCTGCGGCCTAATTTTGCCGTATCATTATTAAATCATTCAACAATGAAAATTTTAGTAACAGGAGCGACAGGAAAAGTAGGCAGCCGTTTAGTGCCACGCCTGATAGCCAAAGGCTATGATGTATCGATATTGGTCAGGGACATTGCAAAAGCTGGCGGTCTGATTGAACTCGGTGCGACACCCATAACCGGCGACTTGTTTGAACCAGCCACACTGCCGGCGGCCGTATCCGGTATGGATGCCGTGATCCATCTTGCCGCGTTATTCCGGACCTTTACAGATAATGAAGGTATCATCAAAACCAACCGCGAGGGAAGTATCGCACTAGCGCAGGCAGCATACGAAGCTGGTGTCAAACGATTTGTTTTTACCAGCACCTCTAATGTCTACGGTTCGGGATACCACCGCCCGGCAAAAGAAGACGAACAGGTAGATATCAATGATCCGCGCGCCTACTCATCCAGTAAGATCGCCGCAGAAAGGGAATTGATCGAGATGCAGCAAAACCAGGGATTTGACGTCCGTATCCTGCGTCTTGGCTTTGTTTACGGTGATAAAGACCCGCACATCGCCGAAATTATCCCATATATTAAAAAGCTGAACATGCATTCGGGATCGCGCATGCATATGGTCCACCACCTGGATGTGGCGCAGGCACTGATCCTGCTGCTCACCATCGAGGGGTTGGATGGAGAGATCTTCAACGTCGCCGACGATGCACCAATCACTTTGTACGAACTGGCTGATTCTGTCGGAAAAGCAGCAGATACCTTTGATGAAATAGAAGGGCCGCTTAAAGACCCTTTCCATGGCGTTCAGGATATTTCCAAACTTCGCAGGAAAACCGGCTTCCGGCCATTGGTGCCTAGCTACTACGTGGCCCGCGATCTTGATATTTTGTAGCCATACCCCTGGGCTTAGCAGCATTGGAAAATTCGGATACCTTTTACCCGGATTTGGATAATTGTGGTCGCCGGCTGCTTCCTAAGTTTGCATCATAAAACAACTATGATGATAACAGCAAAAGGATATGCGGCGCAAACGGCAGAGAGCCCACTAACGCCCTGGCAATTTGAAAGACGCGAGCTCGGCGTGCACGATGTACAGATCGAAATTCTATACTGCGGGGTTTGTCATACCGACATTCACCTGACCCGTAACGAATGGTTTGAAGGGATTTTCCCGATGGTTCCAGGGCATGAGATCGTGGGGCGTATCAGTGCCCTGGGTGCCCATGCCAGAAAGTTCAGCATCGGCGGTCTGGGTGGCGTGGGCGTGATGGTAGATTCCTGCCGGGAGTGCCCTGATTGCAAGAACGGGCAAGAGCAGTTTTGCAGTGTCGCCCCGGTGCAAACCTACAATAGTTTGGGCCATGACGGCCAGCCCGTTTACGGCGGATACTCCAATACCATCGTGGTCCATGAAGATTTCGTGCATCACATCTCCGAAAAGCTTGACCTGGCCGGAGTGGCTCCATTGCTTTGCGCAGGGATAACGACCTATTCACCGCTGAAAAGATGGAACGTAGGTAAAGGGCATAAACTGGCTGTGGTCGGTTTAGGCGGATTGGGCCATATGGGCGTTAAATTCGGGAAAGCTTTGGGTGCAGAAGTGACGGTGCTGAGCACTTCTACCGGCAAAAAGGAAGCGGCTATGCAGCTCGGGGCTGATCATTTTATCATTTCCAGGGACGAAGCACAGGTGAAAGCAGCCTTCAAAACTTTTGACTTTGTGCTGGACACCGTTTCCGGCAACAGTGATGTAAATCCTTATCTGGCAGTTTTAAAAAGCAATGGCATTTACGTTAATGTCGGTATGCCGGCCAAGCCCTGGGAGGTAAGCTCTTTTTCGCTGGCGACGGGCAATAAGGTCATCGCCGGGTCTGGCGCCGGAGGCCTCCCCGAAACACAGCAGATGCTGGATTTTTGCGCCGAGCATGGTATTGTTTCCGACATTGAACTGATTGAAATCAAGGATATCCATACTGCCTATGATCGCATGCAAAAAGGTGATGTCCGCTACCGTTTTGTCATTGATATGAAAACCCTGTAACTTCAATCAGTGAACAAGCCATACCTCATCAATTCTATATCCGAGCAGCACAGGCTGCTCGGATTGCCTAAGCCTAAACATCCGCTAATCAGCGTATTCCGGCATGAACATGCTGATTACGCCAGCCTGGTCGATCTCCAGCATTTTACCCTGAACTTTTACTGCATATCCATCAAAACGGATTATGACGGCAGATTGAAGTACGGGCATCGCCATTACGATTTTGACGAAGGGATGATGGCCTTTATTTCTCCGAACCAGCTGCTGATGAAACTGGACCCGGGATCGAAGCCGCCGGGTGGCATGACACTGATGTTTCACCAGGATTTCATTGCAGGCACTTCGCTGGCTACCAAAATCCGGAATTTTGGCTTTTTCTCCTACAAGCTCCACGAAGCCCTTCATCTGTCAGAGCAGGAAGAGGCGAAGATCAAGGACCTGTTTGCCAGTATAGAGGCGGAATACCAAAGTAGCATCGATCATTTCAGCCACGAAGTGATGATCGCCTACATTGAGCTTTTGCTGCAGTATAGCGGCAGGTTTTATGCCCGTCAGTTTATCACGCGAAAAGTGGCTAACGACGAGATCCTGATCCGATTGGAAGGTGTGCTAAACGGGTTTCTGGAATCGCAGAAAGGCCTACCAACTGTACAACAGGTCGCCAAGGAGTTGAACGTGTCCGCCGATTATCTAAGCGATATGTTACGGACAGTGTCAGGACAAACTGCCCAGCAGCATATACAAGCCCGGGTGATCGAAAAGGCGAAGCAGTTATTGGCGACCACGAATTTACAAGTCAGTGAAATTGCCTATCAGATGGGCTTTGAATATCCACAATCTTTTCATAAGCTGTTCAAGAACAAGACCAACATGTCTCCGATACAGTACCGTGAAAGCTTGAATTAGGCAGTGGCTTTTTGATCTGTTGAAGGCCTCGGTTTTCGATCGGCTTATGGTTCAACCGGGGAAGTAATCAGCGCACCATAGAGCATCGCGGAACCATACAATGACCTGCGCTCCCCAAGTTTTGATATCGAATAAGTTCCGACACGGTCGAAAAGGCTTTTTAGACCTTTGAAGTCAATGGGATATGGCACCCATGTATTGGATAACGTAGTGTCATATTCTACAATCAAAAACCTTCTACTTGTACTAAAATGTTTTTCCAGGCGCCGGATTAGGGATTCTTTATCCCTGATGAAATGAAGGGAGTTCGCCATCAGGATCCCGTCTAATCCCGCCACCTCCAACGCCTCTGTTTCAAAATCGGCCTCGATGAATTTGATCGAAACCTGGTTGCCCATTTGCCGCGGAAGCTGTTGGTGGTTTTTGTCCACGCCGGTAATCTTGCTGTGCGCTGGCAGCATCGTCGCCAAGGCTTCGGTGAAAGTCCCCGTCCCACAACCTAAATCTAACCAGTACTGCGCATGCTCGCCATTGGCACCGCCACCGATTAGTTCTATGGCCTCTTGATTTGTCATGGGTTGATGATAATTAATTGCTACGGTTGAGAATCAAGCCGCGCTCAGCTGCCTGAGCCGACCGTAACAAATATAAGAGACAATTACCAGGGGGGCATGACCAGCCGCGCGATTAAGCTAAATGCAGGGTCGCCCACCATATAGCGCGCAATGAAGGCCGGAAAGAAATGTTGATCTATACCGCTCAGAAACAGTATTGGGTTCCCTTTGCGAAACGCTACCCAAACTAGTTCACGTAAGGCAGGTTGCCGAAAAGGTTACCAGATATTTTGACCTGAATTGAATCGAAACTACACGTAAATCTTTTTAAGAAATCACAATAGCGACTATTATGAATGAAAAAAGCGCTCTCTGAAGCGCTATCAGTTGTCTCGCTGGAATCATCTTTATCGCCTAACTGTCTCAAAAACAGCAGTATTTTAGACTTCAATTTCCAGGTTACCGGATAGGTTACTGGATGAAATGATTGACTTTGTCGTATTTTAATCGATTTCTATTCCGAAGTTACGGCTTTTTGCTTGCGTCTCCAACAAGGTTGCTACTGCTACGGTAGGTCTGTGAACCTGCCTCTTTCTTTTTAAATTTTGATCCGATGTGCCCAGCCACGGCTGTAGGCATCCCGAAAGCTTCACACAAGATTGAGACAAGAAAGAATGGGATTCTTATCGGGCAGTGCATCGTGCCCGATAGGAGTTTAGTCAAGCCAGAATGCTTTCCTGGGTTCTTTAATTTGCACAAGGTCCTGTTGGGCGGGAGTAGGACTGGAGACTGTTTTAGAATAATAGAAAAGCCAAAAGCGCCACTTACAAGCAGGACTGAAAGAGTTGTAAGGTATGATTTAGAGAAAAATACAAAAACTGCCGAGGCCAGCAATACCACTATAACACTCACGAACGCGCCAGCCCAGCCGCCCCAGTTTGTAACCTACAAATGCAACCACATTCACAGTGATCGGTCCGGGCAAAACCGAAGCCAGTGAAATCCCTTCCACAATGGTGGTTCCTTCCAGGATCTTATCCTTCTCCACCACCTTTTTCTGGGTCATCGAATTAAGTGCCATGAAGCCGCTCCAGGAGTGGAGGCGATTCGAAGAAATGTCGGACGAAGGTACGAGAGCGAGGGTTTCATGGGTTATTGATACTAAGATAGTAGAAGCTTAGCCTTGTTCGTTCACCACCTTGCTTTTGAGGGTGGCCACGTATTCAGAGGGTGGTACACCATATTGCTTGGTAAAGCTTTTAGAAAAATAGGAAGGGGTATTGAAGCCGACCTCGAAAGCAATCTGGTTCACATTAAGCCGCCCTTCCTGCAGGAGTTTCAGGCCCTTTTTCAGACGAATCGATTTGATGAAATCGTGTACACCCTGGCCAGTCAGCGATTTAAATTTAGCATACAAAACCGTTCTGCTCAGATTGGTCAGTTCGCTGATTTTCGTGTGGTCCAGCTCGGGATCGGAAAGGTTTTCTTCTACAAATGCAATGATACTGTCCAGAAATTCCTTATCGAGCTTATTATAAGCCACATCCAACGGATAGAGCTCTTCCGACTGGTCGAATTTCTGGCGGATTGTTTCCTGGTTACGGATAAAATTATAGATCACCTGAAACAGCAAATGCTGCTTGATCGGCTTCATCAGGTAGCTGTCCGCCCCGGCTTCATAGCCCGAAAGCTGGCTTTCCTCATTGGTCTGGCTTGTCAGCAGGATTACTGGAATGTGGCTGGTGCGCGGCTCATTTTTTATGATCTCGCAAAATTCCAGTCCATTCATTACTGGCATGATCATGTCGGAAATAATAACGTCGGGCTGCGATACAGAAGCAACTTCAATTCCCTCTGCACCGTTTTCAGCCTCAAAAACCTTGAATGTCCCCGACAGCAGCAGCCGCAAAAAGCCTCTGATTTCCTGGCTGTCGTCGACGATCAATATCTTTTTACCCTTCAATATGGAAAGCTTTTCCTCCGAAATAGGCTCTGTTACAGGCAGTATGATGGTGCTTTCAGTTGCCTGGTTCCGGGCGGCGGCGGGTTCTTCTTTTTTGGCCGAGCCGGGTAACGAAATCGTGAAATGCGTACCCTGCGAAGGTGTGCTGGTTACCTGAATAGTGCCTTTATTGGCGTCGATAAATTCTTTCACGATCACCAGTCCGAGGCCCGTCCCGGTTTCGCCTTCGGTGCCGCTGGCGATATTGGCCTTTTGGATATTGTACAGATTTTCAGCCTGTTCGGTCGTCATCCCAATGCCCGTGTCGCTGATCCCGATCATGATCCGCGCGCCCTCTTGCCGGGAGCTCACTTCGATAGCCCCGTAGGCCGGGGTAAACTTGATGCTGTTGCTCAGAAGGTTCCTGATCACCGTATCGATCATTTGCGGATCCGCATATATTGAATGCATTGGATCGGATGAAAGCGTAAAGCGGATGTTTTTGCGTTTCAGCTGCTGCTCCATCAGCGACTGGTTTTTAAGTAAAAGCTCTTGAACATTAACCGTTTCGGGTGTATACGCAATGTTCTGGCTTTGCGTGCGCGCCCAGTCAAGCAGGTTCATCAGCAGCTCCTGTACAGAATTGGAACTTCGGTTGATATCGCTGATGTAGCTGTATACTTCCTCGCTGCTCAATGTCGGGAACTTGGCTTTCAATAAATCCGAAATACCAGAAAGCGCCGCAATCGGGTTTTTGAGGTCGTGGGCCAGAATGGAGAAGAAACGGTCTTTGGTTTGATTGCTGATTTCCAGGTCACGGTTCGATTCTTTGAGCTCGCGCGTGCGCCGGGCCACTACTTCTTCGAGCTGGCGGTTTTGCTCGCGCACCAGGTTGATCCGACGGTAGAAAATATACGTGATCATGCCCGCAATCAGCAGCAGCAGCAATAATCGAAACCACCAGGTTTTCCAATAGGGCGGGGCTACCACGATTTTAATACTCGCTTCTTTCTCCGAAAGCTGTCCTTTGTCCGAAACCGTTTTAACTCGGAGCGTATAATCACCCGGGTCCAGGTTGGTATAGGTTACGTTGTTTTTTGCCCCGATCCGGCTCCATTGCGCATCGAAACCTTCGAGCATATAGGCATATTGGATCTTGTCGCGGTTGGTGAAATTTAATGTGGCAAATTCGAAGGTAATAACCGATTCGGCATAGGAGAGTGTAATTTCTTTCACCGAATTAATGCTTTCAGTCAGTGCACTTTTCGGTGCAATAGGTACTTCCTTACTGAAGATCTGAAACCCGGTAAAAACGATCGATTGCTCTTCCAGAAAAGCGCGGGTGTCTTTGGGATAAAATTCATTAAAACCATTGTATCCGCCCAGATACATCCGCCCGTCGCGGCTCAGGCAGCGCGCACCTTTGAACTCATTTCCCTGAAGACCATCGTTAACGCCGAAGTTTTCGAACGTGTCCTTTTTAGGATTGTATTTGGAAATCCCCTTGGTCGTATTGATCCAGAGATTGCTGTCGCGATCGGGCAGGAGAGCTGTAATAATATCGTTAGGCAACCCGTTTTCGAAAAACCAGTGCCTGAACTTACCTGTTTTGGGGTCGAGCCGGTTAAGCCCGTAATTGGTCCCAATCCAGATATTGCCTTGCGGGTCTTCCCAGGCCGCCGAGACGCCGTTGTTGCTGATGCTATTGGCTGCATCGGAATGCTTGTAGGAGCGAAACTTGCCGGTTTTGGTGTCCATGATGTTCAAGCCGCCCCCTTCGGTACCAATCAGCAAATCCCCGTTGCGGGCTTCGGCAATGTTCAGAATATAGTTGCTGCTCAGTGTCGCCGGGTTTTTCGGATCATTGAGATGGTGGGTAAATGTATTGGTTTCGGGGTGAAAAAGGTCGAGGCCCTCCCCGTAAGTACCTACCCACATGCGGTTGCGGCTGTCACGGAAAATCGCGAAGGAGTAGTTGCTATTGACGCTCCCCGGATCGGCCGGGTTGTTGAGGTAATGCCGGTACCGGTTTTCGGTTGGGTTAAAAACAGTTAGTCCTTTTCCCCAGGTTCCCAGCCAAAGTCCTTGATGATCGTCTTCTGCGATGGTCAGAATAAAGTCCCCTGCAATAGATCCGGCGTTGTTTTTCTGGTTCCGGTAATTGGTAAACAGCTGCTTGTTACGGTCGAAGCGATCGAGCCCGCCGCCGTCGCTTCCAATCCAGAGCGTGTTTTTCGAATCCTCAAAAATGACATTGACAATGTTGTGGCTGAGGCTGTTCACACCCTGCTGATGCCGGTAATGGTTGAACTTTGTGGCGCCGGGAGTCACCAGATTTGCGCCGCCATTCTGCGTTCCCAGCCAGATATTCCCGCCGGAGTCTTTAAGTACCGAATTTATCGTGTTGCTGCTGATCCCGTTTTTGTCGTTTTCGTATGCCTGAAACCGTTGAAAGGTTTGGTCGATTGGATTGTATAGGATCAGGCCGCTGTTTTCGGTGCCGATCCATAATGTTCCGTGACTGTCTTCGGCCATAGAAAGGAGCGACGTATTGCCTAGTTCGTGTTGCTTGAAGGCCACCCAGCTGCCCAGCTCCCTGTCGAGCAGATTGAGCCCGCCGCCGTAGCTGCCCAGCCAGAGGTTTTTGTGGCTGTCTTCGAAAATAAATTTGATACTGTTATAAAAACCGGGTTTTCCATCGCGCAGATCGTGGCCGTAGCGGGCGAATGTTCCCGATTTTTTGTCCAGTCGGTTGAGCCCGTTTACCGTTCCTACCCAGATGTTTTTGTAGCTATCTTCATAAATGGCGGAGATATTGTTGCTGGTCAGGCTGCGTGTGTCGGTGCGGTCGTGGGCAAAATGGACGAAACGTTTATTCTTACGGTCGTAACAATCGAGGCCGTCGCCGGCGGTGCCAATCCACACATTGTCGGCGCTGTCCACGAAAATGCTTTCAATATAATCGCTCGACAGGCGCGAGGTTCCCGGGCCGTTTTTACGGTAACTGACAAATTGCTGGAGGCGCGGATCGAACACATTAACGCCGCCTTCCCAGGTCGCGATCCACAGCTTTCCTTCACGGTCTTCGGCAATGCATTTGATATCGTTCGAGCTCAGGCTGTTCGCATTCTTTATCTCCTTTTTATAAACCTGTACCTTATAACCATCATACTTGTTCAGCCCGTCTTTGGTACCAAACCAGATAAATCCTTTGCTATCCTGAAAAACCACCCGCACCGATCCCTGGGACAATCCTTCATTGACACCGATCTGGCTGAAACGGATATTTTGGGTAAGCGCAAAAAGGGAGAAAGGAAGAAGGAGGAAAGGGAGAAATAGCAGGAGGGGTCTTGGCATGAATGTAATTTTCTAATCGCGTCACTTTCCAGTCTTTAATTCTTGAATTTACAATTTTCGTGAATTATAAGTCTGTATTTACAGGAATAATAGTAGAAATATTCGTTTTGGGGCGGAGAAAATGAGTTTTGCGGACGGATTTACCAGAAATCAGGACTATTGGAACAGCGATGAATTGCCCATCGGATACTTTTATCAAACCAATTCAGGTGCCACACCTCCACTCAATTCTGGGGCTTTTCCTAAACCCTTTAACCCATAATTCTACTAATAAATGAACTTACCATTTACGAGGAATTTTAAATGCTTTTTAATCGTCGCTGCGCTTTTGCCAGGTAGCCTGTCGCCGGTTTTTGCACGTGTGCCCGAAGGCCGGACGCTAAAAGCAGTTGAAAAAATCACCGTTACCGGCACCGTTACTTCCAAAGAAGGCGAGCTGTTACCGGGCGCGTCTATCCAGGAAAAGGATACGCAAAACGGAAGCAGCACCGATGCAGGCGGTAAATTTAGTTTGCTTGTTGAAGACAATGCAATCCTGGTCGTACGCATGATCGGTTACGTACCCTTAGAAGTGCCGGTCAGTGGAAAATCCAAAGTAGATATCACCCTCGAGGCCGACATTGCTTCGCTCGACGAAGTAATGGTTGTAGGATATGGAAGCAAAAATAAAAGCAATTTCACGGGTTCGGCGGTAACGCTCAATTCCGAAGATCTGAATAAAGCATCGCTATCGATGGCGAACCTGTTGCAGGGCCGGGCGGCTGGTGTGCAGGTAAGCCAGAACAACGGTACGCCCGGAGCGGCACTGTCAATCCGTATCCGTGGTACCAACTCTTTGAACGCCGATAGCGAGCCGCTTTATGTAATCGACGGCTTCCCGGTGAATGCCGCGGTGGGTTATACATTAAGTCCGGAAGATATTGCCTCGGTAACCATCCTGAAAGATGCGGCCTCAACCGCGATTTATGGTGCACGCGGTGCGAACGGGGTAATCCTGGTAACTACAAAAAACGGGATCAACAAGGAGAGCAGTATTTCGCTGCACAGCTATTTCGGGGTACAGAAAGTGGTCGATAAATTTGATCTCGTCGGCCCTTATGATCACGCATTGCGCCTCAACAGGCTGTCGGGATTAACCGGCGAGCTGGCACCTTACAGTCCATCCCGGCTGGATTCATTGCAACGGGGTATCCTTGGTACCGACTGGCAGGACGAGCTTTTCCGTACTGCAAACGTGCAGAACCACAGCATCAACTTCACTGGCGGTACCAATAAAACGTCCGTATTTTCCAGCTTCGACTACCTCAGCCAGGAGGGTATCATTGTGCATTCCAAATATCGCCGGGTCGGTGGCCGTGTGAATGTGGACCATAAAGTCAACGACAAATTCTCTGTTTCCACCCGTGTATTCGGGAATTATGGTATTCAAAACGACCTCCCGCTTGCACCATCGACGATTAATGGGTTTTTGAAACAGGTACTCCGTGCCAACCCGGCTTCCACATTTGACCCGAGCATGCCGCCGCAAAGGGACGCGCGTAACCCGCTACACTTTGTAGAGGCTGAAAACCGGGAAAATGTTTCCTTCCGGACAAACGGCTATTTCTCACTAAAATACGAAATCCTGAAAGGGCTGGTTTTGCAGGGGGACTTCGGTGCTGACCTTACGAGCGGAAAATACCGCTACTTCGCGCCATCAACGGTACCCAATGCAATCGCAACGAAAGGTTTAGCGACGATTACCGAAACCAGCGAGCGCGACCTGATCGTGAACCCGACAGCGACTTACAATTTTAAAGTTGGAGAACATGCATTGACTTTGCTCGCAGGTTATAACAGCCAAAATTATACGTACATGGAAAATGGCGTGACGGCGACCAATTTCAGCTCCGACGACCTGGGTTATGATAATTTGGGAACTGCGCAGAATTTCACCGCCTATTCAGGCAAGAATGTGATCAAGCGTAAAAGCTGGTTTGGTCGCGTTGATTATGATTTTAACAACAAATATCTCCTTACGGCCACTTATCGCGTAGATGGTTCGTCGGTTTTTGGAGAAAACAATAAGCTGGGCTATTTTCCTTCGGCAGCATTTGCATGGAAGTTCAGTGAAGAAGATTTTTTCAAAAACCTTGGCGTGATTTCTTCGGGTAAGGCACGGTTGAGCTATGGTATCACCGGTAACGACCGCATCAGCTCGGGTATTTCGCTTGCTACTTTTGCGGCCAATAATTCGACCCGCTATACTTTCGACGGCGTAACTTCGGTGAGCGGTATTGCAGTTACGCGGCTTTCAAACCCGGACCTGAAATGGGAAGAAACGGCAGCCTGGGATTTTGGTATTGATGTAGGTTTATTCAAAAACCGCGTGATCCTCGAAGCGGATTATTATAACAAACAAACCAACGATTTGCTCCTCGACCGCAGCATTGCGCCTTCAACCGGTTTTGAAACACGTTTCGGAAATACCGGTAAAGTGGAAAACAAAGGATTCGAGCTTGGCTTGCAAACTGTAAATATTGCGGGCAAAGATTTCAAATGGAACAGTACGATCTCTTATGCTTACAACAAAAACCGCGTGAAATCGCTGGGGGCCAACAACTCCGACATTTATGTAGGCAGCTTCAAACCAGACGGCGCCGCCAATTTCGAAACTCCGTTCATTATCCGGGTAGGTGAGCCGATCGGCGCCGTATATGCGTATGTATACGACGGCATTATTCAGGAAGGCGACCCTGTTCTCGAAACCACGCACCCCAATGCAGAAGTGGGTGATCCGAAATTTAAGGATCTGAACGGGGACGGCATTTTGAATGCAGACGACAGAATGGTACTGGGTACCGGCGTACCGAAGGTGAATTTGGGTTTTACCAACAACTTTACCTATAAAAACTTCACGCTCGATGTGGTATTGCAGGGACAAACCGGCGGCAAGCTTGTGAACGTACAGAAAGTGGATTTGCTGAACCCGCTCACACAAGGTAACGTGCTGAACGAGGTGCTCACTGATACCTGGTCACCCGAGAATCCGAACGGTACTATTCCGGCCCGCAGCTTTTACGGTAACACGCACGGTGGCTTCGTGAACTCGCGCTTCGTGGAAAGCTCTGACTTTTTGAGATTGAAAAACGTGACGCTGAATTACAGCCTTCCTTCATCGTTCCTGAAATCGATTGGTATCCACGCTTTTGATATATATATTAATGCACAGAACTTGCTGACGTTCACCAACTATTCGGGTGTAGATCCGGAGATTGGAAACCTGGTCGACAACTCGCAGCAGAACCGCAACGTGGCGCGGGGGATTGACTTCAATGCGTATCCCGTAAACCGGATGTTCCTGCTGGGGGGAAAAATTACTTTTTGATCAATCGAAATAAAATGTATTTACGACAATGAAAAATATATATCAAATAGGTGCTGTTACGCTGTTGCTGTGCCTTTCGGTGGTGATGTCGTGTGAGAACGGACTGAAAGAGGAAACGTTTTCTGTTTATGATGAAAACGTCCTGACCAAGCCCGAGCACGCCGAACAGGCGGTGCGCGGCGCCTATGCTGCATTGAAAGATAACGGAGGCTTCGGCTACTACGCCGGGCACTTGTACTGGCTTTATGAATACCCCGCCGATATCGTGACGACTACCCTGACCGCGCGTCAGGGGGGCCAGATCGATCAGCTGACGTATGATGCATCGAACTCGACGCTGAACGATGTGTGGATTAGTATTTTCAAATTAATCTCCCGCACCAACGAGGCCGAACACCTGATCGGCAATGTGGATTTTGTGGGCAATTCTTCAACAGATGCCCTGAAAAACCAGAACCTCGGTGAGGTGCGTTTTCTGCGTGCATTGGGCTATTATGATGCTACTGCGCTTTGGGGCGATGTGCCTTTGCTCCTGAAATCTTCCTCGGAATTTACCGAGGCGGATGAAAATCCCCAGCTTAGTTCTCAGGCCGCAATTGAAGATGCGATGATCGCCGACCTTACTTTTGCCGAGCAAAACCTGCCGCAATCGTACCCGCCGGCGGAAGTAGCCCGTGCAACCAGCGGTGCAGCCAAAGCATTGCTGACCCGCTTGTACATGCGTCGCGGCGAGTGGCAGAAGGCAGCAGATAAGGCTGCGGAAGTGATTGGAAAAAACTACGATTTGCGTACTACTGCGGAGGGCGGTCTGGCTTCTCTTTTTAACACAGCGAACCGATCTGACAATGAATTCATTTTTGTATTGAAATCTTCAAATGAAGCAGGTTCTTACGGGGTCAACAGCAATAGCATGGGGATCAATTCGGTGCCTTGGGACTACAACCGCGGCTGGGGCAACTTCCCGATCCATCTTGATTTTTATAAGGTTTTCGACAAAGCAGATGCGCGCAGAAACCTGCTGACGGGTATTTTCAGTACACTTTATGGCCAGGTAGTGAGCGTACCCAAAGAATATGGCGGCCTCGGTGGCGCTGCGCCGGATACCGTGGCGGCGACCTTTATCTACAACCTGAAATACCCGCACGTGAACAACTATAATTACGCGGGTTTCAATAATGTGACAATCCTGCGTTATGCTGACGTGCTGATGATGCGTGCGGAAGCATTGAATGAATTGAACGGGCCCAATGCAGAAAGCATCGAACTCGTGAACCAGATCCGCACCCGTTCGGGCCTGCCTGCCATCACGCTGGCGGCATATGATACCAAGACGCTCCTGCGCGATCTGATCTTCGATGAGCGTGCAAAGGAATTTTTTATGGAAGGAAGAAGACGCGACGACCTGATCCGCTGGGGCAAAAGCGCGACCAGCGGAGCGACGCCGCTCGCCAAATTCAAGGAGAAAGTAGTGCCGAGATTGCGTAATGCATCGACCTACTCGGAATCCGTGGACTACACAAAATTCCCTTATCCTCAAAACGAAATTCAAAGCAACACTTCGCTGGATGCTAGCATCAACGCGGGTAGGGTAAGACAGTAAAAAGCACGTATGTCGGGATTGAAAAAGTTGCTGGTTTTTGGGTTGCTGCTGGTGGCTGCGGCGAGCGTCCTTTGGCAGTTTGAAGGGATAAAAGATGCCGTTGCACCCATTCGGATTGATCACATCGGTCTGTCGCACGTGCCCGAAAACCGGTTGCGTTTCAAAGTGGAAGTGACCACAAACCGTGATAGCGACGCTTATTTGAAATATTGGGCGAAAAGAGGAGGCGATACCCTTTATTCGAAAGTCTCTGAAAATTCCCACAGGCACGAGCTCTGGATCGTCAATACAAAGGGGCATACCGACTACGCTTTTCAGGTTGTGGCTTCCACCGCTTCACAGAAAACGCATAGCAAGAACTACCCCCTGGAAACCAAGTCGATTTACCAGGCTACACCCTATTTTACCCTCGAACACCTCGATAGCAGCTTTGCCAGAGAAATAGAAGGGAGATACTTTCTGACCCAGATCCTGACAGAGCCGGGCTCAGCGGTGATCATCGACCACAAAGGCGAGATCGTTTGGTACGAACCCTTTCGAAAAGGTGTAAAAGTATCGCATTGGACACCGGAGAAAACGGTGATGTGCATTGTGGGAGCAGAAAAGGTGCCGTCGTCGGGCGGGGATGAAATTGTGGAGCTCGACCTGACTGGAAAGGTGCTCACCCATTTGCAAACGGGAAAGGGTGATATGGATAAAATGGTCCACCACGAAGTTCGTACCGACAAAGTCGGCAACATTTACGCGCTTACTTTTGACAAGAAAGTGTTCGATCTGAGCAGCGTCGGCGGCACGAGGCAGGATACGGTGAAGGGGGATGGTATCGTGATTTTTACCCGGCAGGGGAAAAAGATATGGGAATGGAGCATGCTCGATCATCTCGACCCGCTTTCGGACCCGAACATCATGAAAAGCAAAAAGGATTGGGTGCATGCCAATTCGCTTTTCAGAGAAGAAGACGGCAACTTTCTGATTTCTTTCCGCGACCTGAACCAGGTATGGAAAGTGGACTACAAAACGGGCGACGTTTTGTGGAAGCTTGGCGAAAAAGGAGATTTTACCCTCGCCGAAAACGAGCTTTTCAGCGCCCAGCACTATGCACACATCAACGCGCGAGGCGAGCTCATGACCCTCGATAACGGGGTGAAAAAGGGCATTACCCGCGCACTGTCCTTCAAACTGAATGTGTCGGGAAAAAAAGCGAAAAAAGAGCTGGATATCCCGCTCGCCAAAGAGTTTTACAGCACCGCCAAAGGCAATGCCCAACTCTTCGGCAACGACAAGGTGATTTACTGCATCACTGATCCCCGGGTATTCTTGGTAACCGACCTGAAAGGCAAGATCCTGTGGAAGATACAGGTAGGAGGGGACCCTTATCGGCTGGAGGAGGCGGAGGGGTTTGATTTTAAATTAGTGAATTAGTGAGTTTTTGTATGAAAAATAAACATCTGATTGTATTGACCCTTGCCTTGTTTGCGCTTGGGAGTTGTAAGTCGGACGGGCAGGGTACGCCGGAGCCGGAACCGAAGCCCGTTGAAGAAGAGCTCGACGGCGATCCTGATATTGGTGACCTGAGTGTACCTGGTACTTTTTACGACAAATTTGAAACTGAACTCGATCCTGCCAAATGGGGTAAAATGAACCGGATTTGGGGACAATCGGCCAATGTGGCTTACCAGCACGGCGGGGTTATTCCTGAAAATGTATATGTAAAGGCGGGCCACGCCGTGATGCGGGCGTTGGGCGACCAATATACCGGCACATTGCGCGGGCCACAGGGGCACGCCAAGCGGCTGGGCGGGGTTTTAACCTCGGTTCAGCGGTTTGCTTCCGGTCGTTACGAGTTTAAAATGCGGACTCTTCAGGCTCCTGATATGGGCGTGTTAGCGGCGGCATGGAGTTTCTGGTACAAGGAAATAACCCAGGCCACGGATGCGGCTGCCTGGCAAAAGGCGGTTGCGGCGGGCAATATCTCCACCAATGGAAGAATTACGCTTAACCACGAGATCGATATCGAGATAAAAGGCGCCAATCTTTCCAATCCGATCTATACCAATTGGATCGGAGAGAAGTCGGGCGAATATGAGAGCAAGAGTGTGCCTTACCCAACCGGACTGAATGATCAGAAATTTCATGTGTACCGCTGGGACTGGCATACCGGTGGCAATGGGCAGGAGGCGCGCGTGGAGTATTATATTGATAATCAACTCATGCGGACCAGCACGACGAAGGTCCCCTACATTGCTTGCCACATCAATATCGGTAACTGGTTTGCGTGGTGGGCAGGGAATGACAGCGGAACTTACAAAGCGCCCAATTTCGATTCCATGGAGATGTTTGTAGATTGGGTTAAATTCACGCCCTTTAACGAACCCAATGACGATTTCCTGGCGGATTAACGTATGAAAATTGATATAGAGAAAATAAATGCGATTGCCCTGGCGGCGGGAGAAGGTATCCTCAAAGTTTATAACGATCCCGAAGCGGATTTTGAGACAACCCTCAAAACCGATAATTCTCCGTTGACTGTCGCAGACGGCATTTCGCACCACATCATTTGTAAATGCACTAAAAGAAGCACATCCGAACATCCCGATCATATCAGAAGAAGGCAAGGATATTCCGTACGAAGAGCGGAAAGACTGGGAATACTTTTGGTGCGTTGACCCGCTCGATGGTATCAAGGAATTTATCAAAAGAAATGGGGAATTCACCGTCAATATTGCGCTTATTCACATTGATACGCCGGTTCTGGGAGTTATTTTTATTCCAGTCCAAAATGTGTTGTACTATGCCGGCGAAAGTTTCGGGAGCTGGAAAAAACCGGCGGAGCTGTTACGGCATTACAGGTTTGTAAACTGGACGATTATTGGATATCGGTGGGAAGCCGCTCTCACGCTTCGGAAGAAGATACCAGGGTGCTCGCTAATTACCCGGTCGTATCATCCATTTCAGTAGGGAGCTCACTGAAATTCTGCATGATAGCGGAAGGAAAGGCGCAGATATACTACCGCCACGGTCCTACCATGGAATGGGGCACCGCCGCTGGACAGGCTATTGCGCAATACAGCGGGGCAAAAGTAACGCAGCCCGGCGGCGAGCCGTTTTTATACAATAAGATTTCACTGCTGAACGGGAGTTTTTTATGTGTCGTGGAGTAGGGAAGCGCCGCCAGCATTGATAAACGCAGAAAATGAATATTGAAAGGAACATTTTAGGCCGAAAAGGAATGGTTGTCTGGCTATTGGGTTTGTCAGGGGCAGGGAAGAGTACGATTGCGATTTTACTGAAAGAGAGGCTGGCAGCCGACGGCGTTTTCTCTGCGGTGCTCGATGGGGATGAACTGCGTGCAGGGATCAACCAGGACCTTTCGTTTTCCACCGCCGATCGGACTGAAAACGTTCGACGGGCTGCCGAGATTGCCAAGGTTTTGGCCGGCAACCGTATTGTTACAATCTGTTCCTTTATCACGCCGCTGCAAGAGCACCGCGACCTTGCGCGCACTATCATAGGCGAAGGCTATTTTGAAGTTTTTATCAAGTGCCCCCTGGAAGTTTGCGAAAAGCGCGATGTTAAAGGACTTTACAAGAAGGCCAGGGCCGAAGGAATATCCAATTTTACAGGCGTAACCGCCGATTTCGAAGCGTCATTTAGTTCCGATCTGACGATTTTTACCGACGCCCAAACCCCGGAAGAAAGTAGCGATCTGTTGTATGTCAATGTGTTACAGCGTATGGGGCGAAGTTAAGACCAGCTCAACGCCCCGGGGACAGTGCAATCCAAGCGATCCTGGAAACCCGGTAAAGTATTTCACCAAGAAAATTTCTATACCATAAGGCTAATCGAGCTTTTAGGAACCCAAAGTGTCAAGCATTTTTATAAAGCAATAACTGGGATAACAAATGCTTATGTTTTGTCACTTAATTTCATCCGTTCGCTGTCCAGTGAAAGGGGAGTATTTCAACATTACAGCAAACAAAGGTCAGCCTTCTGACTTAAAACACATTTACAGCATTGACCATCAATCTGTAAATGTGTTTTTTGTTTGTGGGATGGTAGGATTAATCCTTTTGCAAGAACGGGTATTCATAAGTTTTCGGAGGGTCAAAAGTCTCCTTAATCGTTCTTGCAGAGACCCAGCGAAGCAGGTTCAAAATAGAGCCCGCTTTGTCATTGGTCCCCGAGCCCCTTGCCCCGCCGAAGGGCTGCTGGCCTACAACTGCGCCGGTAGGTTTGTCATTGATATAAAAATTGCCCGCCGCATGCCGGAGCCGCGCGGAAGCTTTCTCAATTGCTTCGCGGCTCGTGGAGATCACCGACCCGGTCAAAGCGTAAATCGAAGTCTCATTAATTATATCCAAGATCTTTTCGTAATCATCATACACGAAAACGGAGAGTACCGGGCCAAAAATCTCTTCTTGCATGGTCACATAGTTGGGATCGCTTACCTCCAAGACGGATGGATCGATAAAATAGCCTGCCGATTTGTCGTAGGTGCCTCCCGCGATAATCTGTACTTCGGGATCTTTCCTGGCCTGTTCAATGTACGCTACGATCCTGTCGAAGGCTTTCTCCGAAATGACTGCGTTGATGAAATTACCAAAATCCTCCACGCTACCGGTCCTGATTGTTTTGAGGTCACTCAATATCCGCCCTTTAACGGCCGGCCAAAGCGCCGTCGGAATATAGGCGCGTGAAGCGGCGGAACATTTCTGGCCCTGGTATTCAAATGCGCCGCGGATTAGGGCGGTGGCTACAACCCCGACGTCGGCGCTCTCGTGTACGAGTACAAAATCCTTTCCGCCGGTCTCACCTACGATCCGCGGATAGCTCTTGTATTTTTTGATATTTGCGCCAATGTGATTCCAAATAGTCTGAAAAACGCCGGTTGATCCTGTAAAATGAATTCCTGCAAAATCGGGATGGTCAAAGATCACTGCGCCCGCCTTCGGTCCGTCCGCATTGATGAGGTTGATCACCCCGCCGGGCAGCCCCGCTTGTCGAAAAACCTCCATGATCAACGCTGCTGAATACACCTGATTTTCGGAAGGTTTCCAAACCACCACATTCCCCATCATAGCCGCGGAAGCCGGCAGGTTACCAGCAATTGCAGTGAAATTGAACGGGGTAAGTGCATATACAAAACCTTCGAGTGAACGGTAGTCAGTCCGGTTCCAGACACCTTTTCCCGAAATTGGCTGCATTTCGTAGATCTCTGTCATGAATTTGACATTGAACCGCAAAAAGTCGATCAGTTCGCAGGCTGAATCAATTTCTGCCTGATAGGCGTTTTTGGATTGTCCCAGCATCGTTGACGCATTGATCTTATATCGGTAAGGACCTGCAATGAGGTCTGCGGCTTTTAGGAAAATAGCTGCGCGGCTTTCCCAGGGTGTAGCTTCCCAGGCCTCCCTTGCAGCCAATGCCGCTTCAATGGCGAGTGTTACGTGACTTTCGTCGCCTTCATGGTAATATCCAAGAATGTGCGCAGTCTCGTGCGGAGGACGTATCGCCACTTTTTGGTCTGTCTTGATCTCCTTATCTCCGATGTACAGTGGAATGTCTGCTTCCGTTGACTTTGCCGATTTGATTGCCTCAGTCAGTTTTGCCCTTTCAATGCTGCCGGGAGCATAATTGAGTACAGGTTCGTTTTGAAGTGCGGGAGCGCCGAAGAATCCGTTTGCCATATTTGTTGTTGTGCTGTTTGGTTTTTTGTTGAACAATGCGCCTGCTGAATAGTGGAATCGGGAAGATGCGCATTGAAATAGTTCTATAAAAATCAAAGGTAAAGCAGGCGCCCAAATCAGCTTTAATCGCAAATTATCCATCTCTAATCCGAAATTGGCATTGCAGAAAATCTGAAAATCTGTCGTTTATTTTTGAAGGAAAAAGCAGATGAACACGATGGGAAATATGTTTGAAGACTCAGAGCCTGGATTTGCTTACAAGTCCGACAATGAGTTACGAAAGGCTTTCTGGATGTTCAGGGCAATGGGTTTTAACCGGCTGGTGTTAGTAGGAACCGGGGCTATCCTGAATGCGATCAAATGGAAATTGCCGGTCAATGCATTATTGAAAAGCACGCTTTACAACCAGTTCGTAGGAGGTGAAACGCTGGAAAAAATAGGTCTGGTTGCCGACAAGCTCGCCGCCTACAAAGTAGATGTAATCCTCGACTACGGGGCTGAGGCAAAAACAGGTGAAGCCAACTTCGACCTTACAAAACGCGAATTCATCAAGGCAATCGGCTATGCTTCTTCACGGGGCAATGTTCCATTTGTAAGTTTGAAAGTTACCGCCCTGGCAAGCTTCGGACTGCTCGAAAAGCTCAATCCATGTTTCAGGGTGAATGTAACGGGCGTTTCACTGGATACAAACCTGCTGAGCGAAGCCGAACAAGTGGAATGGTTAAATACCACCGACCGGATCTTCCAGATCTGTGAAGTGGCCATGAACAAACAGGTAGGAGTGCTGATCGATGCGGAAGAATCCTGGATACAGAATACGATCGACTACGTTGCCATGCACGCCATGCAGAGGTACAATCAAAAACGCGTAACCGTGTTCAATACGATTCAGCTTTACAGGCACGACAGGCTGGCATTTCTTAAAACAAGTCACGCAGCAGCGGGCAGCCTCGGCTTCCGGCTTGGTGTGAAGCTCGTACGAGGCGCTTATATGGAGAAAGAAGCAGCCCGAGCTGCAAGCCGCAATGAACGCTCACCCATTCAGCCGGACAAAGCTGCAACTGACCGCGATTACAACGAAGCACTTGATTATTGTCTCGATTACCTGGACGAGATCTCCATGATCGTGGCGACGCACAATGAGTTCAGTAGCTTGCATCCAACAATAAGGCTTAGTGAGAAAAATCTGCCTGCCGATAATGGAAAAGTGTTCTTTTCACAGCTCTATGGCATGAGCGATAATATCACTTTTGGCCTGGCAAAAAAAGGGTATAGTACCAGTAAATACCTGCCCTACGGATCGGTTAGCGATGTTATTCCCTATCTATTGCGAAGGGCGCAGGAGAATAGCTCGGTCGCCGGACAAACCCGCAGAGAAGTGCAGCTATTGCGCCGCGAAATGAAGCGCCGCGGCCTGTTCACACTCTAGCGGCAGCCCAGAACGGCCCTGGATAATATTTAATAATTTTTCGCTAATACTAAACATATATTAATCTCCCGGTAGGTTCTTCGTAGAAAAATGATAATATTGATTAAGGTTGTAAACACACATCAATACCCTTAAATAAACAGATTCGCCGCACAGTTCTGTTTAAAGGCATCATGCCCGTTACAAATCAAAATTTTCATGAAATACTGATATTAAAATTTTAATATTCCTCGTACCTAAATTCTTAATGTTTGTAAGCCATTCAATGAAAGTTTATGAAAGTACTTCAATTTACTCCGCCTGTTCCCAAGGAAGACGCAGTAGTGGTAGAAGAAGACCTGCTGCCTCACTTTTACAATTTCCTTCACCGGCATAAGGAACTGCAGGTCACGCTTATTATCAAGGGTGAAGGTACATTGGTCGTCGGCAATTATTCACAAGCCTTCAAGTCGGGCGACGTATATGTAATTGCTGCCAATCAGCCGCACATTTTCAAATCCGACCCTTCCTTTTTTGCGGCAATGGAGAAAGACAGTGCCCATGCGATCCACATCTTTTTTGATCTGGAACGCATTCCTGAGGCTTTTTTTCAGCTAGCCGAATTCAGTTCCATTAAAAAGTTCATAGGCTCGTGTAACACCGGCTTACAGCTGCCGGAAGAGCATGCGGCGCAGGTTGCAGGAGTAATCAGGGCGCTTACCGGGCAGAGCAATTTGGAAAGGCTACTCTCGCTGTTTGAGTTGTTTCAATATTTTTCCATGCAGGTGAACAGCTGGAAATCAATGTCGACCGGCTTTTACGATTATCCCGTTTCCGAATCTGAGGGGAACAGAATGAATGACATTTTCCAGTATACATTGGAGAATTACGCAGAAAACATAACTTTGAACAAAATAGCGGCAATCGCGCATATCACGCCGCATGCATTCTGTAAGTATTTCAAGCAGCGTACACGTAAGACTTACAACAACTTCCTGAATGAAGTCAGGATCAATGAGGCTTGCAAGAAGATTATCAGTGGCAATTACGACGGCATTTCAACGATCGCCTATAAAACGGGATTTAACAGCGCAATTAATTTCAACCGTGTTTTTAAGAAAACAACCGGCATGTCGCCAAGTGACTATAAAAGGGAATTCCGAAGAAAATTCGCTTGACTAACGTATTGCGTATATCGGATAGCGGTAGGGTAAAAAGAGGTTGCTTACACAACCCCTTTTTACCTTCCTGGCTGAACGATCTTCATACCCGTTTTTGCCTTTTCATCGTCTACCATTTTCTTGACATCGGCCAACAGCTTTTTGGCGTCGTAAACAATGCCGTCTTTGATCGTGTAACGCACGCCTCCCACTCGTGTCACCTTGTTGTCGGGCATCAGCCTGATGGCGCCGGTACCATAAAGCGCCTGGAAGTTTTGAAGCGGATTTTCTTCTACCAACACAAAGTCCGCGAGCTTGCCTACCTCTACGCTCCCCAAGTCCTGATCGATCCCAAGCGATTCTGCGCCATTGAGCGTAGCTGCCTTGATAACTTCGAGCGGGTGAAAGCCGGCTTCACGGAGCAATTCAAGTTCGCGGATAAACGAGAATCCGAAAAGCTCATAGATAAAGCCCGAGTCTGTGCCGGTAGTAACCCTACCCCCGCGATTTTTATATTCGTTCAAAAACATCATCCATAAACGGTAGTTTTCTTTCCACTGAATTTCCTGCTCCGTTCCCCACGAATGCCAGTACGATCCGTGTGAATTCCAGCTGGGTTCATAAAATCGCCAGAGCTGAGGCATCGTGTACTCGTCGTGCCACTCCGCTCTTCTAGCCCGCATCAGGTCGCGGTTGGCTTCATAGATATTGAGGGTGGGGGATAGCGTAAAATTCAATGCGATCATCTCGTTCATTACCGAATTCCACTTTTCGGAAAATGGCGGGGCTGCCTGCTTCCAGAGCGTACCCGCTTCGCCAAAGCGGTCTTGTTCGTCGGTGTAGTTGTAGTCGAGCGAATAGTTCTGGACGGACCTGTCTGCAAAAAGTGCCTCGGGCAGTCCGTACCAGTGTTCCATGGAATTAAGGCCGGCGCGTGCGCTGTTCAATGCATTCCATCTGCCCACGTCGGTTTGCGAGTGGTGCATCATGGAGCGCAGTCCCAGCTTTTTGTTCTCTTCAATCGCCGCTTTCATAATTTCAGGGGCGGCACCGAAGAATTTGATACCGTCTGATCCCGCCTTTGCATTGGCCTGCACCCAGGCCCGGGCTTGCTCAGGCGTTGAGATGGGAGTTGTACTCCCCAGTCCGAAGCGGGAATAAGCCTTGATCCGCGGCGCTGTGATCAGATTTTTTGCACTCTTGTCTTTTTCTTCCAAAGTCCATTCCCGACCGTTCATGCTGCCCGGCTCGGCGATCGTAGTTACCCCGTGCGCCATCCAGAGTTTGAAAACATACTCCGCATGCGCGTTTTTACTGCCGCCCCCGATATGCGCGTGGGTATCAATAAACCCGGGCATCAGGTACATTCCCTCTGCCTGTAATTCTTTACCGCCTGGCTTCAATACGGGTCGTCGCTTGGCGTCAATCGGTTGCCCCACCACACCAACGGTCGTGATGCCCACAATCCTGTTTTTCTCGACTACAATATCGACGGGCCCCAGCGGAGGGGCGAGGGTACTGTTGATCAATGTGGCGCCGCGGACGATCAGCTGGCCGTGTGGTCCGTCGCCTTCCTTCACTTCCGGGGCTTTCATAGTAGCCTGTCCGAATGTATTCAATTGCATTGCAGCGGCAACGATTGCCAAACTCCATTTTGTTAAAAAACGCATCATAGCAATGGGGTTAAGTTGTTTAAAACCAAAGAAGCCCGCTGTCTGTGTGGGCTCTTTGGCGATAATTGATGTTAGTATTTGGCAGGCTGCCCGCGTTTTGGCGTTGCTTTCTTAATGAAATCGCGGAGGTCGTTATTGGCAGATACCAGGTCTTCCTGGCGCAGGTACATCATGTGTCCGCTCCGGTATCCTTTCCAGTCCATTCTCGATTTCAGTTTTCCGCTCGGGTCCATTTGCCACATATTGTTTTGTGCATTGAAGTAATCGCAGGCACCATCGTAGTAGCCCGATTGTACAAGCAAATGCAGGTAGGGATTCTGGGCCATTGCCTGGCGCAGGTTCTCACCGGTTTTGTCGGTATCATCGCCAGTTCTCGACCAAGGATGCACCGGCCCGAACATGTAGTATTTCAGGTCAGTTTTGTAATTGAGCACTTCGCGGAAATAGTAGTTGATCGGTGGCGTAAATGAATGCAGCCAGGAAGTCAGTTCCGGTGCATAATCGGGCTTTTCGCCGGCATCCTCACTGTCAATGCCCAGGTAGCGGGAATCGAGGCGGCCCACTGTACGACCTTTGTCGCGCAGCAATTCTTTCCAGAAAAACTGCACAGGAATGATAAGGTTATGTTCGAGTACCACCTTTTCGGACAACCCTGAATACCGGGCAATTTTCCCGGCGATCTCTTTTCTTTTGGCAGGATCAAGCGTGCCGCCCATTGCCAGGGCCGGGATCAATTCGAATGTTGTAAACTGTTCTACTTCGGGCAGCATCTGAACAAGGTCTTTTTGTTGTAGATCAGACGGAAGTACCTTGTGGTGCCAGGCCGTGGCCGCGTAGTAGGGGAGCATGTTTGCGCTGCCAACCGGACCTTTCCGGTCAATACCCAGGTTGGTTGGGGAAACGAGTATTACGCCATTGAGATACATCCAGTTGGCATTCTGCAGTTCCAGCGCCAGTCCTGACACCCGGTTGGTACCATAACTTTCACCGATCAGGTACTTGGGCGAAAGCCATCGGTTTCTGCGGCTCACGAATGTATTCAGCCAGTCGGCCAGGTACTTTATATCGGCATTGGTGCCGAAGAATTTAGATTTTGGTACATTTTTATCTACCGTGCGCGAGTAACCGGTATTGATCGGGTCAATGTAAACGATGTCGGCAATATCGAGAATGGAATTCGGGTTTTCCTTTACCGTATAAGGCTGTACGGGATAACCTTCGCTGTCAATACTCAGCAATTTTGGTCCAGTGTATGCCAGGTGCATCCACACCGAAGCAGTGCCCGGCCCGCCATTGAATGAAATGACGAGGGGTCTGGTAGCCCGGTCTTTGATGTCTGACCTTTCATAATACGTGTAAAACACGCCGCCTATCGCTTTTCCGGCTTCGTCCCATACAGGCTGAGTTCCTACCGTCACGTTGTACGGTACCTTCACGCCTTTTATTGAAACGGACTGATTGAGCGTGATAGCCGAGTCGAGCAGGAGCTTGACCGGTTTTGGCAATGGAGAAATCGGCGGTTCTTCCTTGGCTTTTGCGTCGGTTTTGGGCTTATCCTCCTGTTTGGTTTCAGGCTTCGGAGCGGGAGCCGTCAGCCTTTGTGCGGCCAGTGGGGAAACGGTGGTTAGGGCAAGTACAGCAAGTACGAATATTTGCTTCATGGTATGTTTTGTAAAAATGAATGACAGATTGAATGGAGATAGGAGGGGCCCCGACTAATACTTGGCAGCCTGTTCCGCTTTCGGGGTTGTCTTTTTGATGAACTCCCGGACATCCTCGTTGGAGGTGACCAGATCTTCGCTTCTCAGGTACATCATGTGCCCGCTTCGGTAACCCTTCCAGCTGAACCGGTCCTGCAACTTCCCGCTCTTGTCCATTTGCCACATATTGAATTTCGCATTGAAGTAGTCGCAAGCCCCATCGTAGTAGCCCGATTGCACCATCACATGCAGGTACGGGTTCTGTGCCACTGCCTGGCGCAGGTTTTCGCCTGTTTTGTCCATGTTGGTACCCTCTCTGTCCCAGGGCCTCGTTTGTCCGGCTACGAAATATTTCAGGTCGGTTTTGTAGCGGAGCACTTCACGCAGGTAGTAGTTGATAGCCGGCGTGAACGAATGCTGCCAGGAAGTATTTTCGGCCGAATAATCAGGTCTCTCCCCAGCGGTTTCCCTGTCTATTCCCAGGTATCTCGAATCCAGCCTGCCGATGTTGTAACCCTTATCACGAAGCAGTTCTTTCCAGAAAAATCCGGTCGGGATCATCAGGTTATGCTCCAGCACAACTTTTTCCGAAATACCTGCGTATTTGGCGACTTTCGCGGCAACTGCTTTTCTCTTTTCCGGTTCCAGGAACCCGCCTTTGGTAATCGCCGGGATCAGTTCATCGATGGTGAACTTTTCAACTTCCGGTAGCATGTCCGTCAGGTCTTTGTTTTGCAGATCCGGTGCGAGCACTTTGTGGTGCCAGGCAGTTGCGGCGTAGTAAGGCAGCAGGTTGGCGGCGGCTACCGGCCCTCCCCGTTCAATGCCCAGGGAGGTCGGTGATACCAGTACCACACCATTCAAATACATCCAATGAGAATTTTGTAGTTCCAGGGCCAGTCCGGAGACCCTTGTCGTTCCATAGCTTTCCCCAATCAGATACTTAGCAGAGCTCCATTTATTTTTTCGCGTAACAAAATTGTTGATCCAGTCGGCCAGGTATTTGATATCTGCATTGACCCCAAAGAATTTGGACTTTGGAATAGAATCATTTGCAGCTCTTGAAAAACCCGTGTTAACTGGCTCTACGTACACAATATCGGCCACATCCAGAATAGAGTTCGGGTTGTCCTGGATTCCGTAAGGTTGAACCGGATAGCCTTCATCATCGATCAGCAGCCGCTTGGGGCCGGTGTAGCCCAGGTGCATCCAGCAGGAAGCCGCGCCGGGGCCCCCGTTGAAGGAGATCACGAGCGGACGTGTTCCGCGGTCGGCTACGTCGGTGCGTTCGTAATACACATAAAACAAACTGGCGATTGCTTTTCCGTTTTCGTCCCAAACAGGCTGGTTTCCAGCAGTCGCGGTATAAGAAACCTTCTGGCCTTTGATCGTAACCTGATCTTTGGTGACTACATCGGTATCAAACTTAATAGTTCGGTTTTGTGCCCAAGTGGAGGAGACGGCGAAAGTTGCGAGCATCCAAATGGTTAAGACTTTTTTCATACGGCAGAAATTAATTTAAGGATAAAAGGTTGGAATTAGCGGTATACTTCGTTTTGCGCCACATTGGTGTTGGTACGTATCTCGGCCGAGGGAATAGGCAGCACCTGCTTTCCCACCACTTTGATGCTGTACGAGGGCAAACTTCCTTTTGATCTCTTCACTGCTCCGAACTCAGTGAGCGCGAGCCCGCGGCGGATCACATCAAACCAGCGCATTCCTTCTCCCACAAATTCCAGCTTGCGTTCATGCAGGATTGCCGGGATCAATGCGTCCTTGGTTGCAGCAGTACTGGGCGCCACATCTGCACGTTTCCGTACCGCATTCAAATCCTCCGCCGATCCGGCAGGCTTGCCCAATTCAGCCCGTGCCTCTGCCCGGATCAGGTATTGCTCGGCCAGGCGTAGTATCTGTACATTGTCCGCGTTCTGGGCGGTGCTCCATTTGGTGGTGTAAAAGACATTGGCAGTGGTGTTCTTAGCGGTTAATGCGGCGCGGGCATCTGCCGGATCGGCGATGATGGCCGCGTACATTTCGTCATGCAGCGCAGTGCCGCCTCTTCCGCTCAGACTGGATGGGAAATACCAGTTTCTCAACCCTGCTCCGTCAGTGGCATTGAATTGAAGTTCAAAAAGCGATTCGGCCGTGTTCCTGGATCTGAATATCGTTTCAAAAGGTGTGCTCAAAGCCTGATTTGCAATGGCTTCCGTAGCATACTGTTCCGCTTTATCCCACTGCTGGTTGTACAGATAATACCTCGCCAGCAGCGCCCTGGCTGCACCTTTGGTGGCTTTTGCCTTGCTCAGGATTGTGGAAGCTCTTGTCTCTGGCAGCTTCGCAAGCGCTTCCAGCAGGTCCTTTTCAACCTGGTCGTAAGTCTCACGCAGTGTATTGCGCGGCGCGAAGTCGGCTTCGGTGATACCTACCGACGGAGTGAGCTTGATCACCACTCCCTCTGTTCCGTATACGTTGGGAATCCCGCCGAAAAAACGGGCGAGATCGAAGTAGGCTAGGCCCCGGACAAAGTGCGCCTGACCCATTAAATCGTCTTTGCTGGTCTGAGCTACGGCCATTTCCGGTACGCCGGTGATGATCGAATTGGCAATGTCCACACAGCGGTACAGCGAGGTATACAAGTCTTCCACCTCGGAGTTATCGGCGCTGAGATTAAACTCGTCTGCCGAAATAAGCGCGTCCCAGGTATCCACCTGTTGCGACATATCGGAGGCCACGTCACTGATCACCTGCACGCGCCACATGTATACCGTTTGTAAATTGTTGTACATCCCATTCACAGCACCCTCCGCGCTGTTTAGACTGGAAAATGCCTGGCTGCTGCTGATCTGCGAAAGCGGTTCAATGTCGAGCACATTGCATGCTGAAACGCCCGTGACCAGAAATAATGCTATCAGTATCTTTTTCATCGTATCGTTGATTAAAAGGTTAAATTGATTCCGCCCATGAACACACGTGGCTGCGGCATAACGCCCTGGTCTACACCTTGTACGGTTTCGGAGGGACTTACGGATACTTCCGGATCAAGACCGGTGTACTTGGTGAAAGTGAGCAGGTTTTGAGATGCCACGTAAATGCGGGCACTGCTGATCCCAATTTTTGAACTAAAAGATTTCGGCACAGTAAAACCGATACTAACATTTTTCAGACGCAGGTAGGAAGCATCTTCCACGTGGCGTGACGGGCGGAAGTTGGTATCGTAGTTGCTGTGCGACATACGTGGAATGTCCGTCTTGTCGCCGGGATTTTGCCAGCGGTCGAGCTGCTGTGAGCTGTAACCCGTGGTGCGCTCGCCGCCATGTTCGAAGAAAAAGCGGTTGTAGTTGAACACATAATTTCCGTAGCTGTACTGAAAGAACGCCATCAGATCAAAAGCGTTGTACTTGAATGTGTTCGTTAATCCGCCCTGGAAGTCGGGCCAGGCGCTTTTATCCAGGATAAACCGGTCCGTATTTACATTAAATACCTCGTCATTCCCTGTATTCCAGATGATATTGCCGGTTTGCTCATCCACGCCCAGCTGTTCGTGCACGTAGAATGAAAACAGCGGGTAACCTTCCTCAATGCGGATATAGTCCCTCGTAAATGCGCTGATCGGCGCTGCCAGTTTTTTAACCAGGTTTTTGTTACGTGAAATATTGAAGGCAATATCCCAGGTAAAATCGTCGGCCTGAACTGCCGATGCATTGATGCCCAGCTCAAAACCTTTGTTTTCCATTTCACCATAATTCTGGATCAAGGTGCTGTACCCGGTCGAGCGCGGCACAGGTACTTCCAACAGCATATCTTTGGTTTGCTTATTGTAGTAATCAAGGGTTACATTCAGCTTGTCCTGAAAAAGACGTAGGTCCATACCGATGTCAAACTGCGCCGTGGTTTCCCATTTCAGGTCGGGGTTCGCCAGCTGAATGGAGTTGAAACCGGGATAATCTCCGTAAGCCGCCGCTCCGCCAGAACCGGGCGTAACCCCGCCGCCGCCGCGCAATCCGCCTCTTTGTCCTCCCCATAAACCCAGTGAGGCAAAATTTCCGATACCGCTCTGGTTACCCGTAACACCATAGCTCGCTCTCAGTTTCAGTTCTGAAATCGCCTTTACATCTTTCAAAAATTCTTCTTCGGACACCGCCCAGCCCACAGATGCGGAGGGGAACATTCCCCACCTGTTGTTTGCACCAAAACGGGAAGATCCGTCGTAGCGGATGTTGCCGGTGAAAAGGTATTTCTTCTGGAAATCATAATTGACGCGGCCAAAAAAGGAGGCGATACCCCAGGCGGTCTGGTCAGCAGTGGAGTTTTTTACTGCCGCTGATGCGATTGTCTTGAATTCGTTGCTCGGAAAACCACTGCCGGTGGCTGAGGTTGCATTGTTGACATTCTTTTGCAAGGTATTACCCAGCAACAAATTGAAGCTGTGGTTTCCTCCTACCTTGAACTGATACGTCAATACGTTTTCATTGATCCAGTTGAAATCCCGCACTACGCTGTTCGTGGCAGTACCGCCGACAGCCGCACCGGCGATCAGGTTGGTGTTTGAATAATTGTTTTCTGAAATATAGTTGTTGTCAATACTCCAGTTGGTCCTGAATACCAGGCCACTTGTGATTTCCCAGTCCCCAAATACGTTTCCGATGATCCTGTCGGTATTCATCAGGTAGTCCATTTCGTTGACGATCGCGATCGGGTTTTCCCAAACCGGCCTGTTGTATGTCCCGTCGGCATTGTAAACGGGTACATTGCTGGGGTAAAAGAATGCGTTGGCTAATGCAGAAGTAGTGTTGTTTCCATTCTGAATTCGGTTACGTTTGCTGTTTGAGTAAAAAATGCTTGTACCGAATTTAATCGCATCGGAAGCCGAGAAGTCGAGGTTAACCCTGAATGTCTTGCGGTCGAATTTCGTCGGCTTCATAATTCCTTCCTGATTGAAGGCATTTGCCGAGACCAGGTACTTAACGCGCTCGTTCCCACCAGAAATAGACGCATCGATATTGTAAAGTGCGCCACTTTGCATAATCGGGTCCAGCCAGTTTGTATTCACCGCCGCGTCAGGATTCGCATATTGAGGTTTGTAAGTGGCTCCTGCTGGGTTTGGTGCAGTAATGGAACCGTAAGTATCTATCCAGTTGTTGGCAGAGGCTTCATTTTGCAGCCGCTCAAAGGTAGGTCCGTCCACACGCAGCTCATTGGGATTGCGCCAGGCTTTGGAAGTGCCTGCGTAAGACGAAATGGATATTTTGGGTTTACCGGATTTCCCTCTTTTTGTTGTAATCAGGATCACTCCATTGGCCGCCCGAGCCCCGTAAATTGCTGTTGCAGAAGCATCTTTCAGGATTTCCATTGATTCAATATCGGAAGGGTTCAGGTCAGCAAGCGGGTTGGTAGGCTGTCCGAATGAAGTTCTCGCAAGATTTTGCGACACGATCGGCACGCCGTCGATCACATACAAAGGCTCGGAGCTCGCATTGATCGAAGTTGCCCCGCGAACGCGCACCATTACACTCGTTCCCGGCTCACCTGAACCTGCGCTCACCTGTACGCCCGGGCTTCTTCCCTGCAGCAGCTGGTCGGGGCTCGGACTTGGCACGTTCTTGATCTGTTCTGCAGAAACGGTTGAGATAGCGCCTGTCACGGTGCGCCTGTTCTGCTCACCGTAACCCACCACAACCAGCTCCTGTAAAGCCTTAGCCTCCGCTACCAGCTCGATTTTATAGGAAATTTGAGAGGTAACCGGTACTTCGGTGGTCGTGTATCCGATAAATGATGCAACCAGCCGCGCGTTGGGGGCTACCTCAATCTTAAATTTACCGTCTACACCCGTTTGCGTTCCCACAGAAGTGCCCGCAACGCGGATGGTAACGCCCGGCATGGGTAGATTATCCTCCTTTGCTACAACCACGCCGGAGATCGGGACGGTCTGTGCCTGCGCGGTGCAGACCACGCAAAACAGCTGCAATAACCATAGTAATTTAGCGCTCATATTCTTTGTAGTTTTCGTTTACCTCAATAAATTAACCAAAAAGAAAAATGACATTTCAGCCCCCGACCAGGCGCTATATGGTTATTGCTAATATCCTTTTATCATGCGATAATTTTGGTAAAAACGGCAATTAGTCAAAATTTTAAAATTCTGTAATTCGCAGTTTGTGCGATATTAAATTTTGATATGAATTGAATCACTAACGTATTGGAATACTAGCGATTTATTTGACGAGTAATTATTTTGTAGTACTTTTTGGGGTAATCCTCGCTGTCAAGGATGATGCTCAATGTCAGTCGAGGTCTCTGTCGGATTTCCGCGTTAGTGCCATTGTGCTTCCTTTTAGGCTGTCTTTCGGGTTGTTGCAAAAGGTGCATTGTCATTGGTGTGACCTATGAAGTTACCGGCGTTGGAACAGGTAGGTAGCTGGAATGTGACCATACTCAAAAGTAGGGTGGCAATCACTCCGGCAATAGGGAAAAATTCAGTCGGCCCGTTTGAGCAGGTAATCAGGCAAAAGACTGACGAAATTCCAATGGCGATAAATTCGTCTTCTTTTTGAAAAGGGTGCTATAAGGATTGCGCGTGCTCAAAGCCCAAGGCACAGGCAATCTCGCTGACCGAGAGACTGGTCGTTGAGAGCTTTTCTTTGGCTTTGGCGATCAGTTTTTCATGAATATGCTGCTGTGTATTCTGCCCGGTGTGAATCCGAAGCAGGTCACTCAGGTAATTCGGCGACAGGTTCATATGCGCAGCAATATATTGTACGGTGAGCAAACCCGGTACTTCGCTGTACCTAATGCATAGGCCGATGCTCTATCCTTGGCCACAGTATGTACCTCCGGGTGTTGTTTAAGCCAAGCTTCAAGCGCTTCGGAACTCCGACCTTCCCATAAGTCGATAACCCTATTCTGATGTAGGTCTACTAGAATTGTACAATAGGTTCGGCCCTTTTTAAAGCCCCGTCGTCGACCCCGATAACGCCGGAGCATATAATGCCATCGACAATCGGGAGCGATTTAATCATTCGGATCACTGTGGCTGCACTTACGGAGCTACCTACCCACCTGCTGATCATGGCCGTCTTGACACCTCCCAATTCCAAACCGATCTTTGTCAAAAGGTCCCGGCTGCGTTCCAAGCGACCACCGTAAGTGCCTAAGTCTGAACAGAACCATTCAGTAGATATCTTACGTGGACAGATGTGGTTTCGGCATATGAACCTTCTACTTCGGAGGTTGATCTTCACTTGATAGTTAGAAACAGGCAAATCAGCTAGCTGGCGATGATAATAACTATGGATTGACTTGCTCTTCTTTTTACAGAGAGGGCATCTGGAGCACCTTTGCAGGGAACTTGCGTTGACTAATACTTTTCCCTGCCAAAGATTGATTTTAACCTCTCAAAGCTTCATGCCAGGGGGCTGTATAAGGCGGGTATTGAGCATAATTATATTTATTAAATACACATGTAATATATACATTGGTGCTCAAACAAACCAGAGAGATGGGCAAACCGGTGCTAAAAATTAAAGGATATGCAGCCGAAGATATTCGGTCATTGTTACACAGCGACCCGGTGTTGTCTGTCGCGACTGAATATGGTTTATCAAGGAAGTGCAAGTATGAGAAATATCTGGTATGATGATGGGGAGCTACATTTATCGTTATGAATATCAGATCAATGATCATTTAGGCGGACGGCGTTCCGCTAACTTGCGGGTGGTGTGCTGTTGTGGCGAGAAAGCTGGTGCGGCTACGCCGGGGGACGCTTATGGTCCTATTGTAGTGCAGGAGAAACACTATGATCCTGGGGATTGGGGTTGCCTTTGAACACGTATGCGGAGAAAGTTGAGGGGAATCCCGAGGATCGGTCTAAGTTTAATGGGCGAGAGAGTCAGCAGCATGGTTCCGCCGACGCTGTTGATATTTTTTACCTTTAGTTGGAACGTTTTTTAGTGTTTACCATAGGCTGTGTAGTTAATTTTATAGTGCATTATGGAAATTCGAAGGTCTGGAACGTTTGGTATGAAAACGGAAACATTGTTCTTGAGAACATTTACACAACCAAAGTTAAGCCGGTGAACGATTTTGATAGGATTGAGATGACGAGCGTATTCAGAAATAGTTTCGAAACATGCACGCACCGGGCAAGGTATACAACTTTGCAAACGCAGGTTCCAAGACCTATACCTACGAGGAGTAGTTCGTAAGGGTCTGGTTGCCTGTCGTGCACAATAAAAGGGTAACTGTGCTGCTTGGGCCCAGCTACCGGACCGAGCAGTTCGAGTCGAGAACGCCGGGTGAAAACCCGATACGCAGCATCTCGGGCTGGAACCTGCGCTCTTACGGGCTGGATGTGAATTCTTTTGTGAAGCTGGACAGTATTTCCTGGCTGATAACTACTTCGCATTTTAACAAGAGCGGCAATATGGCCGAGCTATCCCTGAAACAGGTTCCACTCAACTACACGCTGTCGGCATCCTTTCTCCGCAAAAAATGATGAATAAGGAAATTGGGGCCGGGATTATGCTCAAGCAAAGCTATAAGATGACCATTCTGCCTGTTTTGATATTCAACTATAATTTCTCGGGACGTGCTGGTATCGAAATGATGCTGCCCAAGCGAGTGGCCTGGCGGCAACACCTGTCACGAAAACGACATCCTCCACCTTCGCGGCGAGTCGGTAACCCGCACCTATTATACCGATCCCACCGGAGGAGGGATAATCTTTCCGTATTCAGGCGGATAGATGTGGATCTGGGCCTGACCCCATAACCGAAGATTAGGAAGCTGGGCGGACGTGGAGATTTCTGCCGGATACTGTAAAAATTTGACGACCAAACTAATCGAAGGAGCATTGCCGGTGAAACCTTCGGGGCTGGCGATGACGCTCGATTTTTATGTGCAGCCGCCAAGGTTAAAAGGCAAAAGGTAAGAATGGAAAGCTACTGACTCATCGTCTGGTACGCTAAATTTCAGGGTGGCGATGTTGCTGAGGAGATCAACTATAAAGCGCTTTTTTCAAGCGCCTTTGCAATTACAGATCTTTTTTTGTGGAATTTGCCAAATGTAGCCAAGGTTCCCGTCCGGAGCGAAAGATTTTTCTTTTCAGGCAAACGCACAGATAGGTACGAACGCTGTCGGGTTCGGAAAGGTTTTTCCGCCGGTTCCAAAGCTCAATAAAAAGGTCATGAATACAATCTTTTACAAACTCCTCATCCTTTAAGAACTTGAAACCGTAGTTAACCAGTGGTTTGCAATGATTGCGCACCAGCGCAGCAAGCGCATTTTCATGACCCTCAGTAAGATGCTTCCAGCGTTGAGGGTCTTCCATATCAGCACAATGTTTGAAGCGGTTCATATCGCGATTAGGTTAATAAAGATTGCCTGAACAAAATTTGATTGCCACGATTTTTCTTAATTTATTAACATTGCACCTGATTTCGTATACTTCCTGATAATTTTTCACCTAACGATTGAAATAACTGCATATCGTTGTTTTATAGCTGTTTATGCTATTTGAGGTACTTTGATTCAAGCGATTTGGATAATGATTTTGCAGGTTATTTTCTGGTTGTGATCTAGCAATTTTGCTAATCGGGGATTACGAGCAATTCGACGTGCAACAGGGCAATAATGGTTGTGATTGGAGGTGAAGTTTCCGATAACAGGAAAATTTTTTGCTTTAAAAAGGTTAGCGTTCATGACTTATTTACACTTGGCTTTGAGCATAAATTTGAACCTAAACAAACATCAATCGGGATTTCGATAGTGCGACGGGTAGCGCTGCACGTAATAACTGTAATGGGCTAAATTAAAAGATAGAACGAAAGTATCGCGGTGCAGTTTATCCCGCATCCGGAATTCAAAAATTATAGATAAGAAAGGGCTGATCGAAATTGTTGATAGTGAGTTAAAACCAATAGGTTTCAAAAAGAAAGGTCTATTTTGACGAACTGAATCAAGTGAATTATCTGTATAGATCCAGGTTTTCAATTGTTGCCGGTAACATTAATTCGTATAAAGTTTGATCCGTGAAAGAAGAAACATCTGATTCCAGAAGGACATTTATTAAAGGTGCCATTGCCACAGTCGCCGTGTTTTCAATTGTGCCCAGGCACGTTTTGGGCAAGGGTTTTATACCTCCCAGCGACCAGCTGACCAAAGCAATTATTGGTCTTGGCGATATGGGACGGGGACATATCAAGTTAGGAGCACGGCGGGTAGTTGCACTTTGTGATGTAGACCGGAACCGCATGGAACGTGCTGCTGAAATCGTTGGGAAAGACGCAAAAACGTTTTCAGATTACCGTGAGGTGATACAGCTTCCCGAGGTGGATATTGTGCACATCGCCACGCCGCCGCACTGGCATGGAATCATTGCCGCTGATGCCGCCCGTGCGGGAAAAGATATTTGGTGCGAAAAACCGATGACCCGTACAATCGGGGAGGGGAAACGACTTGTGGAAACTGTCCAGCAATATGGCCGGATCTTCAGGCTCAATACCTGGTTCCGTTTCAAGGACAATTATTACGGGATGAACACAACCGTAAAACCGATTAAAAAGTTGGTGGAAAGTGGACTGCTTGGCTGGCCGTTGAAAGTGACCATCAGCAGACACACCGGGTTTGACTGGAAATTCTACTGGGTTGGGAAAACTGATCTTGAACCGCAGCCAGTGCCGGAAGAGCTTGACTACGATATGTGGCTCGGGCCCGCTCCCTACAAGCCGTACAACCGGCACCGTACGCACAATACGTTCCGTGGTTACTGGGATTATGACGGCGGCGGGCTGGGTGATATGGGCCAGCATTATCTGGATCCGGTTCAATACATTTTGGGAAAAGACGAAACCGGGCCGATCAGTGTTGAAATTGATGCGCCGCAGCAGCATCCTGATGCTGTTGGTACCTGGCGACGAATTGAATATACATACTCGGATGGCTGTAAAATTGTTCTGGATGGCGAGGCGAAAGACAAGGATGTGCCGTTTCTGGAAGGGCCAAAAGGTAAATTGTATCCAAATTTCCGGTCGGATATTCCGGACCTTGAAAGAAAACTTGCAGCTTTTCCTGACAGTGAACCCCAGGTTACCGATTTTCTGGATGCAGTGAAAAATCGAGAGAAATTTGCTTTGAATGAAGAGAACGGGCACCGTTCCTGTTCATTGGTCAATATAGGTCTTACTTCTCTCAGGCTTGGAAGATCTTTGAAATTTGATCCCGAAAAACAAATGTTTGTCGATGATGAAGGTGCAAATCGTCTGATTGACCAACCTATGCGCGGGCCGTGGACTTTGTAACACTCTGATAATGAGTTTGTGGTATTTTACAGTAAGTTATTTTTACTTCGATAAACATTAGAATAAAACCATTTCGGACACGAATATCTTCACAGTTGGGAATCCTTACCTGAAAATCCTTATTTGCAATTCAGGAATAACATCACTCCCTAATCCGATAACCTACAAAAAATCTGACGTTACTGACGCCGGAAACGGGTGTGCATGCAGTTTCACTTGCAACTTCGGGCAATTATTTTATCGACTCCTATTCGCAGCCCGACGTTCCTCCAGTAACTGTTGTTTGGAACAACGCGGGGAAACTGATCTCAACGCTGGAAAAAGCCAACAATGATTATGATCTGGTTACTTTTCCAAACAGCAGGCACAGCTAAGGTAATTACATGCCTTACATGATGCGTCGCCGCTGGGATTATTTTGTATGTCACCTGCTCGGTGCGGAACCTCCGGAAGAATATCTGCTGAAAAGCAATATAGATGACCCAAGAAATTCAGGTCAATAGGACAGAGATTTAACAGGAAGAAGCACTTGCCGGCCGCCGGAAAGTGCTTCTTCCTGTTAAAAAAATTAGCCGTTCGTAACTGTCCGGTAAGAGTACGAATTATGGGTATCCAAAATCAGATCCTTTACCTGACGGTTTTTTTTGTATAACTTTGAGACTCAGTTTATTAATTATTGAATGGTATCCCGTTAGTAGATTAAAACCACTTGTTCATTGGGTGGGAGCAGCGAATGAAGGATTTTGATTAGGAATATGAATGGATTATCAACCGAATTGAGCGCTTCTGAATCCCTAATTTCTCTCCGTAAAATAAAATCCCCATTTGTTGCCCAACTGATCCACTTTTACCAGAATCGTGTTCGATCCTTTTTTTACTGCAACGTCGATAACATCATCATTCGGCTTCGCGGCTCGCAATACGGGACGGCTCAGTTCCAGTTTCCCGTTGACCCACACTTTAACACCGTCATTGCTTCCCACACCAAATCGCATCTTTCTGGCGACAGGCGACTCAAATTTCCTGTACGCGTAGGACACCACATTTTTCTTCTGGTCAAACATTTTGGCAAAATCAATGTAGCCTGATTCGTTGCTGTTGTACTTTGTCCATTTTGTTTTAATGCTGTTTTTACCTTTAAACACCGCCGTACTGTCAAAACCTTTTTCCGGAGCATAAATGGTATCAAATCCTTTTCTGTTTTCATTGTCGAAAGGTCCTGTCAGCCACCAGTCTTTTATAAACCGGTCGGACGATTCCACGCTTTTTATGAAATTGGGAATGTTGCCGGGTTCAAGTTCTACGACACCCATGCTGGTAATTCTGTTAGTGGCCAGGATTCGCCTGAACTCAGCCAGTGCTTCCGGCATTTGTTCCTCGCTCAGATAAGCCGTTCCGCCGGTGGAATAAAAATAGAGTTTTGTATAAAGAATGGGCAAATAGGCGAGCTCAACCCTTTTGTAAAGTGCGCTGTCTTTTTTCGCAATCGTTTTTGCCATACTGAAGAGTGAATCTGCTTTTTGGATAGTTTTCAAGCCCAGATAGTTCACATCTTCCGGATCGGTCCAGATACTGAAATAGGCGCTTTCGGGTTTCACCTGTTCATGCATCATTTGGATATATTTGCTCACATACGGAGCAGCAGGGCCGTATACATTTTGCACAAATTCGTCGATCAGATCCTGTCCGTTCCTTTCCGGATTCCACAACAATTGCGAAAATATCCAGGCACGGAGCTCAGAAAATTCTCCGCCGCCGTTGTCGGAAACGTTGTTACCTTCGGGAAAGAGCCCGATTGCTTTCCTGTCAGCATAGAATTTTACATCATGTTTCAAAGTCTCGAAATTGGGAAAAGGCAGCAGATAACGTTCAAAATTGGTGTAGTAATCCCAGATCGTGACCTGGCTGGCTATTTTGCTCCACTGGTCCAGCCGTTCAACATACACTTTATGGCTATCACATTTGCCCAGCGGGTGTGCCGAACAATAGTCGTAATGGCACAGCCGGATGATCACATTTTTGGCCGGCCGGATATGCTTTGGCGGTATTTCGGTATAGGCGTATGCTAGTGTCTGCAATTTTACTTCCGGGTAAACTTTTGCCACAGAATCTGCGATCTGGTTTACGAAATGGATCAGCGTTCCTGAATAGCTGCCTTCCCGGTCGTCGATTTTTTTACAATTCACACATTCGCAATGTCCGTCTCCATCGTTTTGGTCAACCGTGTAAACGCTAGCCTCAGGATGCGTTTTGATCCACTCGAAAACGGTCGCAGTCGCTATTTTAATCACTTCCGGGTTGGTCAGACAGAGCTGTCCGCCCGTATTGCTTTCCTTAATCAGCCGTTTGCCATCCACCTCACTAAAATACTCAGGATGGGTTTTTCCATATTTCTGAGGCGATACCAATGCATAAAAAGTATGTACGAAAGGGTACGCGATGTTGCCTGATCCCAGCGAGTCAGGCATCAGATTGCTGTTGATACGATTGTGCAATGACCAATTCACATCATAAGCTTCGCGGTAAGATATCTGGCGGGCTTCCATGACGGGTTTTTGCCGGTCATCTTTTTCAGGCAAACCAACTGAGGCCTGTTTTGGGAGTTTCACCACTTCCCGGGTGTACCACCGACATCCAAGATGATCGGCCAGGTAGCCCATCACGCCATAAAGTGTTCCTCTCGGCCCTCCGCCGGCTATGAGCAAATTCTTTCCATCGGATCGAATGATGTATTCCTCTTTGCCAAAAGCTGCCGGTTTCAGATCATAGGTCAGTGAATTCGGGGCGTTTTGGAAACCAATGTATATCAGTTTGTCATCAACCTTGCTATCGTTAACAATCGGCAGCAGGCATCCGCTGATTTTTTGTAGATATTTTTGTAACTCCTTTGCTGCGTACTGCTCCGGCTTGGGTGCTTCTCTGGAAACAAATATTTTGAAATCACTTTTCCCGTTTGAAACCAAATTTGTTTCAGATGAACAGGAAGAGAAAATCAGAATGGCAAAAAGGCCAAAAATTGAAAAGTATTTCATTGGATGAATTTGATAAAATCAGATGATGTCCATGAATTTTAATTTGCCTTACAGCTTATTTCAGAGCCCGGTAAAATAAGGATTCTATCTTTTTTCGAAGCGAGCGGAATTTGCATCCGCTCACTTTTTGAATATACCTGTGCAGTTATTTTCTTTCAGTAAAATAAAAGCCCCATTTGTTACCGAGCTGATCCACTTTCACCAGCAGATCATTTTCACCGGCTCTGACCGGCACGTTAATCAGGTCCTCATTTGGAACTGCTTTACGGGATACAGGCCTGTCAAGCACCAGTTTCCCGTTCAGCCACACGCGTACTCCATCATTACTGCCTATGCCAAATTGTACGGTTTTTGCCTGGTCGAAATGCAGCTTCCGGTAAGCGTAGGAAACGACGTTTTTTTTCTGACCAAACAGTTTAACAAAATCAATATAACCCGATGTATAGTCTGCGTGGTGGCTCCATTTCACCGGTGCGCCATCTGCTCCGGTATAGGTTTTTGTGGAATCAAAACCGTTTTCCGGCCCGTAAACTGCCGTGAATCCTTTTCTTTCCGGGCTCTCAAACGGTCCTGCCAGCCACCAGTCGTTCATGAACCTGTCAGATGATTGGACTCTTTCCAGGAATTTTGGAATGCTTCCTACTTCCGGTACCTCGGCCATGGTCGCAATGCCGTTTTCGGCTATAATACGCTTGTAATCCTGCACAATGGCATCCAGGTTATTACCAACATAGGCAGTTCCTCCAATGGATTTGAAATACAGTTTGGTAAATATGACGGGAAGGTATGCGCGCTCCACACGTTTGAACAGTGCTGTATCGTTTTTCGCTACGTTTTTCGCAAGCGCAAATAGGCTGTCTGCTTTTTGTATTGTTTTAAGGTTCAGGTAATTGGTGTCTTCCGGATCTGTCCATATACTGAAATATACACTTTTCGGCTTTACCTGTTCGTGCAACAGGCTGATGTACTGGCTTACATAACCGGCTGCATCGCCATAAACATTGGCCACAAATTCGTCGACCAGCGCTTGTCCGTCTTTTTCAGGATTCCACATTAATTGTGCAAATACCCAGGCTCGAAGTTCACTAAATTCCCCGTGTCCATTATTTGGAACATTATTGCCCTGCGCAAACAGCCCGACCATACCATGATCCGCATAGAATTTGACGTCATTTTTCATCGTTTCAAAATTTGGAAAGGGCATCAGGTAGCTGGCAAACTGTGTGTAATAATCCCAGATCGTAACACGTTTTGCTATCTTTTTCCACTGTTCCAGGCGGTCAATATATGCTTTGTGGTTGTCGCATTGTCCCAGCGGATGCGCAGAGCAATAATCATAATGGCAAAGCCGGATGGTGACATTATCGGCAGGGCGTATTGTTTTTGGAGGAACTTCGGTGTAGGAATAAGCAAGTGTCTGCAACTTAATATCCGGATGTGTTTTTCCTACAGTATCGGCTATCTGGTTCACAAAATTCAGTAATGAGCCAGCAGGTGTTCCTTCGGCATCATCGATTTTTTTGCAGTTCATACACGTGCAGTTTCCACCAAAATCATTTTGATCCACCGAAAAAACACTGGCTTTTGGATACGTTTTTATCCACTCAAAAACCGTGGCTATCGCAATTTTAACGGTTTCCGGGTTGGTAAGACAAAGCTGAGCCGTAGTGCGTTTTCCGTCTACTTCTGAAAAATATTCCGGATGTGTAGCAAAGTATTTTTCTGGCGCGACCAGCGCATTAAAGGTGTGAACGAATGGATAAATAAAATAGGGTCCACCTAGCGAATCCGGGATGGCGCGGCTGTTGGTTTTGTTATGTAAAGCCCAATCGGTATGGTAAGCTTCGTGATAGTAAGGCTCGCGGTATTCAAAACCGGGTTTTTGATGATCCTCAATTTCAGGAAGTTTGATGGTGGCCTGCTTTGGGATTTTGATGACTTCCCGTGTATACCAGCGGCACGCCAGGTAATCAGTCAGGTAAGCGGAAACGCCATATACCGTCCCGCGCGTGTTCCCACCGGCAATCAGCAGATTTTTCCCATCCGAGCGAATGATAAATTCTTCGTTACCAAACGCAGCGGTATCCAGTTTTTCAAGCATCCTTGCCGGCGCTTCCCTGAATCCTACAAAAATGAGCTTGGCATTATCAGATTCCTGTTTATGGGTAATTTCTAATTTGCATCCGGTAATTTCCTGTACATATTTTTGCAGTTCAATTGCGGCACTTTTTTCAGGTATTGTAGCCAAATTTGAAACAAAAATCTTATAGTCACTTTTTCCGTTGGAAACCAGTTCATTTCCGGAAGAACAACCAGAAATAAAGGCTGCTGCTGCGAACAGAATAAGAGAGCAAGTACAACGGCAGAATATTGCGGCATTAAAAAAGTACCTCATTTGCGGTCAGGTTTAGGGTGTTTTAGTGAAATAAAATCGTATTCCTGGTTTGGGACAAAATGAACCAGGCTTTTGAAACTGCTCAATTCAGTGCAAACAGTTTTCCTTCTCCCGGCAGAAACGAGGTCGTGATCGTCCTTCTTTTTCTGTCAAAATCTGACCTGGACGGTTTACCGTTTATCTTGGAAATCTCTTTCATTTTCTTCACGGATTCATTCGCCTGAAAAGTGAGTGTTTTTGGCAATTTGAAGGATTTGTTCACGATCATCAGATATTCTTTTCCCGTAGATTTGTGGGTCAAACGGCTGAAAATGACGTCAACTTTCGGATCCTGAACTTTCCATGCGAAATCAACAGGCGGTTGTGAGGTTCCGATCCAGAGGCTGTCGCCGGTATGATAAACTTCCTGCGCATCGAGGTTGATCAGCGTTTTGCCGAGCTGCTTCATCTCTGAATTCATCTGACGGAATGGTTCATACATATTCGTTTTGACACCAGCCGAATCAATCACGCTCTGCATCATGGTCACTTTTGTTGTCAGGTTATCCTGTGTGTAGTAGGTATACCAAACCGGATTTTTAATGCCATATGCAAGATTGGAATACACATTCATGCGGATTTCGTCGGCATTGGGACGCCTCAGTTCTTCGATGCCGTTGAACGCCATTCCAAAAGATTGCAGGCAGGACGAGGTTTTGATTCCATATTTCAATCCCACGCGGCGGATGATTTCGAGGTTATTGAAATAGGTTTTTTCCAGTTTCTGTTTTCGTTTGTAGGGATAATTGTCATAAGCCAGATAGTTCAGATTGTCTTTGCCCGCGCTCTCAATGTACCTTTTGAGGAACTCATTCTCATAGTTATTAACCGCCCAATCCGGCAGATGATTGATATACGCATCTTTCGACGGGTCTAGCGCTTTTACCTTTTTCTGCAATTCAACGGCGGACTGTAAACGTGCAGAATCGGGTTCATCTGTAATGTAATAACCGCCAAGCGCAGGGTGATTTTTGAAATCGTTTACCATTTCCCGGATTTTGTCGTCACCCTGATTGATGCGGCCATCAAAAGTATAGACGGTCAGGCCATATTTTTTTGCCATATCCAATGTCTTCAGATTCCCCTCTTTGTTGTGATCGACACCCGGCCCGATGTTCAGGATAATATCTACGTGCGCATCTTTGATGACCTTGTACTGCTCGTCGTTCAGCAGCTTGGCAGGAGGCGGGCCATAAATACTGATCAGGAATTTATCTTTCGTATTCTGTGCATTTACGGTCAGACCGCAGAGGATTAGGGCCGCTGAAATACAGGTTATTGTATTTTTTCTAAAAGTCATTTTCTAAATATTTGGTGTTTCAGAATGATATGAAACTGATTATTTAATGACAGCGTAAAGCCTTCCTTCTCCCGGTAGGAAATTTTCAGTAATCGTATGCTTTTTATTGTCAAAACGGGATTTGACAGCTTTACCCGATTTCTTAGAAATTTCTTTTAAGTTTTTGATCGAATCATTCAGCGTTACACTGATTTCGGACGAATTTTTGAATGAACGGTTCACGATCATGAGATACATTTGGCCGGTGGTTTTGTCTGTGAAACGACTGATAATCGCTTCCGTTTTTTTGTCTGCAATTTGAGCGGGAAAATCTATCGACGGAAGTTTGGTTCCGATCCAGAGGCTGTCGCCGGTATGATAAACTTCCTGCGCGTCCAGATGAATAAGGGTTTTTCCAAGCTGTTTCATCTGGCCGTTTAGCACTTTGAACGACTCATACAAATCCGTTTTACCACCAGTTGAGTCCACGATTGAAGTTGAAAACGTGATCCCTGTCCCATGCTGTAAGGTAGACCAATAGGGGAACCAAACCGGGTTTTTGACACCATATGCAAGATTTGAAAACACGTTCATGCGCATTTCATCCGGGTTTGGCTTGCGAAGCTCTTCCACTCCGCTGAAATACATACCAAAAGATTGCAGACAGGATGAGGTTTTAATTCCGTATTTCAAGCCTGTCCTGCGGATAATATCGAGATTGTTGAAATAAGTTTTTTCCAGTTTCGCTTCCCTTTTGTACGGATAATTGTCGTAGGCGAGATAGTTGATATTTTCCTTTCCGGAATATTCGATGTAACGTTTCAGGAAGTCGTTTTCATAGTTATTCACTGCCCAGTCGGGCAGGTGGTTGATGTACGCATCCCTTGCCGGATCTAGTTTTTTGACCTTCAACATCGTTTCTACGGCCGATTGCAATCGGGCCGAATCGGGTTCGTCTGTGATGTAGTATCCGGCAAGCGCTGGATGGTTTTTGTAATCGTTCACCATCGCTTTTCGTGCGTCATCACTTTCGTTGATCCGCGCGTCGTGTGCGTAAACTTTCAGGCCATGTTTTTGCGCCATATCCAGCATTTTAAGATTGCCCGCTCTGTCATTGCTGACGCTCCCGCCAATACTAAAAATGATGTCTACGTTGCCTTCCTTCATCAATTTAAATTGGTCATCGTTGACGTATTCAGCAGGTGGCGGACTATAAATGCTGATCAGGAATTCGTCCTGTTTTTTTTGAGCGGATATCTGAAAGGCGGTAGTTGCTGCGAGGCCTGTGAGTAGCCAGGTAAATGGTTTTTGGAAAAGCATGTCAGGATAAATAATATGGAAAATAATCGCAGCTGCAAAAGTTGCAGTGCGTCGTATTGAGTACGCCGGAAGTTGTAACCGGCCTACGTTTTTCTGGAAGATTTTTGTGGAAAAACGGATGGTGATCGCCCTGGAGATTTGAGGCGAATCGTTATCCGTAATCTGACAGGAGTTACCAGGGTTTACCGGTTCCCTGGATCAGCCACATTTTCGCCCACTGGTCGTCGACTTTTGTGTCGAGACGTTGAATTGCCGTGTTCACATTGTCGATGTTGTAATTCTTTTCTTCATCACCATAACCGTAGCGAACTGGTATTTTTTGACCATTTCCACCGGCAACGATGTTTTTGCCCAGATCCGGCAACGCAGTTCTGCGCCAGCTGAACCAGGCGTCGCTACCCATCCAGCCTGCAATCCATTGCTGGGTCAGGATAGGTTCAAGCTTGTTTGTTGCATCGGTAAAAGCGGCTTCGGCTTTTGCAAGGAAGGCCGTCAGGTCAAAGCTGTCGAGCTGATGCGTTCTGGTGTTGTATACTTTTTTATCACCATTCGCAATTTTGTACTGGTTGAAGGATTCGGTAATTCCCTTTTTATAACTTTCCGCCGCAGGGGTTGTAACCCAACCGCGCACAGCCGCTTCTGACAGGATAAAATTCACTTCTGCTGCCGAAATGAACACGCATTGAATCAACGGATCGGTATTTTTCTGGTAAATGTCCGCCAGATAGGAGACGTGCGGATTCGCGGCACCTTCGGAATATATGGTGGATTTTAAACCTTTAACGGTGCTTACGACTGACGCGCTGTTTTTGTTGTATGCGTCCGGATTCGGCTGTGCAGCCGGCAAACCAACGTAAAGTGATGTGTCAATCCCGGGGGCGTAAGTTTTTAGATAACGACGTACTTTACCATCTGCATCAAGTTGGATTTTGTCATCCGCACCTACATCTTTCACCACAATTTGCACATCTACCGGACGTACCCAAACGGTCAGTCGGGGGTCGGCATCTTTTTTCAGGGCATTGACAATCGTTGCACATGGTTTTCTTCTGTAAAATTCCGTCCGGGTACTCCAGTTCAGTGGGCCGCCTGTCCAGGAATCAGCTGCTGTGAGGCCAGGGTAAGTGTAAGCCGCGTTGTCTGCACTGCTGGTTATGAGCGGATATTTTGTCGCGTTCGTTGCCACTTCGCTGATCGCCGCAGGAACATCCACACCGATTGCTTTCATGTCGGTTGCCTTTTCCGACAAACGCATCAGAAAACGCAAACGAAGCGAGTTTGCAAATTTTCTCCACTTCATCACGTCACCCGCATAGAGAATGTCAGCTGTTTTCGCAGACGGCGTTACCGTCGCACCGGTCAGTATTTCATTGGCTTTATCAAGATCTTCCAGAATGCCTTTGAAAACACTTTTCTGTTCGTCATACGCAGGTTTAAAAATACCTTCTTCTGCTTTAAGTGCCTGCGAATAAGGGACATCTCCCCAGGCTGACGTCAGGTAACCAAACCAGTATGCCTTGAAGATCAGTCCCACGCCAGTCATAAATTTCTCGTCTTTTTCGCCGGGTGCTCTTTGCAGTAAATAGGACGTATTGGAAATCGGCGTGCTGTAATCCGGTCCCCAGCTTTGAGCAAACCAAAGAAAAGTGTTGGTTACAGAGAATTCCAGGAAATCGCGTTGCAGATATTGCTGCGCTTCCAGCAATACCGAACGGCTGACACCGGTTCCATAAAGCATCCGGGTGTTCTGTGATACCGACTCGCCGATGACTTTTGTCATAACGAATATCGGGTCAATATCCTTGGCGAGAATCGTGTTTGGATTCACATTGGTTTCCGTTAAATCGGCGCAGGACGAAACGATTACAACAGGCAAAGCCAGCAAGGTTTTGCCAATGGATTTTAATAAGGTATTCATAGAGAAAATAAGTTAACATGGAATTGCTGGCATTGCTTAAATGCCTCGTCGTCATTTGTTTATGATTTCAAAACTGTGCACTCAATTTCAAGCCAAATGAAGCTGTCCAGGGTGCTGCGTTCCAGCGGTCAAATCCCTGAAGCAGGGCAGCTCCGTCTCCATTCGCACGGTTGAATGCAACTTCCGGATCAAGATTGTTTTTTGCCTTCGTCCACACCACAAAATTCCGTGCAAACAAGGACAGGGAAAGGCTTTGCGCACCGATTTTCTGTGCGAATCCGACCGGTAAAGCATAAGAGAGTGCAGCTTCCCGCAGTTTGATATACGAGGCATCGTAAATCCACATATCTACGCCTTTGTCCCACCAACCGCTGCCTGGTTCAATGATGTCATTATCTGTAACGAACACTGTTCCGGGTCCTCCGAAATTCTCTTTGTAGCCGCCGTTGCCATCGGAAATGACTCCCGGGAAGAACGCACCGTTGTCTCTGCCGTTAACAGGAAAGCCTCCCAGATCTTTTGTACGGCCGCCTACGTACACTTTATTGTCACGATATATCTGCGGATTATCCCTGATTTCCTGAGCAAGCAGATCGGCATTTCCCCCGAAAGAATTACTTCCCAAAATGCCAGAGAACGTACTTGAACTGATCCCATTATGCCAGTTTTCAATATTACCGCTACGCGCCATACGCAGCATGGTCATGGAATAATAGTCACCTCCCTGACGCCAGTCGAAGTTGGCGGTTAGCGACAATCCCTTGTAAGTCGCTGTCGTCTGGATTCCCATCATGAAATCGCTGATGACGTTCCCGATTTTTTCGAGGTTATTTCCACGAACTGTTTTTCCGTTTGCGTCCAGCAGTGTCCATCCTTTGTAAGGGCCGTCAGCAACACGGCGCACATCATATCCATACAGGTCACCGATACGCTCGCCCACTTTGGTCCGGGCGTAAATTCCGGTGCTTTCCCAAAACGCGTAAGTATCCATACCGTCCGCAAGTTTGGCCAGTTTGCTGCGGTCTCGAGTGAAATTCACGTTCACATTCCAGCTGAAATCGCGTTTTTGTATGGGCGTCGTACGCAGTTCTATTTCAATTCCATGGTTTTCTACCACGCCTGCATTAACCTGCGCTGCGGAATAGCCTGTCATACCAGGAATTGTTACATTCAGTATCTGGTTTTTGTTGGCCTTGGTGTAGTAGGTGACGCCCACACCTAAACGTTGCCTGAAAAACGAAGCGTCAATACCGAATTCTTTCGATTCTGCATTTTCCGGTTTGAGGTTGACATTTGGCATTTGCGTCTGACGTGCATAGGTAACCTGTCCGCCGAAAGTCCCTGACGAGAGATACTGATCCAGGGCGTACGGATTTGTGTCCTTACCAACCTGCGCCCAACCTACACGTACTTTCAATAAGGAGACAGCGGCGGGAAGTTGAACCAGATTCGAGATCAAAACACTCAGCGACGTGGAAGGATAAAAGTAAGATCTGTTGTTGGCCGGCAATGTGCTTGACCAGTCGTTGCGGCCGGTAAGATCCAGGTAAAGCATGTCCTTATATCCAAGTGAGGCGACACCGTAAGCGCTATAAACCATCTTCTTGCTTCTTCCGCTTGAATAACCAACGGTGTTGCGGCTTACATTATCCACTGTGAAAAGGCCGGGCAGTACCAGGGCCGTTCCGCCTGCATATATGCTGTTTCCGTTAATAGCGAGTAGGTTACCTCCCGCTGAAATGTTCATAGAAAAATCTTTCAGATCCTTTTTGTATGTCAGCAACACGTCCGCATTTGTTTCGTCGGAGTTGGAAAGCTGATTGGAATAAAAACCGTTTGCCTGCCGTGTGTACGAAAGTGGGATGTTGTGCTCCCGGCGCAGCCCGTTGTTACTATTCGAAATCCGACCCATCAGGCTAAGGTCACTGGTCAGTTTCCAGTCCAGTTTGATGTTTCCGTATAAGCGCATTTCCTTAAATTTGTTCACTTTCTCATAGGCTACAAACCACGGATTGTCATAAATAGAACTGACGCTGTACTGTTGTTTGTTTTTGACAGCCCAATAATCTTTCAGCGCATTGATGTCCACGTGTTGGGGGAGCAGAAAAAGAGATTCATATGGATAATCGCTTCCGATCTGTACCGGAGAATTATCGGAATGCGATTTTACCAGATGGACATCGGTTGAAACCTCGAAATTCTTCGAGACTTTGTAATTTGCCGCAAGGTCAAATGCATTTTTGAAAAGCTCCATGCCGGGTCTATTACCGGTCCCCCGGGTGTCTGAAATTGACAACCGATAACTGCCGCGATCACTTACACCTTGTACGCTCACGTCGGTAACGTAGTTGCTGCCCGTGCGGAAATATTCTTTGTAATTATTTGGATAAAATTTGAGGGGAGTAGCCACGCCGTTGGAATTCCACTGAACTGCCGACGTGCCTTCTTCGGGTCCAAACCAGTATTGAGAAGCCGATTCGTCAAACAATCCGTTTTTACCGGTTGTGAAACGGGTTTGTGTTGGAATGTATTTGTAAGGAACGGCCGCAGTATAACCCGCGTTGAAGGAAACGCCTACGCCTTTTTTGGAACCTGTACCTTTTTTAGTAGTGATCAAAAGTACGCCGTTTCCTGCACGAGAACCGTAAAGAGCAGCGGCGCTGGGGCCTTTTAATACTGAAACACTTTCAATATTGTTCGCATTCAGGTCGGAAACGATCTGCGCGTTATCGCCTACCGGAATACCGTCAATGACGATCAGTGGTGAGTCTTTGCCGGCCAGAGAAGTTTTTCCACGGATTACGATCTGGGTTTCTGCGTTGAGATCCTGGCCTGCGCTGGTAATGCTCAGTCCGGCCACTTTGCCTGTAAGCGCGTTCAGTACATTGGTATGCGGCACCGTTTGCAGCTGTTCTGACTTGATTTCGCCAATCGCATAACCCAGTGAACTTTTTTCCCTCGAAATTCCAAGTGCCGTTACCACCACCTCTTTTAATGCTTTCACATCTGCCTCCAAAGTAACATTTACCACAGACCGTCCGCCAATGGCTACCTCAGCCGGCACATAACCAACATACGAGAAAATGAGCTTTCCTTGTCCGTCTGGCAGGGAAAGCGTGTAATTTCCTGCCACATTGGTGCTCGTACCCTGCGTAGTTCCTTTAACGAGAATGCTCACACCCGGAAGCGGCTCGCCGGTTATTTTGTCGGTGACGGTACCACCAACGTTCAGCACAGCCTCTTGTTTGCTAAGCGCTTTAACTTCCACCGAGCGTGGTCCGGTATTGTCTTTTGGGAAAATGAACTGACTGTTTGGTGCGAGCGGTCTCATCTCGTTGGCAATCTCCGTTTTGCGGGGAACAATCAAGTAGACTTTTTCACTCAGTTTTTCATAATCAAGATTGAGATTTTGAAGCAGGCCTCCAAGCTCATCTTTCAGTGAGATTGATTGCGTGCGGTCCGCGGGTGCTTTTTTGTCCGTGATCGTGCTCCGGTCATAGGTAAAGAATATTTTGTATCTGCCTTCAATCTCTTTCAGGATGCTTTTAAGCGGTTTTAAATCCTGTCGTGCTGACTTATTCATGGCTGCCGGGCTTTGCCGGTAGGCCAGTAATTGTCCATGCGACGCAGAATTCGCCATCAGGAAAATACCTGCCGCAAACACGGATTTAATAAGCGAAGTAAACTTTTTCATGTAGGCTATTAGGTTTAGGAATTCTGGAAGTGAGATTTAAAATGGAGTGAATTAAGACTTTTCGTTGCCGTGAAACCGGTTTTGTATAATGATGTTTTTATTGACCCGTTTGATGTCCAGATCGTACACTTTTGACAATGCCGTGAGGAGCACGTCTACGCTGTCCGACGGGAAGATTCCGTTAAAATGTTTTTCGGTGCTGACATTTTTGTCAACTTGCACTTCGTAGCCATAATTCTGTTCAAGCAGCTGTACTACGTCCTGAATGCTGGCATCCTCAAACACAAGCTGACCGTCTTTCCAGGAAGTGTATTTGGCTGTATTGACCTCTTTCCTCGCAATCTGATGCGATTTTTCGGAGAACTCCACCATTTCACCAGGCGCCATTACCACGGGGTTGGTATCCGGATTTCTGCTGGTAGTCAACTGTATTTTACCGGTGGTAAGCACCACTTCGGTTGTCTCCGGGCGCTTTTTTATGTTGAATTCCGTTCCCAAAACTTCAACATGAAGGTCTTCTGTATGAACGATAAAACGTTTATGCGCCATCGTGTGCCTGACACTAAAATAGCCTTCCCCGTCTAGCCATACCTCGCGGCTTTGCCCATTTTCCCAATTGCGGGGCAGCGTCAATGTTGAATTCCCATTCAGCGTCACCACGGACCCGTCTGGTAAATCAATAGATTTGGTTTCCCCGCCCTTCGTAGCGTAAGTTCTGTTCATAAATGGATTTTGCGGCCATAAAAACAACGCGGTAAGCAGGAGCGAAACCGACGCTGCGGCCGCCCATAGAAAGGGGTTCTTCCTGTAAAACGGGACAATTTTATTTTTGCTATTTTCCCAGTCTTCAACCGAATCCATTAGTCTTTTCCTGGCATTCAGAGTATGTTCATAAGAAGGGTTGGTATCTGGTGCCTTGAGAGACTCCAGAATTCGGATTGCCTGATCGACAATGATTTGCTTTTCCGGATTGCTGTCGATCCAGTCAGACCAGCGTTTTTCGTGCGCCCGGTCCGTTTTTTCGTACCAGGCAATAAATGTTTCATCAAGTATCAGATCTTCGGCTTGCATTGTAGTCGTTTAGGTAGTGCCAGTTTATTACCAGTGCAGGCCGGAGGAATCATATAATCACATTTTTAAAAGTTTTTCTAAAAAAATAAAATAGCTCCGATAAGTCATCTGATTTTTTGGAAGAACATATGAAAGAGCGCTATTGAAAATCGATACCAAACACCGTTATGTAAGTGTAGGAGAATTTGAAAATGTAACTTTGACCAGAAACCATTTAAGATGACCGAAGCATTACTATGGCAGAATTTTAAGGGAGGTAGTAAGGCGGCATTTGAGGGAATTTTTACGCTCTACCATAAGGATTTGTATCATTATGGTCGTAAAATGACTAAAAATGGTCCTTTGCTGGATGATATTATTCAGGAATTGTTTTTGGAATTATGGCAAAGCAAAGAACAGTTGGCTGATGTGATTTCGATAAAAGGTTACCTCTTCCGTGCACTGAAGTTTAAACTTTTCCGGGAAATTAAGAGAGAGGGGAGGCTTCCCCTGCTTGCCGATGATTGGGAGGAACAGTCCGTTATTAGTTACGAGGCAACTTTGGTGGAGGAACAAACAGAATTTGAACTGAAACAAAGATTGACGGCACATATCGATGGCCTGACGAAGCGGCAGCGTGAAGCACTTTACCTTCGTTTCAACAGTCAGTTGAGCTACGATGAAATTGCCGCAGTGATGGATATCAGTTATCAGGGCGCTGTTAATATTGTCTACAAATCAATCAAATTTTTGCGAGAAAAAATGCTTATTCTAATTGGGTTCTGTTTGATAAACTAACGAGAAAACTTATTTCTATATCTTCAAAGCCCAAACAATACTTATACTTTCCGGCACTATTTGCACCGCAGATGATGTAAAAGTGCGTGACTAAGCAACTTGCTTGGGTGGGTTTAAACCATAGAGGTGTCTTGCGGAGAATTAATCAACTAATCTGTAATAAGGTCGATAGGGGTGTTATCTGCTCTAAGGCGTTTGAGCAATTCATTAATGGCTACTTTTCCGGCTGGGCCGGAGTCAATGAGCGAAAGGCCTTTATTTTGACCGTTTTGCATGCCCGGCTCAAAATAATTTTTTTGAATTTTGATTATCAAACTACTGGAGATTGCACTAGGTAATGAACAGCATCGTCTACCCGACCGAATTACATCATGTTTAACATTGCCATCAAACGGCTCTCAGCCCCCTTTTTCTTTGTTGTATGGATTCTTTCGATGCCCGTTTGCGGGCAGTACCTTCCGCAAAGCGGACATCCGATCAAAGTGGCCGCCACGCACAGTCCATTCGCTTTGCCGTCGATCAACGGCTGCATCATGGGATTGGCCGATATTCCCGACGGGCGGGGAAAAGGTCTTTTCATGTACAGCGACAAGTTTAATCCGGGTACTTTTTATTATCCATTTGAGAAACTCAACAGTGACGGCGTACCTGTTTTTGGTAATGCCATTAAAATAAAAGCAGCTGTTGAAGACGAAGTGCAAGGCAGGGCAGTCATCATGCAAAACCAGCGCAATGAAATACTTGGGTTCTGGGCATCGGGAAAAAGCCTGGTTTCAGGCAAATTCAACCCCAAAACCAATTCTTTCAGCGCCGGGCAGACAATCGTCGTCAAAAATCTGCCGGGCACCATATCGCACTTCGGCGTCTTGAAGCTCGCTGTCGGCCAGTATCTTTTCACCTTTACCGTAGCCGATACCATTGTCAATCCCAGGTATCCGATCCCAGCCAAAGAGCCTGCGCATCGTCATGATTTCGAATCGTACGACCGGGGCGGGTTCTGGCAGACGCAACTGCTCAAGACCGGTATCTACGGAGCTTTTGTCAAAAACCTGGACCTACAAGAAATAGAAGCGCAACCTTTGACAGATTTGAATCAGACTTATTTCAACCTGGAAGGGTACTGTCTTTATGAGTCCGGGGACAGACAGTATCTTCTGGCGGGAACCACGCTCGGCAATATCCACGCCTACCGCATTGACGTTCAAAACAAGAAGCTGACATTTTCAGGATATCTGAAAGACCACAAAAATCAGTTGTTGAGAAATCCTGTCATTCATCAATATCTGGCCTATTTCAAAGGGAAAGATAATGATGGGTTGATCAGTGCGGGGGAAGGGGGAATATGGTTTTATAGGAAGCAAGTACGTACATCGGCCTCCGGTGACCTGATTTTTGAAAACCCCGTCCATATACTTCAAACGAATGCTGATCTGTTTGGCGGTTCGCTGGTCGTGCCTGAACTGGTCGACTGGGATCAGGATGGAGACCTGGATATTGTGTCTGGAAATTCCCTGGGTAACATCCAATTCTTTGAAAACGCCGGCAGCAGCGCGGTACCGAAATTTAAGATACCCATGAATCTTCGCGCTGGAGGGGATCCTATCCATATTCAGCCGGGATATAACCAGAATATTCAGGGGCCCTACGAAAGCCGCTGGGGGTATGTCAGCCCAACCGTTTTCGACTGGACCGGCGACGGCCTGCCCGATATCCTGACAGGCGATTCCAGGGGCAAATTCAATATTTATGTAAACACCGGCAAAAAAGGAGCAGCTTTTCTTGAACCCGAGCATGCAGTATTCGAGCATGGATTGGATGTTCACGGCACATGGCGGGTCAAGCCGGGTGTCGGCGAAATGGACGGGAAAAATGCTTATATTATACTGGACGAAGAGGATGAATTTCACCTTTACTGGCAACTGGACAACTTCAATGTTACCGACGCAGGGAAGCTGATGATTGGGGACAGCATGCCGATCAGGGCCAATTTTCGCGGCGGCGGCGAGGCCGGCCGATCCAAAATCCATATCGTGGACTGGGACCAGGATGGGGTGAAGGATTTGCTGGTAGGCGTACCTAAATATTCAACCGTTCCAGAGCCCAAAAGGGGAATACCTTACAGGCTCAGGGAAAAGGGGGCCGCCGTCCTTTTTTTACGAAATAGCGGCAGCGAATCAAAGCCGGTTTTTGAATATCCGGTCCCGCTTCGGTTCAAAGGAAAACGATTGAATGTAGGACACCATGAATGCGGGCCCACAACCGGCTATTTCGGCCCGGGCGGAACATTGAACCTGGTCGTCGGGGATGAAACGGGCCGGTTCTTTTTTTATGAACGAAAAGATCTTCAATGGGCCCCATATCAGGAAGAGTATTAGTAGAATGACGTGTATCGGTTTAACAGAATGGTTTTCAAGACAAATCTTTTTACTTTTTTTACATTATTTATCAGCTTTTCAGCGGAGTCGCAAGAAAAGCTGTTTTCAGAGGAATTTATATTTGAAAAAGCCCCTTTCAAAAGTTGTCACGCATCAACAAATTGCTGATACACCATCGGGCCTTGTGGTAGCGTGGTTGCAGGAAGTTGTGAAGGCAATCCGGACGTAGAGATTTTGAAATCACCAGCGACGGACGAAAAACCTGGGAAAGAACGCAGCCCGCCCACTCCTTTAATGTCATTCAGCCAAGTATACTTACTAATGCCGACAGCTGCATACAGGTACTGAGTCGGAGTAAGGATCTGCTTTTTCCATTTTAGGCAGATCAATACAACCCGTTACATCACCAGCTCTGAACTAATGGAGCACATCGGGGCAAGGACGGGCAAGAGCATTACTTTCAGACAAAGGTGATAGCCCAGCTCCGCGACGCCGGCGTGCTAATCGCAAGTAGTTCCCGCGGGTACAAGCTCCCGGCGAGCGAAGCTGATCTTATGATTTCGTAGGCCATATTAACACGATCATCTCGCCAATGCTACCCCGAGTAAAACGTTTCCGGGACCAGGTCAACACAGCAACTTCCGGCGAAATTGATATCTCGGCCCACGAGGATTATGCCCTGATACGGAAAGTTTTGATTGATTTCTAAAATTGACAACCATGGAATACAAATCTTTATCAGCACTTATTAACGATCAGAAGGCATGTAAAGCAATTTTCCAGTTTGTTTAGCGTCCAGTCATTACTGCCTGCTTGGAATCAATTTGTCCATTTGCTCTGACAGGTTCTGAAGCCCAGTCAGACCCTCGTCTCTGAAAACAATTTTCCCCTCCGGATCGATAAGTATTAAAGTCGGATACGCCGTTATTTCATACGACCTGGTAATCGATGGAGCTTGTTGTGAATCAAATAGCTGATTCCAATCAATTTGACGTTTTTGGATGAAATTCCTGACGACATTCATATCTCTGTCGTAACAGACTCCGACCATTACCACCTTGTTTTTGTCAAGGGTCTCATGCATTTTTTTTAGTCCCGGCAACAACTTTATGCAGGGGCCACACCAGGTCCCCCAAAGTCGAGTAAAATATATTTTCCTGTCAAATTACCCGACGATATAAGATTCCCGGACAATACATCCCGCCCAGAGAGTTCATTTGCGATAAAGCCTATTTTGTTTTCCGTCACATTTTGAGATAAAGAGACGGGGCTTAGCAAAAGCGTATCTCCCATTGGCGATACCCCGTCAAACACAAACTTTTTGTCACCCCAAAGAACAACATCTCCCGGAATATATTTATTTACACCAGGCGTGTTAGCATTGGCATTTTGCTTCGCCGCTGTGTCGGAAACGACGGTTAGAAAAGTTGACTGTCGTGTGAAATCATAGCTATTCTTTGAAAAAACCCGGACCTCATTTTTTTGTTTGCCCCACAAAGCGTCGTATGCAGATATTGATGGGGACGGACTATAAAGTGAATCCGATTTTCGATCGAATCTCCGTGATCGATATTAAGTTGAACAGGCTTTATTATCGAATAGTCGAATACCAGATCCAACGTTTGTCCGTCGGCTACTTTTAACTTTCCATTAAAGGTCTTGTAATTTCCCTTTGTCGGGCTCGTGAGTGTGTCCGGAAAATATTCGATCGGATCATTTGTCAAATCGTAATCTGAGTTTTTATCGATTACAATGAAATCGACATTCTCGCCGGTCCGGCCGATCATAACGGGAATTTCCTTATCCGGCCCTTTCAAGTATAAACTTCTGGACAATGACCAGTAACGCTTCGGGAAAGCAGGGACTTTGATATCAAATGCGGTTGCGAGCGGGTGTATATAATTATAAGAGTACACGGTGGAGTCCAACACGGATGCCAATGGGTAACGGATCGAATAGGTGACTGACTTGGGAGCCGAATAATATGACTCGATTTGCGTCCGATTCAATATTCTCTGAAACAAATTTACCGGTTTATTTTAATTTATGCTCGAGAAGTAGAAGACGCAATGCGACCTAATTGACCTGTATTATTCATGACGCATCTATGAGTCAAGCTCATTCGCTGATAATAGAATTATGTTAGTAGAAGACTTCGGCATCAGTGTCGTTCCTAGAAAACATTTCGAGGTACCAGTTTTCGGGAACCCCCGTTGTCATAGTTGTAGAACTCCGCCAAGAGATATCATTTAACTATTTTTGAACGCTGATCTGAAAGCGTTATGAGACGTGTTTACAAAATTCGCTGACCTCTTACCGTCGAAATATAAAAAGTGGTATAAAAAGGGAAATTACTCCTGATAAAGACATGAATACTTATACAAAGGAAGAGCTGCAAGAAGCTATGAGGTTCCATGTCTCAACCATTGGAAAATGTGAAAAGGCCCTGCCTAAATTGAAAGAAATTTCAGCTCAGAGTACAGTACTCTTCCGGAGGATTAAAGCTCTGCACATTTCAGTTTTGATAAAAAGAGAATTATCATACTTACAGCGGTAAATATGGCATTACGTTACTACTGGCTATAGCACCGAGGACAGCACTTCGCAGGAGGTTGAATCGCTTTGCAGATGCAAGGTGTCCAATGTTGCACCCGGAAGGAAAACGGTATATGGTCATAAGAATTATGCTTGACGGATAGTATTAGCATATAACCTCATTTTTATGCTCCTGCCAATCCGATCTTTTTCAGATTCAAAAACAGCGATTTCATTTAATGGATTATTTTCAAAATATTCAATAAATGAACGCAGCTCCTCCGGTGTGAGTTGTCCGGATAAGTATTTTTTCCAGGCAGTATCAAAATCGTAATGATCCATTTTTTGAATTGAACCTTGAAACTGAATTGTCTTTTTAGATAAACCCTAAGCTGAACTTAAATCAATTTACAGATTACAGAAGTTTAGTATCTGCAAACAGGCTAGGCATCTAGAATTTGTCTCTGGTCCTCCTTTTGTTACTCACTACGTAAACTTTTAACAGGATTCATCATACCAGCTTTGATACTCTGAAAACTTACCGTCAGCAAGGCAACCCCGACGGCGAGCAACCCTGCCAGGGCGAAAATCCACCAATCAAGAGTGATTTTATAGGCAAAATCTTTCAGCCATTGATTCATGGCCCACCAGGAAAGAGGAGAAGCCAGTAAGAGTGCTATCAGGATGAGTTTCAGAAAGTCCTGAGAAAGCAATGCCACGACGCTGCCGACCGACGCGCCGAGTACTTTCCGGACGCCAATTTCTTTGGTACGCTGTTCGGCTGTGTAGGTAGCCAGGCCGAATAGCCCCAGACATGCGATGAAGATTGTCAGGCTTGAAAAGAGCGTTAGTACCTGCTCTATTTTTTGCTCGCCTACATACACCTGCTTGAAGCGGTCACCCAGGAACGAATAGGAAAAAGGGGCTGCGGGTGAAAACGACTCCCACTGCTGCTTCAATGACGCCAGCAGCTCCGGCAGCTTTTCAGTACGGGTTTTGACGAGAACGTTACCTGAATTTCTTCCCAAAAACATAGCTAGTGGCCCGATCTTCTGCCGCAGGGATTCGAAATGAAAGTCGCTTACGACACCAACAACCTTGTAAATTACATTTATGCCATTTCCATCCGTGTAGCCGATTAACTCCCTTCCGATCGGATTCTGCTCCCAGCCTAACGCCTTTACAGCCGTTTCATTCAAAATGACGCCCGAGGAGTCGGTAGAGAAGCTTTTTGAGAAATTACGCCCCTGCACGACATGTATCCCCAACGTCGGAATATACTCAGGATCAACAAAATAAAACCGGCTCATGACGCCCTGGTCAGGATTGTCCTTGGCCCTTACGGTAGTATTATCCATGTTTGACCTCCCCACCGGCACTTGTCCCGAAATGCTACCCATAACCACTTGTGGTGATCGAACAACCTTGTCCCGAAATACGGTTTCGTTGTTTCCAAGCATATGCGTATCATGAATCACCAGCACTTGTTCACGGTCAAAACCGACTTTCTGTGCTTGCATGTAACGTAGTTGCCGGTCCGCGGTTACGGTTGCAATGATCATTGAAATGGTGACAAAAAATTGAAACACCACCAAACCGCTTCGCAGGTTGAAGCTCCCGCGTCCGGTTGCAACCCGCCCTTTTAATACCAGGACAGGCTTAAATGAAGACAGGTAAAAAGCCGGGTAACTGCCCGCCAGCAATCCCACCAGCAAAGTTCCCGACAATAAGCCCGCCATTACCGAGGGATCAGTCAATAAATTGATTGTAAGATTCTTGCCTGTCAGTTGATTAAACAAAGGCAATGTCAGAGCGACCAACAGTACCCCAACCGTCAGTGCCACCATGGCCAGCAGGAACGTTTCGATCAGAAACTGTTGCTGCAATTGCCCTTTTACAGAGCCTAAAACCTTGCGTACACCTACCTCGCGTGCGCGCCGGACCGCCGTGGCAGTAGACAGGTTCATAAAGTTTACGCAGGCTAATAGCAACATAAAGGCAGCAATGGCGATTAGCACATATACGTACATGATAGTCCCTCCCTTCTCCGGCTCGGCCCTGGCGTACAGATGAATCTCGGTGAGCGGTTCCAGAAAAACGCCAAAGTCATTTCCCTTTTCACGGAATTGTTTCGGGGTAATTTTCAGCCATTGCTGTATTTCACTTCCAATCTGCTTTTCTGCGAGCCGGGAGATTTTAGTCTCCAATTTTTTATAATCGTAATGCTCGGGGAGAAGTACATAGGTTTGAAAGTTAATGCTGGATATCCATCCTGCATAGTCAAAATTTTGATCTTCGCCCACTAGCGTAGCTAGCATATCGAACTGAAAATGGGAGTTCGCCGGAACTTTCCGAACCACACCCGTTATCCGATAAGGCCTCTTTTGATTGCCAAATAGCAAAACTTTCCCGATCGGGTCCTGGTTGCCGAAATACTTTTGGGCCGTCTCTTCGGTCAATACCACGGTGTTAGGCTCGGTCAACGCCCGCTCGGGATTCCCTTTCAGGAACGGAATGGTGAAGACATCGAAAAAAGACGAATCGGCGAACAGCAGATTGTCTTGTCTGAATGCGGTGGTTCCATAGCTGACAAACTCGTTCCCGCCACGCGTACGCGCCGCACTTAAAACTTCCGGAAATTCCTGTTTCAGGTCCCGGGCCGCATTTTGGCCCATCATGGGGCCGCCAACGTTCCTGCCGTCCAATCGCGCTTTGAGCCCGACCCGGAAAATACGGTCGGCTTTCTCATTATAACGGTCGAAGGAGAACTCATCCTGCACATACAGCATGATCAGAATGCAGGTAGCCAATCCGATGGCCAAACCGATGACATTAATGCTGGTGGAAACCTTTTGCCGTTTCAGGTTCCGAAGCGCGATTTTTAGATAATTCCGAATCATATTATGGCTATAATAAAGAGCGGATGGCTCACCAAATTGCCGCCCAGTTGAAGAATACTTACTTTTTTGTCTTTTGATAAACGCCGGGCGCATATAGGCCAGCGCTTCCAGCCAGTACCTTCTTCTGGCTTTTGACACTCCCTTACTTTGGACCCGTAGCGCGTAGCGCTCCTGCAAATCACCCAATATTTGCTCCCGCAGGTGCGGCGCGAGCAGCTTTTTTATAAATCTTGTAATATGCCTGGGGGGCTGAGCTGATCTGTGCTGTTCTGATTTCATGGCTTCCGGGATTTAATCAGTTCCATTCCAGGCGAATGACGGGCAGGATCCGGTCCCATAGCCGGTTACGGACAGCCCTAGATTCTTCCAGAACACGACCGCCCAAGGCAGTTACCGCGTAAAGCCGTTTTCTCCGGCCGCCTCTTTCCGACGTTGCCTCGCCCCAGACAGATCTTAAATAACCTTTTTGTTCAAGACGCTGCATGGATGCGTGCACCGCGCCCGATGTTACGATGTTGCCCGTTTCGCGTTCCAGTTCTTCCGCAATGGCGATCGTATAGGCGTTGGGCGACAAAGCTGCAACCGCTAGCAGAACGATCTCTTCGAATTCACCCAGATCACTCCTTCTCATTTATTAAGCAAGGTTTATTCAATTTTACCATATAATCTGTTTCTGTATAACAAATGTTGTACCAAGAAGCGAAATAAGCCAAAAGGCCGTAGATTCAGCCATTTAACAAAAATACCGAATGGTAATCGTCCGATTTTGGACAATGAGTGTTCGGCCCGGGACAGAGGACGAAACTGCAAAACACAATTACCTATGATAAGCTCATTGAGGTCAGGGAATTGCCATCGTAGATTTTGAGCCTGAATCATTTCTTGGGGCAGAGATCCTGACAGGAATCCGCAAAGGCCTTGCGCTGGACCTACACCATCGGGCCAAGACTAAGGCTCCAAAGAGAACTTCAAATCTACTTTCCCGATGTCTAGCCAGCCGATCAGCAAGCAAATCCTGGCCAGGATCAAGCGGAGTACCTGGCCAGGTACGAAATCGAAATGGACGACTGGTCGGCAATCATTCTGCTGAACAACCAGGCCCAGTTTCAAAACATGGATAATCAACTCCGGGCAATTCTGGGTGAGAACAAAAAGCTGAGTGGCAAGATCAAGGATTCCGTGAAGACGGTAAATTTTAACACCATCTTGGAAGCTTTCATCCACGGCTTAGGTAAGGGATTGCCGTATTCGATTACTGCACTCAATCTTGGTACCTTGTATTACGTATACATGAGTACGTATTTGGATTACCAGCGGATCGAGGATTTTGTTTCAGCTTACAAAAATGCACCGGACTACTAGGCACTATTCCGCGAAGGTGAGACGGAAACGTCAGGCGGCATCGAGTATCTCATTCTCTCGCCTTCAAAACGTGGCAAATATGTATTCGGAAGGTCTTACGAATTCGACTCGCGACGAGATTTGGTCAAAGTGCCCTTGCAGAGGAAACATTGATCTAGAAGCGGTACAGAAAAGTCTAAATGCGCTCCAAAGGAATCTTTAAAGGATATTAAGAGTCAGAAAGTGCTCCAAACAGTCAAAAAGTAATCCAGAAAAATCATTTAAAGGAAAATTTGAGCCAGAAATGGTCAGGAAGGATCCTGCACGGTGGTTTCCTCCACAGCCAGCTATCGCCGGTACGTCGCAAAAAGCGACTCCCCGGCGGAGCTGGCCATGGGAAAACCCCTGGACCCCTGCTATTCGCCTTCCGGCTCATAGCCGATTAGGGAACCAATAGAACACCGGCGTCGCGTTACTACTGGTGCATTTGTCTTGAATTTTTACCAGTGGAAGCACAATATCATTTAATGGTAAGTAGTGAAGAAATATTGGCGTTTTCACCCAGTGTTAACTGGTTATTCGGAGCCCGGCCAAAGCAAAAGCGTATCTCGTCGAAGTATTACATAGAAGGTAGGGCGAACTGTCGGCATCTAGAAGTCACAGGAGTATCTATAAGCATCCTCAATAGTCTTTATGCTCATTAATCCTGCTAGTGGAAGTGGAGGGTTGTTGTATCTTGCAGCATCGTATGCTCTTACCTTATCACGTGTTGTTATGAAAGGAGTTGTAATCTCTCTGTCAATTGTCGCCGCTGTTGTTGTGGCTATGTTAGTCTTCAAGCCTGACCCGCAGACTACCGAAGGTGGCGGCACTAATAGATCAGCGTCAGCACCAGGGGAACAAGCAGCGGCTGCCTCGCCGGTGATCAAGCGTAATCCCGTTTATCAGATAATGTCTGCGGATACCAATGAATTCAAAAATGCAGTTTATCTGGAAATTCTCATCCAGGACAAAATTACAGTGGAGGAGATGATCGCAATTGCTCACAAGGAGCGCAAGACATACGGTGGAGACACGCGGCTGCATGCTGGATTCAGATACAAGTCGATGAATAACCCATATTATGGAACCGCTTCATACCTAGTTGACTGTTCTGACTGTGAACAACGGGACGAAGATGGCGAGCCAATCTCCGCAATATTGAGGTACAAAGAATCAACAGAACTGGAGACTGCAAATATTCTTCCGAAGGGTATGTCAGAAGATGCTGTTATCGCGAGATTTTATGATCACGGATGGGAGCGCAACGCCCTAATTGCCTACACTAATAAATCGAAGACCAAAGCCTCGTACTATTGGCTTTATAAAGATGAAGATCCCTACGAGCACAAACTACGTCCATTGGGTAATGGATTATTCCGAGTGATTGAGACAGGGGCCAAGTATCTGGTAACCAATGATAAAGTAGAATACATTCAGACGAATGGCACTATCAGCTATACATATGAACGGTCAAAGTAGGCTTACCGACGAGAAGATCTGCGTTGGAGCTTTTCTATTTCTGTTGGAACATGCCGTTGGCATGAATCAAGGAAATCATCACCGAACTTCGTTAGCTCGTACTGCATCGTATGTCTTGTAATGATGGGGACTATCTCATTAACTGTGTAAACTTCCAATCGGGGCTGGGAGAATTTTGCTATTTAGCCTTTCCCGCTGCCGGCCGCCGTCAATCAAGCTCGGGTTGAGAAGGCAAAACCACCTTGTCTATTATCTCAAATGGCATTTCCATCTTGGGAGAATTATAATTGCCGCCGGTAAATACGACTGCCAGTTTCAGGAATGGGAATATAAAAAGGTACTGTCCACCATTACCCCGGGTGTGAATAGCATCTAACTTTTTTCCCTTAAACTTAAAAGAGTTTCTCCACCAGAGATAACCATAGGGGATTTTTCCCGCTAACCGAACCTGCTCTGATGTTGCGGTGTCAATCCAATTTTTTGAGATCACCTGATGGTTCTCCCATTTTCCCTGGTTGAGGATCAGT
>NZ_JCANTY010000015.1:0-83704 GCF_059568735.1 Dyadobacter ginsengisoli DSM 21015
CAAAATTTCATTGTTCAAAAGCCCTTGTCGGAAGATGAAGAGCTGAAACTGAATTTCAGTGTGCAGACCACATTGAAACAACGGTTGAGCAGCGACCGGCTGCAATTTGTGCATGAGCAGAGCGGTGTGGTTTTGAATTACGAACAATTAAAGGTTTGGGACGCCAATGGCAGGACACTGGCCGCAGCTTTTGAAAAAAATAAGGATGACTATGCGATTCATGTCCAAACAGCCGGTGCAGCATACCCCATCACCATTGACCCGATCAGCACTACGGCTGCCGCGATGACCGAAAGCAACCAGGCAAATGCCAATATGGGCTTTTCCGTAGCCAGTGCAGGGGATGTCAACGGGGATGGGTACAGTGATGTCATTGTAGGGGCCAACCTGTACGACAACGGCGAAACCGATGAAGGTGCCGCCTTTATTTACCACGGTTCCTCCACCGGGATCAGCACCACAGCCGCGGCAACGATGGAAAGCGACCAGGAAAATGCAGGAATGGGGATTTCGGTAGCCAGCGCAGGGGATGTAAACGGCGATGGTTACAGCGATGTCATTGTAGGCGCTTATCAATACGACAACGGCGAAATCAATGAAGGCGCCGCCTTCGTCTATCATGGCTCGGCGACAGGGGTTAATACCATCGCAGCCGCCATGACAGACAGCAACCAGGAGAGGCATGGTTGGGCTATTCAGTGGCCGGCGCAGGGGATGTAAATGGCGACGGATACAGCGATGTTATCGTTGGGGCTTATCAATACAACAATGGAGAAAGCGATGAAGGTGCTGCTTTTGTTTATCACGGTTCAGTCACCGGGATCAGTATTACAGCCGTCACTGTAGTAGAAAGCAATCAGGAAGACGCATACATGGGCATTTCCGTAGCCAGCGCGGGCGATGTGAACGGGGATGGATACAGCGATGTCATCGTGGGCGCTTATGTTTATGACAACGGAGATACTGATGAAGGAGCTGCTTTTGTCTACCTTGGTTCGACAGCGGGTATCACCATTGTCACAGCTACAATGATAGAAAGTAACCAGATAGCCGCATGGCTTGGCTATTCAGTAGGCGGTGCTGGTGACGTCAATGGTGACGGTTACAGCGATGTCATTGTTGGTGCTCAATATTACGACAACGGCCAAGTCAATGAAGGTATCGCCTTTATCTACCATGGTTCCGCAACAGGAATCAGTAACACCGCAGCCGCTACAATAGAAAACAACCAGGCAAATGCACAAATGGGTGTTTCCGTATTCTGCGCAGGGGATGTAAATGGGGATGGGTACAGCGACGTCATCGTGGGCGCTTTGCAGTATGACTATGGCGAAAATGATGAAGGGGCAGCTTTTGTTTACAATGGCTCGGCCACAGGGATTAATACCACAGCGGCCGCAATGCTGGAAAGCAATCAGGTGAATGCACAAATGGGCGTTTCTGTAGGCAGTGCAGGGGATGTAAACGGGGATGGATATAGCGATGTGATCGTGGGCGCCGATCTTTACGACAACGGCGAAGCCGATGAAGGTGCTGCCTTCACCTACCATGGCTCGGCGACAGGGATCAGTACCACCGCAGCGGCCATGACAGAAAGCAACCAGGCAAGTGCATTTATGGGCGGTTCCGTAGCCGGAGCAGGGGACGTAAACGGTGATGGGTACAGCGATGTCATCGTGGGAGCTCGTTTTTACAACAACGGCGAAAACGATGAAGGTGCTGCTTTTGTTTATCATGGTTCGGCCACAGGGATAAGTACGACGGCCGCCGCGATGGTAGAAAGCAACCAGATAAACGCACAAATGGGCTATTCCGTAGCCGGAGCTGGGGATGTAAATGGGGATGGTTACAGCGATGTCATCGTAGGCGCCCGGTTTTACGACAATGGCGGAACCGATGAAGGTGCGGCATTCGTCTATCTTGGCTCGGCAGCAGGAATCAGTACCATTGCGGCTGCTATGGTAGAAAGCAATCAGGCAAATGCAAATATGGGCTATTCCGTAGCCGGTGCAGGGGATGTAAATGGCGACGGATACAGCGATGTGATCGTTGGGACCAATCAGTACTTCAATGGCCAAGTCGGTGAAGGTGCTGCTTTTATTTATCATGGTTCGGCCACAGGGATCAATACCACTGCCGCAGCCATGGTCGAAAGCAACCGGGAAAGTGCACAAATGGGCTATTCCGTAGCCGGTGCAGGGGATGTAAACGGAGACGGATACAGCGATGTGATCGTGGGAGCTCGTTTTTACAACAACGGCGAAAGCGATGAAGGTGCTGCTTTTGTTTATCATGGTTCGGCCACAGGGATCAATACCACCGCTCCCGCTTTGGTGGAAAGCAACCAGGCAGGTGCCTATATGGGCTTCTCGGTAGCCGGTTCAGGGGACGTGAACGGTGATGGGTACAGCGACGTCATCGTAGGGACTCCTTACTACAGCAATGGCCAGAATCAGGAAGGCGCGGCATTTATTTATCACGGTTCAGCCACAGGGATCAATACCACTGCGGCCGCCACGACAGAAAGCAATCAAATTGGTTCAGGTTTTGGCGTTTCCGTAGGTGCCGCTGGGGATGTAAACGGTGATGGGTACGGCGACGTAATCGTGGGCGATAACACGTACGTCAATGGCCAAAACGGTGAAGGCGCTGCCTTTATATATCATGGCTCAGCCATCGGAATCAGTACCACCGCTGCCGTCATAGTCGAACCTAACCGGATTAATACAATCATGGGCTCTTCTGTAGCCGGCGCGGGCGATATAAATGGTGACGGGTTCAGCGATGTCATCGCAGGAGCCCAAGCTTACGACAATGGCCAAAACAATGAAGGCGGCGCATTTGTATACCATGGCAACGCGGCAACGACCAGCAACCGTAATAACCTTAATCTGTATAATGTTGATCTTGCGACCCTTATCAGCAGCAGCAATTTCCCGCTTGCCAATTTTGGCACAGGGCTCTTTGCCAAATCGTTCCTGGGCAGAAGCAAAGGCAAGCTGGTCTGGGAAACCAAGGTTAGCTACGAACCTTACAGTGGTACACCCATTACCAACAGTGTGTTGTATACGTCCCAGCAAGCCAGCTATACTGATCTGACCATAATGGGTACGGGGCTTAAAACCCTGGTTGACAAACAAACAGGCAAGTACACCAAAATAAGGGCCAGGGTTCATTACGATCCGGTTACAGCTATCACCGGGCAAATGTATGGCCCGTGGCGGTATGTGCCTTCTGTGAGCGCCGGTTCAACGGGTGGCGCTTTGCCGGTAGACCTGATCTCATTTAAAGTCGCCTGGCAAGACCAGGGCCAAACTGCGCGAGTCAACTTTGTTACTGAGAATGAAAGCGAGATCTGCTGCTACGAAATTGAAAAAAGCGACAACGGGTTTCATTTCAATGTAATTGGTCATCTGGATGCCAGAAACGCACCGGAGCTATATACATACAATTTTATTGACCTTGACGCCACTGGCAAAAAACAGTATTACCGGTTAAAGACCATCCATGCTACCGGTGAGATCGACCACAGCCGGATTGTCCTATTACAGGATAATACGGTGACGGAAATCCTGGTATTCCCCAACCCCACCGACGATGTATTGCAACTGCAGCTCAACAAGGCTTACAGCAATATCCAGGTGCAGATTGTAAGCAGCACCGGGCGGGTGGTCAAGCAGTTTACCGCCAGCTCCGATGCGAATCAAACGATAAAAATACCGGTTAGTAATCTAATCACCGGCACTTACTTTTTGTATTTGCAAACGGCTGGGCCAGCACGAGGAGAGGAAAAACAGGTGTTACAGTTTATCAAGCAATGAGAAGGGGCTTGTGGGCTGTAGTTCATAGCTGCGGCTCATAAGCCTGTTTAACATAACCACAAGTTATACAACGGTCTGGTAAAACCATTTCAGACAAAACATTCCCAACCGGATTCGCCGCACTTCACGAATCGCTCTCAATGTATCACAAACAACCCGGCATTTCCAGACTTAGCCACACGGCCGGCCACTACCCTCGGGAACAAAGCGATCCTCATCTGCAAACACTCAGAATGGGCCGGTAATTATCAATAATCTTGGAAATGTATTGGAATATTAGGTTCTAGGCATCATTTCCGGCTCTTTCCGGCTATTGTATACCTTTTGTACACTAAAAATTTCTCATCGGAAACCTTTTGTATACCTCCAAAAATTGCCGGGGGTTTTAATCCAGCCTACGTTTGTATCGTCTTCCGGGACACATTCAAACTGGACTTCGGAAGCATATTTATTATTCAAAACCATTGTAGTAACACAGTAAAGCAGGGGACGCCGAAAACCTGAAATTGAGTAGGCAAAAACGAAAAAAAAAAATTTTTTTTAAAATCCAACAAAGCCATGTTAAACAAAACACATTTTTTCAAAAGTACCCTTTTTATTGCCCTTGCAATTGGCTCCTTTGCCTGCCAGAATGACAACCTGGTGGATCCCATGTCGACTGACGCAGCCTCGGCAGCCACAGCACGGATCGGAAGTGATGTTGACTCACCTAACTTTCCCCAGGTGCACAAGCTCACTAGACATGGTCAGGCAACCCTGACTTACGACAACGATGGCCGACTCATGAACGTGACCACCCCCGTACGTGGCAGTCTGGCTATCCAAACCGATTACACCTACAGCCCCGGTAAGATCAGAGCGTTTACGCATCAGGGAAAGATCAAACTCCGGGATGAAACCTTTATGCTGGATGCCAGCGGGCGCTGCAAGGAATCAGCAGAAGTGATTACCGTTGTCAACAACAATGTTCCTTTAACTTACCTAAGGGAGTGGAAGTTTACCTACAATGAGAAAGGTCAGTTATTGAATTTCCAAAATAAAAACAGCTGCGTCGGTGGATTCGGGTATGGTTACAATGCTGACGGCGATGTGACCTCGGTGAGTAAATTTACAGGAATAGGAAGCAGTGATAATACAAAAATTGGCTACACTCCGGCAGGAGGCGACCCGATCATGAACGATAAATATCCTTTGAACGTGCTAGGGGTGAACGAACACGACGCTTACCTGCGGATTTTCGGTAAGCCGGGCAAGCACCTGGTCACGCTCGTAACCGAGCAGGGTTCACTCGACGGAGATTATTACAATTACGTTCTGGACGCGGATGGCTACGTGACCCAACGAAAGCAGTACAAACTGATTGGTAGCAGCCTGGTCGATACCAAGTCGTACGCCTACGTGACAGCCAACATCGGGATGCCGTTCTGAGCTGCCCGCCCCAGAAACTCGCGGGCCAACAGCTCCTAATAACGGGAAAGGTAATCCCGACAGAAAGCCCATCGATGTCCATTCCGGAGGGCTTTCTGATTTTAACCGAACGGGTCAATCGCCTGCTTGTGACTGGCTCAATAGGCTGATCAACAGAATTATTGGACAGGAGTTTATTAAGCTTGGCGTATTCCCGGATCATTATTTTATGTATAGCCTCACCAAGGTTTTTTAACAGATGCCAGCGATCGGTAACGGCTCCGGCCGCCCGGTTGTTGAGCCTGCGGCGCTCCGGATGTGATTGCTCAATGATATTTTCCTTAACGGTCCCTGGTAACAATCTTTATTTCTGGACGAACCTGTAGCCAGTCCCGTAAACTGTCTTCTTCCCGATCTGGCAGAAGGTCAATTATTTTCCAATGTGTAGGTCTACCAGGATACTTCCATATTTCTCTCGCTTCTTAAAAGTCCGGACGGGCGGCCCCCCAATCATCAACGCCAACCGCGGTTATGGTGCATTAGTTCGGTAGAGAAACTTTGCTTATCATTCTCAATAATGTGGTGTCGCTGACCGAAATAGAAAATTGCCGACTGATGCGTTCAGCAGGCTTGCCTCCCGCTTCCAAGGCGATGTTCAATAGCTTCTTTTCCAGCCTTTCAGTTGTTCTTTTATAGGCCTTAAAATGGTAGTCAAACCGCTCGGTAAAAATCCTTAAGGAGCACAAACAATTGGGGCATCGTCCTGTTTTCTGTTTTCCCTGAAAATGAATATTAAGCTGGTTTCCATGGCTGTCAACTGAAATCACTTTTAAAATATCGTCAGAATCAAAAATTATCTTGGAAGCACTCATTAATAGCACAACGAATGCCTTCCATTTTTGACGCATCTACCACTAAAAGTGGGGATGAGCCAGTTTCCCGTAATTTCCATTATGTTATGGATTTTTCACTTTAATCGAAGTCAAATCAACATAACCCGTTGTGCGGTTGAAATTTAAAGAAAAAAGGATTGTGCATTTCCTGAAATTCAGTAAGTTAATAAGGGTACCAAACCGTATTAACAATGCACAATCGCGCGGCGAACCGTCTGAAAGCCAATTTCAACCGCATCGGCGGTCCGAAAATTTTTGACTATTACCAAATCAGTTTTTCGGGACGAAATCAACGCGGATGGTAATTTTAAATTCTATCCAAACAAGCCTAAAATGGCTGATATACAGATCATAGCGCTTTCATGTTTAGCAGAGTCTCTGTCGATAGATTCAGAAAACTGGCTGTTTGGAAAGCTTCGTTCCGGGCATTCGAGATTGTTTCCCAATCTGGTTCATAGAACAAATTATAACAGGCGGCGACGCAGACTTTCCGAGAAGACGGCCCAATTATCGAAGCTGATCTGCTTGAAATTTTCTGGACATGATACTGAGTATGTTATTGACTCAATTCCGGTTCCGATTTGTCAAAAACCTCGTATTGCTCGTCTGAAAATATGCAGAGACGATGAGTTGGTTCTGCCTTCCACAGCCTGGCATGCAAGTCATAAGAGCTACTACCTTTCATTTGTGCAGATTTTCGCTGTTAAAAGCCTTTTACATGGTTTACTATATTTCAACAAGTAAGAAAAGGATTTCTAGTACCGAGCTAAGCCGTAAACTGGAATTGCGCCAAAAAACTTGCTGGCTCTTTAAGCAAAAGGTTATGAAGGCCATGGAAAGTAGCGGGAATTTCCCAATGGAAGGTACGATGAAACCTACGTTGGTGGCCAGGATGATGAAGCTCTGGGGCGTAACGAGGGAAAGAAGAAGTTGGTGGTGATAGGTATTGAGAAAAAAGGAAGGGGTATTTCAAGGATGTACGGAAAGGTTATTGAGACGGCCGAAAAAAAGCATCTTAAATCGTTTATGATCGACAATATCCACTCAAAAGCACGTATCCGAACAGATGGGTGGCCCGGAGATCGGGGACTTTTGACTGAATTTCCCAACATAGTCCATGAAAAATCGGAGAAGAAAGGAAAGAATTTCCCGCAATTACATCGTGCGATAATGATGTTTAAAGCCTGGTTGAGGGGCATGCATCATTCAGTCAATTATTACAGGCCTATCTCAATGAATACACCTACCGGTTTAACAGACACAAAATGAGCGAAGGGATATTCGAGAATCTGATGAATAGAATGATTTCGAAACCACCGTTTATGTATAAGATGATTATTAATCAATAGCCTAATTCAATAATTTTATTATTTTTCTGTTGAAAACGAATTTAGGTAAATATTTTTTTACTCCAAAAGAAAAGTCAAAGATAATTCTTACGAACAGAACGGCTTCACACACTCCAGTATTGCTTTGACAAATGCTGTAAAAAGCCGGTATATGCCTTCAATGTAGGCGCCTGCAAAAAAACAGAGAACTGATCATGGGTGGTATGAAACCCCATGTAAAACAACCAAAAACCGAGCGCGAGATAAGGTACGAGCTGCAATTCTTCTTCTGTGAGTGATCGTTGACTGCGATAAGCGTCAATAAAAACAGCATACATATGATCAGCTGTTTCTTTTTTCATTCTGCCAGCATACACATCTAACTGCAGGTGTTGCCAGTAAGTCATGATGTCATTCACCAGCCAGCCATACCCCATGAAGTCGAAGTCAAACAACGTTATCTTATTATTGCTGTCAAAATGAAAGTTCTTTGGTAGAAAATCAAAATGACAATAGCCGGCTGACAACGTTGCCTCATCTACGATACGCAATCTCTGTGCTACCTGGGCCGCAGCATCTTCTAGCCAGGCATACTCTTCAGGAAGTGTGTCAAAATAACCTTTCAGTCTATTAAGTGGCGTAAAAAGTGTTGTGTCCGTATCAAAGGTCCAACGACCGGATGCCAATGGAAGCGTAGATGATACATGATGAAAACGGGCCATCTCATGTCCCAGCGCCTGTAACTGTTCATCATTCAGTACCTTTACGGATGTGCCGGGCGCATACTTAAATAATACCGCATACCGGTCTCCCTCAATGGCGTTAATGACCTGTATCGCATGTCCAGCGACGTCTGCAATAGGGTATGCAACAGAAACGGATGCACGTTGCAGTGCAAATAGCAGGTCCACTTCGGCGCTGACCTGTCCCATCGTCCGATGGCCGTAACGATGTACTTTTAGTATAAACGATTCACTGCTGCCTTCTATCAGGTATGTATCGCCTACCCCTCTCTCCAGTAGCCCGGATTTCGCGCCGTACAATGCATATCTTTCAGCAATCAGCTCACCTAATGAAGCAGGTGCAAGTGTTGAATAAACAGCAGGAAATGTTATGGTCATGGAACGAATATATTTTGGCAATAAACTGCCTATAAGCATTGGTAACAGGTCTCAAATCAATGTGTCAATTAAAATATATATGTTGATGTCTGATTACATGAATTTATATCTGGGCTCACTTACTATCCAACGTCTTGATAGAATAAATATACAGTGTTCGATTTAATTATTCAATGCTTGTAATAAAAATACTTTGTTAACTTTTTTGTGATACATAACCTGCATTTCAATGAATACACCTACCGGTTTAACAGACACAGAATGAGCGAAGGGATATTCGAGAATCTGATGAATAGAATGATTTCGAAACCACCGTTTACGTATAAGATGATTGTTAATCAATAACCTAATTCAATAAGTGGTAGCTAATTTTAGCTGTCTGGTTGGGTTATTTTCTCGATGCGGGGATTTGCTTTTTAATTTCCATCGGTGTTTTACCGAATACCTTTCTGAATTCCTTACTGAAATATTTAGGGTCCTCAAATCCAACGATTGTAGCCACATCGCTGACATTATAAACGCCAGATTCAAGCAGTTTTTTCGCTTCATTTAAACGGAGGGTTTTGACAAATTCATTGATCGTCATACCGGTAAGCGATCGCAGCTTTCGATACAGCACAGACACACTTATCCCCGCCTCAAAAGCAAGTTCATTGACTCCGAAGTTGGCCTCCGAAATATGATCGATAACGAGATTTTTCAGCTTTGCGATGAAAACCTCATTCTTATCTTGGGCAATACTTCGCTGGACTTCCGGTGCCTCCAACACCGACTCCCGATAGCGCTGCCTCATTTGGTCGCGCAAACGGAGCAGATTATCGATTTTCAATTTGATGATTCTAGGATCGAATGGCTTCATCAAATAGTCGTCTGCCCCTGCTCGAAGCCCTTCGATAATTTGTTCGCTCTGTGTTCTGGCCGTCAGCAATATAACCGGAATATGAGAGGTATCAGTGCCATTCTTCAGCCGGCTGCATACCTGCAATCCATTTACTTCGGGCATCATCACATCGGTCAGGATAATATCAGGGATGTGTTCATTGGCTAGTTCAATGCCACGAAGGCCATTTTCTGCTTCAAGTGTGTTGTATTCTCCTTCGAAAAGTTCGCTGATGAAGCCTCTCAGTTCATCGTTATCTTCAATGATCAGGATGGTATTGAGTTGTTTATCTGCGATTTCGTCGCTGGTCAATGTAGCTGCGACTGTTTCCGTGAATACGCCAGAAACGTAATGTTGACCCCTTGGTGCAATTTCCTGGGGGGAGTAATGCATGTTTTCGCGCAGTAAGCGGATAACCAGCGCTGTTGAACCTGGTTCGGTTTGGGTTGAAAGCCGGCTTTCGGCAGAGAGAGAGCCGTGGTGCTGCTCGACAATGCTTTTCGAAAGAGCTAGTCCGATTCCGTAACCGGGCTTTTCCGAGTCGGCTTGGTAGTAGTAGGTAAATAGCTTCTTGAGATGATCGGGCGAGATTCCCTTGCCGTTATTCTCCACCATGATGTTGACTTCTTTGGAAATTTCGGTGATCCGTACGGAAACTTTGCCGCCCTCGGGAGTGAATTTGTAAGCATTACTCAGCAGATTGTAAAAGACTTTTTGCATCTGGGCGATATCAAACCAGAGCAGCACCGGCGTATCGGGGCAAATCAGCGAGGTCTCGATCTCTTTTTCGAGGGAAATATGTTCAAATGCAGCAATGATGGACTTGATGACCTTGACCACATCATGCTCGCGCACCTGCAAGCGTACGCCCCCGCTCTGGATTTTACGGAAATCGAGCAGTTCATTGACCAGTAGCATGAGTCTGTCGGAGCTGTTTCGTGCGTAATTAACGTTGCGCTCGACGTTCTCTCCATTCTGTAATTGCTGATGGACCTTTTCCAACGGCCCGCTGATCAGCGAAAGGTGGGTCCTGATTTCGTGGGACACGTTGGTGAAGAAATCCAGCTTGACCTGGTTCAGGGCGTTCTCCTTTCGGAATAAGCTTCGCAGCCAGAAAAAGCGGTTGATGGCATAAATGGCCCCTGCTATTACGAGCAGATAGAAAAGATAGGCATACCAGGTTTTCCACCAAGGCGGGAGGATGGTGATTTTAAGTTTTAATGGCTCCTTCATCCAGAAGCCGTCGCCGTTAGCGGCCTTCACGACAAATGTATAGTCGCCGGGAGGCAGGTTCATATACGTAGCTGTCGGCACAGAAGTCTCGTTCCATTTCTCGTCGAACCCTTCCATGCGGTATTGGTACAAGTTTTCACTCGACCGGGCAAAACTCAGAAGCGCAAAGTCCAGCGAGAAGATATTCTGATTGTGCCTGAATATGAGTTCTTTTTCCAAGCTTGCGTCCTGATTCAGTATTCCCGTTTCGTCGTCAGCTTTGACTACCCTGTTGAATAGCCGAAGGGAGCTGAGAACAATTTTCTCTGATCGGTCGTTTAAGAAAACCTTGTCAGGATCAAAGGAGAACATCTCCTTGTTGGTATTGTAAAACAACATTCCCGCCTGATTTTTTGCGGCAGTGCTGGCAGCTAATACTGATTTTCTGGGAATTCCATCCTGATAGGAGTATGTCTGGATCGTGCGTCTGTCGGGGTGGTAACGTACAAGGTCACTTCGCTGACTGAGCCAAAGAAATCCATTTCTGTCTGTCTGGATATCGTCTATGCTTGTGGCCAACGAACGCGAGGTGGCGTCGATGTATGAGAAGTGTCGGCTTCGCGGATTGTACAGCTGCAATCCCTGATTCGTTGCGGCCCATATTCTTCCCTTTCGATCTTCCGTTACCCGCCACGCAGATTGGAATCCCCCGGATTCGGCGGATTCCGGTTTGGCTAAGGGAAACCGCTCAGGAGTTTGGGAGCCGTTGGGGATTCGCCATACGTCAGTGCTTCCCCCAACCCAGATATTACCTTTCGAATCTTCGAATGTACACACAACAGTTGTTTCAAGTCCCCAGTCACGGCTTACTCCCGTTCTTTTATCGAAAGAAAACAGACCAAACCAGCCTGCCGCCCAAAGTTGTTGATGGCTGTCCTGAAATATCCTGAAAATCGTACTTCGCTTGAATGGAGCGTCTGTTCGCTTGAGAAACGGATAATCTTTGCGCGTACCTTTTCTGAAATCGTAGCTTTTCAAAAGCCAATTTTCTCCACACCAGATAATACCCTGTTCATCGATGAAGAAGTGATTGACGCCCTCTGTAAAATCCAGGTTCAGGTTGTGAATGGAAGTTTGGTTTGTCGCCGGGTCATACCATATTAATTGCTTCTTATCGGCAGAGATCATCCAGGGCTTTTGATCAGGCGTGAACCCCATCCAGCCATTATTGAATTTACTTTTCGTGAGCCGGTCGACAAAAAAAGGCCATTTTGAGAACAGCGGTAGGGAGATATTGAGATAATCGATTCCGAGGTCGTATGTTCCGAGCCAAATACCATTTTGCCCGTCCTTGAATAAGCACATAATCGCATTATCGCCCAGGCTCTGATCGTCAGCGGGGTTGTTAATATACCATTTTGTCTCAAGTGTTTTTACATCTAAATACGCCAGCCCCGCCATTGTGGCGATCCAGATTTTTCCGGGACTGGCAATTGCCATGCCTGAGAGATCGGGGAGATTGCCGTACCAGCCCTTGAAGTGTTCGACCAGCTTGAATTTTCCGGAGGCGATGTTGAATTGCATTAATCCTCCCGGCCTAAGTCCAAGCCAGATATTACCTGAATCGTCTTTGAACAACGATTTGAAGTCATTGACGGAGATAAATCGGGAATCCGGGTTTGGCTGGAAAAGTCGGACCTTCCCCTGGTCAAACGAAACGAGGCCATTATTGGTGGCCAGCCATAGCTGTTGCTTTTCCCCGGGAGTTATTCCGTTTATTACATACGTCGAGCTGCCCACTCGCGTATTCAGAAATCGTTTGAATACTATTTTCCCATCTTTGAGCTCCACGCGATTTAGCCCGTTGCTTGTCCCAACCCATAAGTTCTGCTGGCTGTCTTCGGAAATACTCAATATCGTATCCGAGCTGATAGAATTACCGTTTGACCTGTCGAGTCTGAACGTTTGAAAGGATTCGCTTTGCCGGTCGTACCTGCTGAGCCCATTCTGCGAACCGGCCCAAAGAACGCCCTTTGCATCACAAAATACCACCCTTATGAAATTTGAGGCTACGGATTTTGTATCCTTCGGATCATGACGGAAGGCCTTAAACGCATAGGTGTCAAACCTGTATAACCCGCCGGTTGTGCCAAACCACATAAAGCCGGCTTTGTCCTGCGTGATGGATATGATCTCGTTTGTTGGTGCTCCCGGTTTCTCGACAATATGCTGGAAGACCTGGGCAAAAAGGGAGGGGGCTGCAGTGCTTAGCCCGAGGAGAATGATGAATAGGACACGAAGTAAAAAGTTCACGATATAAACGGGGGCTTTGCTCGAAATATTTCTATCTAGGTCAATACAGACAAACTTATGCATTCGTTATCATTCTATATTGAATAGAAAAAGTTTGAATACTATTTGGTGAAAAAATCGCCCATTTTGACAAAAAATCACCTTTATGTGCAGCTGCCCAGCGATAGAAATGGTTGGATTGGGCATTGCTATGTAAGGACACCACGCCGAATAGCGCAAACCGGGGCAACGAAGGCCCTTTTTTTAGTGATTTTCCAAAAACAAGCGGCAGAACCACGTAAGGCTCAGCACCGAAGAAGTTGACCAATGGGGGATCCCGCTGCTGGTTACCTCGGTCGGGTGCGAGGATAATGGTGAAAAAATGTTAAAGGATTTCCTGAAACAAAGCGCGGAAATGCTCGAAAAAGCAGGTTAGGACATCGGAACACGTGATACCAAACAGCCTCCCGGACTGGATGTTCACGAGATGGGCGGCGTGCATATGGGAAAAGACCCGAAAACTTCCCTTCTCAACGAATGGAACCAACTGCACCATTGCAAAAATGTGTTCGTAACCGACGGCGCCTGCATGAGCAGTACAGGAAATCAAAGCCTGTCAATCTTGTATATGGCTCTCACTGCCAGGGCGGTGGATCACGCAGTGAAAGAGGTGAGAATGGGGAATCTGTAATCAGGACTTGCTGAAAACGCTATACTGTTGACTTCAACGGCAATCATAAATTATCGGGCGATTGTTTATATTTGGCCGGTATTCAATGATTTATGTATTGTGGAAGGAAAAGAAGACAATTCGCTGAGCGGTGTCAAGGAAATTGCACGCAGGGCGAACGTTTCTCTCGGCACCGTGGACCGGGTGATCAACAACAGGGCGGGGGTAGCAGTAAAAACCAGGAACCGTGTCAACGCAATTATCGAAGAGCTTAATTACCAGCCCAACGTGCTCGCCCGGCGACTCGCCCTGACATCCAGAGGTCCCCTGCGGCTTGCCGTGCTGCTGCCTGACATTTCGGAAGAAACAGAGTACTGGAAAGCCCCGCTGGAAGGGATTAATAAGGCGGACCTGGAAATCAGGCAATATGGCGTTCAGGTGGAGCACTACTTTTTTGATCAGAATGTCCAGTCTGGATTTGCAGAACAGGTGAAACGGATCATGGAAAATGCGCCCGATGGCGTACTGATCACGCCCACTTTTGAGAAGGAGTCGATCGTGCTGATGAAATTCTGCAAAAAGAAGGAAATTCCCTGCGTGCTGATGAACTCGGACATTCCGGATCAGCAGCGACTTTGCTATATCGGGCCCGAACTTTTCGACAGCGGGTATCTTTCCGGTCAGCTGGTCCACTATTGTCTGAAAGACGGGCAGAAGGCAATGATTGTCAATATCGCCCGGGAGATCGAAAACAACGTGGCGATCCTGCGCAAGGAAGATGGGTTTCTGGCCTATTTCAGAGAAAAACTTTCCGAAGACCTGCTCGTTCATCTGAATATGACTGATACGGGCTATATGGCGGTTGCTGGAAGGCTTACCGCCTTGCTGGAAGAACACAAGAAGATTGGCATCATTTATGTAACCAATTCCCGGGTAGCATTGGTTGCAGAATGGCTGGAATCGATTGGGAGAAGCGATATTGTACTCATTGGTTATGACTATCTGGACAAAAACCTGGATTATCTCAAAAGGGGAGTGATCGACTTTCTGCTTTGCGAAAAACCTCAGGAGCAGGGTTACCGCGGGGTGATGTCGTTGTTTCAATATCTGGTATTTTCCACAACGGTCCAGGAGGATTATCTGATTCCCATCGATATTGTTACCAGCGCCAATTACAGGTATTATAGAAATTAAGCGAGGACTATATTTTTAATCTCATTTCGTGCACGTGCACAGTTTCAGATGAAGTACCGATCTTTTTTTTCGCTGCTGGTTTTAATGTGCTTTGCCGGGGGAGCCCTGTCGCAATCCTTCTCCATGAAGAAAGAATATGCCTCGACTCTGGTACAACTTTCGGGCACATTGCTGGACCTGCAAATAAAGGACCAGGAAAAGGCCGATTGCGGCGCATTGGCATGTAACACCTGCCACGTGCTGCATACGCGGGCGGCGGAGGCCGTTTACCCTTTTGCGGTCTCCTACAAAATCACCGGAGAAAAACGGTATTTAAAAGCCGCCAGGAACGCAGCATTGTGGCTGATCAGTCAGCAGCAGCCCGATGGAAGCTGGAAAGAAACGCCCGAAGAATGGACAGGTACCACCACCGACCAGCTGCTGATGCTGTTACTTGCCTATGACGTTGTTTCAGGAGACTTGGACAAGGAGGAAAAGGCTTCATGGCTCGCAGCGATCACCAAAGCTGCCGACTATCTTTACCAGGTGATGAAACCAGAATTTGCCAGCATCAACTATGTAGCCACTACCACCGCCACACTCGCCAAGGCGCACCATCTGACAGGAACGGAACGCTACCTCACCCGTGCACGCGGGCTTGCGCACAGGACGGTCTCCAAAATGGATGAAAATGGGTTTATCAATGGAGAGGGCGGGAGAGGAGTAGGGGCCAAATCAGGCATCGACCTCGGCTATGAAATGGAAATGTCACTTTGGGGGCTGGGCCTTTATGCCAGGACTACGGGCGATACTCTGGTTGACAACCGGGTACGCAATGCTTTGAAATCGCATTTAAATTTTATTTATCCGGATGGGTCTACGGATAACTCGTGGGGGATTAGGTCCAATAAATGGACGATGTATGGCGGGGCTACTTCCGACGGATGCCAGGCGCTGTTCTCGCTTTATGCGGATGAAGATCTGCGGTATGCCAGCGCATCTTACAAAAACCTCCTCTTTTTGAGAGAGAATATCCTTCCCAATGGCCTGATTGGCTATGGCCCGCACCATAACCGTGTTTTCGAAACGCAGCCGTGCATTTACCCCACTTTTACCAAAGCAAAAAACCTGGCGATGGCTTACCAGTTTGAGACAAAGGAAAGCAGGCCCTATCAATCTTTGCCGACGGAGGAGACAGGGTGGGTCAAATATCTCGACAACCTGGATGTGGCGCAGGTGCGGACAAAGAATTTCATGGCAACCATTACAGGTTATCGTTATAAAGACCAGAAGGCGGGCTCTAAAAGCAAATATATGTTCCGGCCGGATGGTGGTACCATGTCGTACCTGTGGGTGGAAGGCCACGGTGCATTGCAGGTGTCGAGCGTAACCGAATATTCTCGTCCAGAACCCATGAGCTTTCCTGAAGCGCCGGGCGTAAAATGTCTGACGCCCCAGATCGCTTACCGGGATTCTATTGGGTATTTTACCAATTTGTTCGAATTCGACGCCCGATTGAGTACAAGTGCTTTGGATAACGGCCGGTTCAATGTCAAAGCCAATGGCGAATTGAAAAACAGGGATTGGATCAATGGCGGTGTGGCTTATACCATTATCTATACTTTTACTGACGATTTCATAGAAAAGAAAGTGTTGCTGACTTATCATGACGCTTTTCCGACCGTGACTATTATCGAACCTTTTGTGATGCAGCCGGGGATGGAGATCAGGCAGATTAGTGATAAGACGGTTGGAATAAAAGGAGGGAAGAAGCATTTTGTTTTTACAACTGACGGAAATGGCAAGCTAATTGTGGGCAGGGATGCTGCCCATTACTGGACACCCTATCCGGCGATCAAGGCGTTTCCAATAGAAATTGAGGTTACTCCGCCGAAGGAAGGCTTTACACAGACGGTGACCTATCGGATTGCATTGGAGAAATGATGCTCTCCTTTTTATTGCCACGAATACGCGAATGAACACGAATACATTGGTGTTCATTCGCGTATTCATGGCATATCATCATTTTGAAAAATTATAAACGATTAATTGTTCAAAAGACCTTCCTGTACTCTTTTATGCAAATCATCTTCAAAAAAACGATAAATAATTTGGACGCTATTTTTTTTATTTTAATTTTGTGCACGTGCACGATTGTTGATCACTCCTCATAAATATCTCAGGAAACCAGTGATAAGTCAGGCACATTTTATTTTAATCATTTTTCGTGCACGTGCACGAAAAATGCATTCGGGAGAGAAAAATATGAATAGCCCTATGGACATATGTTGTGCATACCTCTATATCATTTCACGATATGGATATCCGCCGCCCGTCGAGGATACGGTCGGCCATATCCGGGAAATGGCCGCGCTGGGGTTTTCGTCCATAGAGCTCGAAGGAATTGGAAAAAGGAATATTGAATACCTGTTCAAGCATAAAAAAACGATTAAAGAATCACTGGAAGAATACGGTTGTACTGTGCCAATTTTATGCATTGTATTGCCACAACTGGGAGCTGATCTGGATGCAGCGGGCCAGGCAGACTGTCTGGAATTATTTGAAATGGGCTGCGAAACGGCCCGGTTTTTCGGGGCTGAGGGTGTATTGGATAACGGGCCGCTTCTGCCGCTCCGATATCCTGTCAACATGCCCGTCATGCGTCATTATAGCGGCAGTGAAATTGATAACCTGCGACCTTTATCCGCTTCCCGGTGGGATCAGTATTGGGGGGCGTTAACCGACAGATACCGTTCAGTTTGTGCTTTGGCTGCACAATATCGTCTTGATTATCACCTTCATCCTTGCGAAGGCAGTCTGACGCCGTCTACTGATTCTTTTTTGTTTTTCGCGGAAGCAGTTGGCGCGCCCAATCTGATGTTCAGCCTGGATACGGCAAACCAGTTTCTGATCCGGGAAAACCTGCCGCTCAGTCTGATCCGTTTGGGTAACCGTGTTAAATACATTCATATTTCAGATAACACAGGTCAAAAGGCTGGTCATCTTCCGCCTGGCAGCGGGAATATTAATTGGGAGATGTTCTTTTCCGTGCTACGGGAAATGAGTTTCAGCGGCAGGCTTGCAATTGATGTAGGCGGGGCCGAAACGGAGATCCAGGATCTGGATGCCGCTTATATAGCGACGGCAGAGTGGCTCAGGCAACAATGGTCCAGCAATGTTAGTGTATTGTTGTAAGTATTTTATTATGAATTAATTAGATTGAAATATCAATGAGTGTGCCTGATAAAAGATATGCCGGGTTTGTTTGGATAATGCTTTACGCATTTCAGTTTCTGCTCGCCGGAAACCTGAAAGCGCAGCAGTACGACATCCGTAATTCCGGCGCGGTAGGGGATGGTATCACCGATAATACCCTCTTCATACAAAAGGCAATCGACTCGTGTAACATTACCGGCGGCACCGTGTACGTTCCCAAAGGCATTTACCTGATTGGAACCCTCTATCTAAAAAGCAACGTAACCCTCCATCTGTCAGTGAACGCGACTTTGCTCGGCCAACCCGCGGCAAAATTTTATCCATACCAGGATTCAGGAATCCATTTTTATGGTGAGGATTGGGCAAAACAGGCTTTGATTTTTTGTAGAAACCAAAAAAACGTAGCCATTGAGGGCAAAGGGACTATCGACGGACAGGGAGCCGCATTTGTGACCACTACTTTGAAAAAGCCGGACCGGTATAAAAACAGGCCTTACCTCCTCTGGTTCGCGGGATGTGAAAATGTCTCGGTAACAGGGGTGCAATTGCGAAATTCAGCATTCTGGATGCAGCATTATTTAGGCTGCAAAAAAGTACGCATCGAGGGCATCAGCATCTGGAACCACTCCAATAAGAACAACGATATGATGGATATCGACGGCTGCAGCTACGTGACTATCTCCAATATCACCGGCGATTCGGATGACGACGGGATTACGATCAAAAGTACTTCACCGCTTGTATCTGAGCACATTGTGATCTCCAACTGTATCCTGAGCAGCCATTGCAGCGCCATCAAGTTCGGCACCGAATCCGTCGGGGGCTTCCGGAATATTGCTATTTCAAATTGTGTGATCAAACCCTCGGCGCAAACGACAACCATTTATGGCAAACCCGCGGGGATCGGTGGCTTGGCCATGGAGATCGTCGATGGCGGTATCATGGAACATATTGCGGTCAGCAACCTTGTGATTGATGGCCCCGAGGTCCCACTTTTCCTGAGACTGGGAAACCGGGCCCGAAAATACATTGCCACAGCAGAAGTGCCCAAGCCGGGTATCATACGCGACATCAGCATTTCGGACGTGGTCGCTACCGGCGCGGGAATAACAGGCTGCTCAGTTTCGGGTATCGCCAAAGCCAATGTCGAAAATGTTTCATTTAACAACATCCGCATTGTATTTGCGGGAGGCGGGGTAACCGCCGACGTGACCAGTAAAATAGAAGAACTGGAAGATCTGTACCCGGAAGGGACGATGTTTGGCAAACTTCCCGCATTCGGTTTTTTTATCCGGCATGTGAAAGGGCTGAGAATGTCCGGCATCAGTATGTCGTCTCACACTCCCGAGCAAAGGCCCGCTTTTTTCGTAGACGATACCAAAGATTTTGCAATCCTTGACATTGACACAAAACAGGCGGGAACATCGGTGCTTGTAAGCAATAGTGTGGACGGACTCGTGTCGGCAAAAAGCAGTGGTAAGCCTTTGGAAGATTTTCTAAAAAAGGATGGATCTTCGAAAAACATCAAAGCCAGGCTCGATTAAGTTTTAAATAAAGGTAGAAAACCAGTTAACGTATATTCATTGTCGTTAGTGAGAATCGTCGGTCTGCTCGTGGGAGCGCTATTTACCTTCTGTCATGCAAACGGAAGGCAGGCTGATCATTTTTTGTTCGATATGGGATCTCCCGTTTCCAAAGTCGAAAAGGGATTTATCCGGGTAACACCGGCCACCACGTATTCCAAAGAGCGCGGTTATGGCTGGCTTTCGGCTCCCCGGCAGGCTTTTGATACCACCTACCACCGCATTCCGGATTCGCTTTTTCGGGATGGGGTTACCGGTAAGGGAAGTTTGGTGTTCAGGGCCGATGTTCCGCCGGGCGATTATTTTGTGTCGCTTACGGTGGGCTACCCCGGAGAGCAGGCAATACCCATGGAAATGATGATCAACGACAGCGCTCTGGCCAATATTACAGTTCCCTGGTACCGGCTTCCCTACCGCTCTGTGTGCAGGAAAGTGACGATTGGAAGTAAAGGGGCAATTGTAAAAGTAATAGGGACCGGATCCGCTCAATTAGTAGGTATTTATAGTCTAGAATTCAGGCCAGTGGCAGCCTGGCCGGTAAATACCTTTACCAAAGGACCTGAAACAGATCTGTCCGAAATGACTTCGGTGGCACTATCATTGGAGAAAGAACTTGGAAACGATCCCGACAATTTCGCTCTGGAAACCCGGTTGAATATCTTGCAAAAACACATCACTGCCGCGACATTTTACGAGCAGGCAGGCTGGTCTGCGGAGGTGCGGAAAACCAGGATGAACCAGATCCAACGCATGTATGCGGCGATCGATCTGCTGGATCAGGTAGTGGCAGACCGGACGTCCCCGTTGTATTATAAGTCCCTTTACCTTTTGGCCAAAATACATTACTGGCTTTATAAGGAAGATAGTGAGCTACTTAGCGAAAGCAAGGCATCGGTGTTTTTCAATGAACTGGCGAAGGCCTTCCCGGATCATCAGCTGATCAGAATGTACAAAGGAGATCAGATTGAAGATCCTTACGTTTCGGATGTGGATATGCAAAATGCGCCGGATTGGGTCAGGTTCCAGCGCGAAGCAATGGGACGAATGCTCAAAGTAATTCACTGGTGGGTGAAAGAACGCCAGGCTCCCAATGGCGAACTGGGTGGCAAATACGCCGACGATGTGGAAATGCTCCGCTGGTGGCTGCCCGCGATCCTGGGTGCGGACGATGAAACTGCCCGCAAAGGTTACACCCGTTTGGCCGATGGGATCTGGAACAGCGGGGAACTTATAAGGGGTTATGACAAAAAGATAGACGACGTCGAGCACGCTGCAGAGCTTTTCCGGGATTCGCATGCGGGCATGTTTTTGGTGCGTTATGGTGACCCGGCATATGTGGAGCGCGCGATGATCAGCATGCAGAATTTTGATAAGGTGTGGAGTGACACCACGCATTTGGGGCACAGGCATTTTAAATCTTACTATTTCTCCGCCACAGAAGCATTGGAAAAATCGCCTTACGGTGTGGACGTGCCGCTGAATGCCCGGGCATTGCTCACCGGATTATGGGCAGCCTGGTACAATCGCAACCCTGCTTTGCTTCGGCAATTTTCCGAGTGGGCCAAAGCGTGGGTAGCCGACGCAGGAAGAACTGAAAACGGCAAACCTGCGGGCATCATTCCGCCGGCAATATCCTTTAAAAACGAGGGAATCGGAGGCGATTCAGACAAATGGTACAATCCCAGACTGCGTTATAGTTACTACCAATGGGACCATCTGGGGCACATTGTGGAGCTTTACAGTTTCCTGAACGGCATGCATGACCTGACCGGAGACAAATCTTTTCTGAATCCGATCAATAAGGTGGCGGAATTGATGAGACACCAGCAGGAAGAGACGGAGACAGCCGAACCAGGCACCCTGAAATGGGTAGAACAGACATTGACCGCAGGAGGCGACGATAAAACGGCTGGTGCAAATCCATTTGGAAACTTGTTTGCCATGACAGCCAACCTGAGCGGGGATAAGCAATATGACCAGCTGATCAGGCAATATGCGTCGCCTTACAACAAGTACCAACTGACCGGCGACGTGAAGGAGTTGCTCGGCGGTTTTGACCAGATCCTGAATTCGCTCCACTACAATTTCCCGCTGTTGACCAGCGAAGTAAAATTTACCGACCGCGTTTATGTGCGGGGAAGTGACCTGCTGACGGGCATGTACACGGGACATTTCGGAAGAGGTTTTGAATATCCTGCATTGGTGGCAACCTGGAAAAATACAGGCAGAAATGTATCCGTATTCGTCAGAAAAGGCGACCGTTCTTCGGCAGTCGTTTCGCTTTACAATGCGGGAGCTGCCAGGCAGGTGGAAATGAATACCTGGATGCTGGCGCCCGGCCAATATAAGCTACGCATTGGGACCGACGAAAATGATGATACTGTCGCAGAAAAGCTGATTCACGAGGAATTGGTTACGATCCGGGAGCGGGTCGGGGTGATCCGGATTGACCTTCCTGCCAGAAGTCAGATAGTGGTCAGGATAGATCCGGAGAAATTATTTGAGCCGAATCAAACAGCATTACCGGATATTGCAGTTGCAGGCAGGGATATTCAGGTTTTGAAAAATGCAAATAAACCGGGTATTGATGTCAATGTACATAATATCGGTAATGCAGAATCAGGCAAGTTGATGGCTTACCTGATTGTAAATGAATCGGTTTCTGACAGTGTTGCACTGGCTTCCATTGAAGCCCCAAATGACCTGGTACCACGTGTGCAGAAAGTTTATTTCAATTTTAGTCCCAAGGCCGGCCAGGATCAGATCACAATTAAGGTGAAAAGTGACGGTCAGGAACTGAATTCCTATAACAACATTGCGACGATCCAATATGCAGATACGGTTGCCAAAGTGCTGCCGGTACTTCCTTTTCCTCAGGTGGTGAAGCAGGGAGGGGGTCAAATGTCTTTTGCGGCTTCGGCTGATTTCAAAGCAACCGGATTGGACGCCAGACAGTTGCAGCGATTGAAAGCGCATTGGGGAACATTTATATCCGAATTAAAAGGAACAGTTACAAATCAGAAACAGGTGATTGAGCTGGTTTTTGTGAAAGATCTGTCTGCCGCGGATACTGCATTTTTAGCCAGATCAAAACCTTACCGCGATAGCATTGGAAGCGAAGGTTACCTTCTGCAGGCACGCTCCGGAAAAATTACAATCGCCGCCAATACCGAAGCCGGGCTTTTTTACGGATTGCAGACCTTACGCCAGCTCGGGCGCGGCGGCTGGAAACAGGAGCTTTTCATTGCGGACTGGCCCGCATTTGCTACCCGGGTGATTTTCGATGATATCAGTCGTGGCCCGATTTCGACCATTGGCTATATCAAAAAGCAGATCGAAAGATTGGCCGAGTTGAAGATCAACTACCTCTCTTTTTACATTGAGCATATTGTGCAGCCACTATCTCACGCGGATTTTGCGCCCAAAGATGGTAAGCTGACTATTGCGCAGATCAGGGAATTATCGGCTTACGCAGATCAATTTCACATGAAATTGATCGGTGGTTTTCAGTCGTTCGGACATTTTGAGAAAATATTGGCTTTACCTCAATACAAATCCATGGGAGAAACCAGCTCGCTGATTTCCCCGCTGGACCCGAAAGCCAGACAGTTTCTGGAAGATGTGATCGGGGAGCTGGCGGATGCATTTAATGCGCCCTGGTTCAATGTCAATTGCGACGAAACATTTGACCTGAACAAAGGAAAATCGAAGGCATATATCGATAGTATTGGCGCAGACCGGTTTTATGCCGATCACCTGAATTTTCTGTACGGGGTTTTAAAAAAACACAACAAGAAAATGATGCTTTGGGGAGATGTGGCGATGCAACATGACAAAATTCCCGAAATGCTGCCCAAAGACGTGGTGTACCTGACCTGGGAATACGGCGACGCCAAAAGCTACGACCATTGGATCAAACCATTTGCGAGCCGCGGACTGGAATTCATGGTATGTCCCGGCGTGCTGAATTCGTACCGGATGTTCCCGGATATGGTGATGGCGAAGGGCAATATCAAAGGTTTCCTGGAAGCTGGAAAATCGCAGGGTGCCACGGGGGCATTCACGACTTTGTGGGACGACGGTGGTACCTATCTTTTCTCGGCCGACTGGTATGGCGTGTACGCCGCAGCGGAAAAAAGCTGGAACCTGGCCGTAAAAAGTGAGGCAGGATTTGACAGTCGGTACAGTTTAGCTGCATACGGATCCTCCAATGACAGTTATGTTAAAGCTATTTTTAAATTATTGGAATTGAGGAGCTTGCCGCTTACTTATAATATGAACGATGTTTTGTGGCAGCAGGAATTATTGCCGGAAAAAGGGCAGTCGCTGTGGTTGAACAATACTTCGGTACCGGAAGCAAAAAAGATCCTTTTGGAAGCCTCGGACTTCCTGGCGAATGCAAAATCGCAATTCAATACCGGCGATATCCAAACCGTCGAACACTCGATTGCGCAATACACCTTGATGATGGATTCCCGCCAAATATTGGCCTCCGCCTCGACGACCTACAAACAGGCTTTTGACCTAAAAGCTGAAAAACCTGCTGAGGCAAAAAAGCTGGTACAGCAATCCGCAGACGCGGTGAAGAGGCTCAGAGAAAGGTATGTTGTTTTAAAAAATAGTTATCGGAAAAGCTGGCTGGACGAGAACCAACCCTATTGGCTGGACGTGGTAATGGGTACTTATGATGTCAAAATCAATGCATTGGCGGGATTGGAAAGTGCGCTTGGGAAAGTAATAATGCCAACCTCGGGAAAGCTGACTTTGCCTGCTGCCAACAAGATCGGTTTCGATATTTCCGAAACGCCGCATACTTTTTTTAGCTATTGGCTGCTAAGTGGCCCGTTTCCGTCGGAAAAAGAGGGTATTGTACCTCCATTTCTTTATTCTGAAAATGAGGAATACAACAAACCGCCAATCCCCGGAGGCATTGCGAGTTTTAAGGGGAAAATCTACCGCTGGCACAAGTTCGCTTCCAAAAGCGGCGGGATGATTGATTTGGGCAACTATTTCGGAAAAACAAATACCGCAACCGGCTACGCGTACTGCACTTTGAATGTGACCGGCAAAAGTGTCGATGAGGTTTTTGTGACTTCTACGGCGGGGACGGAAGTTTTTTGCGATGGGAAGAAAATAGCCACGATTCCGGGTGATCAGAAAACTGCCGCCGAGCAGCGGATACCGGTTTCCCTCGGAAAGGGTACCCATTTATTTGTTTTAAAAATACCCCAAAAAACAGGCGTGCCCTGGGCATTCAACATGCGGCTCAGCGACGATCTGCAGGTCGTAAACACCAAGCATAAATACCAGACGAATTCTAAAAATAAAACCTATGAAGTGGAATAACCCCAATCGCTATTTGTTCGTGTTCATGCTTTTTTCGCTCTGGGTTACTGTTGCCCGGGGCCAGGCGAAAAAGGAGGATTATCTATTGGCCATCGACCAGATCGCCCAATACATTTCCGGCCCGATGATGGACGAGCAAGGCAGGTCGAGATGTGATTACAATATGACCGAGGGGAAATGGTACGAGTATGAAGTTCCATGGCATACCGGTCAGGCTGTCAATGCGTTACTGGCGGCTTACAAGCAAACAGGCAAAAAAAAATATCTGGCTTCGGCGATCAAAGGCGGCGAGTATTGGGCTGGATTGGAAATCAAAAACCATCCGGTGCTCAAAGGCATGGTGAACGCGCACCACGGGGATACGATCGGGGAGGATTTTATCATTTTCGCGACCGTATCCGATGGTACCCCCGGCATTTACGAGCTCTCGCGGGTGACCAAAAACGATAAGTATGCAAAGGTCGCCACGTCGGCCGCCTATTGGATGATGAAAAATATGTACGATGCTGAAAACGGCATTTGCTACGATAACATCGATGCCAAAACCGGCGAAGTGCTGAAAGAAAACAGTCCGTTCTGGAAGAATAAGGCGGAGCAAACGTTGTTCGATGTTTCGCGGCCCAATACCGAAGGCTGGTTGTTTAAAGATGCTTTTGAGTTTTCCGGGGATACCAAGTTTAAGGATGCTTTTATCAACCTGTGCAACAGTTTGATTGAAAAACAGGGCCCGGAGGGCGTTTGGATGAGCTTTATGCCCAATTCGGCAGAGGCTCGCTCTTTTCACCCGCGCTTTTCATTGTGGTATGCCGAGTCGCTGATCCAGGCATTCAACCTCACCGGTGACAAAAAATACCTGGACGCCGCTTCCCGCACCGCGGAGGTTTTTGCCAAAGCACAGCAAAACGACGGGACGATCTATTACGATAACTACCTCAACGGCCGGCAGCCCGACAAAGGGTCGATCACCGGTTCGGCCACGGCATTGGCCGGGATCGTCTGGATGCAGCTTTCCCAAAACGGCTACAAGCAGTTTGACCCAAACATTGAAAAATCGGCCAGCTGGATCCTGAAAAACCGTTACGCCCAGGACCACCCCGATCTCAACCTGCGCGGTGCAGTGCTCGAAACACGCATCCGGTTTAGAAAAGGCAAAGCCTGGCTTACCAACCGCGACACCGGAAGCACTTTTGCCCTTCGTTTTCTGGTGGATTACATCGGCTACAAATTCAAATAAATCCTACATACAACCGCTCTCGATTCTCTATGAAAAAACTATTCACTGACTATTGTGCCCATCTGGGCATGCTGGCCGCCTTTTTGCTCTTATTTTCCGGTTCGCCTGTTTTTGCGCAGCAAAGCCACGGCAGTATAAAAGGGCAGGTTACGGGTGTCAACGGAGAAATCCTTCCGGGAGCCTCGGTTTTTATCAAAGGGACCAATATCGGTGGCGTTACCGATCTGGCGGGAAACTACACATTGGTTAATGTTCCCGCCGGAGGCCAGACGGTCACGATCAATTACATGGGATTTGCGCCTGAGGAACAATCGGTTGGGGTTATTGCGGGCAAGACGGTTTTTGCAAATGCCAACCTGAAATCCGCCGACCTGAACCTCGGCGAAGTAACCGTCACGGCGCTCCTGGAAGGGCAGCGAAAAGCGCTGAACCAGCAACGGAATTCGGACAACATCAAACAGGTGATCTCCGCCGATGTCATGGGCCGCTATCCCGACCTGAACGTGGCCGAATCCTTGCAGCGTTTGCCGGGGGTAACCATTGGCAGGAACAGCAGCGGGGAAGGCGCAACGGTACAAATGCGTGGTACGCCGGGTAATTTTACCAACATTAATGTGAATGGCGAGCAGATCATGGGAACCCAGGAAGACGGTTCGCGGAACGCGCAACTGGATGTGATCCCCATTAATGTGCTTTCGTCGATGGAAGTAGTCAAGACGCTTACGCCGGATTTGGACGGGGATGCAATTGCAGGTGTGGTGAATATGAAAACACCGACTGCGGCTACATTGAAATCGAGATTTGCGGTGGATTTAGGCGCGGGGTATAACAACCTCCGCAGCAACCTGAACGGGATTGGTAATGCTTCATGGGGCAAACGGTTTCTTGCGAGCGATAACAGTCCGAACGGAAAGCTTGGCGTGATCGTGACGGGAAGTTATTTCCGTACTAAAAACGGCTATGATGAGATCAGGGCGCAGGTTTGGGAGAAAAACGATTATGGAAAAGGTGAGATCTATTTCCCGACAGATATCAGGTTGTTATATGTTGAAAACGAGCGTACGCGCATTGGTACTTCGGCTACGGTGGACTACAATTTCAGCCCGACGACCAATATCATCGCGAACTTCATGTACAGCACCCACGACAACGAGCTTACCCGCTACCGCAAACGTACCCGGATGCAAACTGCGCGGAACGTGCTGGGTGAAGACGGCGAATACACCAATTCGAGGGGACGCGGTTATAACGAGATCAAAGCGGCGACGGAAGATAACAGCAACCTGAATTTCAATATCCAGGGCGAAACCGTTGTGGGCAAAGTGAAGCTGGACGCCGGGGTTTTTATGAATAAATCAAAATTTGTAAACAAATCGGGGATCTATAACTACATCACCGGCAACATCCCGCTGGAAATCTTCGATATCAGTACCGACTACCTTTCGGCCTCCGGCACGGATTGGAAAAACGATGCTTCTCTTTATACCTACAACACCGTGGAACGCGACTGGTGGAATACCAATGGTACCAACTTCACGGCAAGGCTGAATGCCAGTGTGCCTTATCAGATCGGCAACAATTCGGCATTTTTCAAAGCTGGGGTGAAAGTGAAACGCATGCATAACGAACGTTCGCGCCCCGACGAAACCATTGTAACAACCTATGCAGGCGATGCCGCCGCTGGAAAGCTGACCAATTTCTCGGGATCGCCAGAAGTATCCGACGATCTGCTGGACGGAAATACCAATTTCGGATTGGGTGTGGATAAGGACAAAACGATCAATTTCCTGAATGATAACCTGGGTACAGACCTGTTCCCGATCAATGTGGGTGCCACCAGGAACAGCATTGACTCTTACTATTATGATGCCCTTGAAACCGTTTCGTCGGCATACCTGATGAACCGCATCCAGTTCAATAAGTTGATGTTCCTGATCGGTGTGAGGCTGGAAAAAACCGATGTGAATTATAAAGGCAATGTTATTCAGACGGACGCTGACGGAAATTGGGTTTCGACTACCCCTAATCAGCAAACGAACGACTACGTGAAAGTGCTTCCGAACATTCAGTTCAAATACGATATCGACAAATCGTCGCTGGTACGTGCGGCACTTACTTACGGCTACTCCCGCCCCAACTTTGTGGACCTGGTACCGGGCAGGCTGATCAGCATTTTGAGTGAAACGATTACGGACGGTAACCCGCAGCTCCAACCTGCTTTTTCAACCAATTTGGATTTGATGTATGAAAAATACCTGGATAATCTTGGTATCATTTCAGGAGGGTTCTTCTATAAAAAAATCAACAAGTTTCAGTACAACAGTGTGTTCGCATTGGCTGGAAACGAATTTGAAGGTGCAGAGCGCTATGAAGGATGGAGATGGTTCAGAACGTTAAACGGCGAAAGTGCCAATGTACTTGGGATGGAACTGAATGTACAGGCTAATCTGACTTTCCTGCCAGGCATGTTGAAAGGCATTTCGCTGATGGCCAATTATACCTATACCCATTCTAATGCGGACGCACAGTTCAGAAAAGACCTGCGCCTGCCTGGCCAGGCCGATCATACTGCCAATGGTTCGCTGGCTTTCAATCACAAGAAATTCACCATCCAGGGTAACCTCAACTACAATGGGGCTTACACGGTATTGCTCGGCGACCAGGATGCAACCGACGTGATCCGTAACCAGCGGATCCAGATCGACGCCAATGCGAGTTACCGGATCACCGACAAGATCTCCTTTTATGTGGAGGCACAAAACCTGACCAAAGCACCGCAAACGGACTATTTCGGGGAGCGTAACAGAATGTATCAGAAACAGTTCTATTCTTTCTGGGGCCGCGCCGGGGTGAAATTCAGGTTCTGAACTGGAAAAACAATGCTATATAAAAATCGATTAATTTAAAATATCTATTAAATGTCTATTATTAAAAAAGGAACAGCGGATCAGCTGGAAGTCAGGATTTTTGAAAACAGGGAACAGCTGGGTGAAGATGCTGCGACGACGGTTGCAGACAAGATCAACGAGCTGCATCAGACGCAGGAAGTAGTCAATATTATTTTTGCCGCCGCTGCTTCCCAAAACGAATTTCTTGCCAAACTGATCACGCTGGATATAGATTGGACACGCGTCAACGCTTTTCATATGGACGAATACATTGGTTTACCTGTCGGTGCTCCGCAGCATTTCAGTCATTTCCTGGGCGGGCAGATCTTTAACAGGGTACCTTTTGCGAATGTATTTCGTCTGGATGGGACCGCGGAAGATACGGAGGCAGAATGTGAACGTTATTCGACCTTGTTGCTACAATATCCGACCGACATTACCTGCATGGGAATTGGCGAAAACACGCATTTGGCATTCAACGATCCTTTTGTTGCCGATTTTAATGAAAATAAATTGGTCAAGGTGGTAGACCTGCAAGTTGAGAGCAGGCAGCAGCAGGTGAATGAGGGTTGTTTCGACGCGCTCGAAGAAGTCCCGAAGGTGGCCTACACGCTAACGGTTCCCGCCTTACTGAAAGCAAAAGCCATTTACAGTATGGTCCCCGGCCCTTCCAAGGCCCAGGCGGTATATCATACTTTGGTGGATGAAATTTCGGAACAATATCCCTCCTCCATCATGCGTACTTTGCCCAATGCAGTTTTATTCCTGGACGAAGCCAGCGCGGAAATGGTTTTCCAGGAGCAGCGGGTTGTTTTTGAGTAACTGCTTAGTTTGTCATGCTGAGCGAAGTCGAAGCACGTTACTGGCTCGACACGATGCCTTTTTTAGGTAATGCTTCTCGTCCTTCGACCGCCGGGCGGCCCCGTCCGCTCGGGATGACAAAGGAGAGGTAATCCCACTATTCATTTTTGCGTCTATCAATAACCCTTAACCCAAAACAATGCTAAACAACACGACCGGAAATTACAGGTGGGCGATCTGCACCTTGTTGTTCTTTGCTACGACGATCAATTACCTCGACCGGCAGGTATTGGGTTTGCTGAAACCGGTACTCGAATTGCAGTATGGATGGAGTGAGCAGGATTACGGTTATATTGTGATGGCTTTTTCCGCCACTTATGCGGTAGGTCTGGTTGTTTTCGGTCGGGTCGTAGATCGGATTGGGGCTAAAGCAGGGTATACCATTTCCGTTACAATATGGAGTATTGCGGCGATGTGCCATGCTTTAGTGACCAGCTCCCTGGGTTTTGGAATTGCACGCGCGGCATTGGGGATCGGTGAGTCGGGGAATTTTCCGGCGGCTGTGAAAACAGTGACCGAGTGGTTTCCCAAGCGGGAACGGGCGCTGGCGACGGGTATTTTCGATTCCGGCTCCAACATCGGGGCTTGCGTGGCACCAATATTGGTTCCCTGGCTTTTGGGGGCTTATGGTTGGCAGGCGGCATTTATCATTACCGGTGCGATTGGTTTTATCTGGCTGGTTGCCTGGCGGCTGATCTACCAGCATCCCGATCAGAATGCGAAATTGTCTGTCGGAGAGCTAGCTTACATCCGCATCGACGACGAACCAAAAGAGGATCTTACTCCGGCAGACAAGATCCCCTGGACGAAGCTTTTCACCCTGAAACCCACCTGGTCTTTTATCATGGGAAAATTCCTGACCGATCCGATCTGGTACTTTTTCCTATTCTGGCTGCCTTCTTATTTCAGTACAACCTTCAATTTGGATCTCAAAAAGCCGGGCTTGCCGCTGGTGATTGTGTATTCGGCGGCCACCATCGGGGCTATCGGGGGCGGTTTGTTATCGTCCTGGTTTATCAAAAAAAGCTGGTCGGTTTCCAAGGCACGGAAAGCCGCACTGCTGATTTCTGCACTTTGCGTAGTCCCCATTATCGGAGCTCGTTTTGTGTCGGATATGTGGGTGGCTGTGGGGCTGATTGGTTTGGCAGTTGCGGGTAACGCTGGGTGGAGTTCCAATATCTACACGATTGTTTCCGATATGCTTCCCAAAAGTGCGGTCAGTTCCGTGATTGGCATTGGCGGGATGGCGGGTGCAATTGGCGGGGTTCTGTTCCCATTGTTCATTGGTTATACCCTTGATTTTTATAAAGATGCAGGTAACCTCGTCGCAGGTTACAACATTATATTCATTGTGTGCGGCGTCTCCTTTCTGATCGCCTGGCTCACGATCCATTTCATTACTCCCAGGATGAGGCCTGTGGAGCTTTAAGTATATCTACTCAATTTATGAAAACCATCACTCCTTTACTACATCCCCTGCAATCGCTCACTGCTGAGGAAATCAGCAAGTTCGTTGCATTCGTCCGCCGTGAGAAAGGGTTTCCCTACGACACCACCCGGTTTGTTTCCATTGTACTCAAAGAACCTTCCAAAGCAGAGGTTGCCCGGTTCGCTAATGGCGGAGAAGCACCTGCCAGGGCTGCATTTGCAGTTATTTACGACAGCCTGACCGGCGTTACTCATGAAGTTACCGCGCTGATCCACGAGGAGCAAATTATCAAATGGAATTCAATCGACGGCGTGCAGCCCACGATGACTGCCGACGAACAAATTGAATGTGAGGAAGTGATCAAAAATGATCCGGCTTTTGCAGAAGCTTTGAAAAAACATGGCGTGATCAATCCCGAGCTGGTGATGATCGACATCTGGACCGCCGGTAATTATGGCGCAGAAGAAGAAAGCAAGTTGCGGCTGGCTCGACCGCTTTGTTTTGTGAGAAGCGACGAAACCGACAATGGTTATGCCCGTCCGATAGAAGGTTTACGCCCGGTGGTGGATTTGCGGCTGATGAAGCTAATCCGCATTGAGGATTATGGCTATACCCCGCTTCCTCAGCAATCGGCCAATTACCGGGCTGATCGCGTGAAAACGTTCCGGACGGATATCAAACCACTGGAAATTTCGCAGCCGGAAGGGCCGAGTTTTACGGTCAACGGGTACGAAGTGGCGTGGCAGAAATGGAATTTCGTAGTGGGTTTCAATTCGAGGGAAGGGCTGGTTTTACACAACATCACCTACAATGACGAAGGCAATGTACGGTCGATTCTCTACCGCGCATCTCTTTCCGAAATGGTAGTGCCTTACGGCGATCCGACTTCAACCCAAAAACGGAAAAATGCTTTCGATACCGGTGAATATGGAATGGGACAATGTGCCAACAGCCTCACGCTGGGCTGCGATTGTCTGGGTTATATCCATTACCTCGACGCGGTGATGAACAACAGCCGGGGCGAGATCGTGACCATCGGGAATGCGATATGCATGCACGAAGAAGATTACGGTATCCTTTGGAAACACACCGACCGCCGCGATGGAAAGGCGGAGGTGAGGCGGTCGAGGAGATTGGTTATATCCTCTGTTTCTACGGTCGAAAATTATGAATACGGATTTTTCTGGTATCTCTATCAGGATGGGAATATCCAGTTTGAAATCAAGCTGACGGGTATTTTATCGCTTGGTACCTTGCCGGAAGGTGTGAAATCCAAATATGGTACGCTGGTCGCGCCGCAGGTTTATGCACCCAATCATCAGCATTTCTTCAACATGCGCCTTGATTTCGACCTGGACGGAGAATCCAATTCAGTATATGAGCTGGATGTGGTCGCCGAACAGGAAGGGGAGGATAATCCTTTTGATAACGCATTTTATGTGAAAGCAACCCTGCTGGATACCGAGAAGAATGCAAGAAGAAAAATGAACCTGCCCACAGCCCGTACCTGGAAAATCGTTAACCCCAATTCCAAAAATGCATTGGGCGAGTCGGTTGGCTACAAGCTGATGCCGGGCGATAACTGTTTTCCGTTTGTTAACGAGCGTACCAGCTGGTACCGCAGGGCAGGGTTTGTACAAAACCATTTGTGGGTTACGCCATTTGAGGAATCCGAAATGTTTGCAGCCGGGGACTATCCCAACCAGCATCAGGGTGGCGATGGGCTGATCAAATGGACGGAACAAGACCGGGATGTTGCCGGGAAAGACATTGTGGTTTGGTATACCATGGGACATACCCATATTCCTAGAATGGAGGATTATCCGGTAATGCCCACGGCATATATTGGGTTTTTATTGAAACCAAACGGATTTTTTACCCAAAATCCCGCCAATGATGTACCACCGTCTGTTCCCCAGAAAGCCGGAAACGCAGCACAGGGATCTTCTTGCTGTCGTTAAAAGCGCTTAAAGGAATCAGGCGATGGATAGAAACGGAGACATTCTGAGACGGCCTTTTGGCTGGATGCATGAGGCTACCAAAATGGCTGCCGCTATTGGGATTTTACTATTGCCCAAATGCGGATTATGCCTGGCAGCCTATCTGAACCTGTTCAGCATATTTGGGATTTCTTTTCGAAGTTATGCTTCGTGGGTTATGCCGGTATTGCTGTCGCTGCTCGTCATCAATCTTCTGGTAGCCTACCTGAAAGCCCGCAAAATGGATAGCTACCATGCATTTGTGATTTTGACGGTGGGAGTTGGGTTGCTTTTTATGGGTAAGGTTTGGTTATTGAAGGACGCTTTGAGCTATGTGGGATTATTATTCCTGACGACCGGTTCAATTATCCAGCTACGGCAGTCGCGCAGGATTTGCAGTCGTTCGTTTTATAACAGGTAGTTCCAGAGCGACTACCAGTTTATAGCATTATGACAGGCATTAAATAATTATTGTCGGGTCCCGGCAGGGCAGCCTAAATTACAAGGTAAAAACGTAAAAAGGTCAGGCAATGAAAACAAAATCGACACGGACCATATTGGATCTGGAGGCGCTGGGGGTGTACAATGCGGTGCTGCTTGGAAGGTATTCGTACTGTGGCGCGTCTAGCAGTTTGCAGCCCCATATGCATGAGAACATCATGGAAATTGTTTATTGCGACAGAGGCCAGCAGGTTTATGAAGTGGAGCAGGAACAATTCGTGATCCGCGGCGGAGACGTATTTGTAACTTTCCCCAATGAGCAGCACAGCACCGCCGACCAGCCGGAGGAAAAGGGAATTGTGTATTGGCTTCAGATTGAGATTCCAGCAAATAACAGCCATTTCCTGGGTTACAGCGGTAAAAACGCAGCCAGTTTGCTAAATGCGCTGAAAAGCCTTCCTGCCAGACATTTCAGGGGGAACACGATGATCCGGAAATGTTTAGACGAAATCTTTCAGTTCGGCAAAGAAACCGCTACCGATTTTGACAGATTATCGATCCATATCCGGCTCGCTCAGTTATTGCAACTGATCGTAGTATGCTCGGAGACAGCCCGGACCCAACCCGGCAATAGCCTGAGAATCGAAGGGGTGAAAAAATACATTGAAGACCATTTGGATACAAATCTTTCTATTCCGGTACTCGCCAACCAACACAGGATTTCCCAGTCCCATTTTAAGAGATGGTTTAAAAACGAAGTCGGGGTTACGCCGATGGATTACATCCAGAGAAGGAAGATCGAGCGGGCGAAAAAAACTTTGGCCCACCACAGGGAGTTCAATGTGATGGATATAGCTTACCAACTCAATTTTTCATCATCCCAGTATTTCGCGACCGTTTTTAAAAAGTACGCCGGCCAGACGCCGCTGGAATACCGCAGCCGGTTTTTATAGAAAACCTGGCAGATTATAACCTTAGCGGCTTTTTCCCACCTTGTAACCGGAAACGGAATAATATAAAAGGAACAGATAAGATGGGATCAGCACGAGATAGGCGATTTGCGGATTGTACCGGTCGCTGAGCCCGCCATAAACCACGGGAGAAAGCGCGGCGCCGATTAGCCCCATGATCAGCAGGGCCGAACCTGTTTTGGTGAATTTGCCCAGCCCATCCATCGCCAGCGGCCATATTGCAGGCCAGATGAGCGCATTTCCCAGTCCCAGAATCGCGATCATCCAAAGCGATGCTGTTCCTTCCGATACCACGGCAATCATCGTAAATACAATACCGATAACAGACGAAAACAGAAGTGCCTGCCGCTGGTTGATCCACCTGGGAATGGTAAAGATCCCGATGATGTAGCTGACGATCATGATCAGGAGTGTGTAGGTCGAGAAGAACTTGGCTTCCTTAAATGTAGCTCCCTGAAATTCTCCGTAATTAATGATCGTATCTACTGCCAATACCTCCACAGTCGATCCGAAGAAAATAGCCACTGCACCCAGTAAAAGATATGGAAATTGGAAGATGCTTGTCTTTTCCGTCGAGGCAGGTTCCGCATTGATATCCTCATCGGCGACATCCGGCAGGGACGCGAAGCGGATCAAAATGCCCAGCACCAGCAATGTAACACTTAGGATCATATAGGGTACGATCAGTCTCGCAGCCAGGTCGTCGAGCAAAGTAATTTGTTCCGGGGCTGACAGGTTTGGCAGCATGGCGGCGAGCCGGTCGATCTCGTCCGGATCTTTTGAAATCGCGCCTAGCAGCAACAGCGGGGCGATTGCACCGGCTACCTTGTTACATACGCCCATCACACTCATTCGCATCGCGGCACTGTCGATCGGCCCTAAGATGGTAATGTACGGATTGGCGGCAGTTTGCAGAAGTGTAAGGCCCGTTGCCTGCACGAACAGGCCGGCCAGGAACAAACCGTAAACCCTGTGCATCGCCGCCGGAATAAAAATGAGGCTTCCGGCTGCCATGATCCACAAGCCAAGTACCATTCCGTTTTTGTAGCCTGTCTTCTTGATAATGTAGGAAGAGGGGAAGGCCATGATGAAGTAGGAAACATAGAATGCAAATGCGACGAGCATTGCCTGCTGGATGGTCAGCTGGCAGGCTAATTTAAAATACGGGATCAGTACCGCGTTTACCCAACTGACGAAACCGAACACAAAAAACAGCACCCCGATGATGATGATGTATTTTGTCTGGCTGCTGTTTTCAAAACCGGCAGGCGCGGCGATCACTGCTGAGTTTTCCATATTATCCGGCAAATTCGTCGTTTTTCAATTGTCTGTCACCCGCGTTTTGTCTGCCATGGTCAAAGCCGTTTTCCCGCTCGTAACGGATCATTTCGCCAGGCCTGAAATTTACAATAAATGCCCTTCTTTGATTTTCGGTGGCATTTCCTCTGCTGTAATGCAAAGTCCTTCCGTGGTGGAAAGTGCAGGAGCCAGGTTTGAGCTCAACAGCAACGCCTTCACCCTCGCTGGCCTCGCACATCAGCGCGCCGCCCTTTTTCTTGGCAAAGGTATGTTGCCTCACTTCTTTCAGGTTGGATCCCGGCACAAACCACATGCAGCCGCTGTCCAAAGTGGCGTAGTCCAGCGAAAGCCAGCAGCTCGCAGCCCTTTTATCGGGAACATTCAACCAATAAGCCTCATCCTGGTGCCATGGTGTGATGGTATTGGTAAATGGCGACTTATTGATCAGCATATCAAAATCCATATCAAGATCGTCGCCCATCAGCTGTCTGCTTATTTCTAATGCGCGTTTATGATACGACATTTCCAGAAGCTCAGGTCTGAAATCGCTGGGCCACATGATTTGTGTGATATTCTCTACCGTCTCACTGTTCCCAAGTTCCTCTCCCAGGTCCGATCTGCTCGCTCCGACATCGATCTTGCCGGAAAGGAAATCATCATACATGACTTTATAAAGCTCGATTTCTTCACTGGAAATCAGGTCTTCGACAACCAGGTACCCGTGGGTGGCAAAGAAATCTATTTGCTGTTTTGTAAGCAGAATGTTATCCATGATAATTCTATTAGATACGTAAATGCAGGTTAGTATGCTCAAATGTATCTATTACTTACCCCAGGCAATTATGATTTTGTAGGGTGATACAAAATTGAACATTTGGGGTTTACGTTATTTTTTGAATTGAAGTAGGCATTTACGCAATAATGAGTTTATAAGGATGTGGCGATTTTGATATCATTCGCTTCATTAAATTCTCAAATATTCCTTCTTTCATTTTATCTGATACCACCACATCACGGTAGTTGATTTGCAAACCTGTAAAAACTACCGGAGGTAACAATAGCTGTTTCATCCCCCGCCAGACCAGGGTTAAAGCTGATTAGCCCTTTGACGCCTCCGAAATATAGCGTACCATCTGTGGCTTTGCACCCGGAGCTAGCGGCGGCCGCAATTCTGGACGATTGTAGCCGGGAAGTGCTTGCAGTACATGCAGATTTTTCACTTCCTGCTCAGAAATTAATCGACGTTTTGGAACTGATAGCAATGGTCAGGCCATACCCCGAACAAATTCGAGTTGACAATGGGCCGGAGTTCCTTGCCGATAAATTCAGGCAAGGGTGTAAAGATAAAGGCATCGCGATCCACTATATTCAGCCAGGAAAACCAATGCAAAATGGCCGCGGCGACGGACTGCTATGTGGAAAGATTGAACCGCACCTATCGCGAAGATCCGGGCCGCCGGGCGGTCTTAGATGCCTATTTATTTGAATCACTTGAGCATCCGGGCGGCCGGTGCCGTTCGTATTTTGTCTGACGAATGGATGGAAGATTACAATCGATTTGATCCGCATCAAGCACTGGCTGGCTTAGCACCGGCAACGTTTGCCAAGAAACTAGAAATGGATAAAGTCTAAACGCACACTGTCCTCATTAGGGTAAGGCTTCATCAGGTCGAATGCAGAAACTATTCGGATTCCTAAACAGGTTGCGAGGTGTTATAACTTAAAAACCTTAAAACCAAAGGACATCAGATGAATTCAATTCAAGGGCAAAGAGAAGTCTACAAAAAAAGCAGCAGATCTTGTTGCACGTTGGGAATCAGCTTTTATTAGCTATTTTAGCACATCCCTTTACTATCGGTTACAATTTGTATGATTTCGAGAAGACAGACGGTTTGTCTATTGTTTCTGCTATTATTCCCTTCATTAAAAACTATTGCTCAAAGCTCGCCAAGGCGTCAATTATTTCTGAAAAACGGAGTGGTATTGCTCCCCGAAACTTCCGACGGCGAAATAGTTAGCAGTTACGGTCATCAACCGCCAGTTTCGGGGCGAAAATCGCTGGTGATTATCCAATTTAGCAAAATTCCCGATCAGGCAACACAGTCACGTTTGAAGGATAGTGGCATTGAGTTGCTAGAATATGTTCCCGATCATGCTTATACGGCAACGCTTACCCGGCCGCCCGATGGGAAAGCCCTGAAAAAGTTGGGTGTACGGGCTGTGTTCAGACCCGGGCCGGAAGATATCGTAGAACCTTCATTGTTGTCCGGGATTGTACCGGAGCACGCCCGCAAGGCTGCCGGTAAAACAGATGTGAGACTGAGCTTTGCGAAATCATTTACAATGGATGAGGTGGTTCGGGACATTCATCAGGGTGGCTTCGAGCTGCTATCCGACACGCTAAAATCGTACCGGATTCTCGATGTCAGGATTTCTGAGGGTAGTGTGCGGAGTCTAACCGGATTTCCTTGGGTGCAATATATCGCGCCGGTCCCGGGCCCTCCTGAAATGCTGAACGACAAAAGTACAGCGAATACCAGGGCCAACGTGTTGGCTTCAACGGCGCTCTTAGGCTATAAACTGACGGGCAAGGGGGTTGTCGTAGGTCTTGGAGATGATTCCAATCCGATAGTACACCCAGATATCGGTAAGCGGGTGATCAGTTATGTTCCAATGAGCGACACCTGGCATGGCATTCACGTGGGCGGAACAATTTCCGGATCGGGGCTGCTCAATGAAAAGTACAGGGGCTATGCCCCCAGGTCGGAAATTGTGTTGAGGTCCAGATATCACATATGGGACGACGCGTCGCAGCTGGTCCGGAACTATGGGATGGTTGTCACCAGCAATACGTATGGCGGCTCCGGCGGCTGTGGCGGTTTCGGTAGTTACACATACAATTCTCTCGCGCTGGATCAACAGGCATTTGAATATCCTTATTTACAGCATGTCTTTGCTGCCGGAAATAGTGGATTATCAACCAACTGCGAAGTTTCTCCGGCAGGTTTCGGTACGGTTCTTGGCGATTATCAGTCGGCAAAGAACGTTTTGACCGTTGGGAATGCGCAGGCAAGTGGCATTATTAATCCTTCCTCTTCAAAAGGGCCCGTTCAGGATGGCCGGATCAAACCGGAAGTAACCGCTCCCGGGACCGGTATCGTTTCAACTATTCAGGGTAATACCTACCAGTCGGCTTCCGGCACAAGCATGGCTACACCGGCAGTAACTGGCGGCGCGGCGTTGCTTTACGAGCGGTATCGTCAGTTGCACCAGCAGAATAACCCTAAAAATGCATTGATAAAAGCGCTGATTTGTAATGGCGCTACCGACCAGGGCTTGCCAGGACCCGATTACAGCTATGGTTTTGGACAAATGAACCTGCTTCGTTCGGTAACTATGTTGGACAAAGGCCATTATTTTAAAGGCGAGGTCACGCATCTGCTTACGAATACGCATGAAATCGTTGTACCGCCCCAAACAGCCAAATTGAAGGTTTTGATTTATTGGAATGATCCGGCAGCTTCTGCGCTCGCAGGTGGCAAAGCGTTGGTAAACAATCTCGACCTTTCGGTAATGCGACCCGGAAACGCCAGAGTCCTGCCTAAATTCCCTTCACTGGGTACGCCTACCGCCGCGGCCGTGTCGGGAGTCGATTCGGTCAACAATATCGAGCAGATCGTTTTGGATGGGCCTCCCGCGGGTACCTATTCAGTGAAGGTGGCCGCTACGCAGATTCCCCAGGGGGTGCAGGAATACTTTGTTGTTTACGATATTATCGAATCCTACGTGACGGTCACATATCCGTTGGCAGGTGAGCACCTGACCAAAGGCGATGTGGTTAATATCTGCTGGGATTCTTTTGGGGACACGCTCAGCACGTTCAACGTGGCCTATTCGCTCAATAACGGAACGGCCTGGACCACGCTCAATGCCAACGTAGCGGCAGACCAGCGGCAATTAGCCTGGACCATCCCCGACGCCACCACGGGAAACGCGAAGGTGCGGGTCATGCGGAACGGGACGGCTTTTGCGAATACGAGCGGCTCCTTTGCAGTGCTCGGCATTCCGATGGTTACGCTGCAAGCTGCTCAATGCGAGGGGTATATTGCATTGCAATGGACCGTAGTCACCGGGGCTTCCGACTACGAAGTGATGATCTCGACCGGTGGAGAAATGAATTCGGCTGGGGTCACAACGGCGTTGAAATACACATTGTCTTCCCTGTCAAAAGACTCGACCTATTATGTATCGGTCAGGGCGCGAAAAGATCAGGCGCCGGGGCGCCGGTCGGTTGCTTTGATCCGCAAGCCAGATAACGGAACTTGCCAGGGCACCATTTCGGATAACGATCTTGGTATCGAGGCCGTCGTAGCGCCTTTGCCAGCGGTAAGGGCTTTTACCAAATCAGTTTACACTACAGAACAGGCCATTACCATTCGCATTAAAAACCTCGATGACCAGCCACAAAGTAAACCATTCGAGGTCGGTTATTCGCTGGGCGGGGCCATGCATTGGGAGCAGGTCAATATCACGTTGCCGCCGACGGTCAGTACTGATTACACTTTTCAGCGGCGCGAGAATCTGGCATCGGTCAATCAAGCGACATTACAGGTGCGCGTACGCCTTGCGGGGGATCCCGTGCGAATCAATGACTCGCTCGTGGTGAAGCTGCACCAGATCCCGAATCCAAAGCTGGTATTACCTTATTTGCAGGATTTGAAATCCGTTCCTCCCCAGGACATCCGCGTTTCCACCGCGGGGATTCCAGGCGCGGATGCATTTGACTTCACTATTGCCTCCGGCAACAGCCGGTTAAGGACGGGTGGGGATGCAGGTTATGCATCCCAAGGCGGATTTGTCCTGGATGCCATCCCATTTCCGGTTGTGATGTCCCGAAGTTACCTGGATGGGACATTCAACCTTTCGGGTTACCGGGTGCAGGACGACGAAGTTTGGCTGCGGTTCAGGTACCCCTGGGGATACTTCAATAGTAATGCCACACCTCAAATTCGTGGAAGCAGCAGCGATCCCTGGATTACTGCCGATATTCACGAATACTGGGAGTATGGGAACGCTGATGAAGGTTACAAAATAGCGCAGGTGGAAATCTCTCCATTGCTTCGAAAAAACGGACAGGAATTTACGACGGACTTCCAGGTGAGGTGGATCAGTCAGGCGTTCGGCATGTTCCCATCCGATGGCGTCGTCTTTGGTGACATACAGCTCTTAAAAGCGAGCAGCGATATTGCAACGACCACACTGGAAGCCCCCTCTCTCTCGCACTGTGATCTCCCTATCGCTCCTTCGATGAGAGCGGTATTCAAAAATAACGGCACGCTTGACTGTTATGATGTGCGTCTTAAGATGTCATTCGACGGCGAGATATTCGACCGTGGGACAACTATCATCGCTAAAGGTGGAGAGGTGGAGGTAGGATTTTTCTATCCGGAAAAAGTGTATCAGGTAGGAAAGCATGTGGTGAAAGTTTGGTCCGAAAAAGCGATGGATATCAATCGGTCCAATGACACGCTTACAGCTGAATTCTTCACTACAGGGACGGTTGACGCCAGCCCGTACCGGGAAAGCTTCGAGTCGGGAAATGGCGGATGGTTTACCGGCGGGACCAACTCCTCGTGGGCGTATGGCGCGCCCACAAGCGCAGGTTTTTCGGATGTCGTCAGCGGTCGTAATGCATGGAAGACCAATCTGACAGGGCCTTACCACGATAACGAGGAATCCTATCTTTATTCCCCCTGCCTGGATACGCAATATTTGCAAACGCCGATGCTGAGTTTCATCGCACAGATGGACATCGAACGATGTAACAGTGAGCCATGCGACATGCTGTACCTCGAGTATAACACTGGCTATGGATGGTTCCGGCTCGGTATGAAAGACCGTGGCGTAAATTGGTATAATGCCGAGAGTGGCGGCCAGGGCTTCTGGCAGGGCAAGATGACCGAGGGATGGCGGGTATTTTCAGCGGAGCTACCGCGTACCAGCTCCTTGAGACTCCGGTTTGTCTTCAAAAGCAATGGGGCCGGAACGGCCGAGGGAGCGGTAATCGACGACATCAATATCGCCGATATGCTGAGTTCTGATATTTACTATGGGGCAACGCCGCCGAACGAAATTGCACCGGTTCCGACTATTTATGACGCCTGGTCGCATTTCAGGTTGGGGAATTTCATTGTGGCATCTGTCAATCCATATGGACAGGACATTGGGGGCTTAATGCTCCAAACCTTCGTGAACGACGGACCGTTACGCGTGAGTGAAAATGAGTTGGTACTGGACCGGAATTTTGTATTTAATTCTGCTAAAACCTTTGAAAAGCCTATCAGCGTGCGACTGTATGTTCCTGAAACGGATATCCAGCGATTGATCGCCGCGGCAGACCAGCCGAATGTAACGAAACCCAGGTCGGTCTACGACCTCGCCGTGACGAAGTATTCCGGAGCAAACCAGGATGGTTCCCTGGTAAACAATACAAGAGAAGGATGGGATTATTTCGACCCCGATAAAGTCGCAAAAGTCCCGTACTTAAACGGCTATTATCTGGAATTTGAAACAAAAAGCTTCTCGGAATTCTGGGTGGCAAGAGATTATATCGGGACGGGTACGCCGTTGCCGGTAACATTGGTCAGTTTTGTCGCGGAAAAAAGTATTTCAGGTGAAAGTGCGGTCGTCAATCTGAAATGGTCCACCGCTTCGGAAACGGATTTCAGCCATTTCGTGGTGCAGGTTGCGACCGGTGCAGAAAATGTCAAAAAGGGAATTTTCTATGACTTGGGAACGATCAGTGGGCAGGGCGGAAATGGAACGTGGTCCTACACCTTTACCGATGGCCCGCTGAGCTTCCACGGAACACGGTACTACCGGCTGAAAATGGTTGACCGCGCGTCGGACCGCTCCGAAAGGAGCATTGCCTATTCGTCCATCAAATCCGTCGCTTTCGATCATAATCAGGAATGGCACATTTTCCCAAATCCATCAAAGGGGATTTTCAGGCTTGCACCAAAAACGGAAATACCGGGACCGGTTCTAATTGAAGTGATTGACCTGAACGGCAAGCCATGCAAGAGACTGGAATTTCAGAAAGCTATGCCTGCTCTCGAAGTGGATCTCGGTTCACCGGACCTGGCCAATGGGCTATATGTGATTAAAGTGATGTCAAAAGAGGGAGAAAGGCGGTTTAAGGTTGTAAAGGAGTAAATCCGAAGGCCGTCCACTTGCCTCACGAAAACAGCGGGCTTCGTATTTCCTCTCATTCCGATAGGTGGCCACCAAGGATGATCGATTTTTGGATGTCCGACTGTTTTCAACAATGGATATGTCCGCATCTCCTGTTTGAAGACTTTTGCGACGGTTTAGATCTCTAAAACGTAAAAACTTACGTCTTCCAACCAAGCCTCACGAGTTCCGAGTGAGGCCGGCCTTCTAGAGGTTGTAAGCAATAGCGGCCATGATCATACATTTATTTGCCTGCATAATGCCCTTTACATTGATCCTACTCATTCCGGTATAATTGATTAGTGAACCAATCACGGGCTCCACTGTACTGGAACGGAGCTTTTTGAATAACTTGGCTTTTATCGCTTTTCAGTCGTTTGTGCATCTGATTATAGAGCGGTTTATCGGGCGAGTGCTTGATCCTCCGAGTACCCATGTGATTTACACACTTGCTTTTAAAATCTCTTCCAAGCAATCACTTCTGGCAAACCCTCTGGAACAAAAAGGGGATTAAGCGAACCACTCACCTGACATGTTTCTGATCGCCAAACCTAGGTTCAAAGCCGTTCTGAAATCTGTATTGAACTTAGAGGCAATGCTTTCAATAATAATACCTGAGTCAAATTCATCTCTAAAATTGTTTACGAGGATTAATCGTTGATTTTTGGGCATCACTTTACAGTCTCATAGAAGGATTAATACTTGAAATGTGAATGAACGAAGCAGATCAATACCCGGCAGCCACGCTGACGAATAGTGACGGCCAATCCGCATCCCCGCCGCTCTGCCCAAGCCGGACAATAATCAGATTCTTTGCAGGATTTACATACACAAATTGCCCTAGGATTCCCTGGGCCATGAAGTCCCCGCTGCGAGTAGGGAGCCACCATTGGTATTGGTAGTACCAGGCGCTGCCGTTTGTGGTATCAACCTTGATGGATTGTTCTACCCAACCGCGCGAGACGATCTGTTTGCCATTCCAATTGCCTTTGTTCAAATACAGTCTACCTATCTTTGCAAAATCCCTTGCCCGGGCATTGATGCAGCAGAATGTTTTTTCAACGCCGTTCTTTTTTCGGTCCAGGCTCCAGCTAGCGTCGTATTCCATGCCGATCGGTTGCCATATTTTTTCTTGCAAGTACTGGCTGATGGATTTATTTTCCAGTGCCCTTTCCAGAACCACACCAAGAATTTGCGGATTGCCGCTTACATATTCAAAGCGCTGACCCGGCTCTGTTTTACGTTTCAGCTTCGATACTGCGTTCCTTAAATTCCCTCCATAATAGAATGCGGCCACCTCCCCAAATGGATTAGCATAGCTTTCATTAAACTTCAAGCCAGATGTCATTTGGAGCAAATGCTCGATTGTTACTTTATCAAAACCGTTTTTATTCAATTCCGGTATAAAATCTGTGACAGGCTGTTGCACTGACCTGATCAGCCCGTCGTCAATCGCGCAACCAATCAATATCGAAGTCACAGACTTGGCCATCGAAAAGGAAGGGATAATAGACGCCTTGTCGTATCCCGCAAAATACTTTTCATATTTTACAGTATCATTCTGGATAATGAGGAAGGCCACAGTCTTATGCGAGCCAAGGTATGCATCGAAAGTATGCTGTTTTCCATTTATCGTCAGCCCCTTAGGGCTTTGGCCATTTTCTGAATTCGAAAATTGAAAAGCCTCAGTTCCTTTATTAATGCTACGTTCAGGAAACTTTTTGTAATCTCCGATGTCAGCGAAATTGTAGATTATTAACCTTCCAACAGTGCAGGAATTTGTGAAAACTAGTAAAACGCACGCAAGAATCGGGAAGATAACCCTTGAAGTTTTCATTGAAATATATGTTTTACCCAATATACATATACTGCACAGTAAAGAACCTGAATTTAAGCCTCCATAAAGCTTATAGTTAAATTTGGCCTCAATTCTATGCTTCCATTTTCTTCCACCGGGATAAAGTTGCAGAATGGCTAATTGAACTCAGCCAGAAATCGAAATGGCTACCTTCTTTCCACGACCATGGGTTCACATCTGAAATGTATTTACGACGGCACATGCCGATGGAAACGGCAAAGGAACACACAAACAAATACCTGCCAGCTACAACACCCGAATCAGAAAAGTAAACGGAGAGGCTGCCATAGCACCTTTGTGCCAACCACGGAAATCCAAGCATTGATTTTCTATGAATACTTCCAAACAGGCTTGCTTAGCCGGTTTTGTCGCTTGGAAAAGGTTGCGAGACAACAATACGCCGCCAGCTTGGCATCGCTGTCCCAGAAGTCGGGATGGATCTTTTTGCCCAGGGAAATGTAGTGTCGGTTCCGTCGATGGTAATTTAAACAAAAAAACCACACTTTCGTGTGCCTTCTGTAATCCCAGCGGGATTACAGAAAACCACATTTCCTGCGCATTTTCGAAGCTTTTTCAGAATGGGGTCCCCAAAAGGGTCCCATAAGATTTGACTCGTTTGGATTTGTTCTGTCGAAATCTTCGTGTTACTGTAAAATATTGAACTACGGTGACATAAGAAATTGTGCTCAATACCCATAAATAACGTACGGTTATATTTCGCGCCAAAATCAGGGCAATTATATGTTCCGTTTGTTGCTTTCAATTGCAATGAAATCTGGCAAATAATTGGGAGTACACCCTTTTGATACCATTTCGCCTTTATAGAGACCTGTGTTTTCACCGATAGCGATACAGCGGTTCCGATATTGTTTTTCATAAACGCCAATCCAGCCGGCAGTGAAGTTCATGGCCCATTGAACTTCCGGATCTTCATTGACGATGTTGGTTTCAATTTTAGTCAGCAGTTCTTCCGTATTCTCAGGAGGCCTTTGACCTACCCACCTTAAACGCCCCTGATGATACCAGAATACTCTTCTTTGAAGGGCAAAAGGACTATTTTCCCACGATTCAATCAGCGCAATGGCCTTCTTGTCTTTAAGAATTTGATTGGCCATTAACCAGTCAATCAGTTGGTTTCGCTCAACAAAAGAATGCGTCTGCATATCTTCGTTAAGCTCATCGATCAGCTCTTGGGAAATACATTTACTGTCCATAATCAAGATGGCCAATTGCCTTGGCAAAAACCTCCCGGTTGACCACAATTCAATAGCTAGCTCATGGTTCTTTTTGATTTCTTTGGCCATTTTCCGTAAATCTCCCAGCTTGGTTCGGGAATCGATCTGACTCAGGATGTTTTCGGCTTTTGAAGACAGTTTCATTACACATTTTGGTTTTACCGAGATGAAAAAGAAATTGGAATTAGTGTTGTCCTGGACAAAAAACAAGGAAACTGTTATGCTCGCTGTTACAATGCAGGCGGTTATGATTCACAATATTCCAGGATATCCCCTGGTTGGCAGTCGAGGGCCTTGCAGAGTGCTTCGAGTGTGGAAAAACGTACGGCTTTCGCTTTGCCGGTTTTTAGAATGGACAAATTGGCGAGTGTGATATCCACTTTTGCGGATAAGTCGTTTAATGACATTTTTCGTCTGGCCATCATAACATCCAGATTGACAATGATTGGCATATTCAGATCGTGAGCTCGTTTTCGTTTTGAATTTCTACCCCTCGCTTAAATAGCTGGGCGACCACGAATAATACGATAGCCATAAAAATCCATACGTCTGCGCCCCCAAGGATCAGCGATTGGGGATCCGGCATAGTGACTCCTCTCGCCGAAAGCCATTGCGTATAGTTTCCGCCAGAAGAAGAGAGTAAGCCGATCGTCAGCGAAAGTATCGATAGCGTCAGCACAAACCGCTGAACCTGTCTCACAAATGGCTGCTTGAAGTTGAGTTCTTTGCTTGCGAGCATTTTAATAATGACAAAAAACAGCCAGGCTTTTGCGCTGGCAACAAACCCAATTAGCAGCGTTAAGCCGAAATAATGCCTATGGCTGAAGGAAAAGAGTGCCGATAAATCAGCTTCATGCCATAAATATTTGACCATTTCAGGTTTGACTAGCGTAAAGACAGCATTAGTCAGATACCCACCCGCCTGGATACAAAGTCCAACAAAAATGATCCAGGAAACAACGTAGAGAACATTTAACACCTGTTTTACTTTCATGGTAATCCCTGTTTAGAAATGTGCTGCTAATGTATTAAATATTTATCGAATATCGATAAATACTATTGCTTTTTATTGAGTGATATTGACGTTTTACCTTTTGATCTTGCACTTTGGAATCAACCTGTTATTCAAACAGTTTCCGAACTCAAAAAGCATGTGCTCTTTATACAATGTCAAGCAGGTGAAGAGGATGATGCGGCTAATGCCGCGCTCGTAGCTTCGTGACAAGCGGCGTTAGGAGAACCTTACCGGGGGCAAAAGGTATGGAGGGGCTATGGAAGCAACAGGAATACGAGAAAAGCGCGGTACCTGCCTACGGAAAAAGCCAGTCCAAAAGACAAGCTAACAGACTGGATGTCTATACTACTAAGTTTTGTCTATAACCTCACTTTCAGCATTACTTTTTAGCGCTTCAACTCCGGGTTCCCCGTCCGTTATAATGATTCCCAATTTAAGCTCCGATTCATTAAAGCGATTACATCGTATCTTTGTAAGCATCAATGCGCTTTCCACCCGGAGTTCGCCTTATTTAAAGCATTAATATAGTTTCTCATGAGAATGTTAATGCATTTATCCCTAATGCTGCTGTTATCCGCAGGCAAGAATGTGGCCCAGCGCCATCCTGTTACTTTCAAGCAATTATCTACCCGGCAAGGGCTTTCGAATCATTTTATCAGCGCCATTTGCCAGGACAAGGAAGGTTTTCTGTGGTTTGGCACCGCCGACGGCCTCAATAAGTTTGATGGCTACCAGTTTACGGCTTTCCGGTTTGATCCCGAGGCGGGCAGCAATTCCATGCAGCATACCATCGTCACCGACGTTCACGAAGACCGAAAAGGGCGAATTTGGGTAGCGACAATGGGCGGCGGTTTGCACCAGGTCGACAAGCGCACAGGCAAAGTAACAGCCTACAATCAGCTTCTGGGGCTTTCTTATTACTGGAATGTTCATTTTAATATGTTTGAAGACAGGCAGGGCTACCTATGGCTGGGCACTCCTCTCGGCTTGCTTCGTTTTGACCCCGCTACTCATCAATTCATTCAATTTCCCATGGAGCGGGTCAATCATATTATCGGGCAGGATGCTCGGGGCGATCTGCTCGTGGAAGTAAAGTCTCGGGGCCAGCTTTTCAGGTTTAATCCTAAGTCGGGCCATTTTACGCCGATTTGGTTTCAATTGCCAAAGCTGGTCCATAATCCGGATGTTTGGCGCAGGGCCGCCAGCGGGCGACAGTTTGCTTTGCCTTATCAGGCGGTCAAGCCTGTCAGCCCCTATGCATTTATGCTGGATAAATCCGGTGAATTGTGGATAGGAACGGAGAGCAATGGTTTGTTTCGGGTTAAAATCGCTGGTGATTCGCTGAGGCCTGTCGCTTACAATCCGAAAGGGCTGCTATTTCAAACGATCTATGAAAGCGGTATTTTCGAAGATCCCGCCGGGTTTGTCTGGATTTCGTCACCGGAAGGGCTGCAACAAATCGATCCTAAAACTAATAGGCTGATAACCTATCGGGCTGAACCGACACAGCCGGGCAGTTTGAGTAGTAATGATGTGCGCACCGTTTTCCGCGATCGCACAGGCACTGTCTGGATCGGTACCGATAATGGCATTAACCAGCTTCCTGCCGTTCCAAAGGCATTTCATACCTATCCCACTCATTTGCCGAATGCCCCATTCAGGCTGCCGGAATATAATTTTCAGGCCGTGCTGCGCGACCGCACCGGCACTATCTGGCTGGGCAGTTTGCAAAAGGGACTCTACCGCTGGCGGGCAGACGCCGGAAAGCTGGAACACATTCCGGCCAATCCTGACCATCCGAATGCTTTGGCGAGTGAAGGTGTTTCGACCCTTTTTGAAGACCATGCAGGCCAGGTTTGGGTTAGTACCAAGGAAGCATTGCACCGGCTCGACCGCGCCAGTAGCGAATTCAGACGCTATCCCACTCAGGTACCTACTATGTGCATGGATGAGGACAAGGATGGCAAACTTTGGATAGCCGGATCGGTAGGGTTGAAAGGGGCTGTCGGACGGCTGGACCCGGTAACCGGGGAATGTGAGTATTACACGCGGGATGTTCTGCAACCCAAAAGTGAAGCCGCTTTGCGCCCGAACCGTACGCTGAGCCACTTCCTTATTCTTGACTTGCTGGTAGGCCGAAAGGGAGAGATCTGGATCGCTACCGCTCAGGGACTCAACCGGCTCGATCCGGCCACTGGGAATTTTACTTATTACCAGGCTGGTCGTTCCTATTCACCGGGCCTGCTGACCGACAACTGGGTGCGCGCCTTGTATGAGGACGAAAAGGGTATTCTCTGGGTAGGTACCAACCACGGCGGGCTCAACCGCTTTGATCCGGCGACTGGACAGTTTTCCTATTATAACATGAAAGACGGCCTCCCTTCCAACCAGGTGGTGAGCATTGCCCCGGACAACTCGGGGAACCTTTGGCTGGGTACGGGGCACGGGATCAGCCGCTTCAACCCCGCTTCACGCCAATTCAGGAATTTTGATGTACAAGACGGGCTACCCGATAATGAGTGCAACCTGGGCAGCGTGCATAGCAGGGATGGGCGCTTGCTGTTTGGTACACTCAATGGGGCCGTTGATTTTGAAGCTGCACAAATCAAACAGAACACCATAATTCCTCCCGTGCAACTGACAAGCCTGATGGTGCAGGAAAAGCGAAGACCCGTTCCGGCCGGTGTGCTGGAATTACCTTACGACGAAAATTTTCTTTCCTTTGAATTCGTGTCCCTGGACTATAATGCACCGGAAAAAAACCAGTATGCCTTTCAATTGGCAGGGCTGGACAAGGACTGGATCTACTCCGGAAACCGGCGTTTTGCACGCTACACGGACCTTAGACCCGGCACCTATACCTTTCGTGTGAAGGGCTCGAACAACGATGGCGTGTGGAACCAGGCAGGCATTTCGCTTCGCGTGATTATCCTTCCTCCCTGGTGGGAAACGAAATGGGCCTATGCTCTTTACGCGGCGTTCATACTTGCTCTTTTCTGGCTGGCACGGCAGCATTTGATCAATCGGGAACGGCTTCGGAGCGAGCTTAGATTTGAGCGGCTGACTGCCGAAAAGTTGCAGGAAGTGGACGCGTTGAAGTCGGATTTCTTTGCGAATCTGTCCCATGAATTCCGTACACCTCTTGCATTGATCAAGGGGACGATCGATAAGATAAAATCAGAGACGGGCGATGGACATGATGCTGATTATCAGCTTATCGATCGGCAAGCCGGGCAGTTGCTGGATATGATCAATCAACTCCTCGACCTTTCCAGGCGGGAAGCGGGCAAATTAGTACTTCATCCACACCCTGTCGATCTGAGTGACTTTCTGAGGCAGCTCAGCGGGTCTTTTGTTTCCCTTTTTGAGAGCCGGCAAATCACTTACCGGTACACTGTACCACTGCAACCGGTTTGGGTAAATGCCGACCAGGACAAGCTTGTCCGTATCCTGTCGAACCTGTTAAGCAATGCGGCCAAGTTTACGCCCGCCGGGGGCCAGGTGCAGTTTTCAGTATGGGCAGAAGCTATCCAGCCCGGTTCGATCGATTTACGGGTGCTCATGCAGGATACAGGTATCGGCATTCCCGCCCATCAGTTGCCCCATATTTTCGACCGTTTTTTCCAGGCCGACAGCTCCGTTACGCGCCTCTACGAAGGCACCGGCATCGGGCTGGCGCTGGTGAAGGAGCTGGTAGAATTGCATCACGGAACGATTGCCGTAGAAAGCAAGGAGGGACGCGGCACCACTTTTACATTATCACTGGCTTTTCCGGTTGCCGACCCGGAACAGCCTGCCCGGCAACCGGCTGCTGACCTGCCCGATTTTTCAAACAACATAGCAGCCCGGGAAATCGAAACTGAACATGCTGGTCGGAAATTGCAAATCCTTATTATTGAAGACAATGCCGATTTAAGGAACTTCCTGGTTGATTGCTTTACCCCGGCCTACCGAACGCTGGCTGTGGACAATGGCAATGAAGGTTTCGGCCTGGCCATCGCGCACCTGCCCGATCTGATCATCAGCGACGTGATGATGCCGGGGCTGAATGGGATAGAGCTATGCCGCAGGCTGAAAACACACCAGCTTACCAGTCACATACCTGTCGTATTACTAACAGCCAAAACCGGCTCCGAAAGCAAACTGGCCGGGCTGGAAACCGGTGCCGACGAGTACCTGACCAAGCCATTCGACCGGAATGAGTTGATCATGCGGGTGAAAAATCTTTTGGAAAGCCGGAAGAAACTCAGGGAACGTTTTGGCCGACAGCTCGTGGTGCAGCCGGGCGAAGTGACGGTTACCTCGACGGACGAGAAATTCCTGCAAGCTGTTTTTGCTTCGTTGGAAAAAAATCTGTCTAATGCCGATTTTGACATCAGTACCTTTTGTCAGGAAATGGGTGTGAGCCAAACCCATCTGCACCGGAAGCTAACGGCGCTGTTGGGGCAATCGGCCAATGAGTTGATCCGATCATTCCGGTTGAAGCGCGCGGCCAGTTTGCTGAGCCAGCAGCATGGCAATGTCAGCGAAATTGCGTTTATGGTAGGCTTCACCAATCCCAATTATTTCACCAAATGCTTCCGCGACCAGTTTGGTCAGACACCCACCGAGTATGCCCGCGTCAATGCAGCCAGCCGTTCCTAGCAGAATACTCCCTTTTTTCTACAAATTTTGACCATGCCTGATTTTTGCTGAATTGCGGCGGATCCCGGCTAACCTTTGCCTGCGGGATAAGCTAGGTTTGGGCATTGATTCATTTTCATAGCCCAATCAATCCTAAACGCAATGTGTGCACGCAAACTTTACCCGTTTAACCAGGGGTGTCAGGCGCCCCTCAACCGCCGGACCGCATTGGCGCAACTTTCCGCATTAGCGGGGGGGGCGGCCTGGTCGGGTCAGATCGGTACCGGACAAGACCAGCGCAGCGGAAACACCCCGATGATAGCCCCAAAGCGGGTAAAAAAAATTGCAACTGAGGAAGCATTCATGATTCCGGAAGTGGCCCATGCCGTGCGCGATCTGGTGCGAAAAGGAGGATCGAACCTGGATATCAAACTGCTTACCGCGGTGTTTGACAGTCCCGCCGTTTCTCAGGACCCATCAAAAGCACCGCCTCCGGTATCCAACCGGGATGCAGTCGCCCGGTTGCTGCTGCCCAATCTGCTCGACCTTGACGCCGGCCGCCTGGCCAATATGGATGCATCGGGTGTGGATATGCACGTGCTCTCACTGGGGCTGCCCGGTGTACAGCTTTTCGAAGCCGGCCAGGCCGTAGCTCTTGCCCGCCTTTCCAACGACCGGTTAAGTGAAGCCATTCGTCGGCATCCGACTCGTTTTGCGGGCCTGGCTTGTTTTGCGCCCCAGCATCCCGGGCAAGCCGCCATGGAGATGGAGCGCTCCATTGATAAGCTCAAATTGAATGGCTTTCTGGTCAATTCGCATACCGCTAACGGATATCTGGATGAACAGCGGTTCTGGCCGATCCTGGAAGCTGCCGAAGCTTTGGGTGCGCCGCTCTACATTCATCCCCGGGCTCCATCGGATGGTATGGCCGCGCCTTTCCGGGACTACCGGTTGGAAGGCGCAGTATGGGGGTATGGCATCGAGGCGGGCACGCATGCGTTGCGTTTAATGCTTAGCGGTGTGCTCGATCGGTTTCCGAAGCTGCGCATAGTGCTCGGGCATATGGGTGAGGCGCTGCCATTCTGGCTCTGGCGCCTTGATTTTATGGGTGCACCCGGAGCACGGGCTGGCCGGGGGAACCAGTTGAAACCCAGTGAGTACTTCAAGCGTAATTTTTCGGTAACCACCAGCGGGGTGGAAGACCCGCTCGTGCTTCGGTTTTGTATTGATAAACTGGGCGTCGACTCGGTCATGTGGGCGATTGATTATCCTTTCCAACCTACTGCCCCTGCCGTCGCATTCATCGATACCGCGCCGCTCACCGATGTCGAACGTGAAAAAGTGGCGCACGGAAATGCCGAGCGAATTTTTAGGATTGCGACGTGAGCGCCCGGCTCGATTGATTGAATACCCGGCCGGTTGAAATTGCCAAACAAACAAAACTTCTGTTATTATGAAAAATCTATGGGTGTGCGTGCTGCTGCTTGCGGCAAGCCTGATGGGTTGTGAGAAGAACGAAACTGCCAAACCAGCCGAGAATCCGATAACAACTTTGCTGAGCGAGCAGTCGCAGGCGTTGAAATTAATAAGGATTCGGGAAAATAGTTTCCAGGAATCGGGTGTCGTTTTTAGTAGTTCGCTTGCCGGTAAAATCACACATTTGGGTAGCAAACTGCCGGATGCCGGTATTTATGTAGTTACTGTCTGGGACTTTGATAACGGACAGATATTGCTACAAAAGAAGGTGGAACAAGAGATACCCGACAGTCTATCGCTCACCGACACGGAAGCATTTCCGCTGATGATCGGCAAGAAATATGTAGTCAGTATCAATAACAGATCGGGTAGTCGCAGCCTGGGGCTTTCACCCATGCTTTTAAAGCCAGCGGGGGTAATGTTTTGCCGACCACCAAAGGCGCTATCACGTTGCATGCAAGCCGCTCCGGAAATGGTAATACCATAGCCTTTCCAATGTCATCTAACAACGAGTTCAGTACAATTAACGGTTTCCCCGAATTTACGTTTATCCCCGACTGAGCTTCCGCTTTTCGGCAAGTCTTGCTTACCAGGACGCTTTTGTTTGTATTAATGATACGCGTCGGAGGATGAGTCCGGCTTCGTATTGACAGGCCACTTAACTTATGCCCAACAGAATAAAGAAGCAGAAATAGGAACCCTCGAAGTACTTCCGCCTTCGTAATGACGTTAATCTCAAAACCTGCATTCTATGAGATTAACATTTTTGCTCGCACTGATATTCGCTACCTTTCAAAGTGGCCTTGCTCAAAAATCGTCCGACAATTCCGGGGGTTACCGGATACAAGGGAAATTAAAAAATGCCGCTAATAAGAAAATCTATCTGACCGAAGAATCTTTTTATAAAAGCGAGCAGAAAAAGGATTCGACCGTTGCTAACGCACAAGGCGAGTTCTTGTTCGCGGGGCAATTGGATGAGGTCACCTTATATAATATCAGCGTTACTAAAAACGGGGAAAGAAAAGACTTTTACCTTGAAAACTCAACTATCCAGGTTACTGGTGACGCCGCTGCAATTAGCTCCGCAACTTTAATTGGCTCCAAGGAAGAGGATGTTCGAAAACTGGTTGGAAAAATGCTGCGTGATACCTCAATAAGCAATCGCTATGAATTCGCTCACGCCAGCTATGAGAAGGCAAGAAAGGCAAATGATGAGTATGGAATGGATCAAGCCGGTCAATTAATGGCGAAAGTGCGCGCTGACGATTGCCGACGCTTTTTACAGTTTATCGACCAACATCCCGGCACAGCGTCCGGAGTTAACCTGGTAGGGATGATTATGGACCAAGGAGGCCTTAATCAAGCGGACAGCATCTTGTCTGTTCTGGAAAAGATGCCGAGCGGTCAGACTGGGCAGGCGCGTTACTTCCGTACAATGATCAATCGAATGAAAGCCTTGGGAACTGGTCATCTTGCACCCGAATTTACTCAGGCGGACACATCAGGCAAGAAGGTAACACTTTCCGAATTCAGGGGGAAATTTGTATTGGTTGATTTTTGGGCCAGTTGGTGCGGCCCTTGCCGAGAAGAAAACCCTGCTGTGGTTAGTGCGTTTCAAAAGTATAAGGATAGCAACTTTACGGTTGTATCAGTTTCGTTGGACGAAAATAAAGATCGTTGGTTAAAAGCCATTTCAAAGGATCAGTTAACCTGGACGCATCTGAGTGATTTAAAGGGCTGGAAAAATGAGGTGGCCGTCGCATACGGGATTTCCAGTATACCCCGCAATTATTTACTTGACCCTTCGGGCCGGATAGTCGCCTCAAATCTGAGGGGATATGAACTGATCAAAAAACTGAGGGAGCTTATTCCAATTCCTCGCTGAGATAGATAAGGAAGGAAATATGCATCCAGTATTTTAGACTAACGCCAGAAAAGGCTTCTCAAAGAGCATTGGCCCAATCCGAAAGCCCGCATTTGAGGCAATGTTGACAAATTCGCCTTCGGGCAGATAAATGGAGTGATGTCACCAGCCATAAACATAGTCAGCCCGCAGATTTGGTTGAAGAATATTGATTGGTACGCTTGAACAGAAATCGGGTGTTATTGCGACGTAATAAATTTCACGGGCAGCCAGTTTGACACGGGCATATGCCCGAAATCGCTGTGATGGAATGTCAATGTTTGATTTACGCAATAAGCTGTTTCTTTCCTGCTAACCTGGCGCTCTTGGCCGAATATACCTTTGCTCTATCAAAAAGTTAACCACTTAAACGATAGCAAAGATGAAAACGGCATGGATTACATTAAACGCAAAAAACGCCGAATCGTTTAAGACCTGGGGCTAGCCTATGAAAACCGTTCAACTTGTCGCGGCGGCCATGCTGGCTGCCCTGGCCTTCTTAATCGTTCGATGCAAATCCAACCGACTGGTCGATATGAAAGCGAAACAAACAATGCAGGAAAGTAAAGACTACATCGGTATGTGGGTAACTGCCGATGGTTATATCCGACACCACTTATTGCCCGAAAACCGGTATGATGAAGTCAGGGGCAAGCGCGAAAGTGCTTACCGGGGTTCGTACAAAGTTATAGGGAACCATGTTGACTACAAGGACGATACGGGTTTCGCAGCCGATGGCGACTTTCGGGATGGCATCTTGTACCACGCCGGAATGGTGCTTTACAAACAGAAATAAGGCCAGGTAAATTTGATATGAAAGCTACCGCCACCAACATCTATGCCGGACGGCTCGAAAGCCTTGCTGGCAACTGCCTGCTTGCAGCGGGGCTACTGCCGGACTATTGGGTTGTCCTGCAAGTAGGAGTGCCCGATCAGTTATTGTTTATAAATGGGGAAGCCCTGGGGGCACAATGTTGGCCATCGACGGGACATCAAGGGTACTTCTGTGCATTCACACCATTGTTCATGCCAGAAAAACTAATGCACCGGATTAAAAGACTTTCATTATTTGCGGTTCCGGGTAAGGGAGTAATCAAATTAAGCCGGATGCAGGCATCTGCTGTGAGCCAGATTTTTGAATTGCTGCTGGCGGAGGTGAGCTCCCAATACCATCATAAACTCGACCTGATGCATAACTATGTGATCCAAATTATCCATTTTGGGCTAAAAAACGCAGGTAGCGCCTCCTGACCGTCATTTCAGTTGTGTATCTTTACATATTCTCAAAGGTATTCAAACATCATGGCCAATACAGAAACGCTTGAAGAGTTTTATCAACACAAATTTTCAGGAATGCCAGCCAACATCCAGCGTGAGATTGGTGATTTCAATGTGTTTGTGGTGGAAGACAGTATCAACCCGCAAGGACAGGTAACGGTACCATATGCACGTAGGGATTTTTACAAGATCAGCCTGATCACGGGCGACAACCTTTTTCATTATGCCGACAAGACCCTGCATGTAAAGGGGACCTCCCTGATTTTCTTTAACCCGAATGTCCCATACCGGTGGGAGACGCTTGCGGACGGCAACATGGGGTATTTTTGCATTTTCAAAGAAGCATTTTTCATGGAAAAGCTCAGGAGCAACCTCGGGGAGCTACCCATGTTTGCCATTGGAGGGAAGCCTTCCTATATTTTGGATACGCAACAAAAGGATTTTGTGAGCGGCATTTTTCGGAAAATGCTGGACGAGATCGGCTCAGACTACCGCTTCAAGCAAGATCTGCTGGTGAGTTATGTGACCGAACTGATCCACTATGCGCTGAAAATGGATGCCACCGAAACGCTGCACCACCAGGTGAACGCCAATGCGAGGATCACTTCAATCTTTTCCGAAATGCTGGAAAGGCAATTTCCCATCGATTCAACCGAACAGCGTTTTGCGATGCGCTCGCCAAAGGATTTTGCCGATCAGCTCTATGTGCATATTAATCATCTGAACCGGGCTGTGAAGGAAACGACCGGCAAGACCACATCGACCCTGATCGCCACCAGATTGGTCAGCGAGGCAAAGGCCCTGCTCAAACATACCAAGTGGAGCGTCGCCGAAATCGGCTATTCGCTCGGCTTTGAGGAACCGGCCCACTTCAACAACTTCTTTCGGAAGCATGCGGAAGTCTCGCCTTCCGCATTCAGGTCTTCATAGCGGTAATCTTCTACCTTCGATAGGGCTACTCTGACGGTAGCCCTTTTTTATTGTTTGATATTCGTAATAACCTGCCGTTTTGCAAGGGCGGACTGATGCAGTTGCATGAACTTTACGATAGCAACCAAAAATCAAACATTATGAAAACGACATATGAAAAACGGGATTTCCCCGTAGATGGCATCCGGAGTTATCTGGAACCAGGCCCGATAGTACTGGTAAGTCCAAGCTACAAGGGGGAGAACAATATCATGACGATGGGCTGGTGTATGGTCATGGATTTTAGCCCATCACAGTTTCTTTTTCCTGGAAGTAGTCAAAGCCCACTTGGCTACTACTCCTGAATTTCCTAAAACCGTGCATTACCGGCGCGGGGCACTTTTATGATTTCAGGCGATCGTATTTCTTTTCCCGAGCGGTTCAGGCCGGAAAATTTGTAGGCGCTTATTGAACTTTATCAGGCTCAAAGGCCGGATTTCACTTGCTGCGTGGCTGTGGGATTCGGCCTTTCTTTTTGTATTTGAAAAGTGATGTTTGATTGTTTGTTTTTCGCAATTATCAGTTTGAAGCTTGCATCTGCTCAGCCATGGCGGCAGGTTACCTTTGTAACATCAGATCTGAGCAAACAAATCAATTTTCAATCACAGATTTTAACCATTGAAAACAATGGAAACGCATTCAAAAGTCGCCATGATAACCGGCGCTTCAAGTGGAATAGGTGCCGGTACTACGAAATTACTCGCCGCAAACGGATTCAGAGCCGGCATCGCCGCCCGTAGAATACACAAACTAAACGATCTGAAAAATGAAATCACAGCATCCGGCGGAGAAGCCCTACCTATTCAAATGGACGTTACTGATTCTGAATCTGTTAAGCGCGGCGTTGAAGCGCATGTTGCTGTTTATGGTACTATTGATATTTTGGTCAATAATGCGGGACTGATGCCGCTATCGGACATTGAAAGCTTGAAGGTGGACGAATGGAACCGGATGATTGATGTGAACGTCAAAGGCGTGCTCAACTCGACGGCCGCCGTGCTGCCTTATCTGAAAGAGCGGAATTCGGGACACATCATCAATATGTCCTCAATCGCAGGCCGGAAGGTATTCAAAGGGCTGTCGATCTATTGCGCGACCAAATTCGCCATCGCTGCCTTTTCTGATGGTCTGAGAATGGAGCTCGCGCCAAAATTCAAAATCCGTGTAACCAATATCCAGCCTGGTGCGGTGGCAACAGCGCTTTACGACCATATCACTGACGTGAAGTACCGCAATGACATGGACGAACTGGCCAAGCAAATGACTTTTTTGACTGGTGAGGACATTGGCAACAGCATTCTTTATGCGGTTTCACAACCAAATCATGTGAACGTTTCAGAAGTATTTGTTCTGCCTACCGAGCAGGGATGGTAGGTGCTAATGGCAGAAGCAAAATCCGGAGATGAAATGTTGCACCTCCGGATTTTGCTTTTTCCCTATTCCTACTATTTAATCAGGTTTAGCGTTGCCAGTGCCCCTTTGGCCTGTTGCAGCTTACTCCCCCTAGCTGAGCGTCTTGTAGACCCGCCAAAATCAATGGATGATCTGCTGCGATGATGATCTGAACACTGCTGAAGAAGAAATTGCTATCAGCGGAATATGCATATTAATTATTGGGAAAATTATTTTTAGTAATTCTTCGACGCGCTGTTAAATTTATTAAATGCGGTAAATACTTTTTTTAACGGATGATTAAATCTTTTGTAGTTGCACTACCGGTTACATACGATACTTTTGTTTTGTTCTCAACCCGGAAATAAAACGTTGGTTTAGGGTACATTAGAACGGGGTTGAGGAATTACGCTGGGCAATTTTCTAACGTTGAGTAACCCAATCATCTCCCGGTGATGCCGGAGAGATGATTTTTAAAGTATAACCCAAAACTTACGGTCAGCTTGTAGAAATATGAAGGTAGTATTGGTAGGCAAACCCCGGATATTTCATATAGAGTCCGTACGGCGTTTGCAAGTCAGTTCGAGGACGTTGCTATTTTCGAGAGCGATGGTATGCATTCGCCAGCAAAAGAAATCCAGCGGCAAGATATTGCAGTGATTGGCCTTTCGTAAGACATCCTGAAACAGACCGTAACGTATCAAAAAAGGCAATGAAAATAACCGTATGGCGTCATTACATCGTGCACGTGAGCGCGCCCATCGGCAATTTTGCAACGTCATTGATCCGTAGGGTATGAAGAGAATCCTTACGAAAAATGATTTTCAGGAGGAACTTGTGAAATGTGCACAAGCCATTACGGCAGACGAGCCGTATATGGCCACCAACGCCGGGCATTTCAACCCCGGTAAAGAAAACGAGTCCCAACCCGGCGGGAGGTGACATAGCAACCTCCTGCATATTTAGCCCTCCAACGTATACATTTTGGGAAGTGTAGCGGCTGGAAATGACTCTCTGGCAGACTGCCAGAGAGGATGTACCACCGCACGCTTTAAGAGTTTCGTTCCCTGCATGTATGCAGGAGTAAGTGTCCCGTGTAAAACAGTTTTCTGATCAGCCCAGTGTGTCGGTGAATTGTTTACCAGGAACATGATTTAAAAACGCATCGTGTTAACAACTCCGGATAATGTACACTATCCGGATGAACTTGTCTTGCCATTTTTCCAAAAACTATTACCACTATGAAACAAATCTTCGTTTTTGCAAAACTTTTGAAGCAGTGGCCTAAGCACCGCCTTGCTGCTTGGGCGCTACTCGTTGCGGTCAGTACTGCCGCCAGGTCCCAATGCATCAATTTTATTGCCAACGGCAGTATGGAAAATTATACTACTTGTCCAAACATGAGTATTTCCGGTACTATTAATTATGCCACAAATTGGAAAACCGTTGGCGGCCTGGGAGGGACTTATGGACAATTGATGGTGAACAGGCCAGGTGAATGTGTTTCCAACAAACCTGCGGCTTCATGGCCCGCTTCCACGGCGCTGACCGGCGGGAGTGAAGGTACCAACTGGCTGGGAGGGCATAACACAGAGAACTGGCAGAATACGCTCGCTCAGCCGCTTCCGCCAGGAACCTACACGTTTTTCCTGGATGCAGGAAATGCTACCGGTGCCACTACAACGCTGTTGTTCTATGGCGTTAAGTCTACCGACGCTGACTTTTCACGTATTCCGGCACAGTTAATGGGATCAGTCGTTGTGGACAATGTGATTTCGGCAACAAATCCAACCTGGGTTACCCGAAGTTTCAAGATAACTACCACCCAGACTTATGACCGTATCGAGATACTTAATGCGCCCATTGCTCCGGGAAATGTAGGTGCGTACACCTACATTGATAATTTCCGACTCAGCTACACCATCGACGGCGGGCCGGATACGACCATTTGTGTGGGCAACACCACGGAAATGGCAGCAGCCGGAACAGGCACTTGGAGTGAAAAGCCGGGCAATCCGACCTCAACCACCATTTCGAACCCAGCAGATTCCGCTACAACGATCTCAGGGTTTGATAGTCCGGGAGTGTATTATTTCATCTGGACTTTAAACGGGTGCACTGATGAAGTTGCCGTAACAGTAACTGGGCCATCCGTGCCTTTAATAACTGCCACGGAGCCAGCCTGTGAAAGCCCGACAGGCAGTATTACTGTACAAACCCCGGTTACCGGACAGACATATACGCTCTCTCCCGGCGCTGTTTCCAACACAACAGGCGTTTTCCCAGGTCTGGCACCAGGCTCGGGCCCTTATACGGTAACAGCGAATGATGGTACCTGCACGTCTGCACCTTCTAATGCGCTTAGTATCGGAATGCCTGAATGCTGCGAGTCAGAGGCCGGAACTATTACGATTATACCATAACGTTAGCCCGTCAAGAACTTATGAAGAAAAGATGCCTAATTCGTTTCTCGGCACGTTGGAAATTGACGGCGTTGCTGATGATCTTAGGAGCGTTTCATGCCTTGCTCAGAGCACAATGCATCAGCGCAGGATCCTCCATCCATTTCACAACTGCGGGCGATAATACCACGGTCGGGTACACAACAGTGTATCTGTTGACTAATTCCGATGGCAGGATACTTAAAACAGTTACCGATGGGTTTGCTGCGCCTGACGTTAATGGGACCTACCACATCTATGCGGTCAATTACAAAACATCCGGAAGCATACCGACCACGACGCCTGGCACCAACATCGCGGCCATCGGTGGGGCTTGCGCAGCCGTCAGTCAGCAGCCTGCGCAATTTTGTGTGAGCGGCGGTTGTGTGCCCGTTGGTGGCTCAATTGCATTTCAGGTGAGCGGCAACAATACCTCTGACGGATACGTCACCAGATATGCCCTCACCGACAGTACCGGACGCATTGTTTCTGCGTACAACGAAAGCCCTGTCACCCTCCCGTCAGTCTCAGGAACATACCGGATTTATGCTGTCAACTACCTGGCAGATGGAGGGAGTTCGGCGCCGAACCTAGGCGCGGGAACGCTCATTGCCGATATCGGAGGTTCCTGTGCATCCATCAGTCAGACCCCTATTGAAATATGCACCATGCAGCCTATGCCGGTGACATTGCTATCGTTTTCCCTTGCTCAGAAAGCCCAAACAGTGCAGGTAAACTGGGCGACCACAGAGGAAGTAAATGCTGAAAAATTTGAGATCCAGCGAGGCAATGATGCAAAAAATTGGCAGGTGATTGGATCGCGCGCAGCCGAAGGGGATAGTAAAGCATTAGTTTCCTATCAGTTCACTGATCTGACTCCGCTACCTGGGCAAGGGTATTACCGGTTGAAAATGATCGACCGTGACAGAACCTTTACATACAGCCGCATCCAGAGCGTACGAATGGATGGTAAGCTAACATCTACATTCGTATACCCCAATCCGACCGGGGAGCGCTTGCTGCTAAAAATGCCTGAAGCTGACGTGATCAGGTACGTTACACTGGTGTCTCAGGCCGGAGCGACTGTTTTCGAAGATGTGTCATTTCCGCCATCAGGAATCGACGTGAGAAATGTTGCAGCGGGCACTTACTTATTGAAGGTTACCTGGCAAAGCGGTCAGAGTGAGCTGCATCGGATTGTTATTGCCAGATAATCTTCTAAGCTCGACACGTATACCGCGTGGAGCCACTTGCTCGACAGTGTTGGGCAGAGGTCGGGTCTGTGATATATTTTGATTGGTTCTGAGTGGATTTTGGACTGCTAGGATGATGATTATTAAATAGTTATGGCAAAAAATGAGAACGTGTAGAAATTCAATCTTATCCTGAGCAATACAATAGGGGGCTCTGGTACTTGGAAGGAGCGCCGACTTCGACATCCCCATCGGAGCGTCTAAATGCGAGTTTAAGTATTACTCCCGGATAATTAGAAAACACTGTCCTACATCAGTGACAGTGTTTTCCTCTATTCCAACATACAGAAACTAGCGTTTCGTCACCCTTGATGTTTTTATCTAGGTAATTGTGCCGACTTGCAGCAAATTGATTCCCCTCTGGTTCTGACTCATATCGACAGAATCTTGGTGGGCGCCGTCTGTGGGAGCCAGGACCTTGTCTGACAAGTCCTGCCGGTAATGTCCATCAAAATCATCCTTGCTTTTTGACCGGCTGTACCTGCGATATCGACATTTAACTCCTTATCGACCGGATTTGGATATGAAGCAGCACCGAAAAAAGTCTCCTGCTCCGGTTAGATTTACTGACAGCTCATTTTATACAAGACAAAAGAGAATTTATCGGGATTTTGGCCAACGATAGAATAGGTAATTTACAGCACCTCTAATCAGCCTGCGTCAACTCCTGATAGATCTCCTCAAAGTCTTTCACCTTGTGTTTTTGCCATTGCGCAGAAAGTTTGATTTCGATGTTTTTTAAAAGCTGGATGCAAAGCTCCTTATCCTCTGCTGGCAGAGCGTTCAATAACATCTTCGCGTTCTTTTCGATTCTTGGGATAGAGGCGTTCGCGACGGCTTCTCCTTTTTCGGTCAGCTCAAGCCTCTTTGAGCGTTTGTCCTCCTTGTCGCCATATTCCCTGATAAGCCCACGCTTTTTCATGCGGTTGAGCATATCCGTCCCGCTGGATAATTCAAATAAATTGGCGTAGATCACCTCCGTCTTCCTTGGTTTTTTTTCTTTTCGTATGGTTTGAAGTATGCCAAATTCTTCAATCTGGTTCAGTTCGGTGCCCTTTAAGGCAATATTGGCGTAGGCCATATTCAATTTGCTTATCCTTCCGATGATCTTCATCAGCAGGCCATCGCTGAATGCAGGTACTACGCCCCCCACCAAAGCGCCTTTTTCCTGGTCCCTGCGTTGATGCGCCAGGTACGACCGGCAAAAATCCTCAATACTACCCTCCGGGTATCTCTCTTCGAATTCGGCCCATTTGTTGACAAGCTCCACCGTCTTATTCATCTCATTTTATTTCGTTAACGAAGCAAATCTATCAGGAAAATATCTAAATGTGTGTTATTTATTTCTAAAACGTATTATATTTGTCAATATAACTACGATAACGAAATAAATAAGTATATGAAACAGAACACGTCAGCCAGGACCCTGTATTGGATCGCAAAAGGTTTTATTAGCTTTTTTATGCTTTTCAGCGCGTATTTCTCCTATTCCCATCCGGAAGACTTGCAAAAACTTGGGTTCCCGGATTATTTCAGAATAGAACTGGTCATTGCCAAAGTCACAGGAGCCCTTGTGCTGTTACTTCCTTTTACACTCGTAAGGGTTAAAGAGTGGGTTTATGCGGGGTTCATCATTACGATGTGCTCGGCCCTGGTAGCGCATGTATTCAGCGGGGATCCAATCTCCCGGATATTATTTGTACTGGTTGACCTGCTGATAATATCCCTCTGTATCCGGTATGTCTCGAAAAAAGACCTGTCCGAAAACCACCTTTAAAAATGGATAACATGAACATCGCACTTTATAACAGCTTTCTGGTCCTGCATGTGATCGGCATCACCGTGATGGCCGGCACTTCATTCATTGACTATTTGACCTTCCGGTCCCTTAAGAAAGCGCTGGAAATCGATACCGGAACCAGTCGGGTGATAGCGGATAATTTAGATAAGCTCCAGCGATACCTGGGAATCGGCATGCTGCTGATTCTGGTTTCAGGCATCGGCATGATGGTCAAATTACATGAAGCGTGGGGCGCTCAAATTTGGTTTAAAATCAAGATGGGTATTCTGTTGATCATCATAATCAATGGGCTCGGGCTACGCAGGATGCTCGGCGCAAAACTGAAAAGGGCGCTAGCGGCTCCTTTGCCAGCTGGTAGCAAAAGCGGCATCGAGGCTGTCAGCAGCGGCTTCATGGTAGTGCAAACCTTGCAGCTACTATTGTTCATTGTCATTTACACACTGAGTATCTTTAAATTCAATTGAAGCTTTTGCCTATGAAATGCATTGTCAACCTCAGAGGCAAACGGTAGTATTGGTAACCCAAGGGTTTTGCGGTGGCCTAAACAAGTCACCGTAGCTGCTATTTTAAGGACACTGCGCAATTGAGCCATCGGGCCCGTATGGAAACGTACCGATAGAAGCGACTCGTAAATCTTCCAGCCGAACTAAGAAACCAGCATAACGGGCCAGCTATTGTGAAGAGATTACAATGCTAAATGCCTTGGTGGTGCCGGTGCTGGTAGTCTTATATGATCTGCACGAATCTGACAAAGCCCTTTAATCACCCTAGGTGTTACTTAGGTAGGTAGGACGGGCTGGTAAGTGTCAGGATTTAGGCTCGATCCAGTTTTGTAAGGTTCTGTTTTAAAGTATTTTATTCCTATATTAAGGATATTTGTAAACTTTTCATGAAAATCGACCAGTTGTTTGTACGTACGTAATTTGTTTATATTTTTGAAACACATTACTTACGTAAATAAATCAACGACCATCATGAAAAGACTTTTCCTAAATGCAGGTTTGCTGCTGATGCTTTGTCAAGGCATCTCGCTGGCCGACGACGGTCCGGATGCGAGGGATCGCAAGACAGCCCGGAAAGTGCGTGTGCTGCGTGAGCTTCCCGGCTACCTGGCACCGAAGGATTCGGTGCTGACGGCAGAGGACGACTTCAAACCGTCCATTCACGTAGGTGCGATTGTGCATATGTTCGCTTCTGCGGAGCAATCGGGCTTTGGCGGGAATGTGACTGACAAGGCAAGTGACTGGAACAAAGGGTTTTCGCTTTACAGGGCGAGGGTTTTGGTGGGCGGCCAGCTTTCCAAAAAAGGGAGCTTTTTTATGGAAACAGACCTTCCGTCACCCATCGGCATCCAGTTGGGCGACAGTACTAAAAATGTAAAAGTGGCGCCAATCCTGCTCGATTGCCAATACGAATATGCCTTTTCCAATGCATTTCAGCTCATTGCAGGTATGCAGCTCGTTTCCAGCAACCGGAACGGCCTGCAAGGTGCGGCCGGGTTGATGGCCAATGATTTTACTTATTTTCAATATCCCTACAACCTTTTTGCCAACAGCCCGTTACAGGGTAACTTCGGTCGCGACCTGGGCGTGAATGCACGCGGGTTTCTCTTGAAGGATAAGCTGGAATACCGGTTGGGTTTGTTTACCGGAAGAAACCTGGACGGTCAGGCACCGTTACGTATAGTGGGCCGCGTTGCTTACAACTTCCTCGATCCTGAAAAAGATTATTACTATGCCGGTACCAAACTCGGCGCAGGTAATACCGTCGCCTGGGGCGCGGGCTTCGATACACAGGGTTCCTATTACAATGTCGGAACAGACCTTTTTATTGACAAAAAGGCTGGTGAAGCGGGCTCGGTTACGCTGAATGCCGCTTTTCAATACATGACAGGCGGTACCAATGTTAACTCGAAATACACCTTTGCACGCCAGATTCCCAAACAAACCGTGCAATTCCTCGAACTCGGTTACTATTTCAAAAAGTCACGCATCCAGCCGTGGGTGCGCTACGAAAACCAGAATATCTCCGCCAGCAAAGAGCAGGTAGGTTCGGAGCTGATCGATGATTTTGACAAAGCCAAATCCAGCAGCGTTTACGGCGGCGGGTTGAACTACTTCTTTAATGGAAGCGCCACCAATCTTCGTCTTTCCTACGTAGCGCGCAAGCACAATGTGGCCGACGCGGGTGGCGCATACAGCTCGAAGACGTACGGCCAGGTTTGGTTGCAAGTGCAGTTTTTCCTATTTTGATCCGTTCCGGCGTGGTCCGGAGTGTTTCTGTTGATCTTAATTTTCACTCATATCACTATTAAAATTTACCGATGAAAACATTCAAAATGTCTTACCAGGTAGTATGGATGGTTGTGCTGGTGCTTGCACTGGCAGCTTGCGGCGGCTCTGGTTCAGGGGGAAATGAAGGGGACAAAAAAGAGACTGTGAAGGTCGGTATCCTGCATTCGCTGAGCGGAACAATGGCAATTTCAGAAGTTTCGCTGAAAGATGTCGTGCAAATGGCGATCGACGAGATCAATGCAAAAGGTGGCGTACTGGGCAAGCAGATCGAGCCCGTCATCGTCGACCCGGCATCCGACTGGGACCTTTTTGCTGAAAAATCGAAGGAATTATTGCTGGATAAAAAGGTAGCTGCCGTTTTCGGTTGCTGGACGTCCGTTTCCCGCAAGTCGGTATTGCCTGTTTTTGAGGAAAACAATGGCTTGCTTTTCTATCCCGTTCAATACGAGGGCGAAGAATGCTCCACCAGCGTGATCTACACGGGTGCTACGCCCAACCAGCAGCTGATCCCCGCTGCCGAATACATGATGAGCGAAGACGGTGGTGGCTACAAGAAGTTTTATCTGCTGGGTACGGACTATGTTTTTCCAAGAACAGCCAACAAGATCCTGAAAGCGTTTTTGCTTTCGAAAGGTGTTCCCAAAGAGAATATCGTGGAAGAATACACGCCATTTCACCACCAGGATTACCAGACGATCGTTTCCAAAGTGAAACAATTCGCGGCGGGCGGCAAGGCTTGCGTGTTATCGACGATCAATGGCGATTCGAACGTGCCGTTCTATAAAGAGTTTGCAAATCAGGGACTTTCGGCTGCTACCTGCCCGATTATGGCATTCTCCGTGGCGGAAGACGAGCTGCGCGCAACGGATACCGAATTTTTGGTAGGTCACCTGGCGGCGTGGAATTATTTCCAATCCAAAGAATCGCCGGAAAACAAGAAGTTTGTCGAAGATTTCCGCGCATTCTGCAAGAAAAACAATCTCCCGGGCGGCGACAAAAGGGTAACCGACGATCCGATCTGCTGGGCTTACACGGGCGTGTACCTGTGGGCGAAGGCAGCCGAAAAGGCGGGTTCTTTCGAAGTTTCCAAAGTGCGCCCTGCATTGTACGGCCTGGAATTCGATTCGCCGGACGGCCTGGTGAAAATGGATACGAAAAACCACCATCTGGCCAAGCCTGTGATGATCGGCGAGATCAAGCCCGACGGGCAATTCGACATTATCTGGCAATCTACGGGCCTGGTGAATCCTGAGCCCTGGTCCAAACTGACTTCCCCCGACAAAGACTGCGACCACGTGGCGCACGGCGGAACGTACACGGTCGCAAGCAAATAGGCATCCGTTTCAACGCGGCCATCGCGGCCGCATTTAACTTCCCTGGTTATGAACTGCATTCAAAAGGTGTGGCTGGTGATCCTTTTGGCCATAGGAATGGGCCGAGGGGCGATTGCACAGCAGGCAGACAGCATTTCCATTCAAATTGCGGCTGTCCTGAACCCGCCAAACGACACGGCCCGGAGCCAGGCGCTCCGGTATCTGGCGGCGCAAAAGGACCCTGCAACTTTCCCGCTGCTCGCGGCGATCAATGACAAAAAGCTTTATACGCTGGGCGGCAAACCCGTAACCACAGGCGAGGCGGAGAATTCCGGCGGAAAAGAGGTTTCTACGATCTTTTACCTCTATCCCCCAAACCAGCAGGCAGCCACGAAGCTGTCAGCCGATCAACTGCAAAAAGTAGAGATCAGCCGATCCGAAAGACTTATACTCAACGTTGTTTTGCCCTACCTGAATTTGACCAGCCATGATCCCAAAAAGCGGATCATGGCGTACGGTCAGCTTGTAAACGCGCCGGATCCGGACAGGATCGCATTGCTCGAAAAAGCATTGCGGCAGGAAACGGACCCCGGCGCGCAGACGGCAGGCAGGGAGGTATTTTTTCAGATGAAATTGGATGAAACCGCTTTGGAACCCGAGGCAAAAGCCTATATCGATAGCCTCGATCATAACTGGGGCGAAAACGTAGGGTTGATCCTTAAAAATTACGAGGAAAAAGGAAATGTAGTGTCCGCAAGGGCCTATGCAGCCGAAAAAGTGAAGGATCTTGAAAGCCTGCAAAGCCGTATTGAAAAGGCACAAAACCTGTTTAGCGGGATTAGCCTGGGTAGCATACTGATCCTCATTGCACTCGGCCTGGCCATTGTGTACGGGCTGGCGGGGATCATCAATATGGCGCACGGCGAATTTCTGATGATCGGCGCTTACACGACCTTTTGTATGCAATCGCTTTTCATCGACACGCTCGGGATGAAGTCCGACTTATACTTCTGGGTATCGTTACCAGCGTCATTTGTGGTGGCAGGGGTGTTCGGGTTGGTGCTTGAAAGGCTTGTTATCAGGCATTTGTACGCCAGGCCGCTGGAAAGTCTTCTGGCAACCTGGGGTGTAAGCCTCATTATGGTACAAACCGCCAGAAGTATCTTCGGAGACCTTACCGCCGTGAAAGCGCCCGCATTCCTGGCGGGTGGCTGGCAGCTGATGCCGCATTTGGTATTGCCATTTAACCGGTTGTTTATCATTGGATTAACGATCGTGGTCGTCTCACTTACCTACCTGATGCTCTATCGCAGCCGCCTGGGCATCCGCATCCGTGCGGTAACCCAGAACCGCACGATGAGCGCTTGCCTGGGCGTGGAGACGCGCCGGGTGGATGCGATCACATTCTTTTTAGGGTCGGGGCTGGCTGGCCTGGCCGGTTGTGCAATGACGCTGATCGGTAATGTGGTGCCTGATATGGGCCAGACTTACATCGTCGACTCGTTTCTGGTGGTGGTGACGGGCGGTGTCGGGAAGATTGCCGGGGCTATTGTTTCCGGACTGGGGATCGGCTTTCTGACCAAAGTCCTGGAATCGTTCTACGAAGCCGTTTATGGAAAAGTGCTCATTCTGGCGCTGATCGTGATCTTCCTGCAATTCAAACCCCGCGGACTCTTTCCCGACAAGGGACGTGTTGCCGAGGATTAAACCAATCTTATCTCACATCGATTATGGGAAATAAAAAGGATTTCGGGTTGTACGCATGCTGCATTACATTGTTCCTGATCATTTTGCCGCTGGGAAATGTGCTGGGTTTCGTATCCGGCAACACCATCTCGCTCTGGGGCCGCTACTTCTGCTTTGCCATCGTCGCGCTGGGCGTGGACCTCATCTGGGGGTATACCGGCATTCTTTCCATGTGCCAGGCTTTTTTCTTTTGTCTGGGCGGATACAGCGTAGCCATGCACATTGTGCTCAAAGGGGCGACAGCCTCGGGTAGCAACGGCATTCCGATGCCGGATTTCATGGCCTGGAACCAGGTGGAATCGCTCCCGTTTTTCTGGGTGCCATTCCAGTCTTTTGGGCTCGTGGTCGTGCTGGGATTGCTCATTCCGGCTGCATTTGCATTGGTTTTCGGGTATTTTATTTTCCGAAGCCGTATCCGGGGTGTTTATATGGCCATTATCACCCAGGCACTGGCATTGGCGATGTGGCTCATTTTCCTTCGCAACGAAACCATGCTCGGCGGCACCAATGGCCTCACGGATTTTAAAACACTGCTCGGGCTCAGCCTTTCCGTGCCGGGTGTGAAGCTGGGCCTCTACCTGCTTTCGCTCGTCACGCTGGGCATAGCGCTATGGTTGAGTACGAAACTCGTCGACTCCAAGTTTGGCAAAGTACTGCAAGCCATCCGCGACAGCGAATCCCGGACGAGTTACACCGCCTATCGCGTCATGCATTACAAATTGGCCATATTCATCGTAGCCGCATTGCTCGCCGCCATTGCCGGAATGCTCTACGCGCCCCAGACGGGCATTATCACACCCGGAAGAATGGACGTAAGGGCATCGGTTGAAATGGTGATGTGGGTGGCCATAGGAGGCAGGGGAAAATTGAAAGGGGCTATTTTAGGTTCGTTAATCGTCAATTTTCTGTACAGCATTTGTACCAGCCTCTTTCCCGACTCCTGGCTGTTCATCCTCGGTTTCCTGTTCATTACCACGGTATTGTATTTTGATAAAGGACTGTTGGGAATGCTCGAAACGGTGATGGCCAAACTGGGCGGAAAACGTAGGCCAAAGGCTCAGCCCGCAGGGCAGGAAGTAGTGCAATCGTAACGCTGCATTGCTGGTTATCTGTTATTTCAAATCACAAAACTGCCATAATCATGCTATTGACAGTGAAGAACTTATCCGTCTCTTTCGGGGGCGTCCATGCGCTGAATCTGAGCCATTTCAATTTACTGGACCGCGAACTCAGGGTCATTATCGGGCCTAATGGTGCGGGCAAATCGACTTTCCTCGATATTCTGTGTGGCAAAACCAAAGCGGATGCGGGCGAAGTCAGTTTCGACGGCCATTCGGTATTGGGCAAAAGCGAAGTGCGTATCGCCGATATGGGCATTGGCCGGAAATTTCAGAAACCTTCGGTATTTCCCAGCCTCACGGTGTACGACAATATGCTGCTTGCCTTCAAGATGAACAAGGGTATTTTCGCTTCGCTTTTCTTCAAGCCCAGCGAGGAGATCGACGGACGCATTCATGAAGTAGCACTAAAAGTGGGTTTGCAAAAATGTCTGGGAAAAATTGCGGGAGAACTCTCGCATGGTCAGAAACAATGGCTGGAAATCGCCATTGTGGTTTTGCAGGACCCAAAACTGATGCTGATCGACGAGCCGGCCGCCGGGATGTCCGACGAAGAAACGGAGAAAACCGGTGAACTGCTGCTGCAACTCGCCCGGCAGCACGCCATCATCGTCATCGAGCATGATATGAAGTTTGTGGAGCAAATCGCGCAGGATCTGGTGACGGTGCTCGTGCGCGGGAAGCTGCTGATGGAAGGCACTTTCGACGACGTACGTAATGACCAGCGGGTGATTGACAGCTACCTGGGACGGGCCAATGTTCAACTTGAAAATTTCTGAGAAATGGGAACACCGATCTTGAAAGTCAGTTCGCTCACATCCGCCTACGGGCAAAGCACGATCCTCTGGGGCACGTCGCTGGAAGTGAAAAAAGGAACGGTTACCACGGTAATGGGCCGTAATGGCGTGGGTAAGACCACTTTGCTGAAAACCATTATGGGCATTGTGCCGCCGAAAGACGGGACCATCGAATACAATGGAGAATCGGTTACGAAGCTGCCTGCATTCAAAAAATCGAGAATGGGTATTGCCTACGTGCCGCAGGGAAGGGAAATTATTCCAAAACTGACGGTTTATGAAAACCTGAAACTCGGCCTCGAAGCGGTAGCCGACCGGAAAGCAAAGATTCCAGAAGACGAGATTTACACCTTGTTCCCGATCCTGAAAGATTTTCGCAACCGCCTGGGCGGCAACCTGAGCGGTGGGCAGCAACAGCAGCTCGCCATCGCGCGCGCACTCACGGGAAGGCCGTCACTATTGCTGCTCGACGAACCTACCGAAGGCATTCAGCCATCCATTTCGCAGGAGATCGGGCAGATTTTGAAGACTTTGGCACGGGAAAGGGGCATTTCGGTATTGTTGGTAGAACAAAAGATCGACTTTGCGAGCCCGGTAACGGATTACTACTATTTCATGAGCCGGGGCGCGGTGGTATCGGAGGGGAGCGCGGAGGAAATGAGCATGGAAGAGCTGCAAAACCACATTTCGCTGTAAGTTTTACAGGTTCGCATAACGCATATGCTCATGTACCTACGTATCTTTACGCGTAGGTACATGAGATTTTTCAGTTTCAGCCCATGCTAAAAAAACAAGTTGTTCAGGACGAAACCCAGGAACGGAAGACATTTCTGTACTTCACCTGGCTGTATGCGTCGGCATTGCTCATTGTAGCGGTGATCTCGATCCTGAGCCAGATCCTGATCCAGCGTTATCTCACCGCTCAGCGCGACGATTCGCATATTATCAACTACGCCGGGCGCTTACGTACTTACAGCCAGACGCTAAGTAAGACCGCATTGCTCATCGAGTCGGGAAGGGACGTGGAATCCAATCAGAAGGAATTTGTCAACACCCTGAAACAATGGCAGAAGGCACACGTATCGCTTATCAGCGGCAATTCCTTTTTAAATCTACCTCCCAATAACCGTAAGGAAATTGCCATGATGTACGACATGGTGAAAGATCCTTACCAGGAAATACTGGCCGCGTCCAATAAAATGGTGGCTGTTATGGAAAAGCAAAAGGCGGGGGATTCGCTCGATATCGAACCTTATGTGAAAAAGATACTGGAATACGAAAAGTCGTACCTGCTTGGCATGGAACTGATCGTGTTCGACTATGACCGTTTCTGGCGGCAGAAGGTACGTACGTTGAAAGAGATCGAATACATTCTGCTCGGCGTGGTGCTGTTTACGCTGCTCCTGGAAGCAGCGCTGATCTTCTTCCCGCTTTCGATCCGCATCCGGCAGACGATGACCGGGCTTATCGATTCGGAAAACCGTTCCAAGCAACTTGCAAAACAATTGCAGGAAAGCAGCATTTCCATTGAAAAGTCGCATAAGGAGCTCCGGGAGACGAATTATGCATTGGAAAAAGCGACTTATCTGGTCAAAACAGACGAGGATGGAAAGATTATTTACGCCAACGACAAATACTGCCACGTGACCAAATACAGCAGCTCAGAGCTGCGCGACCGGCCGCTTTTTTACAATAACCAGGGCGGAAATGAAAGCATTATCTACCACCACATCCGCGACCCGCGGCGGCGAACGGAAGTATGGCAGGGAGAAGTATACGACACGGCTTCCGACGGTTCAGGTTTCTGGCTGGATGTGACTTTGATGCCCATTATCAACAACCAGGGCGAGTTGTACCAGTATCTGGTCGTTTGTAACGACATTACCAAGCGCAAAAACACGGAAAAGGAGCTTTGGTTACTGACCGATGAGAAAATGCGGCGCCAGGAGACCGAGCAGCATATCCGGTCGCTGTCGATCATTACCGGGCAGGAAAAGGAACGGGAGCGCGTAGCTGCCGAAATCCACGACGGGATCGGGCAAATGCTGACCAGCCTGCGTATGAAGCTGGAACAGGTCGACGACCGGATGGCGCACAAAGACCCTGAAATCCATCGTGTCAACGAGCTGCTGGCGGCGATTATATTTGAAACCAAACGCATTTGTGCGGACTTGTTGCCCAGCGTACTCGAAGATTTCGGGCTGCGGTCGGCGATCCGGGAGCTGGTCAAAATGTGCCGCGAGGCGTCGGATCAGGTCACTTTTTATTTGGAAGAGAACATCAAAGCCGAAGCATTGCCGCGCGAGCTGGAAGTGGGGGTTTTCAGGATCTTGCAGGAATCGCTGAATAATGTCATCAAGCATTCGGGTGCCACGATGGTCGAAATACATGTAGACAGCGACAGCGAGTTCCTGAATATGATCATTCAGGACAATGGGAAAGGATTTTATTTTGATAACCAATATATTTATTCGCGGGAGAAGTTTCCAAAGGCACACGGCTTGCGGGGCATGAAAGAGCGAGCCGACCTGCTGAGAGGCACGCTGAACATCAGCTCGGAACCCGGAAAAGGTACCACCGTTCAGCTTGAACTTCCTTTGCGGAAACACGCGTAAACCAATCTGTCACAACAGACAAACGACCCGATTACATGAAAAAAATTGCTGTCTTTTTAGTCGACGACCATGAAATATTCAGACACGGTCTCAAACAGCTCATCAACAACGAGCCGGATATGGAAGTATCCGGCGAAGCTTCTTCGGGCGAAGAGGCGATCACGTCACTTGCACATATTCCTGCTGATGTGATCATTATGGACATCCGCATGCAGGGTATCAGCGGGCTGGATACCGGCAAGTCGGTCATTAAAGCTAATTCCAATGCAAAACTGCTGTTTTTTAGCCTTTTCGATAACCCTGATTATGTGAGTACCGCGCTGGATATGGGCGCAAGCGGCTACATTTTAAAAGATACGAGCAACAAGATCTTCCTGCATGCGATCCGCTCGGTACATGGCGGGCATTTCTATTTTATCGGCGACGTCACGGATACGGTGGTGCGGAAATACCACGAGCAACGCAATGCCACCGGTGAAGCACCGGCTGCGGCGGGCGCGTCCGAAATTGCGCTTTCCAAGCGGGAGCAGCAGATTATCCGCATGATCCATCAGGGTGTAAGCAACAAGGATATCGCCGAAACGCTTGGCATCAGCATCCGCACCATCGAAGCGCACCGTTTGAACATCCTTCGCAAGTTTCAGGTCAGTACGATCGAGGAAGCGATGGAAAATGCGCGGGCAGCTTCCTTATTGGTTTAAAAAATACTTCAAAAACTTGCAGCGCTTGGAATAGGTAGTTATATTTACGTACGTAATAATACCTAAGTAATTCTGAGCGCTATGCATTTATCTCCCAGAGAACAGGAAAAGCTCATGTTGTTTCTGGCCGGCGAACTGGCTGAAAAGCGAATGGCCCGCGGGTTGAAATTGAACTACCCGGAGTCGATAGCGCTCATCAGTAGCCGGTTGCAGGAAGCAGCACGCGATGGACAGTCGGTGGCGCAGCTCATGCAGTTTGGCGCTACCATTCTGGTCCGGGAGGATGTCATGGAAGGCATCCCCGAAATGATCCACGACATTCAGATCGAAGCCACATTTCCGGACGGCACCAAGCTGGTGACGGTTCACAATCCGATACGTTAAAAAGCCACAACATGGTACCAGGTGAATATTTTCTGGCGGAAGGTGACATTATGGCCAATCCCGGCCGCCGCACCGAACAGCTCACGGTCGTTAATACAGGCGACAGGCCGGTTCAGGTAGGATCGCATTTTCATTTTTTTGAAGCCAACAAACAGCTGGCATTCGAGCGGGCGAAGGCGTATGGAATGCGGCTGAACATTCCGGCAGGCACGGCGGTCCGTTTCGAGCCGGGGGAGGAGAAAGACGTATGGCTGGTAACGTTAGCGGGGAACGGCCGGGTTTTCGGGTTCAATAACCTGATAGACGGCCCGCTGGAAGGGGCCAGGGATGCGGCGCTGACCGAAGCATTAAACAGGGATTTTAAAAACGAACTGCCATGAGTCTGCTCATTAACCGGATCAAATATGCCAATATGTACGGCCCTACCACGGGCGACCGGGTGCGCCTGGGTGATACGGATCTGATCATCGAGATCGAGCGCGACCTTTCGGTAGGCGGGCCGGAAGGGTATGGGGAGGAATCGAAATTTGGCGGTGGCAAAACGATTCGCGACGGCATGGCGCAGTCGGGTACGGCGGTGCGCGACGATGGCGTGCTGGATATGGTCATTACCAGCGTGATGATCATCGACCACTGGGGCATCGTAAAGGCCGATATTGGTATTCGTGACGGGCATATTGTAGCCGTGGGCAAAGCGGGCAATCCCGACACTACCGACGGCATAACGCCCGGTATGATCATCGGCGCGGCCACCGAAGTACATGGCGGCGCAGGGCTGATCGCCACGGCGGGTGGTATTGATACACATATTCATTTTATCTGTCCCCAGCAGATCGACCACGCATTGTTCAGCGGTATTACCACCATGATTGGGGGTGGCACGGGGCCGGCCGACGGCACCAATGCGACCACCGTTACGCCCGGCGCGTGGAATATCCGTAAAATGCTGGAAGCCGCGGAGGCCTTTCCGATGAACCTCGGATTTACCGGCAAAGGAAATTGTGCCACCGAGGCGCCACTCGAAGAGCAGGTAAGGGCAGGAGCGATCGGTTTAAAAATCCATGAAGACTGGGGCGCTACCCCGGCGGTGATTCACGCATCGCTAAGAGTTGCAGACCGTTTGGATATTCAGGTGGCTATACACACTGATACACTCAATGAAGCCGGTTTTCTCGAAAGTACCATGGAAGCCATCGGCGGGCGTGTGATCCATACTTACCATACCGAGGGTGCTGGCGGCGGCCATGCACCCGATATCATCAAGGCGGCCATGTATCCCAACATCCTGCCGTCATCCACCAACCCGACACGCCCTTTTACCATTAACACCATTGACGAGCACCTGGATATGCTGATGGTCTGCCACCATCTGAACAAATCGGTACCCGAGGATGTTGCATTCGCCGACTCGCGGATCCGTCCCGAAACTATCGCTGCCGAGGATATTCTGCACGATATGGGCGTTTTCAGTATGATGAGCTCCGATTCCCAGGCAATGGGCCGGGTGGCAGAGGTGATCACACGGACGTGGCAGACGGCTGATAAGATGAAAAAGCAACGCGGTTTTCTGCCCGAGGATAACGAGGCCGGAAACGACAACTTCCGGGCCAAGCGCTATGTGGCCAAATACACGATCAACCCGGCCATTACACACGGCATTTCCGAATATGTGGGTTCCATCGAGCCGGGCAAGCTGGCCGATCTCGTGTTATGGAAACCAGCTTTTTTCGGAGCGAAACCTGAAATGATCATCAAGGGCGGCATGATCATCGGCAGCCGAATGGGCGATCCCAATGCGTCCATTCCCACACCCCAGCCTGTCATATACCGGCATATGTTCGGGGCTTATGGCAAAGCGCTGACGGGCACCTGCATCAGTTTTGTTTCGCAATGCTCGCTGGATGAACGTGTTGTGCAGCAATACGGGTTGGAAAAGTTGCTAAGGCCCGTCCGGAATTGTCGCAGCATTTCCAAAAAAGACCTGATCCACAACGACGCAACCCCGCAGATCGACGTGAACCCGGAGAACTATGAAGTGAGGGTAGACGGCGTGCATATCACTTGCGAGCCGGTTTCGGTAGTACCGCTGGCGCAGCGCTATTTTCTTTTTTAGCAAAACTATCCGATCGACTCTCAACGCATTTGTAGCATGATTATCAGGGAAAAGGCCGGGCGTATAGAGGATTACAAGGGCTTGCCGGTAGAACCGGACTGGCTGGACCTGGAATGGTTTGAGACCAGGAAACGGATCCTGCACAAGAAGACGAGCCAGGGGGTGGCCGTAGCCATGAAATTCCTGGCCGAATCCCCGGAAATTACGGAGGGCGATGTGTTGTATGCCGATGCGGAGCGCCTGGTTGTTGCCCGGATTCTGCCTTGCGATTGTATTGTGGTAAAACCCGGTAGCCTGTTTGAAACGGCTTCGCTTTGCTACGAAATTGGCAACAAGCATCTGCCGCTTTTTTTCGAAGATGATGCATTGCTGGTGCCATTCGAAGCGCCGCTTTACCGCTTGCTGGTAGCGCAGGGCTATGCCGTCCTGCGGGAAGAGCGGAAGTTGCTGCAACCACTTAAAACGACCGTTTCGCCGCATCCTTCGGGCAATAGCGGCAGTTTGTTTTCGAAAATAATGCAGTTAACCAACTCCTGAAATAGCGATGGAAATGCGTATGCTGAGCCTGTTGCAATTAAGCGATCCTACGCTGCCGATCGGCGGGTATGCGCATTCGGGCGGGCTGGAAACCTATGTGCAGTCGGGCATGGTGCGTAGCCGGGATAGCGCCTGCGATTATATCCGGCATATGCTCACCGAAAATATCTGTTATGGCGATGCCGCATTTGCCTCGCTGGCTTACGACGCGGTTTGTAGTAACGATATCGACGAATGCATGGGCCTGGATACCGAATGCACGGCGCTTAAACTGCCCAGGGAGATCCGCGAAGCCAGCGCGAAGCTGGGCAACAGGTTATTAAAAGTCTTCCAGCCAGTTTTGCAAAACCCTGTATTGGACCAGTACGCCAAAGCCATTCGTAAAAAGAGCGTTTCAGGACATTATTGTCTGGCTTTCGGGATGTGCGCCGCAGCGATGGGTATTCTTAAAAAAGATATGCTCGCGGGATTTTATTACAATGCCAGCGTGGGAATGGTTACCAATAGCGTCAAAATGGTCCCGTTGGGTCAGCAGGAAGGCCAGGAGCTGCTATTTTCATTACAACCGTTAATAGCGGAGCTGGTTGAAAGCACGATGGACCCCGACCGTGACCTGCTCGGACTTTGCTGCACCGGGTTTGATATCCGGTGCATGCAGCATGAAACTTTGTATTCAAGACTTTATATGTCCTAAATATGACCCGCAACTATATTAAAATCGGCGTGGCCGGGCCGGTAGGTTCCGGCAAAACAGCCCTCATCGAGCGATTGACGAGGCACATGGCTTCGATTTACAGCGTGGGCGTTATTACCAACGATATTTATACCCGCGAGGACGCCTTGTTTCTCACTGTCAACAGCCTGCTGCCACCGGAGCGAATCATCGGCGTGGAAACCGGCGGCTGTCCGCACACCGCCATCCGCGAGGACGCGAGCATGAACCTGGAAGCCGTGGAAGAAATGGCGGAGCGCTTTCCCGATCTGCAAATCATTTTCATCGAAAGCGGTGGCGATAACCTGTCGGCCACATTCAGTCCCGACCTGGCTGATCTGAGCATTTTTGTGATCGACGTCGCCGAAGGGGACAAGATACCACGGAAGGGCGGGCCGGGTATTACCCGCAGCGATCTGTTGGTGATCAATAAGATAGACCTCGCGCCTTACGTGCATGCGGACCTGGACGTGATGGAGCGTGACGCGCGCAGGATGCGGAACGGCGCCCCTTTTGTTTTCACCAACCTGATGTCCCTCCAGGGCCTCGACCAGGTGATCGGATGGATACGCCGGTATGCATTGATGGAAGAGATCGACGAGCCCGAGCTGGTCCGATGATCGCCTCCCTGGACATTACAGCCGCCATGCGCGACGGACGAACCTACCTGAAAAAGAGCTTTTGGCAACCTCCCTTCAAAATCGCGGACGTTACGGAAGACAGGCGGCGTCCGACCTTGCATTTAATGCAAATGAGCGCATCGCCGGGCGTGCTGGCCGGGGACCATTACCAGATCGGCATCCGGTTGGAGGAAGGTGCGGCCGTGCACTGGCACACTCAATCGTATCAGCGCTTATTCAGCATGTCCGCGTCGGCGCAGCAGCATGTGCGCGTGGACCTGGCGCCCGGGGCTTCATTCACCTATTTGCCGCATCCCTGCGTACCCCAGGCCGGCGCAGATTTCCGGGCCGATAACCGGATATTTCTCTCCACCGACAGCAGGTTGATATGGGGCGAGATCGTCACCTGCGGGCGTAAATTGAACGGGGAGGTGTTCCAGTTTTCCAATTACCGCTCGGTAACCGAAGTGTTCCTGGAAGGCAAACTCATTTTAAAAGAAAATCTGCGCCTGCTACCGCAACACACCGATCCTCGCGGAATCGGGCATTTGGAAGGGTTTACACACCAGGGCGGGCTGATCTGCATAGATGCACAAGTTGATATTGCGCGCGTGATCCCGCTTTTGTCGGAAATGCTGGCTGCGATCCCGGGTATCGACTTTGGTATCACCGGTTTGCCGGTAAACGGGTTTGCGTTGAGGATGCTGGGTAACCATTCGGAACGGCTGATGCAGGCACTCAAAATCACATCGGAAATCATTACAAACGACGATATTTTATGCAAACCGAGTTTCAGGTATTAATGGCTGCGGCGATTAGCATCGCTTGTCTGCACACGCTAAGCGGCCCGGACCATTATGTTCCATTTATTGCATTATCCCGAAGCAGAAACTGGTCGCTTCCCAGGACTATTGGCTGGACGGTACTTTGCGGCTGCGCCCATGTTTGGAGTTCGGTACTGCTTGGTCTCGGCGGTGCGGCGGCGGGCTGGTCGCTGAGCAGGATAGAATGGCTGGAAGGTGTTAGGGGAGGCATTGCGGGCTGGATGTTACTTGGCTTCGGGATTGTATACGGGATATGGGGCTTATGGAAAATGCGGCGCGGGTATTCGCACAAGCATTTCGATGCCGGCGATAATGGAGAGCTGTATGTGTTTGAGCATAATCATAATCAGGCAGTTGTGCCGGGCGACCGCCATAAGGTTACGCCGTGGGTGATGTTTATCATATTCTTGCTGGGCCCGTGCGAGCCGATGATCCCGCTGCTCTATTTCCCGGCAGCAAAAAGCTCCTGGACAACGATGGTAACGATGATTGCCGTCTACACGGTTTGCACGCTGGCCATGATGCTTCTGATGGTTCTCCTGGGTTTCTTTGGCATTTCAATTTTCCGCTTGTCCTCTCTTGAAAAGTACATGCACGCCCTGGGCGGGCTTACGATCACGATTTGTGGCGCCGGAATGGTGTTTCTGGGCTGGTAGGTGAATGATCTGGTCAGCCCAAAATGAAATCGAGTGATCAGTAATTTCCAATCTATGATCTAACATTGGGAAGACCGTGCGAAGTGTTCGATTTGCAGCCCTGCATCTCCACTGATTGAAAAATCAAATTTAGCTAAAAGCCCATAAATCAATCGATTAGGGGCTTTTCTTTTGTTTCCAACTGATCAATTTATTCGTTTATTGACAAATTCTAGATGTAATATTCGGTGCACTGAAATTTAGCGAATTCAGGTGCACTTAATTTGCTCTATTATTCTGATTATAAGTAAGTTGTGCGCCAATTGAACATCTTGTCCGGTGCGTAAAGCGGTTTTACTTTTAATGTCTAAATACACGAATATGGAAGCAAGAATGAGTGCAATTTTCTACGCAAGGAAGTCGAAGGCTACCAAGGAGAAACTGTGGCCGATTTACCTACGGATTACAATTTCCGGAAAAAGATTTGATACCAGCGCTAATCGACAGATTGAACCAGCAAAATGGTCTGTTGAGGCCGGCAGGATGAAAGGGAGCTCGATTGAAAGTAAAACAATCAATAGCTTTCTTGATGCGCTTCTTGCTCGGGCTTATGGGATACAACGGGAAATCTTGGAGGAAGGGAAAACGATGTCCATTGACGTGTTCAGAACAAAATGGCTGGGAGCTGGCAAGAATGCAAGAACTCTTATTGGGGTTTTTAAAGACCACAACAAGAAGATGGAGCAGTTAATAGGAATAGATTATGCTTATGCAACCTTTCAGCGATACCAGACCTCACTTTAGCATACGGAGAACTTCTTGAAGTGGAAGTTTAAAGTGCCGGACGTGCATCTCGCCGATTTAAACTATCAGTTTATTGCTGATTTTGAATTCTACCTTAAGACAGTCTGTGGCTGCGGTCATAACTCAACTATGAAATATCTCTTAAATTTCAAAAAAATTGTGTTGATCTGCGTTAAGAACGATTGGTTACATAAAGATCCGTTCTCCGCCTACAGAATGCCCAAAATAGTGGTAGATAGAGTAGCCTTATCTGCGGAGGAGTTGTTGACAATCCTTAAGAAAAAGTTCATCACTGAGCGCTTACGGCTCGTACGCGATATTTTTGTCTTTTCATGCTATACTGGGTTGGCTTACGTAGATGTGCAAAAACTCAGACGTTCCGAAATTATAATAGGCATTGACGGGGGGCAATGGCTACAAATCAAACGACAAAAAACTGAATCCCGGTCGAGCATTCCGTTACTGCCTGAGGCGATCACTATATTAAATAAATATGAGAATCATCCGCAATGTGCCAGCGCTAGCCGCTTACTGCCAGTTCTATCGAATCAAAAAATGAATGCCTATTTGAAGGAAATCGCTGATGTTTGTGGTATTGAGAAAAATATAACGTTTCATTTGGCTAGACATACATTCGCCACCACGGTTACATTGTCTAATGGAGTTCCGATCGAAAGTGTGTCGAAGATGCTTGGACATCGAGACCTTCGGACTACTCAATTGTATGCAAAGGTGATTGATTCTAAAATCAGTGAGGATATGAGGCGTTTGAAAGAGAGTTTGACAGATAAACTCGGCAAAGGCGCGGTTATGTAAGTGTCCCTGTTCCATTAGATGTTTATGGGTCGCCAAAGGCTTACGGCATCTTGGCGACCTTTTCCTATTTAGCAACCGAAAGATGAAGGGTGCCACCCAGGACTTATTCCATTTCCGTTTAGTAAATGAGGTCCTCTGTTTGAAGGGCTTGCTCTTTCTCGTTTCTCCTTTGTCAACATTTATTTTAAAGAAGCAGCGAGGGATTTGAACGATTGATTTAACGGACTGACAATCAGCAAGACCACTATCTTCTAGAAATCCCTTCATGATGCACGGAAAATTCAAAATTCTGATAGGCCTATGTAGTATAATATATTGATTTTTAGTCACTTAAAGATGTTGAATGTTGGCTTGTTACATAGAGATTAGGCAGCGATGCTAGACAGGCTGCCATTTCAAACCTTGGCAAGCCTCTTCAGCCTGGTCTGATATGCCTGTAGGTAATTTCTTTTAGAACGGTCATTCAAGAATGAGGCATAGACCAAGCGTTCGACCTTTTCCGAATTTGAAAGCATCGTGTTGAAGATGGATGTAATCGATTTTGTATTCAAGCCTGCTTGCTCTCCAAGTGTATGAAATCGTCTGGCAATATTCCCATTTGATAGTTGAGCGGGCAAGAGCCCATCTTCCAGCGCGAAGTCGGAATCATTTACATGAAGTCGGCTGTTAAGAAGATCGTACGCAGGACTGAGCCTAAAATCACCCATGCCGGTTTCAATTATCGAAAAGTTCTTAAAATGGGCGTCGCCATTTGAAAATAGATAATTGAACATGATTAGTTGAAATAGTTTAGGTGATTCTAATCCATAGATTGGAAGATATTTCTTCATTACGCTGAAGAGGTCCAGATAGTTACCCAGATACTTGTAATGTTCCCCGTGGGTCTGAGGACTTCTGTTTGCCAAAGCCGCGAAATCCTCTACCGCCTTCTTTTTATTTCCGTCATGTACATCAAAGCGCTTGGTCAGATATGCGGGTTTACCGTTTTCAAAGAAAATAAGTGCATTGTCTGCCGTTTCAATGCCATAAACCTGGCGGGCTATTTGCATCGTCAAATGTTCATTGGCTGGCATTTGATCTGGATTACTACCGATGGTGGGTATCGGTTTAAGGATGTGCGTTCCCTGCTCGTCCTCTCCAACCAATCTCAACTT
>NZ_JCANTY010000016.1:0-81761 GCF_059568735.1 Dyadobacter ginsengisoli DSM 21015
GTTCACGGTAACCGACAACGGTGGTTTGGAAAGCAACGAAAGTTCAGTGACCAAGCCGTTCACCACTCCGGTTGTAGGCCTTTCAGGTAATGTATTCCATGATGCCAACGCATTGACGGATAGCACAGTTAATACAACCTCCGGCATTGCCATTCCAACAGGATTGTACGTGACGCTCGTGGATACCGCCGGAAATGCAGTAGCGACCGTGGCTGTACAGGCCGATGGTTCTTATGACTTCGGCAATGTAGTGCCTGGCACTTACAGCGTGGTGCTGCATCAGACAGCGGCCGGCTCGACGACACCAAGTTTGCCAACCGGCTGGAATAACACCGGTGAACACCTGGGTGCCAATACGGGAAGCGATGGCACGGTCAATGGTATCTTGCCCAATATTGTGGTAACTACTACCGATGTGACCAATGCCAACTTCGGGGTGCAGCAGCCACCGGTGGCGGATCCGAAGAACTACCTGATCGATCAACCGATTGTGGACCAGATCATACCCCTCAATGGTACGCATACCAGCACAGGCGCCGGCACAACCACGCCTGATCAGCTGACCGGGGCCGACCCTGAGGACGGCACATTGAACGGCAGCGGCAGAGACCGCACCGTGGTGATCACTACCTTACCTGACAACGGTGAGCTGTATTACAACGGCGTGCTGGTGACAGAAGGCCAGGTGATTCCTAACTACAATCCTGACTCACTGGCCATCAAGTTGACAGGTACGGGATATACCAGCACTACTTTCGAGTACGCTTACGTGGACGAGGCCGGCGAACAATCACCGCCTGCACCATACACGATCCGCTGGGAGAAACCGCTTCCGGTGACCCTGGTGTCGTTCACTGCTACTGCCCGTGAAAACACTGCTGAATTGAACTGGGTGACTTCGGAAGAGACCAACTCCGACCGTTTCGAAATCCAGCGCAGCACCGATGGCAAGGCATGGAAAATGGTCGGTGGCGTGGCGGCGCAAGGTGAAAGCAAGGTGAAAAGGACCTATACATTCACTGACCGCAAGCCCGAAACCGGTGAGAACCTGTACCGACTGAAAATGGTGGATGTTGACGGCACATTTGCATTCAGCGCCATCAGAGACGTCCGCTTCGAAAGCAAGCTCGAAAGCAGTATCTATCCGAACCCTGTAAACAATGAGCTGACGCTCAAAGTTACCAGCTGGAAACAGGTGAAGGCCATTCGGATCGATAACCTGGCAGGCTTGCAGGTTTACAGCTCAGGACCGGTTGACTCTGGTAAAGTAGATGTGAGCAAGCTCGGTGCGGGCGTATACGTCCTGCGCATCACACACACTGACGGATCTGTTCACACACACAAATTCGTCCATATTAAATAGTGCATCGTGGCCCGGTTCCCCGGGCCACTTTTTTTACCTTTTATCCCTCTCCACTATGAACATCCTCATTGTAGACGATCAAACTATGCTCCGTTCCGGCATGAAGCTCTTTCTGGAAAACATCTCCAGTGAATACAAGCTCTTCCAGGCGGCAACCCTGGACGAGGCAGGAAGCATCCTCCAAAAAGAGCATATACAGTTGGTTATCAGCGAAATTAGCATAAATGGGGAGGTCGGACCGGCACTTGTCGGCCGCTTTCGAAGCATCCGGCCAGAACTATCGGTCCTGTTTTACTCTGCATTCTCCGAAAAGCTATACGCCTTGTCGCTCATGCGTGCCGGCGCCAACGGATTTATCTCCAAGCGATCCAAAATCAAGGAGTTCGCCAGGGCAATCTGCACAGTCAGTTCCGGCGGAAAATACATGAGCGTAGAATTGCAGGCTTCGCTACTGCCGCACATCAATACGGGTCAGCAGATCAGCGACCTGGAATCCCCCACGCAACTCTCCCAACGCGAAAGTACTATCATGAGCCAGGTGATTCAGGGAAAAAGCACCAAGGAAATCGCCTTTACATTAAAATTGAAAAGCAACACCATCAGCACCTATAAAAAACGGATTTACAGAAAAATGAATGTAGCGGACAACTTCGAATTGTTTCAGAAGGCTATCGTCGTTTGGCCAACACCCAGGCTCGAAACACGCTAATGCTCATTTAATACCCACAAACTAAATTTAAAAACAGATCAAATCTGTCGAATTCACCCAACCCATATCAAAGTGCAGGATCAAATGACAAAAAACACCAAATTCGTAGATATATATCGTCATAAAACAATAATTGCTTCGACAACTTGATCAAAGTTTGTTGTCTATCTTTGATGAGAATTATTCAAGGCAGCACACGGGAAAAACCCGGGTCAGGAACAAGAGCTGCCTGACTGCCCGGTAAGCAGTAGTTTCACATAACGTTTGGGGTGTAAATGTATTTTAACGAACTGTGGTCCAATGGATCGAGATCAGTGGGCCACAACGACACATTTGCACCTGGCCCTGTTGACGGCACTATCAGCACACACAAAATTGCCGGCATCAGATACACTTGACAAGTCCGGGCTGTCAGATTCAGCCCGGACGTTAAGATTATCCAGGAGTTGCACACCTTACAATGATGTTTAAAGATCCTTCCCGTTTTGGCAAACAAGACTGGGCCCATACACTGATATTTATCCTCTTGTTGATGCTTGTGTATCTGTCAAGAAACTGACTATCAGGTGTTCAATCACAACAATAAATCGTTTTTCAGTGGACCTAATCCGTATTACAATCAAATGAAAAACTACATTTCTGAATTTATCGGAACATTTTGGCTTGTTTTGGGCGGCTGTGGAAGTGCCGTATTATCGGCAGCCTTTCCCCAGGTTGGAATCGGCCTGCTGGGCGTCTCGTTAGCCTTTGGGTTGACAGTGTTGACGATCGCATACTCCCTGGGGCATATTTCGGGCGCCCACCTCAATCCGGCCGTCTCGCTGGGCCTGTGGGCCGGGGGGCGCTTTGAGGGCAAACAACTATTGCCGTATATGTTGGCGCAGGTTGCCGGAGCCATCGCGGGCGCCGGGGTACTTTACGTGATAGTTACCGGCAACGGGTCTTCCATCGGCGATTTCGCCGCCAACGGCTACGGTGACCATTCGCCGGGCAAGTATAGTATGACCGCGGCATTGGTCACCGAGTTCGTAATGACTTTTATGTTCCTGATCATCATCCTGGGTTCAACCTACCCGTCGGCTCCCTTCGGCTTTGCCGGTATCGCCATCGGACTTGGATTAACATTGATCCACCTGATCAGTATTCCTGTTACCAATACATCCGTTAATCCGGCACGCAGCATCAGCCAGGCCCTGTTTGTGGGGGGATGGGCTACACAGCAGCTATGGCTCTTTATCGTAGCACCATTGGCAGGCGCGTTTTTGGCCGGTACCGTTTACAAATATCTGCTCGATAAGAACTGATAAGCCCCCTCCTCCACCATCAAAGTCTAATCCTATTTCTTGTTTTTGGTTTGTGAATGCCCGATTACAAATATCGACCTGAGAAAGTTACTTGTTACAGGATGCCTAAAGCTAATTGCCGTTGCCTTGATTCAAAGCCTGGTACCTCGACAAAAACGCAAGGCATTCGCTTTCTCCATTGATCTTCACTCTTCATGAAATTTCTCAAAAAAACCGACGACCGGCCGGCTCAGACGGCTTTATTATTTCCCGGCTTTCCATACTCCGGGCGCAGACTCGTACGCTATCTGCAATCTGTATACGTTTTCACAATTCTAACTGCAGACGGAGAAATTATCCATCATCAACCCGAGGACCTGAGAGCCTTTGCCAACTGGCTGGATATCCATCGCGTACCCAGCGTGAACATTTCCTAAGACACACGTTGAGGGTGTTTTACGGCATGCCCCTGGTGATGACGCACGCTCACACTTTCGGAGATTTAAGCAAGGCTATCTGAACAGTCTAGCTTTTCGTCCGTTTTCCCCGGGACATAGGATTTGCCCATTTCTTAGCGGTTTACAGCTAAACCGAAGTTTAATTACATTCGACCAAGCCCGCTCTCGCAGCCCATTCCTCATTTTGACTACACATCCCCTCAATTAGACTACACGTCGCCAATTGCAGATCCTGACCTTTGACGTATCATTAAATACCAGGAAATACATGATACATCAGAATGAAAATGCAGGCCAGCAAATGGCACAAACCACTATACCGTCTCATAAAGTATGGTTTATCACAGGCGCTTCCCGGGGTTTCGGGCGCGTCTGGGCCGAGGCCGCCCTCGTGCGTGGCGACAAGGTGGCGGCTACCGCAAGGAACCTGGAGAGCATTGCCGACCTGAGAGAAAAATACGGCGAAAACGTGCTCATACTCGAGCTGGATGTAACAAGGCCCGAGCAGGCGAAAGCAGCCGTCGAACAAGCTCACGCTCATTTCGGCAAGCTTGATATTGTCCTGAATAATGCCGGTTATTCACTGGTTGGCACCATCGAGGAATCCAGCGCGGACGACATTCGTGCATTGTATGAAACCAACATCCTTGGCCCGGTTTCCGTTATTCAGGCGGCCTTGCCCCTTCTGAGAAAACAGGGAGGCGGCCACATCCTCGGCACATCGAGCAACCTTGGACATGTAACCTTGCCGGTGATCGGCTACTACGCTTCTTCGAAATGGGCATTTGAAGCCATCCACGAAAGCCTGGCCGAGGAAGTTAAACCATTCGGGATCAACGTAACCATTATCGAACCGGGCGCCTATGCCACCGGGTTCGGAACGCCGGAATCCCTGAAGTTCGCCCGGGGCCTGGACATCTACGCAGCTTTTAAAGAGGAATTCTTTGGGCGTTTGAAGGACATGGAACGAGGTGATCCGAATGCCACGCCAAAGGCTCTCTTTCAGATTGTCGATGCACCGGAACCACCACTCCGGTTTTTCCTCGGCTGCCAATGTTTGCCCTGGGTACGCGAGGCCTATGCAGAGCGGCTGGCCACCTGGGAAGCGTGGGAAGCGGTTTCCAACTCGGCTCAGGGTTAATGTGAATATGGAACCCGCAGACCGTAAAAATGCTTTATAATGCATCCATGATAACCGATAGTCGACCTGCTTATCGGTTATCATTTTCTGTTCTTGCAGATGAATAAAAAAGAAAACAGTCCCCAAAAAATGGAATCGCTGGCCGACGCGCACCGGGCCTTTGGCCTACGAGCGCCCCAGCACCCGTTGGTCAGTTTGGTCAACGGTTCCTATACACAGGTTGACGAATCAAAGATTGCCCACCACCACGTTCTCGGCTTCTACAAAATAGCTTATAAACCCAAACTGAATGGCAAATTGAAGTACGGCCAGAGCTATTATGATTTTGATGAGGGCGGTTTGTTGTTCGCTTCTCCGGGCCAGGTCGTGGGTAGCAATGACAACGACCTCAGCGCTTGTTCCGAGTATACGCTTTTGATTCATCCCGACTTCTTTTTAGGATATTCCCTGGCCAAAAACATCAGACAGTATGGCTTCTTCTCCTATTCAACCAGGGAAACACTGCATCTTTCAGAAGAGGAAAAGGCAACGATCTTCGAGATCTTTAAAATGATCGAAAAAGAATTGGCCCACAGGATCGACGATTTCAGTCAGGACGTGGTTGTTTCCCAAATTGAATTGTTGCTTAACTATGCGAACCGTTTTTACAAACGCCAGTTCATTACCCGCAAAGCGATAAACCATGATCTTCTCCAAAAACTGGAAGAGGTTCTGGATCATTATTTTACCAATCAAACCTCCATAAACCAGGGATTGCCGACGGTCGGCTATCTGGCAGAACAGGTAAACTTATCGCCCAGTTACCTGAGTGATATGCTGCAGTCCCTGATCGGGCAGAATGCCCAGCAATACATTCATGATAAAGTAATTGAAAGGGCAAAAGAAAACCTGTCCGCTACCAATTTGACTGTCGGGGAAGTAGCTTATGCTCTGGGATTTGAGCACCCGCAATCTTTTAGTAAACTATTCAAAACAAAAACTAACCTTTCCCCACTGGAATTCAGACGATCTTTCAATTAAGCGGATCAGACGTATCAGTTGAATACAAAATCCATCAGGAAGTACCACCTATTCAGTTCGACAAACTACACGCTGAAAAGCCAGGAACACGTGCTGAAAATTTCGGTGCCAGTTATGGATAATTCGTCTCAATCAGTCAGCAGATCGAAAGCTTTTGAGTCATTGAAATGTGAGATGGCTATTTGAGACAAGGTCTTCGGGCGCAACTTCAATGATAGTCACCGTTCGCGTGGTCTGCCGAAATGGACGTTTTGCGGAACACTGTACAAGAAACTACCTCCAGTCGCTGTCCTCTAAAATAAATACATCTTCCACACGAGCATCAAATACCGCGGCAATTTTCAATGCCAGTATAGCTGAAGGCGTATATTTGCCGATTTCAATAGAGTTGATCGTTTGCCTGGACACACCTATCTTTTCTGCCAGATCCGCCTGTGTAAGGTCCTGCTTTGCTCTTTCCACCTTCAAACAATTTTTCATTAATAAAAATTATTTGGTTGACAGGTAAACCCTTGAATAATAGAGAATTGTTGCGATCGCAAAAACGAGAATGAGAAAATGATTTATTTCCGATAATTCAAAGCTAATAAGCCTGTGATCGTAAAGATTGCTAGTCAGCAACTTAAGGCCGTATCCCACAATAAGAGCGATATAGGCTGATGATGTTTTGAGATGTAACGCCCGTTCATCTTCCATCTTGTCTCGGCTCACAAAGCCTATGAAGAGCCCGATCAATAAGGGAAGTTCAGCACCGGTTCGAGGGTCGAAAAACAAGACAATGATACCAATTGTTACTAGCATTAAACTTGCGAGCTTAATTACTCTAGTCATGATTTAGTACGTTGATTTGAGTCTCTAAATGTAAAGCATACTTATTAAAAAGACAAGTTAATTTGTCATTTTTAACTTCCTTGACCATCGAGTATTTAGGTCACAGGCCACATCACCCTTTCATCGGATCGTGCAGCACCCGTCCCCTTTCGTAAGGCGAGTGTCCGGAACTACACCGACCTGTCCAATATCACAGGTGCATAGGGTATGTACCAATGCTGACAGGCTCAGGAAAAGTAATTTGAAACAACAACGCCCGCAAAACTGTATCCGGTATTGCGGGCTTCGTGGTTATGATACTCCCTGTTTATTAGAGACCAAATTTGTAAACGGAAACTGAGCGGCGCGGCGGGTGCCTATATGTTTTTCGAAGTATCGGACTGATATCCGCACTGAAAATAGACGTTCGGTTCAGCTATTGTTGCTTCGATGGAGCATAATACAGTAATACAGCACCGCTGGCAAAGGTGTGCGTCTTGGTCAATTCTAAAACCACTCCGTCTGCCAGTTTGTCAAATAAAGGCAAACCTTTTCGCGCCACCACCGGGTGGACCATCAGCTGAAATTCATCAACGAGGCCTAGGTTGATCAGGGCAATAATCAGGCTGCGGCTGCCAACCAGAATGTCACCGCCATCCTCCTCCCGGAGCGCCAGCGTTTCCGCTTCGAGGTCGCGGGTAGCAACCTTTGCACTTTTCCAATCCACACTTTGCAAGGTGCGGGAAAATACGATTTTGGGAATAGCGTCCATATTCATTGCAAAATCATCCATCGATTTTTCTCCGCTGGGTTGTTCCACCAGGCCTTTCCAGAACTCCATCAGCAGATAAGTTTTCCTGCCGTACAATGCAGTACCGGCATTTTTCAGAAGCTCACCGTAGTGATCGTGCACTGCTTCATCGGGCGAGACCGCAGTGTGATCGCAAAAACCGTCGAGCGTCATATTGATAGCGGCGATTATCTTTCTCATACGTGATCAAATTGGTTGATTAGGTTTTGGACTGCAGCAAAAATAACTAACTGCAAATCCGTTACCGCGGTCATTTCAAACATATTCAGGGGGCATTTGAGACAAGTTTGATCCCTCAATCTGATTAACCGTAGTTCAGCTATCTTCCAGCCAAGTGTTTCAGTTCGATATTTGTTCCGTTACGGGCGCGAAAGTCTTCCGGTGACAAACCAGGAGGCTTGATACTGGCTCTCCTGCTATTTCCTGACTACTTTCAGGGAAGTTCCATCACCGAATATAATGAAGTACACGCCCGCTTGCAGCGAACTAATATCCACGTATTGGCGATCTGATGAAAAAGTCCATGTTTTTAACGATATGCCATGCATATTGACAAGGCTGGCTTTGGTACCGGCTACTCCCTGCCCTTTGACCCAAAAACCTTGATCAGCCGGAACAGGATAGGCAACCGGAACAGATCGGTCCGGGAATTTCACGGTAATGATCTTGCTATAACTCCGGGCTCCATCGGCTTCCGATATCAGGAGACGATAATATACAACCGCCTTACTTCGCAGCGGAGTATGTCTGAAGGTGTAACTGGCTTCCGGTGTCTGGGTAGCCGCTACCATTCCCGCTTGCTGGAAAGCCGTACCATTTGCGCTATATTCAACCTGATAGGCCTCAATCCCCTGCTGTTCCACAACCTCCCAGTGAAGTGTGACCTCATTTTCGGGGTTGGCAGATCCCGAAAACGAAACGAGCTTTACAGGTAACGGATTAGCAACTGACCCGATAAAGAATCCACTGAAACCTTCCACGTCAAAACCTACCTCCCACCGCTTACTGACCTCATTCCACTTGATCTCCTGATCTTGCGGGTCAATTACAGTGAGTGGAGAACCGTGGTAATCCGCCGGTTTACTTCCACTGGTACCATGATATTGGAATATCCTCAGATTTCCTTTATTGACTTCGTCGGTAGGATCAGCCGGAAGGTGTCCACCCGGCAATTCGCTATTGAAGCTGGTAAACTCCGCTTGCGTAAAAAACAGGGTTACTTTGGCGGATTCGCCCGATTGCACATTGATCAGATAATGTCTTTGAACATAAGGCGCGCCGTTATCGAAAGCAACCTCGGGATCGATCTCCACTTTGGCGGTTGCACTTCCGCTGGCCGGGTTGGCACCGGTAGGTTCTACCCTGGCGATCAGCCGGCATGCCTGGCCATTACCCCAGAAATCCGTTGCGCCATTGATATTCTTTGTGCTCTCATCATTATGCAGGGCCAGCGTGGCGCTGCCTTCCGGAAGTACCCCCTGGTACTCAAAAGCCCCGATATCCACCATAGTGTGTACCGTACGCATATTCCCGTCTGCATCTTTTGTAAGTCCGGCGGGAAGCATTGTATTTTCCCCGCGGTTGATGGCCGGACTGCATGCTTGCAGACGATATTCACCGCTGGCATTTGGCGCAAGTTCGGCACCTACCGGATTCACAAAACCGGGGTTTACACCTCCATCGATATTACCGTCTGTTCCACCGGCCCTGCCTTGTACCTGGCTGTTAGTTATCGTAGCATTGCTGCCTCCGTAGCTGTTGATCCCGCTACTGTTTCCATAAACAATGGTATTTCGTATGGCAGGTGAGGCATTTGAGTTGTTAAAAATCCCTCCACCGTCGTTGGCTTTGTTACCCACGATCGTACAATTGATGAGGATCGGCGAAGAAGCATTTCTGTTTAGTATTCCCCCGCCATTGTTGATCGCGGCATTGCCGCTGACAATACTGTTGACAAGCAGGGGTGATGACTGTTCATCGTTGAACATTCCGCCGGCAAACGCCGCATAGTTATTTTGAATGGAGAGGTTCGCAAACCGGAGTTTTGAGCCAAGCGCATCCCGTTTGCAATAAATCCCCCCGCCATAGTTTTGCGCAATGGCTTCTCCGTTATAGGTGGTGTTCCCCGCTCCGTTGGCGTAACCATCCTTGATCGTAAACCCGTCAACGACAATGCTATCCGCTTCGGAAGGGATACCTGCAACCACCATCACGTGATAGCTATTGTCCGTGGCAAGGTCCGTATTTCCGATCGCTCCGCTTAGAATGGTGGTGTTGGCCACCAAATTTCTTTCACCGGTGCCAGCATGGTAACCTCCGTAGAGTTTGATCCCTCCGCGCCCGATATTAAAAGTACTCTCCCGGTTTGCACCGGTTGCCATACCGGTTGGATAGTAGGTACCCTTTGCAACCAATACGGACTCGATACCGGTATCTGTATTGGCAACACTCAATGCGTGGGATAATGTTTTAAACGCCGTGGCCCAGGTGATGCCGTCGTCATTATCGTCTCCGTTTTCTGCATCCACATAGCGGATGTGATGAACAACTTCTGATTTTTGGTTTTCATAGGCGCCCATATCGATTGACGTGCCGGAGGACCGTGGGTTGCCCGCCAGGTCGTGGTCATTGGCTAAATCACCGCCGCTGGCCGTATAGGCATCGTTATTGCCTGCATTGCGCGCGGGGCTTGAATCGGCCAGGTGCAGGTAGTTTGCATCGCCCGGCGTAAGGGACACAAATCCCGGATCGGTGTCAATGTTACCGCCGCCGTCTACACCCCTGCTGCCATCCCAATTGGAACTTCCACCCCAATTGGCAATCAAACTATTCGAAATCACAGGAAGATGATCGCCCGCCATGTTGAAATACGATACCTCGGGTGCGGTGCTAATACCGTTTGTCTCGTTTCCCCAGATAATCATGTTGGCCAAAGAAGTAGGCGCTTGCAGACTAACCAACCCGCCACCTATCTGACTGGCCGTATTCCCTGAAACCGTACAGTTGGTGAGCACAACGGATGCACACAGACCGCTAATCATTGCGCCAGCCACCGTCGCCGTGTTCCCCGAAAATGTGCAATTGGCGAGCGAAACAACCGGACACGATTCATTGATAATACCACCGCCTTGCCCGGCTGTATTATTCAAAATCCTGGTATGTTTTATTGTTACGGTAGATCGGTCGTTTCGCATGGCACCGCCCCGTGAGTCGGCCGAATTCTGCACAAAAGTGCACCCGGCCAGCGAAAGTCCGGACTGAATACTGTGTATCCCTCCTCCATCGGCTGTTGCTGAATTTCCTGAAAACTGGCACGCTGTCAGCGAAATCGTACCGCCAGTATTCATCATTCCACCGCCATTCTGGGCGGTGTTTTCTGAAAAGTCACACATGGAAAGTGAAAAAACAGACATGACATTCATCATGGCTCCGCCTGCATCCGCCGAGTTCCCCCTGAATGTACAATGGGTGAGCGAAGGAGTAGCTTCCCTATTGTACATCCCGCCGCCGCCTTGAGATGCCACATTCTCCAAAAACACGCATTCGGTTAAGACAGGAGCCGACATCCAATTGGTGACTCCTGCACCCTCGGAAGCCGAATTACCGTAAAAAGTACATTTGGCGAGCGAAGGCGCCGAGACCGCCCCGATGATATCCATTCCTGCTCCCAAAGTGGCTATGTTTCGTAAAAACAGGCAGTTGCCTAACGAAGGGGATGAATTGATTACAAACATCCCGCCACCGGCCATCTGCGTAGTTGGTTGCCCGTTTACGCTCAGGTTATTAGATCCTTCTTCACTGGTGGCACCACCACCTGTAACAGTAAAACCATCCACACCTCCAACCCCAACTTCACCAGCCGCCACGAGCACATGGTACGCATTCTCGATATGCCCGTCAAAATCCTCTTCATGGTCATTTCGTGCAAGGTCGCTGCTCAGTACCGTACCCTGGCCCGGATTGTTGACATCAGGCAGGATACGCACATCATCCAGATCCTCCACCCCTGCGGATGGGTCAAAGCCTCCGTAAAGCTGTACGTCACGTACCATAACGAACGCATTCTGGCGTCCCCCGTCCGAGGTATAAGCCCCGTCCCCGCTATGATAGGCAGGCAGATAGGTCCCTTTGGCCACATAAATGCGCAGCGGATTGCTGTCATTCCAGCCGGCGTTTCCTCCGTCGTGTTTGGTTCTCGCCCACTTGAGTGCTTCTGCCAACTGTGGTACAGCATTTGCCCATGAATCACCCGCGCCGGTATAACCGGTGGCAGCTGTATTCACGTTGATGTCTACATAAAGAATATTGTTTTCGCTGGGGGTGATGTCAGCTGCAAGTCGCAGGCTGAGGTTCAGTATATTTCCGTTCTGAATGGAATAGTCGGCCAGGGTCCGTCCGTCGTCCAGGTCATTCCCGTTAAAGGAAAGCTGCTGTTGATCAGGCTGGATCCCTGCTTTATCCTGTATCTTTTGTTTTACCTGCAGAACCGCGTCGCTTCCTTCGGCAAGAATAACGAGACTATTCCCATCCTCCTTTTGTACGAAGAGGAGCATCGATTCGCAAGCCGGGGCATCCCCCTGTATGGTCCACCCCTGCTGATCGATGAGTTGCTGCCGGGCCTCAGCCCCATTGCAGTAAGTCAGTCCCCGCGTACCTAATGTGACGCCGTGTTGCAATTCGTTCAGCGCGGCCCAGCCTGTTAATGTGAGGTCGTAGTTCTCCTTTGAAAGCGCGGCCTCCGTCAACATGTCACTCATATCGGAAACCTTGCTCACGTCCCAAGAGTCCAGGGACTGATTGAATGCCCAGCTGCCAAAGAACATCTGCTTCATATTCCCGACCTTCGAAACGTTCCAGCCACTGATATCCTGGTTGAAGATTCTGGACAAACCAAACATATAGCTCATATCCTTTACCTCAGATACCTGCCAGGCACTGATATCCCGATTGAGTTTCTCGGTTCGATAGAACATCCAGGACATATCGGTCACCTTGGAGACATCCCATCCGCTGAGGTCCTGGTCGAATCTACGGGCATCCCGTAATAATCCGCTCATGTCCGTTACGTTGGAAACATTCCAATGCCCGATGGGCGCATTGATTGATTCGGCGCCAAAGAACATTTCCCTGAGCGAAGTAACGCCACTCAAGTCCGGAGCGTCCGTTGCATTGATCTGAAGAAATCTGGCTTTATAAAATGCCCGTTCCATGGATTTCCAGGCTATATTGCCCCATTGCTCCACAGAAAGTAGTGTCAGTGGTATAGTTCCCCGTACCGGCGGATTAACTTCTCCCAACCTTTCTAAGCCGATGCGGGGAAACTGTCCGGCAATCTCTATCCGAATGGTTTGCCGGGTTGAGAGAGCCCTTGTTGAAAGGATAAAATCGCCTGTCACACCCGTTACGTTGCCTTTTGGTCCCGTGCTTCCCCCAATTTCCCAATAGACATCGTAAAGGTAATTTTCACCTGGGATCGTCGGAATGACCAGTTGGTAATTGGATGTCCCCGCCGGAGGGGCATATTCCCAGGTGGTGATAAAATTTCCTGGGTCACCTGGGACTACCTGGGCTCGTAAGGCAACAGGCGCCGATAGCTGGAGCAGCACAAACAACAGGATTGCGCACAAAAGTGTCTGGCGCATAGGCAGCAACGGTATAAGTTTTTCCATAGTGCTACAAAGTGAATACTTTTAAAGCGGCTATGGTATCCCTCTTTTGGGGGATAACTCATCTGTCGGTTACTTATATTTTCGGCTGATAAGCGCGTGGCGGCTGTTCACCTGCAGCTTCTCGTAGATGTGTTTGATGTGGTACTTCACGGTTTCCAGCGAGATATCCAGCCGAATAGCCACTTCCTTGTTAGTGAGGCCCTCTTCAATCGCCGCGGCAATCTGCCCTTCTCTGGGCGTCAGGTTCTCCGGTAACTGAGCCATGTTTTTAGGATTGAAGTATTCCACTACCTTCCGGGCAATCCCGGGCGACATAGGCGCGCCGCCCTCATGCATGGTGGTAACCGCCTCTTTAATTTTTGGCAAGGGTGTTTGCTTCAACAGGTAGCCGGAAGCTCCGTTACACAGGGCCTGGAATACCCGATTGGCGTCGTCGTACACGGTGAGCATCATCACCTGGCATTTCGGTGCCCGCCGTTTGATACGGGATATTCCCTTGATGCCCGACTCGCCGGGAAGGCCGATGTCGGACAGCACTATATCGAGGTAGATTGCGTCGCCCCATTGCTCAAAAAAAGCTTCCACCGACGATGCGGACAGCAAAACCGAGATACCGGGCTGGTTTCTGAAATATAGATCCAGCATGTTTCGGATTTCGTCATCGTCTTCAATAATGCCCAGTCGTATCATGATGCAAAAGTATACTGCCCTGTTGCCAATTTATATCCCTCTTTTGGGTAGTAGTTCGAACATCACCTGGAACATCCCGTCCGTATCGGTCACGGAAAGTTTTCCGCCGACTTTCGCTGCACGTAGTTCCATATTCTCTAGCCCGCGCCCGCCCTGGCGATCAGTCACCGAAACAGGGTTTTCCGGATAGCGGTTGGCGACTACCAGCCGTACGGTCGTTCCTACCTGCAGTGAAATGACGATTTCCGAGCCGTCGCTGTACTTGATTGCGTTGGTCAGGGCTTCCTTAAAAATCAGAAACAGGTTCTGCCGGGCAGCCTGGAAAACCTTGCCCGACACTTCTTCCCCCTGTTCCTCGAACCGATAGCTAAAATCCAGTTCTTCCCGAAGCCGGTATGCGTAATCCTTCATGCGGATCACCAGGTCTTTCATCGTATCGAACCGCGAATCGATGGACCAAACCATGTCACTCATCGTCAGGAGCGCCTGCTTACTTGTATTCGCAATCAGTTCCAACTGCCTTTCCTGTTTTTCTGCGGGGATTTGATTGGTCGCCAGATTACTGGCTTGAAAAAAGATCCGCGTCAATGAACTACCCACTTCATCGTGTAGATCTGCTGCGATGCGATTGCGGATATCCTGCTCGCGTCGGATCTTAGCGATCCGGGTGCGGTACCAGGCCACCACCAACAAAACAGCAGATAGTACAAGCAGGCCCCGGAACCACCAGGTCTGGAAATAATGGGGTTTTTTGACTAGGGTGATGTCGTTCATTTTGCTTTCCATGCCCGTACTACGGGTGCGCAGACGGATGTTGTAGCGACCAGGTGACGGCTCGATGAGCGAGATAAACTGCCCCCGGATTAACGGCTCCCAATCACCTGCGTTCAGCGAGTAAGTTACTTCGCTGTCTGCACGGTAATTACGGGGGGTACCAACATACAGCGCGGTAACGCTTTGATTTGGATTCAGCGATAATTGATGTTCCCTACGGTAAGGCCATGTATAATCTCCTGATTTTTCACCTGCTTTACCCGTGGAAGTATGTATCTCGGCCACATAACTCTCCAGTTGGTCATTCTTGTCAAACCACTCCTGCTTCATATCCAAAATGGTGTAGCCCATCAACCCACCTACAAACACCCGCTTTCTGGCCTTGTCCACGAACGACGCACCTGAATTAAATTCCGACTGGTTCAATCCTTCTGCCATTCCGATTCGCCGAATCCGTTTTTGATCGTCAATGAGGTTGAGTCCGTTGGCCGTACCCACCACTTTTACACCATCTACCCATTCCAGGCTGTAAATCAAATTATTACTCAACCCATCGGCTGTTGTCAGACTTTCCAGTATCCGGCCATTGTTATCAATCGCGACCAATCCGTTGCCTTGTGTAGCGACCCAAATGGTGTCACGGATAACAGTCGTCTTGTATACACCCATGTTGCCGGATTCCGGGTATTTTTTAATTAATTCCCCCCGGTCAAGTTCAAAAAGACCGATATTGGTACTTAACAGCAAACGCTGCTCCGGAAGCTGCTGAATATGACGGATTTGAAGGTCAAGCGCATGGGGCGAACCCACTTTTAATTCGTACCTGTCGAGCTGGTGACTTTTTTTATCGAGCAACCAGAGACCATTCATCCCCCCAATAAGATAGTCGGTTGGGGTCTCGGCCAGGCACATCACATAGATCGGCAAGTGGGCGGCGTACTTTTTACGCGCATTTTCGGAAAGCGTGTAAGCTAAGGTTTCGACCCGGCGTTGTCTTCGGTTAAAGACTTTTAAAAAACCTCCTTCCGTGCCGACCAGCATCTCATTCTCATTCATCGGCAGCATCACATATCCGTGCCTCAATTCCTGGAACGGAAATAACTTCCCGTCCGGTTCTATATAACCGGCGCCATTATACGTAGCGTAAAACAATGACCCGTCGGGATAAACATAAATACCCCGCGTACTTTTATTGAGTCCCGGATTAGCCGGAATAAGTTGCGAAAGTCCCTTCGTTTTGGGATACGCCACAAAAATCCCCTCCTCTGTCCCCAGCAAAATTTCATCGCCGGAGATATTCATCGCCGCAGGCCTGAACCGGTGTTTGGTAGGAATGGCCAGTTTCTGACGGAGCCCGAGTTTGGTATCCAGCAAATACAACGCATCGTCTTCGGCATAGGCATGCATTTCCCGGCCTTCCTTCAACACGAAATACTTATCTTCTGACAGCTCAAAACCCCGGGGCTTCAACTGGGTTGCTATCCCTTCTTCAAACCGGTAGCTAACCCGCTCAGAAACATCAAGAAACAGGGTATCCCGATGTGCGATGAGGTTCCTCACAACGGTGCCCAGGCCAGGTAGCTGACGGTATTGCGTTCGCCCTTCGAGACCGGGAGCTATCGATAGCAAGCCACCACCCGTCGTGCCTACCCAGATTTTATTTTTCCAGATAGTCATGCATCGTGGCGAAACCTTGTTGGCGGCCTTTTTACTGCGCTCGTACAAATCATCAACGCGGACATACCTGTTATTTTTGATCAACAGCAGGTGTCCATTTTCGTAAGCCACTACAATGGTCGAGTCGGCCAATTGTGTTATGGAAAACACGGTACGGTCCTGGATGGGCGGGAGCAGGTTAGAATCCACCGGATGCACCTTCCAGGTTTTCAGATCGAGGTAGCCCAAGTTGGCATTCCCTGCCATCCACAAACGGTTTTGACGATCAGCCAGGATGTGTTGCGGCATATCGTCGGTGAGCGGTTGGCCCGCGATAGTTTTGAGGATGTCCAATGACCTGTAACCATCATACCGGTAGATTTCGCCATTCGTCAGAAACCATATAAAACCCTGACTATCAATTGTTAAACCCTTGATCAACACCTCGTCTCGGTCGGGAAAAAGTTTCAGTTTCGTGATGGCGTAATCCTGACCGGCGGCTGATTTGCCCCCCAAAAAACACCAGAAGATTAACAACAACTCTGCTATTCGAAAATGTCCTGCATTGCGCGAAGAAATCATCCTTTTTCATTTATCCGTAAACTTCCGGCATAAAAGTAGAAGGATCTGGCAATAGTTTTAATATACTGCGTTCGTAAACTATTGAGAACTTCTACAAAGTTATATTACAAACACACAGGTTACATTCGTCACCAACGCTGTCCTGTCTCTAATAAATTCCGATTGAAAGAGTCACCATTGAAAATTCTTTGCAACCGGGCACTCCAATCCATCTGCGACGACCAAGTCATTGGGGTTCCTCCGACATTAGAAACTTTCTTCTATTAGCCACCTTGCAACGAATTCGGGAGCCCTTAATGTAAAGCGGGAGGCATTCCCTCCCACTTTACATTATATTATTACAGACCTTACCCGCCAGCAATTCAGAACTCCGTTACCAGCCCCAGGTTATTAATCACGACGGGCCCAGCGCCGTTTCCGTGCGTGGTGATGGCAACCCCGCCACCACTTAGCTGTGACCAACAGCCAAATATATATTTCTTTATCGAGTACCCGCCCGGAGCCTGTGACACGCCGATAACGAAAACACTGCCACTTGGCCCCGCCGCAATGTCTCTTCCGGTGCCACCTGCATCCACTAGGTTTTGTCCGCTGCGTTTCAGCACCTTATTGGTATTATCAATAGCCCAGGGCGCACCTTCCGTACTGACGGCAATCCGTACCGCACCCCTTCCCGGCATGGGCTTCCATTGATTGTCTTTCCAGAATTTAACGACAAACCCACCGGGTGCCGGGACAGTGCTCACAATGAAAACCGAGCCCTCGGCCCCGACGGCTATGTCAAGCGCGGTTCCTGGCAGCTGTTGCCACTGGGAATTGTTGACACGTTTAAATATTTGTCCAAGACTATTTACGATCCACGGCACACCACCAGCGCCAACGGCTATCCGGACAGCCCCACCGGGAACCAGCGTGAACGTTTTGGTCGCATAATTATACTTCTGAATTGCATATCCGCCATTAACTGCGGTTTTGCCAACGATCCACAGCGATTTATCGACTCCATATCCTGCACCGAGATCGGAAGCCATGCCAGGTAAATATTTCCAGGTATGTGCCGGATAAAGCACCTGTGCCGCGAGGATGTCGTAATAACTAAACCCTACCCAAGACCGTACAGTCGAGTTCATGACCGAGTATTCATCCATTTCGGGCGTGTCACAAACCTGATAGTCAACGTAACCTACTACCGGTTTATCGGTGTGGGAGAGCCCGATCGCGTGGCCCAGTTCGTGGGCAATGGCACACCGTTTTTCGGATATCGACAGCATGTTTTCGGCATTATAGTAGGTATTAAGTGTCATTCCACCGCCAGTTGTCCCGTCGGCATCCGGAAAATATTGTCGCGCGACCCAGTTTGGTGTGCCGTCCGGATTCGGGACCTCATATTTCGTCGCTATAACCACGTCGGTGTTAAAGTCGTATAGTATTTCCCTGAAATTCACTTTTGTGTCGGCCATTGCGTTCCAATCCGTGATAGCCTGACGGATGGCCGTTTTCCAGCCAGGGGTAACGGCCGGACTGATATAAACCTTGATATCTTTCACAACATCATCGTTTAGCAACCAGAGTGCGCGTCGCTGGTTGACCCTTCCTGTTTTCCCGGCATTCAGATATCCTTCCGCACTGCTTCTTGAAATTTCAATGTCCCCATCGATAATGAACATTTTTTTATCTTTAACATATTTCACTTTGTCAATCGACGTCCCGGTGAGGCCTGCTAAAAAACTGGTAAGCGTTTGTTGCTGTGCGTCCTTTTCATCCTGTTTCAAAACAGCCGGTTCAGTAATCAGATCGGGTTCTTTGCAACCCTGGAAAGATGTTAGCAATGCGATGAGCAGCATTGTGTGAAACAGGTATAACGATCGTCGGGGCATACCTGTCGAAAAGAGATTTTTCATGGAAATAGATAAATTGTTGCTAAAATGATTGATTTATTTGCGCCTCTTTTTGTGTGAATACCAAATGGTTTTGAAGGCGATGCAAACGTAGGGCAGGCCGGGATCGGCAGCAATTTTTATGCGTATACAAAGTGTTGACCATCCCCGATTGAAGGCATACAAAAAGTTGACCGATAGGATTGAGCCGGTTTAAACCCGTCAGCAGCAGCATATATCAAAGTGTTACCCACCCGTTAGCGGAAATGCGACGGTTGGCAAACAGGCGTCAATTCATTAAAATGCAGTGACAAATCACCGATCCTCTGATGAAATACTTCCTGGTCAACAGCCTCTTCCTTGTTATAGCAGATACGTTAGCCGCACTCATTCTCTATTTCCTGATTGAATTTGATGTATTGTTGTTGGGGCTCGTACTGATAAGGCTCTCCGCTACGGTCGTCGTTTTCCCGGTTGGATTCGGGATTGCCATGCTTGCCTTCGGCAGAACGCCACGGACCTTTCTGGTGAGTTTTGTGCTTAATTATTTCCTCTGCATCGTCGCAGCCTGGTACATGAAAGCAGGAAGCGATACGCTCCTCAAAATATTTACAGACGTACATCAGGATTTGCTGCTCTATACCGGATTCTATCTGCCATTAGTAGTGGCGCACGGGATAATTTTTGGGGTTTCGAGGTATTTGAGATTGGAGAAATTGAGCTGAATGCAGCATTTACGGGTAAATTCCTTTCAATGTGAAAGCCGCAATAAAAAGGTCGCCCCTGTGTATCCACTAAGAAAATCTGTTACTCACCTGATGATATAAGCCGCCGGACAATCGCGAAACTGTCTAAAGGTTGGCTTTGCACTCCAGAAAATCGGCGATCACTCCGGGGCACCATTCGTTTTGCCCTTCCCTGGATCAACCGCAAAGTGATAGGATGGCCCGTCAGGTGATCATTGCCCGTGTATTTAACTTCGAATTGTGCCTTATACAACCAACGGTTGTTAGAAAACAACTAATAATAGTGCTACTACAACTATGAGTAGCCACTTTTTTGCCAGTTCACCTAAACGCCCTCAATATCTTTGCATCGTTCTAAAATCAAAACAAAAATCAAATTTCAATGGAAGCTAATATGGTTGGCAACAAAATTACCAAAGCGCGCAAAGAGCTTAACATGTCACAGGCGCAACTTGCCCAACAGTTATTTATAAGTCCGCAAGCCGTTGGTAAATGGGAACGCGGAGAATCGATTCCCGATATCGTCACCGTTAACCGGCTGGCAGAAATACTGGGGGTTGACCTGAACTATTTTTCAGAAAACTTCCAGTCAAACGCCCCGGAAACGGCACCCGTCGAATCTTTTGTGAAGCAATCGATAGCGGAAGACGGTGGTTCTTCCCGCTCACAGGAGCGGCTGGTTCCGATAAATCTGACGGCGGTCGATCTGAAAGGGAGTGACTTTGCAGGCGTTGTTTTACACCATGGAAAATTCAAAGCAAGTACCTTACGCGGCGCCAATTTTGAAGGTGCCGACCTGACGGGTAGCTTGTTTGAGGCCATCGATGCACGAGAAGCCAATTTTGACGGCACAAATCTGACAGACTGCAACTTTTCCGCCGCTGATCTTACCGATGCCAGTTTCCGCAAATCCACCCTGGTACGTACCACCCTGGAGATGTCCGGACAAGGTGCAAAATTCATAGATGCATCCCTGATCGAAGTCAAACTGATCAAGACAGACATTAGAAAAACAGTATTTGAAAACTGCGTCTTCGACAGCGTCGATTTCAATCGCTGCGATCTTCGGGGGTTATCATTCGACGGGCAGACCTTCATCGGTGTCAAGTTCGACAAGTCTGCTTTAAACGACGTTTCGTTCAGGGGTGCAACGCTTCGGAACGTGTCGTTCACGCTGCCTTTTTCGGTGACCAACAAGTCATACCTGGCCATGAAAACCATCTGTTTTGACGGGGCGATGATGGATAAGCTCACCTATGCCGCACTTCAAGGTCTGCGGGTTATCGATTTATCAAAGGTCACCATTATCTAAATACGGATGAATATGCAAAACCAGGCAATCCAGGTCAAAGGGCTACAAAAGTCCTACAAGCAACTCCACGTCCTTAAGGGCGTAGATTTCGAGGTGGCAAAAGGGAGCATTTTCGCCCTGCTGGGAACCAACGGCTCGGGCAAGACAACAATTGTCAACATTCTGACCACATTGCTGAAACAGGACAGCGGAAATGCGATCGTAAACGGGTTTGACGTAACATTGAATCCGAACCAGGTGCGCCAGTCGATCAGCCTGACGGGGCAGTTTGCAGCAGTGGACGAAATTTTGACCGGCCGGGAAAACCTTGTCCTGATCGCCAAACTCCGCCACCTTCGTCATCCGCATCAAATCGCAGATGATCTGGTCAAACGCTTCGGATTGACAGATGCCGCCGGCCGCAGGGTCTCCACCTATTCGGGAGGCATGCGCCGCAGGCTGGACATTGCCATGAGCCTTGTAGGGAATTCGCCGCTTATCTTTCTGGACGAGCCTACCACCGGACTCGATCCGGAGGCCCGCATCGAAGTTTGGAAGATCGTCAAAGAACTGGCGACCTCCGGCACCACCGTCTTCCTGACTACTCAATACCTGGAAGAAGCCGAGCAGCTCGCCGACAGGATCGCCATTCTTGACAAGGGAAAAATCATCGTCAGTGGGACGCTAGCGGAGCTGAAAAAGCGCTTCCCGCCCGCAAAAGTGGAATACATTGAAAAACAGCCAACACTCGAAGAGATATTTCTCGCAATTGTCGGCACAAACCACGACAACTAATGGAAACGACCAAAGCCTATTTTTTCACGGACACGGGCGTGATGCTCGGGCGCTCGATGCGCCATATTTTCCGCAGTTTGGACACGATCATCACCGTCACTATAATGCCAATTGCGATGATGCTGCTGTTTGTTTATGTACTAGGCGGCGCTATCCAGACCGGCACGGACAGCTATGTCAATTATCTGCTGCCGGGGATATTGCTGATCGCCATTGCCAATAGCATTGGTTACACTTCTTACCGGCTGTTTCTGGATATGCAGCGGGGGATATTCGACCGGTTCAACTCTATGCCGATCGCCCGTTCGGCGGCACTGTGGGGCCACGTTCTGACGGCGCTGATATCCAACATGATTTCAATTACCGTGATCATTCTGGTTGCGCTCATCATAGGCTTCCGATCCCCTGCCGGTGTAACTTCGTGGCTTGCCGTAGCTGCGGTTCTGGCATTGTTCACACTGGCCCTGACCTGGATTGGCGCGATCGCAGGACTGTCCGCCAAATCAGTGGACGGTGCGAGTGTCATTGCCTATCCGGTACACTTTCTACCTTTGATCAGCTCGGCATTTGTGCCTACCTCTTCGATGCCGTCGGGCGTTCGCGCCTTCGCAGAAAACCAGCCATTAACCCCGATCCTGGAAACCGTCCGTGCACTGCTTTCGAACCAACCCGTAGGCCACGAGATATGGGTTGCACTAGGCTGGTGCGTGGGGATTATCCTTTTGGCCTATTTCTTTGCAATGAGGGTGTATAAACGGGTGTAAGATTGTTTATTTAACTCTAAGCAACTTCGCATTGATCGCAACAACGATCGTGGATGCACTCATCAGAACCGCGCCCATTGCCGGACTTAACATCCATGATGGATAGAGTACGCCAGCTGCGAGCGGAATAGCGATAACGTTGTAACCAATGGCCCAGGCGAGGTTTTGCACCATTTTCCGGTAAGTAGCCCTGCCAAAAGTGATCATCTGCACGACATCCATCGGGTCGCTGTTCACCAGGATGATGTCGGCAGTTTCGGCCGCCACGTCGGTTCCTGAACCAATGGCAATACCTACGTCAGCCTGCGCGAGTGCGGGCGCGTCGTTGACACCATCGCCGGTCATGGCGACAATCTCTCCCTTGCTTTGAAATTCCTTTACCTTATCCTGCTTTTCATGCGGGAGCACATTGGCCAGGTACCCATCCATCCCGAGCTTTTTGCTGACGGCGTCTGCGATCTTTTCGTTATCGCCGGTCAAAAGAAAAGTTTTAATGCTCATCTTCTTCAATTCGGTAACAGCTTGGGCTGCGCTTTCCCGGATACTGTCCGCGAAAGTGATCAAACCAGCCAGCTGGCCATCAACAAGAATAAAATTCACGGTTTCAAGAGCCTGATCGACCTGATCCGGGATGGCAGGTACCGGTTTATTTTCCTGTTTAAAATAGTTTGGTCCGGCAGCTACTACTTTTTGACCGTTTACCGTACCCGTCACGCCAATTCCCTGCATGTAGTTAAAATCCGTGGAACTCCACAACTCCAATCGTTTTTCTTTGAGTTTGCGGATAACCCCTTGCGCAATGTAATGCTCGGAATTTTGCTGGATTGCGGCGGCATACTGCAAGATCTGATCTGTCGTGAACCGATCATCTGCGGGGATGATCTGCTGAATTTCATGAGACCCTTTTGTTAATGTGCCGGTTTTATCGAAAATGATTGTCGTTAGGTTCCGGGCATTCTCAAAAGCGGTACGGTTGCGGATCAAAAGGCCATGCGTTGCCGAAAGCGTGGTGGAAATGGCGATCACCAGCGGAATGGCTACACCCAGTGCATGGGGGCAGGATGTTACCATCACAGTCACCATTCTCTCCAGGGCAAACGCCAGGTCCTGTCCGCCTGCATACCAAACAATGAAAGTGATTACACCAACAGTAATCGAGACCAGCGTCAACCACTTTGCAACCTTATCGGCCAGATTCTGCGTATTTGATTTAGCGCTCTGAGCGGTTTTGACCATATTGATGACCTTTTGCAGATAACTGTCACTGCCCGCTCCGGTAACATGGATTTTCAAAACTCCGTCTGCATTGATGGCCCCGCCAATCACCCGATCATCTTTCTGTTTCTGAACAGGAACGCTTTCGCCGGTCAGCATACTTTCGTTGACATAGGAACTGCCTTCCAGTACCAGCCCATCCGCCGCAACCTTTTCTCCGGGTTTGACAAGCAATACATCACCGCTGCGAAGGTCTTTCAATGGAATATCGGTCACCTGGTTATCCTTTTCAATATGGACTATGGAAGGGAGCAGAGCAACCAGGGATTCCAGTGCTTTTGAAGCCGCCATCTGGGATTTCATTTCCAGCCAGTGACCGATCAGCATAATATCAATCAGAGTAGCTAACTCCCAGAAGAAGTCCATCCCTTCCAGCCCGAGGACAACAGCTGTACTGTACACATAGGCCGTGGAAATGGCAACCGCTACCAGGGTCATCATACCTAGGTTCCTGTCTTTCACCTCCCTGACAAGCCCTGTCAGAAACGGCCAGCCCCCGTAGCAATAAATGATAGTGCTAAGTGCCCAAAGCACGTATTGATCACCAGCGAATGTCCAGTTAAAACCTGCCCACTGCTGGATCATGTGCGATAGCAAAAGAACCGGGATGGTGATGACCATACATATCCAGAAGCGCTTTAAAAAATCTCCGGTATGATGCCCCGCATGTTTATCGTGGTCGTCGGCATCCTGTGAGCCATGCTGATGATGCGCTGCTCCTGTCATCGAATGCACTTCTGATTCCTTTTTGGGATGATGCCCGTGGTGATGGTGGTCTTCCATTGCTAGTTGATTTATGATGTGTCGTGATCAGGCCATTGTTCGATCAATAATTCAAAGTCAAGCCTACTCCAAATCCCATATCGCTGTCATAATGCGCTGTGGCACCTATATATCTGGTGAAAATATACCGCAGCGCCGCCATGTATTCCTTATCGGTGTTGACCATGAGGTTCATCCGAAGACGCCTGGAGACCGGTATGTCCATCCGTTCCAATTGAAAACGGACATTGCCATCGGTGAATATTTCGGCTTGTGCCGTCACCAGCATCGGCAATACGTAGTTTACACCGGCACTGAATACCGATCTTTGATCTTTGGTATTCCGCTGGCCGAAAAGATTCGTTTCTACTTCATCCATTCCCATCTTCCGGTACCGCCAGTCGAATCCGATAAAGGGCATCAGCCACTGCATTTTCCCAATGTAACGTCCCAGGTGTGTCTCCACTTCATAGCCGTGATGGTCGTTATAACCCAGCCTCCACTCCGAGCCGATACTCCAGCGGGTATTTTGAAGCATCGCTTCACCATCGTTTCCGTTGGTGGCAATATCGTTTTCCGCCATAAAATGAAACTCCCGGTCATCGGCAAACAGTTTACGCTGCGCGAGCCTGGGGTTAGGAATTTCCGGGTTGACAGGCGAATTCTCATAAGAGAAAACCGCTCCCATCCCGCTCATCATGTGGTACAGAATATGGCAGTGAAAAAACCAATCCCCGCTTTCAGTGGCCGCGAATTCCAGCGTATCGGTTTCCATAGGCATGATATCGATGATGTTTTTCATCGGAGCATTCGGCCCCTGGCCATTGAGCACCCTGAAATCGTGGCCGTGCAGGTGCATCGGATGCCGCATCATGGAATTATTGTAAATGATCATCCGCACGTTCTCGCCTTTCTTGATCAGGATTTTGTCCCTCTCCGAAACCACTTTGTTATCCATGCTCCACACATAGCGGTTCATATTCCCGGTCAGCACGAAACGCAGCTCTTTAACCGGTGCATCCCGGGGGATAGATGTGTTTTCGGGCGATTTGAGCATGGCATAATTAAGCGTGGTAATCGATGACAATGCGTTGCTGTTGTACCTGTTTACATGGCCAGCGTGTTCATCTTTGCCGCCCTTTTCGGGCGCATCCGTTTGCATATCGCCCATATCCTTGCTCCGGTCCTTTTTCTTAGACTTCAAAGGGCCGGTGATTTCCGGATACATCACCACGTTCATATCCATCTGGTTCAGGCTCATGTTCATCCCCATATCATCCAGGTTGCCGTTCATTTTCATCATCCCGTTCATCATCTTCATCCCTTCGAAATATTTGAGCCTGGGCAACGGAGAGGCCAGTTGTTTTACCCCTTTACCCAAATAGAGGGAGGCAGATTTCGTCCGGTCTTCGGAGGTCGCCAAGAATTCGTAAGCAATGGGAGCTGATCCAGGTTTAACAGCCGGAATGGTGACGATCACATCGTAAGTTTCTGAAACGGCGATAATCAGCCTGTCCACTTCCACCGGCTCCACGTCGTTACCGTCGGTGGCAACAACCGTCATTTTACCCCCTGCATAGGTAAGCCAGAAGTAGGTCGACGCCCCTCCGTTTGAAATCCTTAGCCGTACCTTATCGCCAGGCTTAAATTGATCGAGCTGGCTTTCATTTTTTCCATTGATCAAAAACCGGTCGTAATACACATCACTGACATCCATCGCCGTCATCCGCTTCCATTCGTTCCCCGCTTTGGTCTTGAAATAGCCTTGTCCGATGGCTTCCGAATAGCTTTGCGTTGCCCCTTTTTGGATGGCGAACCAGTCATTGGCATTGTGCAACATCCTGTGTACGTTTTTCGGGTTCATATCTGTCCATTCACTGAGAATGATCGGTATGGTGGGTATGGCCGGTTCTATTTTCTTGTTCAGGATCATGGACCCGTACATGCCGATCTGTTCCTGTAATTCTGTGTGGCTATGATACCAGTGCGTCCCATGCTGGATAATGGCGAACCGGTACAAGTGCGTTGTATGCGGCTTGATAGGCATTTGCGTAAGATTAGGGACCCCGTCGTATCGATTGGGCAAGAACAAACCATGCCAATGCAGGGATGTTTCTTCATCAAGCTCGTTGTGTACATAAATTTCGGCGGTATCCCCTTCTGTAAAAGTCAATGTCGGCATGGGGATCTGCCCATTTACCGCAATGGCCCGTTTGGGTGTACCTGTAAAATTAACTGTCGTGTCTTTTACGTATAAATCATACCGCACGACCTTTTGAGCATGCAATACCTGTGAAAAAACAGAGAGGAAAACAGCCAGGGGAAATAGAATTGTTATACCCGGGATTCTTCGAAAATCCATGATGTTCGGTGCGTTAAAGTAATGAGAAGAGAATGCTGTCCCGAAAGCACCGATTCGCCAATCGAACAGAAAACTGGCCGGCACTTTCAGGACGTCCGTTCGCTATTTGAGTGTTTCGGTAGTTTTGCCACAGTTTAGCATCTGCGCGCCGTAGTAGGGGTTTTTAATGGCCGGTACCTGACTGAGCCAGTTGGCTCCTTTTCCTTCTTTGGCCATCGGGCAATGCTGGTAGTAGATTGTCTGAGCGGGCTTCCCAGACCTGATCAGTTTATACATGTTTTCAGAAAGAGACGAGAAATGGTCTCTTTGGTGACCTACATCTTTGGTTTCAGCAATGTGCTCCGCATCGAAATCCAGGTCTTTCATCACTTTCATCCAGACTACATGCTGCTCCTGTCCGAGTTCCCCCATTTTAACAGCTTTGATTGCCTTCACCAGGCTAGTCGCTGTCAGAGCAGCAGCATTCCCGTCCGAACCTACCAAAGCGTCTTTTACTGCAAAGTATGCATCCAATACAGATTTCAATGGGTCAGCATCGGCCGGTCCGGTCTTTTCATTATTCTCAACCCCGTTTTGATGCTTATGCCCGGTCGTCGCTTTGACTTCGACAAGGTCACTTTTTCCGCTGCGCTCGTAGCGGCAGCAGGCTTCCAGGTTTGCGTAAGCTTCATCGGGTGCCAGATAGCCCTGGTTATCGTAACCAGCTAATGCGATCTTTTTCAGGATTGCGTCCAGCGAAGTCTTTTTGCTGTCGTAGGTCACCGAGGTTATGCTGGTTTCCTTGTCCCAGCTTGCCTGAGAGATATTCTTTTCAAATGCGGCCGCTTCAATACCTTTTCCGCACTGGGCGCAGGACCCGGCAATTTTTACATTTTCGGTTACTGCATTTCTAATTGCTGCATGAGATAGAAAAGTGGATAGCAATAGCAGCATCGCCATCAATATTTTTATTGATTTCATCGGATTAAAATATAAGCTGTTAGTAATAAATGCTCATTGGAAAGCTGGAAGTGCTTTCGGAAAGGGCGTACCTGTGGCTACCAGGTACTCAACAGCTTATATTCGGAGGCGTCCAGAGGAAGAGGTAAACAGGCTTGGGCATAGCCTGTCTAAAAAACCAGGTTATGGACTGGTAGGCACTGATAACAGGTTTCTGAAGCAGATCGGCTGGCTGCGCTTTCAATGCAAAAAAGGTCACAGCGTGTGCGCAGTCGCAGCCAGATTCCTTGCCGTTATGCCTGCACTGCCGGCAGTCGCCTGATTGATGGTGCGCTTGTCTGTTGCAACATGTCTTTCTATGGGCTTGGACATGCCTGGCTACTCGTTTCGCAGGAGTGTGCTTGCCACCACATGCATGACTAAGGCTGGCCGACACCAGCAGGCAAATCATCATCAGCACGAAGAAAACACAACCTTTCATCAGAGAAACAGACGGTCTTTACGAGTGCAAAGATGATAGTTCCATGACAGGTTTTTCTACATAATTACCGTATTCCGTTACATAATTATGGGATCGGTTTGATATGAAAGCTGAATTATCGGGGTACGATCATTTGACAGTGACGATTTAGCTAACAAAAGGGGGTTCTGGCCCTCCTCTCTGTTTGGACAATTCCCGGATCATGAATTCCCTGTCACTTTCCATTACGCGGTGCCGTCGGGGCGCCGGAAAAAAGTGGATTAGCACGGAAATATTTCTTCCCATCGAAACTCACTGAATAGTCCGATTTGAAATGCGTACTTTTCAAATAGTAGTCAGTGGTGATGACTTGGGCGCCGGAGTTGCACGCGGCATCGAAACCGCTTTTGTCGTTTTCACGCGCCTGCCGTGTGTCCGAATCGGCCCGGGTGCGTATGATGTAGCCTTTTTTCACGAGATCGCTGATCGAAGGATCTTTGGGATTATTGCGGATCATCATCGCAGCCTCGGGGGTGCCCGGGTCGGCGCAGGCAAACATCACACGACCTTTCAATGAAGGGTGCCCGGCCATGTACATATTTCTTTTATCGGCGTGATCATCGAGCAGGAACAGAAATTTCCCCCTGGCATTCTTCACCAACGGCCAGTTGTTATGCAGCACCGCGCTTTCCAGGGTTTCATATCTGCCTCTTACCATATCTGGTGTGATGATATGGTTTTTGCCCAGTTTTTCAGTCAGTACTTTATCAAGTTCATCGAATGTACCCGCATCGAAACTTTCGGCAGAAGCCAGCTGATCTTCGCGGGAAACGCGGCCTTTGGCTTCCAATGTGATAAAAACAGGCGTGTGGTCAGGATGCGCTTCCGACCATTTTTTCAAATCTTCCAGACATTCGTTCAATGTCAGGTAATGGCTGCGGAAATCGAGGTCGGGAACGTGCAGTATCTTGAAACCGGGCTTACCCATCTTGCCTTCCGGGTCGAATGCTTTCTGGTTTGGCGCCATATCCAGACCTTTCGGATGCGCATATCGGCCACCTTTTTCATCGGAATAAGTGTCTATTTCAAGATTGCGAAGTCCCATACTCAGCTGATCGACGATCGAAATGTGTTCGTAATCGATCTTGCTCGCTGCAACCGAGTCCTTTTTTTGGAACATTTTAAACAATACCGGGTCGATAGCCTGCTTGTAACTGTTGTGCGAGCCGATGACCTGGATCTGATTGATAGACAGATTGTCGGTGTCGCCCAGTTGCGACGCCTGCAGCGCCAATGCCGCCATGAAGGTCATGATAGTTTTCATAGGAAAGGATGAAAGACAGCCGAAGTGCGCTCCGACTGCGAGTGGTGGTTATGGGTTGATTTTAAAAGCATTGAAACATTAGTGACCCGGATTTTGAACCAGTTTTGAGTTCAATGTATTTTCCGACATCGGAATCGGGTACAATCTCCGTGAATTATCCTTATTCATTGTTAAGTTATCATTACGAAGCGAATATTCCTTTTCAAACTGCCCGAAACAGATCAGGTCGTGGCGGCACCTGACCTCCCGGGAAAACTTCCTGACAGCAGGAGCCGGCAGGACGGGGCGTGTAGCCCAACGTCGCATTATGGAGGCGCAGTTAGGAACTGCTTTCGAAGAACCGGTCGGAAAGCAGGTAGCTGTCCATGGAACTGGGCAGCAAAGAGACCAGGCCCTATTCCTTATCCTGTAAGCCATGTCTGTTATCGTAAATCCGGATGTGATAATGGGCAAAACAAAAAAACTCCTCAGCGAGCTTCTTGCCTTTTCCGTAGATGCACAGGCATTTAAGTCACCGAAAATATCCAATACTCTTCACTTTTGACTACATCAAAAGTCGTTTTGGTCACTTCCGTTTGCCGGTTGTCGCGGAATCTGGTTTGGTTTCTGACCGTTAAATCACAAACTCAATAAAAACGCGGCATACAGGGTGCAAGCCTTCATCCACTCAATCCTCTTTTTTAAAGCTGGCAGTCAAATCTAGATTTACAGTGTTATTCAAACACGATTGATCTGCTTATTATGAAATGGTTATCTGTACTCACCATCATTTTGTGCTTTCTGGCAAAAATCCCGGTTAATGCCCAGGCTCCCGAACAAATGAACTATCAGGCGGTTGCCCGGAATGCTGCCGGGATTGCCCTTTCCAACCAAAATATCAAATTGCGGCTCAGTATCCGCCAGGACAGCCCGTCGGGTAATACGCAGTACAGCGAGACCAGAAATGTCACTACCAATAACCTGGGCTTGTTTACGGTCGCGATCGGCAGTCCGGGCGCTTCCGATGTATCCGGCACCATGAACGCTCCTACCTGGGGAAACGGGTCAAAATTTCTGAAAGTTGAAATGGATCCCACTGGCGGGGATGCTTTCACGGACATGGGTTCCTCTCAATTGCTGAGTGTACCTTATGCACTGAGCAGCGCCGACAACCAATGGAAAGCGAATGCAAACAACATTGTCAACAAAAACAGCGGCAATGTAGGTATCGGGACCAACGGCCCCGACGCCAGTGCATTGCTCGACCTGAGCAGCGACTCAAAAGGGTTGCTGGTTCCGAGGTTGAATGCCCAGCAAAGAACGTCACTCTCTCAGCCTGCAACCGGGCTGTTGGTTTACCAGACCGAAGCACCCGAAGGCTTTTACTATAATAAGGGCACTGCCGGATCACCAAACTGGATTTTGTTGGGAGGCACAGGTCCCCAGGGGCCACAGGGTATGGCCGGACCTCCGGGCATCATTCAAAGTGCCTACGAAACGGGTACAGCGCCGTACCCTTCGTCAACTATGGCCTTCATCACCAAACCTGTCAGGCTTGCCGTTCAGGAGGGGCAATCAGTCTTTGTAGCTTCGTCGAGGGCTCTGGGAGGTTATTTCGCAGCCAATGAGCTGGGGATCAAACCTATTTGTCAGAACGTAAATCCCGGCAGCCCGATCATCGAACTGGGCCTTGGCATGTTCGGTCTTCAGGTCCCGTCCAATACAAGAATGACGTTTTCCGTCAATGGTGTTTTCAAGAACCTTCCCGCAGGCACCTACGACTTTGGAATGGGGGGTGTTACCAGCAGCCCCAACTGGATTAATTCCGAATGGGGTTATACGAGTGTTCTGGTTTACTAAGATGAGCGCGATCCCTATGAAAAAGTTTTTAATCGCTGTGTTGTCGGTAAGCTGCAGTTGGTCGGTTTACGCGCAGAGCCTCAGTCCTCAGACCATCAATGTGGGCGGTGGCCAGGGAAATGCAGGAGCGCTGTATCTGGACTGGAGTGCAGGCGAGATGGCGGGCGTGCAAACACTAACATCCCCTGCGAACCTGCTGTCACAAGGATTGTTACAGCCCGATGCTCTTGGCCCGTTCCCGGTTACGCTCATTTATTTTACGGGAAAAGCGCTGGATGCCCGGAATGAACTGAATTGGGCAACTTCGGAGGAAATCAACAATGATTATTTCCAGGTAGAGCGGTCGTCAGACGGGTTGAAATTTTATATGCTGAGCCGGATCGCAGGAGCGGGAAATTCGTCCCGATCAAAAACATATAACTATTACGACCTGTCGCCTGATGCGGTATCCTATTATCGCTTAAAACAGGTCGATTACGATGGAACATACAGTTATTCGAAAATGATCGCATTAAAACAGCCATTGCAGGCGGCTCACTATCAGGTATATCCTAACCCCACCGATGGTGTTTTGAATGTAGCCGGGATCCGGAGCAACAGGCCGGTTGAGCTGTATGTTCTGGATAAAACCGGCAGGGTACTGTCACAGCAAAAGCCAGTCGCCGTTCAAAATACCAAGCTCGATTTACAGGCATTACCTGCCGGAAACTATATTTTAAACATCGTTGACCAGGCCACCGGATTATCCTACACGTCCCATTTTGGAAAACGTTAATTTATCTTCTCCCTGGCTCCCAATATGAAGGCCCAAAAATGGTTACGGCTGCGATCAATCCTGTTGTCATAAAAGCAACACTGTTCAAACCGGCGTCACACAGCCCGGAACACCGGAGAGCTTTTCTCAGATCGGTTCCAGTTTTCCCTTCGGCACATATTTCCTCAAAATCAGCGCAAGAATTGCGGATGGATGACTCATCGCACTCTTCTCAGCATGGGTCGTAAAACAGGCGAGCTGCCGGATTGGATTTCGCCGATAACCTCGAAACCGTGACGCTCATATAGCGAAATATTCCTGGGATTTGAAGATTCGAGGTATGCGATTAATCCATCACGGTCGACGGCCCTGAGTGCTTCGGTCATCAGCGCAGAGCCTATCCCACCACCCTGGTGCGCCGGATCGACACCTATCATCGGCAGGTACCAGTGCGGTTCGGTTGGGTGAAATTTCTCCATTTCCTCAAAAATCCCCTGCATATCCTCTTTTATATCGTCGTCAGTGTTCTCGTCGAAAAGCCTCTTTAAGGACTCTTCGTCGGATCTGGCACCGGGCGGTAACCACAGGGCCGCACCCGTGAAACCATCGGCAATACAAGCCGTCCCCTTCTCGAACGCACTTCCACCAAAGGCTTTCGTTATCGAAGAGAAAGCTGCCAAATATTTTGCAGGGTCCGGTAGGGACCATCGGGCCATCGGATCAACGCTGAATGCCAACGTTAATACGCTAATGGAACCGGCCTGATCCTGGGCCGAGGCTGTTTTAATTATCATATCAATATCTCTTTTATAAACCGTGTTAAGCTGGCCCCCTATATTTCATAGGACTCTCACATTCTTTCCGTACAAGCTTTATCAATTCATTTTCTCCTTTCGGCCTTTGCCCAGGTAACAATTGATAGTTTGAGTCTGTTCACCTTTGGAAAATTGCTTTCGTAGAAACACTGAATGCTGTGGTTGGGCTGAACCTGGTGATCAGTTTACGATTATGGCTCCACCTCCGCGGGTGCTGATTACCACACATGCATCTCTCAATACGCACCGGCTGTCCCCGCACTATCATCGCATATTCCAAAATACTAAAAATTAAGTATTGACATTGCTACTTAATTTGTTGATCTTTAAATTATTATGCAGAGGCGGCGATGGATAGCTGAACTTTCCAACACTTTCATCGTCACTAAGATACTCTTTATGGTGGTGACTAATTTGCGCTTAATGCCACCAAATGTTCTCATATCGGCATATCTGAATAACATACAACTTACCCACAGCCCACTTCAATTCCAGAGAGGCACTACCTCTCGAATTATCATCAGAAAAAAACCAGATAACAGACCATTACCAATAGCCAAGAACCAGGTTTAATCTTTGCAGTAACTGAGCTATTCTGACAAATGTGCCGGCATTAGTAACCCCTGATTTCTGCGGACCGGGGACACCGGAATTGGGGGATTGCGTAAGGAATCAATATTTGTTTCGTCCGGCGCCGATTTTCCGAATGTCTCAGATATGGCCGGCAAGAGCCGCTTGATCCTAAAAAATTTGAATGCCTGTCTGTATTGGTTTTTGATTGACAGTATTCGCTGGATATCATTTTCAATCAAAGAAGATTGCAAAATCTATCATAAATATGTCTTTCGTGCAAGCACATGGTAGAGGAGATGCAGAGGTTAATGGTTTAATATATTTTCCCTGATATTAGCGTGAAAAAAATTATCAATTCCAAAGCTTTAAACTAAATAATAATGAAAACATATAACTCTGGCAGAAGTAGAAATTACTCCAAAAATATTGCGTATTTAATATTGATCTTAATCTGCTGTTCTTGTGCAAGATATCAAACACAATATTCTGATGAAGGGAAAAATTGGGCAAAAGACAAACCATCTCCTAGTTTGATTTTAAAGCATACGATGTATTTGGTGGGAGATGCAGGAAATTCTATTTATCCTGATACGGTTGCAGTTTTGAAATATTTAAAAGGTTGGCTGGCAACGGAAACAATAAATTCTTCTATAATCTTTTTGGGGGACAATATTTACCCGCACGGAATACCGCCTGAGAATAAAGCTATCACCCGAAAAGTCGCAGAGTATCGCTTAAATACCCAATTAGATATTTTATCTAAGTTCGCTGGATACCCTATTTTCACTCCCGGGAATCATGACTGGGCCCATGACTTTAATGGAATAAGGAGGCAAGGGAACTTAATTCAAGAGCATCTAGACTCAATTAGAGGAAAGGAAGATAAAAGGCATTATTTTTTACCATTTAATGGCAGTGCTGGTCCAGAATTAAGAAGGCTAAGCAAGGATCTCGTTATTATAATTATCGACTCCCAGCTACTGATAACCGATTGGAAAAAAAATGGCGAAAATTTTATGTCTCAATTCAAAGACCTTATCAGGAGTTCTATGTCCAGTAATATTGTTGTTGCTATGCATCATCCGCCTTACACTTATGGTCCGCATGGGGGCAAAGCGAAAATACCTGGAAGACAATTAGCTACACTTATCCTACGTCAGGATATGAAAAACAGGCATTACAGACATTACAAAGAAGCAATATTATCAGCAACCAAGGATAATAAGAGATGTATCTTCGTAAGCGGTCATGAGCATACGTTGCAATATCTTGAAATGGAACACCATTCATTTATTGTGAGTGGAAGCGGCTCAAAAACAAGTCCGGTTGGTTTGGGTAAAGAGTCATTATTCGCATCTGCTTCGGTAGGTTACAGCAAATTGTCCTTTTTTGAAGGAGGTGAAACCTGGGTTACCTTCTATGAAGTAGCAAAAGACGGAAAAAGCGCGGCTGAAATTTTTCAAAAAAAGATAAAGAATTAGATGACTCAACTGTTACGTCAGCGCAAACACATCAGCTACCAAACTATTTTCCTTTACCTTACGGCCTGGGGAAGCAGAATCATATACGATCATGATGGAATCAGGTTCGCTGCCGCCATTTGAGGAGAACAGTGTCATACCTTCCGCGTGATCGTCGCCTTTTCCAAAAGGAACATCCAATACTTTTTGTAGCACCTCGCTGAAATCAACACTTTCGTTTCCCGCATTAACTCCGCCAACCCATCTAAAAATCGCAACCGGACCATCCAAATCCATTGTTGGCCCTGCCAAGATAAGCAGATCAGCTCCCTGTACGCAAATGTCCCGGATACCTAAACCATCCAGGGGCAAAACATGTTTGTTGTAACTTGTCAAGGTCAATACTGGTCCTGCACCTTGATCTGTCTCGTCTAACGCTAATTCCAGAATAATTGCCCAACCACGCAGAACCGGGCCTCGCAGCCCTACAAATACCTTGTCACCGGCAACCGCCAGGCCTTCAATGTCGAAACCATTGTCCTTCCCCGGGATATCCATAAACATTTTGAGAAGAGGATCTCTTCTTAATGCTTCGGTAAGTTTGTTATCTTCCATATCACCTTCCAATTGCCTGGCAACACGTATCATTTTACCATCCTCCTCCACTGTTTTTTTAAGCACGTAGGTTTCATTTTCCCTTACCACTGGAATCTTCGCAATCAGAAAACGATTGCCTTTTCTGGTCACTTCAAGCAACTTTTCCAACCTCTCCTCATTCGTCTCCCGATCTTTACGATCTGCTTTTTCACGTTTTGCACTATGGGAGCCTACCAGCCATAGGTAGCCGTCCTTACAATCGAGTCCTTCAATATCTATTTCTTCCGGTTTTCCTTCTTCATTTGAGACAATTGGAAGCGTTAAATATTCCGACAACGGAAACTGCATATGCTCGCCGAAGTGATAATTCCCCTGACCGTCTCTGTTCTGAAATGAGAGGCGCTCCAAGCTTACAGTTTCATCATTGGTAACCCATAGTGTATTTTCGATCTGAACGGAAACAGACAACCCGTCGGTAAGTCGTTTTTTTTTGAAAATCTTATTCTTCGTCGGGTCAAATTCCAGAATAGACAGGCTCATATTTTCCATAATTTTTTATGATAATTGAGGGTTTCAATTGAATTGATACGAAAGAAATATTTTACACCAAATGTATTAATTTGAGGTTCGGGTGTTTATAGCAAAAAATAAGTATCGGAAAATTGTTGGCATGAATGTTTGAAAAGATACATATCAAAACAAACTGGTCTGTTAATTGTAGAACCGATCCTTAAAAATATACTCCCGACTGGAATATATTTTTGATTCACTTCACCATTTTATTCTTTCTAAAATCTTCCGACGGAGCAGGTTTGTTAATGAAATACGAGTACAAACGGTTAGATTTAAATCTGACAGTGTTTTTTGTCCTAATCACGGCGGAATCAAAATGAAAATAGACGTCATTTCCGGTTGTATCCACATAGATCGTGTTTTTACTCAACGGTGTAACGGGGTTCGTATTTGGTTTACTCCTTGAACTTCGGACAGGCTCCCGAAAAATGATCTCAAAACTATTCGAGGGGAAAAATCTTGGCATCAGCGCCAGTGACAAGTCTGTCGATTTCAAGTCAAACCCGTCCGGAACCTCTACCGAAACCGATTCAACGGATAGAATACGTTCAGTAATTTTCAATTCCCAAATGTGCTTTTCAGGATTCTTAGAAGTGGTCTCAAAGGATATTTCCTGCCGTTCTTCATCGTAGGTCCCAAATCTTATCTGATTAATACGTGCAATGTTTAGCGTATCATCACCGCCCGGTAACAGATCAAACCTAAGCCGCGATTTGTTGTAAAATTTTTGTGTCCTGTCTTTCAAGTAATTGATCACTATCGCTTCCTTTCTTTTCGCAGACAAAAACATAAACTCCGCTTCAATTACACTAACCGAATCCGTACTAAGCTCATAGCAATCACACGGCTGATTAATGCCATTTTCGTTTGTTTTGCAGATGGTTTTGATAAAAAGCAGAAAAGTGGAATCTATCGTTGTCGCATTGAATAAATTCAGGCGGTTTTGATCCATCGAGACAGGATCATACGCGATGCGACAAGATGAAAACAAAATGCTGATTCCGATTAAAATTATGATGTTCTTCATTGTTGCCCAATTCTTGCTTGCTGAAAATAGAGTAACGGCCCTGCCGCTATGGTGCCGTCATACGTGACAAGATGGAGTGTGTAATAGCTCTTGCTATGGATCGTATGCTGCACATCGGACCAGGGATAATTGTAGATAACACCGGTAAGTCCCCAATGTTTGGCGATATTACCCACATTCAGCTGAAAATTGGATTTATTATAAAAGTTCTCTTTCTCATCCTTGTAAAACACATAGCTGCTGCCCAATTTATTGCTGATTTCGTACGAACTCGGGCTGTATCCTGTAAACTTATTATAACTTAATTCCACAATATTCACATCCCATTTTAAGTCTCCATGAAAGGCAACGAAGCCGGTTCCTGTGTAGTACCGGTCAAATAAATCTCCAAATGGCGGCCTAAAAAACGGTCCGTCGTTCGCGTAGTTCACCTGCACACGGTCGAAATGTAAATTTGCGAATCCCACCCGCTGCATTTTGTTCTTCTGCCGGGTATGGAAAATAACTATGTTTCCACCAAAAGATGCAGACCAGCGAAAAGGGTTCTGAAGTGACGGAAGACTCTGATTATTGAAATAATATAACGGATAACTTCTCCTGTCGGGCCCGTACCGGCTTTCCTTTCGCAGGCGCTGCGCCCACCCTGCTGTTGCCGTATAGGATATGACCGATTCCAAATCCAGCCATTTACCACCGCTCCTCCCCGGCTTGGAACTTCCAATCCCACCACTATATACGCTCAACTCAGCATTTAGTGAGGGATATATCCATTTCCCTGCGAGAACGCCGACACCGGCAGTGACTCCCAGACGGAAATATAGCTTCTCAAGTTTAGACCATTCAAGGGAACCCTTTAAGCCGTACCCGTATTGCACTGCATACGGACTATGAAAATACTCCACCCGATCCTGCCCTAGTAGTGTTGGTGAGTAAAACAAAAAACTAACTACCAGGAATAAACTCGCCGGGGCATGATAGAGAAGGATTACATTTCGGTACATATTTTAAAAAGATAGAGGTTTATCTAGACTTCTAATTCAATACCGCGAGACCATCAAATGGGAGTTAAAATTTACGCCTTTAAATTCTATTTGTTTCTACCAATTACTAAATTTCGATTCACCGGAGATAATTTTTCCGGCTGTTTTTAAAATTCACCCATTTTAAAGATGACTGTGTCTATCTGGATAATTTGGAGCGACTGAACGCCCGAATTCGAAAAATTGTATTCATTTCAGTGAACTGACCAGATCAAGTATTTGACTTGTGCCAAATTAAATTCCTCCCAAAATAACAGTTGCCGGTCAACCTGCTACGGAAGATGTTGGTCACCCCTCACGTATTTAGAATTTGAAAAGATGTTTGACTGAAATGTATTCACCACAATCTTGATTCAGAGCCAGAGTTTCCCCGGATTTGTCGCCCTCATAACGGTGGGACATATTGACCCGTGCCGACCGGCAAAGGCAGGATATTCCGGCCCCGCTGTCTCTGTGATGTAGGTGCTCATGAGTATATTGACCCGTGATGAACAATAACAGAATCGCAAATATTTAAGCACAGATAAAAATGGTCCTGATCTTAATAACCTCACATGACCGCATGATGAAGCATCCGGTAACAATCCTCGGTTCCAAGCACCTTATTTAGTCTGTTGAGATAGGAGTTGCATGATGATCGGCCTCGCAATCTCATAGGGTTGTCCCATACCAACGGTGTTACCAGTCCAGGCCTTCACAATTTTCCTGTTTTGGTCTACGATATAAGTCGTAGGATATCCGTCAAAAACAAATTTCCCAGCAATATTTCCCGAGTTAGCGACAATATCGAATAGAAATTTTCCGGAATTGAGATATAACGCTTTTAAATCTTCTTCTGCATCGGTAGCAAATCCTATAAATACCACCTCTTTATTTTGAAATTCGTTCCGCAATTTATTTAAAGACGGCATTTCAGAAACACAGGGAGCGCACCCTTTGAACCAAAAGTTTATCACTAGAATTTTCCCACGCAAATTCGAGTCGCTGTATCGTTTTCCATTAATCGTAGTAAAATCCAAGCTCGGAATCGTTTTTCCGTGAACACAGTCCGCCCACTCATTCCAGGCATTTCGCAAAGCTATATTGGAACGGCTAGACAATGAATTCAAACCCAGCTTCCTGGAGATATCATTTGCGTAAATTTTCCTTTGCGTCTCATACAGCTTCGAACCACATGTTTCTATCGTCGCGCGTTGTGCATGGGCGACCACCGGGCTAAGAGCAATTATCAAACGTATCATGTATTTCATGACCAGAACAAATTTATCGATGAGCGAACTATCGGCTTAGCCAACAGGTGAGTATCCAGAAACGGCAGGTAGTTCCAACGTAAGGCAATGTACGATTTTGATTCTTCCGGTACACTTTTTGTACATAAACCTTAATCAGGCAATTGGCGACAATGTTTACGTTTGTTGTTGTCCGTTTGCAGGAAAGGAATCACCGTTCTTCCAACGCTTGTGGCACGCCACAGAATACCGAATCAGCTATCCAGTTCTAACGTTATCCCATTGCACCATGTATTCTTTAACAGTTTTGCTGGCATATGCCATTTGCACGGGTGTCGGCAATGATGCCTGGCAAACAACCCAAAGCAAATTCACCGCGGTTGCCGATCGCACTTCCAATAAAAAACATGCCGGATACTTCTTCTCTCTGCGGAATGTACCCCTCTCCCAGGAGCAATACATTTTCTCTGCAGATCCGCTAAAAAAAGGGGTTTATCTTCAGGGCGGCAAAAGTGTGACGTTGGGCCACACGATGACTGTCAAGACTTCGAAAGGTTTTGATATGTACTTTTCCGGATCGGAATACAATGTTGTTCTCGCAATCAGGGAGGCAAGACAAGTTGATGAGGAGACAATTACGTACAAGGGCACGCTATCCGTTCAGCATGGCTCGGAAAAGCAGCGATTCGCTGTTCATGGGTTTCAGTACAGGTAAAGCCAAGGGTCAGCGCCGCCTTGAGTAATCTATTCATGTTCGATATTTTCATTGTTTTTTGATGTGCATGATTAAGCGTTGCGTTTTCTTTCACCCAGCCATTTCACCATCGCCGGATCACGGTGATCGAAGAAACTGCTGGTATGGGTATCCAATGTTTTAATCGCGTCCATATCCTCGGCAGTTAGCTGAAAATCGAAGATGTCCAAGTTTTCTGCCATCCGCACTTTACGCACTGATTTTGGGATCGCCACAACCCCGCGCTGCGTCAGCCATCGCACGACGACCTGTGCGATCGATTTGTTATATTTCTGGCCAATCGACTGTAACAGCTCATTGTGGAACAAACCGTTTTTCTCTTCCGCAAACGGGCCCCAGGACTCGATCTGAACATTGTTTTCTTCCAGGAATTTCTGGGTTTCCGTTTGCTGATGAAAAGGATGGGTTCGATCTGGTTCACAGCAGGATCTCTTAGCCTTGCCGCAATGCACCTTTACAATTGGCACAAACACACCCTGTTTGAATAAATCAGTCTTCCTAGCTTTGTTTCATCAACAAAACAAAATCAGCTATGCGAAAAATTATTGTTCCCACCTTTTTGACAATGGACGGTGTACTGCAGGCACCAGGTGGGCCCGAAGAAGACCGTTCGAATGGATTTAAATGGGGTGGCTGGCAATTTCCTTTCTGGGGCGAGCAGATGAGCCATGACCCTGGCAAGATCATGTCCATGCCCTTTGACCTCTTGCTTGGCCGCCGTACCTATGAAATATTTGCAGCGCACTGGCCGAATCAAAATGACGACATCGGTGAAATCCTCAACCGTGTCAACAAATATGTGGTCGCTACAACACCCATTGATTTATCATGGAAAAATTCGACCCTGATCGATAAGGATGTGGTTAACGAGTTGAAAAAGTTAAAGGGACAGGACGGCCCTGACCTGATGGTGTGGGGCAGCAGTCGTTTGCTGCAAACCTTACTGTCCAATCACCTCGTAGACATACTGCATACCTGGACATACCCTATCACACTCGGTGAGGGAAAAAAACTCTTTGAAGAAGGCACACAGGCGCAACAATGGAAAGTGACGGCTACCGAGGTCTCGCCCAAGGGTGTGATTTTCACGAGCTATGTTCCCGATGGTGAGGTAAAGTGTGGCTCGTTTGTACCGGACAAAGTAAGTGAAGCCGAGTTGGCGCGCCGGGAAAAATGGAGTCGGGAGTAAACAGTCACGAGTTCTATGTACATTATTATTTCTTCCACCATATTCAACATTTAAATGAATGGCTACGCAAAAAATTATTCCGCATTTATGGTTTGATAAGGAAGCCAAAGAAGCCGCAGCGTTTTATGCTTCGGTGTTCCCCGAATCAAAGGTTACCGACATAACTACGCTCGAAAATACACCGTCCGGTGACACCGATGTGGTAACTTTTGAACTCTGGAATCAAAAGTTTATGGCCATCAGCGCAGGGCCTTTCTTTAAGTTTAATCCTGCCGTATCGTTCATGGTGAACTTTGATCCGCTGCGATTCGGCCCGGCCGCAACACGGGAAAAAAATGCAAGGGAGAAAATTGATATGATTTGGAACAAGCTCGCCGAAGGTGGCACCGTGCTTATGCCTATTGACAAATACCCCTTTAGCGAGCGCTACGGCTGGATACAGGACAAGTACGGCGTTTCGTGGCAGTTGATCCTTACAAATCCCGAAGGCGAACCGAGACCACCGATAGTACCATCTCTTCTGTTTGTGGGAGACAACTGCGGCAAGGCAGAGGATGCGATCAATTTCTATCGCTCGGTATTTAAGAACTCGAAACTCGGCGGAATATATCATTATGGTAAAGACCAGCTCCCAGATAAAGAAGGGACGGTTATGTTTGCAGATTTTATGCTTGAGGAGACCTGGTTTGCCGCAATGGACAGCGCACATCAACACCACTTCGATTTCAATGAAGCTATTTCCTTTCTTGTAAACTGCGCAGACCAGAACGAGATAGATTACTACTGGGAAAAATTATCAGCCGTTCCCCAGGCCGAACAGTGCGGATGGCTCAAAGATCAGTATGGTCTGTCCTGGCAGATCTCGCCTGCTGTGATGGAAGAAATGATGAGTAATGGCACCCGCGAGCAAATTAACCGGATTACACAAGCTTTTCTGCCCATGAAGAAGCTGGATATCGCTCAATTGCAAGAGGCATACGAAGGGAAGTAAAAATCCAGGTCTGGAGATCGTCCCGGAACAAACGTTGTGCAATGCGGCCTTTGCCGACGCGTGTCGTTAGGGACGATACCAATGAAAAAACATTCTGGACTTTCACCCGGGTAAGATATGAGGCTCAATCCAGGTCATAGCTCCCGTCCTGACCGTGCGACGATGACTACGGTGAGCATCGCCTCGATCCATCTTAACAGCCAGGAACCTAAGCTTCCCCGGGATCGAGGAGCCTTAAAACGGTTTCGGAAAAACATCGCTTTCAGGCAAAACCATTCTTCCATTTCTGCGCGATGGACATGGCCGTTTCAAGCATGTATGGAGCCCAGTTTTCAACTTCCCAGGCAGTGTTATGCAAATCGGAGGAGACCAGCATTCTTCTTGCTTCGCTTACACTTCCAGCCGTTTCCAGGATGCGCGATAATTGGACTTGTTGCCGGTATAAATCGGAATCTTCCAATGGAATGGCATTCGCACACCCTCCTAATGGTGCGAATGTATGTGCCGGTATTTGAAGAAAATTAGATGCAAGCGGTTTGATAATGCGATCCATACGAAGAAAATCAGATTGAAAAGCCGCCTGGCTTGCATGGCTGTCAAGGGCAGTACCCATCTGTTCCAACACCACGAATTTCGTATTGGGACATTCCGGAATTGCTTTACCCAAAAATTCAAACACCGCTTCCGGAACAGATTCATCATGCGTGTCCCGCCTCACGGGCTTGCCCGGGATTACCACAGTATTGTCCCAGCTACCGCCTGAAATATGGATTTCCCTGACCCTGTTCAGCGGATACAGCTTCATTATATCCTCGAAAGCAATGTCGAAGTTATGAACCTGGCAGTAAATGTTATGAAGGTCCAGAATGATGAAGCCATTTACGCTTTCTACCAGCTCATTCAGGAAATCCCCGTGTTTCCTGACTTCATCGATCGAATACGAAAAAGCCAGATTTTCCAGTCCGACCGGACAGTGACATGCATCCTGGATCCGTCGCAGGCGGTCTTTTCCCAGCGCTAGCGTCCGGGAAGAGAGGGGAATGCCGATAGGGGCACCTTTGTGGAAATCTTCTCCGGTCATGAAACCGAAATGCTCGGTAATGTGATCAAACCGAAATTGGTTAGATAACTTTTCGAGCCTGCTAAGCCATTCCTGCTGTTCGGGCAACCATCTTCCAGAAAACAAGGAAAAATAAACGCCGTGACCTATCAGTCGGTTATGGTGGCTGAACTCGCTCACCAGATCAGTAAACCAGCCCGGGATTTCGTTGAACCTGAAAAGTGTGTCAAAAGACCACTCAATGGCCTCCACCTTTTCCTGCTCAAATAATGGTAAGGACGCCTGTAAAATATGGGCGTCCAGATTACAGGCGATTGACGAGTAGATTTCAGACATAGGTGCAGGCTCAACCCATCCCGCAAGCAGGGCAGCTATCCATCGTTTTGGTTTTGCTCGTTTTTTCGCCGTTCGGGCCCACAGAATTGTCTGTGCAAGCAGTGGCAAGCGCAGTGACGGTAACCGCAATCGCGACTGCCTGCAATACTGATTTTGAGATTTTCATAATACTATCCGTTAAGGTGAATTAGAATACATGGGAAAGATGTAATTCCCATACATTTGGTTGTAACCGCCGATGACTAAATTCCTCAAAAACAAAAAGTCCCGCGGATAGGTCTGACGCACTTAAAATGTATTTATTTAAACAGGATCACTTTCCGAATAATCATACCCGGAACCTTCGGCTTCCATTCCGACGTATTTGCCGACGGCAACTATCTTAATTTTCCAACCTGGTTGTAAATCCAGTGAGTCTAAGGAGTATGAGCAATTCCACCGACTCAGTAATTGACCACCACCCTGATCCCTTTAACATTGCCTGAAGCGTAGTCACGATTTAAAAAAAATACCGGCTAATCTTATCGCAAGATCAATAAAAAGGCAAATTAACTTTCCCGAGTCGACATTACAGGAAAATTTTCTTCTGGATCAGAAAAATTCAGTAATTTTTATTTTTGAGTGTGTGCGCACACATTTTGTGTATACATTTGTTCACCTCCCTGATACTTGATGATAATCGATTGGGAATGAAACGGCGTCACGACCAGCTTTCATTCCTGGAGGGATTTCTATGTCAACACAAAACCATATCCCCATGAAGTAAAACAACGAAAGCAACACAAGAAAGTTTGGTCCCGCTTGTCCAGTACCCTCTGAGGGTTTCACCGCACTACTCACTTAGAAAACTTCTACGGGCATTATGCCCATCAAATTTAATGTTCCTGAAATGAAAGATCAATACAAACAGTTTCTGCAGCTCTCACTGCTTGCAGCGGTTTCGCTGACCGGAAGCTTACAGGCTTCACTGGCAGCTGTACACGGCGGGAATGCAAAAGGGGCGCTAAAAAGTACTTCGAAACGGCTCGATTATACCGTAACCGGAAAAGTTGTTTCCAACGACAAGGAAGATCTTCCCGGGGTCAGCATAGTCGAAAAAGGGACCAACAAGGGGACCACGACCGGTTTAGACGGAACGTTCAGCATCAACCTGACAACTCCCGGCACCACGCTCATTTTCAGCTTCATAGGCTACGCCAGCAAAGAAGTAATTATAGACGGTCCCACGAATCTGAATGTAGTCCTGGAATCCGACGCAAAAGGTTTGGATGAGGTGGTAGTGGTAGGTTATTCTGCCAAAAAAGTGCGCTATTTATCAAGCGCAGTATCTACGATCAGCAGCAAGAAACTCCGGGATGTAACGTCCAACGAACTTCCAAACCTGTTGCAGGGAAAGGCTCCGGGCGTGGTTGTTTCTACCGGCTCGGGGGATCCTACCAGCGCTGCAAGGGTTGTGATCCGTGGATCCGGTACGCTTTCAGCGGGAAGTTCACCTTTGTACGTGGTCGATGGTAATATCGACGGTACCTATAACCCGGTGGATGTGGAGAGTGTTACCGTCCTGAAAGACGTTGCCGCGACTGGGTTGTACGGTTCACGCGCCGCAAATGGAGTGATCATCGTCAATACTAAAATGGGGAAAGCCGGCAAAACGGAAATCAATGTGAACAACACATTTGGATTTGCGGAGGCTACAATGGGCAAGTTCCGGATGATGAATGCGCAGGAATTGTACGATTTTCAGAGCACTTTCTATCCGAGAGATCAGTCTGTTTTACAACGTAACACCAACTGGTGGAACGAGGCTTTCCGCACTGCATTTGTCAATAATCATAACGTTTCGCTTTCGGGAGGTTCGGACAAAACTACTTTTTATGTTTCCGGCAATTATTATAAAGAGCAGGGAACGGTTGTTGAAAATGATAAGACAGGATACAACTTTCGGACCAACCTCAAATCGCAACTGACCAAAAGGCTGACGGGCGCGGTGCTTTTCAATGCGCAGTACACCAGAGATAACTATCAAAACAGCAATACGTTGTATGATGCCTATGTGAACCTGCCTTTTGATCCCGCATACGAAAATGGGGAACCGACGGACGGTCGCTCCTACCCTAACTGGCTAGGCCGGGACCGCGAAAACTTCCTACACTCGATCCAGTACAACTTCGCCAATGCAAAGAGCCTGAGAACCAGCCTCGACGTTAACCTGGATTACGATCTGACAGACAAAATCACGTTATCGAGCTATAATCGGGCAGTATTTGGAAACGGATCCGGTGCCACTTATTATGACCGGCGCACCAAACAGGGAGGCGCTAATGGCGGCGAACTTTATAATAATAACAGCAACAATTACCGTTTGCTGACTTCCAATCGCGTGCGTTATTCCGAGGAATTTGGAAAGCACAGCCTGACGGTGTTGGGCGTGGCCGAAGCGGAGACCTCTTTTAATGCATACAATACCGTTTCCGGAAAAGGTCTGCCGGCAGGACAGGATGTGTTGTCGGTCGCAACGGATATTCTGGTTTCGCCCACGGGTTACAGCGAGCAAGTTGCGTTTCGTAAGTTTCTCGGCCAGGCTGATTACAATTACGATAACCGCTATTTCTTGGTGGGATCGCTGGTAAATGAATTCTCTTCTCTGTTTGGCAAGAACAATTCAAGTGCCAATTTCTATCAATTCGGCGCTTCCTGGGTGCTTAGCAATGAAAATTTCCTGAAAAACAATAAGGTTCTGACTTTCGCGAAACTGCGTTTAAGCCACGGAATTGTCGGAAATGCTTCCATACCGAACTTTGCCTCATTGGGACTTTATACGATTTCACAAGATGCCAGCTACGCAGGAATTCCAGGTGCTTCCCCTTTTCAAAAAGGAAATCCTGACCTTACCTGGGAAAAGATCAAATCCTCAAACGTGGGTATCGATGTCAGCCTGTGGGGCCGCGTAGACCTTGCAGTGGATATTTACAACAAGAAATCGGAAGACCTGCTTTATCAAAAACCGCTGACAGCCACGACGGGTTACAGCTACGTTTGGGTAAACGCCGGGTCCGTGCGGAACAAGGGCATTGAATTCAGTGTGACTTCAAATAACCTGACTGGCAAGCAGCTGACCTGGGAAACTAATTTGAACATGGCTTTCAACCGCAATAAAATCCTTGAACTGAGTGGTGGCGCGGCGACTTTCCGTCCCGGTAACCGTCTGCCGCTGGCAGCAGGACACGACATGGGCGAATTCAATCTACCGATCTGGGCAGGCGTAAATCCCGAAAACGGCGATCCGCAATGGGAGAAGGTGGTTACAGACGCCAGTGGCAATGTTACAAAAGAGCTGACCAATTCATACAGTTCTGTTCAAACGGCACAGTCACGTCAGTTTACCGGTAAGTCTACCAATCCCACATTCACCGGAGGAATCACCAACACATTGTCTTACAAAGGGTTTACATTCTCCGCGTTCTTTAATTTTGTGTCCGGCAACTGGGTGTATAACGAAAGCCGCTTCTACTTCGATAACGACGGTCTGTACGAAAGCTACAACAACATGGTGCTGCCAAAAGAATGGTCGCGCTGGGAAAAGCCGGGGGATATTGCAACGCATCCAAAGCCGATCGTAGGCGGTAACAAAGATTCTAATCAATCTTCCTCACGCTACCTGGAAGATGGCAGTTTTATACGTTTGCGTAACGTTCGCCTGGGCTACGACATCCCGGTTGCCGCAGTTAAACGCATTGGATTCTCCCGCGCAAACATTTTCGTAAGTGCGGATAACCTATGGACAGGTACCAAATTTACCGGTCCGGATCCTGAGTCGTCCATGTCTTTTGAAGATACGCCAGGTCTTTCCAGTATCAAATATCCGATCAGCCGCAAGCTGCTTTTTGGTATCAATTTCACATTGTAATATTTCAGAGATATGAAATTCATAAAATCAAAATTAGTATTGGCACTCGGATTGGTATCCATGCTTTCATGTGAGCAATATTTCGATCCGACTACCTCCATTGACGAAACTACTGCGCTGGCCAACGAATCGGATGTACAGACTGTGACAATCGGCACATATGCTTTTTTGAATAAAGCCAATTATACGTACAGCGGTCATGTTATGATGGAGTACCCTAGTGACGAGATCGCGCAGGGGCAGATTTCATCCAACGACTTCACCCGGATTTACCGGTACACCCATATCAACACCTCTACGCATGCAACGGCCTATTGGAGCCAGTGCTACAAGGTGATTGCCGCAACCAATAAGGTAATCGGTTTTGTGTCAAACGACGCCTCGGTCGAGCTGCGCCAGCTGAAAGGGGAAAATATGTACCTGCGCGCGATGGCCCACTTCAATATGGTCAGAATGTTTGGAAGGCCATATCCTCAGAAAAATGGAGAAAATCCCGGTGTGCCTATTTTGCGTGACGGGCTTGATGACAATGCTGTCACTGCTTTGCCACGATCGACGGTAAAAGAAGTGTATGATTTTGTGATTGCCGACCTTTTGCAGGCCGCAGATCTGATGACCGTGAAGAAATCAAATATTTACGCCTCCAAAGAGGTTGCCTATGCATTGCTCGCCAAGGTCTACTTATTCAAAGGTGATAACGCAAATGCATTGAAATATGCCAACATGGTCATCGAAAGCGGGCGGTACACCTTGCTGTCGTCTTCCAATTTCCCCAACTATTTCAGGCTTGTCCCCGAAAACAATACGGAAACAATTTTCGCGGTTCGCCATACCAGCGTTCAGATTGCCGGGATCAGCACCATGTATATCAGCTCCGACAGATCAGGCGCTCCGCTGGCGCAGGGCGTAAGCGGATGGGCCGAATTGTACGCTTCTCAAAAGTATGTCGACTTACTTGGCCAGCACCCGGAAGATTTAAGGAAATCCTTTGTTACCCCTTATGTTCTGAATGGAGTGTTGCAGACCAACAAAAAGCTGACGCCTGCCACGCCAATGTACTATATCAACAAGTATACCCTGCAGGACAATGTGATCAATGCGTCTTCCCCTGTATATCTCCGTCTGGCTGATATACACCTGGTCAGGGCAGAGGCAAATGCAAAACTCGGAAAGGTTGCCGACGCGCTGGCCGATGTGAACCTGATTCGTACCCGGGCCGGGCTGTCGGGAACAGCTTTATATACCACAGCCAGCATGGCGGCCGCTGGTAAGACGATTCTGGATGTAGTGCTGGAAGAACGTTTCCTGGAATTGGCATTTGAAGGACATCGTGTTTACGATTTGTTCCGTAACGAACGTCCAATGGTGCGCAACTATCCGGGAACTCACTCGCAAAACAACACTCCTACTACGGATATACGTCAGACTGTGTTGCCAACCGACCCCAGGGTGGTGTTCTTTATTCCGCAAACAGAAATAGACCAAAACAAGAATCTGACTCAAAATCCATAGTGACAGCACATGCTACTTGAGTATTATGCGGACAGCGGACAGGTTTCCTGTCTGCTGTCCTGGATTTGACTATTTCCTAACACGAAATAAATTGGCGAATCCGCCGCCCCATATAGACACCGATGAAACAAAACATCATTTCACGCTAATACACATTTTACCGCTACCTCTCTGCCAGAGACATTCTTCCTGTAAACACGGCATGTCTGCAAATAAACATCCCCAAAAGCAAATTGTACGATGATCTTGAGAGGAAAAGGCATCGTAAAATCCTGTTCCCTGCGCGAGGCATAATATCAAAATGGCCTGCGCTAAAAGTGCAGGCCGTTTTACACCACCAAAATGCTTATCAGGCAAATAACTGCCAGTCATAAGTAAGATGGTACTCGCCACCGTGGCCTTTGAAGCGCAGGATCTGCTCGGGACTGTCGGTTCTGCCGTTCCAGCGGGTCGAAAGCGACGGGATGGAGATCGATACGCTAAGCGGGGTAAACACATCGTCATTCCAGATGTCGATGATCAGCGTGCAAATGCGGTCAACCACATATCCGATCACGCGCGCCAGTACCGCGCCCATTACCGCGCCGAAAACCAGTCCTGCGTCCTCGATCGCTTTTTTCACTTTTGCTTTCACCAGGTCGAACAGCTTGTTGATGAACTCCGGAAAACCGCCCATATCCGCTTCTGACAACACGAGCGTCACAATGTAGCTTTTCGGGAATGTGTTGCCTTCCGTCAGGTTGAAGAACGTAAACTGGCGGGGCGGGTTATAGGTGGTAACCTCACCATCGTCGAAGCTACTGTTAACCCGGAACTTGAAGATTTTCCCGGTATCGCCCGTTTCATCCACGCTCGTTCCGCCAAGGTCTATCTCGTCGTCGCCGGCGCGTTCCTGCAACCAGTTGCCGGTTTCGTCCACGCATTTCACGCGGTGGATCCGCAAGGCGAGCTTGCTGGTAACGGGTGTTGCCGAGGCGCTGACGGCCTCCACGGCGAACACGTTATTGATATTCGCGATTTCGGCTGGTGTGAATTTCAGCGCCGGGGGGAAAGCAATGGCTTTTACCTGGCTGTCGATGGATGTGGCGGTATCGAGCTTGATGCCCGCCAGATCGCCGAAACGTCTGCTTCTCAGGTTGCTGGCGGAGGCAATGCTGGCCGATGCTTTCGCCGATGCTTTTTGTTTGGCTGCGGCCGGCAGTGTTTCAAAACGCGATTTGAGCACGTTTTCGAACGAATCGGCATCCGCTGAAATGGGATACCTGGCTTTCTGAGTAAAATTGACCGCTACTTTTTCGGCAGCCAGTTCCACTTCGCGTATGATACGCGTTGCGATTTTGAGGAGTTTGGGATCGTTCAACTCCATCACCTGCGACATTTTGATTTCAGACATGGCCTTTAAGGTTTAATTGTGAAACAGAATGGTTGAAATGCCGTTACCGACGATTCAAAGTTCCGCATTAAATGCCCTGGCCGTACCCGCCAAATGTGGTGGTATTGTTCCTACATGCTGCCTCACAGGTAGCGCAGCATCCGTGCACGCCGGAACCCGACCGCATAAAGCAGCTGCGCGATGATATTCAGCACATTGCCCGTGAGGTAGAGCTGTACGTAGAGTTTAAAATCAGTGTCGTAAATCTTTTCCCCAGCCATAAAAAACAGCAATGCGAGCAAATGGGCGACTATTAACCCACAGCAAAACCAGAAATAGGGGATTTTGTAAATGGAAACCCTGTGATCACGGCGGACCATGTAGCCGAGCAGCATCAGCGGCAGTATGGAAGCAAAAAAACCGTCGAGCGTGGGGGTAAGCACACCGGTAACATTGTAGCCCGTGATCCAGATGTAATCAATCACCGCGAAAACGGCGAACAATGCAGCCGCCCGCCTTATCCATGTACCGAACGCCGGTGCGGCAATGGCCTCGCTGAAAAACCAGCCCAGCAAAATGAAATCGTTCAGATACGAGAGAATGCCCAGGAAGTTGGTGTCCCCTATCCCCCATCTCGTGAGGAAAGGCATCCAGAAATCGGTCTGGTGGTTTACCGACCAGATAAACGCCTGTTCGAGCAAATTGGCCAGGATCGCGACGATGAGGTAGCAGAAAAATATCCGGGCCGGCCGGTTGAGTCGCTTGTAATGCACCAGCGCCACGATGACCGGAAGGAACATCGCGGCGACCGTAACCTGCCCGAACTGAATGAAAAGCTTGTTGTAAAATTCCTCTTCCGGACTCATAGGGTATGGCTTAGGATGAAGAAGGGACTTTAACGCCTTTTGTAGCAGAACCGTTGAAAATACTACCTTTGAAAAAATCGATATACAAAACGATGTTTGCCCCCACCTTGCAGAGCGTGTAAAAATAGGCGCTGGTGAAAGGGGCCCGTTTCAATTCATTCAGCCGGCAAACAAATGTAACCCGGTCATAATTCGCTGCAAAACTGTCGCTAATGGCAATGGCGCGGAGATCGGTCACTTCCAGGTTTCCCGACAATGGAAGCGGCTTCTTGGTAAGGATGAGCCTTCTTTTGGTATAACTGTGCTCAAATTCAACCAGGGCAGGATCAGTGATGTTTTTAACAGCTACTTCCAGGCAATTGAACCCCGCATCCAATGCATTTTCCAGCTCTTCTTTCGGGATACGGATAACTTTCGGAGTAGTGCCGTTCCAATAGGTCAGCACTTCCCAGTCTTTCTTCATTTTTTCACGGATTTGCGCTTCAAATCGCGCAAGTTGCGGGTTCTCCGCCATGGCAACTTCCGTTATTTTCGGGCCGACAATATGTTTCTTGCTCATGTTTGAGGTGTTTATGGTTTATACTAACTTTCCATTGATCGCCTTCGCCACCGCTTCCGGCGCGGAGTTCACGTGGAGCTTTTCATAAATATTCCTGACATGCCAATGCACCGTATGGTAGCTCAAAAAGCAGGCTTCGGCAATCATTTTGTAGCTCATTCCCTTCACCATGCACCCCAGCACCTCACGCTCGCGGTCGGTAAGCTCCACGTAGGTCGGCTGTGCTTTCACAAACTGGTGCTGAAACATCGCAAAAACCTTTGCCGCGATCGCCGGCGACATATGCGCGCCTCCGCCTGCCACGTCACGCACGGCTTGGAGAATCAGTTCCGGGTCGGGATTTTTGAGAACGTAACCCGACGCGCCTCCGCAAATGGCCGCAAACACACGGTAATCATCGTCAAAAACGGTCTGAATAAGCACCTTCACCTCCGGGCTCGCGGCTTTGATGAGCTTCATGGCATCTATGCCCGAAATGCCGGGCATCTGAATGTCCATCAGCACGACGTCCGGTTTGAGCCGCCGCACTCTGGCTTCCGCCTCATTGGCGTCTTCGTAAGATCCTACCAGGTTCACCTCGTCCGAGCCGGTCAGGAACAGCCCCAGGTTTTGCCTGAAACTTTTGTTATCCTCAAATAGAACAATCCGTATCATGGCGTGCAATGTTATTTGAGCTGTAAAAATCCCGATCGGCAGGCTAAATCCTACCCCGCAATTCTGGTGGTTTTTCGGTCAGAGCTCAGGCACGACCATCGAAATGCGGGTTCCCTTTCCCGGCGCCGAGTCAATGGCGAAATCGATGAAACTGCCGGCTGCGCGGTTGCGGAAGTTGCGCAGACCATTGCCTTCCACCGGCTTATCGGGGTCGAAGCCGCCGCCGTCGTCCTCCATGGCAATGAGAACGCCCTCCGCCGACTCGCTGATCCGCACCGTCACATTCCGTGCCGCCGAATGCCGGGCAATGTTGTTCAACGCCTCCTTAAACATCAGGTACACATTGCGCCGCTGGTCTACGCTGATTTTGAGCCTGTTCACATTCCGGACCGTATTCTCGAACTCCACCCGGATTTCGCGCACGGCCAGCATCTGAAAAGCCATCGAGCGCATTTTCTCGAACAGCTTCTCCGGCGCATCATTGTCGGGATTGATCGTCCACACCGTGTCGCGGATCATGTGGATCGTATCTTCGGAATCGGACTGGATGTTGGCGAGCAGGTCGTGCACCTCCACGGCATCGCCGAGCTTACGCTGCACCATATTCGTAGCCATGGCAATGCTGCTCAGCGTAGCCCCTACCTCATCGTGCAGGTCGGCGGCAATGCGGTTGCGCATCGCCTGTACTTTCAGATTTTGTTTAAAATGATACAAAAAGAAAAGATACATCAGCGTGCCCAGCAGCAGGAGCACATAAGCTATCACCATCGGAATGAACCACCATTCCTCGGTAAGCCCGCGCTCGACGGAGAATGCGAGGGAGGCGCGTCCGGGCAACGCATTACCCGCTGTGCTTTCCACTACCAATTCGTAATTCCCGCCTTTCAGGTTGGTGTACCTGGCTACCGGATACCGGCTGGTGATCCAGGCATTGTCAAAACCCTGCAACCGGTACCGGTAATGCGTACTGTTTTCGGAAGAAAAAATAAATGTAAGATCATCGTCGGAAGCACCAAAATGCAGCCGATCCCCCACCTTGAACGAGACCGTTTTCCCCTGCACCAGCACACTGTCGATCCGCGTTCGGGCAATGGCGTTGGAAGCCATGCCGAGAAGACAAATAAGCGGAAATATGTAACACGACGGTCTGAGCATAAGTACCTTACCATTCAAGTTAAATTACTTAAATGTAAGCGCTTACCATGTCAATGTTTAACCATTTAATAAAAACTGCTGCAACTTGATCCGCACGGCTTCCCGCCCAATGAGGGACAGATGCGCTGGGAAAGCGGTAGAATTCCGCATTTTCGTCTTATCCAACTACCAAAACTTTTGGTTGGGCAACGCACATGCAAGGATATCAATACAAAAAAGAGGATGCTGCCGAAGATCAGCGGCGCTGGACCGCCATCATCGAAGGCGACAGGAATGCGCTGGGTGCGCTTTTTGACGCCTACGCGCGGCAGCTGCTTGTGTACGGCTATCGGGTCTGCAACAGTAAAACAATGGCCAAAGATGCCATCCAGGACGTATTTGTGGACATATGGCTGTACCGGGCCAACCTCGCCCCGCGCGTACAGGTTAAGTTCTACCTTCTCCGAAGCCTCCGCCGCGTGTTGCTCAAACAAATGGCTGCCGCCCGCCCGATCGCGCCCGGCGAATGGGAAACCATCATCGACGCGCAACCTTCGCCCGAGACCGACTGGGTGGTGAGCGAAACCGAAAGCCAGCGTAGTCGTCGTCTGTCGCAATCGCTCAGCGTGCTCTCCGATCGCGAGCGCGAAATAATTTCTCTTAAATATTTCTCGGACCTCAAAATCAGGGAGATTGCCGCCATGCTGGAACTGCGCGAACAAACCGTCGCCAACACGCTCCAAAACGCATTGACCAAGCTGCGCAAGAACCTCGTCCTCTGCTTCCTGCTCTGCCAGGGGCTGTTTGAGAAAATTTTCTAAAAAAACTGCATTTTACTTTGGTAGTAAAACCCGGAGGCCGTCATCTGTATATCAAAAGGGCAAATATTTCCCATTTAAATACCAATGACAAATTACCTGGATTACGAACCGGAGGATTTCGCCCGCGATGATTTTTTCATTCATTGGGTCAAATCGACGGATATAGCCGCTGAAACTTTCTGGCAAAACTGGCTCGAAACCTACCCGTTCAAACGCCCGGCTGTGGAGACCGCGCGACAGCTCGTGCTGATCACGCAAAATCTGCCCGGACCCGAAATTACCGAGGCCGAACTGGGCGCATTGAAGGACTCCATTTTCAGCGAGATCGACCGGGTGGAGCCGGTGCGGCAGACCATTTGGCAGTACTTCCCGAAATGGGTTGTTGCGGCCTGTATAAGCGGGCTGCTGGTGCTTTCGGGATGGTTTTTGATGCGAGAAAACAGGCTTCCGCAGGAGTCCTACACGCACCTCGTAGCTCGTGCCGCAGAAAAGTATGATCTCATTGAAGTCAAAAACATGACAAAGACCGTACGGCTTGTGAACCTGCCCGACGGGAGCTCGGTGATCCTCAAAAAAGGCAGCATGCTCTCCTACCCGACGGCATTCGACAAGATATCACGCGAGGTGTACCTGACCGGCGAAGGCTTTTTCGAGATCGCGCGCAATCCTGAAAAACCTTTTTACGTGCACGCCAACCAAATCATTACCAAAGTATTAGGCACGAGTTTCAACATACGGGCCTATCCCCGGCAGCAGATCAGCGTGTCGGTGAACACCGGGCTGGTTTCGGTGTACGAGGCCACTGGTAAAGATGTAAAAACCGCGCACGCTGACCGATCGCTTAAAGGGCTGCTGCTATCCGCAAACCAGCAAGCCGTCTACGCGGGTGACCGCATTCTGCGCATGGACGCCCGCACGCAAACGGAACAGCCCGTTGCAGAGGAAGTCATGACATTTGAGTACGAAGAAAAACCGGTGGGCGAAATTTTTACGGAACTGGAAAAAGCATACGGCATCACAATCGTATATGACTCCACCGTTATCGGCAAATGCCCCGTCACCGCCTCGCTGACGGGCGAGCCGCTGAATGAGAAACTGAAACTGCTGTGCAAGGCCGTGCGGGCGGGCTACGAAACCGTGGGCGGAAAGATCGTAGTCACCGGCAAAGGCTGCGATTGAACAAAATGACCGCCCTTTTAACCACAACTTCCATTTCAACCCTGAACCCGATGCCTATGAAACGCTGACCATCCGATTATCATGAACAAAAAAGAAAGCCGGCAAAGTTGTCGCTTTGCCGGCCCGAAGATCCTTTTCATCCTGGCAGATGAACCGGATCAGCATGTCAAAACTTCTCAAATTTTAACAAAACGAAAGTATGCAAAGAAAGCAACGATTACAACAGCTGCTGTGGACTACTATGAAACTTACCTTTTACCAGCTTCTACTGTTCGCCGTTTTTGCCGGGCTGGCTTCCGCCGGCACCACGGATGCGCAGGATATTCTCGGCCAGACCGTCAGCGTAAGGATCGTCGATCAGAAGATCCGGAATGCTTTGCAGGTGGTAGAAAAGAGCTCCAAAGTGAAATTTGTGTACAGCTCGCGCGTGATCGACAGCGAGCGGCGCGTAACTCTCCAGCTCACGAACGCGACGGTGGGCGAAGTGCTCGAAAAACTGCTCCGTCCGCTGCATCTCACGTGGGAAGTTTCGGGCCGGCAGATCGTGCTCGATAAAACCGAAAAGTTGCCGCCACCAACCGAATCCGGCGAAACGATGATCGACGCCGACCTGAAAATCAGCGGAAAAGTGACCGACCCGACAGGCGCAACGCTGCCCGGCGTGAGCATTGTTTTAAAAGGTACCCAGAAAGGCACGACTTCCGACGCCGCCGGCGCATTCCAGCTCGATGTGCCCGACGAGCAGGCGGTGCTCATCTTTTCATTCGTGGGCTATATTTCACAGGAAGAGGTGATAGGCACGCGCCGGATACTGGATATTTCACTGAAAGTCAATGAGAAATCACTGGAAGACGTGGTCGTCGTAGGATATGGCTCACAAAAACGGAAGGATGTGATCGGCAGCATTTCGACGATCAAATCGGAAGTGCTCGAAACGTCATCGGGCTCGACCAATTTCAGCGCATTAATGCAGGGACAGGCTTCGGGCGTGAGCGTGCAGTCGTCGTCCGGCCGGCTGGGGGCGGCGGTAAACATTACCATCCGCGGCCTGAGCTCCATCAGCGCCGGTACGAGCCCACTCTGGATCATTGACGGCGTTCCTATCCTCACCGACGTGACGATTGGCAACAACGGCTCGGCGGCGCAGTCGCCGATGGCGCTCATCAATCAGTCCGATATTGAATCCATTCAGGTCCTCAAAGACGCCGCGGCGACGTCCATTTATGGTTCGCGCGGGTCCAATGGGGTGATCATGGTCACCACCAAATCAGGTGCAACGGGCAAGGCGTCGGTCAATCTCGATTACAGCACGGGCATTTCGCAGCTGCCTTTCCAGCAAGTGCAGTTTCTGGATACCAAACAATGGTTTCAAATGAAGGACGAGTCCAAACAAGCCTATGGGCTCGGGCCGTTTGAAATGAGCGATTTTTATTCCGGGAAACCCTTTGCCACCGAATTCCTCACCCGCGAGCAGGCCGAATCCACGCACACCGACTGGCGTAAAGAAGTGACCCGCACAGGCAGTTTTCATAACGCGAACCTATCGGTGATGGGCGGCGACAAGATCACCAAATACTACGTTTCCGGCAATTACCGGAAGGATAAGAGTGTGATGACGAACGAGGACCTCCAACGCATCGGCGTGCGGGCGAACATCGACCTGAAACCGCTTCCCCGGCTGGACATCGGCACGAAGATCAACCTGTCCATGTCGAAAGGTAACCGGGGGAAAAACGGCACGGCCAGCGAGGACGGCAATAAAAGCGGCACCAATGGCGGTTTCAGTTTTGTGAACGCCACTACCGTGCCTTTCGAACCGGTTTACAGTCTGCGAAATCCTGCATTATATTACAATCCCTATACCGGCAACCCGCGTGCGAGCAGTGACCCCGCCAACATGGTGGAGCAGCTGGACATGTACCGCGTTCTCACCGATGTTTACGCCGAATACCGCTTCCCGTTCCTGGAAGGACTCTCGGCCCGGACACAGCTTTCAATGGATTTTGTGCAGGCCAATCGCAATTTTTGGGTTTCGGACGCGATCCGGTCCAACGGCTCCATGGCGCAGGACAATGCTTCCACATCCAAGAATATCAATTATAATCTTTTCCTGACCTATGATAAAAGCTTCGGCGATCACGCGCTGAACCTCGTCGGCGGGGTGGAATCGCAACGCTCCACGTCATGGTACCGCAGCATGGAAGGACAGAACCTCGTGGGCACTTACCCGCAGCTGGGTACGCCGGCCAACCTCACCACCATGTTTTCGGGCCTGAATGGGGAGCGTTACCTGCTGGCTTATTTCGGCCGGGCCAATTACAAGTTCAAAGACAAATATCTGGCGGGTGTCAGCGTTCGCCGCGATGGTTCGTCGGTGTTTACTCCCAATTACCGGTGGGGCACCTTCCTGGCCTTTTCGGCCGGCTGGATTATTTCCGACGAGGCCTTTATGGGTGATTTTGGCAGAAACCATTTTATCAAACTCCGTGGAAGCTATGGACAAACGGGCAATGCGGGCATTCCGGCCAATCTCGACGTGTCCAATTATGCCACCGGTTATGCCTACGGGAGCTCGGATGTGCTGGCTACCAATGGCACGGTACTCACTTCCATCGGTGTGAAAACGCTGTCATGGGAAACCACCAACAATTTCGATGCGGGCGTCGACTTCGGCTTTTTCGGCAACCGCATCAACGGTTCGCTGGCCTATTACAACAAATACGTGAAGGACCTGCTGCTGGCGAGCACGTTACCGACATCGTCTGGAATCAGCTCCATTTGGGGGAATATCGGGGATTTGGTCAACAACGGGATCGAACTGAACGTCACCTCCTCAAACCTGAAAGCACGCGACCTGAAATGGCAGACATCGCTGAACCTCGCATTTAACCGTAATGAGGTGAAAAAACTCACGCCGCAGGTAGACCAGACCGGGACGGGTATGGCGGTGCTGCCGTTTATTTCCAAGGTGGGCTATCCGGTACGCGACTATTACCTCGCCGACTTTGCCGGTGTGGACCCGAAAACCGGTATTTCGCAGATCCATGCGCTTGATAAGGAATATTACACGCAAACCGGCGAAACCCGCCGTTTGAAAGACGCCGAGGGCCGGGAGGTACTGCTCACAGCGAACAGCGCTAATGCAAATGCCAATTTGTTCCACCACAAAGGCAAAAACGGCATTCCGAAGTTTTACGGGGGCATTACCAACCGGTTCAACTACAAATCTTTCGATTGCAGCTTTCTGGTGACGTTTTCGGGCGGCAACTACATTTACGACACCTTCATGCGCGACATTGTGGTCCAGAATTCCAACGGCGAGCAGCTGCAGGAAGTGTACGACAACTACTGGCGAAAGCCCGGCGATTTGGCCAAATATCAGCGCCTGACCTGGAAAGGCAATGTCAAAATGGAAGACGGCTCCATTGTAGGGCTGGGTGACCCGCGCATTTACACCGACCAGTTTTTATACAAAGGTGATTTTGTGAAAATCAAATCTATATCGCTCGGCTATTCGGTGCCGCGGCGCGAGCAGCGCAAATTGTTCCAGAACCTGCGCATTTACGCTACGCTCGAAAACCTGTACACCTTCACACAATATCCCGGATGGGACCCGGAAGGCCAGTCGACGGTGTATCAATGGGATTTGCCCCAGCTGTTTTCCGCCACGGTTGGCGCGTCCATCAAATTTTAAATCATCGGATATGAAAAAGATATTACTTCTCACAGCGCTGATCTTGCAGGTAAGCGCTTGTAAAAACGAAGGTTTCTTCGAACTGGAAAGGCCCGTCCAAAGCCCGTGGACCAAGCTCGGCGAATTCGACCGGGCGGTAGTGGGCCCTTATGCGTTGCTTTTCGCGAAAGGTGACTGGGGCAACGTGTATAACTATTGGTATCTATACAAAAACGCAGTCGCCGACGACGTGGCCTGGGCCACACCCGGCGACGGAACCTGGGGCTGGTACCGCGACACCGAGGCCAACAAAGCCTGGACGGACGACATTTTCAACACTTCCTACAACGCAATTTCGTCTGTGAACGACGCCATTCAGTTCGTGGACGACGCCGGCGGGAACCCGTTCGCGAACACGACGGCGGAGGACAAGCAGTATAACCTCGACCGCATTATGGGCGAGCTGTATTTCATCCGCGGATTTGCCTATTACATGCTGGCGACTACTTTTTGCACCGCTTACGTGCCCGGCGGGCCGAACGACACGAAGCAAATACCGCTCCGCGTGAAGAAAGCTGCCGACTACCAGGATGCTTCCAATCCCAAAATGGGCACCGTGCAGGAGATATGGGACCAGATCCTGTCCGACTTTGGGAAGGCGCAGCAACTATTGCCGGAGCGGTTCCTGGCCGGCAAAATGCATGCTTCCTACCAGGCTGGCCGTGCCAACAAATTCGCGGCTGCGGCCATGCTGTCGCGCGCGCATTTCGCGATGGGCAACTACCCGAAAGCCCTCGAATTCGCATCGTTCGTGATCGACAAGAACGGAGGCGATTACGACCTGAGCGAAGACCCGATCCAGGCATTCAACAAAAGCACACTGGCACGCGGGAAGGAAACGATCATGTACATTCCGAGCTACGACATCACTTACGGCAAGCAAAACCTGCATTCGACCTGCTTCGATAATATGTTCCAGAAAACGGTGTGCACCTGGACGGCAACCCATATGGACTACCAGACCCTGAAACGGATCGGCTGGATGCAGAATCCAAAGGCCGACACGACGATCGGCATGGCCGCGAAACGCGACAAACGCTTCACCCAGCTCTGCTTCGTGCGCGAGCCGGCCAATGTGCCCGCCGCGCAGCGCGTACCTGGGCGCTTCTACGAAACCCGCGTGAACCTGACGTGGCGCACTATCGTGGCCGACAAAGCCGCACGGGGCACGGGCGCCGGCTACACCAATGTGCCGCAAATAAGGCTGGCCGAAATGTACCTGACGCGCGCCATTTGTGCATTCAGGGCCGGGGACAAAAAACAAGCCGCCGCCGACCTCAACGTTGTGCGTAAGCGCGCGTGGGACGCACGCGTGGCCGGCGTGGCATTCGAATCGTCTACGAGCTACGTAACCGATGCCAGCATTACGGAGCAGATGATCAGTGACGAGCGGCTCATCGAGATGTTCTGCGAGGGCGACCGGATCGACTACCTGCGTGCGTTGAAAACCGAAGTCGGCAACGGCGACCGTGGGCCGGGCTCCACGCCCTATACTTCGCAGGCATTCGTTTGGCCGGTGCCGGTAGTGGAGAAAAATCTGAACCAAGGTTATCAATAGGATCCAATCAGATGAAGTACGCATGGTAGCCAAGCGTACTTCATCTGCATTATATTGGAATGCAAAACAATCTCCTCTGCATTGTTAAAAACTTAAGATATCTTTTTTCACACCCGTTCGATGGTTTTTCCATGCGCTCTATTGGGGAATCCGCACCAGCGAGGTAAATTTTCCGGATGGGTATTGACATACTGTTGTCACACCACTTCATTTTTTTGCATCAAAAACATAAACGGCTTTTGATTCATTATGGCAGACCATAACCCCGGCAGTTTTTGCCCTGCAGACAGAAAAGAATGGAGAGATTGGTTGGAGAAAAACCATTCTCAGGAAAAATCGGTCTGGCTGATCTACTACAAAAAAAATGAAAACGGCCGGATGCTTACATGGAGCGATGCGGTAGATGAAGCGCTTTGTTTCGGCTGGATCGACAGTTTGTCCAGGCAAATCGATAATGAGCGGTATATGCAGTTTTTTACGCGAAGGAAACCGAACAGCACCTGGTCCAGAATCAATAAGGCCAAGATCGAGCGGCTCATCCATGAAGGGCGGATGACAGAGGCCGGTTTTCAGGTGATTAAAGTTGCGAAAGGCAACGGCTCATGGACAATTCTGGATCAGGCACAAGAAATGATTATTCCCGATGATCTCCAGAACGAGCTCACTAAAAATCCGCAGGCAAATGCTTTTTTCTTAGCCTTAAGTAAATCAGACCGGCGTAATCTATTGCAATGGCTGGTGTTAGCCAGGCGGCCCGAGACGCGTCAAAAGCGCCTCAGCGAAATAGTCGAATGTGCCGGGCTGAAAATCAAGCCGAAGATTATCCAGTGGAAAAAAGCTGATGCATGATTGACGCAGATGTAAGCCGGATTTCAAGACTGGTGGCTTTGCTTACTTCGCTTCAAACGAAACGGATATTGACGGCCAGTGAATTGGCGCAAAGGTTTTCGGTCAGTACACGGACCATTTACCGTGATATCAGGACCCTCGAAAGTGCTGGAATACCCGTGATAACACAGGAGGGGAAAGGCTTTTCTATGATGGAGGGGTATCGGCTTCCGCCTGTCATCTTTTCACGCGATGAAGCCATCGCATTACTCACTGCCGAAAAACTGGCTTCCCGTTTCACCGATGCAGCAACTTCCCAATTAACTGGTACAGCGATGGATAAGTTACGTGCGGTACTCAGGCATGCGGAACGTGACCACCTCAACGTAGTGAATCCCCATATTCACGTCTTCGAAACACCGCCGTTTCCGGACCGGCCTAACACGTACCAGCAGCTGATTACCGCGGTAACCAATCACTATGTTGTTAAGGTCGGTTACCACGCCGGGGAAACAGGCGAGCATACAGTCCGCGAGATCGAGCCGATCGGCTTGTATCTAAGCCATCATTGGCACGTCATTGCCTTCTGCCGGTTACGCCAGGCATTCCGGGATTTTCGTTTGGATCGGATTAAAACCCTGATGATAACCGAGGAGGTTTTCGATGACCGGCGGCAGACCCTACAACAATATTGGGAAGCAGAATCGGGCCGGAGGTCAAAGCAAAAAGCGGTCATTCATTTTCAGACACGAACTGTTACTCCGGCACTGGTCCAGCATCTGCATGACACAAAGAATCAGTACGGTTGGGCAAATGAGCGCGTCCTCGAAGACGGCACGATCGAATTGGTATTTTTTATCGGCTCCCTACCCTACATGGCCGCATGGTTACTGCCCTTTGCTGACGCAATAACAGTGCTGGAACCCGAGGAACTGCGGTGCCATCTTTCCGAGCTTGCGCAGCGTGCCTACAATTCATTTTGCAAGAAATAAAGACCCTGCAGGAGGCTACGCAGGGTCTAATATCCATCGGTGTCGGTCAGCGACCTTATGCAGTTACTTTACCACCGTTGCTTCCAGCTCGACAGTAAGCCCACCAAAAAGGCCTTTCACTTCGAGCAGCGTAGTTGTTTGTCTGATACCGTGTTTCGCCAGCCAGGCCCCATAAGTTTCCACGGCCGAAGTAAAAAACTCTTGCACAGAAGTCGTGTACACGTTGAGTTTCACAATCCCGCTAAGCTGGTAGCCCGATTCACTGATCAGTTGTTCCAAATTCTGGAATGTAAGCTCCAATTGGACTTTCATGTCACCCACTACCGGTTGACCATTTCCGTCGAGTGCCACCTGTCCGGAACAATATAAAGTACCCTGGGGCTGCCTGATTTCCACGGCTTGAACCGAATTCGTGTATTTACCCCAGACCCAGGGGTCGATTGTTCTCTTTTCCATTTTGCTTGTTCAAGGTTGATTTGTTTGACATCACAAAGGTGCTGATGCCCTGTGACAGCAGTATGTCATACCCTAAATGGAGGTGTTATTTTTTAACCGGGAATGAAAACCGAAGGTAAACAGCAACCAGCTGCTGAACCTGACCCGGAAGTTGTTGCGAGCATATTTGTAGGTATAATTCTACAAAAATCGACAATATTTTCTACCATACCACATTAAAACTATTTCTACATTCGCTCAGGTTGTTCCAATTGGTCGCTATTCGATCAGGGCCGCTGGAAACAAAATATATTATCCTACCAAAATACAATCTTATGAATCTTGAAGCGAACAAGACCGTGCCTTACAACCTGAGTGTCGGTGAACAATTTAGTTTGGATAGCTATCAAATTATTATCCATACATTAAACGATTGGGGTATTAAGCTCTACGCGGGAGTGAACGGTGGGGGAGTTATTCACTTGCTCAAATACTTAGACCCACACTTCGGAGACACAATAAAAACCCCTTCTTTTCTGACTGTCGGGGAATACATCGCCGGATTTATTCCACTAGGCTATTACCTAAGAAGCGGCAAGGTTGCGGCATCAGTTGCGACAACTGGCGCGGCTACCAAGCTGATATGCTGTGGATTAAGCGATGCGAAATTGCACGATATACCTGCCGTCTACATTCTGCCCATCTCAAACAGAAGCACTACCGGCTTCTCTCCGTTACAAGACACCAGTGAATATGGTAGTAATATATTAATGCAATTGCGGGCCGAGCTACCCGATTCCGTTTTCGTCCTGGATAACAAAATGACTATCAAGGAACAACTTTCCCTGGCGAAGAACCAGCTGGACCGTTCCAAACCGGTCGTATTGGCTCTGGACAATGAAGGGTTGAATACTTCGCAAGCAGAATGGCATCCAGCTATTTCTTTTCCGAACATCCCAATCAGGGAAAAGCATTCTTCGGACAAATTTCTGACTACGTTTCGGCGGGAGACCGAAGGGAAGCGTGTCGTTATCTTCATCGGTGAAGAAATGGCACGTTACCCAAACGCGATTGAACTGACCACCCAGCTCAGCGAGTCGCTTCAGGGAGCCACTATCTGGAGTATCAATGGCGCAAATGCCGTAAGTCGTCAAAACCCTTTTGGTTATGGTTATATTTCATTCGGAGGCAATGACAAGGCCATTTCGCTATATAATTCATTGGGAGAGAACGATGTATTGCTGGTCGTCGGCGCATGCCCGGATGAGTACACGGTTAATTTCACGAAGATGTCGGCATCCGTTACATTTTATCTCAGCAATATTCCCCAGGCATATGGACTGGTAGGCAATAGCATGAGGCACGCTGTGGCAGGGAAATACTACCAAATTCACGCTCCATTGGATCTGATGCTGCAAATTTTAATTGACTCCGCCGCTCAACTCCCGTTTTCCAACATACCGATGCAGAAAGCGCCCGGTAATTTAAATGATCTGCCTTTTGCCCATGCCGGTGATAACTTCGTAGATATGTCCATACTCTATCAACGACTTGACCGATGGTGGCCGGCGAATTCGATCGGAATTGATGATACGTGTCTGGCCTACAAAGACCGCCAATACGTAACGCAGCGACCTAATAACCAAATCCGTTTTTATTCCCTCTATCGCGGTTCGGCGATGGGAGGAGCTTTTGGCGTCGCAATTGGCGCTAAGTTGGCTGATCCGGATAAGCCCGTTTTTTTGTTTACGGGGGACGGTTGCTTCCGGCTGTTTTCCGGTTCCATGGGAGAAGTAAGTAATCTCGGATTGGTGGTTTTCCTGCTCAACAACGAAACATTAGGCATTGTTGAACAGGGGCTAAAAAAGGTTTTGCCGGATGTCAGAGCGGACAATTACCATTCCCGGCTCCACACTATCGATTACTGCGGGATTGCCACTGCAAACAACTGGGATGCGGTGCGACTGGATCCCGGCCTGGCCAATCTCGATGAAGTGCTGAGCAGGATAGACAGCATCCCCTCCCGTTCTCTTCTCATTGAAGTTCCGGTTGACCCAAACCAAATACTGGGAAAAAACCCGCGCCTCAAAAATTTATAGTCACTATGACATTTGCGCAACACGAAAATTTGCTCCGGCAAATCGACGCCAGCTTTTATAAATTATCCGGAGGTCGCCTTTACGGCCCTCCTGGAATCCCCGACATCCATCGATGGCTTCACGAGGAAGCTCCATATGGGATACTGGCCCATAATACCGAAGCAGACCCGCATTTTATCTATGCCAATCATCATGCGCTATCTTCCTTTAAATATACACCCGCAGAAATACTTGAAGTCCCTTCGCGGTTAAGTGCATCGGAACAGGACAGACAGGAGCGGCAACGTATGTTACAGGTCGTCCTCAGAGACGGTATCGTATATAATTACTCCGGGCCCAGGGTGGACAAGCATGGGAATAGTTTTACTATTTATGAGGGTATTGTATGGCAAGTACGGGGCATAAACGACGAAGTGTTGGGACAGGCGGCCCTATTTTGGACAGATAAGGACAAACGACCTGAATGGTACCAGGCTGCCACGGGAAAAGTTTTGAGCCATGCAACACCTTCGCGGCAACCGGAAAAAAGTTTACCGACCCAGTCCCCGTGACGGGAATCAGGTCGGTGCATTCAAGCGGGCTTGGGATCAGTAACCCGGATTTTGTTCTAATATGGCACTTTTATTGATCTCATCCTGCGGGATCGGAAGCCGGTAGGTGTGTGCGGGCACTGCGAACTGGATCACCGGCGTGAAGAAGTAGCGTTTCGTTCCGCCAGTCAGCTCCACGTTCATCTTCTGGAGGGAAGTGTTTGCAGGTACGGTCAGTTTCCATCTTCTCATATCGAAAAAGCGGTGTTCTTCGAGGTAAAGCTCCACGCGGCGTTCGTTCTGAATGCGTTCGAGCAATTTCGGGCCTGCGTCCGTGACGGCGGGCATTTTTACATTTTCCCTGGATCTTACCTGGTTCACATATTGTTTCGCACCCGCTTCGTCGCCGACGTGGTAAAGTGCCTCTGCGTAGTTCAGCAGTATTTCGGCATAACGTGCGTAAGGCCAGTTGGGACTCGATGAATTGGTGCTGCCGGGGCCATTTATCGCCTCATTCACAAATTTTCGGGTATAATAACCCGTGTAACTCGCATTCCAGCCTTCATTTCCCTGGTTGGAATCCGCGCCTTTCGGCAGAAATACCTCGATCTGCCGGCCTTTCCAGGGCGCGCCATCGTACAATATCGTTTCGTAAAAGCGCGGGTCACGGTTCTCCCAGAATTTTTCCAGCTTGAAACTTGCGTCGTCCCTGGGTAGCAGACCATTTTTGGTTTCATAAGTCATGGCCTGCTCATGCGTGGGTACCGTCACCGCGTGACCGCCGCTGCCATTCGGGAAGAAATACCGTTCAATGGTTTCCTGGCGCAATACATCATTGTTCATCACTTTTTCCCAGATCATTTCGCTGTTGAATGGCACCGTGAAGACTTTGCTGTATTCCGGATAAAGCGAATACATTTTCAGGTCGATCACCGCCTTGGCTGCATCCGCTGCCGCCTGCCATTTGGCTTTGTCGTTGGAAGGATTGTTCAGCGGACTTGCCGCGTAGAGCAATGCGCGGGATTTGATAGCCATACAGGCCCCTTTCGTCACCCGGCCTTTGTTGGGCGCCTCGTGTGTGAGCGGGAGCAATGCGGCCGCTTCGTCCAGTTCTTTTACCACGAATGTCGTAATCTCGTCGTAAGCGCTTCTTTTTACGCCAAAATCATCATCCAGACCAAATACCTTGTCTATCAGCGGCACTCCGCCGAAAAGCGCAGCCAGCCTGAAATAGGAAAACGCACGCAAAAACTTCATCTCCCCGATCATCCGGTTCACTTTCTTCTCGTCGGCGGCTTTCAGTAGTTCCAGGTTTTCGCCTTGCAGTTTGTCGAAGAAAATATTCGCTTTGGTAATAATGGCATAATAATGTCCCCAGGTCCAGTTGAGGTGCCCGAGGTTCGAAGGTGTGATTTGCCCCCTCTGGATCAGGTGCGCGCCGTCCCTTTCCCGTGCGAAAGATTCGTCGGAGGTGACGCTCAGCGAGCTGTGATTAGGCCAGCCTGTGCGCATGGTAGCATATGTTTCGTTTACGAATGCCTCTACCAGCGGTACATCGTTCCAAACCACCAGGTCGGACACGGCATTCAACGGTTCTTTTTCGAGAAAATCGTTGCAGGACGACAGCACGGACAACATTACGGCAGCCAGCAGGCGCGTCAGTTTAAAAGTTCGTATGTTTTTCATAGCCTTGTTTTTAAAGGGTTATGTTAAAACCGACATTGAAGATTTTGTTCTGCGGATAAAAAGAGCCCCGATCTGCATCACCCTCAGGATCAAACCATTTCAGTTTATCCAATGTGATGAGGTTAAATCCGTTGACATACATTCTGGCTCCGCTGATGCCCACTTTTTTCAAAAATCCGGATGGCAGCGCGTAACCGATTTCCACGTTTTTCAATCGGATGAATGAAGCGTCTTTTAGCCAGAACTCCGACGTTTGCGCACTTACCTGAGCCGCGTCGTAGGTCAGGTTGGGATATTTCGAGTCAGGATTGTCAGCGCTGGGGCGGTTGTCGGCCATTTCCTGCATCACATTGCCAAACAAACCCTGCGGGAACCAGTAATACCGCCAGGCGCGGGTTTGTCCCTGCAAGAGAATGCCCAGGTCGAAATTTTTGTAACCGAGCGCCATTTGCGTTCCGAAAATGATCTCCGGCGTGCTCGATTTATCCAGGCGCACACGGTCGAGGTTATCGATCTTGCCGTCTTCGTTCACATCCTTGTATTGCAGGTCGTTGATTACCGTGTTGGGGACATGCGGGGAATTGTCGATCGCATCCTGGGTGCGGTAAATACCGAGCGGGATCAAATACAGGCCGCTATTGATGTTGTAGCCGGTGCGTCGCTGCCAGGCAGGCACGTTTTCGGGTTCGTCGATGTCGATTACCTTGTTGCGGGCGAACGACATGTTGGGGCGAATACTGTAATTGAGGTTACCGATCGCCTTGCGGTGCGAAAGCTCAATTTCAAAACCTTTGTTTTCAATCACTCCAATGTTTTCCAGCGGCAATTTCAATCCTGTATAAATAGGAATGGAAGCATCGCGGGCGGTGAGGATATTGCTTCTTCTGGTTTTGAAAATATCCAGCGTAATGCCCAGCAAACCGTTCCAGAATTCCGCATTCAAACCAACGTTCGTCGTTTTCGCCACCTCCCAGGTAATGTTCGGGTTAGGTGCTACATTTTGTGTCAAACCTTTGTTCAGCACTTTTCCATCACCCAGAAAGTACCCGTTTGTAAAACTGTAAGTCGATAAATACTGAAAGGGATCAATGGCATCATTACCCATTTTGCCCCACGAAAAACGGAATTTCAGGAAGTTCATCACGTCGTTTTTCAGGAACGCCTCGTTGGACGCCACCCAGCCGACGGATACGCCCGGAAACAATCCCCAGCGCCTGTCTCTCGGAAATGCAGAAGAGCCGTCGTAGCGCATGTTGATGTCCACCAGGTATTTCCCTTTGTAGTCGTAGTTGATCCTGCCGAAGAAATTTTTACGGGTGAATTCGTTCGCGCTGCCATCCGTTACCTGGTTTGCCTCGCCGCCAGCATAGATCTGATCGATCGCCGTCGAAATGTAATTTCTTCTTTGGGCAGAAAAGTAATTGCTCCGGTTCTCCGCGAACTCCATCGCCACAAACGAATTGATCTTATGGTCGCCAAATCCCCTCACATATTTCAGCTTGAAGTGACCGATCAGGTTCGACAGGTAGTTATAGCGTTCGGTGAGCTGCGCCTGGGCATAAAAGCGGGCGGCATTGGCGGCGTAAACATTCGTGGTTGGGTTATAGGAATAGACGGTGTAAGGCTTGTTAAACTCCTTGATATGCTCGCCGTTTTTATCGAACGCGACAAAACCGTCCACGCCCAGCCCCGCTACCTGCGGGATATTCAGGTCAAATGAAAGCCGGGTCTGATAAAGATTGGCTTTACTTTTTCTGTAACCGGCTTTATCGGATGCCATCACGGCCGGATTATCTCCCCTTTCCACACCGTCGCCTGGCAAACCATTTGGATAAAAATCAACGAGATAAGGGTAATTGCGCCACATCGCTTTGATAATATCCGACGCTGTGATTCCGGGAAATGTCCGGTTTTGCTCCTGAAATGAAAGATCGAGCGATATTTTCAGGTCTTTGGTGATTGTCGCATCGATGTTCGAGCGCCCGCCGAGTACATTGTAGTTATTCAGGCCGTTTTTGAAAATACCTTCCTGGTTAGAATAGTTACCCGACACAAAATACTTCACCGCATCTGTTCCGCCGCGTACCGACAAGCTGTGCCGGCTCTGCGTACTCACCTTTTTGAGGGTCGATTTAGTCCAGTCGGTATTGGGATAGTTCAAAGGGTCCGAACCGTCACGGAATTTCCGGATCTGATCGTCGGTGTACCTTGGCGCTTGTCCCTGCGCCTTTAACTGGTCGTTCTGAAAACGGGCTAACGTTTCGGAATCGGCATAATCCGGAATGCGCGTCGGCGTGGTGAATCCCTGGTTGAAACTGTAATTGATGGAAGGCTTGCCCGAAGCGCCTCGCTTGGTTGTGATAATAATGACACCGTTCGCGGCCCGGGCGCCATAAATGGAAGCCGACGCATCCTTCAAAATCGAAATGCTTTCGACGTCACGCGGATCGATCTGGTCAAATCCTTCACGTCCCGGCACGCCGTCGATGACGATGAGCGGCGCGGTGGAGCCTAATGTACTTTTTCCGCGGATCAGCAGCTGTGCCACGTCACTGCCGGGCTCGCCAGACCGGTTGAGTGCCTGCAAACCAGGCAGTCGACCAGCGAACGAATTGGACAAATTCACAGCCGGATTCTGTTCCAGCGTCTTGCCCTGCACCGTCACGATCGAACCGGTGACCGTTTTCTTTTCCTGTGCGCCATAACCGACCACCACCACTTCGCCAAGCGCTTTCACATCGTCTTTCAGCTCCACATTCACCTCGAATTTTCCGGTCACATCGATGCTTTCGCTCATAAAACCGACATAACTGAAAACCAGTACAGCCTCGGATGCTACCTTAATGGAATATTGCCCGCTGCTGTTGGTGATCGCTGCATTGTTGGTTCCTTTTTCAAGTACATTGACGCCCGGCAACGCACCGTCCAGGGAAGTTACCCGGCCGGTTATCGTTTTACTTTGTGCCTGCGCAAGCACGACAAAAGCGGCATTCAACAGCAAAGCCAGAAGCAGGTGAGTACCTGTTTTTGTTGCTGATGCAATCAGGTCATTGTAACACTTTTGCATAATTTATTGATTTAAAAATAAATTTTCATGTTATAGTGCAAATCAAATCGAGCAGTAGCTTTCCCAAGCTGCGATGTAGGAGATCGCAGAGCCGGGAAAACCGCAAAATTTGAATATAGGATCTCCGTGTGCACTTTTTCCGATCGGGAGAAAGTGCACTTAGAGCAAAGCAGAATGTACGTTATTAAAATTCTTTCTGTATACTGAAAATCAGTCTTTCAGCACTTGCAGATAGTCCTGGTACGCGCTTTCGATATCAGCCTTTTGCCCCTTGGACTTGCAGTAGATCAGCACGCCGTAGCCGAGCTCAAACTTCTCGCCTTTTTTCACGGGAATGGCACTTTTTTCGCCTTGTTTCATCGCTTCCCTTCCAAATGCATTGGCCGCCATCAAACCATAATCGCGCGTGTGGAACCAGCTTGGACGGAAATTTCCGGGATCGGGCATAATGGTGACGCCCACGGTCTTATCCTCGATCACACCACTGTAATCCACCCATTTCGAGGCTTTTCCCCAGGTGCCCGCACCTTCTTTCAAGCCCTCCGCATTGGTAATGTGCCCTTTGCCATACTGGACCGTGAATTTTGTATTAACCCTTACACCTAGCCCCATTTCCTCCTGGTCGCCAAAGGCGAGGTCGGTGGTTTCTGAGGAAAATGTGCTGTTGGTCAAAAGCAGCGTACCCGAAGGTCTGATCAGGATCGTGTATTTTACCAATTCTGCCAAAACCCTGTCCTTTCCATCGGCCGTCATGTAGTAATTCCTGACCGTAAATGAGCCGCTGCCCGGGCCGCCTTTGGGCTGCTCCACGAACATTTCATGCTCTACTCTCGATTTCAGGCGCCAGTAATCATTTCCGTTAATGTCCCCGAAACTGAGCCAGATGCCGGGATGGAATGTAGCATGGTCTTTGGGGTCGCCTTCCTGCGGCGGATAATTGCGTGTCACCTGAATCCCGCAGGATGACTTGACATGCGCAAAATACGGTCTGCTTATTTTCGGGTCCTCATACACATAGCTGGCAAATGGTTTTCCGCCGATGGTGATCGTGAGCTCGCCTGGTTTTTGTTCAAAAGCAACCACCGGCTGAGCGGACGTTTTCTTCGTTTTTTGAGCAAAAAGCTGCTCGCCGGCGGATATCGTGAGACAAATGGTCAGTGAAAATGCAAGTGCAAATGGCTGTAAAAAAGCAGATCGGGTTGAGTTTTTATTCATGAGCGTCAGAGTTTAGTGAGTAAAATTCGGATTAACCTTTCCAGGGAAGTTCATAGCCTTTTCTGTATTCGCGCCCCAGCAACGCATTCGCTTTCGCATCGAATCCCGGCGATTTAATCGAAACTTTGATCGGGTCGTATTCCAGTGAAGACGCTCCCATTCGGGTGGCGATGTTAGCCAAAAGTGCCATATTAGTAGCGATTGCACCTTTTTCGATGGGTGAATTGAGTTTCGCAGGATTGTTTTCGCGCACGGCAGTCAGGAAGTTGGGCATGATCGGCTCCACCTCATTCGGCGACTCGATCTTGATCTGCTCCTTACCTTTTGTGACCACCACTCCGGCGCGGCCAAACTCCATTTTGCCATCGGTACCGTAAGCCACATTTCCATTGTCGTGGCCTTCGAGATTATAGGGTGTCCAAAGACGCATTTCCCAGATGATCTGCGTGTCGTCGTATTCGAAAATCGTCGTTTGCGTGTCGGGCGTCTGATGGTCGTCGTTGTAAAAATACTGTCCGCCGGAGGAGACGATCCGCTTCGGATACCTGTCTCCCAAAGCCCAAACGGCCACGTCGATCTGGTGTACGCCGTCATTGGCTGCGTCGCCGTTTCCATATTCCCAAAACCAGCGCCAGTTGTAATGCCAGCGATTTTTGGTGAAGGGCACTTTGGGCGCGGCGCCCAGCCAGAGGTCGTAATTCACGCCTTCGGGAACAGATTCCGCCTGCGCGCGGCCAATCGCCTCACGGTGTTGATGATCAATGGCTTTGATGGTATGTACCTTTCCGATAATGCCGTTTTGCAGCTGCTTCATGCCTTCCATGTGCGCGCCGTTGCTGCGTCGTTGCGTGCCGTGCTGCACGCATTTGTTGAAATGCTTCGCCGCTTTCACCAACAGATTGGTCTCTTTGATGTTATGGCTGCAAGGCTTTTCCACATACACATGTTTCCCGGCCATCATTGCCCACAATGCGATCGGCGTGTGCCAGTGGTCGGGTGAGGCTATGGACACCGAATCAATGTTTTTGTCTTTCAGCAATTCGCGGAAATCGCCGTATGTCTTGATCTTGCCGGCATTGGGCAGGCCTTTGGTCGCTTTCGCCAGCTGGGCCGGGTCTACGTCGCAAAGTGCCACCAGCTCGCAGCCTTTTATATTGTTGAACGTCTTCACATGGTTTCGGCCCATGCTGCCTGTACCGATGATCGCGTGCCGGATCTGGTCGCTGGGCGGCGTTTGCGCCCAAGAACTTTTGGCTATATACGGCGCGGCGATCATGCCGAGCCCTGCCGATTTGATAAATGTGCGCCGGGTGAGGTCCGGAGGCGTCGGTTGGTCTACATCGTTTTTCATCTGGTCGGATTTAAGAAAGAAATATGAATGCGTAGTTTATTCGAAATGATGGTCAAGTGTGTATTCCCAGATCGACTCCGGCCAGGCGTAACTACCGGGTTTCAGGGTTAGAAACATGTCCTTTTCTTCTTCAATCTGCATTCTGATGGACCCCGGCCCCAGCTCGTGCGTCGGGTAAAACCGCGTGTAGGCTAGCCGTTGAATGATCGAAAATGAAGTAGAACCGCCTTCGATGATCAGCTCGTCTATTTTGGTTTTTTTCAAAATACTTTCAATCACATCCGCAATCATCTCCCTGATCCTGGCCGGAAGATTTTCGATGTTTTCACCATGCAGCTCATCCACAGCGATGATCACCTTGTCTCTCGCCGCCAGCGCACTGATAATGTCCGCCTGCCACTCCTCGTACAATGTTTCCGTCTCTTCTTTCGAGCCAAAAATCTGCTCCGGCATATAGATTACTGCCTGACCTGCTTTTTTGGCCATTTTAACGAGCGAACGACTTTTGTCAAATGCGCTGCCGCACACATATAATACCTTTTTGCCCAGCTGAACCGGCTCGCTGTTTGCTTTGCGACCACGGGTCAGATTTCTCAAAATTGCATCAAAGAACCCCGATCCGCCCGCTGCGACGGTTTTCTCGTCTATTTTTTCAGTCCAGAGATCCAGGTCCTCAGCGGTAGCCGTGTTACCAATTGCAAGTCCGTTTTCAGGCAAATTTTCATTTGTGGAAACAACCGATGTTTGCCCCCGCACTTTATCACCAAGCAGCTCCAATACATTGGATGAAGTCCGTTTTTTGACCGACCCATTTGTAAAACTGAACTCATTTAACGGAACCCCATTATAGTAGTAAATACCATTTTCGATCGTACGTTTCAAAACCGGATTCGCCGGAATAAGCAGTGCACGTTTTTTCCCTGACTCGCGCATTTGCGCCAGCAGCTCTTCCGCCACATTTCCCCGCAGAATGGAATCCATTTTTTTGTAGATAAAATCAGGTCGCAGTGCCAGCAACTCCCGGGTCGTTTTTTCAACCTCCGCGGCAGCCTGCTCAGGAGTATGCGAACGGGTGTCGGTGGCGATGATCAGGATGTCCGCACTTACACCGGCGTGCACTTTTGTATCGATCATTACATTCAACCCGTTTCGTAACCCAACGCCTCCTATTTCGGCAGCACCTGTGAAATCATCTGCAATTACTGCTATCATAAATACTAATAAGTCTGAACCTTGTTCTTAAAAAGTCTGACGGCGTAATCGATCGCCAGCAGCATCGCATCCGGACTGGCAATGCCTCTCCCGGCGATTTCCATGGCCGTTCCATGGTCAACCGAAGTGCGGATAATAGGCAGGCCGAGCGTAATGTTAACCCCTTTTACGCTGTTCATTTTCTGCGTTTTATCGTCCCAGGTAAATCCTACCATCTTAAATGGAATGTGCCCCTGATCGTGGTACATCACCACGCAGCCGTCGTACTTGCCACCGATCGCTTTGGGAAAAAGGGTATCGCCGGGAATCGGGCCGGTAACATCATAACCTCTGCTTACCGCTTCCTCGATCGCAGGAATGATCTCTGTTTTTTCTTCCCATCCAAAAATCCCTCCGTCGCCTGCATGCGGGTTCAGGCCCGAAACGGCAATGCGCGGTTTGGGTATTCCGAGTTGCAGGCACGCTTGCTGCATCAATTCTATGGTATCCAAGATCCGGTCTTTTTTGACCAGATCGCAAGCTTGCCGCAACGATACGTGCGTAGAAACGTGAATCACCCGCAAGTCATTCTCTACCAGTAGCATCGCGTACTTTTTGGTGCCGGTATAGTGCGCGTAAATCTCGGTATGTCCTCCAAATTCATGTCCGGCCAGGTGGATCGATTCCTTGTTAATCGGACCGGTGACGGTGCCATCGATCTCCCCTTTCATCGCCAGATTGATCGTTTCGACCACCGTTCTGAATGCGACGTCGCCCGCCATGGCCGACATTTCCCCTTTTTTGAGTTGAGATAAATCGACATTTTCAAGGTCATATACATCAATCTGGCCAAACTGAAACTCCGCCTCGCGCACCGATTTTACCGCATTCACCTTCAAATCCAGACCACAAAAATCAATAGCATCCGCAATAACCCGCGCGTCGCCGACAATCAGCGGGCGGCACGATTCGTAAATGTTTTCATTCGTAAATGCCTTCACTGCTACTTCCGGCCCGATACTCGCCGGATCGCCCATGGTAATGCCTAAAATTGGTCTCTGATCACTCATATCAATTAATGCTGTTTATCTGGTTCAAATCGCCGAAATGCGACAACGTGAAATTCTGAATGGATTTTTCTTCTGCTGCCGAAAGCTTCAACATCGGCGGCAGCATCTCAGAACGGCATAAACCGTAACCCGCCATCATCGATTTCAAAGCAGGCAGTGCATAGCTTAATGTCCTGTCTTTCTGATAGATCTCCGAAATGCGATCCGCCTTTTGCTGTGCCGCAGCGGCACCTTGCCCGTCTCCTTTTTGTATTAAATGACACATCTGTGCGTAAATATTTGGTGCTAGGTTGCCTGTACTTGGAATAATCCCGTCCGCACCCAGCTGCATCGCACGAAAAGACTGCGCCGCCCAGCCCGTCAGAAAGGAAAAATCCGTGCGATCTTTCCAGCGCGAAACCGATTCTTCCAGCCGTTCAGTACTTCTTTCGGAATCTTTGAAACCGGCGATATTCGGGTGCGTGCTCAGTTGTTCGACCACTTCGAGGGGGATCGACAAATGCGTCGTGCCCGGAATGTTGTATATGATCAGCGGTGCAGGCACATGATCAGCGAGTTTTGTAAAATATCGGAGTATCTGTTCGGCATCGGCGGGAAAATAGCTCGCCATGGTCGCCACGAAAACCTGCGCGCCCAGATCGAAATATTGCCGCGCATCTTCCATCGAATCAGCCAGTGAATTGCCTGAAATACCGGCGTATACAACGCTTTTTCCTTCCGCTGCCCGCACGCTCGCTTGCACCAGCTTCTTTTTCTCAACCCGCGCAATGGAGGCAGATTCTCCGGTTGTTCCAAGCACAAACGGAGCAGCGCCATGATTGACCAAATGCTGTACAAGATTCTCAGTAGCAGCTATATCGATGGTCATATCCGCATGCACAGGTGTGACCATCGGCACGACTACACCGCTAAATTTTTTCTTCATATTCCTGCGTATTAAAAGCGGCGGTATAAATTTTCTGCGCGTCGGCGAGACTAATCTCGCGCGGATTGTTTTTCAGCAACCGCTGGATCGGCAAAGCGCCCGCTGCCAGTTTATCGATCGCTCCAAATGGAATATCCACCTCCGCCAGACTAGCCGGCAAACCGCAATCCCTGATTAATTTTTTAATGATCGTCACCCCGGATCTGGCGATTTCAACATCCGAGCCTGTATCCTCGCTACCCAATGCTCTCGCTACTGCGGCATACCTTCCGGGCGCGACTTCCAGATTAAATTCCATTACGTGAGGCAGCAGAAGCGCCACCGAAAGTCCGTGCGGAATGTGGTATTCCGTGCTCAGCGGGTACGCCAGCGCGTGAACCGCCGCCGTGTTCACCGGCCCCAGGCACATGCCGCCGTACATACTCCCAAGCGCTACCTTCGCCCTTGCCTCCCCGTTGTTGCCATCGGAATATGCACTGAACAAGTATGTACCAATGAGCTTTACACCCTCCAGCGCGACGAGGTCGGTCATCGGATGCGCGAATTTGTTGGTGTAAGCTTCCAGACAATGCGCCAGGGCATCAATCCCTGTTGCCGCAGTCACTTTGGGCGGCACCGAGACAGTCAGCGCCGGATCAATGTATGCCGCGTCGGGCACCAATTCGGGGCTGATGACACCGATCTTATTTCCCTGTGAATTGACAAAAATAGCATTGGGTGACACTTCACTGCCGGTTCCCGACGTGGTTGGAATGCAAGCCACATAAGTAGTTCTTTTTTCCTGAAAACCGCCCGCAAGAACCTGGTCAATGGTTTGATTATTATGAAGTTGCGCTGCTACCAGCTTGGCTGTATCCATGACGCTCCCGCCTCCGATCCCGGCTACGCTATCCGCCGCAAAATCCCGTGCTTCGGCCATTAATCTTTCAAAATCATCGAAAGTCGGCTCTTCCAGAATGGAAGTGTTGACAAGGATCTTCACGCCTTCCGCCTCCAATTTCATCATCGCTGCCGCAAGCGTTTTCTCCATGGCGGGAATGGTGACCAGAAACAGCTTTTTGTAAGATAATTTGACAAAATCTTCCAGAAACTGATCCAGACTCCCCACGCCGAAAACGACTTTGTTGGGATTTAAAATTTGAATTCTATTCATTATTCTGATTTATAAGCAGCACGATTCGAGTGACAATATTTCAAATTCTAAAAATGTAAACGTTTACATTTTGTTGCAAAAAATTTTGCTGTGTCAATATGGGTTTTTGAGCTTGTATCCACACGAGTTCCTAACAATCAGCTCCGTCTTCAAAACAATGTTCACACAGGGCCGGTCAGGGTCCGCAATGCGCTGATGCAGGAGCTCTATGGTAATCCGTCCGATCTCAAAACCGGATTGACGCACAGCGGTCAGCGGCGGGTTCAGCGACATGGCCCAATACATATCATCAAAACCAACGATCGCGATTTCCTCGGGAATCTTTAATCCACGACTATGAATCGTCTCCAATGCTCCCAGTGTCAGCAAGTTATTGGAAGTAAAGATCGCGCTCGGCGGGTTAGGCATGTCCAGCAACTGAGCAGTCAGCTCCACCCCACTTTTATGGTCCGAATTCCTTCCTATAATAATATCCCGGTCGATTTCGATACCGTGCTTTGTTAACGCCGCTTCGTAACCCGCAATCCTCTCCATAGTAGTGGGAATCAATGAATTACCTGAAACATGAGCGATCCTGCGGTGTCCGACCTTGATCAAGTGTTCCACTGCGTTGAATGCGCCCTGGAAATTGTCCACCTTCACCACGTCTAGGTCCATATTCGGCAGGCCGCGATCAATGCAAACCACCGCGTATCCCTCCTCGGCCAGTTCCTTGACATAATCGTTCATCCCCGGAAACGGCGCCACAATAAATGCGTCCACCGACTCGGATTTCAGGATTTCAATGTAAAATTTCTGCCGCTCTTCATTCTGCGAAAAGTTACCGATCACAATCGCAAAGTTCTTAGCATAAGCATATTGCTCGATCCCGCGGATAATATCTACATAAAAAGGGTTCTGAATATCCGGGATGAGCAGCCCGATCAATTTACCGGCTCCATTGGTCGCCCGAAGCCGCTGCGCCACCCTATTCGGCCGGTAACCAAGCTGTTTGATCACTTTTTGCACACGCAGCTCAGTCTCGCCTTTCACGACGGTTTTGGAGTTAATCACCCGCGACACCGTTGCCGTGGAAACGCCGGCTATATCAGCTACCTCTTTGAGACTAACTCCTTTCTGAACTGCCATTTAACTATAATACAAAAATGTAAACGATTGCAACAATATTAGAACATCCATTTGAAAATAAAAAACAAAAGTCTAATTATTTATTGATTTTATGCCAAAATTATATCCATACCGATCATACCAATGGAACTTTTCTCACATTTTTCTGTAAAATATTTTGATAGTAGTGTAATCGTTTACATTTTTGTGCCAATTATACCAAGTAACAAAGCCCCCGCCACCATAAACCACACCTGACCATTCCTAACCTCTTACCAAACTCCCATGGTTTCGTCTTTACACATCCTGGATTACTGCATCATCCTTGTCTTTCTGCTCGGCACGATCGGTTTCGGCTTCTATTTTTCCAAAACTCAGAAAACAACGCAAACCTATTTTCTTGCGAAGGGAAAATTCCCTTCCTGGGCACTGGGCATATCGCTCCTGGCCACGCTCATCAGCAGCGTGACCTTTCTGGCCTATCCGGGAACGGGCTACTCGTCGAACTGGATTTTGCTCGTGCAGGGATTAATGGTGCCATTCGTGCTGCTGGCGGCGATCTGGTTTATTGTGCCGCTTTTCAGAAAGGTGATCAATCTGAGCACTTACGAATATTTCGAAAGACGGTTTGGGGTAGTTGCCCGTTATTATAGTTCGATCGCATTCGTATTGCGGCAGTTTTCCGGAATGGGTACTGTGCTGTTCCTGCTGGCAATTTCGCTGCAAAAAATGCTGGGCGTCGACACGATGCCGATCATCTTCCTGGTGGGTGCGATCATTATTACGGTCAATTTGCTGGGCGGGATCGAAGCGGTGATCTGGCTGGACGTGTTTCAGGGATTTATGCTTTTCGCGAGCGGGATCATCTGCATCGGAGTGCTTTTATTTTCCGTGGAAGGAGGCCCTGCGGAAGTTTGGCGTGTGGCTTCCGAAAATGGACGGACTGGCTTTGGTCCGTACGAATGGAATCTCACTGAATTGACTTTTCTTGTGATGGCCATCAATGGAATGTTCTACGCCATTCAGAAATATGCGACCGACCAGACCGTGGTACAGCGTTACCTCACCGCGAAAACCGATAAATCTGCCATCAATGCTTCACTTTTGGGCATATTGCTCACCGTCCCGGTCTGGACATTGTTCATGTTTATTGGCACAGCTCTTTTTGTGTTTTACAAAGGAAATCCCTTACCCGATGACACCCGTGCTGACGCTGTATTTCCTTATTTCATCATGACCCAACTTCCGGCCGGGATTGTCGGACTGATCCTTTCGGCGATGATTTCAGCAGCGATTTGTAGCCTGAGTGCCGACCTCAATTCACTGGCAGCTGTCGGCGTGGAGGATTATTACAAAAAGCTTAATCCCGGAAAAACGGATAAACAATATCTTTTTACTTCCAAACTCATAGTAATCCTGTCCGGGCTGATTTCAATGGGAATTGCAATGCTCTATATTAATGCTGGCGATGAGGGTGTGCTGGGTATTGTGTTCACATTGTATGCTATTTTCTCGGGAGGAATTGTCGGGATATTTCTGCTCGGACTGTTCAGTGAACGTGCAAATAATGAGGGTATTAACATTGCGATCGTCACTTGCGTGATTTTCACAGGCTACGCATTCCTGACTTCGACACCCATCGGCATAGGTGCCGACAAAAAGTTGCTCCTGGACATGGGGGCATGGAATTTCCCCCACCACAAACTCATGCTCGGTGTTTACAGCCATTTGCTGGTAATCGGCGTAGGCTACGTAGCGAGTTTATTTTTCCCAAAGCCGGTACTGGATCAAAGGCTGCTTTACAAAGGCTGGCGCAAAGCGACAAGACAAGATTCCGCTCAGACCGGGAAAACGGTTTTGGAACAATGATAATTTCCACTGGCAAACCACAAGAGGATCGTAAGATTCGAGATATGGACATTGGTTGCCCGGCTTCCGCCTCAGCCGCAGGCAGAAGTGTTGCCAACGCCCTCACTTGCTTTCGCAACATTTTCTCAAAAAATAACGCATGAGATTTTCCGGGACGCAGCGGGGTGGCCCGTGCCATTGTTTCGATCGTCAAACAATAGAAAGCTGGCATCCCCACCGAAGAGGTTTTCGCAAAAAAAAGGACTTGGCTCTGCCGTAAGAATCCTAGCTTCTAAGCCCTCGTAGCAAAAAACCGTGATTCGGCGAACAAAGGCGAAATGGAATTCACAGTACGCCAAAATGGCTATATTTCGGCCAGTGCGATCACAAATTTCCGGATTAATATCTCCTGGTCAAGAAAAAAAAATCTTTAGCATTTTCTTAATAACTTCGATCAATCCCAGAAAACTTGTCGGTTTGGTGACGAACTGGTTGGCGCCAGCCTCTATTGCCTGTTCAGCAAGTGATGTGGAAGAACTAGTTGTCATTAAAACCGCAGGGACATCTTTAAGATCCGGATCCGACTTAATCGCCGCGATGGTTTCTAGTCCGTTCATTCTGGGCATATTCATATCCACAACAGCGATGCTATCCGAAAGATCGTCAGACGATCTCATTTTTTCCACCAATTCGTCGCCGCTACTCGATTCAACGAGGGTCACATTCTCACCAGAGTCGCAAATGGCCGCCTTAAACAACTCCCTGTCGTCTTCATCATCGTCGGCGATATATACTGTTTTGTCCATGGGTTCATATGTGCTATTAATTAACCGTACAAATGTACATTTAAAAATATTCCATTTCCCCGCCATCTGATTCAAGCTTATAATTTAGGAGCATTGCGTTCTCCGCTGGATTTCACACTGCCGATCAGGCCCCATTTCTGGCCCCTATGTTACGCCAGACCTCGAAACGGTCACTAATTTATCATCGACGGACCCGGGCTTAGGCAGCCCCGCTTGGGCAGCCCCGCTTAGGCAGCCCCGACTAGGCGTCCCCACTTAACTTCTCTGTTGGGCCCGGGGTGGCGATCCATTGGAAAGAGGTGAGCACTGGGCCAATAGCGCCCTTAAACGCCAAAAAGCATCCTTTATGGGGATGCTTTTTGTGT
>NZ_JCANTY010000017.1:0-62842 GCF_059568735.1 Dyadobacter ginsengisoli DSM 21015
TTAGATAGGTGCCGGTGTTTGCTGGGTACAAAAGCCATTCGGCCGCATGCTCGCGTTGATCCCAGTCTTTGTAGTCGCTTATATGGTCTTTATACTGCTGCTGAAGCTGCTTGCCGTCGAGATGAAAGTATTTGCCTAACTGAGAACAACTAACAGGATTATTATCAATACATTGTTTTTAAAAAATCAGCGAACTCTTTGGTCATCCGAGACTGGGCGTCCCCGTCCCCTTGTTGCACAATATTCCAATCTCTGCTGATAATCTCACCCGTATCCTTGACTTCCCAGCGCCGACGCTTAATGCAAAGCGTAACCTTCTGATTGCGAATGGGAAAATCTTGGACGTAAATCTCGGGCAGGAAGCCTTTGGATTCTAACTTTTGGTCTTTGTATTCGGAAGGAGGGAGATTTTTTTCTTCCAGATAGATGTGCAGGCCTGTTAAGCCTTCAACGATTTTAGAAAGTTCGAAATAATCGGGGGCGCCTAGCCGAGGATGTCCTCAGGTAACAGGAAGCGGACTAGGGATAAATAGGACTCGCGGTCCGCCGCCGCGGTGCAATGCGCTCAATATGGATTCATCGCAAAACAAATACATTTTTCGCCGCCCCACAAGTTTTAGGACTGATCCCATATTGGGACGTTTTGAACATTTTGGCATAGCGTTGGAAGAAAAAAGCCTGCAAATCAGTGATTTGCAGGCTTTTAATGTGTTTTGTTATTGATTTGCGCAGAGAGAGAGAGAGGATCTGAAACATATTTGCTAACTATTTATAAAACAGTTAGTTATAATATTTCTAAGATCACTTCCACGATTCATGACATCAGCTCAAAAAACCCCGCGAAAATCACTTAACGACCTGATTATCAATTAATAACAAACCGAGTTTTATGCAAAGTTATAAATTCTCTATTTAAGGGCAAAAATTGGTTTGATTTCTTCTGTATTTTAGGTTCGAATCCCTCGTCTCCGAAGGTTCGAATCCCTTTCGAACGAAAGAATTTCACGGCTCTGTCCTGTACGTCAAATTTAGATTTGACCTCTAAATCTGTTACAACGACCGATTGCTCGTTTGCCACCAAAGTTTCACCGGTGTTAGGGCCAATTCCTTTTACCGTCGGGCAGCTAATAATGTTCGAGATAAACTCGCTGTCTACCGGCTCGGCAATGTAGCACTAATCTTAGTGCCCATTTATAAGACAAATCAAAGATCGACAACCATTGCTTATCTAACCAAGTTGAAATACAGAATTCAAGAGCTATCCAAAACAAAGAGACCGCCCAGAATGATTGCTACGGTCTCCCCTAACCTACAACATCCCGGTACTTGATAAGGTTTTTAATCAAGATCACGCCACCTGGAATCAGGTATGTAATCGCCTCGATAACTGCATCTATAATGTCGAATGCAGTAGCACATTCACTCAAAAATTTGCAGACACATTCTTTGATTTTCTTCAAAGTAATCGCCCGGCCAATAATGAGGAAATCGAAAAATCGCTCCCAGTCGCGAAGGCCTCATTTTTTCAGGGCTATAATACACTAACACACTGGGTCTTGATACTAAAACAGATTGATATAAATTGGCCAAATCGGTCTCGATTTCGGGCTCATCTTCCAAAGGCATTTCGGCCAGGTCCTGATCGATTTCCTTTTCAATTCCTTAACATCGATCAAATTCAATTTTCGTCTTGCAGCAACATAACTTTGATGGTTTAATGCCCACTAATTGATCAGGTTTTCGGCAATTCCTGAGCATATGACGCACGGCTCCGCATCATCATATCGAAAGTAATATTAAACATCGCATTATTGGTTGTAAATACGTCAATTACCATTTTTGTAAAGTAATTTACCTCTCATTCAATCTTTTAAACGCCCAGGCGAAATTTGTCCGAACACTGTCCGGTTTGCCCTTCGTAACGCTGGTCTTTACCCCAGCCTTACTGTGACAAGAAAGGCAGGATGAATTTTGCCCAAAGTTCTCTATCACTGCATTGGAAAGGTAATGTGGCTCGGGAATCCCGATATAACTTTGATCATTGGGAAACAATTTTGGAAGAAAAGGCCATTGACTCCCCACCAAATCATAATATTGCCATACCGATTTTGGATCTATTGCTACCATTTGCTCATGCATCCAATCATTTAGCTGACGAGCTTTGTCGCTGATTTTGTGCTGCCTCGCCAACGGAGACTTACCGGAAACGTCCAGCTGCTTATTAACATTATTTCCGTATTTGCTATGATAGTAACTGTACCGTTTTCCCGGAAGCGCGTTCACATTTCCATTTATTATTTCCGGCACGTTATCGGTATGTTCAAATGTCGCCCAAAGCCATTGAGGCAGTTTTGAATATCTAACAGCTATGTGCATGGCTACAAGCCCAACCTTTACACTTCTCCATTTTTTACCTTCCAGTATCTTTGCCTTTCTGGTGTAAAACCGACTCGGATCATCTTTTCCTGAGATGACCTTCCATGCCATCTTGATCATAATAGATCCCTTGGAAGGCTGCATAGTAACCGTCGAGTCAGGTACGCTGTCCTCATCGACATAAAAAGAACCACCTTTGCTCGTCGAAAATACGGGAAAGTGAATTCTATTGATCCTGGATGCTTTCCCCGCTACCCGCAGCATAAAATTCTCGTCTGCATAAGGAAATGTTTTCACGAATTCTCTAAGCCCATCGAGCGATTTAATGTTCGTTTTCTCGATATAGGAAGACATAATGTCATTGTAGTATGACTGAAAATAAGTTTTATTCCCGTTCTGATCGACGACAGGAGGCACCTTACTGGCCTTATCTCCACGAATTGACTTGAAAGACCCAAGTTCACGGTTTTTGAAGCTATTCAAAAAGAAATCTATCCGATTCTCTTCCGGCACTTTGCCGTCGTCATTTACAAGAGGCTTTTGATTGGGCAGTTTCTTTAAAATGATCCGTGGGTTTCCATGCGGCAGGATCGTGCTGACTTCAAACCAGTGCTGCCATACCGTCTTCGCAGACCCATCGCCAAAACATTTTGTTGAATCGGGCCTGCCGCTCCAATCGGCCGGCCAATTAATTGCAACAAATGTTTTCCAAGATAATGTATCGGCAAAGGCCTGTGCCTGACCGACAAAATGTGTTTTATCCCTTGGATCCAGCGATCCAACGACCTTATCCAGATCAAAATTAACCGGTACGTTTGCATATTCTTTATATGCCAGACACTCACAATCGCGAGATTCAAGGTATTGATTCACGATTACGTAGCCAATCACAAGAGCGGTACCAACAGCAACGCTACCGAATATTATTTTCTTTTTCATAAATCCTAAGTTCTTTCCCAGAGATTATTACGCTTAATTCCGATGTATAACTTGGCCTCCATGCCACCCGATCCCGAATAAGTTATTTTGAAGTGATGAATAAACTCGGTATACAATGATTTCTGCTGACTTGATATTTCAAAAAATGATGCGATTTTATCGGAATACCGTATATCCATCACTTGACTGGACAACAAATAAGCGAGCACTTTTTCCAACCGGTCTTTTTCCCATTTCCTGACATATCCCTCAAATCCGACTACATTCCTTCTCGCCGCTGATTGCGTTTCGACATTCATATCAACGAAATCAAAAAGCTGGTGCATTTCATTTAAAAGTGCAGTTATTCCCTCCTCTTCAAATACATACCCGGCATTTAACAGAAACGGATATATTGCATCTTGAGAAATGTTATGTACGAATAATCTGACTTGCTGGTCGCCAGGTCTTGCAGCCATCATCCCGACTTGCGGTATCCATGCGCCATTGGGCAACGAACCGTGAATGTTTGATATCGAGGCTTGCTCGTCGGGCTTCAAAGTAATGCCTAAAACCGAAAACACATAGGATATAACCTTCGTGAAGTCAGGAGTAGATAATCCATCAGCAGGACCTAAAAAAAAGTTAGGCACCGGTTCGTAAGACCTCATTTGTGGTGCATCCATTTCCAACCATAGATTGCGCACCAGAACGCTGACGGGATCACGTCCGTCTATCCAGCGAGCTGTCAGGTTCAGAAAACTTTTCCACAGAGGGTGGTTGTAACAGGTTTCCGATAGGTAATTATAAAAACTCCTGTACGAAATATGCGAAACACAGATCTGAAAGTCAGTTTCCAGGTCAACATTAGCCAAGCGAAACTCATATCCCCATAACGTGCTTGCAGATGCGGGAATTCCAGAGAGGAACGACACGCTCCTCTCCTTATTTCTTTCCGATAATAGCTGGTGATATGCTGGAGTTTTGAATGTTTCCCACCTGTCTAAATAGCTATAGACAGACCGAAACGAAGGGTCTACGGACATTTAAAGTTCCGTCACAGCGTCTCCATAATATTTTGAATTCGCAAAGGCTGGCCGGGCGGGCACCATTCCGCTCCGCAAGGGTTAATAACGACTCTCGTCATATCACTTAAAACCCTGGTGTCCAATTTGATCAAATCATTTTGAAAAGGGCTCGAATCGGGATCCTTTAATTGTGCTATAACCTCCCCTACCGATTGATCCAGGAAATCTCCGGAAAATTCATCATAAAAAAAGGGGGGAATAATATCCCGCAAACGGTTGCTTGAGTCCATTAAATCTTTCATACTACTGAGAGGAGAGGTTAAGTTTACAACAAATAAAATATTGCCCAGAACGACAACCACCAAATATAACCACTATCTATCTACTACATACAACGTTCAATGTTATTTTTTTTAAAAATCAACATAAAATTTATTTTGTAATGTAAATTATAATCTGGTGTTGTTCAAAAATGATTAAATTACACAAAACCCCGCTCAACCTCTATCTATACTGAATGCTTACGCTGATCTCTGAAAGCCAACGATCGCTCGTTTACCACCTTCATGCGGATGGTGGCAGGCAGGAAATCTGGAAAGTTTATCCTAATGAAATGATTGCCGAGGAATACATGCTGAAAGAGCTCGGCCTCTCTGTAAAGTTTGCCACGACACGCTGTTTTCGTAAGGCAATATCAAGGTCCGTATACCGCAATCAGCCGTGCCTTGTCATGGACTTTGTACCTTGGCCTACTCTCAGGAATTTCAGCAAAAACCAGCGGCTTGAAATCACACAGATTTTGGCAATTTCGGACAGCATTCTCCAACTGCTCGACGAACTATCCGACCACGCTGTCACACACACCCGTATCAACCCCGACAACATCCTGGTTGATCCTGAAACTCTCCGGCTTTCGCTAATAGACTTTTCGAGGGCGGAAGGTTCGGTTTTCACGCCAGCGAGATTTTCGCCCGGGCATTTCGCCACTGACGAACTACCCTATTTCTCCCCTGAACTGACGGGATACCTTGTGTTAAAGGCCGACCACCGTTCCGATTTTTATGCGACAGGCGCTGTGTTGTATGAACTGCTTACTGGCCAGCGTCTTTTCGACTGCAAAGACAGGGATAGCTTGCTATACAATATCTTGGTAACTCCTCCCAATCCACCAACGGCCCATAATCGCTCAATTCCCAGGTTTTTTGAAGATATTGTTTTAAAGTTGCTTTCAAAATCACCCGATGACCGCTACCAGTCCGTGGCCGGGCTGAGGACCGACATTGATCTTTGCCGACAAACTCTGGACGATCCGATCGGCCAGATTTCCCTACGAGCTGGCATATACGACAAGTCTGATCAATTGTTGCTATCAAATAGAATTTACGGCCGCGAGCGGGAGCTGGGTGCTCTTCGGCAGTGTGTTCGAAACGTGAGCAAAGGAGAGAAAGTAGTCCTGGAAATTGTGGGGGGACCGGGAGCGGGTAAATCCACGCTCGCGCGGGAACTCCGAAATGAGACTATCCGGCATCGCACCATGTTCGTTTACGGAAAATACGATCGTGCCGATGCCGACAAACCGTTTCATGGCTTGCAAACCGCTCTGAGGGAGCTTGTAACCCAAGTCTTATGTGAGGAAGAATCCATTATGGATCAATGGAGAAATGCGCTGTTGGCCGCATGCGGTGACATTGGCAAGGTGCTTATCGACTTTGTTCCGGAATTCCAATGGGTAATCGGTGCCCAGCCTCCCGTTCCTGCACTGGATGGAGCAGAAGCCCAGAGTCGCTTTCAATACCTCTTGCAGCGATTGTTCGAACACATTGCCGACCACAATCACCCGATCGTTGTTTTTCTGGATGATTTTCAATGGGCAGACCATTCGTCGGTTGTATTACTTGATAACCTGGCGCGCTACAATCGAATTCAACATTTCATGCTGGTAGTCGCCTCACGCTCCGGCTACGAGACCAGCGCCATCTTTCAGGAAAAGGCCGCCAGGCTTCATCTTGGCGATCTTACATTATCCGCTATCAGGGAGATGATAGACGATCTCGGACTGACGGGCAATGCGCCTGTAGCGGATTTAATCTACGACAAGACCCAAGGTAACCCATTTTATACGATCCAGTTCATCCAGACACTTCACGAGCAAAAAGTCATCAAAATTAGCCCGGAATCAAACCAGTGGATTTGCGATACGGACCGGCTTACGTCGTTTCAGGTTGCTGAAAATGTCATTGACCTGATACTGGATCGGTTCAATACATTGTCTTCAAACTGCATTACACTGCTCCAATACGCCGCCTGCTCCGGCAAACATTTCCAGCCGGGCTTGTTATCGGGCCTCCCTGAATTTTCAGCCGGCTCTCTTTCGCCAGCAATCGAGGAAGCGCTGGAAAAGGGAATGATACTACCGGGCATAGAAAATCGCTATGAGTTTGCACATGACCGGATTTATGAAAGTATTTATGCCACCGTAAGCGAGGAAGAAAAAAAGGTGATACACCTACGGATCGCACGTGAATTGGAAAATGCGAATGCGCTTGCCGAAAATATGGATATTCTCATGGAAGTTGCGCGGCATTACCACCTGAGTGCAGAACTGCTTCCCAGTGAATCCAGGTTTGAAATGATTAGGCTGAACTACCGGTGCGGCATGCTCGCGCGGCAAAAAGCCGCGTTTTCGCTGGCCCTTGAATATTTTAAGAGGGCCGCTGACCGTGTCAGCGAAACGGATTGGCTAAACCACTACCAACTCACGATCGACCTGTTCATTCAGGCAGGTGAGTCGGCTGCCATCACCGGAGCACGCGCAGTGGCCGAAGCATGGGCGGAAACAGCGATCAGCAAATCCAAAAACCTGGCCGACCGCTTCAGGGCTTTCGAGGTGCAGCTCAATATCATGAACGAGAATCATGAAATGCTGAGCGCAGTTGAGCTGCTGATCAAACTGATTAACGAACTGGGTTTCGGCATTACCCGTCTCCCATCCAACTTGAGGCTCGCGAAAGAGCTGGTCCTTACGAGGTCGCTGCTTTGGAATAAAAAAACGGATGATCTGGCGGCTTTGCCAATCATGACACACGAGCCGGCCCTGATCTTTATGCGGCTTACAGCGAAATGCACCACATCCATCTTTTCCGCGGCTCCCGATATTTTGCCATTGATCATATTCAAGCAGGTGCAGCTTTCTGTACGACACGGAAACTCACCTTATTCCGCTGTTGCATACGCGGCTTACGGTTTTGCCCTTTCCAGCATCATGGGCAAGCTCGATCAGGGTTTTCAATTTGGTGAGCTGGCTATACGCCTTGCATCGAACGGCCATGCAGTCGAGGTAGAAAGCAAAGTGCGGGCCATGTTTTACGGATTTCTTTCGTATTGGAAAAACGACATCAAGGATGCAATCCCTGCATTGAAGAAAACTTACGTTCTCGGCCGCGAAACAGGGGATCTTCTCTACGCATCCTTTGCCGCCACATTTCATAGCTGCCTCCTGTTTTTTACCGGGGAGAAGCTTTCCGTCGTGCATAAAACCATGCAACAGGACAGCGTACTGATTGCGCAAATGAAACAGGATCTTGTTTATGTGGTCTCCGAGAACCAGCGACAGATGGTCTCTCATCTGATCTATTCCGATAGCCAATCCCTCGATATTACAGGCGATGAAGCATCCGAGGAGATATTTGTGGCCAAGCTTTTAGCGAAAAAGGATACTGCTACCCTATTTGATTTCTATGCGTATAAGCTTTTCGTGAGCTATCTGCTGGATTCGTCATCCAGCGCGGTCCATTACATAGAGAAAGCCCTGCATTATGAAGATGATACTTCATCGCACCAGATATCCTATCCTCATTTTCTTTTGTTCGCGGCCCTGGCAACTGCCGACGCCTATGCCCTCGGCCCGCAAAAGAAATACAAGGTCAGGGTTGACAAAATACGCCGCAGGCTCCGAAGGATTGTCGGGCATGCACCACTTAATTTCAGGGCTATGTATGAGCTTGCAAGTGGCTCCTATTGTATTATGCTCAATCAATTTGAACTTGGTTTACAACACTTTACATCCGGAATTGAATTTGCAAGGGCCGATCGCCTGCTGCACCTAGAAGCGATTGGATATGAATTGGTGGCACGACACTACGGGAAAAAAAATGCATGGTCGTTCGCGGAAGTGTTTCTTAAAAAAGCATATGCGGCATTTGAAAACTGGGAAGCAACTGCCAAGTGTAAAAAAATGGCCCGTGATTATCCTGAAATGACTTTTGAAACCAGGACATTCCGCCATGTCTTCGATACCCATAACCAACCGTTAGGGCTGAAAACCGACGAACCTTCTGACATCAATCAGGTGCTTGGCAATCTCACACTAGCCATGAAGCATCGGACAATGGCCGACAAAGTCACGTTATTGGTCAGAACTAAAACGGGGGCATTCGAGGTCAGGACCAGCTCCAATCACGATACCACGCCGATTGGTGACCGTGACTTACTGCTTTTCCCTCAGTCTGTCGTCAATTTCGTAAAACGGTCCGAACAGTCCGTGGTATGCCGGGATGTGCAGAAAGACCATCGGTTTGCGTCTGACCGATACATCCTCGATCACCACGTTAATGCCATGATGGGGTTTCCTGTAATGATGAAGGAAACCCTGACTGCCATCGTCTACATCGAGAATCATCGGGTCGACGAATATGGCCCCGAGTACGAGAACCTGGAATCGCTGAATGCGCTCATTGGCCTTTCCGTTGAAAATGCATTGCTTTTTGAAGAACACGAAGCGGTGAGATCCTTGGAGCAAAATCTGGATAAAAATCTCCTGCAAATCAGCCACCTCGCAGAGGAGAAGGAACGCAAAAGAATTGCCGACGACCTGCACGACGACATCGGAGCACTTTTATCTACCACGAAATTGTACCTCTCACACCAGGGCGCCGACAGTCGACAAGGCCTGCATAAGGCGGAAATGGTATTGGACGAGGCCATCAAGAACCTGCGCGAAATCGCCCACAAGCTATCGCCAGCCACGTTACAGCGTTTCGGACTGATCCCGACGCTTGATCTTATGGTTCAAAATATCAGTGAAACCGGGGCCATTTGCATTGAGATGGAAAGCAATCTGACCGAACGGCTTCCGGAAGGGACTGAACTGCAATTGTACCGCATTTACCAGGAGCTGCTCAACAATACAATGAAATACTCCTGCGCTACCGAAGTGAAGATCGGGATCGAAAAAAAGGAAAATGTGGTACGCTGCATGTTCTCCGACAACGGGATAGGTTTCAGCATGACCGAGACACAAAACCCTCCATTAAGCGGGCGCGGCGTAGGCATCCAGAACATTTACAACCGTGCCAAAGGTGTTAATGCAAAAGTCAGCTTTCAATCGTCGCCAGGCAATGGCGTGGCGATGAGCCTGGAAATTGAAATGTGACCTATGGGACAACTCAAAATTATTCTCGCAGACGATCACCGCCATTTCCGCGAAGGCCTTCGGTTCGTTCTTGAAAGCCAGGAGGATTTGAGAGTGGTAGCGGAAGTGGGCAACGGAGCAGAACTGATTTCCAGCATTCATCAAGAAGCACCCGACGTCGTACTGATGGACTTGCGGATGCCTGTAATGGATGGCGTGGAAGCGTTACGACGCATCCGGGCCGCGCAACTCAATGTTCGGGTGATCGTTATGTCCATGTATCATGAGGAATCGATGGTCTCCCATCTGTATGATCTTGGTGCCGACAGGTTTCTGCTCAAAAACATTGCCGCTGCCGAGATCATTGCCGTAATCCGTCAAGTTTGCTTTGCGGCTTTTGAAGACAACCTGCCGCAAACTAACAACCCCGTCTAAAATGCCCAGGATGCAAATTGATGCCTACCACGAAGCACTTTTCCAAACACAACTGGAAATCCAGCAGCAGGCATTTGACCAGATTGCCAGCGAGGTCCACAGCAATATTGGCCAAGTGCTTTCCCTGATCCGCTTAAATTTGAGCATGATAGCTTCGATAAATCCCGAAGCTGGCGAAAGGAAAATCAATGAATGCGGGGAGTTGCTGGATGCGACCCTGGAAGATTTAAGAAACCTTTCCAAAAGATTGGATGTAGCTGTCGTCAAGTCCTTACCCCTACGGAGCAGCTTATCAACGCAGATAAACTATATCAGGAAAAGCGGCCAGCACGCTGTATCTTTCGATGCTACCGGGGAAGAACCTGCGATCGACCCGGAACATAAATTGATACTTTTCCGCATGATGCAGCAACTTGTCAACAATGCCATAAAAAACCCTAACACATCCGACATTAGTTTGAATATAACCTACTTAGAGGAAAACATACAACTATCGCTGGCCATTGACTTACAAGATCTCAGCGACATCTTTCCCATAGCAAACATAGAAGACATCAGTAACCCGGCGATGTTCGATCGGGCGAATATGATAGGCGCGAAATTGTCAATCGCCCGGGCAGCGGCTTCCCGCATCTTTTTTCAATTGAATTATCCAGTTTGTAAAAACCCGTCATCCAATGCATAAACCGCTGTCAAAAGTTGTCATGGTGGATGATCACCGACTCTTTCGGAAGGGCGTGATAGAACTTGTTGAAGGGTTTTCTGGGTATCAGGTACTTTGGGAAGCGGAAAATGGCCACGATTTCATCCAAAAAGTAAAATCGACCACGGTGCCTGATATCGTGTTGCTGGACATCACCATGCCCGTCATGGATGGCTATCAGACAGCCCAATGGATCACGCACAATCTGCCCGAAGTGAAGGTTCTCGCGTTATCGATGCACAACGATGACGACTCCATTTTTAAAATGCTGAGCGCAGGCATCGATGGTTACATCCTGAAAAACTCGGAACCGACAGAATTGAAGATTGCGCTTGAAGCGCTTGCTACCGGTGGCAGCTACTATACCAAGCAAGCCACTTCGGTATTGATAGGCAGGATCAATGCAAAGCCCAATCCAGCCGTCGAGCTAACCGCCCGGGAAACGGAATTCCTCAAACTCGCCTGCACCGAACTCCCATACAAAGCATTCGGACCATTGATGGGCATTCATGGACGCGTCGTGGAAGCCACGCGCGAAACACTGTTCCGTAAACTCGCCGTATCGACCCGCGTAGGATTGGTGATTTACGCCATCAAAAACAGCATTTACATCATCGAATAGGTTAACGGGCCCTATTTCTTTTTCAAAAAAACATTTCGTCGGTCAATGAACATCCGGCTGTCGTGGATTTGCAGTTTCTCGTAAATATGTTCGAGATGCTTCCGAACGGTTTTTTCGGAAATGAAGAGCGTTTCGGCGATTTGCTTGACGCGCCAGCCTTTTTGAAGGCAATCCAGGACCTCCGCCTCACGGGCCGTCAGCGAGCTCATTTCGATCACTTCTCCTTCATGTTTGCTGCGCAACAGATCGAGCGCCTTGCTCGCCATCGTCGGCGAGAGCGGCGAACCGCCTTCCAGCACTTCTACGATCGCATTAACCAGTCGCGAAGGTTTTTCATCTTTCAAAAGGTATCCGGAGGCCCCGGCTTGTATGGCTTCGAACAAGCGCTGGTCGTCATCAAGCACTGTTTGCATGATGATCCGGATTTCCGGATAAATTTTCTTGACGTGCCTGGTCGCCGTTACGCCGTCCATCCCGTCCATCTCGATGTCCATGAGTAAAACATCCGGTATAACCTGGCTTTTAAGCTTTTCGAGCAAGTCTTTGCCGTTACTTGCCTGTAACACAATTTCCAGGTCTTCACTCATCGAGAGTTTTTCAATAATGAGCGCAGCCAGTTCTGCATTGTCCTCGATTACACCAACTTTTATAGCCATATCCCTTTTTGAACAAAGATCGTTTTTCAGTGACTGGCAGGAAATACGTCAACTGACGTATTTTGCGGTTAGGGGAATGATCACCCGAACGGACGCGCCGCCACGGTCAGACCGCAGTTCGAACATCCCGCCTATATCCTCTGCCCTGCATTGCATATTGGTAAGCCCATAGCCTTTTGCCACGTCGTTGATTACAAAACCCTGGCCATTGTCGGTAACGGAAAACACTAAACGCTCATCGTCGAAACACATTTCAAACGTGATTTCGGTGGCTGAGGCATATTTGAGGGCATTGTTCACCGCTTCCTGTGTGATCCGGAAAATGGCGTTGGCCACCGCAGGTCCCAGGTAAAGGTCCTCTGGACAATCGCAATGCGTTTGCAATCGGGGGTTCTCGCGGTCTTCCCAAATCCTTCCCAGCCAGGCCAGGGTCCGTTGGTACCACTGGTGCGCATCAATGCTCTGTTGATTCAGAATCCAGAGCGTATCGCGAAGGTTCTGATTGGTTGCCCTAGTGAAATCGCCCAAAGACAAAAGCGGCTGCTGGATGTCCGATTTGTATGCCAGAATATCCAAGCGGTTGATAATGTGGGTGAGCTCGGAGCCTATCCCGTCGTGCAGATCACGGGCGAGCCGGACCCGCTGCTGCTCGATCTCGTTGCGGAGGCTCAATACCTTGATCTCTTCCTGTTGCCGGAGGCGCACTGCATCGTCCGCTGCCTGTTGCTTAAGGACGTTTTCAAATGCGAGCTCCATCCGCTCGCTTTCCAGGATCCGCTGGCGGTATACCCACCCGATCAGGATCACAACAATGTCGATCGTGATCGCATAACGAAACAGCAACATATCGGGAATCGCTTCCTTGATGACACCTGCATTGACAAGCAATGCATTGAAACACAGGAAGCATACCAGCACCGCAACACTCGATATATGTACCCAAACCGGCTTAAAACGGCGGCGCATGGCGTCGGCAACGTAAAGCAGCCAGCACACAAGGTATCCAAACGACAAGATAAGGCCGGCGTAATAGCTGACGAGGAAAAGGTCGTCCAGCCGCTGCCATTCCGCGATATGCACCATCAGGATGGCGACTTCCACGCAAAGTGTGATCACGAGAGGATTGAACCGGACGAGCATTCGGTTATCCGACTGCCCTATTGCCAGAAACTTGCCGCTGAATAGCACAAAGAAACCAAGCCCGATGTTGATCCAATGCCCCAGGACCGTATTGGCATCCAAATAGCTTAAAAACGAAGGCAGAAAAACGCCCCAGCCGTCGTTGAGCAATGCATAAATATTGATAAAGCAAACATAGCCTGCGAAGTAGAGGTAGCTGCTGCTGGTTTTGCCAAAACCGAAGCTGACAAGGCTCAAAATCAGCGACATCATGACAATACCGACAAAAAAAGCCCAGTTCCAGATGTCCCCAAAGTTATGTTCCAGGAATGCCTGGGGCTCCCATATGACAACGGGCATTTTGAGCACATCAGGGGCCCTCACGAACCCGCGTATGAAAATCTGATAGCGCTTGCCTTTTGTGAAATGGTAAGGAAACAGAAAATACCGGTGCTTCATCGGCTGATGTCCAAAGCCCGACATCATCGTCGCGTCGCTGCCTTTGTCCTGAAAATCATCCACATATAAAACCAGCGAATCGATAAAGTGGCTCTGCACTTCGATCCATAAGGTCTGCGACTTTCGGGTTTGATAGGTAAACTTCACCCAACCATACCCACCTGTTTTACCAAAATTGGCAGCATTGACTTTCTCCCAGTCAGCATCGCGCAGGCGTCTTACCTCGTCCAGGGTGTAGCGGCCGTCCGGGTCGGGGCGTTGCATGAAGTCCGGGTTTTCCAGGGGAACCGCCTCTGCCACCGGCAAGGCAACACAAAATGCCAGCATCAAGTAAACAAGTCTAAAAACCATGGCAGTTTTACTCCGGGAGACGTTTGATTCATCGGTGTCAAAATTGCGATAAGTAAATGATTTTGTAAATGTGCACAACACCGTTTTGCGAGGGGTGTTTTCCACGCTTTATAAGTGAAAAATCCCCTTCCGGTATTTTTCAAAAAGGTTGTTTTTGTGATTTTTTCTCTTCCAGGGTTTGCCGGAGCAACTCGCTTGAAGCTGTAAGTTTTTTGTTTTCCGCCTTTATCTCCACGAGTTCCTGCTTTAATTTCGTGACCGTCGTGTCCTTTGCCCGGGCCGCTTCCCACTGGTCGATGCGCTTTTGGAAAGTAGCCAGAACAGCCTGATAGGCGGGCTGGGGATGGACCGATTTCAACCCACTGATCCACGTATGAAATTCGAGCAGGGATGCCTGTGTTACATTCGGTATCGTTTCGATATGCCCTGCAATGCGGTCGGCTTCTTTCATATCCGTTAAAAAAACTTTTGCCGCGTTCGCCTGCGCTAACTCATGCCTCGCATGCAACGCCGGTATCCGAACCCACGCCCAATAACTCCAAAACAACAGGCAAATGCACAGGCAGGCACAGAAAACCGCAAATTTTACAATTTTCTGCTCGCGGGCCTTTAAATTTTCGGCTTTCAGACTCATGGGAAATTATAAGGTAAATAGTGCCTGCTTGATCATCTGGATCTCTGCTTTCAATTCGTCCTTTCTGGCCTTTTCGTCTTCGAGCATTTCGCGCAGATCGGAAGTAGTATTTGCCGATGACGATTTCGCAGAAAGCATCGCTTTACCCGCTTCGGATTGATGATCGAAATTGACCAGCACCTGTGCCGCTAATGGGGCACCGATGGTTTGGCGAAATGCTTGCTCAAATGCCTGTTTGTGGGTTTCCCATTGCAGGCTTGCGTTGGCTATCCTCGCGGGATCCCGCGACAGGGTGGCCGCGGTCATCTGCCCGTGAAGGCTATCCAGTATAGCAACACCCCTGGCAAATGATTTTTCATCAATGCTTTCGAATGCATCGCTCCGGTATTTCCTGCCGGCAAGCCAAAAACCGATTGTCGAAACCACCGCAAGCGCAGCGAACCCGACCCTGAAAATCATGATCCTTTTCATAAGATATCCTGTTTTATCCTCCTATGAGCACGGTTGGACAGCCGGCCGCGATTATGCCCCCATGCGCCGTGGGATCGCCCAGCCGCAATGCCGGCGCGCCACCTATCATCACCGTAGCCGAGCCTAAGATGGTCGAATCGGGCGGCCCCGCGCATACGCACAAGTCGCCCACATGCGCGGCCGGCTGTCCTCCGATCAACACGGTTGGGACGCCGGGCCCGCTCACAGGCCCGCCCACATGCGGGATCGGTGGAAGTCCAGGCGTTACCATCGGGCAAGTGTGCATATCCCCTATACGTGCTGCTGGCTTTCCCATAGTCTCGGTTAACGTTGTTTACCATAAATATCCCAACTCCCCTGATTCTCCACATAGCTCAGCGGCAGCAATTTCTGGAACAGGAATTCCAGAAAGTCGAGAAACCGCACAATGCTGTCGAAAAGCACCGTACTATCGTTGTGGTGGTATTCGTTCACCAACACCCCGTCGATCATCGACTCCATCAGGGATTTAGACGCGGCAGGGACATGCGTTTTAAAAATGTTGGTCGTTCCCGCGATATTGTTTTGAAAGTAATTAAAAAGCAATGCCGCATTCGCCTCCGGAATACTGTCCAGCGAAATGCGCAACACTCTCGCCATTTTCATAAACACGCCCGCCATGTAAACCGGCGCCAGGTCGCGCACGACCAACCGATAATGGTCAGTGGATTCGGCACAGAATATCAGGACTTTTTCAAGCACCCGGTACAGGTCTGCCCCGATGCTGCTGCGGTTCTGCATTCCGCCTATCTTGCGGACGATCTGTATCGCTAGATGCTGTACATTGTTCAGCAATGTCCCACAACTTTCATAATACCAAAGCAAGCTTTCCCCGTGAATGTACACACATGGGGCAATGTACTCGTGATCGACCGAAAACCGCTGACTTTCAAAGCGTACCCGGCACACGGGAAAGCTATGGGCATCTGAAAGCATGTCATGTACCGATAACAGGTCGAGGCTGGGCTTGACGGTCACGTAGGGCCTTCTTCCCATCCCTTCCAGCTCATAATCCCCAATTTCAATCGTTTGAAAGGGGTTGGCCTTGATGACTACATAAAATACGCCAGCCGTTCCCAGTTTCATTTTGAAATCGAGCAGGGATAATGTCAGCGGCTGATGGTCTTTTCCTGCTTTCCATTCGAGACGCACCCCGCCGGGCGTAATGCCGCGGCACGAGGCGATCTGGATCACATCGCCGGACAAGATAGGCGTGGAAAGGCTGGAAGTGACGCCGTCGTTGGCAGGCAGCAGGCCATAGTTGTGGCTCGTAACCTGAATGGCGGCCACGTCACGGATCGAATCCCGGATCGCAAAGTCGTGATCGACAAAATGCCGCTGGGTTATTTTCATACCGTCACGCCAGTTGACGAACGAGTGCTTGATGTCTGGTAAGATCATTTTTATTCAGAATAGCTTTGTGCGATAATTTTGTCGTGGCGGCGTATGCGATTCTCTCTCAGGCTTTTGCCGCTATCCAGGTAAATCCGGCCCTGCTCGGGTTCATCCTTGTAAATCACCCATCCCAGCGGCTTTCCGTTCGCGGTAAAAGCGATCGGGTTTTTGCGGTGCTGCTGGTGCCGATTGTTATGGGAATAAATGATGTATTGATAAAGGATTCCAAGTTCGATGTCCCCGGGCAGCTCCACCTCGTATCCTTCAAATGTCGGGACCCGCTCATCCGGAAGCTTTGTAAACATGATATTGACCGGAATCACATTAACCGGTTCAAGAATAGGCAACGCCCGGTCCGAGTCGTAGTACCACCGGCGATAGCGTAATTCTGGAATGTTTTTCCAAAGATGGTCGGTTAACCGGTACAGCGCGGGGAAAAGCATGACCAACCAGGCAGGCAGCAATGCCGGTAAAAAAGCATTGGCTTCCTGCCCGCGCAAACCAAACACGAGATTGAAACCGCACATGCCCCAGCACATCCCGCAGGCGAACGTCATCAGATAGAACCTCTCTTGTCCCGGATGCAGCCAGGTAGACCATTTACTCCCCCACACTGCCATTACCAAGCCAATCACACCCGCCAAAACAGCCGTGGACGAAAACGAAACCGTAATGGCCGAGTCCCCGGTGAACAAAGCAAGTGTCCCGGCAGACAGCAAACACACCAAAGCTCCCAGGAGCAGCGATATCCGGCGCATTCCGGCCGGTCGCGCCATTCCCAACGCAACGGTTAAGCCTATCGCAGCTACCAAAGTAATGAATATCAAACAGATAACAAGCGGTGTTAAAGCCATGATTGATGTTGCATATAACCTATTCATTGATCAGCACCGTTGTATAACCCAATACACCCGGGCAATGCACTTCGTCCAGCAAAAAATTGACGACCAACCCTTCCGACTCTTCATGCGGGGAAGCCGGCACAAAATCCACGATCCAGTCCCACTCCGCAGGAATGAGCATCCCGCAAAGGAAATGCAGCAGTTTCTCGCCCTGGGACCCCGGGAAATAGCAACTCATCCGGTCATATGTCAACGGCCCTATGCGGATCACCAACTTGTTCCATTGCCTGTAACTCTCCATATCCAATACGGCGTCTACCCCCAGCAATGCCTCCCCCAACCCCGAAAAGTGACTGCCTACCTCCGCATAGTAAGGGCCTGACTGCATTTCGAGCGCGCAGTAATCCGACAGCATCCGCGTAAAGCATCGCTCCATCTCCCGCAGATTGCCCGCTACCCTATGCGCTATGACCGTTATTTGCAAAAGGTCCATGTTCTCGTTTTCGGTAAGGCCTAATGCCAGGGTTTCAGGCCAGAAAATCGCTACAAATTCCCGGAGAAACCCCGTTTCAGAACCCGACAACACTTGCGATTCAAAGTGCCCGATGCGCGCCATTTGCCGGATGAGCAGCTGATCGAAAGGCCCGAGAAAAAGCCGGGCATCTGCTTCCTGTTCTTTCTCCGACTGCCGGATCGATTCCCATTCGTCCTGTTTTTTGGAGGTCAATACCGACTTGTGAAACAACCGTTCGGGCAACATGTCGAACAAACCATCCCGCGGTGTGGCCGCCTTATACCGGAAATGCCCTGCTTTTGTAGCTGGAACATCGTCCAGATCGGCGATATCTCCTTCAAAAAATTTCGAAGAAGATTTTCCTGGTGAAAACATCACCTCACCGGGTTCGCAAAGACCCGACTCTGACAATTCGTTCAGCACATATTCCAGCCGCAGCCGTTTTACGGGCACTTCTGCCAGAAGCGAGCTGATCTCGGCTGCCAATAACCCATGCTCATTGTACATCGCTCACAATGATTTGTACCGGCCAGATACCGGGCCCCTGCTGGTCAAACAATCGCGTGAGCCTTAGTCTGTTCTCCTGCCAATGTTCCAGCGTGAAGGTTTTCTGTCTGTTAGGTGTCAGATGAATTTCAAGGGATGGCTGAATGCTTTCAAACGGATAGCTACCAACAGCAAACCCCTTCCTCACTTCCACATGGCGGATATCGTCGCCCAGCTCCGCACGGCAGACAGCTTTGTAATCTTCGAACGTAACAAGCCTGCCTCTCGACAGCACCGCCCGTTTAAATGCCGGCAGGCATTCATCACCGGAAAGCGGCTTTCTCCCTCCTTTCACCGTGGTAACAAGTGCGATCGACTCGTCGACAAAGGCTATATAGGCCCTGTCACGGTTCAGGCGTGTGCCCAATGCGATGCCATTAGCTTCCTCCGCACGGGTTGCCCAGTAGCGCAACTGTATTCTCCCTGCTTTCTCAGGTGTTTTAATAGTCAAAAACCAATTGGGGAATTGGTCTTTCCGCAGCGATTGATTGATCCTTTCAAGACGTTTATAGATTTCGTCCACGTCCGAATCGAGTTCCGTTTGCCCGCTGGCTTTGAAAACGGCACTTTCATCACGGATAAGGTCCGCGACATACCGGACCATTTCGGTCGCATCCCGTTCGTCGAACCGGGTCACGCCACGTTGCCGCAACAGGTATTGATGCCGCTCGCTTCGACCGAATTGCTCGGCACTCGTCAGACGGGCGCCGGAAGGCGCTTCCACCGCAACCATCCCCGCGAATTGCTCCCCGTCCTCGACCCTAACAGGGACTACGTTGAAAAGGGGCCGCAGCTCGTGGAACTGCGTGATAGCCCGTCGCTGGATGACCGGGAATGCATTGACATCGATAACCAGTCGCAGCATTTGTTCGGGCGAAATATCAGTAGGAACCTCCATCCGGATCCAAAACAGCTCTTTATGGAATGATTTGGCCAATTCATCGGGATTCATCTGGGCGGCAATCGTGTCCGGAACCCTGGTAGGGTTCAAGAGTATATCTTCGCCTGTAAACCTCGTTTGGCTCGCTACATTGAAAAAATGATTTTTATAGTGCTCCTCTACCGATGGCGCCTGCGTGCCATCATTCTGGCCATCTTCGGCCCCGACTCCACCCGTCAATCCCGGCGTTACCCGCATTTCCGCCTCCCCTACAAACATCCGCAGGCCAGCCAACCGCCCCAGGCATGCCAGGCGATCGGTGTCGCTGCGCCAATCAAAAAAGAATGAAAAACGCTCGAAAGCATTGAGTTCTCCGTCAATATCCAGCCCCAGCCACAATGCTCCGTGCGGCAACGATTCATTCATATAATATTCCTTCCCGCCCGGCCCGGTTTCTCTGATCCGGCTTTGCACAGCCCAGGTATGCAGGCGGATCTTGTAAAGGTCGTAGTGGCCGGACGGACTGAAATGGAAATCCTTTCCTCCCATATTACAATGGAACCCATGCTCGGGCATCACAACGTAATGAGGGTCGATGACTGCCGTTTTCATCACCGCATGGGCGGACTGAGGCCCGGTCCATATTTCCGGCACGAGCAAGTGGGCCAGCTTTTTCATCATTCTGCTACCCGCATTGTCCAGCTCATGATAGATTTGTTCCATGCCCGTCGCGAAAGCCCCCAGGAGCATTCCAACAAGCGGATCGAAACTCTCCGGCGCCACCTCGTCCTGGTCGTATTCCCACATTCGGGCAATTTCCCGGATCAGTTCGGCGCGGATGTTTTCCCTGGTTCTATATCGTTTGGCTTCGGCGTACATCGTTTGCTAGGAATATCTGATAAGCGTAAATTTCATGTCCGGCAGTTTCTCCTGCGTACTGATCAGCTGGCCGCCCACCGTCACGGTAATGTAGCGGCACATTCGGGCGTCGTTGCCATCCTTGACCTCCTGCACATCACTTATTTCTACGGCTACCTGCTGGACCTGGATGCGCGTTTCACAATGGGCAAGATACTCGGCGATGCCTTGTTTCAGTTGATTCTTGCTTTGGGTATCGCTCAGTTGCCGGAAGTCGTAGTGGTGGACCGCGCAGCCGTAAGTTTCGTCAAAGTAATATTCGCCCGGGCGGGTAGACAGGTACAAGGAAACGTTCTGGTACACCGATTGCTCCACCCCGACTTTGTCTATCCAGGTATTGTCGGGGCCGGTCGTCGCGCCACGTTTTTTCATCAGTGTGCGGAAAGAGAGCGGAATCGGGTAAAAATCGTTTTCCATCATCTCGTCAGTTGATCATCACCTGCGCCGCTTTGAGCGTTGCCTTGGCTCCGCCGTCCAGGTCAAGGCAGGTACCGGCGCTAAGCTGCATCTGCTGGTCGGCCTGGTGCGTGGCGGTTGCGGATTTCACACTCAGTTTCTGGGCAGCTTCAATCTGGATGTCAGGCGCTTTCAGGATAATTTTCTCGGCTGCTTCCAGCGAAATCTGCCCTTTGGATTTTACTTTGATACCCATCGTGCCGCCAAGGGTCAGCTCTAACTCATTTTGTTTGTCACGGTTGTAAATATGGATTTTTTCCGCGCCGCCGGTGTCGTCGATCATGATATGGTTACCGCCTCTTGTGATAATTCCTTTGATGTTATTTTGGGGATGAAAAAGGTTGCCGGGCAATCCTTCCGCCCGGTACATGCTGCCCGAAACAAAAGGAATGTCGGGATTACCAAATTCAAAATCCACAAATACCGTTTCACCGACTTCCGGGATAAAATAGACACCCTTATCCTGGCTGGCCATCGGATGCACTACCCGAGCCCATGGCGTCATTTCGCCTTCTGCTTCCTGCCAGGGAAATTGCACCATCACACGTCCCATGCTCTTGTCGTCATTCACTTTCATCACCTTCGCCGTTTGCGGTTCCGCATTGGGCTGGATGATGCGATAGTCCACTGGCGCGAAGTCGGTATCGTGCGGCAATGCTTCGAAATTGCATTGATAAATTCCCCGCGAATCCATGTAGTGGCTCAGGCGTGTGACCACAAACGATCCGTAATCGACAGATTCGGTCTGGTTGGCGGCTGTCAAGAACGTGTCGGTTATTTTCACCGTTGCGCCCAATTTGATTTCCATTTCGGGTGTCCGTCCGGTGAGAACGGCCAGTTTGTTGGTTTGCTCGCTTTTCTTCAATTGGACCGCACGTTTCAATGGACCACTTTCATGATGGTTCTGGTAACCGAGTTCTATCAATTCATCCCCGAATACCTTGTCCGATTTTTCAGCCCCGATCTTTGCGAATGATCCCAATCCGGAAATCTTCTCGGCTGAAGAGGGTGCCTGGTACGCTTTGTGTGTATAGTAATCGTAATAAAGCCCTGTCTGGTTTAGCGGCGTTACGCGCACGCTATACTGCATATCAAACAGGTTTACGCCGTTTTTAAGGCTGATTTCTTCACCTTTCTGCCGCCCCTTTTTCCCGAAAACCAGTTGCTTTCCGTCGTAAAACATCCATTCGCCATAATCTTCGGCGAGCCGCTGCATGAAATGGAAGTTGTCCTCTTCATACTGCGTGACGTAGGGGATCGCCGTCGTGAAAGTCGGATCAATGACCTTACTTATCTTGGCTAGTGGACTGAGTACGGCCCCCAGAATGCTTTTTAAGCTTTTTTCGGTAAATGAGCGGGTTGTTTTGCCCGCACTGAGCAGCGCGGTGGGACTAATGCCCGATACCAATAACGTGTTTGCCGTTCCACTGCCTTTAACCAATTTGACAGAGGTCACAAAGCCGTCAAAAATCAGCTTCTGTCGCTCGATACTGGATGTTTTTGTCTTTTCTACCTGTTTTAAGTAAAGGTTAATGTCCTCTCCGACCCAATCTTCTGCCAGTTTTTTCAAATCCACCTTCGATGACTTGCCCGGTAGCATTTCCGGCAAAAATGTAATTTCGAATGTATGATGGCCGTCAAACGGTTGGGTCAAAATCAAATCACTGACACGCGTCAAAACAGTGCCATTGATGGTCACCTTTACCTCTCCAAGAAGTTGCGTAGTACTTGGCATGTGGGAACAGTTTAAAAATTACTTCATGTCATATTTACGCTCCGCACTTTCCAGAAGTTTAGAGATATTTACGACAGCATCTTCGATCATGCTCGGGGTTATTCTGCGCTGCTGGTGGTCAGAGAGCTTATATTTGTTGAGAAAGGCAGCCAGCGTCATGACCCCATTGCGTTCCGGTTGATAAGGGTCTGCCTCAATTTTAAAGAGCTTCTGAATTTCACTTCTTATCACGCCCGCGAATTCTGCCTGTGCTTTGTCCTCGGGCGTAGCGCATTTGGCAAGGGAGACGCCCAATGTCACCGGACGCCCCAGGCCCATGCTCAGATCTTTTTTAAATGCACTTACCCGAAACCCCGCTCTGCCCAAAGTATCCTTATTTGAACAAACCTGGATATTGGCTATCGCTTTTCTAAATACTTTTTCGACTTCCCCTGATGACAATGATTGTCCCTCCTGCCGCATCACTTTCGCGTCGGGGTGTTTAAGCGCCTTGGTAAGCACATCATACAGCTCCCTCACATATGCCATAAAAATATGCTGGCGTTGCCAGGGATGGTCGGGAGCAGAACCGTGTAAAGCGTGCCCCCTATCTTGACTCAGCATTTGCTTATCCGTGCGGTACAGCATCGTTTCATCGTCTATATGACTGTGCGCAAATGTATCGCCAAGGCGATGCAGTAGAAAGCCGAACTTAATTCCATCTTTGGGTGACACGTTTTCCATCGCCGACCGGGTGATTTCCCGCTGCTTTCTGACATCCCCACCGGTTAATGAGTGCAATACTTGTTCAACGAGCATTCGCCAGTCGTTTTCCGTCGCAACCTGTGTGGAAAGGTTTGTATTCACGCCGGCTTTGGCCAGCAATGTTTCTGGTATGTTTAATTTTCGCAGCGTGTCAACCATCGTCTGTCTAGCGGTTAACCCTCCCTGCCTGATTTCCAATTCCTTTGCATCCAGAGATGCGACCTCATCCGGCATTTGCGCACAAAAAGCAAATCCCTTAGCTGCTTTTCCCGAAAAGCCCACAGCCAGTGCCACGAAATAGACGGTATAGTAATGCCCTGACTCTTCCATTGTTGAAAACGGATGAATAACGAAAAGATAAGCCGAAAAACAATTAGTAAGGCCCCAAAAAGTCAGGGCCTATCCCACTAGTCCCGCTTTAAAACGAGCTTATTTCCATTGATATCCATGGATCTCGTCGAAATGGTGAACGACTGCGTTCCTGCATTATCGCCTGATAGCGAGAATGTTTCACTGAAATTCACCACGGCTGCGTCTTCAAATTTGATCTGCCGGACCGATTCGTTTTTCTGATTGAAGAACTCGACCAGGCCCTGCGCGCTGTCGTGATGCGGCATCAGCATCAGCTCGATGATTTTATTGCCATTGCCCATGGTATCGTCCTTCCGGGTCGCAACGGTCAGATCGATGTTACCGCCGAAAATCTCGGAAGTAGTCTCATTCGTATGCGGGTTTACATGCTGGTGGAATGAATACGTACAATGAAGCACTTCGAATTTGGTGCTATCGATTTCAAGTACAGCCTTGTGTGCCATGATTTTAAGAAAGTTAAATGATTAATAATAAACTATCTGAGCTAACTATTTTACTTCCGAATTCCAGCTTCCCTTTGTGCCTGTCATGCTGATATTGAAGACTTTGGCCGGAAAAAATGGTTTCAGTTCGACATCGATCAAAACGTGTGTCGGATTGAGCGGGTCTTTTCTTACTGATAGATTGCGGTAACCTTCGATAATCTTTCCGGGGCCTTCGATGGAACTCAGGAACCGCGATATCTGCTTTTGAATGTCTCCCAACATCTGGTTGTTGATATTGGTGAAGGTCCGTCTGTTCAAAAAATCCTGCATGATTTTTCCGATCCAGTCAAACACACGCACTACGCTATACGTTTGCATTCCTACATTGTCTCCATTGAACAAAGTACGGGCAGACTGCGGTATCACCCGGCCCCATTCATAAATGAGCGGAATGAGTCCGCGGCTTTCCAGTTCGGCGACCTCATTCTTCCGCATCGCAAAACGGGTGCCGCTGGCCATACGCAACTTTCCATTTGCCAAACCGGCAGACGGCTGGGCGATGTTACCGCCCCAAAGCAGCCCGGCGAGTGCCATCGAAGGCGACACGTACAGATGGTCCGTTTCCCCGACCTCCGCATACGACTCGCGGCCGATAATCCAGTTACACGGCATCATCACATGTGCCTTATGTGGGTCCGATCCCGTCAGTTTATCCTTATCGAAAGCTTTTTCAATTTCCTCCGCGCTGTCCAGGTGCCGGTAGTCCGTCAGCATCATTACTTTGTTTTCATGTGCTAGTTCGGCCCATTTGTCCACAATGAGATTGTTTTTCAGCCAGCCTGGGATCACCAGCAATGAATAATTGTTGACCAGATCGAATTTGTTGTAATTATCGCGCAGCTCATTGGCCACCTGAAGAAAAATCCCCACGGCATTACTGAAATTGTCAGCGTCTACGGTCTGTTTATTACCGGCGTCAAACAACACCAGGTTTTTGACTTTCTCCTCTGCTGCATTTTCAAAAAACAGCGCCAGTGAACGGTAGGAACCTTCCAGTTCGGCCGATTTTTTCAGGCAGTTGTTCAGGTTTTTACGGAGTGTCTGGCTTGCGGTTTGCGCCCTGGCCTCGCTTGCTTCGACCATATCCGCGACGTGCTCGTGAGCATTGACGATCGCGAGGACATTGAGTATCCGCTTTTTCAGCAGTTTCCGGTCCGCCTTGTTTTCATCCTCTTCTAAAAACATCGCTTTACGGGCGCGCTTGGAAGGATCCATGTTCTCGGCACCATCAACGACCGTTTTGAGAAAGTCGAAGCCGCCAAATTGCGCAAGCGCAGGAATGACTTCGGCGAGTGGCCGGGGCGCAGCTTTTTCATTTACAAGCTCCTGCGTTTTCAGCAGTGGCGCTCGCTCTTCTTGTGCCATCGTTATAGCTGTTTAAGTTAAAAAGTGAATGTCACAGGTCAGTTCGCCTCATCGATTTCGGAAACCATCGCTTCCAGTGCCTCTACAAAAGCGGCTTTAAGGGCCGGGTTGGCCAGCATGCTCTGCAACAGTTTGTTGGTGGTGAGTCGGGTGCTGATCGTCCTGAAATCTTCCTCCTGGCTCCTGAGATCGCGCAAAAAGTTACTTTGTTCCGTGATCCCGTTTTTCGTGAAAGCACTCAGGTTGGTAAAACGGATCGACTCGTTTACTTCTTCCCCGTCGGCAGTAAGATGCGTAATGGGAATATTCGGATTAAAACGGTCAAATGCATCCTGCAACTTTTGAATATCGCGTACCGGCGCCTGGCTCAGCGAATTCGCCGTAAATTTGTTGATAATCGCCGTCTTGTTGTCGTGCAATAAATTGATTGCCTCGGTCGTGCCCTCATCGATGATGACACCGCCTAACTGGGGTTTGTCAATGGCCATTTTGGAATGATTTAGATAAAGTTGAAATTTATGCGCCTTGGGGCAGCTTCAATTTAGACTTCAATAGGATTGCCTCTCGGTACTCCCTGTCTCCCCACGGAAGGTGCTGACTGGAACCAGGCAGCGGGACGCCGCAGTTGCTGGCTATACTTCTTACATATCGATCTGCGTCGCCCGAAGCAAGCCAAAAGGACCTGACTTGTGCGATGCGCTCGTCGGGATTTTTTTTGAAATGTGTTGTGTAAATATGCTTGTAGGGAGTTGAAATTGTTTCGCGCCACGAGCTTTCCGGGTTTTCGATGAGATCAAGTGCATTACAATACAGATCCTTTCGTACCTCCAATGGTGTAAAAAAACCAGGGTCTCCCCCAACTCCACCATGAGACAAATCAAAGACTTTTCCTGGTTCTTTGGGTATAACAATACTATCGAACGACGGCCGGGAAGCGGTTAGGGACGCAAATGAATACCATTTTTCGATAACCCGGGTTGCGTGCGCTATGCGATTCACGTTGTTGAGTGTCAGATCTCCCGAAATCTCTGTTGCGGTTCGCTTAACTGCGTCATATAGCCCCAAAAAATTCACATTGATCCGGTTAAGCGCACTGCTGCGTCCCAATTGGCTGTTGATAAAGCGCATTCTTTTTTCCGAATCCGTTTTCGCAGGTTGCACGTATAAAACCGGGTTGGCAAGCATATTGGCAATCTTGATCGCGATAAACCCTCCCCTGCTATGCCCCACCAGATTCACATGTATGTCATTTATCGAACAACCACGCTCTTCCAATACCTGATTGATCATCACGTAAACCATCTTTATTCCCTCGTCAAGAATATTACTTACATCAAGCCCGGTAACGCCGGGGCCATGCATGGGATATTTCTTTTCTCCCTGAAAATCAGTATAAAATCGCCAAATGTGACTATTGAGCCCGTCCTGACGACGCCAGTCTTTGGAATCCGTACCATCAATAGCCAAAAGAATGTGATAAGTAGGCATAGGTATTCAAGGTTAATGTAATACTTCATCTATCGTTTTTTCCCAAACCAACTCCCCATTCTCTCCTTCTACCAGGCTGATTTCCGAACCTCGTCCCAGTTCACCGGAGACGATCATCCTGGATAGCGGCCTTCTCAGTCGGTCGCGGATTACGCCACGCAACGGGCGGGCCCCGTAACGGGGTGTAAAGCCTTCCAATGCGAGGCGACGGATCATTTGGTCATTCAAATGCAATCGGATACCCTGTTTTTCCAGGAGTTTGAGCAAAGGATGCAACTGGATTTTGAAGATATCGATGACCGCATTTTCCGTAATCGGGGAAAATGGAATGATTTCGGTCAAACGTCCCAAAAACTCCGGGCGGAAATGGCGGGTCATCAGTTCCAGCAAATCATTTGAACGCGGTATTTTACCGGCTCCACATTGCTCGACGATCCAGTCGGCGCCGATGTTGGAAGTAAATAAGATGATTGCATTCGAGAAGTCTCCCTCCCTGCCGAGCCGGTCATGGAGCAGCCCTTCGTCAAGGATTTGCAGGAAAATGTCGAATACCGACGGATGGGCCTTCTCTATTTCATCGAACAGGACGATGGCAAACGGCTGTTGCCTGATTTTGGTGACCAGCAATCCGCCTTCCTCGTAACCCACGTAGCCGGGAGGGGCGCCGTACAGCAATGCTGCCGAATGCTCTTCCTTGAATTCGGACATATCGAACCGGATCAAAGCCTGCTCGTCATTAAAAAGAAAGTCGGCCATCGTTTTGGCCAGTTCGGTCTTCCCTGTGCCTGTTGGGCCCAGAAAGAAAAATGAACCGATAGGTTGACCGGCCCTGCTAAGCCCCGACCTGTTCTCTAAAATCGCGTCTGCGATAACGCGGATCGCATGGTTTTGCCCAACCACACGCTTTTTAAGGTGTTCGTCGAGCAGCAATAACTTCTCTCTTTCTTTGGACTGGATTTTCCCCAGCGGGATCCCTGTCTTATGTGCCACCACAGCCGCCACATCCGCCTTTTCGACATATTCTTTCGCCTGCCTGCTGAGTCCGGAAACCACTTCCAGCAATCCAACAAGATGGTCATACAGCGACTCGGCGATCTCAATTTGCGTGGTGTCTTCCCCGCTTTCGATCTGCCCCAGTAGCACCGGGCTCAGCCGGTCGTGGAGTTGCGTCTCAAACCAGCGGAGTTCCTGCATATACAACTCCCGATCTCCGTCTCCATAAAGTCGGTGAAGTTCGTTGAGCTCGTTGCCGAGCTTGCCGATCTCCGTCGCCGAGGTTTCTTTCATATGCCGGATGGCTGCCATCGTCCGGTCTATCAGGTCGATAGCCGCGTCTGGCAAACGCCGGTCTTTAATGTATCTTTTCGCCAAGCGGACGGTTTCCGGCACCGTTTCGGGAGCTACACCAACGCCGTGATGGTTTTCAAACAAGCCTACCACCCGACCGATCATTCTGCTTGCGATCGTTTCGCCAGGCTCGTCTACCCGCACCAGTTCAAACCGCCGCGCAAAGGCTTCGTCCGGTTCGATGAATTTCCGGAATTCGTCCAGCGTGGTGGCACCGATTAAGGTGAGCTCGCCCCGCGCGAGTTCCGGTTTCAGCAGATTGACTAACCCAGCTGCGCCACTTTGCGGATCGGCGAGCGTGTGTATCTCGTCGATAAAGAGCAATGCACGTGGATATTCTTTCAGGTCTGCCAAGATACTTTTCAAACGGTCTTCAATTTCTCCTTTATAGGAAGCGCCTGCAATCAGCGAGCCCATGTCCAGTCGGAACAACGAGGCGTCTGTCAAATGGCCGGGGACCTGTTTGTCAGCCATCAATTGGCTCAACCCCTCTACCAGGGCTGTTTTACCCACACCGGGTTCGCCCACAATGATCACATTAGGCTTGGTGCGCCGGCCAAGTATTTCTACGATCGTCCGGGTCTCCTTATCTCTTCCGATTACCGGATCGAGCTTCCCTTCCTGAGCAAGGGCCGTTTGATCCGCACAAAATTTCGTCAATGCCTGGCCCCGTTTTGCTTCATTGGACGAAGCACCTGCTTTTCCCGCGACGCCGACAGGTGTAATCGCCCTGTCAACAGCCGACGCTCCCAATGCCTTTCCGAGCAGTTCGGTTTCCGTTACGGGATAGGCTTTCAGCTGCTCTTTCGAAAATCCCACGCCTGGCCTGGCCATCGCAATGAATGCCGCAAGAGGGCTCACCAGATCTTCTCCAAGCTTCATCCTGACCACATCCGCCACCTCGATGATCGCCTGTACCGATGCATCGCCGCGCGGTTCTGTTTCAGTCCTAGCCGATTTAGGAAGTTTTTCAATGCGGACATCAGCCCAATCCTGCATGTAATGGATGTCAATCCCCCAGGAAACGAGCATGGCCGACAGCCCTATGTCGTGGTGCAGCACTCCTTTCAGCAAATGCGCTGCCGTAAACCCGGAGTGATAATGCTCCTTGGCAACGGCCTGTGCGATATGGATCGCACGCTTCAATTCTGAGCTAAAAAGCGAGGTGGACGTCATCTTGATTACAGGTTCGAAGTGTGGCTGCGGTCAGCTTCCCGAGTGGGGCATTGCGCTGAACTACTTTGCAATTCTAGGGAAGAAAAAACACGAATAAAATACGTCAATTGACGTATTTTATCGGACAGGCATATATTCCATCTTTGCATTAACCTAAAAAAGATTACTGCTAAGTGGTTGTATATGAATAGCGAATCCAGGACTGTAACCGTCGGGCGCAAACAGGGAAATACCATTGTCCTTTCCAGTCCGGACGTCAGTGGAGAACACGCTTTGCTAACCCTTAAAGAGGCAGAATCGAATACGTGGGAAATCCGGGACCTCGGGTCAAGAAACGGGACATTTGTGGACGGGCAGCGGATATTCCAAAAAGAAATTACACCCAAAAACAAAGTGCTGTTCGGGAACACACCTTTACCGTGGGAAAAGCTGGTAACTTCCGGCCTACCAAAACAGGCGGCGTCGCTCAGCGATCATTTCGACAAGTTGCTGCCTTCCTTAACCACGCTGGCACCGGCGCAATCTTTCCCCGTGCTGGCGGGCGCGCCCACGCTGAAAATGGTGTACGAACAATACATTGCCAAAAGGAGCCAGCTTGAAGAACTCCAACGCAACGAAGCCCTGAACGCACGCTACCAGTCGCTGGGGATTCCGTTCACGGCGCTATGTGCGGGATCGGCGGTATTTGTCCCGAACGAGTACCGCTATATCTCGATCGTCGGTTCTGTGATATCCTTGCTCATTGCAGCTTGGTCCTTCATCAAATCGAGGCAATTTGCGCGGGAGAAACGTGAGCTGAACATGACCAGATTAACCGAACAATACGACATCCATTACCGGTGCCCACATTGCCACGTCAAGCTAATGGACCCGTTTCCTGTATTGGTTCAGATTAAAAACTGCCGGCATTGCAAAAAAAGCTTAATCACATAATAGTCTAACAACTTGCTATGAGCCCGATAGACCTTGACAAGACCAGGATATTTGCCGGAAAAGCGGACACCGAGTCGACTTCCGAGCCGAACCCTGCCGAACCTGCGTGGGAAGCGGTGGTAACGCCCGCGGAACCGTACATCAAACCCAAAATAAAAACATTGACGAAGGTCGAACAATTGTCCCTGGTCGCCGGAGGCATGCTCACGCTGGGATTAGGAACGATCGTCATCGCAGGGATGGATGAGCGCGCAGTGACAACCCATGCAAAGCCGGTCGCACCGGCACCGGTCATCAAGCCACTCATAGCATCGGAAAACAGCGACACACCGGCTAATGAGCCGTCACCACCGCCCATTTCCGAGCCAAAACCCACTACTGTTTCACACCATACAGCTACGCCCGAAATTGCTATTCCCGATGAACTGGCCGTGTCGACAGGCATTACCGACGAAATGGATTTTGAAACCGCATTCAATGCCGCGCGTTCGGAAGTAGGCCCGGGTGGGTTGTTTGTTTGGAACGACACCTATTACAGTACTTTCAGGCAGGCAGAATGGGAACGCTTGCCCGACGCCAGGAAGCAGCAATGGCTCAGCGCGACCGAACCCTTATTGGAACCAGCTTCACCCGAACCAGATGCGGCAAACCCGTTGGTAGCAGTGGCGGAATCAGGAATGATCACCTGGACGGGCGTCGACCGTGACCAGGACGGCATTGCAGAAGTGCTGATTGCGCATACGAAAGGAAAAGCGCCCATTGTGATGATGGACACGGACGGCGACCTCATGCTGGATGCTAAATTCGGGCTGGATACGGCGGGGCAGCTTGTCAATGTTTCTCTCGAAAAGTCATCATTTCCTCTCGCGGACGTCCCGAAAATTCCGGAAACGCCGGTGGGCGAGGTGTTCGATTTGTCGGCCGGACAATCCGCCGATGCGTCTGCGCAATGGCCGATATCCATCGTCCGGGACCACACCGACTACCTGATAGGAATGGATCTGAACAATGACTACATCGTGGATGTAGTGTCACTAAGCCAGGAAGACAAATCTCCGTTCACAGCGATGGACCTGGACGAGGATGGGCAGATCGAAACCAGCTTTTACCTGAACAACACGGATGGCAGGATACAATCGGTTGAACTGGATCCGCTGGATCCCATAACTGTTTTTAACGCCGACGAAGATGTGGAAGCGAGTTATACCCAAATGGAATTCGAGCACCACGACCACTTTCTACCCGTCGATTTCGAACACGACGACGAACCTGGCGGGCTTTCCGCCAACGATCATTTTTACACAGATCCGGGTGCAGACCTGGGCTGATCAACGAAGCAATGGAAATATCCTGTAAAAAATGTCATATGCGGCTGACCGTTGCCAACAATGGCAGCCAAATCGTTCGCTGCGGCAGCTGCGGCTTTCCGAATGCGGTGGCTTTGCCTGCGGATACGGAAAGGGAAGTTAGCCCGCCCAGCCCCGTGGCTCCCGTGGCCTTACCGCATCAACCGGTGCCCGTCTCGATCCCTAATCCGCGGCCGGTCGTTATTCCTGCTTCCGCGCCTGCCCCAACTCCCTCCCCAATCGACTCATTTTCAACGGGTGTGACCGGAAAGAACGAAGTAGGCTGGCTGGTGGTACATGACGAAAATGCTGCCTTGCAAACATTCCCACTCCGGGTAGGAAGGCAAATTATCGGACGGCACAATTCCGCAAGTCCGTGCGACATCATGATTGTAACACAGGATGCATTTATGAGCCGGAATCATTGCATATTGGAGGTAAAGCCGGTTAGAGCCGGCGGTTACGACTACCTGGTGTCCGATCGGAAAATGACCACCGGCAGGCCGGAGAACATGAGTACCAACGGCACGTTTGTCAACGCATTTCAAAAAGGCTTGCAACCGGACGACGTCGTTTATCTCAATGACGGCGATACGATCCAGGTTGGTCAAACGAAACTGGTTATAAAAACCATTCGCACCGTCGCCAATTCCGATGACGCAACCCGCCTTGTGAAGGATTCTGAATACAGCCCAACCGTAATCATCAGAAACTAGCATGAAAATCGAAATTTTTCCACCCGCAGGATTCTCAGAAACCGGCCAGAGATCTAATAACGAAGACAGCATTTACCCGCTTCCAGGCATTGAAAACCCTGAAAATACGCTTTTTCTGGTCTGCGACGGAGTGGGCGGGCAACATAAGGGTGAAATTGCCAGCGAACTGGTATGCGGATCTGTCAGCGATTATTTCAATACATACCCTACCCCTGTGGCCGATGAAACCTACATTACTCAGGCGTTGCGAAAGGTGACAGCCGACTTCCTTGAAAAAGAACGGGAAGATCCGGAAACCCGTGGCATGGCAACGACCTTTACATTACTGCATTTCAACGAAGCCGGCGCAACCATGGCCCATTTGGGCGACAGCCGGATTTACCAGGTCCGCGACGGACAAGTAATTCGTGTCAGCGAAGACCATAAGCTCGTGAACGAGCTGATGAAAAACGGACATATTACGGAACAGGAAGCCCGCAACCATCCCCAGAAGAATGTGATCACAAAAGTGCTGGCGGCTGATCGCAACGACCGGCCCGACGTGCGGATTATCAATGATGTGGCTGCGGGAGACTACTTTTTCCTGTGCACAGACGGCGTACTGGAAAACGTGTACGATGAATTGCTGGCTTACCACTTGCGCGAAACGCCGGATAACCAGTTGCCGATCGAAGCCAAGCTCCGGAACATCCGGCAGGAATGCGATGAAAAGACAAGGGACAATTACTCGGCCTACCTGATCCAGGTCCGTAAAGTTTCCGGCGAAGTGGCCGAAGGATACCGGTTTGCAGACCATGCGCTGCTGACGATGGCCCAGCCCTTGGCAAAACAGGTTGTGCAGCTTCTTAGCTACGAGTATGATATGCCAACAACATTTTTCAAGCCGTCGGCACAACTGCCGGAAGTTGGCTTGAAAACGAACAATGTTGCTCAAAGCGATCGCCCAGTCGCTAAAAGCCGGTCCAGGCTGGTTCCCTACATGCTGGGGGCGCTGGGCGGGATTATCGCGACTGCCGCCGGGTTGATCATTCAACAGCAAAGACAAAGCCCCGTCAAAACTGCGGTGGCCGAAAAGGACACATTTCGCACCTTGCCGGTGAAGGTAAATCGGGGTAAGACCGAACCCAAAGCGGCTGCTATGTCTAAATCGGAACAAACTCCTACCTTCACCTCGCCAGCTATGCCGATTGCCGGTGAAGTAATTGCGCAATCCAAACGTTACCGTTTTTCCATTATCCGGAACGGTGAGGGGTACTTTACCTGGGAGCCGCACAAAAAGCGCAAAACGCGCATTTTATATGACGACGCCACAAGCATACCCGATACAGTGCACCTGTACAGCTTTGAAGAAGGTGGAAAATACTATCTCTATGTGTCGAAGCCGGACGTCCGTATCGAAGGCGTGGAAAGTGCGTCCACCGACCCTAACTTCACCGAATATCTGAAGAATGGAATTAAGACCAAAATAGGTAACATATCTGGCCAAAAGGCAATGGCTATCGAGCATTTCAAACCTTCGGATATAAAAAATTCCGTCGAACAGGCGGCCGAGGAGTAGGGCAAACGTGCCGGATTATCATTTCACTATTTTTCCGTTGACGTCGATCGTCATGCGGCGGCCGCCAAATTCTACCTGCGCTTTGCCTTTGACAAAAGAAAGCGCAAGATCGTAGCGACAAGGAATCGCCAATTTGCCTTCCCGGTCTACAAAACCCCATTTGCCATCCTGGCAAACCAGCGCCCTGCCCTCCTCGGTAAACTCATCGACTTCACAGAAAACGGGCTGAGCCAATATCCGTTTATCATTGTTCTCATCGGTAAACAATCCCCACAATTCATTGCTGTAAAATGCTTTTATCGACGGAATGCGGCTCACGATCTTCGTTTCTGATGCGATCGCATCCTCGTATTTGATATCCATTTTCATCACTTCCTCGACAATTCCGACGGAAGCCGCTTTGCTATCGATCGCGATGGCCGGGTCATGAAACCGCAGCGACCGGATGTATGCACGCCAGTTTTTGCCTTCCCGCTCCAACGTCATTTCTGCCACCCGCTCCGCATTTTTGAACGGATGTCCATTACGGGCTACCCCATCGTACAGGATTTCGAACGTCGCTTTGATGTACATGGAGTCCACATCCGAATGCGCCTGGATTTTCGAAAGCTGGGTGATTTTCAGCGCTACCGTCTTCCCCGCATTGACGCTTTCTCCCTGGTCGTTTTCGCCGAATTTTGCGGCGAGCCGGTTGAAGTAGTCTTCCACGGGAAGGTCGCGGTCACGCTGCTCGAGTCCTTCGACCGACGTGTCGAAAAAGTCGTCTTCTATCGTCACTTTATCATTGGCAAACATTCTTTGCGCGCCGGGTGTGAGCAAATGGCCGAGACGATTGTCGCGCTCGGAAGCGGTAGATGCCAGAAAAAAATCGTATTCCTGGTCGAGTGCATCAATGAGGTTTCTGGTCTCCCGTTTGATCTTATTTTCGTCCGCCTTGGTGATCTTCCGGCTGGTTTGGGCGTGAAGGGATGGCGCAATGCTTGCCAGCAGCACCCCGAAAAAGAGCCAATCTATGTATTGCTTTTGAATTGCCATTGCGGTAAAATTCCGGTAATTTCAGTTAAATTTTTCTTCATAAACCCGTTGGAACACCTGCCCGGGCGCCACAGTCAACGGCTCAGCGGGCGGCGTCAGACCGAATTCGATATATTCAATTTTGAAAATCACTCCCTGACCGACCGGCAGGGCGAACCTCGTCGTGCGCCCCGCCTCCGCGATACCTGGCTGTTTGACACCGTCAATGTATACACGCAGGTTATGGTGCCGGGTGAATATCTCCATTTTTCCGGTTTGGACTTTTGGCCGTGAAGGCCTTGGCGTCTCCATTTTCTTTTCTTTCGGGTCGGGGTCGGGATTGGGGAAATGCAGCGACTTTGCGCCCGTTGTATCCGCACGGGCAGTCACCGCGCGATGGACCGGCACATTCCCGGGGCTTCCTAGAAGGGTCACAACGAGGTACAGCACAACCCCGACGACCAGAAGCAGTCCCGCCAAAAGAAACGGCTTGGCCTTTATGCGTCGTCGCGGAGCAGGCATGGTCCTATCATAATAGCTCGTCGCCGGCTCACTGATGCGCGTCGGCGGGTCAAAAGGGCTCCTTAGCGGCTGTCCTTTCAACATGGTTTTGCCATCGAAACCTTCCGGTTGGCCGTTCGGGACAGCAACAGGTGGCTGCTCTTTTTCCAGCAGTTTAAGTAATTCCTCAGCTCGCTTAACCCTTTTTTCAGGACTGACCACGAGGCATTTCTGGATAATAGTACAATAGGGTTGCCTGATTTTTCCAATGTCTTTGGGCAACTTCCCTTCCAGCACCATGGTTCTGATCCGGTGCGACGTATCCTTTTCCGCCGCCTCTCCCTCCACCCTGAATGGCAGTCGGCCCGTCATCATTTTATAGGTCATCACCCCAAAAGCCCACAGATCCGTGTTGGGCCGCAATGCGTCATTCTCGGTATACTGCTCGGGGGCCGCGTAGTTGGGCGTGATGGCGATCTGGGAGTTGTTCAGCACATAGCTCACGTCCGCATCGACCATCCTGCTTAATCCAAAATCCGCAATCACAGGCAGCCAGCTTCCATTTCCGTCCCGATCCATCAGCACATTGGCGGCTTTGAGGTCACGATGGATAATGGGGATGCTGTGCAAATGGGCCAGGCCGCGTAAAATACCGGTCAATATTTGTCTTTGCTCCGGATCCGTGAGCGTGTACCGGCTCAACACTTGGTCAAGGTTGCCCTCCGAATAGTATTTGATAATGGCATAATCGTAAGTACCGGCACGGTCGGTAATCCTTTCCACATTTTCGTACCGGAGAATATTAGGGTGGTAGTCGATCTCATTTGCCAGCTTCACCTCCCTTTCCAGGTCAAATTTGGTAAATACTCCTACCTCGCTGCGTTTAACGGCTACGTACCTTTTCCTTACTTTATCAAATACCTTGTATACACTGCTGAATCCACCCCGGCCAAGCAAGCTGCCGGAAGCGGACGGATTGAATTCAAATCGCGCGTAAAAATCTTCGGCTGTCATAGCTTGTCACGTTAAAATGTAATCTTGACCCCAACGGAAACCATTTCAGGGCCCCAGTCGAACCGGAGCGCCGCTTTTTTGTTTGCCCGGCTACGAAGCCTGGGAAGCATGAGAACGGCATCCACTACGGCAACAGCAATGCCGCCATAGGTAAAAACCCTGGACATCATTTGTTGCCTTTTAGCCAGTTTCAAATCCGTTTCAGCCTGTTCGGCCGAGCTTTTGTACAGCGTTTGCAGATACGTATCGTTGCCGGCCAGGTTAAGGTCATTTTTATGGTTCCAGTTGCGGGATTTGTACAAATCGTAATTGTCCTGGCTACGTCCTTTTTGAAGATAGCCCTGATAAGCCAATGCCCCACCCGCAGCCAGGCCGGCACCGAGCGTGAGCAATGCCATGCCATTCAGCTTTCCCTTGGGTGCTTTGGCTACAATGGGACGCCTGGGCGGTATACTGTCGCGCACGGCCACGACAGGCACAGGTAAACTCCATACATTTATTACAATGCCGACTTCCTCATTAACCCGCAGGTCGTCGGCGACCACATCCCAAATCACTTTTTTATTTTTCCCGGCTTTCAGGCCCGTCCCCACGTTGCCTTGCAACGTACGAGGCCTGATCTCGTGGCCTTTGCGCGTTTTGGCGATGATGTAAACGGAATCGCTTTGAACAAGGCCCTGGGCATCGTAGCGGATTTCGATGACTTTGGATTTTTCCCGCACCTCAAAACGCACGTTGGTGATGCGAGGCTGGCACAGCGCCACCTGGGATATCGTCATCATAAAACAGATAAAGTAGAGGATTCTTTGCATATCATTTTACTTGTATGATCGTGTCTTTGGTTGTCTGCATGAAGCACGGGTTAGTCATGATCACCGTGACTTTCTGCTCACCTTTTTTTTCAAATTGGTAGGATAGCCACCGGGCTGTGAAGGAATGTTCCTCGACGATCCAGGTGACGCGGATGGGCGCACTTTCAGGGGTATTGCCCGATTGGTTCACCTCGAATTCGCGCCGGAAATTTCCCCTATCCACCACCTTGATTCCGCCGCGCGGGGCTTGCTTGCAACGTTCTTTTTGGAAGTCAATTTCCTCATAGGAACTGCAACGCACGAAGCCTCCCCCAGAGGCAAAAATCAATGCGGCGGCGGTGAGCCATTTCGCCCGAATAGAATATAGATATCTCATTATCAGAATACTGCATAAACACTTTTTTTCCCAAGTAGCTGCAAGTACGCTATTCCTTAAAAAACAAAAAATACGTCAGTTGACGTATTTTTCGGCCCTTCGTTTCTCCGTAACCTTGTGGTGGAAATGTAACATTCTGGGCTTATGTTTAAACGATACCATTGGTTTTTTATCATCAACCTTTTAGTTCTGTGCACGCACACTTTGATATGTGACGGACAGACTTTCGAAACCGGTTCACTGAATCTGAGTTTTCTCGCTAGTGGTGGAACCTGTACCCCCGCGACATATAAGTTTTCGGGCATTGAGGTGCGAATTCTTAGCGCCAACACGGCTAAAATAAGCTACACCAGCTCTTTCTCGCCGTGCAGCGGATCATGTACTCCGGCCACTCGCGAGGCCACGGGTAGCATAAATCAAAGTGGAGGGTCAATCAGCTTTTCATTTCCTTCGGTAAATATTTCTTCATGCAGCGGTGTCTCAAACTTTCTGGACATCGTATTTAACAGCGCTCTTTACACGCAGAACCCGTTGAAAAACGACAGTTTTGGCGGCGTCTTGCGGTTCTCGGTTAGGGGTTCACAGAATGCTGCAGGGGAAGTTGCCGCTAAATTTGATTTCCAAAATCTGTCGATGAACGTTGCATACATCAACGGAAGCAAGTTTTCGTATCGCATGAATGGTGTATATAACTCCACCCTCAACGAATATCGGAACGATCAGTTCGTCCTATGCAATAGTGAGTCGATAAAGCTGACATTGGAGTTGACCGCACCGCTTGAGCATGTGTTCAATGTAAATTTGTGGAATAACAAGGGCGGAGGGAAATTAGCCACAATCGAATCCATTACGACCTCCTCCTACATATTCGAAGGTACCTATTTAACCGTCGAATTCAAGTTGGCCGACTTCCCAATTGTCGGTGACTACATATTTTTCCAGGTGGTTGACGTAGTGAATGGTCGGGAAACGAATGGCGGGGTTGCACTTGCAGTTGTTTCGGCCCCGGCAAATCAACCAACTATCACTGCTGATAAAGCATTATTGTGCTCTTCTAACGAAAAAGCAACAATTACGCTCTCCAATCCGTCCGACAATACTGATTATCAATGGTCTTCAGGTGAGAAAGGATCGAGTATCCATGTAAATAAGACAGGCAAATACACCGTTGAGGCGTTTACATATATCAAGACCTCTGGGGGAAATCTCCAAGTGTGCAATGGAGTGCCCTCCAATGAGCTGGCAATTGATATCTTCAACTTCGAAGCCAGCATTGCGCCGCCTGATAGCCGCGTCAAATGCTCGGGCGAAAGTATTTCACTTTCTGCCAATGCCACCGGCGATTTCACCTATGACTGGAAACTGGCAGGTACCTCGGTAGGCACTTCCCAATCTTATCAGGCAACTCAGGGGGGCATTTACACGGTTACTGTGAAGCCCAGCAAGGTCAATTGCGAGGCAAAAACTTCCGGGCCCGTCGAGCTGGCTTTCGACGCGCCGATCGCTAATGAGCCCATCTCTGCGTCGGCCAACATTATCTGTGGCGCGCCCGGGCCGACCGAAGTAACCCTGACCGCCAACCCGGATCAGCTCCGAACGTATAACTGGACCCGTGAGGGCGATAATTCGTTTTTCCAAAGTGGAAGAATGGTGACCATTTCCCAGGCGGGGACCTATAAAGTATCGATGTCCAAAGGTGCCTGCAGCCAGCAACAGCAGATTACCATTTCTGACAATAACTACAACCCCGAAATTGCGTCGGCAGTAGGTGCTTACTGCTCAAATACGCCCATTTCCCTCATGGCGATCACCAATAACCCCGACCAGTTCGATTATGTGTGGACACGGGATGGCACAACGGTAGGGGGTAACACGGCTACGCTGGACCTGGACGGCGCGCTGGGGACATTCACCTATTTGCTGGCCATTACCGCAAAGGATAAAAGCTGCCCGACGAAAAAATCGAAAGAGAAAGTCATCAAAGTAGACCAGGCGATTACCGGTGCCGACATCGGATTGCCTGCGACTAAAAAACGGGCCATCATATGCGGGATGCCGGAGGAAAAATCCATTGACCTGCAAGCGACCGCCGATACACCGCTGGACAACATCGCATATGCCTGGTCGGGCCCGCAGTCAGGCAGCTCCGCCGTGCTCAGTGCGCAGTCGCCCGGTACATACCTGGTTACATTTACCCGTGGGGCGTGCGTTGCGACCGCATCTACGCAGGTAGAAATCGGTGCATTTACCCCATCGATGGAAATTGTCTCGGCGACGTTGATTTCCTCTCCTACCGAAGCCAGGATTTGCCAGGGAGAAGGAGCCGGCCTCCGGGCCATTGCAACCGGCACGAGCTTTGCCAACAGCAGCGAAAACTTCGTGTATGAATGGTTTGGTGGGGCCGACGCCACTGTGCCGCTTGCCAGTCAAACGGAGCCATCATTGCCTGTGAGCGCGAGCGGAAGTTATGCATTGAAAATGACCCTGAAAGACAGCGGTTGTAAATCCAAAGACGCTACACCCAAAGCCATCACGATACTCGCCGATCCGGAAATCAGGAATGTGCGGCTTACGCCTGACCCGGCCGTTATCTGCAACAAAACACAGGGTCTGACCCTTACCGCATTGACGGACAGTTCCGCTGGCGTCCGCTACACCTGGACCGGTAACGGACAGGCCAAGGGAGATTCGCAATATGTCGTCCACAATGCCGGCACGTACTCGGTTACTTTCACACGCGGTGCTTGCAGCAAAACACTCAGCGTGTCGCCGCGCGAGGAAGAGCTTACTGTAAAAGTGACACCGCCCAATCAGTCCGTTCCGATCATTGTTTGCTCCGGCGATAATGCAGTCTCGATGGAACTTAAAGCCGAGTCAAACCTGAGCACCGCGACTGTCAAATGGTACCGGGATAACGGCATCGCGGCTTTGGGCAACAGCACGGGAAATGTTTACACCCCGACAGAAAGTGGTCTCTATTATGCAGTTGCAGATTTCAACAATATTTGCACGGCCACATCTTCCCAAAAGATCTCCATTGAAGCACTAGGCCAATTCAGCGTCGGCATTTCGCCCGCGGATACTCCCGCCATATGCGATGACCGTTCCTTTACATTGCGTGCGGAGGCATCGGAAGCCCGTTTTGAGAAACTGTACAATTACACCTGGAATCAGGAAAATGTTTCGGTAAAAAAGGGTGTCGGTGCTGCCGGCAGCGAGCTTACAACCGGTAAAAACGTCATTTACGAGGGCAATACACTGGCCAGTTTGTCGGAATCCGAATTTGTTGTTTCGGTGGAAAAGGATGGCTGCAAAGCTTCATCGGCATCCAGAAAATTGACTTTGAAAGCGTCGAGACCGGCGATCATCGCGCTGGATTTCAACACCCTGGAAGCTACCCAAAGCATCGACGAGAAGTACCAGTGGTTTTATCGGGAAACGGTCTTCACTTCGGAATCGGACACGACCGGTTACACGTTGCTTTCAGATGCCAACGGGCGTACATTGATGGGTGTGCCCAAGGGCAGCTATATCGTAAAAGCCAATCACAATGCCTGCGGCAGCAGATATTCGGGGCCTTTTCTGGTCGACCTGATCACGGCGGTTAACCCGCCCGCACCGGAATCCTGGAAAATTTTCCCCAACCCCATTGCCGACGCGCTGACCCTCGAACGTTCCTCGCCACCTGCCAAGCCTGCCACGGTAAGTATGCATAATGTAAAAGGGCAGTTACTCTGGAAATCGCAGCAACGTAAAGCAAGCAATACATACAAACTGGACGATATACCCGCCGGAACCTACCTGCTGGAAGTCGTCGACGGCAACCGCGTCATACAGCAAAAAATAATAAAGCAATGAAAATCATTACGCTAATTCTCATCGGCGGGTTACCGCTATGGATGGTACCGGCAGTTGGCCAAAACCGCCCGGGAAGCTTGGTATCGGCAAGCAGCGGTATGCAGAAGGTCAACACACTCGCTTTTTTTGAATCTCCTGAAAAAGAGCCTGTCGACAGCAAAAAAGAGAAGGAGAATGAAAACAAAATCCCTGCTGTACAACCGCCTATCGCAGAAATTGGCAAACCAGCTCCGAAAAACAAACCCGAACCCAGGAGCGAGCCTTCGGACCCCGACGGCATCCGGACCGTATATTTCGACAAACGTGAGAACCCGACTACCAAGGAAGGCAATGCCTACTTCATCCGTCAGGCCAAATTCGACCGCGCAACCAATCAGCCCAAGGGCGTGGTAAAGGACTTCTACAAATTGTCGGGCAAGCCGAAATTTGAAGGCCAATACAGGCATTATGAAAGCAAGTACGAAGAGCGCAACCGCGATTACGACGGCCTGTGCAAGTTTTTCGAGGAAGATGGGAGCTATGCATTACGCCAATACGAAAAAAAACGGGTGGTGCGCGAAACCAAGTATACGCCCGACAACCAGATGATTACCCAGACCGAGTTTGATCTGACAGGCAACCGAAGGAAGTTCAGGGATTACGTCTTTGATAAAAACGGCAATCAGATCGGATCGGTAGAAGGAGGCTTTAATTCCAAAACCAACCGCGAAGAGGCTGTAAAACGCATCAATTATCAGAACGGCAAACCTAAGTCTATCGTATACATGGTCAACAATTGTCCACAAAGCAAAGCAGAGCATTTCACGGAAAACGGCTTGCGTCACGACGTCTATTTCCTCGATTTCGATTGTGAACCGTCAGGCCAGTGGAGGTTTGTCAACAAAAGTAATTTTCAAACCACCCATAAAACCGATCCGAATGGTTTCAAGGTAATGGCGGTCAATGCACGTGAGGAAGGAATGCTGCAAATGCCGGTCAGCTACGATTTTTACAACAGCCCGTACGAAATCGTGGCATCATTTGACCTCCACGAGCAACGGCCTATGACCGAATTCGGGATCGTATGGGAGTACAAGGACAATGTTAATTTCTCCTATCTGAAAATCAATGTTCAGAAAAAAACCTTTGAAGTCAATGCTGTCAAAGCCGGGAATGTAGAGCGGTACATGGCGGGCGTGCGGCAGCCTGCATTGGAGATCGGCAGCGGGCAGGTGACCGTATCTTTTAGAAATGGCGGAGGCGAGCGGGTATTTAAATTAAATGGCGAACCGCTGAAATATTTGAAAGGCGACGTGCCTGTCAACTTCGATAAGTTGCCCAGGGTCGATTTTGAGAAAGAGCTTAAAAGCTGGGGCATAGGTTTCTACTTCCGGTCCGGCATGATCAACGATGGAATAACACTGCGCAGCATCGAAATCAGGCTGCTATAACCTCAATATACACCGAAAACCAACCCCGGGACATGATAGCGTGCAACCCGGACGGGATTGTCATGCCCTCTGATACCCCCTATTTTCTTTAAACAAATCAAACATCAATGCCTTATGAAGAAGTTTTCCAACCTGTATATCTGGATAGGCCTGCTCGTTGCGGGAGGCTGCGCACCGAAAGCCTACGAACTAACGACGGACGGTGAAAGTTTTGAGACCCTGACCAAGATCAGTGACTCCGACAAACCTTGCCTGTACCCTAACGGCGGGGATTTGGGAGAAAACCTGGTGTATGTTTCGAGGGAGGAAGACGGCTCCTACAACATTTACATGAAGGATAAAATCCTCACAAAGGCGGTCACACAAAAAAGCTCCGGGAAAAATCTCATCCTGTCGCCCGTGTATTGCAATGCCAATAACCGGATCGTCTTCCAGTATTTCGATAAAACAAACTTCGATATCTATTACATCGATGCTGCCAAGGGCAAAGCCATTACCCAGGTAACCAATACCGATGAGGATGAATACAACCCTTCCTGGTCGTCGGACGGAAACCTAATCATATTTGAAAAAGGCGCAACACCGAAAACTTACGCGACGATCAACCAGAAGACGAATAAGATGTATTCCGGGGTGTCGGTAAAGAAAAATCAGATCTGGATCAAAGACCTCAAAACGAAGGAACTGCGCATGATCGGTGAAGGGAGCTTTCCCAAATTTTCCCCCGACGGCAAATCCATTGCTTTCGTGAAGTATGACCTCGACAGAAGTAAATCAAAGGAGATTGGGACTGTATGGATCATGTCCAGTGAAGGCGACTCACCCAGGCAGATCACGGATGTGAGCCTCGGATATGCAACAAACCCGAATTGGAGCCCGGATAGCAAGAACCTGATCTTTCAGCTGACAAAGAAGAACAAACAGGATTCCGATATCTACGTCGTGGATGTAAACGGCGAGAACCTACGGCAATATACGCTGAACAAATCTAACGATTTCGCGCCCTACTGGTCGGTGGACGATTACGTCGTGTTTAGCTCCGACCGAGGCTCGAAAGCATCGAAATACCAGATATGGCGATTTAAAATGAAGAAATAGTCCGATTTACCATCCGACCTCCTATGAAAAATCTAACGATACTCACGCTTGTGCTCGCCACACTGAACGCAGCCGGCTGCTTTGCGCAGGGAGACGAGCACATCTACTTTGCCACCGGCAGCAAGATCAAAGGCAAGATCGAATCGGCCGACGATGAAAAAATCAACACCGTGCTTGACAATGGAGCCCGCTACCCTGGCTTACGGGATAAATTTGTCATTTTCTTCAACAAGTCCGGTGATTACCTCACCGAGAAATCCATCGCCCGCGACGCCCAGCAGGCCCAGCAACAGATCCAGGACTTCTATGGTCATTCGCCGGAAGCGAAAGTCGTCAACGACATTCTGTTCAAAGCGTCGCCTCGCGAAGTCATTGCCTGCCACATCAAAAATGAGTTTCCGGACGCGATCAATTACGTAACGCTGGATGGGAAATCGGCTTCGATCAACAAGGATAACCTGTTTGCCATTATCCGGCAGTCGGGCAGCCATGAGATGCTGCGCGACCTTCCCGAGGTAGCGGACAACCTTTCGGTCATGCGGGATGATTTTGAGAAGTTACGGTTCAAAAAAACGCAGGAACAGCCTGCCGGTCCTGTGCAAAGGCCAACCGTTACGCCGTCGGTACCAGAGGTGAGGCAGACAGTGCTGCCGGGCGAGAAAAAGCGCCTTTCGTCGGACGAGCAGAAGGTTTATAAAGCCAAGTCCGTGGACAAAATGCACGAACTGGCGGAATTGCTAACCAAAATTGTCGATAACACCCAAAGCAGGAAGGAAAAAGACCATGCGATCGAGCAAGCGGCAAAAATGTTCATCAAAGATGCCACCGTAGAAGTATCGGCTGTGAACAATCCCAACAACAAAACCCGGAGAAACGTCACGGAATATTTGGGCAGGCTCAGCCGGCTGAATTATTCCAAAGTGAACGTCACCTATGCAGAAATTAACTTTGTGGAAGAATTCGAACCCGACACTGCCGGCAACTTTTGGGGCCTGGCTTCCTATACACAGACTTTCTCGACCAATAATTTCGAAGACGTTACCCCTAAAAAGCAGAAAATCAAGCTCCAACCTTACGAAAAAATTGTCGATGGCCTAGCACAGGACAAGTTTGAAGTTTTGCTTGGCAACATCTCCATTCATGTAAGCCCCTGATTTCGATGCGAATTGCATTTGTAATATTGTTCGTCGCCGTGACAGCCTGGGCCCGCGCATATGGGCAGTGCTACCAGCTCGCGGGCAAAATTGTCGACGCCAGCACCGACAAGGCCACAAAGGCGAAGGTATTTTTGAGAACGGCGGGGCGCAAGCAACCGGTCGGTGAAACCAATGTGAAAGGTGAATTTTCGATCGGTATACCTTGCGAAAGTACCGGGCTGGTTATCGAGCAACCCGGTTTCCGCACGCTCACACTGCCCCTATCCGGCCAGCCGGGCACCTACGCGGTCGCATTGAAGCTACATCCGGTCGATAAGCAGGCAACAGATCGTCCCTACTTTCAGTCTGAACAGCAGGACCTGGTGCTCAATAACAGCGATAGCACGGAAGCGTCGCGGTTTGTGACCCGCTATTTCAAACTGGTTGATATCAACACGGGAAAGCCGGTTAAAGGCGAGATCTGTCTTTTTTTTACCCAAAAAGACACCAAGCAATGCCTCCCAATTACCAATGGAACCAAGCAGACAGAAGGCAAGATGCTTTTTACGCAGAAAGACATTATCGGCATCGTGGCGACCGCGGACGGTTATCAAACCTACCACGGCAATCTGATCATCGAGCAGCTCGACAGATCGACTTCCATTTACGAAATTGCATTGAGCAAGCCCATGTCCATCATATCCTTTATGGTGGAAGCGGGGGGAAATAGCATGCTACAGATCACCGATGCCAGGGGGGGCAAAGTCGCCATCACTATGGCAGATGCGGCACATGGCTATGCCGAAGTGCAACCTGCACAAGCATACCAACTGGGCCTGGCCGTTCCGGGAGCTGTCGAAAAAGCCATTGCCACACAGATTCTCTCGACCGACGGTCTTTTGTTTACGAGCCTAAAATCGGTAGTCTCCCGGCCAGTAACGTCAGCCCCGCAACCTACTGCTCCCGCGCAGGCGCTGGTGCCCGACACGGCCATCACGAAACCGTGGATGATCTATTTTGACCAAAGCCGCTACGAACTACGTCCCTCAGCAAAGCAAACCCTCGACTCGCTGGCAAGCCTGCTCAAAAATAGCAGCGGTTATCGGATCGAGATTACCGGCCACACCGACAATGTAGGCGATGCGCAGCGCAATCTGGCTCTTTCGGAATTCCGTTCGCGGGTTACATCCCATTATCTGGTCGAAAAAGGCATTGCCCCGCATGCCGTTCATTGGCAGGCTAAAGGCGGGAAGCTACCCGCTTATTCAAACGATCAGGATTCGACCAAAGCGATGAACCGGCGGGTAGAATTAAAAGTCATACTGGAATAGCAAAACCGTCCTCCAGGGCAAAACAATTCACTAAATCGAATGATAAATGGCTACTTATGCAATAAACTCTTCAATTAAATCCTTCAATGCCATGAAAAATCTGCTACCAATGCTTTTGCTATCAGCAAATACTTTTTCTTGTAAATCACCTGAACCGACTGTTCCGGAGCAGATCAGTAAAACCTGGATTGCGAGGACAGTAAAGGAAAACAATATTGTCGTCTTTCAGAAATCCTCGACCGGTAACAGTAAACTCGGTTATGAAAATTATCGACTGGATCTAAGTATCAAGGACATCGCCCGGTTGACGGAGCTCGACAAGTCAATGTTCAGCGGCAGATGGACCTTATCTTCGGACAATGCATTGCTTACGCTAAGTGAACTTACACCCCGGCCAACAGGAAGTGAAGGTTCCTTACAATACCAAATTCTGTCTGTTTCGGAGAAGGTTATGGAACTCCGGCTTACAACGACTTCGATAAAAACGGGCGGCACGACAAACGAATACTTGCTCGAAAGTCAATGAGATTTTAAAAGTCTACCGGGTTAAACTAGCCGATTGGACAACATGCCGTCCCGTGGTCGTAAGCGACTGGCGGGTCACCCACCCACTCTGTGTCGGCACCGATAACGCTCTCGAAGATGGTCACCAAGCCAGGTTGTTAGCAATATTCACTGGGTAGCAAGATGGTGTTGCCGAAACATAGATTTTTATCTCACGTAAAGCAAAGTCAGTATAAGGGATGCCCCTTGTTCAGAGGAACCGGCCATTACTGTCATAGCAAATAAGTGTTGCCTTGGATTGAGCCAGATCGACACAGAGCGTCGAGACTTGAAATTCTTTTCTTTTCGTCCGTGGACGAAATTGTTGAAATGCAATGTCAACAATTATCCAGAATGTACCTGCTTCTACCGTCATGTATCTGTTCCCGTCAGTGTCAAGGTCCTTACGCAACCAGATGGTGGTGCCAATTGGAGTCCGTAAATACTGAAAGGTCTTGGTGTCAATTGGTCAGTTGCATTGTTTCTTTCAGGTGGTTGCCGTTTAAGTAGAAATTGTAAACTGAAACTTAACGGGCATTGCATTACATTTCCGAACACTATTGGCGGAATGGTAGATGACAAACTTTACTTATAGGCGGCTTCGGGCATATCAGAAAGCTGCAGCAGCGCCTTTTCCCGCGATCCAGTATCGCCTTTCAATAGCTTACATTGTTATCCCTGTGCCCGAGAGCGTACAGGATCTGTTCGAAAATGGACAACCAAATGACCCAATTCTTCTGTTTTAGCTCACTGGCGACCTGGCATTATATTTATTTAACAAACAATAATGATATCAAATTCCAACCAACAGTTTTCATGGCAAGAGCTTACTTGGGAGAGTTTGAGGAAATTGTCCTCCTGACTGTCGCAGTGCTTCAATCCGATGCATATGGGGTTACCGTTGCCGCAGAGTTAAACCGGCGTTCGGAAAGAGCGGTAAGCCTTAGTGGGGTTCATGTGGCGCTTTATCGGCTCGAAGAAAAGGGGTTTGTCAACTCAGAGTTGGGCAGCCCGTCGGCGGAAAGAGGTGGAAGACGAAAACGCATCTATATCATTACAGCTTACGGCAAACGTATGCTAGCCGAGATACGGGCGCTCGGAAACGAACTCTGGGAGTCCATACCTCTCGTTTCATCCCCTGACCATGGCTAAAAACGAACAGGAGCCAGCCCCTCCTTACTGGGCAGACTACGTACTGAAATGGGTATGCCCGACCGAATTGTACGAAGAGCTGCAAGGCGATCTGCACGAGCAGTTCAGAATTGACTCAATTGAAATCGGTGAAGCTCTCGCCCGAAGGCGCTACCTGGTGGAAGTACTGAAATTCGTACGCCCTTATTTTCTCGTTCGCAATCTACGCGTGTCGTGGAGAGCGTATAAACTTTCACTAATTTCTTTTCCCAAAAGCGATATGATCAAAAACTACATTAAGATTGCTTTCAGAGGTTTTAAAAAAAACAAAGTTTATACACTTATTAACATATCGGGGCTTGCACTGTCCCTGGCCGTTGCCCTGCTGATTTCCCTATGGGTTTGGGACGAGTGGAACTACAACAAAGGCAATGCAAACTACCAGCGCGTTGGGCGCCTCATGTCGCATTCCACTCAAAATGGTCAGATTGTGAGTTCTCCGAATTTACCTTTTCCGCTTGCTGCGGAGCTGCGGGATAACTTTCAAGCCGATTTGGAACATGTTGCCGTATCGTGGGATACGGAAGACTACAACCTGATTGCGAATGGAAACAAGTTCCAGAAGAAAGGTCGGTTTATGGAGCCCGACGGCGCTAAGATTTTGGCACCTCAAATGGTGGCCGGCACAATAGCTGCCCTCGGCGGCCCTTCCCAGGTGTTGCTTTCGGAATCTGCAGCCATTTCTATGTTTGGCACACCTCAGGCCACCGGCCAGGTGCTGAAAATAGATAATGAGTTGGAAGCACTGGTCGCAGGGGTTTACAAAGATTTCCCTTCTAATTCAGACTATTACAATTTGTCATTTATAGCGCCCTGGAAGCTATTCACTTCGGCCCGAAGGCGACAGTGGGTGAATGAAGTCAAAGACAAATGGAATGTCAATACGTTTGAGATACTGGTTCAAACTAAGCAGACGAGTACTATTGAAACCGCATCCTCGAAGGTAAAACACTTACTCGGGAAGCATTTGAACAATGTACATAGCACGACCGGTGCTGCGCCCACTATTTCCCTTCACCCGATGCAAAAATGGCATCTATACTCCTCGTGGGAAAACGGTGTGAATACAGGAGGAGATATTTATTACGTGAAGCTCTTCACGGCGATTGCGGCTTTCATTCTCCTGCTGGCCTGTATCAATTTTATGAACCTGAGCACTGCCCGCTCCGAACAGCGGGCAAAAGAGATTGGTGTCCGGAAAGTGGTAGGGTCTATGCGCGCCCAACTAATTGCTCAATTCATTTTGGAATCGCTGATCGTCGTCGCCTTGTCTTTCGCAATTGCTTTGATTGGTGTGCAGTTAGCCCTGCCCGATTTCAATGCGATTACGTCCAAGCAAATCGATTTCATGTCCCCGGGCGGTTTGGCGTTCAATTCCTATTTCTTGCTGATCGGCCTTGCATTTTGTGTTTTGGTGAGCTTCATAGCCGGAAGTTATCCTGCGCTTTACCTCTCCTCTCTTAAACCGGTCAAGGTATTAAAATCGGGTTCGGCCAATGCAGGCAGGCTTTCCGCACGACCAAGAAAAGCGCTTGTAGTACTCCAATTTACCATCTCAATTTCGCTCATTATCGGCGCAGCCGGCATTTTTTGCCAAATGCAGTTTGGACAAAGCAGGCATACCGGCTACGACCGACAAGGGCTGGTTTATGTAAAAATCCCCCCTGGAAGTTCCCGTTTAGAAGCATTAAAAAACGACTTACTGCATTCCGGAATCGTTTCATCGGTAGCTCAATCCTCCGGGCCGGTTACCGATCTGCTTTCGAACGCAAGAGGGTTTTCCTGGCCGGGCAAGTCACCTGTTCATGGTGACGAGTTTGCCGTCATCGCCGCATCGCATAGTTATGGTCAAACTGTCGGCTGGCAGATTATTCAGGGGCGAGATTTTTCCGAAAAATTCATTTCCGATTCTTCCGCGGTCATTATCAACGAATCGGCGGCGAAATATATGGGCCTGGCTAATCCAGTCGGCAAGACGATCAGGTGGAAAGATGGGACGTTCAACGACTCGGAGTATCACATCGTGGGAGTGGTGCGGGATATGGTTATGCAATCGCCTTATGAGCCCGTAAAACAAGCGATTTATTTCATGACTTATGCGCCTAACTATTTATATATCAAACTTAATTCCGATCTGAGAACAAGCAGCGTTACTCCTAACCTTAACCGGATCTTCAATCGGTATTTACCCGGCAATGTGTTCGATTTCCAATTTGCCGATCAACAATATGGGTTAAAATTCAAAACAGAGAGCAGGATTGGTACTATAACTCTCCTATTCGCGGCCATCGCCATTTTCACATCCTGCCTGGGATTGTTCGGTCTGACTGCATATACAGCCGAGCAAAGAAAAAGTGAAATCGGAATACGCAAGGTACTGGGTGCATCCGTGGCCGGTATCTGGAAGTTGATTGCCAAAGATTTTGTATATCTGACCATCATCGCCATCATCGTCGCGATGCCGGTGAGCTACTATTTACTGACCCTAATGCTTGAAAAATACCATTATCGTTCCCAGATGCCTTGGTGGCTTTTTGGCGGATCAGGAGCGTTGGCACTTTTGCTTACAATATTGACCGTCAGCTATCAAGCCATAAAAGCCGCTCTAACAGATCCGGTGAAAGCCCTCCGTTCTGAGTAAATTTTGTGTTGAGGATTAATCAGTTTGTCGTGGAAAGGGATTTTAGCTGGTTTTTCAGGCATGGTTAATCTGACAGGATTTTCCATTCGAAAAATGTCAAGTTTTTTGCTCAGGAAACTTGACATTCCGATCTAGTACATTGGTAATATGGCTAATCTATCTAAAGCTATACAGGAACAGATTCAGGGCATACCGGAGGATACCAGCTTCGGGTATGGAGAGCTAACCATACCCGAGCAACAGTACCCGTCGGCAGCGAAGGTGCTTGAACGGTTGCAACAGAAAGGCCTGATTAGAAAACTCTCTAAAGGCATCTTCTATAAACCGAAAACGACAGTCTTTGGTGAAAAGCGTCCTGGTGAGGAGCAGGTGCTCAAACCCTATTTGTATCGTGAGGGGCAAAGGATTGCCTACATTACGGGAACTTATCTTTATAACCAAATGGGACTGACGACCCAGATTCCAGCCATTATCCAGATAGCCAGCCGTGAAAGGCGGATTTTTGTCAACCGGGGCACTGTACGTGCGACGGCAGTCAAAAGTTATGTGGACGTCACCGAAGACAATTATCAACTACTTGAGCTGCTGGACGCTTTAAAGGATTTGAAAGATATTCCCGATGTCGATATGCAAGCGGCGATCGGGATTATAAAAAGCCAGATCCAGCAGTTAACCGAAAGCAGGCTTAAAGAAATTGTTGGATACGCGTTGAAATACCCGCCGCGTGTCCGCGCTCTACTTGGAGCAGTGTTGTCTTCCGAAGGGAAGACAGCCATCGCAAAGGCTTTAAAGGAAAGCCTCAATCCTTTGACCGTTTTCAAATTAGGAATTAACGATACATTGTTGTCTTCGGCTGCGCAATGGAACATTCAATGAGACTGCACGAAAATAAGGAACCTAAAAGAATGTGATGGAAATGAGCCTCACAGATATGTGGTGCTACGCAAAGTGGCGCGATTAGATGCTCGGATATAACTTTCTCAGTTCCAGTATGTCGATGATATCCTTCGGACGCCCCATTAGCTCTTTATCATTGATCAGATCTTCCAGGCTGATGAAGGATATTTCCATACTGTTCCGTTTGAAAGCAGTTCGCCGATTGTAAGCGTCCCGGAACCGGATCGGTGCACGGATAGCCGGGTTCAGATCCAGGGTACAATCGGCCAGGTCGAATTTCAGAAATGACTTTTTCGGGTTTGGGTCCTGTTCTGCTTTCAGTCTTTCAACGTCCAGCTGTACGGCCTCCAGAGCGTTCAGCAGATTGAAATAGTTTTCATACGTCGGGTTGTACCAGATATCCAGGTCAGCTTTATCCGCCGGCCGGTTCGTATTCCTGGCCATCGAGACGCGCACGTATCCGTAGTACGACACAGCAAAGCCACCCACTATCATGTACTCGACCTTGTGATAGTTCAACGATGTAATGATCTGGGGAAGTGACTCGAAATCAAGCATGAGCCATCCTTATTCTGGTTGCTTCGTAGCTTTTCGATGTGATTTTTCAGGAGGATTATCACCTCTAAGGAAATTCATGAAGGTTTCAAACTTTTTGTAACGTTCTGCAAGTACAGCCGCGCTCACCGTTCCACTGGTCGCGGTGTCTTTCATTTCCTCGAAGCTGCTATATTTTCTTACCTTTTCCATAGCGGTAGCTTTTCCTGATTATAGAACACGGAAATTTACTGATATAGTGCAAAGTTGCAATGAATTTATTTATCTGCTGCGCAAATTTCAGCTAGCCAGTTCCGATTACGCGACAATAAGTGTCATAATTAAAGGTGGATTGTACAACGTTGTTAACGGAATGCGGATTTGGCCACTCTCGGATGAAGTATGAACCCTTGGGCTAATTCCCGACCGATTCTTGGGAAGGCAAAGCATAGCGAAAATTGTTCCCTTCGGAACTTCCGCGCGTGGCCTAGTTCGTACGGGCGATAAAAAACTGGCCAGGGTATTCTATCGAAGACCGAGTCCATGTGTCAGGATCACTCGATTGTTGACAACTTTTGAAAGCAGAAGTTATATACCGGATAGAAGGCGCAAGTCGTATTCTCGCCGGCAGATAGGAGTGATTTTGTATAGCCGTGTTTACTTAATTGGAATAGTCTCCACAAATACTGAAATTGCATACAATCTCCCTCTTGACAAATATGACTAAACAATTACTGATCTTCTTTGCTCTCTGTTGCAATTTCTGTTCGTTTGCCCAAACACCTGCTATTCGCATTAATAAAGTCAATTCTGAAAATTATTGCATTGGAACGGAGCTATCTATGGACGTTACGATCGAGGGCACATTTCCTGCTGATAATAAATTTACTGTCGTAGCTTACCGTTATTGGTATGACCCTGCCAGACGCTGGGAATACCCTGCTGTGCTCAAAGGAAACAAGCTGATCACGGTTTTGAAAGACGCGGCGCTCGCCGATCCGGAAAGCTTTCAAATAAGGGTAATTTCTTCCAACCCTAAAACAGAAACCGATGCAAACGGCTCATTCAGGGCGCTGACGAAATCGTCAGTGCGGCTAACGACCCGTTGGGGCTCTTCGGCAGATACGCTCAATTCTAACGAAGCAGTTGTTCTGGCGTTGGTTGCGACACCGATGACGCCCGGGGAGGTGACCTTGAATACCGGGGAAAAGATACAACTCAACTATACCATGTCGGATGGTGCCGTGGCTTATCCGACCTACATTACATTCCCGAAAACACAGGAAGGGATTTACTCGATCAAGGAAGCGAGCAACGTCTGCGGCGCGCTGAGCGGAAGTGGGCAGGTGCGCATTAAAGTGAATGCCGGTGATTTGATGCCTACCGACCTGAACCCGGAGCAGCCATGCGAAGGCAGCGAAATAAAGGTGACATTCGACCTGGGTACGGCAGCGTTCAATGCAAGCACAAAATACAGGGTCCGTTTTGCCAGCGACAATGTGAGTATAGGCACGTATAAGTTCGTCGATGCGCCTGCTACTTTCACTGCGAAGAACGAGCTGACTGCGCGGGTTCCCGACAATCTCCTGAAAGCCTTGGATAGCGGCGGCGGTATTTACATCGGGATCGTCACCGAAAACCCCTCAATAGTTTCGGTCAATAAAGCGTTGAAGATTAGTATTTACCCAAAGCCTTCATTCTCGCTGACGGCCGAAAAATCTGCTATTTCGCTTGGTGAACAGCCCTGGATTTCGGGTAATCCGAAGGGGCTGCCACCTTTCAAATTTACCTTCACAAGCGGTGAAACGTTCGCCTATAATAGACAGGTAAGTCCCGACCAAACCACGCAGTATCAGGTGAAGAAGTTCGAATCGGGCTGCGGTGTGATCGAAAACCCCGGGCAGGCACCCCTGGTGATTACTGTACAGCCAAGCCTGCTGCTAGGCGAGCGTGTGGTGCCGGCGAAAGTCAAACCTTTTTGCGAGGGGCAAACGGTGCGAATGCGTTTCAGGGCGGTTGGCGTGAATGCGCAAACAACGTTCCTGGTTGAAGGAACGAACTATACAGGAACGAAAATCTCTTTCCCGGCAAAGATCGTGGGCGATTCACTGGAATTTTTTATCCCAAAACGTACTGCCGAAGATCCCGCCCGCGATTATGGCGACATTACGAGTTTGCGGGTGGTATCGGCAAATCCGGCGCTGGCCTCCCCTTACACCAATGCATTGATCCAGAGCCCGCCCTTTATGACACCGGCCCCAAATTACCAGCCGAACGTGCCTTACCCTTCCAGCATTCGCCTGGATTATTATGTGTGGGGGAGCCGATCGTACACCGTCGAGCTGAGGGACGGTACGAAAGAAACCTATGACTATCGCAATATCTATTATAACCTGTTTGTCAGGAAAGACACTACTTTTCGGGTAAAGGCTATTGCCAATGAATGCTTTATTAATACAAACCTGACCGCTTTCCCGATAAAGGTTTTAAAACCCTCCGGTACCACGCCTGCAATGCTTACGACTGTGCCCGGCACGGCAGATCGTTGCGGAGGTGACAGCATAGCAGTGTCCGTAAACTTCGCCGGAAATTTCGAGGCCGGAAACCGGTTTGCATTATCCTACCCGTATTCCGACCAGACTTCCACCGGGCCTTATCAAAATTTAACAAAACAAGGTGTCTATAAAATAGCACTCACTGACCGGCCGGAAGATTACCTCGCAAACTTTTCGCTCAGCTCGACCTTGCCGCGCCTCACCTCGGAATCCGGCTATTTCTATGTGCGGGCAAAACCACAAAAGCCTTCAATCCATCCGCAGACGGTGAAAGAATATCCGGAAAGAATGTATTTGGGCGATTCGCCGCGCGTTACCGTATATGCGAGCAGGTACAGCACGCTCAAGTACTCGGTAGATGGAAAGGAAAAGACCATTGGGACCGATCATAACGGCATGCAGAACGTCCCGCTGGAACTAACGAATGGCAAAGTTTCGGAATTTAAGCTGATTGCCGTAACCAATCCTTGCGGGACCTACAACAGCGATATTACCGGCTATTATACGGGTGTGGCTTACAAACTCGTGCTGGAAAGGACCGATTTTTCGATATACCACTGCGTGGCAACCGAGGCGGAGATTAAGTTTGGTACGGAAAGCGGTACTGCGGGTGCAGGCACGAATTTTACGCTTGAAATCTCGAAATCCGGCGATCAAAATTCGTATACCGAAGTTGCCACTGCCACAGACAGCCGCATTTTCAAATTCAAGGTGCCCGATCTGACAGCCGGGTCCTATTATCTCAGGGCACGGTCATCGGATGGTATTTATTCGGAAGCGATAAACTTCATGGTAGGGAAGGTGCCCACAAGCGGTAGCTTTGACGGCTCTTCACGGGATGTTCTCCATGCTAATACCCTGACTGTTGACCACGGTTCAGGCATTGTTCTCAGCACCGTCATCGACGGCGACCAGCCCTGGGGGCTCGTGTACAGCGACGGGGCACGGCAGGAGCAGACCGCCAACTATACTTCCTATTCGCTCGTAGTAACCGCTCCACAGGTCTTTACCATCAGCAAGATCTGGAATTCATGTGGTTATGGTAAAATAGAGGGATCTGTGACAGTTAAAGTGAAGCCGGTCATAGCGTTGAAAAAATATCCCGAAAATTCCGATGCGATCATCTGCGCCGGCCAAACCATTCAGCTCGACTATCAGATTAAAGGCGCTGATTTGCAGGCGAATAGCTATCTAGTGTTCAGCTTCCTGAGCGAGCAGGGTAATCCGGTCAAACTGGATTCTGTGAATAACGCAGGCGGGCGCATCCAACTGAAAATACCTGCCAACATCGCCGGCGGAACGTTTGCGATCAAGGCCGAAATCGCAGCTTTGCAAGCTTCCGGATCCATAGGGTACCAACTCTACGCCTCCCCGGACATGACATTGTTCGGAGACAACACCATTACCGCCGGTGAAACCACCACATTGTATGTTCGTGCCAATAATAAATTTCCATATGGCACATCCTTTCAGTTGTCCGACGGCAAGTCGTATGCGCACGCAGCCCCATATCCCGGAGGTATCGCGGAAATCAAGCTGACGCCGACAGCTACAACCACTTATACTTTAAAGGAGTTGAAATCGGCTTGCGGCACAGGCAAGGTTTCAGGATCTGCAACGATAACGGTTCAGCCCAGGCTCTCCCGATGGCTTTCCGTCGAGGGTGTCAAAGGTTTGAGAAACCCGAACGTCTGCAATTCCGATACCATGCTGGTCTTTTTTTATCTGAATGCGGGGCCGTCGGTAGAAACCACCTACGAAGTGCAGCTATCCGACAGCACCGGAAACAACTTTGTGAGCCTGCCCACTTCCGGTAACTTCTCTCCGGTGGCGGCAGTAGTTCCGGCCAGCCTGAAAAGATCAGATTTTTACAGGGTTCGATTGGTACCCAAAGACGCGAGTATCAGCCCGGGAACTGTTCCTGGCGGCGTGAGTATCGGGCAATATGCTACGGCCAAAGTCCTCACTCCCTCTGTTTATTACAAGCCTGGTCAAAAGGTCGAGGCTGTGATCGGGCTGGAAGGTAGCTCGCCATTCTATTACCGCTTTGGAGATGCCAATTTTTCACAATTCAGAAACGTAGCGAAGTATACCGACACACTCCGGCTCAGCCCCGCGAGCCCTATGGTAGAATACCGGATATTGCAGGTCGGCAATGGATGCGGGCTTGGAAAAGCCGGCGACCCTTCCTCTTTCCGCATTGAGTTGATCACGGCCAACGAGCCATTGTCATCCGGCGAAATCATTACATTCGGTCCCAATCCGACGGGAGCAGTGCTGTCGATGCAGTTCCGGAATTCCGCTCAGCGTGAGCTGGATATTTTTAATGCGGCAGGCAAAAGCGTTTATACAGGCCGGTCACAGGCAACGAATACTGCTATCGATGTGTCCCGGTTAGCGGCCGGGACGTACCTTTTACAAGTCAGAAAGAAGGCTCTTGTCACTACCTACCGGATTATCAAATACTAAAACCTCTGTCAGGAATTACCTTCATGAAGTTAAGAGAACTGTTGCTTATAGCATTGTGCCTGCTCACCAAGTCAGCATTTGCTCAGGATACCGAGACCAGGATATCGGTCGAAAACGATTACTACGCGCCCATTTGCTCGTTTAAGGAAATGAAAATCCCTGGCACCATTGCAGGGAGGTTTAACGGCGACAATAAATTTTATGTAGAGCTGATTTCAGGCGTGGATTATAAGCCGGTGGGACGTTACGAAGCGGTGTATCAAAACGGGAACTTCGTTTTTTACGGTCGGTGACGACAAGGCGGGTGGTAGCGAGCGCATTACATTCAAAGTGTTGTCGACCAGCCCGGCCACCGAGACGAGTCCCCTTTCGAAGCCGTTTTACAGTCGCGGCCAGGTGTCGCACGCGACGCAAGTACGCCCGATACGCTGAACGCTGGTATGGCCATGGGGATTTATGCCAATGTTTCTACTAATTCCCCTGTCCGCATTACGCTGAACGACAGCTCCACGCACGAAGTACGCTGGTCGTCACCAATCCTTCCTACACATCCGAATACCGTAACGGGCTGACTATTCGGGGAATCCCGCGGATAGACTTCGAGTCGTACCAATCCAGGACGCTGCCATATCCCCAATATTATGAGTATAAACTGGTTGTGTACGGTGGTGCTCCTTTCGGGATGACAGATGAATCGGGTTATAAAAGTTATTGGAGGTCTAGCGGGAAATCGGAGCGCATTTTTGTCCCGGCTTCCGGTTCTTATGGTCCCAAAATTGTCGAAAATGGCTGTTATTCAACAAGTAATCTGGCTAAAATGGATTTTATTGTCCAGTCGAATCCCGGACAGACGCCGGTGATCATTGTGCACCCGTCTGCCAAACGGTATTATTGCGAAACCGACAGTGTAGAAGTTTGGTTTGAAGCGCTCGGCAAATTCGATGCCGGAAATGAATTCAGGATTAAAAGATACGACGGCGTGGGCGGTGGCTGGCTGAAAGTAAGCAAGCCGGGCGGGTACAAGCTGCCGGCGCTGGCATTGGAAAGTAATACTTACACTTATGTTGAGGTACAGTCCACCAATCCTGTGGTAAAAGGTGGCGCAGATACCTGGCTGGTCGTCAACAAAAAGCCCGAATTGCAATCGCTGGACGAACTCAGCCGCTCAACCCCGGAAAGGCCGGTGATCTTCAACGTCAATCAAATACCTGCCGTGTCGACACAGCTCAAAGAAGGCTCTCCCTACACTTCCGAATGGACTGCCGGTACCAAAAACTACCATTTTGAGGAAAAACTGCAATACAATGCGTTTTATCCTCCCATGACCAGGGGGAAAGTCACGCCATACACACTCAAATCGGTCGGGAATGTTTGTGGTAATACCGATTTCAACCTTACCATGTACTTTTATTGGAAAGGCTATGACCTGGCGATAGACTATTTTACGGATAAACAGGAGTTTTGTACAGGCCAGGAACTGATCGTGCCGTTTCAGGTCAGAAACGGCAATGCGCCTGCTGGGACTACCTTCCGTTTGCAAATAACCAAGGGAACCGGCAGTATTGAAACCATCGCCTCCAGTACTTCGCTGGCCGATTTGAAATACCGGATTCCCGACACAATGGAAGGAACCTACCAGCTCTGGGTAAGTTCCGATGCAGGTACTTTCTCGCAGCCGAAAACCATTACGGTCAAAAAGAAGCCGACCGCTACCATCGCATACAAGAACCTGACACCGGGTTCTCCTGTCGAAATCGAATTTGGCCAACCGGCGTTTGTCGATTACCAGCTCACCGGCGGTGGCCCTTGGAAGGTCCTGTTGAGCGGAAGAAGTGAAACAGAAGAGACGCAGGAAAGCTACTGGCGTCAGTATGAAATATCGGAATCGACCGTTTTTGAGCTTAAATCGGTGAGCAATGCATGCGGCTACGGTGTGGTTTCGGGGAATGTTCCGGTAAAGGTCAAGCCTAAAATTGTGGCATTTGCCCCCGCGCTATCCGTGTGCGGCGGGAGTACGCTAAGTGTGAAGTACCAGGTTGGCGGGGATATTCCTGCGGGTGAAAAAATCGGGTTCTACCTGACGAATGCAAATGGCTCCCGATATGAGCTGCCGTCTGCAACAGCTGCCAGCGGCACTATTTCGCTAGCTATTCCTACAAATCTGACTGCGGGCAATGACACAATAACCTGTCACATTACCGGGTCTGATATCTCGGTTTCTCATCAAATATCAATCGTCAGGGCACCGGATATCGAACTGATGGGCTACACGACGATCAACCCTGGAGATGCTGCGTATATTCAAGTGCGACCTAAGACGATCAGCAACGAGCAGGTGAATGTAACCTTTTCGGACGGAGCTTCACTAAGCTTCTTAATGCCGAGCTTGTCGTCTGTTTATGATGTGCGGGTTGTCCCGGGCACCACCACCACTTACACAATCGTATCCGCGTCAGGTAATTGCGGGCCGGTAAAAGCATCAGGCAGTGCTACCGTTGTTGTGAATGCTCCTTCAGAGCGAAAAATCAGAGTCACCAAACTAAACAAGTTCCCAACATTTTGCGAGAAAGATACATTGCTCGTGCATTTCTCCCAATCAGGGACCTTTTCGGCGGATAACCAGTTTATAGTACAATTTCATGATATAAAGGGTAAGCTCGTCAAATCGGTGCCCGCAACGGGTAAGACTACACCATTACAGGTAACTGTTCTCTCCGGATTTACTTCCGGGGAAGGGTATCGTGTCAGAATTGCAGCCAGCGACGCCAATACTGCTTCCAGCGATTTTCAGCAAGTGATCTCGTTCGGCGAAAAACCCAGCGCCTCTTTCGCATCCGACAATGCAATTCTTGACGAAACGGGCAACGCGAATGTGATAGTTCTACTCAAGGGCACCGGGCAATGGCAGTATCGTTATGGAAATGACCTGGGTTCTGTTACGCGATATGCTGACACCTCGCCCGACACTATTGCCATCACAAGCAAAGAGCCATCGGCTTATTTCAAATTGCTGTCAGTCAGCAATGCGTGTGGAGTGGGGAAGATTAGCGAGCCCTCTGTTATCAAAGTAGAAGTGATATTGAGCGCTGAGGAGCCGGATATAAATGCAGGCCAAATGTCTGTGGGCCCCAATCCTGCATCGGGAATAGTGATTATCCGTTTCAAAACGGCTGTAAGAAGAAACCTGTTCCTCTATAACACCAGCGGAACGAAGATCTGGACTAAAACCAGTTCCGACAACGAGGAGGCGATCGACATGAGTCAATATCCTTCCGGAATCTACCTGCTTAAAGAGGAGCATAAAGGGAAAGTGCAGCTTTTTAGGGTTCTCAAGGAGTGACAGATCTTTGGGATAAAAAGTCCTGGAGGTGAGGCCAGCCTTTTGACCAAGAGCTGCTTAAAAACTAAACCCAGGCAAGTCCGATGCGGTGGTAACAACTCAATCAGAGTTTGTTGGACTTTTCTTAACGAAAATGCAGGTGCATAGTATCCAACGCGTCGAAAATCGGGTTGTCATTGGGACTATGATATCTGACCCGGTTAGGACTCACACTTAGTAGCAACTTCCGTTAGAAACGAACAGTCAGATCCGCTTCGCGGCGAAGCGAGGGATTTGAACGATTGACTTAATGTATTGAAAATCAGCAAGGCATCTATTCTTTAAAGATTCCTTCCATGATGCTCGGAAAACGCAAAAGTCTGGCAGATAGGCTTTATGTAACTTATTGATTATTAGTAAAATGACTAGATAAGTATTGACTTGTTTCTCAGGGATTGAATAGATGACGCTGCCCTTTCCCAGCGAGGAGATGTTTTATCGATATAGGTTAAGGCAACGTTAGTATCTAACTTTCTAGAAAAAAGCCGCTAAATCCCATGCAACCCACCTCCCTCTTCGACCAATTCTCCGCCCTATACACCAGTGAGAAACTAGGCGACCACGACCGCCCCATAATCAAGGACGGTATTATCCACGCACCCACGTTCGAAAAGCAATCCAAGAGAATACTCTTCATCGCCAAGGAACACAACCTGGGTACCGATGGCGATAGTCCGGACTTCGCGGCCGACTATGGAGTATGGTGGCAGAATTACGTGTACAAGCGTTTCGCCCACCGCGTCAGCGAGTGGGCCTACGGGATTTTGAATGACTTCCCAGAAGATTTTCACAGCATATCCAAAGAGGAACGGCTAGAAGCCCTCCGCTCCATTGCGCTCATCAACGTGAAGAAATCTAGTGGCGCAGCGGCAGCCAACGCAGCAATAATCGCCGCGTATATCGCCAAAAGCAAGGCACTGCTCCAACAGCAAATCATGGAAATCAGGCCAACTATAATTGTTTGCTGCTTTCGGTATGACAATTACCCGAACGACCTCTTTGGTGAGAGCGACAAAATCCTTGGTCAAAAAATTGAGATGAAAAAGCATTCGTCAAATCTTTACAGCAGAGGTCTTTGGAATGGCTTGCCAGTCATTAACTTCTTCCACCCATCCGCTAGAAAGAGTAAACAGTTTCTGTATACCGAGTTGGCAAACGCTGTATCATACGCTACTGCCTATTAGGAAGTAACAAGCATTACGCTCGTAACCAGGACTTCGGAATCTTACGATCCTTATCCATAGCTTTGAGTACACCGGCATAATTTACCGGAAGTGAAAAGTAGGCTATAGTGCCGCCCAGGAGTAACCCGAAGGTTACTGCGGAAGGCGTCCGTTGTCGTTGTAATCGCAGACGATCTTTTTGACGCCATGAGTGACAAGCGTTTCCTGAATATCACCCTTCAATGATGCACGGAAACTCACAGTTCCAATAGATATACCATCTAACCTGTTGATTGTTAGTTACTGGAAAATAGAATATTGGCTTATTACATAGGATTGGGGGAGAGGATGCTTGAAACCGGAGACTATCTTATGCCTTGGCAAGCCTCTTCAGCCTAGTCTGATATGCCTGGAGATAATTTCTTTTAGAACGATCATTCAAGAATGAGACCTTGGCCAAGCTTTCGACCTTTTTCGAATTTGAAAGCATCGTGTTAAAGATGGATGTAATCGATTTTGTATTCAAGCCTGCTTGCTCTCCAAGTGTATGGAATCGTCTGGCAATATTCCCATTTGATAGTTGAGCGGGCAAGAGCCCATCTTCCAGCGCGAAGTCGGAATCATTTACATGAAGTCGGCTGTTAAGAAGATCGTACGCAGGACTGAGCCTAAAATCACCCATGCCGGTTTCAATTATCGAAAAGTTCTTAAAATGGGCGTCGCCATTTGAAAATAGATAATTGAACATGATTAGTTGAAATAGTTTAGGTGATTCTAATCCATAGATTGGAAGATATTTCTTCATTACGCTGAAGAGGTCCAGATAGTTACCCAGATACTTGTAATGTTCCCCGTGGGTCTGA
>NZ_JCANTY010000018.1:0-40031 GCF_059568735.1 Dyadobacter ginsengisoli DSM 21015
CTTTTTTTAGGATTTCGCGGTCGGTTTTTAGGCGTTCATTTTCAGCCCGTAGTTTAGCAACTTCCGCAGCCAGTTTCGCTGCTTTGTCGTTGCGATCTGCTTCGCTATTCGATTTTGTCTTTTTTGTTGCCATTCTCTTCCAACGATAGAGAAGATTCTCGGCAATTCCAAACGCCTCCGAGATTTCCTTGGCGCTCCTGCCGGAAGCCAGCATTCTGGTCATTTCCTGTTTGAACTCAGCATCGTAGCTTTTGCGAGTTTTTACCGATTTGGGGTCTTTCATTTTGCATCATGTTGTGCAAAAATGTGTGCCGATTTTCGGAGCCACCTCACCTAACACAAGCAATGAAGGGTGAAGAAACAGCAGGGCCAGCCAGAGCAAAAAACACCCGAAAATTAATCTTAAAATAACGATGACAAGCAAAATCACCTTGCTGGTACTATTATTAACTGGTTGTGGCTACGCTTATGGGCAACAACCTGACACTGCCCGCGAAAAGATGGTGGCCGTTATGAAACAAAAAATGATGGATTCTATCAGGTCTGCGCGCATTGAGGATGCTGCTCTCATAAGCACAGGCTTACCAAAAAAGCGGTTGTAAGCTTGTCGGGCGGATTAAATACAACAATCCGCTCCAAACTGATCAAAGTGGACGGCAAACAGAGCGAGTACGTGATCAAAAACAAAACACCTGCCATGCCTTACATTCAGATAGGCTTCTCATTGCTTCCGTTCTGGGATCCGTTAAAGCGCCTTTCATCGCGCTAGAACCTTACCAGACATCATTAAACTACTGATATGATCTATCCTAACCTATTGAAAAAAAATTCACCGCTGTTGCTGGCGATCATCTGATCTTGCCTGACAGCTTAATACATTTATACAAAAGGGCATAAATTGCCTTCTTCCTCATAGCTTCGCCGTCCATTTCTAAGAACCTATAATGGATTTCCAGCTTGTCAGTTCTTTCAAACACTGCCTTCCTAAAATCACCATAAAATATATAGTGACCTGATGATAAAATCACTGTGACCAAAAGGTACCCATCAACTTTAAACGGCAAACAGGATATAATTATAACAACGGCAGATGTTTCCACAAAAAACTGCCTGGCATAAATATTGTTCCATTTTTATATAGTTCCTGTTTTTTTGACCCAGCCAGCCATGCGGAGAGACTGTAGTAGTTCAATATTACCTGTTCGCTCATCTAATAATAATTATGGCTTCGAAAAATCTGATTTCCTTCCGATATTTTTACCCAGTGTATCGCCTATGTCCAAAGTGTAGCTGGCGATCCCATAGATCGCAATTCCTGTTACAACCACTGACGCTCCGAACGTAACTGCTGCCGTGGTAGAGTCATTGTTGCGACCATAAGCTTACCAACTAATAGATCACCTCCCAATGGTGTAATATCTTTCCAGATTTCAACCGAAAAATTCTCAGACCTGAAAAGCTGCCTTCTGTTTTGTCATGCCGCCAGTGAAGAGTAAAGTCGCAAATAACCAGGTCTTCGCATTCAATAATGCTGTTCACGATTGTTTTATGAGAGAATATCGACCCGAGTTTTTTCAAATGGAGCCGGGTACCCGTCCGGTTCTGCAAGGATTTGACCGGAATTGAATAGTCGATAAAATCTTCATGGAGAAAATTTTCCAGTCTGTCCAGTCGTCCGTGGTTCCAAATAATCCTGATGAATCTGGAAATTAAAGCCTTGCAAGTTGAGTGTGCACCAGCCTCATTCTTATTTTTTTCAACTAGAAGCATCGTGTTAGCATTATAATGGACAAGTAGGTTTAAATAAAATACGATCCTGTGATTCACAAGAGGTATTTGCATTACCGGCAGTTCAGTTAATTAACTTAGCCATTCAAACATCCATCTATCGACCTAATCAGGACTGAAAAACGGTCCCGGGAATCTGTGACATATTCCATTCACTCACTATAAATTACCATCCAGAAGACTGTTTCCGGGACTTTAAGGTATGGTTACGCTTTTTGTTTCGCTTGTATGGACCGAAAATACGCCTAATGCCCCGTTGGAAATATTACTCGGTGGGTTATTGGGCGTTATGCCTCCACCAGGGCCGCTATCTCCGATTAATGCCAGGGTTTTATAATAGAGTGCGACCTTCGCGTCGACACATTGCATTTTCAGGGTGACTAAATCCCCGCGCTTCAATTTCAGGTCGTCGTCACTCAGTTCAAGACGCGCGGTATTCTTCACGCCATTTTTCACTTCATCGCTCTGCACGAAATGTTGGTTCATCAGCTTGTCGTTCGTCGATAGCTCGAAGCGGTAATTATTGCCTCTTTGCACCGGATCCAGATATTCGGGAATAATATTGAACTCGGTTTCACCCCCGAACAAGACCTCTTCCACTTTAATGCCGTCGAATGTAACGCGGTCCGGCATGGTGCTCTGCGCGGTGTAGATCTGGCTTTCGGCGGTTACTGTCATCGAGTAAGTCCTGCCCTCTGTTCCCCGCAACTTTCGGGTATGATAAATGCCGTTACCTTGCGCGATGAGCGTGTCGGTATTACCGGCATTGTCGCTTATAACCACCACTGCATTATCGATCGCTGGGTAAGAACCCGTTTCAGTGAGCGCCATCGACTTGCGAATTTTGACGATGTAAGGCCCTTGCCCATTGCTGATATTGGCTTCAATCACGATCCGCGATTGGTTTCCCTTGTAATCCAGTTCCACGACCTTTTCGCAGCCCGTCAGTAAAAAGACGACGGCCATTATATTGAGGATATTTTTCATGTTTTAGAATTTGAAATTGTAGGAAATACTGGGAACCCATTGAAACAGCGATGTCTGAACGGCGTCGATTTTCTCAGGTTTGGTCTTGTTCTCCTTGAAGGTCATCAGGTATGGATTCTTGCGTCCGTAAACGTTGTATAAGCCGAAGTTCCATGAGCCCTGAAACTTTCTCCTCGACGGTCGTTCAAAGGTGGCACTCAGATCGAGCCGGTGCGTGGCCGGCATGCGATCGGCGTTCCGATTGCCGTATTGGTACATGATCATATCGTTGAGCACATATTTACCGGTCGGGAAAGTGACCGCGTTGCCCGTATTGTAAATGAAAGTGCCTGACAACGTCCATTTCTCCGAAAGCGTGTAAATGCCGACGACCGATAAATCGTGTGTCCGGTCGTGCTTGGCATTATACCATGCGCCGTTATTGATTCCGTCGATCTGCCGCTCGGTTTTCGAAAGCGTGTAGCCGACCCATCCCGTCAGTTTTCCGGTTTTCTTTTTTAACAGTATTTCCAAACCATAAGCCCGGCCCTTTCCGAAGAGCAGTTCGCTTTCGATATCGGGCACCGTATTAATATCTGCCCCATCGCGGTAATCGATCTGGTTTCTCATCGATTTGTAATAAGTCTCTGCATTAAGCTCATAGGCATTGTCATTGAAATTCCTGCTGTATCCGACACTGACCTGATCGGCCACACCTGGTTTGATATTGTAACTGTTGCCGATCCACTGGTCAGTAGGACTGCCGCCGGTGGAATTGCTCATCAAGTGCAGGCTTTGCGTATTGCGGGCGTAGCCCGCTTTGATGCTCGAAACATCATTCAACCGGTAATTAGCCGAAAACCTCGGCTCCCAGTTGGTGTAGGTCTTGCCTACTTTTCCATCAGCCAGGGTAATGGAATTGGCCAGTTCGTTGTTCCGGTATATATTATACGTGTCGCCCCCCAGCACGTTGTAGAATGAGAAGCGCAGGCCATAGTCAAGGCTCAGCCGCTCCGTCGCTTTGTAAGAGTTGGCCACATATACCGCATTCTCCAAACCTTTCCGGTCTTTTTTGTTACTAACAATGTCAGTACCGCCGGCTTTCGTAGGCGTAATGGTGTGGTGTATGACATTGAACCCAAAGCGAATGTTATTCTTCACATTGGCGAAGTAAGTAAAATCCTGTTTGAGATTCAGGTCCTTGATATGCGAATTAAAATTGGTTTCAGCGCCATCGCTTTCGAAACCTACATTGAAATCATAATTACTGTAAATGAAGGATGTATTCGAAAACAGCTTGCTGTTGATCACGCTGTTCCACCGGAGCGTACCGGTAGAATTCCCCCATTTGCTTGAGAACAAAGTCGAAATGCCCAGTACATCCTTACCGAAATAGCCCGAGAAGAATAGCCTGTTTTTGTCGTTGATTTCCAGGTTGGCCTTCATATTCAGGTCATAGAAATACAGCTTCGTATCTTTCAGGTCCGAAGAAAGCCTGGCGAACAAGTCCGCGTAGGTTCTCCTGCCGGAGATCATGAAAGACGACTTACTTTTCTGAATTGGCCCCTCGATCGTCAACCGACTGCTGATCAGTCCGATACCACCACTCACCTGATAGTTCTTGTTATTCCCTTCCTTCATTTTTACATCCAGCACCGAGGACAGCCGTCCGCCGAATTGTGCAGGACTATTGCCTTTGATGATCGTCGCATCCTTGATCGCGTCACTGTTGAACGTGCTGAATATGCCCAGCAAATGCGACGCATTATACACCGGCGCCTCGTCGAGCAGGATCAGGTTCTGGTCGGTGGCGCCCCCCCGAACCGAAAAGCCGTTCGACCCTTCACCATTGGATTTCACACCCGGCATCAGCTGGATGGTCTTCACCAGGTCCTTTTCCCCGAACACGACCGGAATCTTGGCAGCTGTTTTCATATTCAGCGTCTCGGTGCCCATTACCGCCTGTGTGAGATTATCGTCGTCCTTTTTTGAGGTCACCACCACCTCCTGCAAACTGATATCGTCCGATAGCTCCACGTTTACCTTAGCGTTGGCTTCCAAGTTGACAGCCACCGTTTGCTGCTGGTATCCCACATAAGAAAACCGTAGCGTGTAGCTTCCCTTCGGAAGCGAAATTGAATAAAAGCCATACTCATTGGTGATCACCCCTATGGTGGGCTGCTGGGCTACCACCACGGTTACACCGATCAGCATTTCGCCTGAAGATTTCTGCTTGACCGTCCCGCTTACCGTGTACCTGGATTGTGCCGACAGCAACGTTGACAAAAACAGTAGCAAGAGACTTGTTAAAACCACTTTCTTAAACATCATGAATACAGCTATTTTTTGATCGTTTTTTGTGTCGCGAACCGACAGCGATACAAATGTGTGATCGAAAGCAAGCCAGTGAAAATTAATGAGAAGAAGAGTGGGATTTACGCGAAGAATGCGGCATTATCAGCCATTATACCTGCTGAAAAAATCGTCGGCGTACGTGCGCCCGATCGGGAACTCCTGCCCGGCAATGTAGATCGTCCCACCGCGCACAGCTTCAATTTTGGAGAACGGCAGAATGTAACTGCGGTGTACGCGTATAAAGTCTTTGGAATTAAGCTTCTCCATCATGTCCTTCATAGGCATGCGCGCCACGATCGGCTTTCTGTTCTTGATGTATATTCTCAAATAGTCGGCCAATCCTTCAATATAAAGAATATCGGACACAGGCACTTTTACCAAACTGAAATCGGAGCGGATAAATATGTTTTTATCCGCGCTATCGTCCTTTTTGTGAATATAATCGAAGTAATCAACTGCCTTTGCAATCGCTTGTGCAAAACGCCTCTGGTTGATCGGCTTCAACAAATAATCAATCGCATTCAATTCATAACTGGTTACGGCATATTCGCTAAATGCGGTGGTGAAAATAACCATCGTATTTTGCCGCAACAATTTGACCAGGCTTATTCCAGTCATCGAAGGCATCTGGATATCGCAGAAAATCAGGTCGACCGGGAATTTATGCAAATAGCGCAGCGCCTCGCTGGGCTGCGTAAAAGTTTTTTGCAAATTGACGCGCTCATGTTTCGCACACAGCGATTTAATCACATTCAAAGCCAGCGGCTCGTCGTCTATGGCAATGGCGTTTATCATTGCAGATTAATGTGTAGGGATACGATAAACTCCTTTTCATTGTCATGAATAATCAACAAATGCCGCGATGGGTATATCAGATTCAACCGATGCCTTGTATTCTCAATTCCCAATCCGCTCCGTTCGGAAATGTCCCGCTGAACGTTCACTTTATTGTTAACCACACTCAGCTGAAATTCCGTATTATTAATCTGCATTCCAATCCTGATCCTACTCTTTTGTTCCGAGTTTACGCCGTGCTTGAAGGCGTTTTCAACGAACGGGATCAGCAGCATCGGAGCGATCCTGAAAGCAGGAATGTCGTCCAGACAATCATAGTCGAGCCTTACACTTCGGTCCAGCCGGAGTTTTTGCAATTCGATATAGTTGTTGATATAATTGATTTCATCTTCCAGTGGCACCAAATCCTGCTGGGTTTCTTTCATGGTATAGCGCATCATTTCAGACAGTTTGTCCACCATATCCGCCGCTTTTGGCGAGCTGTCTATCGCGATCGCGTAGATGTTGTTCAATGTATTGAAAAGAAAATGAGGATTGATCTGCGATTTGAGCGACGCAATCTGGGCGGATAGTTTTTCACTTTCAGTCTGTCTCAGCCTGTTATAGATTGTCCACAAAGTAGATAACACAATGGAAAGCGACCATAGCAGCAACGCATTCACAATGATGACGGGGATAATCTTCTCAATGGCCGGATTAACCCTCAGGGATAGAATGGCATTAAAATCAGAAAGTTGAAGGGTCAAAGCAAAAAGAACGCCAGCCGCTCCGATGGCCAGCAACAACGTCGAAAAATACACTGAGTACCGCTTCGCGAGCAGGTACCTGGGCATCAGCCAAAAGTAGTTGATGTAAAATGTAATCAGTAGTAAAGAACTAAGCGTAAGGCATAGCAGAAGGTAAATCCTATCCGAAGAGGGGTCTAGCGCGCTGAAAACCTGGTCGGTTGGCACATAGGGTACAACCAAGAGCAATACCCATACCAGGGCATGCATAGCAGCAGCGAAACGGTTAACTTTCATTGAGTTATCGAAATAATCCTCAAACAAAAGCGATTAAAATCACCAGACCAAAAATTTGAGAAGAATGAGTCGGGTTTATAGACGTACGACATCAACATTGTTGGAGACGCAGGCACAAAATTGTGATTTCGAAATAGAAAATCGGTCAAGTTTATTCAAAACTGATCATTTCATCTGGCAACCTATCCGGTAATCTGGAAATTAAAGCCGGAAAGATTGCCGTTTATGAGACAGTTAAGCGATAAATGTTCCCATCGGGATCATGACGTTTTGATAGAATTAACTGGATTGTTTGAGGACGCGACAAGTGCCTTAGAAATTAAGACGCCAAACCCAATTGCGAGTAAGGAAGTTAGGCACACTGCTACGGTTACGATTGAAATGCTGAGATAGTACTGCCACATTGTCTTCATTACCATATCAACTAGAAAGTAACCCGCACTTCCACCGGCAACTCCGGCGATTGTCAAGAGGTAAAAAAAATCATAGTTTACGATTTTAATAATATTCCCCCTACTTGCACCCAATATTCTCCGAATGCCAATTTCCTTTGTGCGTCTGGCGATATTGAGCGTTGCCATCGTATACAGGCCAGCCAGAGAGATCAGAAGGGAGAACACGGCAAGCAATCCCACAATTTTGACCCCGTTTAAATTCACCCTGTTTGTAGACTCCCTTACGACATCAATAGATTCAATATCAAACAACTTTCCAGGGAAGCTCTTTTGCCATTGCTCTTTTGCGGACTTCTCCACGCGCGACATCGCTGATGGGTTGCCACGCAGTATAGCATATTTATACGCATCGGGTGGTGCAAATCGCACAACCAAAGGCTTTACCGCCTCGAAAACAGAATGGGGATAGATGTCCCCCAAGACGCCTATAATAAGCGGCCCAAAGCTATCCCCCAAAACAACCCTCTTACCAACGGCACTATCTCTCCAACCAAACTGCCTTACAAACTCCTCCGTCACTAAAATGGAGCCGACCTGATCGGTATGGGAACCAGTAGCAAAGCCTCGTCCTTCCTTGATCTTCATACCGAGCGCCTCCAGATAGTCCTCACCTACGGCGATCTCTTCGACCAACTTCTCTATGTCCCCGTATCTCGCATTTTGAGCATGGACATCTTTGGATACATGATCTTTAGTTCCCGCGATCTTTTCGACACCCACCCTACCAGTCATTGCATTTTTGAAGACCGCAAAATCGCCGGGTTTGTCCAAAGAAATGCTTAGAACCCCAGTAGTTGAATACCCCAAATCATAGTCCGCCTGAAATTTTGAGTTTCCGTAAAAGGCTACGGCGAATACAATCCCCAGAACAGATAACATAAATATCGACCCCAGAAGTAACCGACTAAACCATCCGTTAGCTCGCAGACCAGCCTTTCCCTTCAAGATGGCAAGCGGCTCGAATGAGGCAATGTATAGAGCCGGATAACTACCAGAAATTAATGCAGAGAGAACTAGTAGCAGCGTAAGAAACGCGAGAAAATACAGATCGCCGAAATACCGGATCTCTAACTTCAAAAACGGCCACAAGCTATTATATGCTGGCACAATCAATTCCGCAAATGCCAAACCAACCAATAATGCAACCGCGCACAACCCAAGGTTCTCAATGAAAAATTGTAAGCGAATTTGCCGTTTACCTGCGCCCAGAACCTTTCTGACGCCGATTTCTCTCACACGAGTACCTGCTATTGAAATGGACGTGTTTGTAAAATTGAAGCACGCAAGTAACAGTAGTAAGAATGCGGTTACATTTGGGACTAAAACAGCCTCATCCGGAATGCCGTACCTCAACTGCTGCCAGCGCACGCCAGGCCTGACGGCGGACTTATTAGCCATCTCGTTGAATTTCTGAAGGTAGAAGCTCGAGACCATTGGGCCGTGGCGGACTTTGTTCTGGATTGAAACGAATCTCTTCAGTTGCTTTTCAACATAAGGCGTCAGCGTCGAATTGTCTATTTCCAGGAATACAGTATTCCAACGCTCCCAGCCGGACAGCTTGTCGGGTACGTCAGGAGACACCTCCTTCAAATTGCTGTAAAGGGTAATTGCATCAATGGAAAAACTTGAATTAAGAGGTTGAGTAGCGAATACTCCCGCAACAGAGAAAGAAGTGATCGACGCGTCGGAAGCTAGAAAAATCCTTCGCCCGACTACCTCAATGGTGTTAAAGTACCGCTTGGCAGCTTCCTCCGAAATGAATATTTTATTCTTGTCCCGTAAATCTGATGCTGTGCCTCGTAATATGGGAAAAGTAAACAGATCAAAAAAAGCAGAGTCAACATATGCAAAGTTAGACTTGAAGATATTTTGTCCGATTTTAATTTTCTCAGCGGAAGGAAAATAACGCACTACATTGCGCACTCCGCCTATGGACATGTCTATTTCCTTAGCCAAGGCCGCAGGAGCAACGCCGTATTCGACAGTATCACCAACCTCAACCGAACGAAATTGAATTCGGTATATTCTTTCACCATTTACATGACTTTTGTCCCAGTCGTGTTTGAATTTCCAATTGAAAAATCCACCAATACAACAAGAGATCGCCAGACCCAAAGCGAGAATATTGATGAGTACAGAAATCCGGTTTCGAAAATAACTTCTTAATGCAATTAATAATACGCCCTTAAACATATGGTTATTGGATTATGCATGTGGAACAAAGGAGTTGAAAAAGGGTCTGGTGGGGCACGAGCAGTAAGAATCATCGCGAACTACTCATTTGAAATAGCCAGCGAAATCAGCAAGCTGAGTATTATTTCATTGTAGAGCAAGCCGATGAAAAGGATACTTAAGCTTCCAGGCCCATTTGTTTTTTTTTGCAGAGTACCGCAAAATTATGCACAATGGATTAACCTCAGCCAATCTAAAAAGTGGCTAAAAGGCTATTCCATGGACGTCAAAATTCTTTTAAATAAGGGCCGAGCAATCGGAGTTAGATGGAATGATTTTAACAGGAAGAAATCTGACGAACGTTGGCAAGGAAATATATTTCAGCAAAGGCATCCTCGACTTCCGATCTAACAAGCTGGAAAGCGCCTTTAACATTACAGATTGAGGGAGATTACGAAACCGGATAAGTTTGCTTGTCTCTCGTTTCCGTATAACCTTATACGCTGATAATAGGCCTGTCTTCTTTGAGGTAACAGGCATTTCAACTTTTTGAGCAAAAAAACGCGGAGAAGCAGATTCGACACTGCCGAGCGATACCAAAAGACCAAAGATCATAAACACCGACAAAAATCATCGAATTTGACTTTGACTCATTTTGGCCATCGAACTCATGCCTGCTGTTTGATTTAATTTACATTCGAATCTTCCTCACTCGCAATATACTGAATTGTATTAGCATAAGTCAACTCCTTTACGATAGTCCTGTTCAAATCAGACACTCAGTGAACTCATTTCAATTTAAGATCGCTAAAACTGGCTCTTCTGCCATGCGCGTTGTTTGCTAATAATGACACCTCGAAACACGTTTAATTTCTCGTGCCGGAATCGTTGAGGTTTTACCTCTCGACAGGTCTTGATGACAGACAACAAAATCGTAACTCTGGGTTTAGAAATCGATCAAATTATGATAAAGTCGATCACTCCATCTAGTAACCTGGGAAATAAGGTTTGATAGAATGCTGTCTTTGAGATAGTTAGGCGATAAATATTCCCAGCGGGATCACGGAGGTACACTTACGTGCACCTTTTTTTGCTTATTGCAGCTTCTAAATGGCACTTTCAACTAGTAATGGATCAGTGCCAAATCAAATGGGTGATGCGTACACAACACACCCATTTTGGCGGTATTTACCCTCTAAATTGTCGCATTTGCACAGGTTCAAATGTCGGACTAAATTTCACCTTTGCATTGTCTACATCAACAAGACTCAAACCAATTCTGAACGGTATTTTGGATATCAATTCAAAACATCCGATGTCCTTAAATTCCTACTAATCGCAACCGTCATGACAACAGCATCTCAATCAACCGCACAGAGTATCAAACCTTCTGACAGTGGCTATGCACCAGTAAATGGTATCGACGTTTATTATGAAGTGTATGGCGAAGGCAGCCCTATTATTTTACTACACGGCGCTTATTTTACGATTGATATGAACTGGGGACAGTTAATCCCTGAATTGTCAAAGGCGAGAAAAATCATTGCCGTTGAGTTACAAGGTCATGGCCACACACCGTTTTCAGATAGAAAGTTATCACATGCCAATTTGGCCAGTGATGTGGAAGGAGTAATGGATCACTTGAAAATCGACAGCGCCGATGTAGCCGGTTTCAGTTTTGGCGGCGCCGTGGCTTATCAGTTTGCTATCCAAAGCCCCAAACGACTAAGAAGACTGGTGCTCATTTCGTGTACTTATAAAAGTGCAGGTTGGCTGCCCGAAGTAACCAACGCGTTTAAAGCATTGAAGCCCGAATTGTTCGACAATAGCCCTATGAAACAGGCATACGATGCCGTGGCACCTGATAAAACAAAATGGACAAAATTCTTAGAGCTGATGTTTGCTTCCGCTGCGACACCCTTCGACCTTGGAGACTCCAATGTTGCGAAAATTGCTGCTCCCGTACTGATTATATCCGGCGACAATGATGGGCTGAACAAAATCGAATTGATGAAAACATATCAATTATTAGGCGGAGGAATAACTGCTGATTTTGGTACCATGCCGAAATCGCAGTTAGCCATTTTGCCTTCGCAAGGACATCGCAGTGTTATGATGCAGACGCCAACGATTTTGGCCTACATGAATAGCTTCTTGAGTAATTGATAAAGCCGATTACTCGGCGTTGGTTCGGCGCGAACGAACTGTTTTATAAGTAAAAGTATAAATGGGTAAAAAAGACACAGTTGGTTCTTACTTGGAAGCCCTGGCAAAATCAGACGTGCCAAAAACATTTTCATATTTCACCGCTGATCCGAAGTAGAAAAAGTACGGAAGCCATCAGTTTTCCGGTATAAAAATGGTCCTGAGGCGATAGGAAAGATGGTCGGCTCGATATATGTCGCGGGCAGGCGTGTGTTCATTTCCCGTTTGTCAATCTTAATTTATCAAGTGCCTAGGAAATCTGCGTTACAAGGCATCCAGAAAGTCAAGATACTGCGGAATACTTCTTTCAATCCATTCGTCAGAAGAATTGAGTTCGATACCGTAGTAGGCAAAAAATGGTCGGTAGTCCGCTTTGACGTATTCAAAACTTAGCTCGAAAGGCCGCGTGAGTTCTTCTACCGTGTATTTGTACTGCGCCGAAGGACTATATTCATGTTCATCAACGCCCAAAGACATTGCCAAGGCAATTTTCTTCCCTGCCATCTTGTATCCACTCCGACGGCCGTACGCCCAACCGTAGGTCATCACTTCATCCAACCATTTTTTTAACAGGGGCGGGCAGTTGAACCAATAAAAGGGAAATTGGAATACGACCTTGTCATGCGCTTCAATCAGTTTCTGCTCGGCTGCAACGTCCAGCTTTTCGTCAGGATATACCGCATGCAATTGATGGACCGTATACTTGTTGGGGAACCTGCTTAACGTGTCGACCCACTTTCTATTGATAGCCGAATTTTTAATATCCGGATGGATAACAATAACTAAGGTTTTCATTAAACTACGCATGTTTGTTTCCACCAAAATTAGAGCGGTTACCCTGATTTCCGTAAATTAGCTACCAAATGTAGGGTACTATAAATAATGTAAGTAATGTCAAAAGTCAAAGTGAGCTCAACCAACTTCGCTAACAAACAGGCGTTAAGCGATGAGTGTTCGGAAGTCTATGCTGCCAACATTATTGGCGGGCAATGGTCGCTCGCCATTGTTTCCTGGTTGATTAATGGGAAGCTTAGATTTGGGCAGTTGAAGAAACTAATGCCAGGCATCACCGAGCGTATGCTTACATTACAGCTGCGAAAGTTGGAGGAAAACAAAATCGTTACGCGGACTGTGTATGCAGAAATTCCACCCCGTGTAGAATATGAGCTTACACCCATTGGTTATGACCTGAAACCCATTATCAAACACCTTGAAATCTGGGGAGATAAACACAAAAGCTTGTAGATCTCTGTTTACGTGACTGTGGCTCGGACAGCGCCTACCTTTATCAATTTCACAGAACAGTTTAAAATGCATTCGCGAGATGAATTCGAGCGCCAAACGCCGTCGGAAGCAGAATGCAATTTTCTCTCATTCCTGATAGTTTCTCAGCCTCTCCCTTTTATATTCCTCTTGAAGTCGCGGATACAAAACCCAGATACCTAGCGGCAGCACCATGAAACAAACCACGTGATAAAAATAATGCCATGTGTCAAGGTGCTTCTCTCCAAGCGAGTACGTGATTTGAGCACCGCTAACCCTGTACAGATTGTATGAGAATGAGCTCGCAAAGATCATAACTAAAAGGTAGCCTGGCGCACCCGTAATCGCAACTTCCGTACCTGGTTGCAGCACTATGGAAAGTGAGCCGAAAAAAATCAGCAAAAACAGCGTTGAAAAGTAAAAAGCGACCTGGTTCCCTGACTCGTTCTTTTCTGCGCAGATTTCAAACGTAAAAAGATGGTACCCGTAAAAAATCACATAGTAGATTATGTACCACAATGATTTCATGAATTGGTCCGCACAAATCCCCCCCGCCACGATAGGAATTAATAGCATAAAAAACACTATCCAGACATTGAGTTTTACCAATCTATCCATGTTTGACACACTCTAAAAAAGTTGACTCGTCCCATTATTTGCCAGGATAATACGGATAATATCCGGTCCGAAATCTGATGCCTTGGCCGGACCGAAATTTTTGATTTGAGATAATTGAGTTAATGTACCTGGCATTTTCTGGACCACTTGCGTCAAGGCGGTATCCGAGACGATCGTATATGGTTGTACGTCTCGCTGCTGAGCAATAGTGGCCCGCCATTCAAGTAATTTATCGAAAAGTGTCGCGTCGACTATCGGTTGCTTTTTGCTGCTTATCTGTGGTTGGGTCTCGCTTTTGTCCGATTGATAATCGCTTAGCGCCTTTGCTGCCTTCAAAACAAGCTCTTCCAGATTCGTGGCCTCAGACAACCTTAAAAAGATTCCTGCCTTCAGCCCTATGTAATACCTTAGTCTTGCCGCGGATAAATGAAAGTCCGGATCCAGGGCGCGCTGATCACATTGCGAGAGCAACTCCCCTATTTCGCGCACAGCGTCGTTGAGCTTGGAAAAGAAATAGCCCATAGCCTTTGCAAGCCTTTCAGGCAAAACTTCCGAGCTCCGCCCCTCAGAAGAATCCAGGAGTGCCAACAACTCTTGTCTGCGAAAGCTGACCGAGACCTTTATCAAGTCAATGTTGATCAGCTTCGACACAGCGTCAGTCCTCTGCTGGACAATCCCATTGAGCACATCATGTTCCCTGATAAACCCAAACACCGACTCCCAGCAGTCTGCCAGCATTGTAAAATCAAACAAATCGAGCACCGCTTCCCGGAGGCTGTCGTGCCGCAAAGCAGCCAGGCCCGAACTATCGTAAGCATTGATCGAGGCATTTTGCATAAAAGCTTTCACGGCAGAGGCCACCATCACGCTGGCCGCGCTGACAGGCCCGAGCAACACGAGTCCATCCAGCGACCGGCACCGGCTCAGGGCCACGTAAACCTGGCCCGCCGCAAATGCGGTGCGCACATCGACCACCAGCTTCTCGAAGGTGAGACCCTGACTTTTATGAATGGTTACGGCCCAGGCCAGCCTCAGCGGCAACTGAGAGAATGTCCCCGCGCTGGATTCACTGATCTTTCCCTCCGCTTCAGACAACGCGTACTTTACATTCTGCCAGATTTCCGGGCCTACTATAAAGTCGGTCCCGTCATCGAAAAAGACGACATGGACACGCCCGTTCTCAATGCGCGAGACCCGCGCTGCCCGCCCGTTGTAGTATTGCTTCTTTCCCGAGCTGTCATTTTTAATAAACATCACGTGCGCCCCTTCTTTCAGGATGAGCTCCTTTTCTGCCGGATATGCTTCCGAAGGAAAATCGGCGGAAATAGTCGCGCTGAAAAGATGTTCGGGAGCCTGCAGCGCGTCGAGCCGCTGCTGGTTAATCTCTTTGACCTTATCGTTATGGGTAGAAAGCGTAACATACTGGGATAGTTCGGAATCCGGTTGGGAAATGTACCGCGCATTAAGCGCAGCAAGCGTGTTTTCTGTAACCTTACCATCCCTGACGCTGTTGAGGATGTCAATAAACACCGGATCACTCTGACGGTAGACACGCGACAACTCAAAGGTCAGAAAGCCCGAAGAGCCCCAAACCAGGCTATCAAAGAAATACGGACTTTTATAGACGGAGCTCAATATATCCCAGTCCTTGTTGGTGACCGGTGGCAGCTGATACGGATCGCCTATCATCAGTAGTTGAACTCCTCCGAAGGGCCTTGCCGATGCTCTCACGAGCCGAAGCAGCTCGTCTATGTAATCCAGCATATCTGCCCGCACCATACTAACCTCATCGATGATCAGAAGTTGCATCCGCCTAAGCATTTTTTCCTTTTCCGGGTTCACCGACCGGATCGCAGGCTGCGGTTGGCGCTTTCCGCGCACACCGGGCATTAAAGGGCCCAGGGGAACCTGGAAAAAAGAATGTATTGTAACGCCGCCAGCATTAATGGCAGCTACGGCCGTCGGGGCGACGACAACCATTTCTTTGGCCAGGTTGAGGCGGATATGTTGAAGAAAAGTGGTCTTACCCGTCCCGGCCCTTCCGGTTAGAAAGATGGGTTTATCGGTCAGGGTCAGGTAATTCAGGATAGTTTGATGATGAATGTCGAGTTGCATGCTGGTTTTTTACTACAAATAAACAGGAATCCAACATGTGTACGAACCGCGAATCTGAAAAAGCCCACCCTGACTAATGGTTTCTGTTTATTTTCTGTTCCAAATCCATTGCCATGCCAATAAGCCCATTGATTTTATCGATTTGAGCGGGGTATCACGCGATGGTAAAGAGCCTGAACTTGGACAGGATTTTTACCATACACTACGAAAAGCGATGATTCTCGCATCGCACATGCAGCCGTGAGCGGTAGCGTAAAATCTATCTCCCTTCAACTGATGCACACTGCAAGTTAATATATAATTTATTTATATATTTGTAAGACTACCGTTAGCTCCATTAAGTCCGTCAATGTTGCAATGAAGTATTTTCTGTTTTTAATAGGCCTCGCGGTTTCATTGAAGGGAACCTGTTGTTCTTGCTCGGAACCCAAGTTTATGGAGAAATATATTCAATCTGACTTTGTTGCCAGGGTAACGATCACAGAAACTTTTCCCAATCAAGGTTCAGCACTGCACTATCAATCCAGCATTGTCATCCATCAACTCTTTAAAGGTAATCTCGCAAACGCTATATCCATCATGGGTAGCAGTGACGGGAAGCGTAGAACATCTTGCGACATTTTCTTTGAAAAGGGTACAGAAATGCTCGTTTACGCCCAGAAAAGCGATGATGGACGATATATTTTCGATTCATGCTCCGGTTACGTGGTACTGAGCAAATTAAGGCGCGGCGACGAAAAACGTGAATTGGAAATGTTGAATTTCTTGCAGCAAAGGGGCATTGTAACGACCAACAGAACGTGGTATGGCGTTGCCCTTGCCGAAAAGCTCAAAGCTTTCCAGGGCGAGATGTTAACAAGGAGCTTTGCCATTTTTGAAATTACTTTCACCAGCAATTTGCAGGTCGATTCTGTAAGTACAATCACGGGATTCTATCCGGACTTGGATAATAAGTTGATTGCAATTTTGAAAGAGTCCCGTTGGGTAAGCGACCGGTTTGGGAATGATACCAGCCGAAATCAGGTTCCGGCAGGAAGCAAACTACTCTTTGCCTTCTATTACTACCCCGCGGAAGGAAAATATCCAAGCTTTATCAGCGAACACGATCTTTGATAGCGCGGACAGCGCATTTTCCTGCAAAATCGGAGTGGTGAACGTGGCCATCGAAATTGAATGGCCCATTGCCCAATAGGCCATGAACAAAATCTCTGAAAGGTTTTCTACTCTGCTATGGTCTGTAAGGACCGCATAGATCGTTTGAACCAGCTCCTATGGGCCGATTCCGGAATACCCACTTCCATCTTCTACGCAGCACCTTTTAAATTGTTCCCAATTAAAAGTTCATAGCGCACTCCAGTTAAAAAAGTTGCCTGTGAGACTCCCAACTGCAGGCAGATCTGCTCGACGCGTGTACCTGTCTCAGACTACCTAAGCGAAAAAGCGATGGCATCGGCCACCCAACTAATCCTCCGTGAATTTCGCGGACGCCGCGGGCTTTTTCGTAAGGACAAATTACAATTTTGACCTGTTTTTGCCACCGAAAATCTCTGGTTTTCAGCTGTCTCGTCTACCCGGAGGTCATATTCAAGGTATCCCCCTTTTGCAAGAAGTAGCTATTGCCTTCTCCTGGCATTGTTTTCAACCTTACGCTAAAGAAAAGTCAACAATATGTACGGCCACCATTAATTTCCTTAAAATGTCTGTACATTAACAATCGGGCAAAGCTGTGCGTTTGCGGAATGCAGAGTTATACTCAAGGTGGAGATAACCTGAAATTCGTGGATTTCCCATCGCTCTGTTGTCTTAGCTAAAGACAGAGCCGCGCCGCTTCTGCTACAAGCCAAATTGATTTTAATTGCATTCGCATGAACCCAGACCCTTTTTCACCTATCCGTTTCATCGCCGTTGACGACGATTCGCTGGATCTGCTGGCCATTTCAGAACTGACCAAAGATTTCCCGTTTTTGCAGAATTGTGGAACATACACCAATGTCGTTGAAGCCTACGAAGCCTGTAAGTACATCATACCTGACGTGGTGTTCCTGGATATTGAAATGCCCCAAATCGACGGCCTGGACCTATTCCGCAAAATCAGGAGCATAGTACCCATTGCCATTTTCATCACCTCGCACCCTGAGTTCGCGCTCGAAGGCTTTGAACTATCCGCATTGGACTACATCCTCAAACCCTTAACGGAAGACCGTTTAAGCATGACGGTCAGGCGGATCAGGGAATTCCGGGAGATGAAGTACAAAGCACGCGCATACGAGGTATTGTTTGAACAGGATATACTCACGATCAAAGATGGGTACAGGCACATCAAGCTGGCCCAGCGCGATATTGTATACCTGGAAGCGATGCAAGACTATACTAAGATCGTCACTGTGGAGAAAAGTTACATGACCCTGTCCTCGCTGTCCTATTTTATGGATATGCTCCCTTCGGATCGTTTCATACGGGTGCATCGCAGCTATGGTGTCGCTATCCGCCATATCAGGGAGTTCAAGCAATCAGAGGTACTTTGCAACAATACCATTATTCCGATAGGCAAAACCTACCGTCCCGTCATCTCCAAACTCAAATCCGACCAATAAGACGATTTCCAGCGGCTCTCCCCTCTCATGAACATTAAACTTATGAAACTCATCATTCTGTTTTTTACGCTAATTATCTCTCTTCGGAGTCATGCACAGGAAAACGACCACATTAAACTGCTTGAAGAAAAGAAGCTGAAATGTGAAGGAATTTTGGCGGCATTTTCCGGAAAACCTGAGAGTCTCGATCTCCTGATCAAGGAAGGCAGGGAAGGACTGAAAATAGCCGGTGAAAAGGAATACGAATATACATATGCGTTTCACCAGGCCATTGGGACGGGATATTATTACAAGCAGGATTTCAAATCAGCGAAGGAACAGTTTGAACAGTCATACGCTGTCGCCGTAAAAGGTGGAATGAACGACAAAAGTTTGAAACCGCTCGGTCACCTGATTTCAATCAATTATTATATGGGATTGACTAAGGAAGCCGATGAAGCAGCCGAGAAACTAAAGAATGCGGTCGAATCAGTTTCAGACCCGAAAGTGAAAGCGGATGCTTTCTATAATTTGGGCCTGTACAACCAGCAACTAAAGTTCTATTACGGGATTGCACTTGATTATTTTCTAAAAAGCGTCGATACCTACAGACCGACCGCAGATACCACAAAGATCGTTAAGCTAAAGGCCGATTATGGTGCCCGGCTCATGATGGTAGCTGAAATCTATCTTTTTTTGAAACAACCTGAAAAAGCCTTGCAATACCTGAATGAGGCAAAGCCTGTTTTGGGTTTATCACTAATTAGTGACATAACCGCTTACGGCAAATTTGTGAGATGTTACGCACTCTTGAAAAATAAGACGGAGGCGCTCAGGTATTACAATCTTTTGCATGAAACAGCGGCAAAAACAAACGGAAACTGGTCTCAGCTGATATCTTCCAGCCTGACGATGGCTTCGATGGCATTGGAAGACAAACAGTATGGCCTGGCTAAAATGTACCTGGACAAAGCCGATGCTCAGGCAAAAAAAGATAATAAGGAGATCATGACCTCTAGCGTCAATCTGTACTATGGCGATTATTACAGGGATTTGAAGGACTACAAAAATGCATCCAGGTACTATAAAATGTCCGAACACGGCTCGGCTCTATACAACAAAGAGCAATACCTGGAATTGCTGAAGTCATTGACGACGGTCGAAATGCTTGCTGGAAACCCGTCAGACGCAGCCGCCTACCACAACAAATATGTTTCACTTTCCGATTCCCTGACAAGCAGCAAGATTTCACTGAACCTGGCTGAAATGGAAGCACGCTTTCAAAACAAGGAGAAACAACTCAGAATCGACAATCAAAATGTCGAGCTTTCTTATGGCAAAAGGCAACGTCTGTGGCTGGGCGTAGGACTCCTGCTTATTTCTCTGGTCGCTATTTTATTGATTATCAACTATCGTAACAAAAAACGTACGGCCGATTTGCTGGATAAAAAGAATGAAGCGCTCACCAAACTTAACAACGAGCTGGAAGAGGCCAATCAAACCAAGGCGAAACTCTTTGGCATTATCAGTCATGACCTCCGCTCCCCCATCAGCCAGGTGTATCAATTCCTGAAATTACAACAACGCAATCCGCAGCTATTAAATGATGTTCAAAGGGCTGAACTTAGCAATAAGATCCAGAGCGCAACAGGCTCACTATTAGAGACCATGGAAGAACTCCTGCTTTGGTCGAAAAGCCAGATGAGCCAATTTAAAACCGATATTCAAACGGTCGATTTAAAAGATACGACCGAACAGGCTATGCAACTGGTTCAGCTCAACATTGAAGCCAGGAGGATCACCATCAACAATGAAATTTCCAACCCGGTGTGGGTTAAAGCCGACCCCTATTATCTGCAGACCATCATCAGAAATTTGCTGCAAAATGCGATAAAGTCGTCTCCCGACGGTGGGGTAATTGATGTCCGCTGTGTGAACCGAGAGACAGGGATTCTTCTGACCATCGGTAATACAGGGGGGGAATTCACCTCTGACCAATACGCACAGGTCCTTGCAAGCACCAATCAGGGGCTCTCCGGTCTGGGATTGAAACTGGTTGATGAACTTTCGCATAAAATCGGCGTCACGGTTAGTTTCGAAAATCCTGAACGAGATTCAACGAGGGTTAATCTGGCTTTTACAAACTGAGCGGCTGGTCATCGTAATTTCGGGTGCAAAGTGTGCAAGCAGGAAAATCCCTCCACTTTTAACCACATTTCTGTTGCCAGGACGTTCGTCGATTTCGGACGTTCATTCATCGATTATTTTGAAAATTTGGGCATTCAGGCAACTAGTTTTGGTTATGCCGCGAAACAAGCTGCAATTAAGAATTCAATCATTATCCCAAATTTTCTACGATCATGAAAACAGTTAACAGTATTCGTTCGATAGCCACATTGTGCCTTTTGCTTACATTGTCGTCTGCATGTTCAAAAAAAGAAACCGATATAGGGCAGGAAGAAGCCGAAAAGATAGGAACATTTAAAATTGACGGAGTAAGCTATAAAGGAACAACAAGTATCCTTACAATCGGCGGCATGTATTCCGTCTCCTGCCAGCAGGATAACCCCTATAAACTGATCCAGGTACATTTTGGAAGTAAGGAAGAAGCCGAGAAAGGAGGCACATTCAATGTAAGGGATTTTAGTATCGATGAGATAAAAGAGGAAGTCGAAGTAGGTGTAGACGGCCTTACTTTTGACCCGGATGGAAGTTATACGGTCACTGTCAAAAACAGGAAGATCGTCATGAATAATGTAAAGCTGATCCAGACTGGTCAGGGCGCTAAAAAACCGGTAATTAACGAGTGTTCCATTGAATTTTGACCGGGGAGCATCGTATGAATCTCTTTTTTTAATTGGGATGTGTCCGCAAAAGACACATCCCATTTTTGGTTCCACTCATCCGGCTGCTCATTTTTACTCGGGCACCAGTTCATATTCGTTGACGCTGTTTCCGGTTTTGCGGCTTTCATTGGTACGCTTAAGCATGAGCTGTTCACGGGTGGGAGCTGTTGTCAGATAAAACTCTATATTCCCCGAAGACTCGCTAGGTGGTGGTGAGAGATTTTCAAGGATGAGCCGGTTATTGTCGGTTGAAAGTGACCAGACTCCCACCAGCTTACGGCCGTCCACATCCGTAAAACTAACCTGATCACCGGCGGTCAGGTCCAGCCGAAACCGGGCATAGCCTGGCTGGGTGCTCCCTGAACTCCCCTCCGTGTAAACCACCACGCCATTTTGCTTGACAGATTTGGCTTTCCATACAATATTGATATCTGCCGGCTCAACCTTTTTGGGCTCACAAGCGGCAAGAACAGCCACAAGGATAATGTACATGTGTATTTTCATGTTATGCTACGGTTTAATGTATGAGCAATTTTCGTCTGATTACTTTTTGGTTACTGTCGATCACGGCGATATAGATCCCGGGCCCTATGGTTTTTAGGTCAATTTCCATGGTTTGCGACAGCTTCACATTCTTGATGACCACACCCCGCATGTCATACAACAGCAAGCGGCCCAGGCGCGGCCGGTCCAGTCGCAAATACAATATTTTGCCATACACATATGCCAGATCCCCTTCCGCAGCAGGCTCCGTGCCGGTTATGATCGCCTTCGCCGACAATTTTACTACGTCGCTATAAGGGGATAGCCCCGCGTCGTTAATGGCCTTGATCCGGTAATAGTGGTCGATGACGTCCAATATTTCGCGGTCGTCGAAAACCCGGCCGGGGTATGGCGTACGGCCTATTTCGGCAAAGTTCTTATCGGGGTTTTCGGATCGTTCGATTACTACTGTCTTGGTATTGGGGGAAACGGCATCCCAGGTCAGCCGGACCAGGTCAAAGTCGATCGCAGTTACTTTTAAGTTTTCAGGCTTGGCCGGCAGCGGTGCCTTGGGTGTAGTTACAACGGCGACATTGGAGTAACCCGAATACCCGATGGCATTCAGGGCTCTCACCCGGAAGTAATAGGTTGTTTCGTCTTTCAAGCCCTTATTGGAAAATCTGGAGATATTTCTGCCCACGCTATCGACGGAAACAAAGTTGCTTCCGTCGGTAGATCGCTCAATTGTAAAATTTCTTTCATTGCCCGAATTGTCGGACCAATCCAGCTTTACCGAAAAATAGTCAATAACTGAGGCAACCAGATTAGACGGATTGCTGGGTAGCACATCCCTGGTTGTTGCCGTGGCAACATTGGTGGGGTCAGAAGCTCCCTGTGAGTTTCTCGACCGGACGCGGTACCAATACTTTGTGGCCGGGGTCAGTCCTGTGTTCTGAAACGCGTTTGTATTGGCCGCCGCTTCTCCTACTTTCGAAAAGCTGGTGCCGTCTGTCGATCTTTCCACATCAAAGGCAGATTCATTAGATGAATTATCCTTCCACACCAGGTTGATCTGGCTGCTCGAAGCCGTTGTGGCGGTCAGGTCTGTGGGTGAAATAGGTGGTACGTCAAAAGTAGTGGTCTCGGCGATATTGGAATAGGGCGAATAGCCTATCGCGTTTTTGGCCCGGATCCGGTACCAATATTTCGTAAGGGTGCTCAATCCTATACTTTGGTAGATGGTCGCATTGGCAACCACATCAGCAATTCTTGTAAAAATAGTCCCGTCCGAAGAGCGTTCCACTTCATAACTTGTTTCGAGACCGAATGCTCCGGTAATATCTGTCCACCTCAGATCAATCTGCTTGTTAGTGATCGGGGCAGCACTCAGATTTTGAGGCGCAGCGGGGGCCACATCATGTGTGGTTGATGTGGCCACATTGGTAGGTTCAGAGGCTCCTTGTGAATTTCTTGACCGAACTCTGTACCAATGCTTCTTGTTTGGCGTGAGGCCCGTGTCCTGAAATACCGTGGCGTTGACGCCCGCATCGCCTACTTTTCCAAAGTTGGTGCCGTCAGTAGATCTTTCAATTTCAAATCCTGTTTCATTTCCGGAGTTGTCCGTCCAGGCCAGGTTGATCTGGCTGCCCGAAGCCGTTGTGGCTGTAAGATTGGAAGGAGCAATGGGGGGAACGTCAAAAGTAGTGACGTCTGCAATGTTGGAATAACCTGAATTTCCTATTGCATTTTTGGCACGAACCCTGTACCAATATCGTGTGAGTGTCGACAAGCCGGTATTTTGATAGCTTGTGGTATTGGCCCCCAAATCGGCTATTTTGGAAAAATTAGTACCATCCGTCGATCGTTCCACCTCAAAACCGGTTTCATTTCCCGAATTGTCTGTCCAGTTCAGGTTAATTTGCGTATTGGATACTGGCGTGGCTGAGAGGCTCTGAGGAGTATTCGGCGCAACGTCCCTCGTTGTCGCGTTGGCCACGTTGGAATACGCCGAGTTCCCACCGTTGTTTTTAGCTCTTATCCGATACCAATATTGTGTGTTAGCATTAAGTCCGTCACTTGAATAAGAGGTTGTATTTCCCCCTACTTCGGCTATTTTTGAAAAGTTGGTTCCATCTTGCGAGCGTTCTATTTCAAAACCACTTTCATTTCCGGAATTATCCGTCCAGTTCAGGTTGAGCTGACTGTCACTTACTGTTGTTGCTGACAGATTGCCAGGTGCAGCGGGCGGACCGGGATTCGTTGTGGCATCGGCCACGTTAGTGTAACCCGATGATCCCGCATCGTTGAATGCCCTTACACGATAGTAATAACGTGTAGATGCGGGCAGACCGGTGTTGTTGTATTGCGTTACGTTGGCTCCTACCGTCGCTATCTGGCTAAAATTGACCCCATTCGTTCCACGTTCGATGACAAAGCCTGTTTCGTTGCCAGAACCGTCGATCCAATTCAGCTGGATCTGAAAAGTAGGATCAAGTGATTGCGCGATCAGGCCCGACGGTGCAGCGGGCGCAGTTTGTTGGGTGGTGGCGCATGCCGTATTGGAATAATCTGAATTGCCCGCAGCGCCCCAAATTCCTCTGATCCGATAGCAATACCGGGTCGCGGGCGAAAGACCGCTGTTGTCGGTAAATGTTCCACGTTCGCCTTCGGCGGTGCCAATTTGGGTAAATGCGCCCCCGGCCCCCGTCGATCTTTCAATGGCAACCTTTATACCGCTGTCCTTCCCGCCGTAGCCGGACCAATTCAGCCGGACATTATTCGGCCCGGTCTCCGTTGCAGTAAGCCCCGAAGGCACTGGAAGGGCGTTGGTAGTGGCACACGCTTCCTGAGAGTATTCGCTGTACACACCGCCAGAATTTCTGGCCCGGGCCCTAAAACAATAAGGCGTGGAAGCACTTAGGCCGACGGCGATATAGGTTGGATTCGGTTGAGAAGGCTGAGAAATAAATGACCCAATGACACTGAATGCTCCCCCGTTTATCGATTTCTCAATAAATATGGTGACGTTCGTATTGCCGTTGAGGTCATTCATTGAAAGTGTTATATCGCCGTACGACTTGGAATCAACCACGAAAGCCCTTAGCGCTTTTGGCGTTTGAGAAAAGCCACTTGTACCGATAAACAATAGCGTCATCAGCACAAAGAGCGGCTTAATTTGCAAAGAGTTTTTTACGAGCGTTTTCATTTCACAGTCAGTTCAATGGTGTCGGATAAACGTGATGTGCTCCCGTCCTGCAACATGACCCGCACGGCATAGCGAACACTCCCCTTTTCGGGACGTTTGTCGCGATATTCCCTGCGATCATAAACGGCGTCTACGCTTTCATAGCCCCTTCCTTCGGCAGCCCGAAAGATCGTGAACCGGCAATTAGACAATGGATAGTCCCAGGAAACAGTGATCGTCTGATCGGGATTCTGAGCCGCACGCAGCTTTTTTATTATGGGAGGGGTTTGTTTCGGTGTTTTCACATGAAGCGGGAATGACGGTTCGGATTTCAGGCCGGAGCTGTCCACGGCCACCAACGCGTAGTCATAGTCTGTTTCGCCTTTTGTGGTCGTGTCTGCGTACATTAATATATTGCTGCTCAGCCTCGCCATTTCATGCCAGTATTCCGTACTTTTCCCTCTTCGCATCAGAATCTGCTGCTGAACATCTGTGCTCACACTCGGCGTCCAATGGAAGGTTACAGCACTGTCGCTGATAAAATATCCGCTGATGGTGGGAGCCACCGGTCTGACAATATCAGGTCTGGTAAGAGTCAGTATTTCGGAAGGCTCGCTGGGGTTGTAGCTTTTATCGTAGGCAACTACCCGGAAATATTTATGGCGGGTGAGCGTGTTCAATCCCGTCGAATCATTGAAGCCTGCAATAGCCAGATACCCTGGCGCAGCAGATATAAAAACGTGGTCGGGGGCGTTAGCGGCGAGCACTTTGTAACCCAACAGATCCGCTTCGGCATTAGCCTTCCAGACAATTCTTGTAAAGCCCGTGGAGTCGATATAGCCCTTCAAACCGGTGGGTTTGGCCGGCCCGGACTTGTCGCTCACAATGCAGAAAACAGGCAGCCCCATCCCCAGATTCCTGGCAGTATCCACCGCTACAATTTTGTAATATGATGATGAGACGGTACCTGTCGTATCAAGCAACTCACGGGCATTGGCACCCAGCAGCTGCGGATGCACAGGTGTAAACGGGCCTTCCATAGAAGTACTTTTCCCGACAACAAAGCCTGCCAAATCCGTTGGCTTATCGTCATACTTCCAGCTCACACGCACCTTCGATTTACCCGCATACTTAGCATCCATGTGGGTAACCGACGGTGGCGCAGTAAGATCAATTCCCATGCCGCTGACCGTTTCAGAAGCAACTATTTCACCAAAGGGTGTTATCCCCAGCACGCGGTAGTGATATGTTCTGTAGTTATCGGTCAATGAATCCGCGAAGGTGATTCCCGGTGCCTTTAATTGCTCCATGGGTTGGAACCACGGCGTTGAACCAAGCCGTCGGAAGGTCTTTCCTCCATTGTCGGACCTTTCAAAAAAATAGGATGAAAACGAATTCTCCGCAAGTGCCCTTTCCCAGCTCAACTTCACGCTGTGCTCTCCCGACATAGCTTTTACCGGCGGCATTTGATCCGGGTCCGAATCCTTTTCATTGACCAGATAAGTTGCAGCTACTTCAGTTTTGAAAAGATCAGGATCGGCCATAGGTTTCAGGAAATAGGCATATCGTTTACCTTTTTTCACTGTTTTGTCTACATAACCGAGTGCCATTCCCTGGGCGTATACCGGTTTCACATCGGCAAGGACCAGCGACATGGTCATTCGCAGGTCTGTTTGATTTTGCTGCTGCATAATCTTGTCCAGCGTGAGCTGCTCATCGTGCCGGAGCGGTGTGTTTTTGCCGTTGACCAATTGGGCGCAGGCAGCCGCAAGGGTGTCATTCCTGGATACGTTTTTGAGCCAGATGTCAACAGGCCAGGGCTTGATCAACAATTGAAAATCTACTTTTTGAGAATTATCGTCGTTGAAACTTTTCCGCGTGAGCAAATAACCCGAGCGCAGCCCGGCACGGAAAAGATCCGGACGATCGGGCGCCCAGCGTACTACAACCGAGTCTCCAAAAGCTTTTGCCAGCAGACCGACTTTATGCTTTTCAATGACCTCCGGTTCATTCTTATCAGGTGCCTTCGGAATTGTTTTCTTTTGGGCCAGACCCGACTGCTGCGATAAAGCGAAAAGCAACATCGCCATCAAAAGGAACTTGTTCGTGTTGGTTATTAATACTGACATGGCTCTGCGGTCAAGGGTTAAAAACAGCGACATTTTTGACTTTGTCTGCCCCGAAAATGGAGAATGTCAAGGCGGTCGGACAATCCCAGTTCTCATCCCAGTAGGAACGGAGGCCGCTTTGGTTCTGCGTGGCTTTTTGCAGATTGATCTGGCGAATGGAAAACACTTCAATCTCGGAAGTCTGTCCTTTGAAGGAGCGCAACTGCTTGAACAAATCTCCCTTGGCAGCACTTTGAAGATGCTTGGTGAAGGCATCCACCCCGGTGGCTTTTCCAGCCAGCGCATTCTTAGCCACTTCACGTGCGGCGGCAATGCAAATATCTACGCCACGGCTAAATAGAAATTCGGCCGAACGGCTTACTTCGCTGGACGATGTTGTTGAGTAAGAGGGGTAGTAGGCGGCATATTGCCCAGCGCTTTCGTTCTCGGCCGTAGTCCAGGTAAGGGTTTGATTTAAAGATGCTTTCGTTCCTTCAAATACCTCTTTTAAAAATTGATCGTAAAAGGTGTTTTTGGAGTATTTAGAATTTTGCTGAACTGCGCCTGGTTTAAGAATGTCTACATTGACCATTACGCGGGCGAGCTCTTTTTCAAGTTTTCCACGTGCGCCGGGTGAGGTATACGCCCCGTTTGGGATACATTCCTGCCCCATACGATGCACCACCACTTCTACGAAACTATGATTCGTAAACGCATAACCGTAATTGGCCAGCAGCGCGGGAACGAATTCATCATAAGCGGCTTTGACCGGTGCGGAGCGGTATTGAATCTGGTAACTCCTGGCATTACCTTTTCCATAAATGTAATCTTTGCGATCCTGCTCCCGTGCTTCCATAAGTGTCTCCGCCATTTTTGCCTGGTTGGAGGCTGCATGCGGGCCCGGGTTTTTATTCACCAAAGTGCCATTCAAGGCGCTCGACAAATCGGATACAGACAGATTGGTGGTAGACTTGGGGGCCGTCTGCTGTACCGGTTTTGGCGACATCTGGCCTGTCTTGGGTTTCAGTATGGTCTTTTTCACTTGCGCTTGAATAGAGGATGCTGTCAGGCACATCCCAATCACCATCGCGATGTAAGTTTTTAGTTTATCCATGTCAGTGGCTCGTTTCGGTAGGAAACAGTGTATAAATCGTTGCATTGTCGTAAGGCTCTTCCGTCGGTGTGAAGTAGGTGCTGAAACGAACCACCGATCGTTTGAAAGTGTCCAGTGTGCCATCCAACAGGTTCACATTGACCTGATGTTCACTGTCCTTGAAATATTGGTCCGGAGCCTCACTCAGCAGGGTTGCCACGGGCTTTGCCACGGCCTTGAACCAGGCGCTGTTTTCCGTGGCTTTCAGCAACACGAGCGGCGGGCGGAACTGACCGTAGCCAAGCTCTTCGTAGCTGAGATCATAGCGGTCAAAGCCTTCATCAACGGTCATCGATCCGGTGACCACATCGCCCGTTTTAATTCCGGGACCCACCCCGGCACCTGACGCGGTTGTGAATTTTGCTGCTCCGATTTTGTCTTTCAGCGTATTGTATTTACTGGTTTTGAAATAATACCTGTACAGTTCCATTTTCAGGCTTTTCCGAAGTTTTTCTTTCTTGCCGGCAAGATCCTTCATAGTAGCAAGCCCGTCAGTTCCTTGTTGGGTGAGCTTAAACAGGCTGGTAGCGCTTTCAGTATCCACACTTGCGGTCAATCCATGGGTGTTAGCGATCTGGGCCATCTTACCGGCATCCGAGTAGGTGTTTACATAGCCGCCATAGGTCAGGTCAACCTGGTTTTGGATAACTGAGGGCTTGGTTGTGCCGGATAAAACCTGCGTCTTGCTCCCTGATACTACCGGCGATACCTGGGTATTTTGTATGGATGCCGGGTTCGAACTAAATCCGGTACTTTTATAGATGTTGGCCGTTGTGATTTTCTTTGTATTGATTTGTCCGTCAAACCCCTTCGCCAGCACCTGGTCCACAAATTCCTCCTTAGGTATTCTGATCAGTTGAAGCCGGTAAAGTGTATTATTTCTCAGTCCTAACGGAAGATCATAAACGTATTGATCTCCGGTAAACTCAGCGCTGGCAAGCAGGACACTTTTTGCCTGATCTGCTGCAAATTGACTGCCTTCCAAAGGGGTAAACGCTACCTGCAGATCATAATCAGCATCTGCCCCCATACCATTCAGGCAACCCTGAGGTACCGCTTTTAATTTCACAAAAGGTCTGGCAGACTCCCCTTTCATAAAGTAGCGCTGGCCTTCATAAGGATATGAACTGAGTACCATATCCTGACTGGACGCACCCTTGCTCAGATCGGTTGGACAGTCGGCAGTGACGAAGGAAACCCTCTCGGTTTGTTCTACGGTTTTGCTTTTGAAAAGAAAGGGTTCCAGCTTTGTTTTGTTGTACACATAAACCTGGATACCAACTGTCAAATCGTAGGTGGTATTAGGCAAAAGAGATTTATCACGGTAATAGGTGGCGGCATAATTCCTGTCGCCCTCCTCGTTTTTCCCCATCACCAATGTGCCGGTATTGGAATCGCCGCTTTTCTGGGTTGCTATGGCCACGAACCGATCTTTAAATTGCAGCTTAAACTCCTGGATAAATGTGTTTCCCATCCGGGTACCAATGGCGCCGGCATCCACCTGCTTACCTTCCGGAATCTCGATCTCAACGATCATTTTGTTTTCAACCGGGTAATTGAATGTGGCCGTGAAAGGGGTCATAATAGAAGTTTTGGTATCCGTACCTGCGGGGCCGATGGAGGAGATCAACGGCATGTCCGTAAAAGGATTGGGTGGCAGGAACGCCGGATCGCATTGGTGCTCCCGGTTATACCAGAAGTCAAAATTGAAGTTTCCCTTCACTAGTCCTTTGAGCACGCTGTAACGCACGGCCACCTGCCCGTTGAGCCATATCGGGTTCACAAGCCCGCCCCGCAAGAGTGCGCCCGCCGATAGGCTGGCTACTTCAATGCGCCCTTCATAAACCCAGAGATCCACATCGATGCCCAGCGCAAATGTCATACCCGCATAAAGCTGTCCTTCCGCATACCAGCCATTGATGCCGGGAATTTGCCCGCTTGCACCACACGGGCTATCCAGCTTTTTGAGCACCATGTCAAAACCTACCGCACCGGCAAAATGCATATAAAACGGACCGATGTTGTAGTCATGCCCCATGGAGAATCCGGCACCAAAGGCCAGTACCGGGTTTTCCGGCGAACTCTTGAAGGCCTGGCTCGACTGGTCTTTCCTTTTCCTGCTCATTCCATTAAAAAGGGAACGCAGCGCAGCATCCGTAATGTAGGGATCCGGCGGTAATTTCCATCCATTAGGCGTGTAACTGCCCATGACGAAATAGGAACCGAATGTAGCTTCTATACCCAACTTGACAGTCAGGTTAGCCCGCCCATGTTCTGTGGGTGCCCCAATTGCAAAGTACCAGTTGGGGGTGCCCGAATAATTGATCTCGAGATTGACAGGGAGATTAGCCGATATGCTGCCGGGGCTTATTTCCAAACCTGCCGTAAGATCCCCCTTTCCGGTAAAAACGGATTTTGCAAGGTCAAGATTCAAGTCAAGGGTCCCGGTTGCGAGCGAAGCGTTCTTCCCTGTTCCTAAAAACCAGGCGTTAGCATGAATATTGATATTGTCAACCGTGGAACCATTCAGGTTCATAGTGAAAGTTCCTTCGCCATCGAGTAGATCAGGCGTGATCATTCCCACTAAAACGGATGCGTTAAAACCTTTTTTGCCTTTTTCGGGGATATAAATTACAGTATCGGCACTTGCAGTTTGCAAAACATTGGAATAAAGCCCGCCACCGAAGCCCTTGAAAACCACCGGTCCTGCCAGAGGAATGGAAGCTCCCTCTGGCAATTTGGCCTTCCCACCTACGTACCAGTATCTATACGGGTCAGGTCCCGTGATTTTACCAAACATGGCCCCCACCTCTATATCGAATTTCTCCAGCATGGTCATGTGAAGATTGCCCTTGAAACCATTTCCAAAAGTTGGATCATCCTCGAAGAGATTAACTTCACCGCTCACCGAAATTGGCCCCACAGTGCCACCGGCCTTAAAAGCGGCGCTTTCTATCTTTTTGAAGCTCCATTCAGGCCTTCCATTAGAGGCGTTTCCAACATTGAAACGAAGCATGAAATCGCCCTGAGCAGTAATGCCCGCCGCCTCTGAAAGATCCAGATCTCCACCGATCCTGAAGGCAGGTGTAGCAGTCTTTTCGTCGACGACCCCGGTTCGGGCGGGATCGATGCTGAAAGGCAGACCCGTGGCCTCTTTTTGCGGCGACGCCAGTGTCATACTAAATTCTTCGACCTGAAAATACGGTGCCGTTGTATTCAGTATAACACCCTGAAATGTTGCATTTGGTATGTTGAAAGATCCTGCGTCAATACCAATGGTGCCATTCAGCACTGCCTTTGCGGCAAAGCCGGTCGAGGCGTTGTACTGTGCCTTGATGGAGGAACCCTTCAGGTTCAGTATGGCCTTCCATACATCTGAATGCATGTCGCTGGAAGATTCCGCTGATAATTCAAATGCCAGCGCTCCGTCCGAAGCATTAGAAGTAATGGTACTTTTGTAGTCAAGCTGGGACGATTTGTTGGTTGGGTCCTTAAAAATAGGCAGTACCAGCGCACCCTTCATCTGCGAGGTCTGAAACGAACTATTCAGGAACGATACCATGAATTGGTCAATCGAAAAGTACCAACCACCCATTGAGCCCTGATCAATGGGGAGAACATTTTCCACCTCCATTTTACCTGAAAAGCCCTTGTCATCATAGATCATCCCTTTTGCGGAGGCTGTCACAGGATCGCCCCCATCCCCTTTTTTAAGAAAATCAGGCAACTCAATGGTCATTTCAGGAAAATAAAGGCCCTTCCACAATGCGTATCCATCGGTAGTTTCATATCCCTCGGGGAGTGCGCCCGGAGTGACGGCTTCGGAGTGGTCGTAAAGAGCAGGCTGTCCGCTCGCCATGGAAAACTTGAAATCTTTGATACCCTCTACATAAAATCGGGGGAAAGAGAATTGGGCAGTCCAGTTTTTGAAGTCCTTTTCAACATCGGTATTGATGCTGATCTCAACCGGGCCGTTAGTCTCAACCAGTTTTAGCTTGGGAGGTGTGAGCAGCCCATGAATGCGCATTTTTCTGAACCCGTCTTTGTCAAAAACCGCATAGGTGACCTGGCTGGTGTCGGGCTTCAAAAAGGCACTGCCGGCGAGTCCGTCGTCGTCCCCTTTCAAGGCAAAATACTTGGTCACCTCCATTTTCTTCGCGAGGTAAAGCACCCCTTCTCCACAAGGTTTTGAAGGAGTCATACAAAGGTTATACCCACTCAAGGGCAAGCCCGAGATCTGGTCGGACGGGGATGGCACCCAGCTGTTAGCATTGAATACGGCGCCTTTCGGCGTAAAAATCATGTCCGTGATGGCGATCACGGCATTTTTTCCATTGTCAATACCGAAAGGCAGCTTGAAGCCGATGCTGCTGACCGAACTTTTCAGGTTTGATACAAGCTGATCTTTGCTGCTGGCAAAATACTCGCCCATGTTCTGGATCTGCTGCGGAGTAATTTGCACCGAAGGGGCATCGGGAGCGTCGGCACCTGGCAACATCCCCGGGACCCCCTCTTTATGAATGCCCCGCACTTTGCCCGCTATCACTACTCCCTGCGCGTTGCACTGCACATCCATGAGCTTCACAATCAATCGGATGTAGCCACTGTTGATCATTGGCACAGGGATCATGCCTGTACCATTCAATTTGCCGTTCGATTCTGTGACACTGACATTTTCAATGGTGAAGTTGGCTATCGTCGCCTTTTTTTCAGCCCTGACTTTACTGTTGTCGACCTTCATATCCTGCTGGGCCTGAACAGGGTTGCATTCACAGGAAGCGGCAATATCAGCAGAGAGGAATTTGCTCTCCTTCTTTTCGACACCCAAATCAAGCAATGACAATAATGGCGACACAGTAACAGGCTCGATTCCGGGTTTGACCCTCAGTCCGTAGGTAAATCCCTGCACCGGACTTTTGCCTTCATTCAGGAAATTGAGCCGCTGGGATAACGGATGCGCCTGTACCCGCCAGGCATATTTTTTACCAAACTGCAATGGAGGATGTTGCGGCCCGTATACCAGCGTTGTCGTTCTCAGTCCTTTGATCTCTATACCGGATCTGGGCAAAACCACGGCATCGATAAATACATTCGGGTCAGTATCAGGGTGCGGAAGTTCAATCAGACGAAAGGTATATTCCACCTGCGAAGGGTTCACGCCAACGGGCGCCGACCAGGAGAAAAGTTGCGTCTGTGGCGTTTTGGCTATTACTTCCTCGTCAGCAAACGGCATGATCAATATCGGAGGTTCCACGATCCTGACCGGGATCAACCCGCTGCATCCCATAGGAAACTCGGCCGACAAGGGCCTGGTGGTAGCATTATCAAATGCCTGAACGCAAAGCTGATAATTCCCCTCAGGCAAAGGTATTCCCCTGTATAATTCGTTTTTGTTCATTCCCTGAACCTCAATTTGTGCCAGGTCAAACAGACCTTCCAGCTCCGAGCGGTTGACCAGTCGGTTTACATCGGTTGCCCGGAGTTGCAGTGGTTGCACAGGCCGGTAATTCGGAGATGTTCTGATCACCACACCGTTGTCGCCTTCCAGTTTTCCGAGTAACCGGATGGACAGCTCTTTACCTGAAAGGTTTGAAATAAATACCTGCACGCGATTGCCTGTACCCGGATAATCCTGTATGTACGGGCTGTACGGAGGCAACACGTTGGTGGTTATACGCACTTGGGTTTGCGCATAAGTGCCCGAGTGCTGGAATGCCAATACCAGGAGGACCAGGGCAAAAAAGTGTTGTTGCCAAATTTTAGAAAGATATTCCATAGCCAATGTTTCCTCTGAATTCGTTGAACTTCTCGGTCTGCACCCCTGTGTCCGATTTAAGGTAATTGAAACGATACTGAGGTTCTGCCGCTTCGAAAGCTGATATCCCGCATTCGCTATGGCTGTCAGCACCTTTCCCGTCATGGCTGCCTGCTGATTTATCAGATAAGAGACGTTGGCGGATGTCACGATTTTCTTCTTGAAAAAACTATAATTGCTGCCCAGTGTAGGACCGTAGAACCGAAGCTTATCGGGCCCTTGCCCGGTGACAGGCAAGCCTGTCTGCGTGTAGGACACCATCAGGTTCATCCCGAATCCGCTTTGATTCTGTTGCAGGAAGTATCCCAGACTGGCATTCTGATTACTATTTTCCGTTTGCATCGCCGTGGCGTTATTCAGGTCCGACAATCGCTGGTGTGAGCCGGTCAATGTAAAAATGTGCGAAAGCTCCTTGTTGAAAATCGCGTAACGCATGTTGACAGTGGTGGAGAAATTATTCTGCGCTATACGAAGCGTATCTATCAGTGGCCGGAGCCCCGCACGCTGGCTAAGTCCATAATTGGAGAGGGAAATATCGACTCCCACGGTAGGATCAGGATTGACCGAAACCATTAGCGACCCGATTGATCGTCCTGTACCCGCGTTTTTGTTTTTGCCCAGATTGTCAAACTGCCTTCCGTAACTTCCAGCCAGCCTGATCTTACTTTTCAACAGGTTAAGCGATACATTACCTGTGTAGCTCTGAATATCACTTTGAAAATAATACGCGCCCATTGTCTGGAAATTCGGGTCGATGCGTTTGTACTGGAACTTGACCATGCCCCACTGGCTTTGGTAACCAAGTGCGGCCTGTGTGGCCTGCGTCAGTTGAGTAGAAAGCCTGGGTGTGATCATTTTGCCAAAAAGCTTCGCCAGGAAATTGCTGCCTTCTGCACCTACCGCCGAAGCATACATGTCGCGCGTGTAGGAGCTGGCTGCCGCATCGACTTCCAGGCTGATATGCTTGACAAGCAACAACCGGGAGCTGATTCCTACCACTAAATTTTCGGCCGGGGCAATATTTTGTTCGGGCGTTGAAACCACGCCGGATATGGAATTCGTGTCGTCTTTGGCACGTAGCACAAGCAAGTCGATATAATTATTGGGTTTGCCATAACCTACTTTAAAAGCATAACCTGTTCTTTTAAACGAGGGGGTAATATCCGGATCAGCTATGGTGGATGAAATAGCTTTATTGAACCTGCCATAAACGACTCCGATCCTGAACAAACCCGGATTGAGCTCCACACCGCCGCCAAGAAAAGTATGGCCTGCCAGCGTGAAAGGAGAGAACGCAACGTTTCGGTAGCCAGCGTGCACGGTCGCCCATTTGTAGGTAGGGCTTATCCCGAATTGATTGAAAGGCTGACGAAAACTGGTACTCTGATTGCCCAAAATAACCGAAAATGGCAATGTGATCCCTCCCGGAAGCGACACCGTAATGGCCCCGCTTAGCCCGAAAGGGTTTGGTTGGTTACGCCCTGCGATACCGGTTGATTTGTATAGACCGGCATAGGCATTCAGGCCGCCCGATAGTTGTACTACCCTGGATTTGCCGCCGTTGTTCTGGGCAAAACCAACCTGGCAACAAAAGCATTGCATCAATGCAATCCCGAGACATGTAAAACTGGCTTTCATAGCTTATCGGCAACTGAACGGAAAATGAGAAGCAGGTTCCGGTTTGATGCTATGAATCTAGAAATTTCGGATGGCCGGCATCTCTGATAATCGATGAACGTGGCTAAAAAATCGCTGGACGGAAACCTAAGTCACGTTTCTTTCATTTGAGACCCGGCAGATCATAGACTTGTTTTTCCGTTGCAAAGTACTCCGCGAATAGCGCATGTCACTTTGGGTGAAAACTCGAAAGTTTTGCGCATCCCAAAACACAAAAAGCCCATTCAGTGATCTGAACAGGCTTTTAATAGTTTTTAATAATTTTTGGCGGAGATATAGGGATGCCAATCGAACACTTAACGACACTTTCAACTCTGATACAGGCGATTAAACTCGAGGATTAGCCAAATTTCAGATGCAAATTGCATAGGATAAGTTAACATACAATAGCGTCACCAGTGGCCTAATTAATTCGTTGCCATTTAGATACATAAAATATAGCGGAACTATTTTCAATATGAAGCTCCATGGTATCACCGTAAAATTTGGAAGTGTAATAGGATCTGTATCCGCCAGGAGTTCCTATATTAAGAAGAGTATCAATCCAATATTTTTTCGTGATTGTTCTTTGTTTGGCATATTCATATTCCAGCAGTACGCTATCAGGGAGAAAGTGCCAGTATGCACCTGGTTTGTCAACGGGTGGTCGGTATTCGCCATTACCTAGGTAGAAAGGTTCCCACTTACCAAGAATAGCGTACTGCGGGTCCAATTCGTGCTTTTTACACCCCGATACGAATACCACTAACATAAATACAACAAGTAGTTTCATGGGAATTGGTAAGTTTTCAACAACGTCACAATGTGCTTTCATTTACAATCATCGGTTAGTGAATTGGTATTTCAGCGAAAGAATTCCCTGGAAATACCCGATAAATGAATCCGATTGAGGCGAGCCAGCGCCAGGTTGGTAATTACGCTGCATGCTTCCCAGATAATTGTTTCCTCGAAAAACAAACGATTTTTGAACACCCCAGTCAGTTTAAGAAATCGCGATAAGTGATGCTGAAACCCAACTGTGGCAGCAGGAAACAGGGCCGTTGATTTAGATATGACAGGAGGAATATTGATGCCCAAATTGGCTTTCCACTGGGCAGGCGCCACTAAGGTTGTCAAAAAGAAGATTGGTGAAAGGATAAGCCTCATAACCCAAGTTATTTAGTTACAACTGTGACACCAATAAGTTCAATTTAGTTACCTCAGTATGAAGTTGCTCTCTCAGCGACTTCCGGAATTTGCGCATTTACAGTTCGCAAAGGTCAAACTCATAACGCCCGAAATTGAGCAGGCACAAGGCAACTTCTGCATCCGGTGTTACGATTAAGGCAGCCTTTCTGCTGAACTTGCGCTTGTCCTGGAATTAAAATTTTTAGTAAACATTAACTCAGCGTTCGTTATCGCAAGGGAAAAGTCGAAAGTTGCTGGGCAGTAAACGATAAATGAGTTTGCACCACTTGTTTGGGTGGAAGGTGATTGAAAATCGCTCAGTTGCAGTGTGTACTGATCATTCCACTCGATAATGTCCTGACCTTTTGATACCGATCCAATGAAAAGGAGTGCAGTCAAATAAAAGAGTTTCATATTAAAAGGCGTGATGAAAAGTCAATGCATCGACAAACACGGGGGTATTATTACTGCACAACATAGGAATAAAATCAAAAAGTCATCCCGCACGCACGGCTGGCCTTTCTCTTCTCAGGTGATCTTTGCTATGCAGCAGCATTATCATGCCTTGCTAAGGCGGATGGCAAATGAACTGATGGTTAACATCCATAGCGATGGCGAGTCTGTCACCGGATACCGCTGCATTTAACGCCAGAACTGGAAGAATTTTGGCTCTCAGAGCATTTCACGGATGCGGATATGGGCGGTCTTCGAATACATGCTGCCTTCGGAACATCGTGTTTAGCATTAGAGGAAAGAAGCTGTGGACGGGAAGACGAAATTTGAGCTTTGGAGGTATCAGAATTTGCGGTCGCGGGAATGACGGGCCTTTTCAATCACGGCTGTTACTGTTTTAACATAAGGGATAAATAGATGACCCTATCTGCATAACGTTTATGAAAATTCGTTTATCATATGCTAATAGTAGACCTTGCGAAATGTGACGTATTGAACTTTCAGGCCATTGGACTTATTGCATATGAAAAAACTTAGGTCGTACTTCTGCTGTATTATAGCTGTCATCATGGCCTCATGTGAAAAGGAAGACCCGTATGTATACCAATGCCATGACGGGACCGTACAATCCGAATTATTTAACGATGACTTAAATCCAAAAGTGCGTGTTTTTGATGCCGGAAATACGAATATGCGTGCTCAGGTAATTCAAAGCGAAAATGAATTATACAGTAAACTTGACATACCCTATCTGAAAAAGAAAGTTGATTTCAAAAATCGTAGCCTCATCGTCGTTAGTATTAAAACGCACACCCTTGCCTATGTAATGTCTCAAAACGTTACCGCGAACTGTTCGAGTAATAAATTAACTATCAATGCAACAATGCGATATGGATCTCTGCCGATCGGCGGTGTAAGCTGCGTGTTCGCAATCGTACCAAAAATCCCGGAAAGCATGTCTATCAGCTTTATTCCAGAATATATTTATTAGGAATTTACAGATCCGTGCAGCCGGCATTCAATACCTGATCCTTTCCATAGATAGGAAAAACTTGCATATCGTATAAGTCATTGGCGACGCTTTCTATTTTAATTGGTTGAGGCATCTCTGCCTTTTCAGGCAATTCGTAGAGCGCATACCGGTCGCAATGTTGCTCGCTACCGGCACCCGGGGGGCCTGCGAGGGCCCCCCGGGATCATGCTACCCTAATATGAAGCTTGCGTGCAAAATTAAAAAATCGGGTCCCTGCCAATTTTTTAGTAAAATGGTTACTTTTAGCTCCATATGAAAAGAAAATATTCTATCCTTCTGCTTTTGATTACCTTAGGTACCACCTTCCAGCACGATAAAATCGAAAAAAAGACCAAACTCATAGTCGCCGAGGGAAAGCGTTTGTACAGGTCAGAAATGGCTTCCTGGTATGGAACAGATATTTTTATTCAACGTTTTGATGACAAGGAAAAAGTAGGTGGTTATTTTTCTTATCCTGATGGAGATGTAGCAAAATGCATTTTCTTCTCAAAGGGGGATAGCCCCAAGGTTCTTGGAACCATTTCTTTTGACAGCACCTACGATGTCAAAACTGCGAAAGTCGATCTGGCCGAGAGAGGTTTCACAAGTAAAGAATCTGAATTATTTACAATTCGTGCCAGTGCCTTAAAGGTTATCAGTTCTGATACGCTATTTAAAAAATACCGTAATACGAGCCTAAACCCAATACCAATTATATCAGATGGGGAGCGAAAAGTGTACGTCTTAACAGGGCCTAAAAACGACGGGGTGGTTGTTTTTGGCAATGACTATCTGCTAACATTCGACAAAAACCATAATCTCATCCGCAGAAAGCAGCTGCATAAAAACATTATCGTGACAGAATATGGGCAAAAAGCGGAGGATGAAAAAGTAAGTATCGCGGCAATGCATACGCATTTACCTGAGACAGGTGATTTTATTACAGCAACCGATATCTGTACGCTTATGCTGTATGAGAAGTTTACGGGATGGGATCAATACAACGTTGTTTCTGAAAAATATTTATCCGTGTGGAACTGTCATAGCAATACTTTAAATGTTATTTCTACGGACGTTATCCGGAAAATCACCGACCATGAGAAACAATTAAAAAAGGCGGCTCCCAATAAACAGTTATGAGAATATAAGCACATTAGTCAAGAATTGTCGCCGTCTTTCCGGTATGTTTGGGGTTTTCGGTCTCGGGATTTATGTTCCTATGACGAGCTATATGAAAGAGAATTTTATACTATTGCCACAGTTTTTCATGATTATGAAGTATGAAAATTAAGATCTTTGATAATCATAATAGGTATCAGAATGAAACGATTTATATGGATCACTTTCTGCTGGTTACAGGCATGCTCCATGTCAGGTCAAAAATATGAATACCAAACTCCTGCGTCCCTAAACGATGGCTGGCAAACTGGCAGCCTGCTTTCCCAGCGGATCGATACCTCGTACTACAACCAGTTTTTCGATACCTTAAGTGCTCCAAAAGAACACAATTTACATAGCTTTTTAATCATCAAGAATAACACCCTTGTGCTGGAAAAGTATTTTGACGACCAACAAATCACCAGCAAGCATGACCTGCGTTCGACCACCAAGAGCATTACAGCGTTACTGGTTGGTATTGCTCTGGACAAAGGGTTCATTTCCAGCATTGACGATCCTGTCGCCAAGTATCTGAAAAATTATTGGCCAACAGCAGACACCGACTCTTTAAAAAGTGCCTTAAAGATTCGACATCTGCTTACCATGAGCAGTGGATTGGCTTGTAATGACTGGGACCCGAACTCTCCG
>NZ_JCANTY010000019.1:0-29560 GCF_059568735.1 Dyadobacter ginsengisoli DSM 21015
AAGCATTCGACGAGCACATCGAAAAATTTGAATTGATGGTTCAACGTGGAATGCGTTCAGACAACACACTCCGGCACTGGCGAAAACTTAAAAGGCATATCACTCTTTTATTAAGTTTCAGTACAAAAAATCGGACCTTAATTTTTCAGAGCTATCTGGTCTGTTTGCTGAGGAGCTTTACGAATACCTGACGCTTCACAAGCCAAAACCGCTCGCGGAGGTATCTGCCCGCAAGGATCTAAAATGGACCAGCCAGATTGTAAAAATCGGTGTCAAAAAAGATTTCATAACGCGCAACCCGATGGAAGGTTTTAAATGCTCGGGCGGAGATGTTGAAGTAATCCCGTTGGAATTCGAACAGGTGGAAAGAATTCATCGAAAGAAGTTGCATGTTGAAAGGCTGATCGAGGTGCGCTATACATTCATTTTCAATGCTTTACCGGCTTTACCTACCAGGATATCTATGGACTCACACGAGATAGCATTACGCTTGTTGGCCCCAAGAGAGAAAGGTGGCTTGTCCGTAAACGAGGAAAAACACAGGTGGGTGAGATGGTACCGATACTACCTATTGTGGAAGAATTGATTGAGAAGTACAAAGCCCATCCCTATTGCATAGCCCACGATAAGCTAATTCCAGTGAACAGCAATGTCAGGTACAATACCTTTTGAAAGAGCTGGCTGACATCTGTGATATTCGCGACATCACGGGAAGTATCAGGAGGCTTGATACTCATGATGCCAGGCATTTCTTTGCGGATATGATGCTGAATAATGGCGTGCCATTAGAAGACGTCAGCAAGATGCTCGACCATAGGAACATTAGAACAACGATGCGTTATTGCCGGGTAAGGAAATCGCGCATCAGCGAGAATGTCGGGCTAGTAAGGGAGAGGCTATTTACCAAAGCGGGCAAGCTTCGGCAGGCTTCCTAATCGTTAAAAAACCACTTGGCCCGGCAGTAGCAGAGTGATTCTGTCGGCCCGGTCAATGAAAGATTCAAAATCTAAATTCATAACACTTACGGCCATTTTGCATTTCCTTTCGAAAAAATCATTCTGGCGGGGCACCAGCAGGATCACGTTCAACTAAAGGAGAACACATTTTTACCTTTTAAAAAAAAGACGTTTCTTGTCAAGAAAGCACGTAAAAGTCATCACATGAAAGCACTACTGAATCCGGCACAAACAGACACAAGCACGATTTCTGCGTCGGGAAATAGTCAGATAAAACCGCCGGTGCCAGGGGCGAAAAATATAGCAAGTTTTGATATTCTGGATCTGAGTAGCGCAGGTGAGGATAGCCCGTTGTCTTTTGACTACAATAGAAAGACCTTTTATACAGTAACTTTATTACAAGGAAAGTATACGCTTGAATTTGAAGAGAGAAATATTGACGTCTCGGGCAATTCACTAATTTTCACCAGTACTAAAATTCCATTTGGCATACATGCGCCGGAAGGTGCCTATGCAGGAATAAGCTGCCTGTTTAAAGAAGATTTTATCACAAAAAGCAATAGCGGATACAGGCTGCTTGAATTCCCGATCTACAAACCAGGCAGGCAGCACATTTATGCACTGACCGATGAGCAGACGAAACATTTCATTGGAATATATGCCAAAATATTTGATGAGAAACACGCTAAAAGTGATTTCAAAGATAATCTGCAACGCACGTATTTACTTGAACTTATTTTTAATGCACAAAAGCTTGATCCGGTCAGCTCGTATGTAAAAACCAACAACACAACCGAGGAGATAGCCTGCTCATTTATCCGCTTGCTTGAATCACAGTTTCCAATAGAATCTGCCCAGGATATGCTCAGATTAACAACGGCGAAGGATTTTGCGGATGATCTGGCATTACACCCCAACTACTTAAACAGGCAGGTAAAGCTTTCAAAAGGAAGAACTGTCACTGAAATCATAGCGGCACGAATAATCCAGGAAGCGAAGATCTTATTGAAGGTCACGAACTGGAATATTGTGGAGATTGCCACCTCTCTGGGCTTTGAGCAGCCATCCCACTTCAATTTGTTCTTCAAAAAACACGTCAACGTATCACCGACAGATTACCGGAAAACGATAAAATAACCATTTGACTGTGTAACAGCGCCTTATGCGGAAGTTTGAATTTAGTAAGGATTGGTTTTATTTATGCTAACTCGGCCTGAGTGATCCTGTTCATCTTTGCATTGTAATTAAAATAATTTGCAAAATGACGAAAATAGCATTAGTGACAGGAGGTAATAAAGGCATTGGTTTTGAGACAGTTAAACAACTCGCACAACAAAATATTAAAGTCTTACTAGGAGCAAGAAATGAAACCGAGGGGAAAAAAGCAGAAGAAACCTTACGTGCGGAGTCTCTGGACGTAACCTTTATCAGGCTGGATATCAGTGATTCTGCTGATATAGAAGACACCAAAAACTTCATTGAAAACCAGTTTGGCAAACTTGATATCCTGATCAACAATGCAGCGGTATTTTTAGATAATGCCTGGTTTGGCAACAACACCGAAACGGTTCCTCTAAAAACGCTCCGTGACACCTTCGATATCAACTATTTCGGAACAGTGGAGCTGACCCAATCATTGTTACCGGCGATTAGAAAAAGTGACGCAGGACGGATCGTGAATATCAGCAGCCTCTCGGGTTCTTTTGGCGTTCATCTCGACGAAGCACATTGGCTTTACCCATTGAAACCATACGCATACAGCGCTTCTAAAACGGCATTGAACCAGTTTACAGTATTTTTGGCCAATGCCCTCACAGATACTAAGATCAAGGTAAATGCAGTAAGTCCGGGCTGGGTAAAAACATCGATCGGCTCGGATCAGGCACCGCTTACGCCGGAAGACGGAGCTAAAAGTGGTGTGGCATTAGCCCTACTGGATGAAAACGGCCCAACGGGTACTTTCTCTCAGGATGGTGGGACCTTGCCGTGGTAAAACAGTATTGATAGTTAAGACCGCCCGGTATGAAGTTGTATTTTTGAAAGTTCGGCAGTCGCTGAAAGTTAACAGTGTATCATAGTCAACTGTATGAATATAGAAGAGTTCCGGGCGTTTTGTTTGTCATTGCCTGATACCCGTGAAGGTATGCCGTTTGAGGGCTTTTTCAAGAATTCACGGTCAATCCTTGTCTTTTATGTAGGCAAAAAAATGTTCTGTTTTTTCGACCTGGATAAATTCGACTACTGCACTTTGAAATGCGATCCTGAACATATTGATGAGCTCAGAGAACACAATGACATCCAAAAACCTTTCAATCTGAGCCCAAAACACTGGATCAGCGTCGCTCTGAATGGCAGTGTTTCGCAGGAAATGTTAAAAAACCTTGTGAGAAAATCTTACGATCTCGTTGCATTCGGTGCATCGAGGAAAAGGAGTTAAATCGGGTCGGGATTTGGTGAGGACAACTTCAATAGTCCCGAAAAGTGACATTTCTATCATTTTTATTACTCGGCGACCTATTACTTATGGCCTAGCTTTGTACTATCAAACAAATTTTTAACCAATGGAAACAAAAGAAAAAATTGCTGTCTGGCAGTACAAGAATGAAGACGAAAAGCAACTTGCGGAGCATATTATCGGGTTGGAAGAGTCTGCACTTGCAAAGTGGTTTAAAGGCGATACATCAGGCTATGCAAAACTCTGGTCGAAACGAAGTTTTACCTATTTCGATGCTGTGGTAACAGAGCGTTTGGACGAATTTGGAGCAACGGCCGATCTGTTTAACAAGGTAGAAGGTAATCTGTTAGCTAAAAGCTATGAGATCCGTAGCCCACGTGTGCAACTAGGCCTTGACATGGCAGTGTTGACCTATCAGCTCTTTTCGAAGACAAACCTGATAGACATGGAATACAACTGCATAGAGGTCTTTCAGAAAGAAGAAGATGGTGAGTGGCATGTCATTCATTCGACATGGTCAATTCTCCGTCCGATGGAAAAGGATTTTAGTAAGCTCAAAGACATCGTCTAGCAGTCCTAATTCGTTCAGTAGCCCCAACTGTGTAAAGGCTAATCCTAATGCATTTATGAAAACCATTCATAGGTACAATTTCTTTAAGAAAAAATATGGAGAATATTTACTTGCAGACGTTGTTGCGATTTCAGACTTTAAAAAATATATTCAGAAAAACTCGATACACCGGCTGACATATTTTGATATCACATTTATTGCACAGGGCAGTGAATACATAACGATCAATCAAACAAAATTACCTGTCCGTCCAGGTGATGTTATTTGTTCAATTCCGGGGGATGTCTGGATCTGGGAAAAGCAAACGGCCTTGGAAGGATACGCGTTAGTATTCGAAGAAGTCTTTTTCCATTCTTTCTTTAACAACAAGCTCTTTTTAAAAGATCTTAATTTTTTACAAGATGATCGCTTGTCTCCCCTGATACGACCTAAGAAAGAACTATTTTCTCAAATTCTGGAATATTTGGAGAAAATTAGAAATGAAATTCAAAGAGGTAAAAATAGAAGCGAGCATATTATCAGGGCACTTGTCTGTCTTGTTTTAGCAATACTCAACAGTGCAGCGAAATTGCAGGGTGAAATGTATAGCGGTGCTGTATCCGAACAGCAGAATAACAGACACCTTCAGGGGTTTATAAAGTTAGTAGAAGGACATTACATTCAAGTGCACGAAGTTCAGTTCTACGCTGACAGGCCCTGCATAACAACGAATTATCTCAACAAAATAGTGACCGAGCTATTAGGCACTACATCCAAAAAATACATACTCAACAAAGTTATACAGGAAGCGAAAAATTTGCTCAGTTAAATGCCTAATTCAATAAAAATAATAATACATCTTCTTTAGCCCTAACATGCTCATATGGTTTACTAGGAACACCTCCACCTAACGGTAAGTCGTTTCTTTCTCGAATTTGGTGATCAGAATTCCTTTGCATCGCAGCAGGCCATCCCCCCCGGGTAAAAAGTATCTATGCCCCAATACGCTATGCCACCAGTTAAACCAACAATCCCCCCAACAGCCGTAGCCCAAGTGCCTAATCCAGTATTTACTATTGCTTTCCCTGGATGTACTGGGGGGCAATGTTTTGCCCCGCTACGACAGTTACCTAACTATCTCAAGCATGTTTTAAACCAACTATTAAAACATGTAAATCTCCATTGAGGTTTCAACCTCCGGCTATTAACTTCCATGCCCAAAGGCTTTTGCCTATCGTTAACTTTGCTTATCGGCTCAGCGCATGAAGTGACGGAATGAATGAATTCGTCGAATTCCATGGAATCTTAAACCAACGCTAAAAGTTCACATTTAACCAGGACTTAGATTTTACTTCATATTTTCTTATTTTAATGTGGAAAGTTTATCGTTCCAAATCAAAAAACGAAGTTAGCATGACGAAGATGTATCTAATGTTCTGCTTGGTCATCCTCGCAGCATTTTCTTACTCGTTTGGCCAGAAAATTTCATCTCCAAGGAATAAGAAGACTCAGACAGTAGCGATCTCTCAAGACTCCAGTGGGTTTCGGGTTCTTGTGGACAGCGGCTACTATTATCTTTTTAAACCTGGTGAAGAGTCTTCGGATATGCAAACTGCAAAGGCATACTCCTCCAAAGCGCTTGCATTGAGTCGAAGACTGAGCCGACCAGCCTGGGAATCTGACCTACATCTTCTTAATGCGATGATTTTTCGTGAGAACGGAAAATCTGATGAAGCAAAGCTTTGTTTCGAAAAGGCGTTAGGTGGTTTTAAGCGCTACGGCAATCTGGTAGGCGAAGGAAAAGTGTTGATGGAAAAGCGACATTTTTTTGCGTTGACTGGCAAGGAAATGCAGGAGCGGATTTTGCTCGTCAAAAAAGCCGCAACGCTTTTTAGAAAGGCTGGCTCCCACAAAGATGAGGGTGATGCCCGCCGCGAATTAGGTGATCTTTTCCAAATTCAAAGTGAATATGCAAATGCAATCGTCGAATTAAAGAAGTCGCTCACCTTGTACCAGAAAGCCAAGAACCCTGAGCTCCAGGGAGTATATGATTTGATCAGTATCAGCCACACGGCATTGGGCATCCACGACGAAGCACTAAAATATGGCTTGCTCGCTCTGAAAACGGCCAAGGCTGTCGGAGATTCCGGCATCCAACTTTGTACTATTTTTAATCGTCTTTCAATTACTTATCTGGCTCTGGAGGATTACGAGAAAAGCTATGAATACCACCGAAAATCGATGGACGTAGCGGTCAGGCTGAAGGACGAAAATACGATTGCAATGATTTCTATCGGCTCAGCTATGATTCTGTCGCAGGACAAATTTCACAATTACAACCTGGCGATAAAGCACCTAAATTCTGTCCTTCAACAATATCCGTCGATGAGTGTCTATACCAGGCTTCCAATACTTTGTGAGCTGGTTAGATATTATGATGAGCTTAAAAACCACAAGGAGTCGCGCAGGTATTTCGATCAGGTCCTTAAAATTTATCAGTCCAAAAATGACTTGAACGATTGGCTTAAAACTACGTTTTACCGGACAGCCACGCTGCATGGGTTAGCCACAAGGCAACTGGCATTGGCAGAAAAGTACATTTTGATCTATCGCGACTATCTTCAAAAAACAAGTAGAGTTAGCCATCTGGCATCCAATTATTTATGGTCATCCAAGCTCGATTCACTTCGGGGCAACTACCTGTCAGCCCTTGGCCACTACCAACGTCACAAGACTCTCATGGATACTGTGTTCAGTCAACAAAAGCAAAAACAAATTGCAATGCTGAACGTCAGGTTTGATATGGAACGGAAAGATCAAGACTTGAAAGCAAAGGCTCAAAATATTGGGCTGCTTACCAAACGGGCCGTGTTGCAGCAAGAGCTTTTGCAAAAAGCCCAGACAAATAGAAACATTACCGCTGCCTTTTTGGTCCTTAGTGTGCTTTTTCTTACGTTGCTATATAACCGTTACCGTATCAAACAACGTACTAATCTTGCGATCGCAGCGACCAATCAGCAACTTCAGAAAATCGTGAATGAACGAGAATGGCTAATTCGAGAACTACATCATCGAGTTAAAAACAACCTTCAAACCATCATGAGTTTGTTGGAATCGCAATCCGCCTATTTGCAAGACGACGCGCTGGCTGCCGTAAAAGAGAGTCAACACCGGGTTCAGGCAATGTCGTTGATTCACCAGAAATTATACCTGACTGACAATCTAGCAACGATTAACATGCCAAATTATATATGGGATTTGACCGAACATCTACTTCAGAGCTTTCCGAGCCGTAACTGTAAGTTGTCTTTGGACCTGGACGCAATTGATCTAGATGTAGCGAATGCTATTCCGGTAGCTTTAATTCTAAATGAAGCGATTACCAATTCACTTAAATACGCATTTCTGGATGGAAGGAAGGGGGTAATTAGTGTATCAATGAAGAAGCAAAACGGCACTTCATCTATCGTTTTGATTATTGACGATAATGGCGTTGGTATTCCAAAAATGTATATCAGAGGCAAGCAAGGCGCAATGGGGTTAAAACTGATGTATGGCCTTGCCGGTGAGCTTGGAGGTTACCTAAGTATATGCGGCGGTCAAGGCACACAGATCAGATTAGAATTCGATGACAGACCGACATTGAAGCATTCCTCTGATCGTGCGTTAGGGTCCTCAAAAGTTGAGTTATGATACTTCCCAAGATCAAATACCATTTTTAAATACAGTCTTTTTCAAAATGCCAGCTTTCTTGATCCGCAAACGTAGCGTGGATGCGTTCATACCTAATAGTTCGGCAGCGCCCATTTTGCCTGAGATACGCCCTTCACATTTGACTATAGCATCCCAAATCAAATTTAAGGGGATTTCGCCAGGCAACTGTGCGGGGGAAGCCGTTAACTTTTGCACGGTATTATCATGCTTTTCGATCTCAACGCTGGAAATAATTCCGGTTTGGGCTTTTACAACGGCTCTTTCAATGATGTTTTGCAATTCCCTAATATTGCCCGGCCAATCATGACCTAGAAGCTGCTCCATGGCAGCGTTAGAAATCCCCGTTACATTTTTTTCGATTCGCTCGCTGGCCTGTTGTATGAAGTAGTCAATGAGCGCGGCAATATCCTCCTTCCGGTCGCGAAGAGCGGGCAGCGATATTGGGAAGACATTGAGACGATAGTATAAATCGATCCTGAACCTACCGGCTGCTATTTCCTTCTCGAGATTTCGGTTCGTGGCCGCGATTACCCGAACATTTACCTTTACCGTCGAATTACCCCCAACCCGTTCAATTTCTCGTTCTTGTAAAACATGAAGTAATTTGCCTTGCATAATAAGGGGCATTTCTCCAATTTCATCCAGGAAAATTGTCCCGTTTTTAGCCCGTTCGAATTTTCCTAAATTGGTTGAAATCGCTCCGGTAAATGCACCTTTTTCGTGGCCAAATAATTCCGACTCGATCAGTGTTGGAGGAAGTGCTGCACAATTCACCCGTACAAACGGATGTATGTTGCGGGCGGAGTGGTTATGGATCGCCTGGGCGACAAGCTCTTTGCCTGTACCGCTCTCTCCTGTAATGAGTATCGAGGCGTCAGTATCGGAGACTAATCTGATCTGTTCCAATACCTCAGTAATACGAGTACTTGTTCCGACGATTGCCGGCTGCAATTCACCTCTCTTTGATTTTACAGTGGCGGGCCGCTCCGTCCGCTGGTCATGCAAGTAATGGGCTATTTGAAGGGTCACCAGTACGTCTCTCTCGCGGAAAGGTTTGACCAAAAATCCATAGGGCTTGGTTTTTTTCGCTGCGTCCAGGATTTCTTCTGTGGAATTGGCCGAAAGGTAAACAAATGCGATTCCTCTTTCTTTAAGTAGATGCGCAAGGTCGATACCTGTCAATGTTCCTTGCAGATAAATATCCAGCAAGACCAAATCTGGTCTTTGCTCTGACATAATCGTTAAAGCAGCGTGGACGCTATGAGCTATAGGTAAAACCAGGTATCCAGCCTTTTCAAGGATCATGGCAAGGTTACTAGCCTCGATGAATTGGTCTTCGACGATTAGCACGCTTGTTTGCATATCTGACATGTTTCGCAGGCCGTGTCAGCCATTAGCATTGAGGTCCTTGACTAGATAAACGGTTCAACTGGACGTTATTTTCAAAGCTAACATTTTCTTACTTCTTTCGCCAAGCAAATTGCCTAAGGATTCTGATTCAACTAAGTGGCGATTAGTAGGTGACTGCTCCGATCTAACTTTGGGAGTTAATGAAAATGTCGATATAACGCGCCACCATCTCCGGATACTGGTGTTGTACCCCATGACCACTTTGCGCGATGACGATAATCTGCGCGGTTGGAAGTTGGCGGTTTAGCGCGAACCAGTTTTCAGGTGGAAAGCAGATCTCGTGATCCGACGAGATCACTAGAATCGGAATTGACGTCGTTGAAAGTTTTGCCCTGGATTTATAAGGATCAGCAATATAGTCTGCTCCGCATTGCAGGTAATGCTCCCACAATTCCTGCCCTATGGTAACATCCGGATCTTTTTTCCAGAGAGCCATTCTGGCCGAACTCTTTTCAGAAGCGATGATGCTTTTTTCAGAAGTTGGTTCAAAGAACAAAATGGTTTCGTCATGCAGGTCATAAACAGGTTTAAAGGCAGTGTCCAAGAATATTTGTTCAATACCGTATTCTACTTCGCCTGGGGGTTTTGTGCCTATGAGGATGAGATGCGACACAAGACCTTCCAATTCGGTAGCGGCAACTGTCGCGACGAATCCTCCTAGCGACCATCCACCAAGAATAATTTTATCAAGATTCAGCGCTGATGCCAGCTGCTTTACAGCTTCTGCGAACCCAATGGCGGTAGATGCCGGCACGCCAGTAGAAGAACCAAAACCCAGATAGTCGAATGTGATTACTGTGAAGTTCTTGGCGAGTGCTCCGATGAATGCCGGGTCCCAGGAATCTAAATTCCCTCTGAAACGACTGCATAGAATTATGGTCGGTCCCGAGCCGGAGGAGCGATAAGCAATTTTTCCAGCCTCTGTTTCTGCAAAGTGAATTTGAGTAGCCACTTCGACAAGTGGCGCATTAGTTGTGATCATCACGAAATGCGTTTTGTGTGAATAATTTTTGACACCTACCAAAGGTTGCTATTGGCTTTTTGCTCAATATCCTTGGCGAAGGCAGGTGTTTCTTCTTGATTATGCGATCGCGCGTTCGCTGCCATTTCGGTAATTAAGAATGAAAGGTCTGTAATACCTTTTGACTTCAAGAGCTCTTCGAAATGCTTCGTGGAACTTACTATGACCCGGTTGGAAAATTCACAGGTTTCTTCCGTGAGGGCCTGAACCTTCGTTTCCCAGGTTACGCCTAGCTTGCTTTCAGCCAATGGGCTGAACGAATCGGAGACCGAGCTTACACGACAATGATTGCGCTCGCCAATCTCTTGCACATAATGCTGGATCAGCAAATTACCGGCGATCATTTCAACATTAATTGACATGCGTATTCCGTCAGGAGAACTTGTACTTCCGGCCGCGATATGGCCTGTCGAACATGCCCTGTATTCATGCTCTTTCAACGTAAACAGCCATGCGGTCAAGTCAATTTTCTCGCTTTTTGCGTGTATGATGGCCGTTTCGGTCAGGTCTGCGATGATTTCCATAGCTATGAGTTAATATTTTGGACAAATTGTTCTGCTGTCAGTTGTGAATGCCCGTAGGCAGGGAAATTAACTTCCACCGTCGCCCTAACTTCTTCGAAAGTGAATGCTCCAATTCCGTCAATAATCAAGGTCACGTGATAGCCGAGTTCCACCCCATACCGACAAGTGGAATCTACGCATGTATTGGCACGCATTCCGGCGACGATGATGTACTCGATGCTATTTTGTTTAAGGATGAAGTCAAGATCGGTATTGGCAAAGCCGCTAGCCGTCCAATGATTCTGCGCAATCAAATCGCCTTCCTGTGGCAATAGGTCAGGATGAAACTCTCCACCCCAACTACCGTCCTCAAAGAGTGTATATTTCTCACTACCCAGGTGTGAGGGAGATTTGAATTTCCAGTTGAGAAAATCGCCTTTGCGTATTTTGCGATGCGGAGCGTATACGACCAGTATTCCCTTTGAGCGCGCAGCGGACATGATGGAAGCTAGCTTTGAGACGACGCCGATTGTCTCGACAGTTTCTTTACAGAAAGGATACAGCTTACCTCCCTCTGAAAGAAAGTCGTTGTATGGATCAATAATTACAAGTGCCGTATTATCAATTGGGTATTTCATAGTCGAATGAAGGTTTGTAGTTTAATTTTTAGTGACCGTCTGCGGCGTTGTTTGTGATGTAATCCATTCAAGTATGAAATCGGCCTCACTACGCCAGTTCGGTTGGGCCATAGCCAGGTGATTGGTGGCAGGGAATTCGTGATAGTCGATGATTGCCTGCTTCTTAGCGTGTTTTTTGTATCGGTTGTAGATTTTCTTATCCAGCGACGCGGGCATGATATGATCCTCTGTTCCACCGATAAAGAGCAGCGGTGCTAGCTCCTTTTTGAAATCGACTTTTCCAGGTTTCTTCAAGGCTGCCCTCATTAAGACACGAGATTCGGGAACGACTAGTTTATCATAGTATGCCTTTTGCTCGTCTAATTGCATTCCATTGGTGAAAGTGTATTGCCAATGTTTGAAGCTCATCAAATATGGCTTTTTCTTCGATTTGAATATTCCCAATGGTTTCCAAAGTGATTTGATGAACGAGTGTTTGAGCGTAATAACACCCTTGGGCGGCACAGAATGATACGCAACACCGGCATACCCCAAATCCCGCTGCAATAGTTTTTGGACTATCAAGCCACCAAAGGAATGGCCGATTAAAATTGGTTTTTCCGGTAATTTGGATATGAGCTCTGCATGATAGTTGACAACCGTTTCCAGTTCCAGCGCTGCAAGCTCCCTGTCAGGATGTCGTCGCCGTAGCTCGTCTGCCGGCCCTTCTTTGTGCGGCCATGCGGGCGCTAATACGCGGTATCCCTTGCTTTCGTAATACGCTTTCCATTCATCCCAACCCCGATTGCTGACAAAAGCGCCCGTTATGAGTACAATCGTTTTACTTTGCGATTCCTTCTTCGAGGGATTTTCGTGAATCCCTTTTGCCCATGCGTTCAATTGCAGTCCACATAGTAGCAAAATTGTTAGTAAGCCTTTCATTATATTTTATTTTGGTGGTACTGTTTTGTCGGTTGCGAAAGATCATCTTCTGAGATGAAGCTTAGCAGATTTTATCTTCCAGAAAGTAAGTCTATGACCTTGTTGGTACGATATTACCTCGCTTACAAGTACAAACCCGAAAAATTTCTGTTGGTCAATCGGAGATAACAAAGGTAGCTGATGCCGTAGGTGTTGCTCAATGGAAAATTAAAAGTATTAGTTGTCACTTCGGAGCAAATGCACGGCAGAGGGACGCACCGGTTTCAGTATTAAGTGACAGGTATAGCAGATGCTTTTGCGGGTAAGCTTACTTCTAGCAGGAGCTAATTAAATGTCCAGATTTGTGGTGCAGGTTATAGGGATACGGAGCGCCCTACTGACAGGACAACACCTTTCAGTTTCCTGGATACTTTCCAAAAACGATTCCCTGGAAATATCCAGAACTTGTGCCCATACTTCCAGGTGTGAGCTTGAAATTGTGCCATTGGCAAATTCAACTTTCGCTGTGACGCGAAGTGATTTTGCAGAATGCCCTGCTTCGTCAAGAATAAACCCGAGCTTCATAGCAAAGCAACTTGCATGAGCTGCTGCTAGCAGTTCTTCGGGATTGGTTCCAAAAACATCACTAGAAAACCTAGAATCGAATGTGTAAGGTATCTCTTTAAGTAGATTACTCCCAGAGGTAATCTTCCCAGTTCCAGTCTTACCTGGACCAGTCCATGTTGCGGTTGAAAATTTGAACATAGTGTCTTGTCGTTGAATTTGATTCGAATAAAATGGATCTGCGGGCAGGTATGTTTTGTGATGACGAACGATAGCAGTCAATTTTTTAAAATTTCTGTGAGTGGGTTAAGGTGGGTAGATTACAATGAGCCTTGCATGTTCACTTGCTAACTTAGGATTAGCGTAAATCTCGTCATCTTCCACGCCTGCCGCAAGCAAAATGGTATCCGTAAGTTCGCGGGTGGCTTGGTTGATATGACGGATTGATTGGTCTCTTCCTACCGCGCCGATAACAGTCCAAAGACTTCTAAAACCAGTGGGCGTATCAATGATTTCGGTTATGGCATCGGCCACATTTGCTGGCATAAAGTGGCTTCTGAACCGGTGCGAACCAAATATTTCAAGTAATGGCTCATCATGGGACATATCGCGATTGCCATCAATGAGATTTTCACCAATAAGCTGCTCACAATACATTGATGGGCTTTGCCAAATTCCAGGTTGGACGATCACAACATCAATTCCAGACCCTCTTAACTCATAATGGTAGCTCATCGCCAACGCGTCTGCTGCTGCTTTGGTTGCTGCCAATGTGCCATGCATAGGTAACGGGTGCCTCGCGATTGTCCCTGTTATGTTTATGAAAACACCTTCATGACGCTTATACATATACGGTAATATGGTTTTCATGATCCTGTCTGTGCCAATTACATTTACTTGAAACATGTGTTCAGTTTGTGAGACAGCCAGACTTTCATTTAGGCCGGTAAATCCGCAAGAGGCATTATTTATTACTACGTCGATGTTTGAGCTTGTCATAAGGGCCATCTGCTTTACGGCATTTTTGACTGACTGACAGGTCGAAATATCCATATCTAAAACATGCAACTGCACTTCATGTTCTTTCGCCCATTGGGTTAGATAATGCGCTATAATAATGTTTTTCCCTTCTGGTTGATCAATTGCGACGAAAATCCTGTGTCCTTTTGTTGCCAGGCTTTGGGACAGAAGTTTACCCAACCCGCTTGCGCCGCCAGTTATTAAGATATTTTTCATGCAGAGTCTAAGATTTATGCCGAGTAACGTTCTCGCGAGCACTCAGCTGTTTTGGATAAAAGTATGTATATAGCATCCCACTAATTCTGGATGCTGATGATGAACGGCAGGATCACAATCTGGAAATAAAATGATCTGCGTGGTGCTCAAAAGTCCGCTCAGGGACGTCCAGTTTTCCAGAGGAAAACATATATTTCATGCGTTGGTGATAAGACGAGGACAGGAACATCTATGTCAAAAAGTTTTTGCCTGGTATCATACGGATCAGCGATGTAATCAGCACCGATTGTATCTGAGTACATCCTTTATCCTATTAGTCTGCAGATGCCCGATGAAATGCATTTGATACGGCACGCCGCCTAAATCGTCAAATTTCTCCCGGATTTCCTGCACTTTATTTTCCCCGATCAATGTATGTCCCGCCAGAACGGCCTGTTTAATCCTTTCGGCCGGCACCGTTTTGGTTGCCAATAATAGTTTCACAGACTCCCGAGGCCTGCCGCTTGCGACGCACGCATTATTGATTCTTGCCAGCAACGCATTAATGTTTGTAATCAATTCATCTTCCATGGCGTTTCGCGCGGTTAAACAAGTTTTATTAAGTGCTGGCGAAAATAGAAAGAGTTGAAAGTCTCTGAACAGTGCAGTTTCCATAAATTTTGATAGTCCAGATATCACAAATTTACCCCGGTGCAATCATGGTCTCAATGGCAATTTTAGGGTCACGCTTGTAGATCTTTTTTTGTCAACGCGATTTGTCCAAGCTTTTCCAATAAGTGTCGTGGAAATGCCATTGTCAAAATTTCAGATGCTGGGTTATTTCGAGCCTTCGCCGGCAGATACACTTCGTGATCCCGAGGTATGAGGCACAGGCGAAAATAAATCAATTTATATCCAATTTTCAATCGGAAAGATATGGACAACAACAAGTTGACAAACCGAACCGGAACTCCCGTGCCGGATAACCTTAATTCCCTCACCGCTGGCAAGCGCGGACCACTCTTGTTACAGGATACATGGTTTTTGGAAAAGATGGCTCATTTTGATCGTGAGCTTATTGCGGAGCGACGTATGCATGCAAAGGGCTCGGGAGCCCATGGAGTTTTCAGGGTAACTAACGACATATCTGGTTATACCAAGGCGAACCTTTTTTCGCAGATTGGTAAGGAAACACAGGTTTTTGTACGCTTCTCCACTGTTGCTGGCGAGAGAGGTGCAGCCGACGCAGAGCGTGACATTCGAGGATTTGCAATCAAGTTCTACACAGAAGAAGGAATTTGGGACCTGGTTGGAAATAACACTCCTGTATTTTTCCTTCGAGATCCCCTCAGATTCCCTGACTTGAATCATGCAGTGAAACGAGATCCGAGGACCAATCTGCGCAGCGCAGACAACAACTGGGATTTTTGGACACTCATTCCAGAAGCACTACACCAGGTCACCATCACAATGAGCGACCGAGGTCTTCCTAAATCGTACCGTACAATGGACGGTTTCGGAAGCCATACATTCAGCTTTATCAACGGCGAAAACAAACGCTACTGGGTGAAGTTTCATTTGAAAACGCAGCAAGGCATCTATAACCTGACTAATCAGCAAGCCCGCCAAATTATTGCTGACGATAGGGAAAGCCATCAGCGTGATCTTTACGAAAACATCGAGTCTGGTAATTATCCGAAATGGAAAATGTATGTTCAGATCATGGAGGAGGTCGCGGCGGAGACTTATCATATCAATCCGTTCGACCTTACCAAGGTTTGGCCCCATGGTGACTATCCTCTGATTCCTGTGGGTGAACTGACGCTAGACCGGAACCCTGGCAACTACTTCGCCGAAGTCGAGCAGGCGGCATTTAACCCCGCTTCGGTTGTTCCTGGAATCGGCTTTTCGCCAGACAAAATGTTACAAGGGCGTTTATTTTCCTACGGTGATGCCCAGCGTTACAGGCTCGGTGTCAATCATCACCAGATCCCTGTAAATGCACCTAAGTGTCCCTATCATTCCTATCATCGAGATGGCTCTATGCGAGTCGACGGCAACTATGGGAGCGCTACTTCATATTTTCCAAACAGCTTTGGTGAGTGGCAAGAGCAGCCCGATTTCGAAGAACCATCTCTTAAAATCTCCGGAAATGCGTCGCGCTGGGATCACCGGGTTGATGATGATTACTTCTCACAGCCTGGCAACTTGTTTAGGTTGATGAATGAAGAACAGAAAGCTGCGCTCTTTGGTAATACAGCTGATGCGATCGGCGGAGCTCAAACGTTTATCCAAATCCGGCATATCCGCAATTGCTATAAAGCTGATCCCGACTACGGCAGAGGTATCGCCAAAGCCCTGGGACTGTCGGTGGATGTAGTGAGGGACTATGAGGGATATGAAATGCGACGGATGGAGGAGTTTTAAACTTTCAAAGCTTTTTCGGGTGAGGTCATGCGCGGTGTCCTGCGCCGTGCTCCCGGCTGGACTACGTTATTTTCGTAAAACTGGGCCATTCAAACCAGTCAGACAAGGACTATTTTTGAGACATTAAGCGGTTAAATATCAACTTTGATCGACCGACTATGGCGAGCTTGGTAAACACTTGCTCAACATTGATACAAAGCAAGATATAACTAAAAGTTTTACACTAAAAGCCCAGTTTCCGACATTTTAGATTGCTGCAATACTTGCGATTTCTGATACGACGTAAGGAATAAGTACAGTTGTGGTTGGTAATCTAGTAACACTTTGTGAACTCGGTTATTTAAAGCACAAGGAGCCCATCGACTTCTTGTGCTTTTTACATACATTTCATATCTATCGAGTCCAGATGCTGGCACTCCGCTACAACCGCTCCCCTCAAATAACCATTGAGTGCTCAGTAATTGCCGGCTATTTTTGACCGCGTCAATGAACGCAATTCCAGCGATGGAAATGCGGTATTACATAGCGTATATCTATCACTTGATTTGCAGGACTATGAAAACTAAATCTGTTCTCTTTGTTACAGGGGCCTTTGTTACCCACCATTGCTGGGATGAGTGGAAAGTTTATTTTGGCAATCACGGTTACACCTGTATTGCGCCTCCCTGGCCATTTAAGGATGCAACTGCCGCAGAGCTGCGAGCCCGGCAACCGAATGATACCGACCTTGCGCATCTGACGCTCGCCGAACTCGTCAACCACTATGCCAATATCGCAAGGGGCTTGCCAGAAAAGCCTATCATCATCGGCCACTCCCTGGGAGGACTTATCACTCAGATCTTGCTGAATCGTGATCTTGCTGCGGCAGCCGTTGCTGTTCATTCCGTTCCACCGCAAGGAATCATACCCTATGAGTTTTCATTCTTAAAATCTACCTGGGGCGCATTGGGTTTGTTTACGTCCTTGGATGAAACTTATCTTATGCCATTTGAGACCTGGCAGTACGCGTTTGTAAATGAGATGCCTTTAGAAGCGCAACAAGAAGCATACCATGCCTTCACTGCTCCTGAATCAAAGCGTGTCGCCCGTGGTGGCCTTACAAGCGCAGCTCATGTCGACTTTGACAAGCCGCACGCGCCATTATTGCTAACCGCGGGTAGTTTGGACAACATTATTCCTGCACATTTAAATAATCGAAATTATCTTCGCTACAAGGATAACGGATCAGTTTTGGAGTATAAAGAATTTACTGGCCGAAACCACCATACCCTTGCTCAGCCTGGCTGGGAAAATGACGCAGATTACATATTAAATTGGATAAAGAGTTATTGAACGATACTCCCCTTCTTACACTTGCCCGTGCGTTTGCATGGGCAAGTTCATATGCATCCTACTTTCGTAGAGTATCTGACCGGTACCAAACGAACCACCCATTCAGGGTTTGGTGCCATCTTCTTCACAAAATTATTCCCGGCATTCTTCAACTTCATTGATTTGCCATCGATGTTCAAACGATAGGCCAATTGACGACATTTCAACAATCGAGCATTAGAAAATGCTAAATTGAGCGGCTTTTGAATATCTTACGAAAGCACCCCTCAAAAGCGAAAATGATATGGAAAAGGAAGAATCCTTAAGGGCCGAGAATGAAATACTCAGATACACCATCGATCAAAAGGAATTGCAAATTGGCTTTCACTCGACCTTGTTAATGTCTAAATCCAAGGAAGAGCTCATTACTAACATACATGAGCAATTCAGTCGGTTTTTTCATTTTAGCCACTGCTCATTGATGCTCTTGAATGAACATGGTACCAGTTTGAGGCCTTATATGATCGATCCCGCCTCGAAGCTGCGGAATCACCCATTATTTAATTGGGTTGCCCATCATGACTTTGCAGTCAATGATGGGATTAACAACTTGGTAATGGACGCCACCGAGCCGGTTCTGCTCCGGGTTTCTGACTATATAGACCAAACAGAGGTTCCTGCTTACATACCGATCATTAAGGAGTCGGGCCTTAATGAGGTGCTTGCCATGCCCCTTACAACTGAGAGCGGTGCGATCGGAATGCTTTGTTTTTTTTCTGAGCAGCAGAATGCCTTTGATCCTAAGATATATCCTCTCGTTCAAAGTGCCGCACCTGTCATTGCCAAATCTACGGTTAGCTTTTTGAGGCAGGATGAAATTCGCAGGCGGGATGCTGAAAACGAGGCAATCATGGCGCTTAATAATCGTCTCATAGCAATACGTACAAAAGAAGATTTCATCGAAATCATAAACCAAGACCTGCGCAGCTATATTCCATACGACGAAAATAACCTGCTTTTGTATGTACGCGACAGGCAAGTTTACCGGCTGTTCAGCTTCGATGTTCTTCCCGAGCGGTTGAATGATCCCGTTTTTAGAGCGATGTCTGCCAGTGATTATCCAGACATGAACTCGCTGAGACAATCGCATTTACCGCAAATAACCAATGTGATTGAAGTGGCTAATGCAGGTATCGGCTGGGCGAAAGTCGTTTATCAGATGGGGGTTAGGCAAATCATGCACCTTAAATTACTTGATGGGAACCAAGTCGTAGGACAGCTGGTGCTGATGTCACATAAAGACGACTACTTTACAAAAGCACACTTGTCTTTGCTGCAACAGATAACCTATCAACTCGCCAAGGGGATGGCCAACATTCTGGCTGTATTGGAAATCCAGCGTCGCGAAAAGGAGAGTCAATTGCTTCTTGAAATTAGCAATGCGATGAATTCAGTGCGTGGAAAAGACGATTTGCTGCCCGCCATTAAACCATTGCTGCAAACTACGTTGTCGTTTTCCGACATCTGCATTTCCTGTTACAATTTTGCCAAAGGAACCTACCAAGTCTTTGCCAGGGATAACTCAAAAACCGTGCAGCATCCGGAATGGAAATCTATTGAAGGGGCTGAGTTTCCGATCAAAGACGGCATGCACAACACTGCGTTGGTAAGCGACCAACCAGTGTTTTTCAAATATGAAACGCTTTCCAAGATGAATCAGCCGCACATAGAATTCATATTGAAAGCAGGCATTCGCGAGGTTGCGTGCGTGAGGTTGAAAAGTAAAAATGAAATAATTGGCTCGCTCGTACTTCTTGCCGAACAGGAGCGCGCCTTTTTGCCAGAACATTTAGGGCTACTGTCACGCCTTTCCCACCACCTGGCAACCGCTGTGTCCAATATTATCGCCAACCAGCGGATAGAGGCACAACTTGTTGAAATCAATCGGTATAAAGAGCAACTAGAAGACGAAAAACACTATTTGCAGGAAGAGGCGAATGCAGGTTATTCGCAAGATAATATCATCGGCACGGGCCCTGAAATGCAAAAGGTATTCGACTTGCTATCCCAGGTTTCATTCACAAATAGCACTGTGCTGATATTGGGTGAAACCGGCACAGGTAAAGAGTTGATCGCAAGGGCTCTTCATGACTCTTCCGGACGTAGTGACAAGCTTATGGTTAAAGTAAATTGCGCCGCAATCCCTGCTAATTTGGTGGAAAGTGAATTGTTCGGTCATGAACGGGGTAGCTTCACAGGCGCAACGGAAAGAAGGGTGGGCAAATTCGAGCTGGCCAATAATGGTACCCTGTTTCTGGACGAAATTGGAGAAATGCCACTTGAAATGCAGGTAAAACTGTTGCGGGCTATTCAGGAGCGCGAATTTGAGCGGGTGGGAGGAAAAGAAACAATCAAGGTAAATGTACGCCTCATTGCGGCTACGAACCGTGATCTGAAGATGGAAGTGCAGCAAGGGCGCTTCAGGAGCGATCTATACTACCGGCTGAATGTATTTCCAATAGTCTTGCCTGCATTGCGCGACCATAAAGAGGATATCCCAGATCTAGCCCGTTTCTTTTTAAACAAATATTCCAAAAACATTGGTCGGCGCATGAGTCAGATTTCTGATAAGGCCATGGGGCAATTGATGGATTATTCATGGCCCGGGAATGTTCGTGAGCTAGAGCACGTCATCGAGCGAAGTGTTTTAATGGCTTCCGGGAGCGTTTTATCAGAAACGCATTTGCCTGGTTTAGGTGATCATCTAAATCTGTCAATGGTTGCTGATCAAACAACGCTGAAATCCTTTGAAGAAAATGAACGGGAGCACATTGTCAACGCTCTCAATCAGTGTAAAGGTAAAATATTCGGTTCGGGCGGTGCAGCCGAGGTTCTTAAACTGAAAGTGGGCACATTAAACTCCAAAATCAAAAAGTTAGGAATTACCAAACTTGACCTGAATTACTAGCTCGATCGATTGGGACAGGGTATAAAACTGGGCTTGGCAAATGTTGACATTTCAAAACTAGGTATACGTTTTAGCGAAATGTAGACAAAAAAACTCAAATCCACTTTCGGTAAATGTATGACTATCAGACCATTGACTATTTGGCACAGAATTAGCGTTCTAGGCTGTATTCTCACCTTAACTCAAATAGTCAATCATGAAAACAATCTTCACACTTCTCCTTTCAGTTTTATTAATCCTGACCCTAACCGATTCCATTGCACAGAAGCCTGGCGATAAGTACAATAATGCAGACTTCAAGTTAAAATCTGCTGAGGTCGTTTATGAGAGTCGTATCGATGCTCTGGTCTTTGAAGTTACCGTGGAAGGTCAGGCGGGAAAGACTACACCGACTCCGGTTGGAAGTATGAACGGCGCACCAGTGCTGGGTTATGTATTTCCCACAACCTTGAAATCGCAGGACGTAGGCTTTTCACCGACGGAAGGCATCGTCGCAATGGCGTTAACAGCCCATCCGGATATGGATGACACGCCACTATGGGATGAAGACGCTGATGGAAAGTACGACAACGACGGTGTGATCTGGCATGCGCACTGGGTGGTGTTGACAAAGGATGGCCGGGTTCCAGGTGGCTTAAGTGTAAAAGAATTCACGTCCGGCGACAAGACTGTTACATTGCCGAAGACCGCCCCAGGCATGCCTATGTTCTTTGACTCCCCCGGCTTCAATGTGATTAAGCAAGGATCGGCTATGCGGGTACTAATTCCCTCATTCAGAGTTCACCATCAGAAGGACTTCAAATTTGATGCAGTAGCATGTTACATGCAAATGAGCCATGGTGAAGGACATCATGGCGGAAAGTCCGCACCTGTGCTTGGCGTCTACAATGTATACGGTGTGTTGTCTGGTAATCTTTCTTTGCCTTACACTGTAAAAAAATGAGGGTAGCAAAATCACCCATGCATTCCGGAGCTCGCTTGCTCCGGGTGCACCCCGTTCTCTCATCGGAAGATCTAAAAGTGGGAGAAAATTCCTTCTTCCGGATTTTGTGGTTAGCCAATCCATCAAAAAACGACGATGGTCAAATGTATATTTTGCCGCCAGATAAGAGCCTTGACATGGGTTTTGATTCTGATGGGACAGCATACTTAATTTCTTTCCCTGAGGAAATTTTGTTGATGACAGGCTGCCAGGGTTATCACCCGTTCACTAGCACCCAATCCAAATTTTGGGATCATGCAAAACCGACGTTGGTCCAGGAGGGCACCGGAATTGGACGAATGATTCTCGACCTGGCGAGTGAATACCAATGCGCCCATTACGCTGGCGATATGCTAATCGGTGGCTTGCTAAAAGTGCTTTTCATTTCAATTGCCCGTCTTTATCCGCAATCCGCTCCCCCAGTTTCAAATTGTAATGATCGCCAACTGTTCCAGCGGTTTATCAGGCTCGTTAGTGACCGCAGCGCCGGAAGAAAAACGATTCATGATTATGCCTGTGCCCTTTCGGTCAAAACAGAAATACTGACTGAATGTGTGCGGAAAGTTTCCGGGTATCCGGCCAGTCACCACATTTATGAACACATCACAAGTGTTGCTAAGCATGCTGCGATAAGTTCAGGAGCTAGCATGAAGGAAGTTGCTTATGGGTTGGGCTTTAGTGATATGGCGCATTTTAGTAAATTTTTCCAAAATCGAACAGGCATGACATTCTCCAACTATAGACGCGCTTACCAAACTTTGTAGTTATGAAGACGACCAACATATCCCCTAACAAGGAACCTTTCCATGCCATGTGCCTGAATACAGTTCTTGGTAATGCAGTAATTTTCGAAAAATACTATCAATCCGAGCTTTTCGAAATGATTTGGATTAAAACAGGCAAGGGCACTCTTAATGTTGACCTTGAGAAGAGGCACATTATCGACAACACGCTTTACTGCCTTTTTCCAGGGCAGATACATCAAATAATACCAGAACAAGATTTGGTAGCCTACAAGATCGCTTTTTCTGAACAATTTTTATGTGGTGCCCATTCAGCGGCCGTCCTTCCTCCCGCACTGATCCACTCACGTCGAGCAAAACGGTTGCAAGTGATGCGCCTTAATGACAATGCCCAAAGTGACATTGAGCATATAATGAGGTCTATCTTATGGGAGTATGATAACCAACAGCAGTTTAGGGAAGAAATGCTGCATGGCCTAATCAAGATGTTGATAGCCTATTTTTCCCGCAGGTTTGATACTGATGAGCTCCGGTTGCCTTTCGGCAATGATCAGGTCGTATTTGGTCGGTTCATAAATAAGGTAGATCAGAATTTTCGAACCCAAAAGTTGGTCTCAGCCTACGCCGAAGATCTTGCTGTCTCATCCAACTACTTAAGTGAAGTTGCCAAGCGGGTTTCCGGGTACTCGGCCAGCCATCATATACACCAACGTTTGTTACTCGAAGCAAAACGCAAGGCAGTAAGTAGCGCTTGGTCAATGAAGGAAATAGCATTGTATTTGGGATTTGACGACCCATCCACGTTTAGTAAATTTTTTAAGACTCAAACTGGCGCTAATTTCTCAGAGTTTCGGACGAATTGGCATAATCATTAACCGATAAAGTATGCACCCTGAGTAGGTTGCGTACAGTAAATAGCGTTGTAAATTGCCTTAAATACCAGTTTACCGGCTTACATTATGTCTCACGATAATAACTTATCACAAGATCAGCGGTTAAGGCCACAGCTAAGGCAGATTGAGGTGCTTAGCTTGCTCTATAAACATTTAATGGATGCCAATAGTGTGACTGAGCTGGAACAAATACTAGGCCAGCAGTTAAAAGGATTATTCTATTTTTGCTCTTGCCAGATTTTAGCAGAATCAATAATACGTAACCAAATTGCATGTAGTCCCGCCGAACGTAAGACTCACAATGCTGATGCTAGCGATCTAACTCCGGAAAAGCCTTTCGATTTGCTCAATTGTCCAATCAAGGTTGGCGATAAGCCATTGGTCTTCGACGTGGACGCACAGGATCAGAAAGACGCAAGACTTGAACTTGGTTATCATTTTAAAATCGACACTAGGCAAGCACTAATAGCCACGCTGGGAGCTCGTTCAGAGATCTGGGGTTATCTATGCTTTTTTTCCGACCGTCCCAACACATTTGCTCGAGGGACGATAGAGGTGGCTGACCAGATAGCAAGCGTGGTTTCGCTTGCCATCAGCAGAATACTTGCTTACGAGCGTTTCAAACAAGAGGAAAGGGAAAAGCAACTTCTCTTGTCATTCAGCGCCTCTATTGAAAAAGTCAAGAATCGCCATGATCTTTTTACGGTACTTCGCGAAAGGCTTATCAAACTTTTGTCTTTTACAGATGTTGCCATTTCATTATACAATCCGGACCGGGGAACATTTCAGGTTTTTGCCCATCAGGTTGAGCTCGATATTGAGCAACGTCCCGAGTTTAGTCATGTTATAGCGCCGGAGTATACAGTGAATGATGGTATTCACAATGCCGCCCTGCAATCAGATGGACCGGTAATTGTGACCATTGAGGATGCGATGAAGAGCCCAAACAGACACGCTGGGACACAATTCATTTTTGAGTCAGGTATTAAAGAAATGCTTTGTGTTAAATTGACGAACAGCGAACGCGTGTTGGGGTTCTTGAACATTCTATCAAAAAAAAGAGGCGAATTCGTTGCGACCAACTATCAAATATTAAAAGGAATTACGGACCATCTTGCCACAACAATAGCCAATATATTGTCCCGGGAGGAAATCCTTCGCCGGGACAAGGAGAATGACATCTTGTTAGCTGTCAGCACCGCAATTTCTGCTAGCCCTACTTTGGACTCAATGATTTCAGTTATTCGAAACCGATTGGGCACATTAGTGTATTTCAATGATATATGCGTCTCATATTATAATCTTCATTCGCTGGATTACAGGGTGTTAACCTATGAAGGTGATCTGGTCTGCAAGCATCCCGGTTTTGGTTTTGTACCGGAAACGGATTTCCCCCTTCATGATGGGATTCATAATGTACTGCTGCATTCTCCGGGTGTAGTTTGCTTCGATGCTGATGAGCTGAAAGCCATGAATATGCCGCACATAGATTTCATGCTTGCTGCGGGCGTTCGTATATGCGCTGGCGTTCGACTGGTAAGTAATAATATTGTTATTGGCGCACTTGTTCTCACCTCCGAAACGGCTACCGGGTTTTCTCAGGCCGACCGCAGTCTTATCCATCGAATTTCGCAGCACCTTGCAACGGGCGTTTCGAACGTAAAGGCGACCGAAAAACTGAGTGAGCAACTCGAAGAAATTCAGAAATATAAAGTTCAGCTTGAAGAAGAGAATGCGTACCTGTTGGAAGAAGCCAAGGAAGGCTTTTCATACGACGATATTATCGGTGCTAGCGATGCCATGCAAAAAGTATTTCAGTTACTCACCCAGGTTTCGTTTTCCAATAGCACTGTACTGTTGCAGGGTGAGACGGGAACGGGAAAGGAGTTGGTTGCAAGAGCAATACATAACGCATCGGCAAGGCAAGACAAATTGATGGTAAGGGTGAATTGTGCAGCAATACCTGCCGAGCTGATAGAAAGCGAACTTTTCGGGCATGAAAAAGGCAGCTTTACTGGTGCGCTCGAACGCCGGATTGGAAAATTCGAATTAGCTAACCACGCGACCCTATTCCTGGATGAAATTGGTGAATTGCCATTTGAGATGCAGGTCAAGCTTCTTCGCGCGATACAGGAAAGGGAAATTGAAAGAGTTGGCGGGAAAGGAATTATCAAAATAGATGTTCGAATCATAGCGGCAACCAACAGAAATTTATGGGATGAAGTGCAACAGGGACGGTTTCGCAGTGATTTGTTTTATCGACTCAATGTCTTTCCCATCATGCTGCCACCCTTGCGTGAACGTGGTGAAGATATATCGTTACTAGCTACACAGTTCGTTGCAAGATTTGCTAAAAACAACGGCAAGAGAATTTCTCGTATATCCAGCAATGTAATGAAGTCGCTGTTGGCGTACCCCTGGCCAGGAAATGTGCGCGAATTAGAACACCAGATGGAGCGGTGCGTACTTATGGCAAAAGATAATGTAATCCGGGATGTACTTTTACCTCCTTCAATCACACAGATTGAAAAAGCCAGTGTCGGCATATATTCAAAGACCCATGAGGAAAATGAGCGGGACTACATCGTACAAATTCTCAATAAATGCAATGGGAAGATATATGGCCCCGGAGGAGCTGCCCAGCTTCTTGACTTAAAAGTCAGCACGTTAAATTCCAAAATCAAGAAGCTGGGCATTACCCGAGAACAGATTATTTTGAAGGACGATCAGGCGTAGTATAGCAAATCGCTATGTATGCCACGCAGAATAGCTGATAAACAACGTGTCTACCTAACGGGACCAGCGCAAGTTTGCCCTAGAGGTCCCGATTTCAAACTTTGACCTGGGTATCCATCAGCTATTTTTCGATGTAACGATATACAAGCAGTATCAAAGTCGGGTGATTTTTCGGACAGGCCGTCAGGAAATGTCTTAGCTTTGCCCGAACGGTAAAATGAACCATTTGATTGAGGAAAAAAATACCGCCTCATGTGAAGCGGTATTTTCACGTTACAACTGTACTTACCAAACACTTGGCATCACCCGATAGTGTCATATTCCATTCCTACAAAGTACTGGGTTATCTAAAGGATTATAAATGGCTATTGGCAGATAAGTGTTGTACAATATTCCTTGGAATAGAGCAAGCGTGAAATAGAGTACCACGAATCTGAAAATGTACAATCAGTGCCGTCAAATAGGCGTTGAGCGGTACAAACAACACTGGTAGCTTTGTTCCGCGCCCTTGTCCACGCATTTTCCTCTGTATTATTCATTTACTTAAACCTCAATAGAGCATGAGCATTGAATCTATTACGTCTGCCACAGTTGACTACGCCGAAGATCCCCATTTATCGCCTGCTGTCAAGCAGTTTTTGAAACCGTTGAATGCGGGCGGGCCGCCGTTGGAAAGCCTGTCAATATCTGACGCCCGAAATGTGCTGGTTTCCGCCCAAGCCGCTTTTGACGTCGACCTTTCAGGTATTTCCGAGCAGGAAACGACGATCACCGAAGAAGGCTTTCAGATCACGCTGAACATTGTGCGTCCCGAGGGCACAACTGACCGGCTGCCGGCATTTATGTTCATTCATGGGGGCGGCTGGGTTTTGGGTGACTACCCTACCCACAAGCGGATGGTACGGGACCTTGTAGTGCTAACAGGCTTTGCCGGCGTGTTTGTTAATTATTCACGAGCACCGGAAGCTAAATATCCCCAGCCGGTTCACGAAGTGTATGCAGCGGCAAAATGGTTGGCAGCTAATGGGGAATCAATCAATCTGGATGGTTCGCGTCTGGCCATCGTCGGGAATAGCGCCGGTGGAAATCTGTCCACGGCCGCTGCGCTGCTATCCAAAGCAAAAGGAGGCCCCGTTCTCAAAACTCAGATACTATTCTGGCCGGTGACAGACGCCAATTTCGACAGGCCGTCGTTCAAGCAGTTCGGCACACAACGCTTTCTGACAACAACGCTCATACAATGGATGTGGGACCAGTACATTTCGATTGAGAGAAGACACGAAATATACGCCTCGCCGGCGCAGGCCACTACCGAACAGCTTCGCGGCTTGCCACCCACGCTGATTCAGGTGGCTGAGAATGACATCCTGCTCGATGAGGGAGAAGAATACGGACGGAAATTGGGTGAGGCTGGCGTCGAGGTTACCACTGTCCGTTACAATGATGTCATTCATGATTTTGGGTTGTTGAACGGGCTTGCAGAGATTCCGCAGACCAAGGCGCTGTTCATTCAGGCAGCTCAGCATTTGAAAAAATACCTATAAGGATTACCGTTAGCCAAAAGATGCATATGAAGACCAAGACTGTAATGTTTGTAACCGGAGCGTTTGTAACGCATCATTGTTGGGATGAATGGAAGGTTTATTTCGAAGACCGTGGTTACACAACCCTGGCACCTGCATGGCCATTTAAAGACGCGACGGCGGCTGAACTTAGGGCGCGTCAGCCACACGATACAGACCTGGCCCGCCTGACGCTTGCTGAACTGGTTGATCATTATGCCAGGATGGCGGGAAATTTGCCTGAAAAACCCATTATCATCGGTCATTCGCTGGGAGGGCTCATTACTCAAATCCTGCTAAACCGTGACTTGGCAGCGGCAGCCGTCGCCATCCATTCGGTGCCACCGCAAGGGATTATCCCCTACGAATTTTCATTTCTTAAATCCACCTGGGGCGCTTTGGGGCTTTTTACCTCTCTGGATGAAACTTACCTGATGCCGTTCGATACATGGCAATATGCGTTTGTGAACGAAATGCCGCTGGAAGACCAGCAAAAGGCATATGAGCAGTTCACCGCTCCCGAATCTAAACGCGTTGCGCGAGGTGGTCTCACCAGCGCCGCCGCGGTGGACTTTGACAAGCCGCATGCACCTCTTTTGCTTACGTCGGGCTCGATGGACCATATTATTCCGGCGCATTTAAACAACCGAAACTACGAACGCTATAAAAAGAACGGTTCTGTCCTGGAATACAAGGAATTTCCTGGACGTAACCATCATGTTCTTGCACAGGCAGGCTGGGAATCGGATGCCGACTTTATATTAAATTGGATTCGGAATTATTGATAAACACTTCATATCAAACTCTTGCCCTTGATTTTAGTCAGGGGCACTTTTATTAAAATCCTAACCTGGCTGATCTTATGGGAAGCGGAATAGTAATCTTTGAAAACCTTGACATTGAATCGATTCTTTCGAGGTATGCACCACTGATCGGGTCGGACTTGGAAAAATATCGTAATCATGTCTATCGAGTATATCTTAACTGTCAGCTGCTGGATCCGAATACCCTAAATCACAAAGTTTATGCTATCGCCGCTGCCTTTCATGACATCGGTATTTGGACAGACTCTACAATAGATTACCTAAATCCGTCGGTCGCACAGGCAATGCACTACCTCCAAATCCGCAATGAACCGGGACTACAATCCCAGGTGGCAACTATTATTTACTGGCACCATAAAACCACTCCTTATATCGGCCCGTTTGCTAAGACCACTGAAGTTTTCCGGAAAGCAGATTGGGCCGACGTCTCATTAGGTCTAATCTCATTTGGTATGGACAGAAAGCTGCTGCGGACTGTCCGGCGGAGAATTCCTAATAAGGGCTTCCACATTTTCTTGGTTAATAAACTTCTGGCCAACTTTTTCAAGCACCCGCTGAATCCGTTGCCCATGTTCAAACGATGATGTTGGGGGCCGCACGATTAATTAAATGTATTAGTACGAGTATTTTACACCGTACCCACAGTTTAGTGGTTATGAAGGGTGAAGATTAAAATTCTTTGATAACATAATAGGTATCAGAATGAAACGATTTATATGGATCACTTTCTGCTGGTTACAGGCATGCTCCATGTCAGATCAAAAATATGAATACCAAACTCCTGTGTCCCTAAACGATGGCTGGCAGACTGGTAGCCTGCTTTCCCAGCGGATCGATACCTCGTACTACAACCAGTTTTTCGATACCTTAAGTGCTCCAAAAGAACACAATTTACATAGCTTTTTAATCATCAAGAATAACACCCTTGTGCTGGAAAAGTATTTTGACAACCAACAAATCACCAGCAAGCATGACCTGCGTTCGACCACCAAGAGCATTACAGCGTTACTGGTTGGTATTGCTCTGGACAAAGGGTTCATTTCCAGCATTGACGATCCTGTCGCCAAGTATCTGAAAAATTATTGGCCAACAGCAGACACCGACTCTTTAAAAAGTGCCTTAAAGATTCGACATCTGCTTACCATGAGCAGTGGATTGGCTTGTAATGACTGGGACCCGAACTCTCCG
>NZ_JCANTY010000020.1:0-29531 GCF_059568735.1 Dyadobacter ginsengisoli DSM 21015
GCGAGCTTTTCTGAACGGGTTTTACCAGAGGTGGGAAAATTGAAATAGAAGAATATTCGCATTCTATAACTGACGCTACTTTTCGAAGAAATCGTCAGGCAATACATTTCAAATTGATCCATCTGTGTTCACAAAATTTCCGAATGAAACGGGCCAGACTCTGTTTGCAATTCGCGAACAGAAAACTCAACTATAAGACATCTTGCATAAAATGATCTAGTGATTGAGTGCGACAACTTGAAATCATCAGTTATCGCACTCAATCTCATAATCAGTAATCTGCAAAAACATGACCTTCATATTCACTGTACCCTTCTAAAAACAAGTCTCTGGCGAAGGCTTGGTAGTCAAAATATTTTTCGAGCGCGGATGGTACGCCTGAAAGTAGTCCTGTTTCTTCGACGTATTGGTAGGCGTATTCAAGCTCTGGATCTTTCATTGATCCGCCAAAGAATCCGCGGTAGCTTTCCCGGAAACTTTCAAGTTGGTCTTCCAGCTCATAGCGATTGTTTGGCCAATAGTTGATCTGTTTGCAATAAATCTAGAATGCTTCGGCAGTCTCATGGTTCATTTCACCGATGGCCTTGAAATATGTAAATGCCTCTTTATGTAGACTGCATTCTGATATCAAGAAATCCGGGATGTTCTCCCAATCTTGGAACATCAGCTCTGGATCCAGTTCATTTCGATGAAATTCGTAGCAGTCTTGCAGGAATTCTTTGAGGTCAGCGAAGTCCGTAAGGTCAAACCACTTACCAAACAGCGACCCATTGTTGTACTGGCTGTAGGTTCCTACATAGATTTTAGGAGTACTTTCAAGATTTCTCATGATTGAAAGGCATTTAAGTTGCTTTAGCCCCGGCTCTGTGCTCAGGGCAATCGCTGCCTATCGATCAAAGAAAAAATGACGGGGCTTGTCCCTTGGTTGCAAGCCTATCCGGCGGTTTAGGGTGCGGCTGGCTGCCGAGCGATCAGCTAAAAAGCCGGATAACGGAGTGCAGGCTTGTAGCCGTCATTTTTTGCTTTGTAACCTTCGTTTGCGCTGATCACGATCTACCTGATGTCCTTCGCGTCGCCAGCGGCTTAGCCCGTCGCCCTCCCTTGAAATAAGTTCAATTTAAATAAGTTGCTATGAATCAATTATTTGTGGGTATTTTGTTTTTTAGACCATATCGAAAAATGCGCAAATGCCCATGTTTTCAGTGAGTCTTTCGTGAAGTTCACTCACTTTAAGAAAAAGACTCACTAAAACGATATAACAAATTCCAATTCGTAAATTCATAGCAGAAAACAAAGTAGTCTTTGGATCTTCATATATGTCAGTCTTCGAAATTATCTCTCTTCTGAGGGAAGGAAAACCTATGGCCTTTATTTTTCTTGGAGGTATAATAGGAATTATCGGAACGGCAATGGTCGTAATTGCCACCCTCGCCCACAACCGTTGCTCATCTGAAAAAACCAATAGCATTAAATCAACCAGCGAACATACTAATACAATGGTTATCAGCCTTAAAGAAGAAAATGAAGGGCTCAGAAAGCAAATCGACTCATTAACAGATAATGTAGTTACATTAACAAAACAGAACGTTGAGCTAAGCGATAAATTGACAGAAAAAACTGTTCAAATTTTTGATCATCAAACCGGAGGAGAAAGTTTTGTCTACTTGCAAATTCAACCGATGAATGATGATAATGCGAAGCTGTATATATTTAATGACGGCAATAATCCTATGTATGATGTCGAGTTCCGCCTCAACGACATGAGTTTCATTTTCCCTGAGAACCGTGATGCTTCGGGTAGAACATCATCTCCTCCAGTCATTTACAACATGAGATCTGTTGGGAATATTCCACCAAAACAGATGAAAGACCTCGGTGTGATAAATGGTGATTTTAAAACTCCTTTAAAGTTTTTTGTATTCGACATAAACGCTCGCAATGGCTACTTACATCAAGAAACGCGCTTAAAAAGAGAACCACTTTTCATTGATGGAAAACGAGCGTGGCCTGACAAATGGCTCTATGTTACGTCGGTGTCGCGCGATCAAAAAATAGTATATAGGAGTTCAAATTTACCTCCTCAGCAGGAAGATAAAGCAGCAGCCGAATCGCAATAATTATATACTCACTGGAACCTGACCTCCTTGAGATCTTGAATCAAGCCGCCTGTTCTGTGGGTCTGGCCAAATGTATGATCAAAATACAATCGCCAATTACTTTTAGGCAAATTCATTTTCCGTTTCTAAGTCGCTGCTGTTCTATAAAGACTATCTGATGAGAAGTCGCCTTGATATTTGTTAATCTTAGTCGGCAAAGTCTGATGGTCACTAGTAGAAGGTAATGGGTGAGGCTGAAAGTGTGCTAAGTTAATTTGTATTGATGGCCCAAGCGCAACGTAACTATTGTAGAGTCTTCTCTGGTAAGAAGTCCCTGGGAGAAAGATTGAAATAATGGGCCAACTTATCAATGTGTTTGAGGTTGTATTTGGCTCGATGATTGGTACTTTCAGCATTACTTATAAATGCCTTTGTGGTTCCAAGAATGCTAGCGATATCCTCTTGAAGCAAATTGTTACTCACACGTAGTTCCCTTACGTAATCGATTACGTACTGTTCGATTCTGCCGATGTTGTCTTGGTCCTTCATGCTTGGGACGAAGTACGGGAAGCATAAAAATTTTCAGTACACACATGTGTGTCTTTTAGTAACTTTTGATATATTTGTTTTAACAATCGTCCACTTGAAGATTTGCAGGTGAATGATTATCGGCACTCGCGGGGTGCGCGTATTATTGTATTGTCGACGCCCAAATTATTGTCAATGCTATGGCACTTCATGAACTCTCGAGGACATCCGCACGCAACCAGCAATACCTGCTGCTTTTCCGCAGCGGTGATGAGCGTGCGCTCAGTTATTTTTACAAGCGGACTTATGACAGCCTACTTTACCTTGGTAGGGGGCTGGTTAATGACGAGTTTCTGGTGAGCTGCATCCTGCACGAATGTTACCTGAAAGTCTGGGCATATCGAGATAAGATTGAAAGCCTCCCTCATGCATACCGGTTTATCCGTCTCAATCTCCGCTGGCAACTCTTGAAACAGATCCAAAAGCCCTCATACAAGATATACCGGAAAATGACGGAAATAGACCACTTAGAACCTTTTCTGGGAGAAAAGCCAGATCTGGACAGCTACTTCGCGGACGGCACCGAAGGGAAAAGGTGGAATGAAATCTCGAAAGCGATGTCGTTTCTTCCCAAACAGCGCCAACTGATAGCCAGCCTTCACTTCCAAGATGGATATAGCCCGCGCGAGGTAGCGAAAAGAATAGGAGCCACTACGCTGCATGTGACCAGCGAAATCCAAAAAGCCATAGAGGAGCTTAAAAAAATGGTAGCGCCCCGCGCGACTGTGCCGATAAGGCAAGCAAAGCAGCCGTCCCCTTACGATCATGTTCTGAGCTGCGAGCAGGCCGCCGTTTTCGAGCTCAGACAAGACCAGAAGAAATCTTTTGCTGACATTGCCTCCATATTAGGCTACCCGCAAACCCAGGTACAGCAGCACTACATTAAAGCATATCAGCTTGTCAAAAATCATTGGAAACAAAATGGACGATAGATCATGGAAAAGCTTTTCACCACGCGGAAGATCCGGGTCTTGATCGATTCGGACGACATAGATCAGAAGAACAAAATTCTAGATACACTCTACCAATGGCGATACATTTGCTTCAAAGCCGCTAACCAGATCTATACGCATCATTACGTCCAACAGCAACTCAGGGAGATGCTTTATTTGACCGAAGATGTAAAGGCCAGGCTTTCTGACATCAAGAAGGATGAGTATGGGATGCTGTCGACATCGAGAATGAACACCAGCTATCAGGTGCTCGCTCAAAATTATAAGGGCAGTATCCCGATGCACATCATGAGCGCCTTGAATGGCAATCTGGTCGCCAGTTTTAACAAGATGAGCAAAGCGTTAGCTAGCGGGGAAAGCGCAATGCCAAGTTTTAGAAAAGAGATGCCGATCCCATTTAAAGGAACCGATGTCAGGAAGCTAAGAAGCAGCAAAGAAGGTGCAGTGTTTCACTTCTCGCTATTTGATTTTCCGTTTAGGACATACCTGGGAAAAACAGGCCATGACAAGCGGGAAATGTTTCAAAGGTTACTCGCTAGTCAGGTCAAGCTTTGCACCAGTTCGCTGGCGCTAGACAAAGGAAAGATTTTCATGCTTGCCGTATTTCAGACAGAACGGCAACAGCAACAGCTTGATCAGGACATCATTGCTGAGGCGAGCTTGTCGCTGGATTACCCGATCATCGTTTCGGTAAGCAACAAACGCTATACGATCGGAACCAAGGACGAGTATCTCTACAAGAGACTTGCGATCCAAGCGGCCATCCGGCGGAAGAGAAAGGCAATGGCCTTTATGAACCAAAGCAGCCGAAGTCATCTCAGGAAAACGAGCATCGATCATCTGATGCAATCAGAGAAACGGTATGTGTCGCACAAGCAGCACGTATACAGTAAGAGGTTAATTGATCTATGTCTTAAAAATAAAGCAGCGACTCTGCTGCTCGTAGACCAGACCCAGAAGGAGCAGCAGGCAAAAGAAGACCCGTTCCTTTTCCGGAATTGGGGTTATTACGGCCTCAAACAAAAGATCGAGCGAAAAGCCGAGAAGGTTGGGATTGCTGTGCTGGTAGAATGAATTTTCACAGAGGCTGCTTGTACAGCCGTAGGGTGAAACCATTAGCGGTTTCATCAAGTGCCCAGGGGCACTTACAACTGGGTTAGCTTAATTAATTGTAAGCAAACGTGGCCCGATATGACGCAGGTAACCGGGACCGGTTACCTGCATTTTTATGTAGCTCTATTCTGCATTAACCGCAGCCTTAGGCTTTCTGCCACGGGGCTTTCCGGTATACTCTGGTTTTGGCGCTTCGGTTTCGATGGCCAGCTCGAAGCCTTTGGTATTTTGATCAAAATCAAAGGTTGATATCTTGAAGATCAGCTTTTCATTTTCGAAGTTGACGTTACCTTTTTTTAGAATAACCGCCAATGGAATTACGTGGCCTCTGCCACTTTTCTCGAAGGAAAACGTTTGATCCGAACCTGCTGCCGGGACAAGATATACGGATTTAATTTTTCGCTTGCCTTCCTGGGTTCCAATTTTGAAATGGGTAGATTCTGGATCAATTCCCAGGTCGCGTAGCGCGGATGCCGGGAAAACAAGCTTGCCGGAATTAGAAATATAACCTGCCGGAAGTGGTGCGGCCTTTTCGACCACTTTGGTTTTGGAGACGTTTTCCTCCGGGGAAAAGAATTTAATTGCTTTCAGTTTCATGGGTGCAACGGGTTATTTTGGGCTAAAATAGGTTATTCTTCACGAAAACCGGCACCTATAAACCCAAACCGCGGTTTTTCTGTTTTTTGAGATCCGGTTTTAGCTCTTTTTTGAAGCCAATTTCCAAATTTTGAGCCAGCCTCTTTTCAAGAGATGATAGGGAATATTCCCGCCCCAAATCAGAGCCCTTGATCTTAATTTTCTTCTGCATATTAAAGAATGCGATGCCGCGCCCGATGTAAGATTTATACCCCGCACTTACCAGTTCTTGTTTAAGCTCATCAATAGATTTTACGCTATCTAACAGCTTGTCAATCGTCTGTCTTAGCTTCAAATGTGCATGGTCCGTTAATGCTAGTTCCTGCGTCCTTCGATGGTTGATGCGCATATCAGGTGCTTGGACTAATCCTAGTTTATGCTCCATTTTGCGAGAGAATGTCCCGATCCGGGCGTAGTTCTTAAAGTGATCGGCTGTATTTTTTCCATTATGGTTGAGCCGGTTTGCGACGATATGAAAGTGAAGGTTACGGGTATCCTCATGCTTGAAGACAAGCATTTGATTCTCTTCAAATCCAAACTCCTTGGCAAACTCGGTGACGATGCTGGTGACGGTCTCGTTGCTAGGTCTTTCACCAGGCGCGAAGCTAAATGATTGATGCCAGATGTATTTGGTCAGCTGCGTATTCCGCGAGTGGTTACCCTCAAATTGTTTGATCAGGTAATCCAGGTCCAGTTTTCCATCTGCTTCCATTTTAATTCCCAGGTTCTGTATGTAGACCAGCTCTCCACGTACTTCTTCTGTATCCAGCCTTCTTTGCATTTTCGACGAAACCTGTTTGTCGTAGTAGCAGTACTCGATAAGCCTTTTAGCACTGCTGCCCAAACTTGCTTTCCCAATCATACCTTCATCGTTTTAAGTAACGTGGTAAGGGCACTTTCAATCTCGTGGTGTACTGAGCTGGCGTCAGCGTTAACTGCTTTCCAAGCTGGTTCCAAGTCTGATAATGGGGCCTGATAGTGGGCCTGGTATTTATCGCGCAGGCCACTTGCAAGCCGGGCGTTCGACCGGCGCTCTTCAATAAGTTGCTGCTTGCTTTCAAGCTCATCAGGAAATAGCGACAAAAAGTTGGTCAGCTCATTTAACCATGAGCACAGGCTTTCGAGCGTCTGCTTTATGCTACGGATCTCAAAGGATTCAAATACCCATAAGGTGATAAGGTCAGCAAGTAAGCGGACACGCTGACTGCTCTGTTGCCATTGGGCGGAAAGCATCTGTTGATCTTTGGTCTTGAGAACCGCCAGCGACAGGATACCTGAAAGCTGTTCCAGTATTCGGACTGTGTCAGCGGTCGCCTTTGGGAGCGATCTTTTCTGCGGCTTTTTAAAAGGGACGTCCAGCGCCAATGTCAAGAAATACTGACTGGCGGAAAGCGCACTTTTTCGATCATTTGATTGATCTTGTTTTTCTGGTCAGCGCTCACCCATAATGAAAAGTGTTCCCTTTTGGCAGTGCCTTTCTTTTTGGGCGGTCTGCCTTTCGTTTTCTGATTTTGCATATGTCTTGTGATAATGGCTATGAGCCGAAGGCGAATAGCAGGGGTCCAGGGGTTTCTCCTGGCCAGCTCCCGCCGGGGAGTCGCATTTAAGCGACGTACCGGCGATAGCTGGCTGTGGAGAAAACCACCGGTCATGTTCGTAACCGTTTGCAAGTGTTTGCAACCGTCTTAAGAAAATCGAGATTGTTTGAAAGTATTTGAATGCGTTCTAAAGTAGCAGAAACTGTGCGCTTCTGTTCGAAAATTCGCGGGGACAGACCGGCCTTACTGGCTGCCAAGCGGCACCAGCACACGTTTACCCTGGGAATCATAGAGGTAGTGCTCCCCGATCTGGACTTGCTCCTTTTTAGGTAATGGAACAAGTTGTAAATACAACACGCCATCGTGCTCGATGATCTTTCCATGCTGCATGACAAGTCTGTAAGCCGGCGCGTTCGGATACTCGTCCAAAATCCTTTGCCACTCGACATACTGCTGTCCATGGCGTATCAAAACATAGAATAAGACTGATACGACGATCCCTGCTATTGAAAAGGGTACGCTTACACCTAAGCCGTAGAATAGCGCCTGCCACCGGTCCTGAAACTGCAAGTGCCGTTTTCTGCCTTTCAGCTCTAATGCAGCCCGGTCGATGGCTGCAATGGATTTGCTGACCCTGATTTCCAGGTTTTGGAAATGCTCCTGAGTTTCTGATAAAAACAAGGCTGACCAGTCATCGATCTCGTGACCGTACTTGGCAGCATACCTGCCCCTGGTCTGGGTGAGGCGGTTTGGCTCCGGCTATTCATCGCTGAAATTCTCTTTAAGTTCCTTTTTTAGCCTGAGCCTCGCGCCTGGTGGATAGTCTTTGAGCGTGTAGCCATTCCGGATGCCGTCCAGTATTTGGCCGCCTAGAAGTGATGCCGGCTCAAAGTCGCCGAAGCGTCTGAGGTCAAGCCCGAGTGCGGTGCAGTTATCTTCAAGCTCGCGTGACAAGCCGGGAAACTGGTTAAAGCCGAAAAGGTTTTGCCAGATCACTATCTGGAATTTTGAGTTCAGTGCGGCCCGCATCTTTTCCAGAAACTGGATACTTGCCAGGTATGCTCCGCCGCCACCGATGATGATATGAAATACGGCCTGAATACCTAACTCGTCACACCATTCCTTTAAATCGATATCGCGCGTAATCAATGCGGGCAACTGCTCACTTTCCGGCGCTCCGAAATCCATAAACACTTTGTCAAAGGGGCTATCTGCCAGGCTTTCCACGTAGCCGATAAAAAGATCCCGCATCAGCCTTTCGCGGTTGTCAAGCAGGGAGAAAGCTTCAAACCGGTCATGTCCCAGAAAAGCGAGCTGTCGGGACGAAGTTTTTGTGGAGCTGTCCAGGTCAACAAAAAGGGAAAAGCTGTCTGCTTGGGAAAGCGCTCTCAGATAGGTATGCAGGCTTTTGCCCACACCGCCTTTGGCTTGGACGATGAAGTGAAACTCTTTTTTCATTGTTTGTTTGAATGTTTTGATTTGAACTTAAATTGGTCTTGTAGCTTGATTTCATCCGGATCGGTCACTTTGAAAGCGCTGGGTTGACTGTTCTCAGCGGTCGGCAGCCGGTCCGGCTTCGGTTTGGGCTTTTCCACAGGCTTGGGCGTACTCGTGGTTTTCTTACCCTTGAAGTAAAACCGGCAGTAGCGCACATCTTCGGTCGTGATAAGTCCTGGTCTGCCCAGTTTGGCGCTGATCATGTCGGCGATTCTGGCCCGCGTGAGCCTGGCTAGTAGGTGATCGTGAAAAAGCTCAAATAACACCTCCCTACGTTTTCTGTCCTTCTGCTCGAAGAGCTCGATCAGCAGCTTCTCATTGATCAACATCAGGCTCGACAGTTGTTCCGGTCAATACTATACGACTGCCTTGTTGCGGGTGAAAAGAAGGATCGTAGCTCAGGTAACCGTAGCTGACCAGCTCCCGCATGCACTTGTGGTAGGTCGCTGCGGATTTGATCCGTGAAAAACCCATCAGCTTCCTCCGGCTTGCGTGAAACGGGAATTGCCTGATCCCTCTGCCGTAGTAGAGAAGCGCTGTGTAAAGGCTGATGTGATAGGAGTTCAGCCGGTTATCGGATTTGATGGCTTCAAGTACGGCCATGTCCATGGCAGCGCTTGCATCGTTAAGCCCTTTCATCGCCCCGAGCCATTTTGGGTGAGCATAGCGGCGATATCCCGCTGACTGTAAAAGAAGCATCCACCGATCTTGGTAAACCGAAGGTGTCCCTGGATGCGAAGGTTCTGCAAGGTGCCTGGCGAAATGCTTAGCATCTTCCTTACCTGGGCGTTTCGGAGCCAGGTGCCTTCCGAGGGCTTCTCGTGGGAAAGGATTGATCTGAGCTCTGCAATGATTTCATTTTTCAGGCTTTGCAGATCCTCCCTGGTGATCATCTCTACATTCATTTTTCTGCAAGTTTATAGTGAAACATTCCGGCATCAAGACTGCCGGCTGCTTGCAAAAATGAACGGGAGAGGGCTGGTTCCAATGACCAAACTTAGCAGTTGGTCATCACGCACCCGGCTCTGATCTGGTCAGGATAATTTTAAAGAGCTGCAAATTCTTAGGTACCTGTGTGCCTTTGATGGTAGGTGTTTTTTGGACGGGAAAGTAGTTGCGGGCTGTTTCCTTAGGAATCGGCTTGTAGTTGTGCGTAAAGTACTTACTAAGCAATTTGTACCAGGCGCTCTGTCCCTGAAAATTGAAAAGCCTACGCCCATCAGGTAGAACTAGGTTTTGCAATTGATGGATAAGATGAATGAAGGTGGGCAGGTACTTGTCTCGAATATCGATTTCGGTGCTAGGTTTGTAATCGCGAAAGGTTTTTAGCTGATCTTCTAACTCAGTGATCTGCTCTTTCAGCCCGGGGATTTCTTCGTTTTTTTTCTGCTATAATCACCTCCAATGCCTTTGACGAATTCCACTGGTCGACCGGTCCCAGAAACGTTTGGAATGCCCTTAGCTGCTCAACTTGACTTTTTGCACGAAGGGCTTTTCGGGAGAACGGATCAATGAGCTTTAATTGCGCGATCCGAGTTGAAACGATATCGGAGACGTAGCGGTGAAAGTCCTGCTCACCACCGGGAAAGTTATCTAAATAATGTCCAAGATGGTAATTGTAAAATTCAGGGAACTCGTTCTCTCCCAGCCCGTACAGTTTTAAAACGAAATGGTTGTCGTGAAAAGAGCTTTGGATGACTGGTGTTCCGATCTCGAACTTGTGCGGTTTGAAATTCCAAGGATCACGAATTTTAAAATAGGAGTGTAGCATGGTCTTTTAACCATAAGTTACTTATCGCCATGAAAAAACGCAAGTCGTGCTACTTGTAAAGGCTATTGGTCCGGATGAACGGCTGTTTACCACCTGTCCTATTGGACAGACTATGAAGATACCAGTTTGATTATACGGGCGTGGCTGTTGCACAACTCGGTTCAGTCTGTTGGACGTAATAGCGGTCAACTTAAAAACTAAATAATGGAAGCTAAAAGCTATTGTCGTTTGCTACCCTCCGTTCGTTGATATGGAATTGATTTTAGAAACAGTACGTCACCCCTAACTTTCCGTCGCCATACTTTGCCAAACTTCTTGTCCAAATTTGCAAAGATTACTTTACTGTAGGCTCGCAGACAACTATCGCTATCTGGCTTTATACAACCAAATTCCTCGTATTTGAACCCGAATTGAGCTTCGACCAGTGAATCTCGGTAGTACCGTATCGGGACATCTCCGCTCCATAAAAAAATTGTTGGTTTGTTTTTGTTAACTGCCTCTTGCGCCCTTACAGAATTTATGAAAAAGCAAGTGTCTTTAGTTTGTGCGTCAGCGCAAAGGGTTAAAAATGATAGAGTTGCAGAAAAAGTAATTGTTAATATGCTGTTCATTAGTGTTTGTTTTTGAGCTGCTATTCATTTTTTAGTTTCACCATAATTTTTTGTAACTTCAGGAATGCAAGGAAAGAAAAATTACTCGGAAAAGCTGTTCGTCAGCTTCCAACTTTCAGATCGTATTCCGAAGGGAAACTTTTATCGCAGACTCGGTGAAACACTGGACTTGCAGTTTTTATACCGAGACACCAGCAGCCTTTACGGCAGAACAGGTAACCCGTCGATCGATCCCGTTGTATTCTTTAAATTAATGCTAACAGGGTATTTGGAAAACATCACTTCTGATCGTCGTCTGATCGAGCACTGCTCTATGCGGATGGACATTCTTTACTTTTTAGGCTACGATATTGATGAGCAGCTGCCTTGGCATTCAACTGTTAGCAGGACCAGGCAACTATATCCTGCCTCTGTTTTTGAAAGCCTGTTCGATAAGGTTTTCAGCATGTGCGTTGATAAGGGCATGGTCAGTGGACATACTCAAGCCTTGGATTCCGCCCCCGTCAAGGCGAATGCCTCAATGGAAAGTCTTGAGTTGAAAAGGCCATTTCAATCTATCAAGAACCACTTTGAGAATGTTGATGCTGAAAATCAACAGCAGACAAGCACTGGCATAACTTCGCCCGTCGGGTTAATAACTGCGCCCCCACATCATCTCAGACGCATGAAATCTCACCAGGAAAAACTTCGCGAACACCCTGTCAGTGCTAGCGGCGCTGCTCATGAAAGAGCACAGCTGTTCAGCAATAAGACACATTACAATCCCCACGATCCAGATGCACGGATTTCAGTAAAGCCTGGCAAAGCAAGAAAACTCAACTATCACTGTAGTATGGCAGTCGATACAGGCCAAGGGGTAATCAGCCATATACAGGCAGATTTTGCGGATGGAAGAGATAGTCAGTATTTGCCAGCCATGACTGAAAAGGTCGAAAGCCGACTAAAGGTGAATGAATTGTGCATGACAGAGCTGCTAGCAGATGGCGGTTACTCCAACGGTTACAATTATGAATACTTGGAATCACGGAATATCACAGCATGGATACCTGTTTTTGGAAAGTACAAACCGGAAAGGGAATGGGTCACCTACGACAGGAAAGAGGATGTTTTTATCTGCACCATGAATAAGAAAATTCCATTTAAAGGCTTTGGCCGAACTTCCGATGGACAGCCTATAAAGAATTACCGCGCTTCTAAAAAAGATTGCATTCCCTGCGTTCTCAAAGATTCCTGTACCCCTAAGTCCCTATTTAAAAGAATATTCACAACAACCTATGAAGATTATTACTATCGGGCTCATGAAAGGCAACACAGCAGGCAAGGCAAACAGATGAAACGACTGCAACAGAGTACAATAGAGCCGGTCTTTGGAAGCCTGGTCCATCATTATGGGTTAAGCAAAATCAATGTTCTAGGAAAGGCTGCCGCTCACAAGGTGATGCTGATGTCAGCCATATGCTTCAATCTTAAAAAATACCTCAAAACATTTAATAGGAAACTGGTGCAGAGTGCCGCAAAAGAGGTCTTCGGTGGTTATAATGCTACATTCTCGACGACTTTTGACCGCTTCGAGTTAATTTCGTAAAATTTCGGGGATTTACGTATTAAAAAATTGACTCACCAGAAATCTCCGCTACTTGTGCAACAGCCACGGTCGTTTTTCTGTACTCTGGTAGCATTCAGAACGGTCACCACGTCTGAATTTTAACATTATCCTGCCTAGCAATTGGGGAATAATCTTGCATCCATTTAGGTGACTTTTTTGATGGTTGTATTTGCCCTTTCGCCCCTTTTCTCTCATTCATCTGGAAATTGCTTTACCATCGTTAGGGTTGGTAGTCCGCCTCCGTGATATCCGGAATCAGGGTAACTTTTAATCCATTTCGACCCGTCAGAATCCAGATAGTAGACATTCCAGTCACTATCACCTCCCACTTTCGTTAAGGTTTCCATTTTATAGTCGAGTCTTCTGCCCGTTAACACGATTTCGGAAGACCTGTTGTAAATGACAGAAAAGTTCGTTGCAATAGCAGGTATACAAACATCTGTCTCCCAGCCCCTTGGGATTTCTGGAAACGCTACCTGGATTTTTTGTGCAAATTCTGCCCACCCAGGTACATCTTCACTGATAGAAAGGACCATATTTCCGAAGACGATATCCATGTCAATTCTATCAATTGTGATTAAATCGATCTTGAAAACGCTGATTTGTGTAATGGTACTCCATTTCACCTCCGTCGAAAATTTTTCACGGATAAATGTAAAGCCATCAGGGTCATAGCGGAATGCGCTGCTCTCTTCACAAATCACTTCTGTTCGATCCACCAAAATATCATTCTCTCTATTGTCACGAGAACCAGCAATTCTGGACAGAGCTTCTTTTAACCATTTCAGCATGAGGCATGAATTAAATTAGAGCCTTAGAGGCGACACCATCGCCGTAAGTGAAGATTACCTGATCCGGGCTGATAGATGTTATATTGAGAAAGTGAGTGGTAAGGACACAATATAAAATACCCGCCTTTTTGCATATACGTACTTCGGCTTTCTTACCCATCATATTTCTTTTCAATATATCCACTGGCGTCCGGTCGTAGTTGCAGTATGTCAAACATTAGAATAGCGAGTTTTGTGAGTATGCTGTCACATGAGGGGTTCGCTTCCACGACAAATTCAATTCCCACAGTGTCTTCAAGTAGGTGAAAGCCAAGTGACAATATGCTCTTTTTCATCGAAGAAAGGTAAACATAATGATAAGCTTCCAGCATTTCCCGTTCTGTGGGTATTTGACAATAAAGCGTATTGTTTGGCAGTCTATGAAAATTCAGATAAAAATCTGAATTTCTCGTCAAGACCAACGAGAAGCTTGATATACGCCGTTCATTAAGCTCAACGATTGCGTCAGCCAAATGCTGGGTATCGAGCGATGTAGGATTTCGGTTAAGCCGTTTGAGTCGTTCAATCCTCCGCTCGATCCGCCAAATTCCCTTTTGAAAGTAATCAGCATATTTATAATCCCTCATCATTAGACACTCTTGCAATTCTTCGTCCAATCTTAGCTGGACGAGCACAGTTTCGAATTCGCTAAACTTTTCATAGGGTTTGCCGACAAGCCGGCCCCGGCGCAAATGAATGTACTGGCTCGTACTGAAAAGATTATGGTGGTGGAACTTTGACGTAATGCTGTGTAGGCTTCAATGACCGAGGTGGAGCTAAGTAGGTGAAATTTCGTATCTCAAAGAACTGTGAAGCGCATTGATAGCCAATAAAATCGTTTTATGCCGTGAGACAGAAAAAAAAGTGACCGATTGTAATTAGTTATTGTATTTAATGTAAATTTAATGCGTTGTGGTGTTACTTATAAATATATACAACTACCTCTCTCATCATATGAAGAAAAAATTCTACTTTGTGAGTGAAGCTACGATTGGTCGTCACGCCTATTGCCCCCATCCCCCTTTGATTTTATCTACATTACGAGACCATACTTAATTCGCGCTAGGTGAATTGGCGCATGCAGCGTATCGCTCACGCGTGCTGATCAGCCAGTAAGCCAGTGATTACGTCATGGCGTTGTAAAGTTTCTACCTAATTGTCCTCTTCCAACTTTGATGGGTTCATTTTACTTCAAGTCTCTTGCTGGCCTTTGCAAGTCTCTTTTAAACCGCTTCGCGTATAATGGAAGCGCTAGTTTCTTCTCGATCGATCGCTATCGGGCGATTTTTTTGATTTCTGTTTGTCTGCTTAATTTCCTAATGCCAGGAGCATATGGGCAGGTCAGCACAGACCAAAACTTCATATTAACGAAGACCTACAAAAAGAAAACGACTGTCGAGGCCAACGACAACCTTTCGGTAGCCATAACGGTTCAATATCTGGATGGTTTGGGTAGGCCTAGTCAAAATCAAGCTGTACAGGCAAGTCCTAATGGAAAGGATGTGATCGGCCACATCGAGTACTTGAATCCTGAAGCGGCTGACAGAAGTGTGAAAAGTTATTTGCCTTTTACGGAGAGTTCAACCAACCGGGGTAAATTAAAAGAAAGCGCCGGAGCCGCGCAGGCTTCGTATTATGGCGCTCCTCCTGCTGATGTCACTCCCGATGGAAGCCCGTTCGGTATTTCAAAAATTGATAATTCCCCGCTGGGACGCCAACTGGAATCGCAGGCCGTGGGAGCTGCCTGGAATGATAAGCGTGGGAAACTGCTTTATACTTTCAACAAGGTAAATGAAAACGATAGCGAACCCAGGAACCGGGAACGGGCCGTAAAAAAATTCAGCTACAACGGTAATTACACAGCAACGGAAACGAACCTGACTGCCATTGTTTACGGTGGTAACTATGCGGACAATTTGCTTTCCGTGATAAAAAGTACGGACGAAGACTTAAACCAGGTTAACGAATATAAAGACTCTGATGGAAAGACAGTTCTCAAAAGGCAGTTTGTTGAAAGCGATACCTGGAATGACACGTACTATGTCTATGACGATTTAGGTCAGCTTCGTGCAATTATCCCTCCTTTGCTTTCGAGAGAGACCTTTGCGACAAATTCAACCATACCGCAGAACCGGTTGAACGATCTGGCGTATTTGTCTAGCTATGATGAAAATGGAAATGTAATTGTACAAAAGAACCCCGGCGTCGGTGCTAACTATATTGTATTCGATTACTGGGGACGTAAGGCATTTACACAAGACGGGAATCAGCGTGCGCGAAATGGATGGAGTTTCGTGAAATATGACATGTTGAACCGAACGGTAGTGACGGGTGAAATTACGAGTTCGAAGACGAGGAGCGAGCTTCAGTCAGCGACAAACAGCTTGACAGGTGATGATAAGCGATACGTCACCAGACAGGGCAATGAATATAGTATCGGTAACAATCCCACGGACGTGTCGATCACAATGGACAACGTATTAAGCGTTTTTTATTTTGATACGTATGATTTTGAAAAACCGTCCAACGAGACACCAGCGGGATATGCCCAGTCTACTTTGGGGCTGTCGACTGGAAGTCGTAGCCGTGTTCTGGGGACTTCCGACAAATGGATCAGGAATGTAATTTATTATGATAGCGAATTCAGGACCTTACAGTCAGTTCGAGACCTTTATGACATTCCAGGCTCTCCTTCTCCAACCGAGGCGGTTACGGTAGAATACGATGCCGGTTATCTTTCAAAAATCAATCGGGAAACGATCAAGCATGCGGGCCTGACGAACTCGACAACTAATACGTTCGAAACAAAATATTGTTATGACCATGCGCTGCGGTTGAAAAAAACAACCCTGAAAGTAAATGCGTTGCCGGAAGTTACGTTGAACTACCTGACTTACAACGAACTTGGGCAATTAGTAAAGAAAAGCATAGGAAAGAAAGCTGGCGGCAATTTTGCTGATGAGGTGTTTTTCCAATATCATATTCAGGGTGCTGCCAATCGTATAACATCTACCAATTTCCGACAGGAGGTCTATTTCGAAAGGAAGAAGGACAATTCGGCAGGATATTTAAGCGGAGGGATCACCGAAATGTACTGGCAGAATGGTGGCGGTGCTATGAAAGGCTATGCGTATCAGTACGACCGGCTGAACAGGCTCACCTCGGCGACATCCTCCACGTTCCAGTATGAGGAAAAAGGTATAACCTATGATGCGAACGGCAATATCAAGACTTTGCAGCGGACATGGGGAGGGACTTCACCTGTTGACAATCTTACGTATACCTATGCAAGTAGCGGTTTGAATAACCAGCTGGCTACTGTCAGCGATGCTGGTAACAGCACGGGGTACAAGAATGGTAGCAGTACTTACGCCTATGATGCCAATGGCAATGTCGTACAGGATGGAAGCCGGAACCTGACGGGAAACATCGTTTACAACCTGCTGGACCGGGTTGAGAGCTTGACTGTGAATGGCAAAAATATCCGTTATACCTATTCTGCAAATGGTGAAAAGCTCAAATATGAAGTAGTTGGGACAGCAGCGAAGACAGTTTATGCTGGATCGGCTGAATATGATAATGTCGGTAACCTGGCAAGGTTTGCAATGGATGAAGGCTTTGTTACTTACAATAGCGCGACATCGAGCTTTTCCTTCTTTTACTATTTGACCGATTACCTTGGTAATACCAGGGCTGTTTTGGATGAAAACGGGAATGCGGTGCAGACGAATGAATACCTGGCATTTGGCTCGGTAGTTAGTTCGGACGGTTCGCCCTACACGGGGAAGAACAAGTATTTTTACCAGGGGAAGGAGATTCAGGGAGAACAGCAATGGTATGACTTTCATGCCCGGATGTACGACCCGTTATTGGCTCGCTTCAATGGGATAGATCCTAAAAGCCAGTTTGCTTCCCCGTATATGGCGATGGGGAATAACCCAATCATGGGTGTGGATCCTGATGGTGAGTGGGTACAAATGGCAATTGGTGCGGCGATCAGTGCTGTTAGTTATACGGCCAGCGTCGCATTCAGTAAGGGAGGGTTCAAGAATTGGAATTGGGGACAATTTGGAATACAGGTAGCGATAGGTGCGGTGTCGGGTGCTTTGGCTTCCGGGATAGGCGATGCCGCAGGTCAGATTTCCAACGTATACAGCCGAGCCGCATTTCAAGCTGTGGCGCATGGACATGTTGGCGGGGTAATGTCTCAAATCCAGGGCGGGAGCTATGGGTCAGGAATGCTGACAGGCGCAGCAGGGTCGCTGATGGGATCAGCGACAGCTAAGCTTGATCCACTGGCGCAACTAGGCGCGTCTGCGGCTTTTGGTGGAGTAACGGCTGAGCTCAGCGGAGGGAACTTCTGGAAAGGAGCTGGCCAAAGTGCGATTGTTACGATGTTGAACCATATGGCTCACGAGGCAGAGGCGCAGGGGGAGGCGGATCGTAGTCCTAATGAGCAGATGTGGGATATGAGCGACCCCAGAAACAATCCTTTGGCTCCAACTCAAGTATCTCTTGCCCTGTTTGAAGTAGCTAGTGGGGCTTATCGCTCAATGATTACTTCGCTCGCCGGTGGAGTCAGGTCTATGATTCTAAGATTTTCTGGTAAAAATGTAGGGCGAGTATTTTGGTCAGGCAATGGTAACAAGGCTGTTGAAGCTGCTGCGAGAAAGTTTGCTGAGGCAAACGGCATGACAACGTTGGAAATGACACGCGCTGGTGAAAACCTTACTCAACTTACCAAATCCATGGCATGGGGACCTGAAAAAGCGAGTATGTGGCAACGGCTTTCAGCCCAATTTGCCCGGGGATCACATGGAACGGTGCACGTGTTCCAGAATGCCGGAGGGGTAAATGCTAAGAGTGTGTGGCTAAATACAGAGTTGCCAATTCTAAAGCAAAACGGAGTGAAGGTTATTTATCACATGATACCATAAAATATGAAGTTGACTACGAGGCATATTGAAATTCACAAGGCATATGGTGGGGATGGTGACGCTTTTGTCAGATTTGCCTCAGAAGAAGAAAATTCTATTATGAAATACGAAGATTGGGCATTAATAGAGGATTTGCTTCAGGATATCCATTTATTGAGGAATGCTGATGTTTCACGGGAGTATAGAGAAAAAGTTTTGCATCGGATAGTTGAGAGTTGTGAAGATGAGAAAACGGTCAACGAATTGCTAAATTATTCTTTGTCTTGAAGCAATTTAGGGGAGGCTTGACTCATAGATCAGTAGTCAGTGTTAGATTGCTTTGGGTTAGCTTTAGACTAATACAAATTATTTTTTATTTGGTTTTGGCAATCCAATCTCTATATGCCGATCACATCGTCGGCGGCAATCTGGAAATGATAGCCAAAGATAAAACTCCAGGCAATTACACTTTGCGCTTAGTGATTTTCCAGAATGAAGAATTAAATGTATCAGCAAACGAACCTTTCAGTCAGGGATTTATGATTTACCGTACCCGGGATAATCAGAAGATGCAGTATGTGATTGCAGAGCAGAAGAATTATGGGCAAACCAGCGTAGTCTATTTTAATGATTCTTGTTCTCAAAATCGCCGGTTGAAAACGGGGAAGCTGGTTTATGAAGCAGATGTAAAATTAGAGCCTGCCCAGTATGATGACCCTCGGGGTTATTATGTAGTCTGGATAGATTGTTGCAGAAATGCCAATATTAACAATATAGTCAAGCCCGACAGGACGGGAATTGTTTTTCAATTGAGGTTCCCGCCGTTGCTTAGGAACGGTAGGCCTTTTTTGAATTCGTCACCAGAGTTTAATGATATCAATGGAGAATATTTGTGTGTGAATAATCCCTTTCAATCTATTTTTGATGCACAGGATAAGGACGGGGACGAGCTGCGCTACTCACTGGTAACGCCATTGAATAGCTATACAACCAATGAAGATTTGACTGAAAGCGATTACAGGGGCATGGGCAGCTATCCTTTGGTAAATTGGGCGGCAGACTATAACCCTACCAATGCGATGCACGGGTCTCCCGGCCTGCGTATCGATGAACAGACGGGTATTTTGAAAGTGACTCCGTCGGAGCTGGGGTTGTTTGTATTTACAGTCCAGGTGGATGAATACCGTAAGGGCGAATGGATCGGGTCCAGCCGAAGGGACTACCAGTACCTGGTAATTGATTGTCCGCCTATCGAACCACCGCAGCCCAAGATCACCGTAACAGGATTCCCCGCAGGTATTGCTTCGGCCAAAATCTGTTACGGACAGGAAGCGGAACTGGTGACCGACGGGCAGACCGACTGGGTTTATCAATGGCAAAAGAACGGCCGCTACATTCCGAAGGCGAATTCTAATAAACTGAAGGTAAGCGAGCCGGGAAGGTACAATGTAGAAATCGCGTTTAAGACCACTTGCGGACGTTCCGTTGAATCGCGGGAGGTTGAAATTGTAGTTTTGGGCGAAAAAGCGGCTATCAGCGCAACGTCACAAACGGTCTGCGAAGGCAAAAGTACCGAGCTGAGTACAGTTCAATCAGATGGTCTGCAATATGTATGGCTCAAAGATGGACAGCCATTGGCCGGAGAAAACAGCTACCGGGTAACGGTCACCACGGGCGGACAATATCAGGTTCAGTTAAAGGACGTGTCCGGTCAATGTCCTGCATCGGCGTCCGAAGTTTTCGAGGTTGCGCAACTGGCAGGCCCGCAAGCTGAAATTAAAGCGAATCCCCTCACGGCAGTAGCTTGTCCGGGAGAGACGGTGATTTTGAGCGGAACACAAGGAACAGGCCTTCACTACGAATGGTATAAATATGAAACTCGGATCCCGGGTGAGATGGGCGCGATCATTGAGGTTACAGAAGCGGGTGAATATAAAGTGAGGATATCAGATGCTAATGGCTGCAGCAAGCAGTCTGACTCGGTCAATGTAACCTTTGATAGCCTGGTAGAGGTTTCCTTGGAACCATTGCCAGACGTTTGCGCCGGGAATGGCCTGGTGGGGCTTGAAGGCAAACCGGCAGGAGGAATTTACTCGGGGCCTGGTGTGGTGAACGACACGTTCGATCCGGAATCGGTCGGGGCGGGTGTGTATGAAATCAGCTATTCGATCGCTGCCGGCGCCGGATGTGTTGAAGGGACTGCTACGCAAAGTATTCGTGTCCAGGCTCCGCCTAAGCCGTTTTTACCCCAACACATTAGCAAAACAACCGACCTGCCGGTGGTTTTGAACGGAGATGTCGGTGGCCAATACAATTATCAATGGGACCCTTCCGCGGGATTGAATTCTTCCGCTATAGCTGCACCGCTTGCAAATCCGGATACCACCACTACTTATACAGTCAAAGTCACAGATGCTATGGGTTGTTGGTCGGAAAGTACGGTCAGGGTGGTTGTTGGCAAGAAATTATTGATACCCGACGCATTTTCACCTAATGGTGATGGCATCAATGACGAGTGGCTCCTCTTTGGTAGGGAGAAGTTTCCCGAGATGCAGGTTTTTGTCTACGATCGCTGGGGCTCTACAGTCTTTTATTCTAACGGATATCAGGTTCCATGGGACGGGCGGTATAAGGGACAGAAAGTTCCCGCCGGGATTTATCCCTACAAAATTGCCGGAAAAGAAGGGAAGTGGCATGGTACGGTTACTGTACTACATTGAATTCAAAAATATCAAAAACAGAAAAGCCTGTTAACTGGCAATACTTTACTCTTTGTTCCTTGCTATGAAGCAAATTTACTCATGTTTCTTATTCTGCATTTTTCTTTGTCCTGCTGTCAGGTCACAGTCTACAGGACCGGTCAGCACCTCAGTGATAACGGGCCGGGTGTTCAGGGACTATAATTTAGATGGGAAACAGGATTTCACGTCTAAAAGTAACGAAGGCGGTGTTTCGGGTATCACCGTTACTGCTATCGGCAGCGACGGGAAGGTGTTGCAGAAAGTAACTACTTCTGAGGATGGGAATTATCAGCTGACTGTACCGGAGGCTGCAGATGTTAAAGTCCGTTTCTCTTCAATAGATGCGGGCAATGCGACAAGCGGTGACACGGTCCGATTTGTTAAAAGCCCTGCTAATGAGATAAACCTGGGCTTGACCAGGTACTCGTCGTATTCGGCAGGTTCCCAGAACATATTCAGCAGCATATTCCGGAACGGCTCCCCAGGTCAGACAAAAGGGATAGATAGCCTTACTTCGCTGGTGTCAAGTCGAGTAGACAGTCTTGGTTTAACGACATCATTGGCCTTGTTTGGGCAGACTGGCGCGGTCTGGGGTCTGGCCTACGCGTCCGAACACAATGTGCTTTTTTCAGCCGCTATTACCAAGCGTCATTCCGGGTTTGGTCCGCTGGGCAGCGGGGGCATTTACGCGACGCAGCTGGATAGCCTCGTTACCAAACCGTTCTTTTCGCTTTCCGACTACGGTATCGCGACAGCAGGAGAGCTGAAAAGAGATTTTCCGGAAACTTACCAGCAGATTTCCCGGGACTCGGCGGCTTTTGATCAGGTAGGTAAGTCGGGATTGGGGGGGATAGCACTTTCAGCCGACAAGCTGTTTGTGACCAACCTTTATGACCAAACGGTTTATGCGTTCAAGCTGACAGCGGCGCTGGTCAAACCTGCGTCTTATGAGAAGTTGAGCTTCCGCGTAAAAGGCTGTGCGAATGGGAAGTTCCGCCCTTTTGCTTTGAAATATAACGACGGGAGGTTGTTTGCAGGCGGTGTCTGTGACGCGCAGGTATCGCAAAACGCAAAGCATTTACAGGGTATTGTTTTTGAATTGGACACAATCAAAAAAGAATTCCAGCAGTTGCTGGCTTTCCCGCTGGATTACAGCCGGGGCAAGATCGTGGAAGGCGCCGAGGCCTCGGGCTGGAACCCGTGGACGTCGAGCTTTGGCAAAGCGATCGTTCAACACAGCCCTTCGACCGCAGCTTATCCACAACCTATTCTCGCATCCCTGGATTTTGACGAGGAAGGAAATATGCTGATGGGAATGATGGATCGTTTCGGGCATCAGGCAGGTACGGGGCACCCTAACCCAGAGGGCACGGGGACTTTTGTGGCGATATCGGGCGGGGATATTCTAAAGGCCACAAGGAAAAAAGAGCGCAAATACACGATCGATGAGGTGGTCAAAGGCGGCAAGCGGGCCCGGGGAAATGACAGTTTCAATAGCTCACAGCATTTTGACACGGCCTTTGAAAGCGAGGGCATCGTGCTGCACGCGTCTAATACCGCGGGTGGGGCTGCCTTGCTGCGCAATACGAATATGGTGGTGGCTACACTGCATGAGCCCGCCAGGGCCTTTAATACAAGCGGCATTCAAAAACTGGACAATGCCACCGGTGAGCCGGTAGGAGCAACCGACCTCTTCCGGACTTCTGACCCTGCCACGTTTGGTAAGATCAACGCCGTGGGTTCCATCGAGGTAGGGCGCGCCTTACCGGGCATCGTGATCGGCAACCGTGTTTGGCTTGATGAAAACGGTGACGGCCTGCAGGATGCAGGCGAACCGGGGCTTTCCGGACTGATGGTGCAATTGCTGGCCGGCGATACGCTGGTGGCGACTGTCAGCACTGATTCATTGGGCGGTTATGCGTTTAAAGATGTGTCGGTGCGTGAAAAGCCTTACCAGGTGCGCGTGCAGGTAGGAACCGCTAGCCGGAAAAGTGTTAGCCTGTCCCAAACCGTGAAAGTTGCCGCAGGTAACCGTCGCTGGGATGTAGATTTTGGGGTGTCTTGCGAGCTGACCGCGCTTTGCGAGCAGCAGGCCGACGGAGCTGTTTCGCCGGGCCTGGTGGTTTATCCCAACCCTGTCAGGTCTACGATGAACTTTTACTATCGTGGCGCAAAACCGGGTATGAAGCTGACGGCGTCGATCCACGATCTGAGCGGACGAAGTATCTTTCAGAAAGACATAGTAGAGGCAACAGCAGAAGGTTCCCTGCAAGTCAACACCGATCAATGGCCATTAGGAATCTATATCCTGACGGTCCGTGGCGATGCATTTTCAGCTTCGACCAAATTCAGCAAGCAATAACAAATTCTTTTTTAAGCTACTCACAGACATACCATTCTCTCTATTTCAAGCGTGAAAAAACTTTCCATTCTTCTGTTACTACTACTGTTGGGGCTTGGTGGCTATTGTCAAACACCCGGACAGCCGTTAGGGGACGGTCCGCGGGCTGCGACGTTGGCGGCAGGTACACAGGCGTCCGCTTCGCTGTTCACCGGCCAGGCGATCGTAAACATCCCGGTTTACACGGTGAGCCACGACAACATCAGTGTACCGGTAGCACTGAATTACAATTCCGGGGGGGTCAAGCCCGACGAGCACCCCGGATGGGTCGGGTTGAACTGGAACCTTCAGGCAGGGGGGTTTATTACCCGGAAAGTGAACGATTTGCCCGATGACTGTGACTGGGATTTTCAAACTAACAGTTTGGATAAAATTCAGTATGGTTACTATTGGAAGAGAACGATCCTGAACAACAATTTGAACGGGAATGTGGATTTCGATGCGAATGAGAAATTCGATACTGAACCGGATGAATTTATTTTTAATGTTAACGGACTGACAGGCAAGTTTTTCTTACAGGAAAACGGTTCGTGGATTGTTCAAGGGACAAAGACATTCCGGGTTGAGTTCAACGGTAGCTTTCTTAATACGCCGATGGGTTATGGGTCTAAATTCTCCCGTGCTCCGGCCACATTCGCCGGTTTTACCATTATCACCGACGACGGGACGAAATATAAATTCGGAGGGGTAAACTCCGCGATACAGTACAGTATACCCATATTTTACAACCGTGAGCTTCCATTCACAGCAGACACCTGGTATTTGACTGAAATAGAGACGACGGATGGGAACAAGGTCAATTTGTCGTACAGCGAGGATGCGGCCAACCCTTTTACTGCCGCCATGAGCCAGTCTGTGGAGTACGTGAAAAAGGCAGACCCTCAAGAGGAAAAAAATTGGTTTGATGAGAGAGGGTATTATCAAGGATTACTGATCAGGCCGGTTCACCTCAGGCAAATAGATACGCCTTCCGAGCGTGTTGTGTTTCAGACCTCTCAATCCGTTGAGTTGAGGTGGCCAAATCATGTTTTTCCTGTCATTGCTGCTGACCATGAAAAAAGGAAGCCAGTCGTAAATTTTCTTAATCAAGCCAATTACGATATCAGCAAAGCAGTTACCGAGAACGGTTCGCTGACCTATATTATTGACCCCTATAAATTCCAGTGGCAGAAGCTTGACAAAATATTCGTTTTTAGCAAAGCGAATCTTCCGGCAAATATTGGTGAATATCAAGCTAAGTCGGTGCGAGAATACGGGTTTGCCTATAATAACGATCCGCAGAAAAGGCTTATGCTCCAGTCGGTATCACAGGCCAGAGATGATCGTCAAATTAAAACTGCTTTCACTTATTATCACGATAATGCGGTAGTGCTTCCTGATTACTGTGATGAAAACGGGAAACTGGACCATTGGGGACATTACAATGGTAGAAGCCTGAACCTCAAATCAAAGGTGAACGGCATCCTCAACAGCGGCCAGATGGAGGCCGCAAAGCGGGTGCTGTTTAAGTACTTGTTTGAAACCGAATACAAAGAAAGCCGTGCGTCGGGAGAAACCCTGAACCTGGCTTTGGAGGGAAGTTTGCAATCTGTGATTTATCCAACAGGGGGGCAAACTTTGTTCACCTACGAGCAACACACTTATTCGAAGCAACTGGGCCTGGACAACACAGTCTCCTCCCTTCCAGCTCCCTCTATTTCCGGTGGTTTGCGTATCAGAAAGATTGAAGAAAAAGACGGTGAGACGCTCATCTCACGCAGAGAGTATGATTACATGAATAGTGGCACACAGACAAGCGTGCCGGTATATTACCATCCATTGTTTGGGAACGATATGGATAACCAGGCGGGGCTTTATTCTTTGTTTGTAACCAACTACAATCCTTATAGTAACCCTGCTATAACCTATGAAAATGTAAAGGAATCCAGCCCCAACACCGGATACTCCCAATTTTTGTTCCAGACTTTCAAAGCCAATGGGGATGTACCCTCAGACGAGTTTCCGGCTGGCAACAATTGGGGAACGCCCAGGTACACTTATCGCACTCCTCCGATGTTCTTTCCCATGAGCAACCGGGAATTTATGCGTGGGCAGCTGCTGAGGAAGGACGTTTACAATCAGGCGGGGAAATTGTTGTCCACTCAAAAGTATACGTATAATACGACACCATTGCCTGACTTGGGAAGCTTTTCACGTTCACTGAGAATGGTATATGACACCCGTTGGGCAGGCTTTCCGATGTCGGGGATCGATGCCCGATACAAATATTACTATAAACTTTTTAGTCATACTTACGGGCCGACACTGGAAGAAAATTATGCCTATGACCCCAACACCCCAGTAGCGGATAATTCCCGGTTCGTCTACACAAAGACAGAGTATTCCTATAATCAACTAAGCCAGGTTGAGGTAACAAAGACCACTTATCCTGATGGGAAGATCATCGCGGAAAGATCGAGGTACCCAATCGATTACTACCCTGTTCAACCCAACCATGTGATTGGACAGATGGTGATTCGCAATATGGTTGGGATTCCAATAGAGTACCAGACCCACAGGGTTGACAAAAACCCGATCATGGTCCTGGGCGGCAGGCTAAACATTTTCGTGGACAACCCTCAGCAAGGTGGGATAAAGCTTTCGGAGAGCTATGAGATGAAGACGAATGCAGATTTGTCAGGGGCCCTTTCGTATCTGGATGGACTTAATTTCATTTATGACGACCGCTATAAAAACCAACCTCCGGTTATCAAACACCATCAGTACACCCCCCAGGGTAAACCTTATATCTTCACGACAGCCGATGGTCTTACCTCAAAAACGACCTATTTCGCAGACAACAGCGTGTCGGCGGGCAGTGTCGCGGGGGCGGTGGCATCAAAAAATGTGATAGGTAATTTCAATCCAGCCAACCCCACAAGCCACACCGACTACCAGCAGACAAAAACCTCTTTCAAGTATCAGCCCGGTGTGGGCGTGAAAGAGGTAACCGATGCACGTGGGCGGAAGACCGCCTATAATTATGACGAGATGGGTCGGCTTATTGACGTAAGGGACCATTCGAATAATTACCTGAAGTCATACGCATACAACTATCGGACTTCCCCCATCGTCGCGCCCGTGATAGGGAGCTTTGTGCAGACGGAGCTCTGCCCGATCGATAACAGTTGCACGCCGCCAGCCGCTCCGACGGTAGGTAAAACCTCGGGGACAACCGTATGTGTTTCTCCTGCACAGCAGGTTACATTGACAGCCAATGCGGGAGGTGGTATAATAAGTTGGTACCGCGACGGTGTACTCATCCAGGATGCAACTGCCCTTACCTATACCACGAACCTGCCTGGAATGTATTCAGTGAAGGTGACATCCGGAGGTTGCGCAAGCGCCATGTCCAAAGCCGTTCTGGTAAAACAGACCGCGGGTTGCTTTGCGGATGATAACTGTATTGTTACAAAAGTTAAATTGTTGTGGCGAACTTCTGACAAAGACCGACTTATTGGTGCGACAATCCAAGGGTCCGACGACGGAACGCAATGGACAACGATCCATACTTTTAGAAGTGAAGCAACTGGTTCGTGGGAAGAGTTCCCTATTGCGAATTCGAGAAAATTTCAGCATATCCGTTATGCGGCAACTGAGGAGACGGGTGTGGGAGACCTTCGTGAGATCTGGTTTTTTAATGGCAACACTTTGTTAACAGGAACTGCATTTGGATCAGAACCTAACATTGCGGGGCTGGGATGGCCTAATGCAATGGACGGAGATGAAAATTCTGTCTGGCATGCCGAATATCGTCCGCCTTTGGCACACCTTGGCAGCAGTAACTTTGTAGGATTGACTTTACCATGCGCAACTAGCTTAATCACACCGACTTTGTACAGGATAGCGGGGAGCACTGTTTGCACAAACGGTAATCAGGCTGTGACTTTGAAGGTGTCAGGTTATTCGGGTTCTGTAAAATGGTACAGGGATGGGGTTCTGGTTGCGGATAGCACTCGCCTTGAATTAGTTGTGAAGGAGGCAGGAAAATATACTGCACGCTCTTCTTCGGGTACTGGATTGAGTAATTATTCAAACGAAATCATTGTACAGCAGACACCGGACTGCGTGCCCGTAGATGTCAAAAAATGTGTGGTGGACCGGGTGCGCTTCTTATGGCGCACGTCAAACCTCGAACGCCTTGCAGGTGCGACGATCCAGGGGTCTCCCGACGGTGTGACCTGGAATGTTCTTTATACATTCCCGGCTAATGCGGTCGCGTCTCGTGGATGGGACGATGTTACGTTCGGTAATACCACGCCTTATCAGCATGTACGTTATGTGGCGACTAGCAATAATGGTGTGGGGGATCTTAGGGAAATCCTTTTTTACAGTGGTGGGATACAGCTTACCGGAAAGGGTTTTGGGTCTGAACCCAATATCTCGGGTATGGAGTGGATCAAAGCACTGGACGGCGATGAAAGTACGGCATGGCATGCGCAGTACCAGGGTATTGGAGCACATGTAGGGAATACCAATTTCGTCGGGATAAGTTTGTCTTGCGCTACCTCTTGTATTACGCCAGTAGTTTATAGGACTGCGGGGAACGCGGTATGCCCCAATGGTTCGGAATCGGTCAGGTTGACAGCCTCCGGCTATTCAGATTCCCTGCGGATACAATGGTACAAGGGCGACGCCCTGATTCCTGGGGCAAACAAGGTCAATTACGAAACGAAGCTTCCTGGTTCGTACAAAGCAAGATCGTCTGCGGCTACCGGATGTTTGAGCGCGTATTCTAACGCTGTTGCGATCCAGCAATCCTCGACTTGCGTTACAGTCGACAATTGTGTGGCAAACAAGGTGCGCCTAATGCACCGCAACACCAACCTTACCCATTTGAAAGGCTCCGAAATTCAAGGCTCGAATAATGGAATCGATTGGGAACTGATCGGAGTAATAGACACTGTCGCCACGGGTGGCTGGCAGGAGTTTGGCTTCAACAATACGAACGCCTACCACCACGTGCGCTTTGCAGCGGGGCAGAGTAGCTATGGCGAACTGGTTGAAATGGAGTTTTATAATGGTGCGTCGAAGCTGGTTGGTACTGCTTTCGGTTCAGAGCCAAACGTCGGGCCGACCCTCAAATGGCAGTATGCAGTTGATGGTAGTACGGCAACTTCGTGGCATGGCAAATTTGAAGGTACCGGGGCGCATGCGGGAGAGAGTAATTTTGTTGGATTGACTTTAAAAGGATGCGGCTCGACCTGCATTACACCAGTGATATCGGTTATTTCCGGCAGCAAGGTTTGCCCCAGCGGTACTACTGTTACTTTAACAGCCTCTGGTTTTACGGGTAGAATCAACTGGTACAAGGACGGAAAGCTGCTCGAAGGAGATACTTTGGTAACTTATCAAGCAAACTCGGCGGGAAGGTATAGTGCCCGTTCTTCCGCTGCCAATTGCACGAGCGCGTTCTCAAACGAGATTGTCTTGGAGCAGGATGCGAATTGCTTCCCTCCGAATAATGATAAGTGTATCGTTAATAAGGTCCGCCTGCTTTGGCGTGCCAATGACCTGGGACGCTTGAACGGCGCAACTATCCAAGGCTCAGATGACGGTCGTACATGGAATGTGATCTACGAATTCCAGGGCTCCGCGAAGCAAGATGAGTGGAATGAGTTCGAGTTGAAAGAGCAGACACGGGCGTATCAGCACATCCGTTATGCTGCAACGCCCAACAGCGGAGTGGGAGATTTGCGGGAGATTGTTTTCTACCACGATAATTATGTGTTGACAGGTACTGTTTTTGGCTCGGAACCGAATTTGCCGAACCAGGGATGGACCAATGCATTGGATGGAAATGTAAACACACAATGGCACGCACAATACCTACTGCCGTCCGGGCATCCAGGTAGCAGCAATTTTGTCGGGATCAGCTTGCCTTGTGCTACCACCTTGATCACGCCGGTTCTGTATAAGAGTACCAATGGGGATGTCTGCCCCAGTGGGGAATCGGTATTATTGACAGCTTCGGGTTTCAGTGGAGGCTTGGAATGGTACCGTGATGGTGTGAAGTTGACCACCGGCGCCAGCGATACGACGTATCTGGCCAAAATTGCGGGGACCTACACAGTACGATCGAAGTCGGTCAGCTCATACAGTGGTTTTTCAAATTCCATAGTTTTAAAGCAATCTTCGGGTTGCGTTCCTCCTGCTGGCAACCAGTGTACAGCGAATATGGTGAAACTGATGTGG
>NZ_JCANTY010000021.1:0-23790 GCF_059568735.1 Dyadobacter ginsengisoli DSM 21015
CGATCGTCGCCTTGGTAGGCCGTTACCCTGCCAACTAGCTAATCGAACGCATGCCCATCTACCACCGATAAATCTTTAACAAATAGACCCATGTGGGCCCCCTGTATTATGCGGTATTAATCCGGGTTTCCCCGGGCTATCCCCCAGTGATAGGTAGGTTGCATACGCGTTACGCACCCGTACGACGGTGACATTGCTGCCCCCTCGCCTTGCATGTATTAAGCCTGCCGCTAGCGTTCATCCTGAGCCAGGATCAAACTCTCCATTGTAAATTTTGTTTGCTATATAAATAGCCTTGATTCTATTCAAACGAGTATTTCTTACTCTTTTGGTCTATCTCATCATGTCAAAGAACAGGGCCAATCGCGCTTTCTTTTCTTCTTCTCTCTCGCGTCGTTTGCGATTGGGATTGCAAAGGTAGAAAAGAATTTTTCAACTGCAATACTGGGTCAAGAAAAATCTTTATTTTTTTGAAATTTCTTCAACCATTCAAACTATTCAGAAGCATTGTACAATTATTCAACGGAAAGGAAGGGATATTTATAGTCTTTCGGCGAAACCAGCGTTTCCTTAATAGCTCGCGGAGATATCCAGCGAAGTAGATTCAAAACCGATCCGGCCTTATCATTTGTACCCGATGCACGCGCACCACCGAATGGCTGCTGCCCTACCACCGCACCGGTTGGCTTATCATTTATATAGAAGTTACCTGCCGCATTCACCAAATGCCTGGTTGCATATTCAATGGCATATCTGTCTCCCGAAAATACAGCACCTGTCAATGCATAAGGAGATGTGGCATCTATGATGGGAATGATCTGCTCGAATTCATTTTCATCATACACATATATTGTAAGCACCGGCCCGAAGATCTCCTCGCACAGGGTCACATAATCCGGTTTGAAAGCCTGAATAATGGTCGGCTCGACGAAATAGCCTTTGCTCTTGTCAAAATTGCCTCCTGCGACGATTTCGGTGTCGACGCTGGCCTTTGCACCATCTATATAAGAAGCGATCTTGTCAAACGACTTTTCGTCTATCACCGCATTGACAAAATTGGAGAAATCTTCGACGCCGCCCATTTTGATCTCTGCGAGATCGGCCCGCATCAGTTTTTTCACCTCCTCCCACAAATTGGAAGGAACATAGGCCCTTGAAGCTGCCGAGCATTTCTGCCCCTGGTATTCAAAAGCCCCGCGCACAAGGCCCGTAACAAGCGCCTTCGCATCCGCCGACTTATGTGCGAGCACGAAGTCCTTACCGCCCGTTTCGCCTACGATTCTTGGAAATGTCTTATAGGTAGCAATGTTATCGCCGATGGTTTTCCAAATAGTCTGAAATACCTTGGTACTACCTGTGAAATGAACACCGGAAAAATCGGGGTGCTTGAATATGACATCACCAGCAACCGGTCCATCTACAAGTATCATGTTAATCACACCACCAGGAAGGCCCGCTTCCTTAAAGATTTTCATGATTACATTAGCCGCATAAACCTGTGTAAATGCGGGTTTCCAGATCACAACATTGCCCATCAGCGCAGGTGCAGCCGGTAGATTTCCGGCAATCGCTGTGAAGTTAAAAGGGGTTATTGCAAAGATGAATCCCTCCAATGGCCGGTATTCCATGCGATTCCAAACACCGTCAGAAGAAACAGGCTGCTGCTCATAAATCTCCCGCATGAAATTTACATTAAGCCTCAGAAAATCAATGATTTCACAAGCTGAATCTATCTCAGCCTGGTAGGCATTTTTGGACTGCCCCAGCATCGTTGCTGCATTCATTTCGGCGCGGTACGGCCCAGCAATCAAATCCGCAGCCTTCAGGAATATCGCCGCCCTTTGTTCCCAGGTAAGCGCAGCCCAACTGATTCGAGCTTCCAATGCGGCTTCAACAGCTCTAGCAACATCCTGTTTGTCGCCCTCATGAAAATAACCAAGAATATGGCGATGGTCGTGAGGCGGAGACACAGCCTTTTTGTTCTGTGAATAAATTTCTTCATTACCGATATACTGTGGTATTTCAACCACCTTAGATCTCGCCTCAGCAATGGCTTTTTTGAGTTCTGTTCGTTCCCGGCTATCCGGCGCATAATTTTTCACCGGTTCGTTTTTAAGTGCCGGCACGCTGAAAATTCCTATCGACATATTATTTGGTTTGATTTATTGATTTGCTCATTATTACTCGCTAACAAAATTATCTTCTGCTGAGATCCAATATCGGGCTCATAACGTCGGTTCCCCTACTCCAAAATTCATTTAAAAGCTTTCAAAATGAATGACCTGCTAGGATTTTAGTTAAATTTGCGCTCCCAATTTCCGGATTAATCAAATGAAATTCTACAGTACCAAAACTGCAAGTTTAAAAGCATCGCTGGAAGAAGCAATTTTTAACAGCCTGCCTCCAGACAACGGTCTCTACATGCCAGAGTCAATCCCGAGAATCTCTGAGGAATTTCTGGCAGACATTGAGAATAAATCCTTCAATGAGATCGCCATCGAAGTAACACATACGCTTTTGGGCAGTGAAATTACAAGAAGCGAAATTGAATCCATCATTGACCGTGCATATGATTTTGAAGCACCTGTTGTTCAGATCACTCCGAACGACTATGTGCTCGAACTGTTTCATGGCCCATCCATGGCTTTCAAGGACTTCGGAGCACGGTTCATGGCCACGATCATGTCCTACTTTTTGCAGCGGTCTGATAAAGAAATAAGAATACTTGTGGCGACCTCCGGTGATACAGGAGGCGCAGTTGCTCAAGGCTTCTATAAGGTTCCCGGCATATCGGTCACTATCCTCTACCCGAGCGGAAAAGTGAGCGATATCCAGGAAAAGCAACTCACTACGCTAGGACACAATGTAACGGCGATCGAGGTGGACGGCACATTCGACGATTGTCAGCGATTGGTGAAAGAAGCATTTCTGGATCCTGAGCTAAATGCAAAATATAATCTCGCATCCGCAAACTCTATCAATATTGCCAGACTAATTCCACAGTCATTTTATTATTTCGCAGCTTACGCGCAGTTGAAAAAACTTGGCAGGCCGCTGGTGATCTCAGTTCCGAGTGGAAATTTCGGAAATCTTAGCGCCGGCATCCTGGCCTACCGTATGGGACTACCGGTTGAACATTTCATTGCGGCAACCAACCTGAACAATGCGGTACCGCGTTATCTGGAATCTGGGAAGTATGAACCACGGCCATCCATCGAGACCATCTCCAATGCAATGGATGTCGGTAGCCCGAGCAACTTCGTAAGACTCAAGCGATTTTTCGGTGACGAATGGAAGTCGGTGACTGAAAAAGTCTCCGGGGCATTCTACAATGACGAGCAGACACAAAAAGCAATGCGCGAAGTTTTCGGAAATGCCAACTACGTGATGTGCCCACATACCGCGGTAGCATATCGGGGACTTCAGGAGTACCGTAAAAAAAATAGAGGCAACTTCGTCGGTCTTTTCCTTTCAACAGCTCATCCGGCAAAATTTATCGATCTGGTGGAAGAAACGATCGGAAAAAGCATTGAGGTACCTGAAAGATTGAAATCACTGCTTAATATTGAAAAAGTGGCGATCAGAATGAAACCTGACTTCGAGGCATTCAAAAAGCTATTAATGAATGATTTAGAATAGATTTTTGCAAATTCCAACCGTCTGAGATTTGGATGTTTGAGTTAACGCGGAAGATGACCGTGAATTTCAAAACGTAAAAGGCCTCGAAGCGACAAACTTCGAGGCCTTTTTGCATCAGCTAATGAAAATTCCTAATTGATCACGTCTCCTCTTAAAATCCGGAACCGCTTCCGCGACTCGGCGACAAAAATACTTCCCGGATATTTCTCCATCAGCTCCTGATATAATTTCATCGCCTGATCCTTGTCACTCAATTTTTCCTGGTAGAGTTTCGCCATGGCGAACAATGCGTCGTCTCCGTAAAGGTCATGGCCGAATTTGGAGTAGAGCAACTTTAGATCTTCCATTGCCTGCTTGTTGCTATCGAGCTTGATGTATGTCTTAGCGGTAAGCCACAAAATTTCATCAGCCAGACTGTGGCTTTGATATTTCTGGTACAAACCCTTCAAGGTATCGAGCGCTTCAAATTTCTTGTTCTGGAACAATTGCAGCTCCACTGCGGAGTAAGCCTTCATGGCGACCTCGGTACTATCCAACCCCGTGTTATCCATGATCAGCAGCGAAAGTTCATTGGCGTCATTGGCAATCTCCCTTGTAGTTGCTTTCTTCAGAATATCAAGAACTGCCTTGGCCAGCTCGAACTCGCCTTTGAAGTAATGCAGCTTTGCATTCCGCAATTTCGCTTCATAACCCAATACATCGTCTTTCTGAGACTTCTCGACTTGTGAATAGACCAACGTCGCTTCCCAGGGTTCGCCTTGTAAAAGGTAGATATCCCCTAGATCAAGCTTGCATTTATCTACAAAATTCTTCTCGGCCTTACCCGCTTCGATCGCTGTCTGGAGAATTTCAATTGCTTTTTTGAAATCATCCATATAGAATGCATTCAGGATTGCCATATTGCGCAGTGCTTCAATTGTCCTGACATTGACTCCAAGTTCATCGACCAATTGCTGGTATTGTCCCAGCAGTTTCTGAACTTCACTACGCTTGACGGGATAGGTGTTCTTCACTTGTTCTTCGCGTGCGAAAATGGCCATTCTTCGGGCGACGGGATAGAGTTGTCCTTTCGGATATTCTTTCACCAAATGATCGAAGATCGTTCCAGCATTGGCATAGTCCAGGTTCTGCAAAGCGAGCATCCCGAGGTTATACAGTCTTGAACCATTGTGTTTGAAACGCCGGTCAAGTGCCCGTTCCTGGACGAATGCTTTATAGAAATCTTTTCTTTGAACCTGATACCAGATCAGCAACTCATTGTAGAAACCTTCGTTGGGGAATTTCTGGATCTTGTCATAAAGTACTTTTTCCAGTAGGGCCTGCTCCTTTTCATCCTTGGTAAAATCCTGAAGCATATTCTGCACCACTTCGGTATTCTGGTAACGCATACCGTAGGACAGCAGCTCATCGATCATTTTTTCGGGTTCATTCAGGTCTCGGTAGATGCTGGCCAGTTCCAGCTGGAATATATCCGATCGCTTTGCACTCTCCCTTGCTTCGAGTAAGATATTCTTTGCCCAATCCGATTGGTTATTAGCCCTGAATTCCTCTGCCAGATCGCGTTTAAGCTCTGTTCGAGCTCCCGACGCGGTGATGGCCATCTCATACTTTTTGGAGGCCTCCTGCGGCTTTCCCTGATTCTCAAGCAGTACGCCCCAATAGATATAATACCAGGCAGCATTATTGACATCTCCTTTGATCTGTTTCTTGAAAAACTGTTCGCCATCATTCCAAGCTTTGTTCTTCACAATACAGCTGGTGTAATTCTTGAGTGAGACCTTCTCAAAAGAATTTTTTAAAAAAGAAGAATAGTAACTCAACGCCTTCGGACAGTCTCCATTCTTGAAGTATTCCTCGGCCAGCTCCCGCTCCCCCTGCCCAAACGCCGCCGCCGCCCCGGAAAGCAGAAATCCTATCATCAAATAGCTCGTAACCCTTTTCATAATAGATAAAAAAAATCTTTTCCCTTTAGTTATTATCCTTCATTGGGGCTGTGGATTTGTGAATAAATACCTTATCCACTGTAGATTAACATACTTATTCACATTTTGTGGATAAGTATGTTAAGTTATCCACTGTAGCTTTTTTTATAATCAACATTTAAGTTGCTGAATTACAAGTTAGGAAATATTCTATTCACATCAGAATGTGGGTAAACGGCTATAGTTCGCTATTTTTGTTATCCACAGTTTCTAAAGTGCATCAACGTACTGTTAACTCTGATTTAGATGCCAGTTATCCACTCCAGGGTAGAAAATGAAATTTTATCCACACTTATATAGGGTTATCCACATAATTGTTCACATTTTAGAGCGTCTTACCAACAAATTTTCCGTGTTGTGCACATAGTTATCCACAGACTGTAGACAAATATGTCGTTATTTTTCTCCAGGAATGGTAATGTTGATATCGTTTAGCTCGAAATTTGCCTTGAGTAGTATCTTATCCGGGACGTAATAGATGAATTCCGGCTGCAGGTCCCGCTCCATCTCGCCTGCATCCCATCTTTTGTTTCGATTTCTATCAATTGTTATCCGAAGAAAGTATTTGCCCTGAGGAATATTACGTAAAACATAGGGCGATTCGTAGACGGTCTGAATGACTTTGTATTGCTCGTCTACCAGGTCTATGATGAAATGGACTGAGCTGTCGGCATTAGTCACACGACCGCGGATAATTCCGTAATCTTCTTCTTTTAGTATAGGATGCCTTAGCAGTGTTTTGGGTAGTGTATCGCCTTCGACACTGATAATTGATCCCTTTGGAATATCCCATTTGAGCGTGTCTTTAGCGAAGGATTTGGCGTCGATCGTAAGGATGTTATGGTTTTTGTTCCAACTCCATTTAAAAGCATTTAATGGCTCATGGGTTAGACTGTCGGTGATTAATGCAATTTTTTGATCGTCAATGAACCGGATTGGCTTGCTTAGAATGATCTTATAAGTGAAAGTGTTAGTGACTGGCTTATTGGCTTCTGGTAACGTGGTGAAAGACATCGGATCCTTTTGGCGTTCTTTTCCCCGTTGCGCCTGAAATGCGATTTTTTGTTCAAATTCCGTGATTTTGCCCAAAGAATCCGTTGCGGCGAGTTTGACGAGTGTGGAGTCCGGATGTGGCTCTACATTGAAGAATTTGAGTGTTCCTCCGGCCTCCAATAGATAGGGAAGCGTGTCTTTGTTCATGAAAGTCACACCTACGCTTTCAACCGGTTTGCTGAATACGACGGAGTAATTATTGACCTTTGGAATGGTTCGTTGAATTTTTAGAAGCGTGTTGTCGGAGAGAAACATGTTGATATGATAGGATGCCGAGTCGGTGCCGGCTACGACCGGCTTACTCAAAAAGCCCATTCGTTCATCCTTCGCGTTGTAGAGCATGTTACGGTTTTTGTCATCGATGGCAACCAGTTTGTATGACCGGGTTTGAATGTTTTCAATGGAAAATATGCCGCTGCTGTCGGTTCTTGAGAAATAATATGGTTTCTGTTTTGCGATATTGAGCGTATCGCTGACGTTGTAAAGGCCTACCAGAGCGTCAAAAATGGGCTTGTTCGTCTTGATATCCTTCAGTGTGCCGTAAACTCGACCGGAGTCAAGGGAACTCCCGGTGCTGAATACGATTTTGAGGTTTTTGGCCGGATTCTTTTCAGCGAAGTCTTTAATGGCGTCTCCAAAATTCAACGTGTAGGTAGTGCTGTCTTTAAACTGGTTTTTGAACGTCAAGAGAACTGACATGCCATTTTGCTTGTAGGAATATGGATTGTCCGCCTCCGGTGTGATGACGAGCTTCTGGTTGATGTTGTCGACGACTACATATTCATCAAAGAACAGTTCCACCTTCTTTCCTTTAAAATTCAGCGTTTTGTTGACGGGGTTGCTTTCTACGAGATTTGGCGGAATAGAGTCCTTTTTTCCTCCGGTAGGCGCGACTTGTTGGGCGCAACGGCCGAAAATGAGCAAGCAGATAATGGCAAATGCAATGGTTCTTATCATTTCAGATGAATTTAAAAAGCCCCCAATACAGTGGGTATTGAGGGCCGTTTGATAGGTTAAAGCTTTTTAGTTTTTCGAGATAATGTAGATCAGACTGGAAGTATTCAATTCTTTATTTTTGCCCGGGCGTCCCTTGATATTAGATTTTAGGCCAGTGACTACGCTGTCTAACAGATTCATTTTTTTGCTTCTATATTTTGTGCTAAGCATGCTGACGTAAAAGGAATCGAACCACATCGGAAGAATCTTTTTTATACTGAGACGATGTTTTTGCAGCAGGTTTTTCATGGTTGCTCTTGTAAAATGATATAGGTGCCTGGGAACATCATAGGCTGCCCAGAACCTACCATATTTGGTTGCGTCGTAGGACTGCGGATTGGGTACTGCAATGATGAGCCATCCGTTTGGTTTCAAGTGTTTTTCTAACCATTCCAGGAGTTCGTTGAGCTTATGTACGTGCTCGAGTACGTGCCATAATGTAATAACATCATATTGTTCGGAGGAAAGTCGCTTCTCGTCGACGTTTTCAAAGACCGTAGCTCCCACCCTCTTTGAGGCGACTTCCCGGGCTGAAATATCAGGTTCGGTACCGTAGGTTTTCCACCCGTTCAGTTTCATAGCACTAAGAAAATTGCCGGTTCCGCAACCAATATCCAGCAATTTTCCTTTGGGTTGGACCAAGCTGTTTACCAGTTCCACCTTTTGTTCGATGGTGTGATTCCGTACGGATGTATATACTTTACTCATCATATCCTTGGCTTCGTCATGATGAGAAATATAGTCCTGGGACTCATAGTATGCTCCGATCTGCTCTTCCGACGGACGCGGATTGGTGAACAGGAAGTAGCAGGAATTACATTGTTGGATAGTGAATTCTTTGTGCGAAACGGTGTAATCTTCGACGTTCAGGTAGTTGCTGAAGCTGGATTGATTACATACCGGGCATTTATCGAGCGTTTCTAAAGACATTAGCGACCTATATAAAGCATTAATACAGATATATCCGAAGGGCTGACACCGCTGATGCGCGAGGCCTGGCCAATCGTCGAAGGACGTGTTCTTTTGAGTTTTTCACGGCCTTCAAAAGACAGGGAAGTAACGATATCGTAATTAAAGTTATCGATGATCATCAGGTTTTCCAGTTTATTCATTTTCTCGACAAGCAGCATTTCCTTTTCAATGTAGCTGTCATATTTGAGATGGATCTCTGCCTGTTGCACGGAATCGTTGGCATATTGCGCGAGTAGTTCGGTGACGACTGGACTGGCTTGGATCAACTGATCTATTGAGATCTGGGGTCTCCTGAGGAGTTGCGAGACAGCAATTTTTTCGCGAATCGGCGCTGTTCCTATAGCTTCGAGCGCGGGATTGATCTCGTCGGGCGTCAATTTGGTGGCGTTCAGTCTGGCGATTATCTCGTCAGTTTCCTGTTTCTTTTTGCGCACAGCCTCTACCCTTTCATTACTCGCCAAACCGATTTCATAACCCTTTTCCGTGAGCCGTAAATCCGCATTATCCTGCCGGAGCAGCGTGCGGTATTCGGCGCGGGATGTAAACATGCGGTAGGGTTCTTCGGTGCCTTTGTTAATGAGGTCGTCAATGAGTACGCCGATGTAAGCCTCGGATCTTTTCAGCACAAATGGATCGAGGTCATGCACATTTTGGTGCGCATTAATGCCGGCCATTAAACCCTGGCAGGCGGCTTCTTCGTAGCCAGTGGTGCCGTTGATCTGTCCGGCAAAAAACAGGTTTCCCACCAGATGTGTTTCGAGCGTTGATTTGAGTTGCGTTGGGGGGAAGTAATCGTATTCGATCGCATAACCTGGGCGGAACATTTTGGCATTTTCGAAGCCGGGGATTTTCCGGAGCGCTGCAAATTGCACGTCCTCCGGTAGGGAAGTAGAGAAGCCATTGACATAAACTTCCACTGTATTCCATCCTTCCGGTTCGACGAAGATCTGATGGCGGTCCTTGTCGGCAAAACGATTGATCTTGTCTTCCACGGAGGGACAATATCGTGGTCCCAGGCCTTTGATTCTTCCTGAAAACATGGGTGATTTTTCGAAGCCTGTTTTCAATACATCGTGTACTTCCTGGTTGGTATAGGTAATCCAGCAGCTGCGTTGTTTGGCGAGCGGCTTGGTGTCGGTGTAGGAGAACTTGGCTGGATTTTCATCACCGGGCTGTTCCTCCATTTTCGAATAGTCGAGCGAGCGCCCGTCGACGCGTGGTGGCGTTCCGGTTTTCATGCGTCCCGCTTCGAAGCCGAGGGAAACGAGTTGTTCGGTTAGTCCGGTGGCCGATTTCTCACCGGTGCGGCCGCCACCAAAATTTTTCTCGCCAATATGAATGAGCCCGTTCAGGAATGTTCCGTTCGTAAGGACGACGGCCTTCGATCGGATTTCGATTCCAAGACTGGTTACTACTCCACGGGCTTTACCATCTTCGATAATTATGTTCTTGGCGGTGTCCTGCCAGAAATCGACATTGGGATTATTCTCGAGAATCGATCGCCATTCCTGAGCAAATCGAACACGGTCGCTTTGGCAGCGCGGACTCCACATGGCGGGTCCTTTGGAAAGGTTGAGCATCCGGAACTGGATCATCGTCTTGTCGCTGACTATTCCGGATTGCCCGCCGAGTGCGTCGATCTCGCGGACAATTTGTCCTTTGGCGACGCCGCCCATGGCGGGGTTGCAAGACATCTGCGCGATGGTATGCATATTCATTGTGATCAGTAGCACGGAAGAGCCCATGGTGGCTGCTGCCGCTGCGGCTTCGCAACCTGCATGGCCTGCGCCTACCACGATCACGTCATATTCTTGAAACATAATTTACTGATTGATTAAACCACTTTAATTAAAGTGTTCCACGTGGAAATTTAACTAGAACTGCCTAAGGTACTCGTCTTCTTTGGCCCTCATAGCCATTTTAAGCGCTTCGCTTGAGTCCTCGTATCCCGCGAGGTGAAGAAGACCGTGAATGAGCACACGGCGCATTTCTGCGTCAAAATTGGTGTGGAACGTTTCTGCATTATCCTTAACTCTGTCTACGCTGACGTAAATATCGCCCTCCATTTGCTTGTCTTCCTCACTATTGTCAAACGTAATAATGTCGGTGAAGTAGTCGTGGTCCAGGTACTGTTTATTGATTTCCAGCAGGTATTGATCCGAACAGAATATATAGTTTAGCTCCGAAATTTCATAACCCTCTGAAATTGAGGCTTTTTTGATCCACTTTTTTGTCTTGATCGGATTAACAACCTTAAAATCAACGTCTTCCGAAAAGAAACTAATCATATGTGATGCTCACACGCTCATACCCGCACAGGCGTAGCCCGAGCGCGTGATATTTTAAATGTTTGATCGTAAATAATTTACAAACTTACAAAGTATCCTGATAAGAACATGAAAGGCAGGGCATAGCGCATAAAACCCTTGTTAAAAAGAGTTAACGCTATCCCCTACCCCAGCCAACAAAACGGGCGTGCGATCAGTTCTTCGCCTGGTATTTACGGAAGTAAGTGTCCACCTCGCGTTTGTAGAATGGTGAGAATGTAGGGGGTATGGTCCGGAGGAGTTCGGTTTGCTTCTCCTTTTCGCGAATGTATTTCTCGAATGCAGCAGGCGGCTGTTTGGGTTGCTGTTTCGCACTTTGTGCCTTGCGCTGCTCATCCTCGTCCTGTTCTTTCATTGCTTTTTCCGATTCAAGCAGCCGGGTTGTTATTTCCTGATTACGTTTGATCATTTCGGGTGTGATGCGTTTGTTGACGAGATCTGTTTCGGTTTCGTCCATTTTCTCAGAGATTTCCTGCAGCTCCTTGCCCAATTGCTTGCCGACTTCGGTGCCTTTCTGAGATTCCATTAATTCCTGGATCATCTTGCGGATCGCCGCTTGCTGTGCAGCCATGCGGGCGAGCTGTTCAGAATTGTTGCCCTGCCCCTCTTTGCCCTGTCCGAGCTGCTTGATCTGCCCGTTCAACTTTTCCTGCATTTCTCCCATTCCCGGTTGTTCGCCTTTTTGCTTGCCTTTCTTACCTTTTCCCGCACCGGGCATGGCCATCGCCATTTGTTGTTGCATTTGGTTGAATACATCACTCAGCATTAATGCGAGGTTGTTCATCGAGGTCATGGCAAATTGTTGTTTCGAAGTTGCCACGTTGATCTGACGGTCCTTGATGCTTTTTACGCTCTCATTCATGTACGACTTCATATCGTTCAATTCACGGGTAATGAACGATTGGATCTGCACCACGCGGTTGGCCAATGCATACAGGCTATCCTCTACGATCTTCGCGTCGTCTTTCAGTTTGAGCTGCTGCTGCCCGAGTTTGATAAAGCGGGGGTCCTGCAAGCTCACACCGCGGAAATCTTTCATCAATGTTTCCTGGTCGAACGATAATGTGATCAGGTTTTCCAGAATATCGCGTAATGCATCCAGGTTTTCCTGCATCTGCTCCATTTCAGCCGACTCCATTTGCTCTTCCATCGACTGCGACATTTTCTTCATCGACTTTGCCGCATTTTTTTGCGACTGAGCAGCTTTCGGGTTCTGTTGCTTGTCTAGCTGCTGCTTGCTCTGTTCCATTTGCTCAGAGGCATTTTTTTGCTCCTCTTTCTGCATGTCGAGCTCCTGTTCGAGCTCCTTACCCATCTCCTCGATTTCCTTGCTGTTTTCCTGGGCCTTTTTGAAATCCTCCTGAATTTTCTCCTGCTCTTTTTTCAGATCCTCGTTTTTCCCTTTCTTATCATCAGAATTTTTGTTCTTATCGTTTTCCTGCGACTTTTGGGCAAGTTGTTCTTCCTTGTCCGCCAGCTCGTTCAGTTTTTCAACCAGATTTTCCATTTTCTGTTCCATCTGCATTTGCTTGAAAAGCTTCATGGTTCTTTCGAGTTCCTTCTCGAGATTGTTCTCCTTGTTGCGGAGTTTTTCCATCATAGTTGACATCCGGTCGCTCTGTTTTTGCTCAAGGAGTTTTTTAAGCTCTTTGTAGAGTTTTTCGGTATCCTCGTCCATGAGGTCGTTCATCAGCTTTTGCAATTGCTCGATCTTGTTTTGCAGCTCGGGACTTTGCTGATTAAACTGTTTCGACTTTTCGTTTGAATTCTGATGTTTTTCTTTCAATGCCTCCAGCTCCTTCATTAATTCTTCACGCTTACGCAGCACTTCCTCGATCTGTTTCTGTTCCTTGAAGTCCAGCTCCTTGTTGCTTTTCAAACGATTGTCGAGATTATCGAGCTCTTTTTGCAGATTCTGAGCCTTTTTCATCGCCGACTGCATTTGATTCTCAGTTTCCTGCTCCGACTTTCTGACTTCGGCTTCCAGCTGATCTTTCGAAGGAACGATAAACTGAATAGAACGCGAGCGGGCACTTTTAGCACCATTTACACCGTCGTTATCCCAAACCTGGGCATAATATTCGATCTTATCGCCGGGAGCGAGCTTTAGGCTATCTACGTACCATTGGAAGAAGAAGCTCTGGGTATTGACTGTTTTATTAAATGGGATCGGAATACCTTTGGGTTGGGATGCCGCATCTTCGTCTGCCCGTTTGACCGTATAGAACATTTTGAGCTGCGAAAAACCATAGTCATCACTGATGGAGCCGCCCAAAACGAGGTAGTTATACAAGGTGGTGTCCTGGAAATTTTCCAGGTTCAGGACCGGGTATTTGTCCGGAATGACATTGATGAAATACCCGATTTTATCCGAATTGGTGGTTTCATCATTTTTCAGGTTGACCTGGTATTGTGCGGATTTTCTCACAGTCCGACGGATTTCAAAGTGGTCGCCATCGCTTTCTTTTGCCCGGTACAAGGCCGAATCATGCTCGAACCGGATGGCGAGAGACTTGGTAGATGATGTATTGAAATTCCATTCAACTGTTGTTCCCTCCGGTACTGACAGGTTTCCTACGTTGTTCAGCCCTTCGGATGGCTTGTTCAGGTAGGCCGGATAATGCAGGTTCACATCAAAGGAAAGCAGCGAGGGCCTTTCGTTGACAATAATGCGGTAATCATCCGAGGTATACCCGGCGGCGTCAAACGAAAAAGCGACGTCGCGCTGCAGGTTTTTGAACGTATAAGAGAAATTCTTGCTGCTTTCCTGCGTCAGTTTAAACCGGGTGCCGTTCTGAACCAGATAAACCGCCGAAGGAATGGCCTCGCCTTTCAGCGTAAGGTGTAATGTAAAATCTTCATTTCTGAATGCTTTCAGACTTTTGTTCTCAAGAAGAAAGGAGAATGGCGCATACGTGTAGTTTTTCTGAAAATGGATGATTCTTTCCGAGCTGGAGGAGAAGAATGAAGGATTAAACAGCAGAATGACTGCGATCGCCGCTAATGGGTAAACTGCGTATTTAAGCCGTTTTTTATTTTCATTAAATCGAATAGCGTCTGAAAAGCGGACAATCAGCATTTGGCTGGATTTTTGCCGTATACTTGCGTCGATCAGATCCGACTGTGTTCCGGTGAGTCCGCGTAACTGCAGGGTATTAACCAGTTTATCACCGATCTCGGGAAAATACCTTCCGATCTGTAATGCCGCTTCTTCATCGGACAAAGGCTTCCTTAACCCATACAGGTGGATCAGTGGTTGCACCACCCATTGCACAAATGAAAACACCAGAACAGCGAGGAAGCCGAAAAATAGCATTCCGCGCACCATCGAACTGAACCGTCCGAAATATTCGATTGTGTTGAAAAACAAAAATACAGTTAGCAGCAGCCCGATAGAAAAGATGGCACCTTTGAGTAACTGATTATAATAATATTTCTGACGGTATTCCTGAATGCGAAGCAACAGGCCTTCCATTGATGTAGTGAAAGGAGCCATAATGGTCTAGGTGTAAACTGTGAAGTCTTATAACGTGTGCTTCCGGGAAAAATTACCGAATGCTTCCACACGCTTAGAACGAAGAAATATAGCGAATTTCTACCGTATATGCCCGGAAAATATTGAAAAATCAGGGCATTGTCATACATCGTTTGGGCACGCTGCCATTAAAGTGAAATCAGCAGACCGATCGAAGCGTAATTGATCCAGTTGAAATTGTAGATTTTATCATTATCCGTCCCACCTTCCAGCATCCGGTACCCTAATTTGATACCCAGTGTGTTGTTGAAATTGTAGGCAATACCACCGAAAATATCCTCCGCCCGTCCGGCTTTCGCCGCCAGCGCGTCACCTTCCAGGATCACCGACCAGTGGTAGGACGGCTTCCAGGAAGCGTAAAAGTTGATCAGTGGCACAAAACCGAGATTATCATAATGTGTATCGGCCGACTCGCTTTCGAAACGGATATCGGCATCCCGGACCTTTCCGGTGAGGCCCGCTCCTATCCGCCACTTTCCATCCGCGAGAAAATCGTAACGATAGGTAAGGCGGTAGGAATTGAATTTGTATGCGACTTTAAGCGGCTGGCCGGGAATGAAATTGAGATTATTAAAATTTGTATTCTGCGAAAGTGAACCGCGGTAGTGAATGGTGAGCGGTGCAAACAACGCGGATAGGTTGTGCCGGTTGTCTATCCGGTAGCTTGCACGAATGCGATAAAACGCACTCCGGTCGAGGTTGAGCTGCTCCGGAAGATTGATGCGCGTACCGCTTCCGTTGGGTATTTGCACTTTATTGTAACTGGTGCCCGCTATGAGTCCGCCTTCGATATCGAAATTCAACTGCGCCAGCGCGGCTGTGTGTGCGCTGCATATCAGAACGATAAGTAGAGAAAAAGGTGGTTTCATAGGCAATGTCGGTAGATAAAAAACAAACAACCCGGGATCGAGTTGTTTGTACAAAATTGATGCCTGAAGAAAAATAAATCGGCCGCTGCGCGACGAACTACACTGCGATTGTTTCGGGAGAATTTTTGACTTCCCTCACAAACGACTTGATATCCTGTTGAAGATTGGTACTCGTCTGCAAAACACGGATGAACGCGCTGCCTATAATCGCTCCTGCGGCGTGGCCGGAAGCTTTCAAAAAAGTTTCGTGATCCTTGATGCCAAAGCCGATCAAACGCGGATTTCGCAGGTTCATCGAATCTAATTTTTCGAAGTAAGCCTCCATATTGTCGCTGATGCCCGTTTTTGAGCCTGTGACGCTCGCGGAAGACACAGCATATATAAAACCCTCACTTACGTCATCGATCTGCCTGATACGCGATTCTGAAGTTTGCGGTGTTACCAGGAAAATGTTCAGCAATCCGTGCGCGTCAAAAATGGCTTTATATTCATCGAGATAGACGTCCATAGGCATATCCGGCAGGATCAACCCATCAACTCCGACCTCGGCACATTTGGCGCAGAAATCTTCGATGCCGTACTGTAATACCGGGTTGATATAACCCATCAGCAGCACCGGTACCGAAACTGTTTCGCGCATGTCTTTCAATTGATCGAAAAGAATGCGCACCGACATCCCGTTTTCAAGCGCCCGGTCATTGCTCTGCTGAATGGTTTCGCCATCGGCTACGGGATCGGAATACGGCATTCCAATCTCCACCAGATCCGCTCCGCCATCCTGCAATGCCTGCAAAACAAGTAGGGTGTCGTTCAGTTCCGGGAAACCGGCGGTGAAATACACGTTCAGTAACCCTGGCGCGCGATGGCCGGGGCTGTCGGTTTTTTGATTAAAATTCTGAAAAAGATTTACAATCCGGTTCATTCCTGTGTCCAGTAGTCAACAACCAATACTTTGTCCAGGTGTGGTTCCAGGACTTTTACAAATGCCTTGTGGTCGGGATGAGGCAGGTAAATTTCGCGGGCCGCTTCACTCTCAAAGCTTACGAAGAAAACATGAGTGAAACCCTGTGCCAACCCCTCCGGGCTGTTGTTGGTACCCCATTCGAATCCTTTTACTTCCTTGATTTTGGAAGGGAGTTTTCTGAAAGCGTCTTCTACTTCTTTCACCTGCGCAGGAGTTGCAGAATCTTTAAACTTAAACAGAACAACGTGACGCAGCATTTTTTTGGGTGCGGGATTGGAAGGTGAAACAAATGCCATGGACCCGAAAAGAAGCATGGACGCGAACAAAAGGAGTTTTAATTTTATCATATGAGGTATGGATTAAGATGATCCTGAATGGAACTAGGCAGAGCAATTAAGGCATTCGCCTTCGTCGCTGAATTTCAGACGGTCGAACTCGCCCAGTTTTTCTTTCATTTCCAGGATTTCGTCTTCCATATCGCAACGCTCGAAGAGAGACAGTTCACCGGAATTCACTTTTGCTTCCAGTTCCTGGATTTTCAACCGCAGATCGAAAACCTCGGGTAGTGTTAATGTAGCCATGTGATGTGGTGTTGAAGTGAGAATTAATCGATGTATTTCATGTAAGTGGCCATATCCTTGTCGCCGCGCCCGGAGAGATTTAAAACAACGGTTTCGTTCTCCGAAGCGCCCAGTCGTCCCAGGACAGCCAATGCGTGCGATGACTCCAATGCCGGAATAATGCCTTCATTGCGCGTCAGCTCAAATGCGGCCTGAACGGCTTCTTCATCAGTGGCAGACATGAATATGCCTCGGCCGCTGTCGTAGAGGTAAGCATGTTGAGGTCCGATACCGGGATAATCGAGCCCCGCCGAGATCGAAAATGGCTCTACAACCTGGCCGTCTTCTGTTTGCATCAGGATGGTGCGGCTTCCGTGCAGTACGCCTGGTTTGCCCAAAGCGGTTGTGGCTGCTGAATGACCTGAAGTAAGGCCCATTCCCGCGGCTTCCACGGCCACGAGCTTTACATTTTCTTCGTCGAGGAAATGATAGAATGCCCCGGCTGCATTACTACCGCCTCCTACGCAGGCGATGACGTAATCTGGTGTTTCTTTACCAATGTGCTCTTTCAGCTGCCAGCGGATTTCTTCGGATATAACGGATTGAAAACGTGCAACCATGTCCGGATACGGATGCGGACCTACCACGGAGCCGATAATATAATGTGTATCGACGGGGTTGTTGATCCAGTGGCGCATGGCTTCGTTAGTAGCGTCTTTGAGCGTGCGGGACCCACAAGTGGCCGGGCGGACTTCGGCACCGAGCATTTTCATGCGAGCCACATTGGGGGCCTGGCGCTCGATATCCAGTTCGCCCATGTACACGATACATTCCAGATCCATCAATGCACAAACCGTTGCGGTGGCTACACCGTGCTGTCCCGCACCGGTTTCGGCTACAATGCGCTTTTTACCCAGCCGCTGTGCCATCAGGATCTGACCGATGGTGTTATTGACCTTATGGGCGCCGGTGTGGCAAAGGTCTTCCCGTTTCAGGAAGATATTGGTTTTATATTTTTCTGAAAGCCTGTTGGCCCGGTAAAGTGGTGTAGGCCGGCCTACGTAATGGCGTAGTAAGTCGTTATATTCCTTTTGAAAAGAAGGGTCTGCGATTACTTCCAGATAGTTTTCACGCAACTCTTCCACATTCGGATAAAGCATTTCAGGAATGAATGCCCCTCCGAAGGTTCCGTAGTAGCCCTTGTCATTTACCTGGTACGACTTCTTTTCTGCAATTGATTCCATAAAAATTAAGCTTCCGCTTCTTCTTGTTCTTTTACGCGAACTAAACTAAATAACTCTTCCAGTTTGGAAATGTCCTTGATACCCGGCTCAGTTTCAAACCTGCTGTTGACATCGATGCCGTAAATGGGTAACGTTTGGGATAATGCGATGATTTCCTCGATGTTTTCCAGACCGATGCCACCGCTGAGGAGAAAGGGCTTTTCGTTGTCATACTTGCTCAGTAATTTCCAATCGAATGCCGTTCCGTTGCCGCCTGGGTTATCCCCTTTTGTATCGAACAGGAACAGATCGCAGAACGATTTGTAGTTGTTGAGCATGGCGAAATTGAATTTGTCATCAATAGAGAATGCTTTGATGACGTTTACGCCCTTCTGACGGATGCTGCGGCAAATATCCGGCATTTCATTGCCATGCAGCTGTACATACTGGAGGTCATATTTTTTGACCATGTTGAGAATGTGTCCGGGATTGGCATTGACGAACACGCCGACCTTTTTGATACCCTGGGGAATGCTGCGGATGTATTCTTCATTCAGTTCATCTCCAACAAAGCGGGGAGATTTTTCATAGAAAATAAATCCTATAAAATTGGGCTGTAAGGCCACTACCTGCTCAATGTTGCCTTGCTGGCGCATTCCGCAAACTTTAATTTTCATAGAACCAGAGGATTTAAATTGCTATGTTGAGTTAAGTTTTGTTGCAAACCTGCAAGTGCGGCCCCAGGATTTACAGTTTTCATAAATGTTTCACCAATCAGAAAGCCCTTGTAACCATATTGATACAGCCTGACAATCGTTTCAGCATCTTTTAAACCGCTTTCCGAGATTTTGACAAATGAATCCGGAATCTGCTCGCTTAGCTCGATAGAAGTCTCTATGGAGGTCTCAAATGTCTTCAGGTTCCTGTTATTGACACCGACGATGTCAATGTGATCGCCAACGCTTGCTGCCAGTTCTTCTGCATTATGCACCTCCAATAGTACTTCGAGTCCTAAATCGTGTGCTTTCCGGCTCAACAGGTTGATTTGAGATGGCGTAAGGCATGCAGCGATCAGCAAAATGACATCCGCGCCAATGGATTTGGCTTCGAAGAGCTGGTATTCATCCACGATAAAATCCTTTCTCAGCATGGGAATTTGTGGATTGGCTTCCCTTGCTTTCAAAAAATCGGCAAACGAGCCTCCGAAAAAATCAATATCGGTCAGCACGGAAAGCCCTACGGCGCCTGCGTTAACATAGTCTCTCGTTACGGCTTCCGGAAGCACATCGGCATTGATAACGCCTTTCGAAGGAGATCTCCGTTTAAATTCGGAGATAATGCGGGGTACTGAAGATGATTTTAACGCCGTAGTCAGCGAAGCCGTAGTCCGCGAGAACATAGGCTCCTTTTCCAGGTCGGAAATGGACCGATGCTTTTTCGATTCGCTGATTTCTTCCTGCTTGCGGGCGATTATTTTTTCTAAAATATTCATCTAAAATGCTGTATCTGCAACTATATCTAAAAAGGAGAAACGCTTCCCCGTTAACTATTCTTCGATCAATTTTTTAAAACAATGCAATGCTTTTTTGCTTTCCAGCGACTCCCGCGCGGTTTCCACCGCGTCGGTCAGTGACAATGCCGGGTTGGCGCAGTAAAGGGCCATGGCCGCATTGGCTAACACTGCCTGCTTTTGGGAAGAGGTTGCGACGTCGTTCAGGACATTCATGAAAATACGGGCGGAATCCTCCACGGTTTCACCTCCGGATAAATCTTCGGCGCGCAGGGTCTGAAGCCCCAGATGAGAGGGAGTAAGAACTTGCTCGGAATGAGCGGTGATAATTTTAAAAGCACCTGTTAATGACACTTCGTCGTAGCCGTCTAATGCGTGAAGAACCAGAAATTGCTTGTCCGTTTGTTGGTAAAGATAAGCAAAAAGACGTGCTAATTCAAGACTGAACACGCCTACAAGCTGTTTTTTAGGTGATACCGGATTGACCATCGGCCCAAGCATATTGAAAAAGGTTTTTATGCCCAATTCGCGCCTTACGGGTGCGACATTTTTCATAGCCGGATGAAAAAGAGGAGCATGTAGAAAACATACGCCAGCCTGGTCAATTTTCCTTTCCAGGTAGTCTTTATCATTTGTAAACTTTGCGCCCAGGTATTCCAGCACGGTGGAAGATCCGCACATCGACGAAACGCCGTGATTGCCGTGCTTGGCCACGCGCTGACCTGTACCCGCCACCACAAAGCATGATAGCGTAGAGATGTTGAAAGTGTCTTTCCCATCGCCTCCCGTGCCGCATACATCAATAGGGTCATAGGCAGATAAATCCACTGACAAGCATAGTTCGAGCAACCCATCGCGGAAACCTTCCAGCTCTTCCACGGTAATGCTCCTCATGGCATATGTGGTTAGGAACGAGGCGATTTCTGAATTGGAATACTTACCGGTACTGATACCGATCAAAACATCTTTGGCTTGCTCTTTACTTAAGACTTTATATTCAAAAAGATGGCTAAGAATGTGTTTCATTTTTGATCTACTGCTAACTGTTGATGGTCGGGTAAGGTGGTAAGGATAATGTGGTTGGTCAGATCAGGAGCCAGTTCTGCAGCATTTCTTTCCCATGCTCGGTTAAAACTGATTCGGGATGGAATTGAAGGCCTTTGACATCATATTTTTTGTGTGATAGCCCCATTACACGGCCTTTTTCGTCCACAGCGGTGATGGTGAGGTCATCGGTAAATGTTTCGGGAATAACAGTCCAGGAGTGGTATCGTCCTACTTTGATATGTGAGGGCAAACCTTTGAAAATGCGGTCGCTTGGGTCAGTAACAATGGCCGTGTCGGCAATGCCATGCAGCACGTCAGTCATGTTTTCGAGCGTGGCGCCATATACCTCGCCAATCCCCTGATGTCCGAGGCAGATGCCCAGGATGCTTTTTTTAGCCCCATACTCACGGATTACATCATGCATGATACCCGCTTCGGAAGGAATGCCGGGACCGGGTGAAAGCAGGATCTTGTCGTAATTTCCGACCGCCTCCAGTGAGATTTTGTCATTTCGGTAAATGTCTACCTGGTCGTGCAGCTCCCGCAGGATGTACACGAGGTTATAGGTGAAAGAATCGTAATTGTCGAGAACTAGTATTTTCATTTGGACGGTAAATTTCAGATCGGTTTAAACAGTGATTTTGTAATCCAGGACCAGTTCGTCACCAGCCATTCCACGGATGCCCCAGTTGTGCGCGGGTGTCTCTGTGAGTGTTATTTCCACATCGTTCGGCGCGATACCCAGCGTTTTTTCAAGGCTTTCAAAAATGAGATGGTATAAAAGCTTTTTTGCTTCAATGGAGCGGCCTTCGAATAAAGATATCTCAATGAGCGTGTACCGGTTTGTTCTTCCCTCAGGATAGAAGAAATCGCCTTCTTCGAGATAAAAAAATCTGTGCGCTCTTTTGTTCCCCGGATATTTAAAAGCCTTCATAATACAAGAATGCAGCGTTTCAGATAGCTCTTGTCTGATCGGAAAGAGCGTCGAACGGAACCCGTAGATTTTAACTTGGGACATTGTCTCTGGCGTTTTAAATTCCTTCTGCAACATGAATAGCCTGACGGAGGGCCGCCAGCTTGCTATTGATCTCCTGTAACTCGCTCTCGACGTTGGATTTAGCCACTACACCCATTCCGGCACGGAAGAAAAGCGTATTGTCTTTGCTAAGAAAAGTCCGGATCGCGATCGCGTGGTTGAAATCGCCATTGAAGTCCATGAAGCCGATGGCGCCGCCATAAATGCTGCGGTTGCTACTCTCCATCTGGTCGATCAGTTTCATCGCATTGTGCTTCGGCGCGCCTGATAATGTACCTGCAGGGAAAGTATCGGCCACGAGTTGCAGTGGATTTACGCCCTCATTCATTTTCCCAACCACTTTCGACACGAGATGGATCACATGCGAGTAATATTGTACCTCCTTGTAATTTGTGACTTTTACGGCGTCGCAGCTTCTGCTTAGGTCATTACGTGCCAAATCAACCAACATCACGTGCTCAGCGGTCTCTTTCGGGTCGTTAAGCAGGCCTTGTGCTGCTTCTGCGTCTGCCTGATCATCACCGGTGCGGCGGAATGTGCCTGCAATGGGGTGAATTTCAGCCTGACCATTTTTGATGAAGATCTGTTTTTCGGGGGAAGACCCGAAGATCTTGTAGTTGCCGTAATCGAAATAGAAGAGGTAAGGCGAAGGATTGATGGAACGCAACGCACGGTAAACATTGAATTCGTCGCCCTGGAACTGCCGGCTAAAACGACGGGAAGGAACGATCTGAAAAACATCCCCTCTGAGGCAATGATCGATCCCCCTTTGGATCACTTTCCGCATTTCGTCATCGGTAACGTTCGATGTTTCATCTGAGGTAATGCTAAAACCGTATTGCGGGAAATTGCGGTTTTTGATCAAGACCTCGATTTCATCTATTCGGCTCTCTGCTGTACTATCGCCGTATTGGTGCTCAAAAATGTAAAGTTCATTCTTGAAGTGGTTGATAGCAATTACGTATCTGTAAACCTGGTAGAATATCTGATCAATCTCTGTTTCGGCGTTCGCTGGCTGAATTTCAATATCTTCGAAGTATGTGACAGCATCGTAGGTCATGTGACCGAACAAGCCGTTTGTAATGAAGGGAAAATTGCTTTTTTCAGAAACAAAGCTCTGCGCAAATCCATACAACGCCTGGACGGCGTCTTTTCGTTGGGGTAACTCGAAATTGATTTCTGAGCCGTTGGGAAACTTTTGCGTAACGGTGCTATTGTTCAGTTTGAATGACGCGATAGGATCGCAGCAGATATAGGTAAATGAGTTTTCATTGCCGTGATAATCGGAGCTTTCCAGCAGGATTGTATTGACAAAACGATCTCTCAGTTTCAGATAGATGGAGACCGGTGTCAGTGTGTCGGCCAGTAGCTTTTTGTGGCGTGTGGAGATCGGGTAAGTCTTGTTCAGGGTTTTCATTTGTAGATTTAAATGTAAAGTGTATAAAAAAACGGCTCGCTGTCAGATGAACAGCGAGCCGTTTGGAAGTATATTTTGATTCTATACCATGCAATAGCCTACTTGTCCATCCCGGAAAGATGAGTACGCCACCACCAAATAGTATTGAATAATTTCATAGTTGATTATTGTCTTTCGACAGTTGAGGCCACAAATATAAAAAAAGAATTTGTGATTGAAATTTTCGGAAAAAAAAATTCAGGTTTAATACGACCAACGTTGCGTTTCTAATCGCCAAAGAAGAGCATCCTAGTGAAGATTCTTGTACCCCTTGGCATTTCAATCGTGAAAGATTAGTAGATAGGGCGCTTTATTAAATATTGTGGGGTATGTGTTTGCTTGTGGGGCTTTAAACGCCAAAAAGCATCCTTTATGGGGATGCTTTTTGTGTATTTAATAATTGTGGCGGCTACCTACTTTACCAGGTTTGATCCAAGTATCATCGGCGGACCCGGGCTTAACTTCTCTGTTCGGGATGGGAAGAGGTGAACACCGGGCCAATAGCCACCAACAAGTTCGTCGTTGGTTTTTTGTTCGCTATGGGAAGAGGTGAAGTCGATCGCGACCCCGGCCGTTCCAATAGCCACCAACAAGCTCTTTGAGTTAGAGTTGATGAGTTCA
>NZ_JCANTY010000022.1:0-23623 GCF_059568735.1 Dyadobacter ginsengisoli DSM 21015
CTCGGGCCGATGATCCCTACGACAATGCGTGGGTCGAGTCGTTCTGGAGCAGACTGAAGGCGGAGCTGAATATGCCGAAAGGTGGATATGAGAGCCTAGAAAAATTGAAGGCCGTCCTATTTGAATACATCGACGGATATTATAATACAAGAAGGCTGCATTCTTCTTTAAACTATCTGAATCCAGCTGCCTTCGAGGCTGAATACTATCGGCAAACTGGATGAGAATTGACACTTTAAATATTTACTAACCCGCAAAAGTGCAAACCAAAACGGAACCACGTCAGAGCATTGTATAAATTACAGATCGCTTTGAGTCAGGAAGTTTGTCTCCTATTGAATAGCCGAGAAGATTGAAATGAAAATTGGAAAATAGTTTGTTTTTTATAAGTTTGAACTATGAGGACTATTAGTATAAACGACTTTTTAGAATTGAATTAGGCTATTGATTAATAATCATCTTATACATAAACAGTGGTTTCGAAATCATTCTATTCATCAGATTCTCGAATATCCCTTCGCTCATTTTGTGTCTGTTAAACAAAGACGCAAACATCAGAACAGACAAATGGAATGGCTACAAGGTGCTTGAATCGATATTCCCTAACCTAATTCAGGAAAAGTCAGAACGAAAAGGAAAAAATTTCAACCAAATGCATCGATCCATAATGCTCTTCAAAGCATGGCTTCGTGGTATTCATCATTCAGTAGACTACCTTCAATCATACATCAACGAATACACATATCGGTTCAACAGGCACTTAATGAAGGAGGGGATTTTCGAGAATCTTCTATCCCGGATGGTTAGCAGACCTCCACACACCTATAAAATGATTCTTGCCCATTAGCCGAATTTCATGGTTGTATATGAAGAAAAATGAAATAGTACTCAGGTTCTGTGTTTGGGGTTTTGACGATATAACTCATGCTGAGTTGACTGAAAGGTTTGGTACAAATCCGAGCGCTATTCATATCAAGGGGGAGCCCATGAATCCCAAATTCTCACCAAGAATAGCCAAAGAAAATGGATGGTTCCTGGATGCAACAGCCAATAAATTTACCTCGTTTGAAGAACAAATGGATTCGCTTTTGGACAATCTCGAATCAAGAAGAGAGCTTTTGAAGCCAGTCTGCGACAAATATTATAGTGAATTTTCACTGGCACTTTATATATACAGTGGCGAAGAAAGCACGCCTAGCGTCCACCTGTCTTCGAGGTATCATGATCTTGCAAAAGAACTGAGATTTGAATTTGATCTGGATTTGTACTGCTTACAAAATGCATAAATGAACTCTTTTGTAAAAGACAAAGCCCCAGGCGACCGGGACTTTGTCTTTTACATGGGCGCTATATTTTCAAGTTAGCGGTCCTGATTAGGTTATTTATGGTATAAATGGTATTTTATTCATCTTCATCGGAAAGGTTTTCAATATTTTGTAGGCCTTAGAGTTTTTTTTTGCCGAGCATCGCGTTCTTGGCATCTGCCCAGACAAGTAATCCAGGCTCAGGCTGGAAATTGCGGGAAAACTGGCCACCTGATTTCATTTTACGCCGACCACCTCATTCGGTCTGGGTTTGCCGCTCCATCGCTTTTTCATCAGTACGCTATTTACTATTGCACATTCGCCTAATTCAATGGCAGTAATTCCGCTGCCCAGCGAAAAGACAGCGTTTCATGCAAATCCCAGACTTGGGACAATCGCAATTAAAGCGATACTTCACTCATCCACTTTATGGCGTTGATTCCGGGCATAAAAAGGTACATACCGCCCATTAATGTATTGAAAGTGGGCATTCCAATAAAGCGTTTTGGTAAAGGATCGCCAGGCATGGTAAAAGTTCCCTTGCCTTCGTTGAGTCCTATCATAGGATCTCTTTCATTTTTGAGGCTGACAAAGTTTCCGTTGTTCACCCATTCTTTTTGCAAAAACTCAAGGGTCTCCATAGCTTTTGCACTAAACGCTACAAAATAAAGACCTCGCTCTTTACCGTCATCTTTAGTACTGCCATTTGGCAATGCAGGCCCATAACCTACGCCTTTGCGTATAATACGGTGCAGGTTCACATCCGACATGACCGCCATTTTACTGTTGCGCGGATTCATGCGGCGCATATGACTTGAGTAAGGGACTAACTTACCACTTTGATCATTGCTGAAATCAAAATCATTATTTTTTGTGATATCTGCCCCTAATGTTGCATTGTCTTTAAATGGGCACATATTTAATGGAGCGCCACTCCGCCATCTGCCTATTATTTTAGCGGCCAACAATTCCTGCTCATCTTTCGATTTTGCCTGTTCACTAAGGTATTTATTGAATGCAGCAACATGGCTGTGATATTTTCTAAAAATGACAAAAGTACCATTTCTGGCAAATTCAAATGGTTGTGGCATAGGATAATGGTTACCAGCTTCGTTGATGTATCCTAATATAAATTCACCTGCCTTTATGGGACGTTCTTTAGAATTTAACTGCTCTGCCCCACTGCCTTCAATTTCCGGATTACTGATACCATCACGAAAACCAAAATGGTTAAAATTGCCTTCTATAGGGGTATCAAAATCTGCCTGAAAGCGAAGCTTTATGCCTGCATGGTTTGACAATATATGTTGTGCTATTTGTCTCTTTGCATCAAGCTCTGCCTTGCTTTTGGCAACAATAGAAACGGCAATATGATTACGGCTATCTTTAAACGCCGCCTCCCATTTTTCCGGGGCATTTTCATTAATATCCATTAGTTTTTGGTTGCGGGCGGCCATACCTTTTTTAAAGGCATCGGGAAAGCTTTCCAGCGTGGTGGCAGGGAGCTCCAGCTTTTTTAAACCCTCGTAAGTAAAAGCTACCGAAAGCCAGGCATCATCGCTATCCCACCAGTTCTTGGCAGAGGTGATGTAGGGTAACAGCTCCTTTAAAAATGCCTTGCCCGATTGGCCGTCCTGCATTTCGAGAAATACATTTACGCCATGATAAGGCAAAGGCCGTTCTCTAAGAATGATGGCCTGTATGTCGTGCAACTCTATTTTTTCGGAGGTGCGTTTAAATAAATTTTTTAAGAACATAAGACTACTAAACTTAGAGAATTTGAAATGTTAACCAAAAAGTTCTTTCAGCGTTCGGGGTTCTTTCCGTTCCTTCCCATTAAGCCGATGCCTTGTTTCTGACGAAATTTGATATGCTTTCAGTCTTGCCATTTGAAGGTCTCCCATTGGACGGTTGGCTTCTAAGCAGCGAAACGGAGTGAAGGAAAGATGCTCCATTATTTCAAAATTTCCATCAGCATCAACTTCTTGTCGGGGAACATACAATTCTGCAACCGTTTGAAAGGGGGACAAATCCTGGGGCCATTCTACCGTAAGATCATTTACAGGCATTTTTTTGAGATCTTTGCAAAGCTGTACCTGAAATTCAAATTTAAAATCCTGGTCACGAATGGTTTCTAAAATGGATTTTCGATAGGCCTCGTCGTCTTTATCAACATTCACCTCGATTTGGCGTACCTTCTTTACCGACTCCTCACACGGACACACCCTCAGCTTCGCTATATACTCGCCATGTCGTACCGCCCCCATGCTATAAAAATTGTACAAAAATGTATTTTGAGGCTTGATGTCCTGGAAAGACAGCAGTGCCTTCAACTCCCTGAGGGTGTTTCTGCTTGGAAATGCTTTGCCCATTTCGGTTGTCCACAGATAAGCTAGTTCTATTTTTCCCCAGGCGCCTTTCTCAAAGTATTCGTGCAATCGGTGAAACAACTTGTCTATAAACATATAGTCGTGCGAGGAATTGCAAAAGAAGATGGGATGATTAATGAGGTTAAAGTCTACGTTAGGAGTATCTTCTTCTCCGGGCGGCAATTTTTTGCCAGGAACGTTCAGAACTTTGATTGCAAGACCTTGGGCATTACCGCTAAACCTGTCTGGAAAAGCCCGTGCCGCTCCATTAGATAATCGAATAACAGCTTCATGTTTTCCCGGACGTGCATAAATTCCCTGCGCCAGTTCCTCAGGCAAATTATCAAGGATAGTGAATTCTGCTTTCAGGGCTGCATACCCTTTTGCATGGGCATCCCGTGTATGATAATTTGTATTGCTTACAGTAGGAGACCTTTCTACAAACTTCGTTATATCTGCATTGATCGTCGCTACATGTTGGTCAAAATCTGCCGGTAAATCTTCGGCTTCCTGCGAAAACAAAATATATTCCCGTTTCATTAAGGAAGTGTTTTAAGTCTACAATTCCAAAAGTTTGTTCAGACCTGATCCGATTTTTTCTAATCTTGTAATATCAGCAACGGTAAGGTTGGGGTGGCTTACAAACCAGGCCGAGGCGGTTATTTGCTTACTTAGAATAAACTCTTTTACTGTGGGAGATTTAATGCCTGGCCAGCCTTCAATATTTCCAAAAATCAGGTCCATCATCTCCGGTATTTTTGTTGCAAAGTCATTGATGTAGGTATCCCAATCACCGTCATAGCAAGTACAAAAAAGTAGCTTGGTGTCGTTTTCTAAAAATACAAAACGCATATCATGGAGCGTACCTACTTTTCTGGCGCCTGTAAGGTTACCTTTTAACGTTTCAAAAATCAGCCGCAGATTTCGAGCTCCATCGGGTTTCAAATCTGTGATAATAGTCAATTCAGAGAGTTCGCCACTACGCAGACCGGCATCACCGGCACTAATTACTTCGTGCGCTTTGTCCAGCGGTTCACCCAATGTGGCCAGGTACAGTTTCAATTTTAAAGCTGCATCCTGCGTGAGTTGTCTAATGTTCATTTCGTTTTAATTTTAAGAATTAAGACTTTTCGCTACTAGCCCGTCTATTGTTTTACCCAATACATTGTTTTCGAAAATACACCTTTGTGTGCTACGATTTTTAGCTTGTTGCTTTGAAGATAAATTTCGCAATTGCCCTTTTGACCACTTTCGTGGTTTTCGACTGTTCCTTTCCATTCGTTTTTTTCAAAACGTACATCGTACAGTGTTGGACGGCCCTTGGGGTCAATCCCTAAGAACTTTCCATTGGTGTTTGTAATGGTGATGATAACGCCATCCTCGGTTTTCCATTTGCCTGTAAAGTCCTCCTTTGCTGACTGGGAGAAGCTGAGGGATGCAATAACCAGCCCAACGAGCAGGGAAAATAGCTTTTTCATTCTATGCTTATTTTGTGAAATAATATAGCAAATGTATGCCGAATGGCCCAGGCTGTTTTTAATATATCTTAAAAAATTAGTGCTAGTTTATGCTTATATGCGTACAGTCGTGAACTTCACCAGGGTACCGGTTGTCTATGCACGCAGCTCGGGGACATCGGCGTCAGATTTAGTGTTTCCCAGGCGATGTTATGTGCTCGAGAGGAAATGTTTTTAAGATTAATCCCTGAATTTAGCGGCCCGAATAACACTCAACCTTTGTTGGGTAATGCCCAGATAGGATGCAATGTGGCCTAAAGGTGCCCGGAGCAAGATGTCGGGATGTTTTTCTATCAATGACTTGTAGCGGTCCTGGGCCGATTGTAACTGCATGGCATAGAGTCTTTCGGAAAAGATGTCAATAACATCTATCAGTAAAAGCCTGATTAGTTTCTCAAATCCGGGAACGTTCTCAAACATGGGTTCAAAATCTTTGTACTGGGCTATCCGGATATGTGAATTCTCGATGGCCTCCCACCCATAAGGCGAAGGCCGTTTGTAGAAAACACTTTCTAACGGAACGCAGAATTTATTTTCTCCAAAGAAAAGATGAGTGATGTCTTTCCCATCTTTCAAGTAGTAGGTCCTCATCAGCCCCTTTTCAATAAAGCAAACCTTTTGGGAGCGGTTGTCAGGGTAAAGAAATATTTCGCCCTTTTTTACATCCTGATGCTTAAACACCTGGTCAATGTTCTGGGCAAGCCCGGCCTGTAAGTTAAGGTGTTTTTCGAAGTAACTGAGGAGTTCCATACGTGCATGTTTCAACAAATATACTTTTCCGAAGGTGTGATGGTAGTAAGCATTACGGATTTTTGACAGCGTGTTGCATGCCGGAAACCGCGACCTGACAGATCTCGCATTTTTTAATTTATATTAAAAGATATTACGCAAAAGTGCGAAAAATTGCCGATCGAAAGACTGAATTTTTAGATCTCTTATGCGCGTAAACTACCCGAATCTCAGGACTCCCGTTCATAAACGGGTTCTCGTCCTATTTGCTATTTCTTTACTATCCCATGAAAACAAAGGTCAAGGCCGCGATCAAGGCAGATTGGCGGCCAGTGTCGGGACATCAATTCCTCTACAACATGACGCAAAATTTGGATGGATATTTACAAAAAAAGCATCTTTGGAGGGATATGTGCAACTGGGCATTCCGCCCAGGGTGTACATCAAACCCCTGGTTGAGGTATCTGCATCAAAGAGCGCAGAGGCAAGAGATTATCTCAAGGCGAACCTGGAAGGTGAGATTGGTTACGGTCTGGGACTCAGATGGTACTACCGACGTTTTAATTTTGATATCGCGTACAACCGTTTAAACTACCGGATTCGCAAGAAATCTTCAAAGGAGCTTGTCAATAATTTGGCCTACGACGATCCCGATCTCAAAGTAGTATTAGGTATTCTTTCTGACCGGGTTCCTGCTTTTGATGATCTGTATAGCCATTATTTAATAACTCCCGTTGCGCATGCGGATCAAGTATCCATTTCAGGTGGCTATCAGTTGCCCGTGTATAAAACGCTTCGGATCGGGGTAGGTGCCGGAGTGTCTGCTACGATGCAATCGACTGTTCACATTCAATCCGACCGTTCAAAACAATCTGCAGACATTTTGTTAGAAGCTGTCACACCCAATCTGACCAAAAAGCTGGAAAGTCTCGTCAACTGGCATGTGATCCCGGTCATCAATTTGCAACTCATTTACCGTTTCCCGCGGCCACCACACGCGTGAGAAATGCAAGTTGAGGTGCGGCTCATAACCCTTTATGTAATTATGTAACACTGTTGTATAACTCGGACCACGAAGGGCTGGAAAGTCAGCTCCCGAATGCAATTTTATATATATTCCGGAATTCTGGTCATGACCTGCCCAGCAGCTAGGAGCGCAAAGTTATCCTAATTTGCGCATGCTCAACATTTCAAAACAGGTCAGATATAGCGTCTCAGAAAACGTCCGAATCCTGGTAACGGTAGAAAGTACTAATACATTCAGCCAGGCGCAGCCGATTAAGGTGTGCCTGAATTCCAGGTTTGCACGTTTTCAAATATATTGTTGGTGAAAAATTAAGCTTTTAGCGAAACTTTCAACCGTTTTCTTTTGCTCTTTTTTTGACGGTTTAAAATTTCTATTCCCTGTCCCTTAGGTTGACTGAGGGTTTGCTGGATAGTAATGGGGAGATAACTTCCCATAAAAAAACCGGAGGCTGCTCGTGTGATAAATCCGATTTATCACGAGCAGCCCCAAGGCTAGTCAAACAAGCTTAATGCACAATACTTGCCAGTTAAGGCATATACCAAGGCTTAACCGACTTGTCGTCGGTACCTCCTGTGACGACCCGCCAGTTGTCGAAATTGGAGGTAACCTCGGCCGAAGGATAGGTCAGCCGGTTGAAATTGAGAGATTCGCTGGTTGGGGCGAGCGGTACGTTTGGCGTGGCACTGCCTGTCCGGCGCTGCAATATCCAGGCATCAAATGGTTGGTGGAACAATGCGATCCAGTTCTGCTTATAAATCTGCGCAAGTGCCGTAGTGGGGGTGGCACTGTATGCTACCGCCGGATTGGCAAGCATCGTAGTCAGACTGGCAGGGGTAGGAGTTGCGGCGGGTTTATTGACTGTCCAAACAGTTGACCGGTTGGCGATTTTGTACCAAAACCTGACCGAGGAGCTAATGCCGTCCTCGTAAAATTGTTTAGCGCTGGCCGGATTAGCCGCTGTGCCGCCAATGCCCCGGTTGTAGATCTCCGCTTTCAGGAAACTGATCTCTGTCCCTGTAATGAGCAGGTCGGGAATGGTCCTGTCGCCGACGTAGTAAATGTTCAGCGGTGAATAATAATAAGTACCGGCTGATTTCCACGTAGTAAGTCTCACATCTGCATAAGGGTCGTTCAGGCCGCCGTCAATATCGTTTCGTGTTTCGGCCTGTATGTTGGACGGCGGGTTTTGCGGGTAGGGCTTCCACTTACCGTCGCTATTGGGTTCGAAGAAGATTTTTGCCCTTAGATCAAAAATACCCGATCCGTCCTCGGCATTGGTAGCCGACATGGCGTTCCAGATCGTCGAACCCATTCTTACATAATAATTTCCCCTGTAGTTGCCCGCCCTGTCGAACTGTAAGCCATCGATAGCAGCCGGGTCGATGGCTACATATTCATCTGCTCCCAAGAGTGGTTTTGTCAGGGCCTCGGCAATAATGGCGTCTGCGGCGGTTGGGGTTTTCCCCCGCATGACCATCGCGTATTTCAGCCTGATGGAATTGGCAAATTTGACCCAGGTTGCAATGTCATTTTGAAGCAAGGTTTCGCTCGGGCCCATCGATAACTGGTCGGCGCTGGTGCTGAAACCGTCCACGGCCTGTTTCAGTTCGGCCATGACAGCTGTGAAGATATCTGCCTGCTTGTCGTAAACCGGCCGGTAATATTTCGATCCATACATCGATTTGGCGGCTTCTGAGTAGGGCATATCACCAAACAGCGAGGTTGTTTTCAGCGTTTTGAGCGCGGTCAGCGTTTGAAGCATATACCTCACGTTGGTCAACCTGGCCGACTCGGGGTCGGCGTCGATCAGCTCGATGGCTTTCCGGTAATCGGCGAGCGCGAAGTAATAATTTTCCCAGGTCCCTCCTACCATGTTATCCAGCCGGTAACCCGACGCGGCGTAGTTTGTCGATAGCTGGGTAGCCTGATATAAAAACGCCGAGGCAATTCCTCTGCCTGTCTCAGGCATGCTGGATACGATACTGTTGTACAAAGGCGGTACGGTTACCGTATACTGCTTGTTTTCCCAGGGATCGTTGAGGCTGCCAAAATCCTTTTCACAGGAAGTAAACATGGATAACGAACAGATTACTGCCGAAAACAGCGCTGTTTTCTTGATATATGTCTTCATTTTGATATTCAGGTTTGGAAGTTAAAACTGAGCTTTGAGGCTTACACCGTAGGATCTGATGCTGGGCATACCCGACCACTGCAATCCCTGTCCGTTGCCTACCCCGTTGATCGCCTCGGGATTGAGGTGGATCGGCAGGCTGGAATACAGGTAAAACAGGTTCCGGCCGATGATCGACACAGACAGGCTCTGGAATATTTTCGTCTTTGTCAACACATTTTCTGGTACCCGGTACGACAAGGAAACTTCGCGCATTTTGGCCCAGCTATTCTCAAAAACAGATAAACTCCTCGGCACGTTGAGGTGTGTCCAGCCTGCGTAGGAGCCAGCATATTTGTAGATCGGATGCACCACTCTGCTATTCATCTCCTCGTCGTCCACATTATATCCATCCATCACCACGCCCACATTGGCGGTAGTACCATCAGGGAATGTGTATGGCACCCCGCCGCCATTTCTTTCAACCACGGTTTCGGGCGCTATGCCACTTCCCATCGCAGTGGAGTGGTCGATGGAATAAATGTCCCCGCCCAACTTGAAGTCGACCAGTCCATACAGGCTGAAATTCTTATATCTCAATGTATTTCCGACGCCGCCCGTCAGTTTGGGCGCTGCATTACCGATCGCTACCGGCTCATTGGTCACCTGGTACTTGGTGCCATATACGTTGCCGGCAGCGTCTTTGACATTGTATAATAATTTGTTTCCGCTTGCATCCCTGACGAAGTCGGTACCATAGATAGTCCCGTATTTTTCGCCCGGCGTCACTTTCATAAATGCGCCCAGGTTGCCAAACACGTCTGCTATCCGCAGCTCCCGCACTCCAGGGGCCAGCGAGATTACCAGGTTGTCATTCTTGGCTCCGTTGAGCGTAACGTTCCATCCGAAGTTGTTTCTTTTGATGATCGACGCATTAATGATAAATTCAAAACCCCTGTTTCTTAATTCACCCGAGTTGAATGTCACGACGGTGGCGCCGGAGGAAGGGGCGATGTCGGCCGAGAGGATCTGATCAACCGATTTGATGTTATAATAGGTAAAATCCAGATTGATCCTGTCCTTTAAAAACGACAGATTGGTACCAACCTCAATGGAGCTGGATGTCTGGAAACCCAGCTCCTGAGGGCTCAATGTACTAGGTATCGAGTTGGTAGGCTGGCCGGCAAACGAACCGACGTCGTAAGTAAAACCCAATTTATAAGGGTCGCTCGCATTGGCGCTTCGTCCATAGGCCAGCCGCAGCTTGCCATAAGAAAGTGCATTGCTGGCTTTGCCCATATTGAAGGCATCGGTAAACACAAAGCCAAGACTTGCTGATGGATAGAAAGTCGAATTTTTCTCCGGGGTCAGGGTAGAGTTTACATCATTCCTGCCGGTCACTTCCAGGAACAGATAGTTTTTATAACTTAAATTTAAGATCCCCAATACAGATTGTGACTCGACTTCATATCTCCTTTCCCTGGTATAATACCGGTAGTCATTCCAGTTGTTGATATCGCCAGGTACATAAATCCTGTCAGCCGTGACGATGTTATTCAATGAATAAATACCAGGTACCAGAAACTTCCCGCTGTTTTTTCCGCTCATCCCGGTCAATTTATTGGAATAGGAGTTTAACATGGCGGAAACGCTTGCATTAAACCCTTCGAAGAACAAATCGTCCTTATGGGCTGTCACCATCACGTCAGTGTTGAAGATTTTAGTTTTGTCAAGATCCTTCTGGTACATCCCTCCCGACACCTTGTCCGGGTTGGATGTATTATTGATCGTTTCAAATTTGGCAGCAATCAGGTTGGCGGAGGTCCTTACAAATGCATCCAGCCAGGGTGTAATTTTCGCATTCAGTTTGATGGTCGAAAGCAACTCGTCCCTGTTCAGGCGACTGTTCTGCTCGAAGAATCGCCAGTACAGGTCGCGGCCGTATTCCTGGTGCGGATATGTACTGCCAAAATCACGTTTGGAGCCGTCCGGGTTTTTGTAGTATTGTTCTTCAAGCGGTTTGTATTCGCGCGACATACCATAAATCGAGAATTTGGCCCAGGAACTGTTGTTCCCGATTTCAGGCGCATTCAACCTGTAATTTTGGTTGTACCCAATATTCACGTCGGCCGATAATGCTTTGGAAATCTGGATGCTGGATCCGAGGGACAAGTTGGTATTGTTGTTGCCAGTATTGGGTACGACAGCCCTGGCGTCAGTCCGGGATAGCGCCAGTCGAAGGGTCCCGAATTCATTCCCTGAAGAAAACGACACGCTGTGTGTAGTCTCATTTCCTTCCCGGTAATAGGCTTTCCGGTTGTCGGGCTGAGGCGAGTAAGGTCTCAGTTCACCGTCCCACCAGCGTACTATCTGGCCGTCCAGCCGTGGGCCCCACGACGCGCTTGCGCCAAACCAGCTGAATATATCCCAGGTATTGAAACCTCCGGGTATGGTGCCGTGTACGCCGCCAATCCCGCTGCCGTCCGTTCCGTAGCTTGAACCGCCGTATAGCGTGGGCAGATAATATTCGCCCGAGGCAGTTTTGGGCAATTCGGGGCTGGCTGTCCATAACCCGGCAGCAAATCCGCCACCATATTCATTCTGTACATCCATAAATCGGTATACGTTTGAAAAATTGGTGGAGAAATTGTAATTGATACCGATCCCTTTTTGCACCATTCCCTTTTTGCTGGTGATCAGCAGGACGCCGTTGGCGCCTCTAGCCCCGTACAAGGCCGCTGCACTCGGCCCCTTCAATACTGAAATGCTTTCAACATTGTCCATATTGACGTAGCTAAGGTAGTTTCCCCAGTCCTGCACGTTGTCCTGGATCCCGATGTTGGATTGCGCAATCGGATTGTTGTCGACGATCGCGCCGTCGATTACAATCAGCGGCTGGTTGTTACCGGTCAGACTGTTATTTCCCCGGATCACAATGCGGGACGATGCATTGCCGATCCCGTTTCCCGTCGAAATATTCAAACCGGCGACCTTCCCCATCAGCCCCTGCGCGACATCGACAGGAGACGCCACGGTGACATCGGCACCCTTCACTTCCTGCACCGCATAACCGATGGCCCTCTTTTCCTGCTTGATACCCAGGGCGGTCACCACCACCTCCCCGAGCGCGGTTGCGTCTTCTTCCAGGACAATATCATAAACTATCCGGCCATCGATTGGTATTTCCTGGGATTTAAAACCGATAAACGAAGCAATAAGCGAACTGCCCGAAGCGGCACTAATACTGAATTGCCCACCTGCATTGGTGGTGGTACCGGTCGTGGTACCTTTTACGAGAACTGAGACGCCGGGTAAAGGCTTGCCATCGGCACTGCCCGTGATTTTCCCGGTGACATTTTGTGCAACCGCCTGGACACTTACCATCAGAATGGTTGAAAGCCCGAGTAAAAATTTCTGCATAAGTGATTGAGTTAAGGGTTAAAGGCTTGAAATAGACTTAAAATTTGGTAGAAAATACCGCAAAAATAGGAAGGAGAGTAATTTAATAATTTTATTAATAACTCAATAGATAAACATCTGCATTTTTAATAAAACTCCGAACAATATAATATAATGTTATAAATTACAAAGCGTTTATATGGTGTAAATCAAAATCAGCAGCTCATTCATTTTGAGAAAAAATTGAACTCAAGCAAAGTCCAACGCTCGCCAGAATCAATTGAACGACCTGCATTAGCACAACTGGCGGATCGGACCTTATGTGCAGAATTTCGTTAGGCAAACAATCTCACTGATAGCAGGTGAGATGTCCAAGGGTTCAGTTAAACGATTTTCAGGCTTTATTTCGGGAATATGTAAAAGTTGGCAGAAACAGGCTGGCTTGCAGCAAGCAGGATGCTAACTCTCATCGGCAAAACGCCCTGCCAACTCATGTGCATTGGGACTGCCGCCAGCGTGAAAGATGACGGGTTGTCCCTGCGCCGATGGTGGAATGTAAAGTGGTCCTCGTGAACCGACGTACTTACCCTGGAAGTTTATTGGAAGAATCTGATTTTCTTTGCAAACTGGCCGCTCTGTTGGTCGCGCACCCAGGCGTCTTTCCCCCAGCTGCCCCAAAGAGCCTGGACAAGCTGAATAACCTCATGGGCACGGCCATAACGATCCTCACTGGATGGAATTTTTAGTCCATAATTTGCAGCAACGTCATCTCCGCTTGATGTAACGGCATTCCAGCCCACCCGTCCGTGACTCATCACATCGAGAGCTTTGAATTGTCTGGCCAGGTTGAAAGGCTCGTTAAATGTAGTAGACCCGGTAGCAACCAGACCAATATATTGGGTTTCACGGGCGACTGCTGCCAGGGTCATCATCACATCCAGGTTAAAACCTGGTGATTCGGTTGCGATATCGGACATAACAGCGCCAGGAACATCAGGCAAAAAGATAAACTGAAATTTTCCACGCTCTGCCGCCTGGGCCTGTCTTACTCTGGCATCAAAACTTGTATAATTTTCAGGATCCACTCCCGGCATGCGCCATGATCCCAGCTGAGACCCATATCCATTTCCCAAATGCAGGCCGATCAGCATTTGCTTTCCAATTTTCATATTTTCTACATACTGAATAAATTCTTTTGCAAAATTACACCAAATTACTTTCCTTTGTATAGTGACTTCCCAAAGGAAAGTGTAATTAATGATTCGTATGGCAAAGAATAAAGTATACTGCGATTGTCTTGAGACTGTCAAGCCTGTCCGGGACACGCTTGATGTAATTAATGGCAAATGGAAGTTGCCGATAATCATCTCCATTTCTGTGGGGAACGATCGGTTTACAGATATTCAGGAAAGTATTCCCGGTATTACACCGAAGGTATTGGCGAAGGAATTAAAGGAACTGGAGGAGCATAAGCTTATTCGGAGGACAATAATACAGGACTATCCTGTTAAGATTTGCTATGAAGCAGAACCCTATGCCGATACCTTAACTCCTATTATTTATGCAATGAAGGATTGGGGATTAAACCACCGTAAAAAAATTTTCCGCGAATGAGCAAAATGTCCTTTGGAAGGCAGATGATTCGGATGACCGCCCTGTTGCCGAGCAAACTCACCACTCCGGCGAGCAGAAAATGCATAGAATCTCCCAAATTTTTTGGCGGACACCAGCGGGCACCGGTCAGGGGCTCCTCCCACTGCGGCTCATAGCTCAGGCTTACCGGCGCAGAAGGCGGCGGCGCAAAAGGCAAGCCGTAGCCCTCCTTGGCCCCGGAAAGCTGCTTGCTGTAAAGGTATTCAGCTGCAAGCCCGGCTTTCCAGCTTTTCAAGAAGCTGTATGAGAGCTGCAACTCCGAGCCGTAGCGCATCACCCGGCTTTGCGCGTAGTTGAATACCTGATTACCAGCACCGTAGAAATAATCGTGTTGGGCGGTAGGGTTCAGATATATGTGGTTGGGGAAATAGTTAAAAAACGGCGTGAGCTGCGCGGTGAGCTTTTCACTGTTAACCCCCACGCCAAGATCGAGCTGATAGGATTTTTCAGCGGACAAGGAAGCATCCCCTTTTTCATAGCGGAAGTAATGATAATTGCCCCCGTTGGCAACCAGCTCTTTTGCAATCGGCATTCGGAAGCCGCTGCCCGCATTAAATTTGAGAAAAAACGCTCCCGGCGTATAGTTAAGACCTGCGGACCAGTTGACACTGTTAAATGTGCGTGTAATGGCTTCCGCGCGTGTCAGGTAAGTGTGCGTGCCGTTTTCTGGCTGTGATGTGAACCAGTCTTTGTATTCTTTAATATTGATGCTACCATAATCGTATCTGAGTGCGCCTTGCAGGAGCAGCTTTTCATTGACCTTGAATTTATCCAGGACAAAAGCGCCAGCGCTACTTTGCGAGAATGCCGGGATCAAGAAGCCCCAGCCGCCAATGGTATTGTACTGATGCTCGCCGCTTGCTCCAAAGGTCAGTGTATGCCTGCCTATAAGACTTTCATTTTTTACATTGACTGAGAAAACGCTCTTGTCATACTGCCGCTCCAAAATTTCGAGTGCAGACTGCTCGGATGGGTAAACCGGTGGCATATAGCCGTGGTTGACATACTGGCTGTGCTCCTGACGGAAATTATGCTGGTAACCAAGCTCGACATTCAACCGGTTCTGTCCGTAGCGTAGTTCACTACGGTTGATCACCTTCGTATGTGAAACCTGCTGAGAAGGCAGCTGGATGTCTCTGGATGAGCCGTCGTGCAAATTCAGGTCAACCCTGCGTGGCTCCAACCCATGCGCATTGGCAAAAAAGCCACTTTTGCTGAATGTATTGCTGATGTAAATTATGGATTCAAAAGGCGCTGTGACCCAGCCCGCCCTTAAATGCATGTTCTGCTCCTGCCCTGCAGTATTTCGCAGCCTGTTCTTGTAAAGCGCCGCCCCATAATCGTAAACAAATATAGAATCGGCGGGCACACGGTAGTCACCATACGTTTGCCAGGTCACGCGAGCGTTTGCAAACAGGCGGTCATTTCTTCCATAAAGATTGAATGAACCACCATATAAACCGTTATTGCTTTTGGCTGTCAGATCTATGGCGCCACCTGCCGAGCCCGCACCCGGAACTGCTGCTGGTTTAATGTCAATAGCCCCACCAATAGCCTCAGATCCATACAGGAATGCCGATGGGCCTTTGATCACTTCTACCCTACCCGCAGCAAACTGGTCGATTTCTAATGCATGATCAGCCCCCCATTGTTGCCCTTCATGGCGCACGCCGTTCTCAATGACTACCACCTGGTTAAAGCCAAGTCCACGGATCAGTGGCTTTGAGCCACCCGAGCCGATACCGATTGTTTTAACGCCGGGTAGCTTTTCAAGGGACTGCATCAGGCTCCCGCCTAGATTACGTCTCAAATAGTCTGCGCTGACAATATCAATGTTGAGTGAAACCTGCTGCTGGCGCAGCTGCTCATAGTTGTCTTTGACAGTGACTTCCTTTAATTGGGCTGCATCAGCTTCGAGCGCCAGATCCCCAAGGGAGACAGGTTCTGATTTGATGGTAACTGATCCGGTGATCGATCTGAAACCTACAAAGGAAACACTCAGGTAATAATTTCCTTTTTCAGCCTCATTAAACACAAAAGTGCCGTCTGCATCACTCAGCCTGGTAAGCTCGCCAGGCATTAATGTAACCGTTGCACCAATCAGCGGCTGGCCTGTACTGCCGACAACTTTGCCAGACAAGGACTGCCCTGTTAGCGCCGTCAGCGGGACAAATAGCAATGTCATCAAGCAAACAAGTACACGTATCTTCATCAAACCAAACTTCCGGCCAGCATTTCGTCGCTCTATATGAAACAATGTTGCAAATAAAGCTGTGATATTTTTAACGTGCAACCACGTTGCAATAATTATTATAGTAGTGGTTACATTTGCCTGCTACTTTCCGATCATGAAACACTTTGCAATCTTTGTATCCATTATTTCATTGCTAAATATGTCAAATTGCCTTGCCCAGCGTGCTATGACATTGAACATGAACTTACAGCCTGCTTCGAGTAGGGAAACAACTATTTTGAATATGGTGTCTGAAACATTATTTGATAAGTAAATTTTGTGTTCTACTTCTAAACTCGCACTTTTGTGTTTAGAATTGATCTAAATAAATACTTATGATGCTTGGGTCTGACGAAAGCTCTTTCGAGCAGCTATTCGAGAAGTATTGGGAGAGATTGTATAACATTTGTTTCCATTACCTGCTGGACAGTGATATAGCGGCAGAACTTGTACAGGATATATTCAGGTCTATTTGGGAACGACGTGATACTCTTCTGGTTAAAACCAGTATGGAAAACTATCTTGTGAGGGCAGCCAGATTAAAAGCGTTTGAACATTTACGCAATGTTTCAATTCAGAAGAGAAATTTTGAGGAAGTTGGCTATCTGTCCGTCGGAAGTGACAACTATACTGAAAATCAGGTCTACTACGATGCCTTGTCCGAAAAGGTATCCAACGTGGTGAGCGAGCTACCGCCTCAATGCCAGAAGGTATATCGCCTGAGCCGCGAACAGGGGATGAATAACAGACAGATAGCCCTATCTCTCGATATTTCCGAAAAAACGGTGGAGAATCAGATCACCAGGGCGCTGCGTGTACTTCGTACCGAACTGGCAGCTTATCTAGAATAAAATTTATTTTTTTCAATGCATTGGGGGAAGACGTGATCGATTGCAACTTAATCATATAGGGCAGTCGACCATTTAATTTCAGACCATGCAAATAACTCCTGAACTCATCAAAAGATACCACCAAGGGCAGTGTACACCCACTGAACAACAGGCCGTGGAACGGTGGCTGGGCGGAGAGGATGTAGAGCAGGTGCACAATTACATTCATCCGGAACAGCGTGCCGAGCTCAGGAAAAAAATATGGAACGGCTTACCCGGAAAAGACGCCAATACTAGTCTTGCAAAACAGCCGTGGAAAATCGGGTATGCATGGGCATCGGGTATCGCGGCCAGTTTATTGCTTGCAGCTATTTTCATTTTTTTTAGCAATAAGGTTTTTCACGATCAGAAACCGGAAGCAGGCCAAAGCACCTCATACACCGTTATTAAAGCCCGCAACGGGGAAAAGAAGCGTTTTTATCTGCCCGACAGCTCACTAGTGTATCTCAATGCCGGGAGCGAGATTAAGTTTCCTGGCAGATTTACGGATACATCGAGGGCAATTTACCTGACAGGCGAGGCCTATTTTCAGGTAACCAAAGATGCAGACCGACCATTTACCGTATCCACAGCTCACACGAAAACCCGGGTACTAGGTACAGCTTTTGACCTCAAAGCCTATCCGAACGAGAACACTTTGGTTTCTGTGACCGAGGGGCTCGTAAGATTTTCGGATCTCAAAGGTGGCCAGCACGAGATACTGCCTGCCGGAAACTCAGCTTCGTATAACCTATACCGTGGACATTTGGAGCGACGGCGGGTTTTTGCGGCTACACAGGCCGCATGGGTGCACAATCGCATGATTTTTAAGGATAATTCTTTACGCGAGGTCTCCAAGACGATCGAAAGGTGGTATGGTGTTCGGCTCACTGTAAAGCGGCAAAAATTGCAGGAAGTGATCTACACAGGAAGTTTTGAAAATGCATCACTGACAATGGTTCTGGATGATATGGCAGCAGTCATGAAATTTAACTACGCGCAACGGGATAACCAGGTGATTATAAATTAATAAATCAGTATGTACACGCAGATCAATCCCCCTTGAAAAAGTCTCTTTCACCCATCGGATGAAAGAGACAGGCCAGAGTGAGCCGTCTTGCAAACTATCACACTCAGGCCAGCATGTTCAATAATTCTATTAAACACTTGAAACAAAATTAATGAAAACTCTACTTATGATCGTCGTCTTTTTAGCGGCGACCCCCTTTTTATGCCCCGCCCAGGAATCTTCCATCCTTCAAAAACGCGTTACGCTGGCACTCAGCGACGTCATGCTGGACCACGCACTAGACGCAATTAGTGAACAAGCCAGCTGTACATTTTCGTATAGCGGCACTTACCTGAATACCAACAGAAAAATATCCCTTCATGTACAAGATGTTACCGTGAAGGAGGTGCTGAAGCAACTGATCGGAGATGCGGCTGAGCGTGTCAAAGTGCAGGGCAGCAAGATACAGATTATAGCACAGGCAGAGGGCAGGGGGCATCTGAGAGGTTCCGTAAAAACTTCGGACGGAAAACCCGGCGAGTTTGTGAACGTAACCATCAGGGGAACGGGCAAAGGAACCCAGACCAATGAAAAAGGTGAATTTGTGATCAAAAATATTTCTGTTGGAGAGCATACGGTTATCGTGCAGCTTCTCGGCTACGAACCGATTGAGTCCGTTGTGCAGATCGTCAAAGAGGAAACGGTGGTATTACCTGCTGTGTTTTTGAACGAGGATAACAAGATCCTGCAAGAAGTTATCGTGACGGGCAACAAAGACAGCTACAAGCGCGATATGCCATCGCAGTCGTTACGCATTCAGTCGCCTATCATGGAGACTCCTCAGAACATCATTGTGATCAGCAGCGAACTGCTCAAAGATCAGCAGATTTTTACCACCACCGACGTTGCGAGAAATGTGAGCGGGGTCACCACGTTGTATCCATATATCAATACGTACACCGATTTCGCAATTCGTGGGACGCGGGCTACTAACAACAAAATGCGTAACGGCGTATCCACAACAATACCTTATCTGGGTATAGAGGAAGATATGAGCTATGTCGAAAATATTGAGTTCATAAAAGGCCCTGCCGGTTTTATGCTGAGCCAGGGAGAGCCGGGTGGTATGTACAATGTTGTTACAAAAAAGCCGCTCCGCCGCCAGCAGCAGTCCGTCGAGCTGTCGACGGGAAGCTTCGGACTGTTCAGGGCATCAACGGATGTCACAGGTCCGCTTGGGAAAAAACTGTTTTATCGCGTCAATTTGATGGGAAGGAAGTCGGGTACACAGATCGATTTTTCTGAAAACAACCGTTTCAGCATCGCGCCGGTTCTGCGGTACGAGTTTGACGAAAAAACCTCCTTCACTTTTGAATACAATGGAGATTTTGTGGGATTGAAAGGCGTCGACCCAACCATCAGCTCAGTAAACGGCGGAAAGTTTTTACCGCGAAACTTCGCTGTAGAAGATCCGGCCACGCCCTTATCAACACTAAAATCGCACTACGGCCTTGCTGTGATCAACCACACTATGAATGCCAAGTGGAATGTTACCGCGCAGATCAGCGCCATCAGACAAATATCGGACCGTAAAAACATGACTTCCCGTGCTGCCGTAACCGATGCCGGTTTGCTGGATCGTCAATACCGTGAATCGTATTTGAAAGGGAATACCTTAACAGCCCAGGTATTTCTGAATGGCAGTTTCAATACAGGGTTCCTCAATCACAAATTGATGATTGGCTACGACGGCGCAAAGCAGGAGGCTTCCGGCAGCAGCGTTTTCATCAGCGGTATTTTTCCGCTGGATGTGAACAATCCCCAGTACCGTTTGAATCCGCAATCCTTTGATACACTCAACATAGCGGCGGCAACGTCGTATAATGCGCCGTCTACGGTTTCCTGGCAGGCAGTATATCTGCAGGATGTGATAAGCCCGGTTTCATGGTTACAGCTCACTTTGGCTGGACGTTATACCTACTACAGTTTTGGTTCTCCTAAACTGCAGAAAGAGCATGTTTTTACGCCCAGGTTCGGGCTGGTACTGACCCCGATCGCAAACACGACAGTATATGCACTTTACGACCGCGCGTTTATCGCGCAGGCCGGCCAGACTTTCGACAAAAGGGACTTCAAGCCACTGAAAGGCAACAACATGGAGTTGGGTATCAAAAGGGAATGGTTCAGCAAAAAGCTGTTCACACAGGTAGCCTATTTTAATATCATCAAACAAAACGCCCTTACCGCCGATCCGGTCAATACAGGTTTCTCAATCCAGCAGGGCGAAGTCCAAAGCAAAGGTGTGGAAGTAGACATTCTTGGGAATGTTACCAAAAACTTCAATGTCATGGCTAATTACGCTTATACCGATGTGCAGGTTACTGCGGATACCGATCCTTCTGTGGTTGGATCCCGCCAGCAAAGCCCGCTGCATACTTTCAATACATGGATCAGATACAAAGTGCTGTCGGGCGATCTGAAAGGGCTTGGGTTAGGATTAGGCTATTCCCATTATGCAAAACGAAATGTGCTGGCCATCAAAAAAGTGCCCACTGATTTGAACTACACTACTTTACCGGATTTCAAATCGCTGAATGCCGCTCTTTATTATAATATAGGCAAACTGGCATTTGCTCTGAACCTGGACAATATTACCAATGCTTTTAATGTGTACGGTTATTTTGACAGGAGAAATGGGACAGGCGGCGAATTTTATTATATGTCAATGCCGGGTGCGAATTTCAGGATAAGTGTGGGTTATAGATTCTGACCCGCTTATGTCTTTACGAAAGATCGTCAGGACTATTCATCTCTGGCTCGGGCTTTTGTCCGGGCTCGTGGTGTTTCTCCTGGGTACAACTGGTGCTATTTATGCTTTCGAAGGCCAGATCAGGCCTTTGATCTATAAAAGCCGCCATGAAATTAATCCCGGCCCGGGGAAACCATTGTCACTTGAAAGTCTGCAGGTGATCGCACAAGGCGCTTTGCCGGATATAGCATGCAAGGTCAACCGTATTTACATTCCTGCATCCAGAAATATGGCTTACCAGTTCGGCGCCTACGCTTTTGATCCCGGTGCCTTTACTTATTTTGGCCAGGTATTGTGTCGTTACAACGTGACTGTCAACCCGTATGACGGAAATGTTGTTTATGTGGAAGACAGCAAATATGAATTTTTTACACTGGTCGAATTTTTCCACTATAACCTTTTTCTGGGAGAAGTTGGTAGGCAGATCACAGGCTGGGGCACTGCTATTTTTGTCCTGATGCTTTTTTCGGGCATTTTCCTTTGGTTTCCCAAAAACAAGGCTGCTGCTAAACAGCGGTTCATTTTTCGCTGGAAAGCAACTACCAGATGGAAAAGGCAAAACTACGATCTTCACAGTATTCTCGGTTTCTACGTCTGCATAATCGCCCTCGTGATTGCCTTGACCGGGCTCATGTGGGTTTTTAAGTGGTTCAATCACTCAGCAAGGTTTATCGCCAATGCCGGACAAACCACCGAAACTGCACCTGCGCTATTTTCGGATACGACATCCAATCGGCATCCCGTTTCGTTGGATCAGGTTCTTGCGGTGGCAAGGGAAAACATGCCAGGCGCCGATAGCTATTTTATAGACAAACCTGCCGGAAAAGCAGGGACATGCTACGTGTCCATTCGGTATCCCGGGGAAGAGTATTACAAAAGCAATACACTGACCATTGATCAGTATTCAGGCAGTGTATTGAAAACAGATTCTTTCGCCCGAAAAAATAACGGTGACAAACTTTATGCGATCAATTACGACATCCACAGGGGCACTGTTTTTGGTGTGGCAGGAATTGCCATAGCTTTTCTGGTCAGCCTTATTTCAGCCTCGTTACCCGTTACCGGTTTTTTAATTTGGCGGGGACGCATGAAGAGCTCATGAAATAGCTAACAAAGACATCCTTTCCCACAATCCTAGAGGGTACCAATGTATTTACATCTCTCAACATACTCAACTAGTTACCGACGCTCAAAATAAAGTCTGCCATTACCCTTGTAGTGAGAAATCCTGGCTATGTTCCTGTAAACTGCCTGTTGGCTAAGATCAAAAATTCAGCTGCTTGTGAAACACTTAATAATTCAGACTACTGGCGCCCTAACTGCAAGAATCGCTTAAAGCGCGGCGTACGTCATTTTTCGTTTTAACAACCGGACTTTTTAGACAGCCTAAGCGGCTACAAAACCAAACTTATGTTAAGCTCCAGCACTGAGGCTGCACCCACTTAGTTGACTGACGTGGTTCCGTTTTGGTTTACACTTTTGCGGGTTAGTAAATATCTAAAACTTCAATTTTATCCCGTTTGGCGGTAGTATTCGGCCTCAAAATCTACTGGATTTAAGTAATTCAAAGATGAGTGCAGTCTTCTGGTATTATAGTATCCGTCAATGTATTCAAGTAGGACGGTCTTCAATTTATCTAGGCTTTCATATCCACCTTTCGGCATATTCAGTTCTGCCTTCAGTCTGCTCCAAAATGATTCGGCCCAAGCATTGTCATATGGATCATCGGCGCGGGACATGCCGCGCGGCGGACCGTTCTGTTTCAGCTTAAAGGTCTTAATCAGTTTTTTCATTTTGTGCGACAGATATTGGCCCCCTCGATCTGAATGCACGATCATACCTGGCTTTACTCTGCGCCTCAAAAGAGCCCTCTCCAATGGCTCCCGAACACCTTCATCCTGTTCCTCCTCATCCCTTGGTTTTCTAACACGGGTAGCCAGTTCTCTTTGGCAAGCGCCGAACTCCAAATAATTACGCTGCCCTTGCCTCAAGGAAACCCGGTTTGCCCCACCCTCGTAGTCGACATCGCTGAGCTGAACTGGATCATCCTCCCAAAAACAAACCGGACAAATCACGTAGGTACCATTGGGTTTATCCTCAAATGTCTTATAGTCGCAACAAGGGCATGGAAAATTCTCTACTGACATACTTATTGGAAAAGAGACGCTCTCAGTCGTAAAAGTAGCAAAGAATATGTTAGGCCAGTTAAGTCACCTTGCTGAGCACTCTTTGGATAAACAATTGTAAACGACTAAATTTGATACGGAGAATATTTGAATTGAAGCCAAATACAGTCATTTCATTCGGTCCCCAAATCAGTCACCTATTCGATCCACTTGAATAAGACATCTGACAATCAACGACTTTCGTCAATATTTTGCGATTCCAGCGGGATCACTAAAAGCGCCTCAAAGGGCGCTTTTTTGTTTTAAATTGTTCTGAAAATCAGCTTGTTTCAAAATTTGTGAATCATTCCTGATCAAAGTAACCTATCCGATTCGGTTACCGTTTCGGTTACCTATCTGATTTTCTAAATTAGGTAACCGAATTTCCGAAAATAGCTTGTGTGATGTGGTTTTGAGGAAATCGATGCGT
>NZ_JCANTY010000023.1:0-14157 GCF_059568735.1 Dyadobacter ginsengisoli DSM 21015
CTTTTTTTAGGATTTCGCGGTCGGTTTTTAGGCGTTCATTTTCAGCCCGTAGTTTAGCAACTTCCGCAGCCAGTTTCGCTGCTTTGTCGTTGCGATCTGCTTCGCTATTCGATTTTGTCTTTTTTGTTGCCATTCTCTTCCAACGATAGAGAAGATTCTCGGCAATTCCAAACGCCTCCGAGATTTCCTTGGCGCTCCTGCCGGAAGCCAGCATTCTGGTCATTTCCTGTTTGAACTCAGCATCGTAGCTTTTGCGAGTTTTTACCGATTTGGGGTCTTTCATTTTGCATCATGTTGTGCAAAAATGTGTGCCGATTTTCGGAGCCACCTCACCTAACTGAGAAGCCTCATTAACCACTCAATTGTTCACCATTTAACCAGTAAGTATTCTTCCGTTCCAACTTATTGACCTGGCTTTAAAAACACTGGCCTAAGTTTGGTCAATGTTTTTTCTCGTATTTTATACAAACTGTTTTGATTGAAAAAAATGAGGTTGCTTAAAACAGAAAAGCCTCATTAACTACTGCTCGTTTTACGGCCATTTGGATACTGACGTCTCCACCCGGTTGTAAAAACGCTGGCCGAAGACAGGCCAGCGTTTCCTCCATGTAACCCTAATACATGCCACAAAAGACACATAAAAGCAAGGCTATTACTTCATCATGCTTATGCTACTACCAGATTGAAGTGTAGCCTTGCGACTCAGGGCAAAGGTACTTTGGCCGTCCAGGGCACAGGGATTAATTTTTTTAGTTTTGATTTTAATTTTTTAACCATTGCCGTAAACCTACAACGGTTGAATTGGATTGATTCCCTTGTTGATATCACCGCTACAAGTACCGGACCGTGCCTGTCTGGAACATCATAACCCGCATTGAGCGGCTGTTTACTATGATCGATATAACTGTATGCGGCAAAATGGATGGAAGCAGTTGATTAGGGGCAGGGGCGTATTTTGAACAAACTGTCTGTGTAAAAAAATGAGGCTCCATAAAAATGAAAAGCCTCATTAACCATTACCCGTTTGATTAGTATTTGTATACTATGCCTGAATTCAGTTACAAAAACACTGGCCTGAGCTGACCAGTGTTTATCCTGTTTTACCCTCTTGATGTGCCACTTGTGGCCCATTTTCCTGATAACTACAATTTCATGAATCTCATGCTCCTCATAAGTTGAAAGTATAGCCTCATGGCATGAACAAAGATATTTTGACTTGTTATTCAACAGGGTTTAATTTTTTTAGTTTTAAACCTTAATTAATTCACTAATTAGTCATTCCCGGGATGCGAGCTGCCAAAGAATATCTTAGCTCTTCCGGTTGTTTATGCTTAGTATGTCAACAGGTTCCGTTTTTCCTCTCAACATCACCTTGCCAAGTTCTTCCGTAATATAAACTTCACTTAACTTGCCTGTTTCAATGAAATAAGCGGATACCAGGAGTTTTCTGCCATATTCATTACACATGCTTTGTATCCTCGCGGTAGTGTTTAATGTATCTCCATGATAGGCGATGTCCCTTTTTATTTCTCCGATCTCCACTGCGGTTACTTTGCCCATGTGTAAGCCCGCTTTAAAGCTGGGCATAAGACCGTAATTTTTTACATAATCATCCCTTCGCAATTCGAACTGTATCTCGCAAGCAAAAAAGAATTGTACGCAGGATCGATAGTCTATATGGTTGTTTACTCTCCAACTAATCACAATTTCGTCGCCTACGTACTGATACACTTCCGCATTGTACGAATGCAGTACATGGTTAATGTCCATAAAACAATCCCTTATGAAGCTGCTGTACTTTAGGTGCCCCAACGCCTCGGCAATGGCGGTGGATGATTTAAGATCCATGAACATAAAGGCTCTTTCCTCCTCCCGGGGGTTTCGGTATTTGCCCAGTAATAAGGGTAACAGGACGCCCGGGCCGTATTTTTTATTTACCTGGATAATAAAAGTGATGATCAGGGTCATGAAAAAACTGTAAATCAAAACCATCAGGAATAAATTACCCCAAAAAACGTCTGTAATTCTATTATCGGGGACAATCCCGGTAAGCATAGGAGCAAGTATGGCCTGAAAAAGCACAAAACGCATCAGGTTAAAGCATATAATCAACAGGACCAGTGAAAGGAAAGCTTTCAGTATAATAATTCTTCCCAACGGTTTGTTTCGGAAAAACTGTCTGTCAAAGAAATAGTCTAACATACCCAGCGTACTGCCGTATAAAGCGCCAATTATTCCGCCCATCAAAACAACAGACCATGCACGGGTATCCATCTGCGTGGAGTAGACAATTGAGAAGTTGAGGCTGGTAATGTGAATGATTATTGCAAATAAAACATATGCAACTGTCCAAAAGCTGGTTTGTGGCGATATGTGGCTTATTACAGGATACTGCGTTACAAATTTTCGGGCCCGGCTTGTGTAGTCCAATTCTTGAATCATGCTCATGTACAGTTGAGAATCGAATATACAGAAAATAGATGCTTAGGCAAGAAGCGACCGATGGGCCACGGAATCCAAAATATTACATCAAATTAATTTTATTGATAAAATGAAAAAATGTTTAAATTTCAGAATTAAAAATTTTATAGCTTTAATGGTAGTGACCTCTCATCGCGTACAATTGGCAGGTTAAAGCTAACCAATATTTAACCTGACTTTAATTTGTTGCGTTAGGAAGCGCTGGTATTTCAGGAATATGGTAACATCAAAACATCATACTGAGCGAAAAGAGGAAAGCGCCCCATAGTTTTCCAAATTATTTAATGAACTATTTAATATTAGATGGACATACCGCTATGCAAAAGACCCGCCATACGCAGATGCCGCCCCGTGCCAGTGCAGGGGAAACTTTTCGCTGGGCACGGAAAGGGATGGCAGCCTCCGGGTGGGAAAGTACGCCTTGTAGAGGAGTGGTCGAACTGAGGGATTGTATCTGATCCGCTTCGAGGCGGGAGGGAAAAGCCACACGCAAAAGTTGTGGGTCAGGTAAAGTTTAATGCACAGGTAGACAATGTTGAGATGCGAGTTTTACGAAAAATGCATCGTGTGTAATTGCAAAAAGTCGTAAGTTGCTACTCTGGTCGGCTCCAATGGATTTGGATGACCAACTCCTTTGAAATAGCATGGAGAGCCTCATGCGATATCTCCGATAATAAATTCAATACCAAGATCGTGGCCCCATTTCATCCTATTTTTGACCCATCCAATATTGAAGAACGTAAACCGGTTTGGCTTGCACTATCCCGGATTTATCTCGATACTGAACTTCTTGAAAGTGATTTCGAATATATTGCTTCGGAACTCATTGCGAGCCCCTATACTTTTAATGAAGTGAGAGCGATTGATAAAAATGAAGTTTTTCCTGTTCTTTATCCTAATTTACTGATTGTAGCAGGTGAATGGGCCGGGTTTGATGACGAATGGCTGGTCAAACGTATCGTCTGCTCGTTACAAGAAAGAAACAGTTTTGCTCAACTTGGAATTGAGTATTCGTATCGGGCGTCCAGTTGGATGTACAAGGATGATTGGCAAAAGCTGGAAGAATATATGAGAAAATAATTCCAAGTCTGATAAGAGGAATTTGGGGCAGCAATGCTTTTAAGTCTGTTTTTACAAATGGCAGGCTGTCCACAGGTGTGCGACGAGGATGTTCTTCAAACAATGTGTTGTAGCTTTTTCTAATAATAGAATACCCTTCACTCAGTGCGGGTGTTTCTACAATATTTCTAAACCCATCGTCTTTGTAATGCAAGCACCGCAACGAGGCCTGTACGAATTATCCAAGTTCTTCTGAGCATCGCAAAAAGCCTCTTCATGATGCTAATGCTTTGATATCTTTCACTTCCAATATCCGTTTGGAGGCACCTTGCGAAGCGGCATTTATCATTGCCTTTCCGATTTCTGAAAGTGACAGAACACTCGCAGGAGAAAAGAGCTTTATGACCTTTATGATCACAACATAAAACGCCTTTGCATTTTCTGCTGCGCAAACGGTAGCATTCCGGCAGGGCGAAAATTGTATTCATTCTTAAATGGAATTCTCATCAAAGCATTTTCGGTTTTACCCTTCACGCTTGCCCACATTACCTTTCCAAGTTCTGAGCTATCAGTGCTTCTGCCTACACAAAACAGAATGTAAGTTGTCGATTGACTTTTAGAGTGCATTTGCAAAAGCCATCGTTGTATCGTAAGCGATGTAGTGATATTGATCTTCCTTCATCCCTGCCGCACTGACACCGGCACAATAGAAACAGGCATCATAACCGCTGATGTCATTTTCATATTCCGACAATTTCGTAAAATCGGCGACTTGCAGTTCTTTCAGTTTCGGATGTACAATGCCGCAGGGCTTTCTTGAAATACTCAGTACCTTTGATACTTTTTCATTTTGCAGGCATTCGATTAAAACGCCTTCGCCTACCATTCCCGTGGAGCCTGTGATGATTACTTTCATGTAGCAATTTTTTGGACAGAAGAGAAAGTTGTTGATGTGCATTCAGTGTCCCTTAAAGATTCGCCGCTGCTGCGGGCTGTCACTTCAGGATAGATTTGTTTTTCCATTATCTGTGATTTCGGTGCATCCCGGATTGCTGAGCGGCACAAATATCGGTGAAAAAATGGGGTGAGACTTTTGCTGAAGAGTCCAAATTTTTAATGGGATGGCCAGCAAATTTGAAGAACCGCTGGTGATAAACACTCATTGCTGCACATTGTGCCAAACTAATTCTATTGATAAAGTGAAAAAATGTTGGAACTCCTGAACTCAGAGCCTTATACCTTTGTAATCGGCAGTAATGTCGGATTAACGTACGAGTAGTGATTCAAAGCCCGCCTACATTTAGGCGGACTTTTATTTTTGATGCCGTGCGAACTGGTCATCTACCAACAAACCGGGATGATTGCGGGCAATCAAACGTCACGGGCATTGCTCCTTCCCGTAAAGATTGTTTTGTCCATCCGACGACAATACGCCTTTATCTTTTCACTTTACCTTCCTTTTTTATGAAGTTATTTTTATGCAGGCTCTAAATTTTATGCCATATGCACGTCAATAAGAATTTTAATTTCCGGGGACTGATGGAATTTGCCGGCCGGCAGCGTCTTTTTTTAATATAAAGACAAATACATCAATGTTTGATTACAATTCTATTGGTAATCACCGAACCTTCCGACGTAACCAGCTTTAAAATGTAAATGCCGTTCGTTAGTTTAGATACATTGATGCTCGTATCAGGTTTTTCGGAACCCCAAACTTTTATTCCTCTCAAATCAGTAATCTCTATTTTATCGGTATAGACAGGCACAGTTCGCGAAACATTTACCCATTCATTGGCCGGATTGGGGTAAGGTAAATCAGTCTTTCTGCCCGGATCGAAATCCAATGTCTTCATGCTGCTGTAAGCAAAAGTGTCATCCAGATCGACCATTTTCAGGCGATAGTAATTAATACCATCGCCGGGTTGGAGATCTGCAAAGCGGTAAGTCTTAACCACCTTACTTTCAATGCCCGCTGGCATATTTCCGATCAGTATCCATTGTTTTCCATCGCCGCTTCTTTCTATTCCAAACCATTTGCTGTTGGTTTCCGAAACGGTGGTCCACGTGATCAAAGCGGTATTTCCTTCCCGCTGCACCATAAAATCGGAAAGTTCGACGGGTAGTGATGTCTGGATAACCAGCTGGTAAGTATGGGTAACGGCAATCAGTCCCAAATCTGAATTGGTGACCACTACCGGGATGCTGAAGGTACCTGCCCTTGTTGGTGTGCCTTTTATCGTTCCGTCGGGGTTCAGGATGATCCCGGGAGGGAGATTGGACGGATCAGAGGCCGCATAGGTGAGGTTCTGACCAGGAGTGCCTCCGGACGCAACCAAAAAGCCACTGTATGGAGACCCGGCTGTTCCTGCTGCGGGATTGGTGAATGTATCCGGCGGAAGGAGTACCGTTACCCGGGCAATCGCAGGCGAGGATTCTGTCGGACATGTTTGACTGAGCGCAGCGGTGACCTGATAATCGGTGGTATGCAATGGCGATACGTTAAAAGGTGAGCCCGTGGCTAACGGTGTATTTCCGGCGGCATTTCGCCAACGCAGAAAATCGCTGGAGTGTAAAGAAGCCGCTGTCAACGAGGCGGTCTGTCCCAAATAAATCGTGTGATTGCCAGTGGTAACCGTTGGGGGAGGGAGTAGCCGCCTGACCTCGTGGATCGATAAATCGGCAAACGCGGAAATCACTCCGGTTGTGCCAATCCGTACCCGGTCGAAGGTGACTGTTCCCGGAGACCTGAACGTAACCGTGTTACCATTTTGCAAAAGTCCCAGTAAATCAAGGCTTAACAATGAGTTCAGGGTATGCTGGGCTACCAGAGCATCCCCATGGTATAGTTCCAGTGAAATCTGGTTGAGCACAGAAGCTGAAACCGTACTGGGCGGGATTGAAATAGTCATCTCGGCTGTTCCGCTCATTGCCCCAGAGAATACCACGGTCTCATAAATATTACCTGCGACGGTTGCACCTGTGTTGATCCGGCTCGGCGGCGTGGTGCCGCTCAGCGCGGCATAGGGGTTGGAGATTCCGTCGAGCACATTGGCGATTGATCCGTTTACACCGTAAAGTACATCGACCGGCGCATCGCAACGGCTGGTGGAGGTGGCAGGTTTAAGGAAATAGGCATGGTATAATTTCGCTACCACACCGATTCCCGCCAACGGAGAAACTTTGACCCTGACTCCATCGTATAACGCATTGGGGACGAAAGAAATCTCAAAGATATTTTTTCCCGAGGATAGAACGCTGCCTCCCAGCAACGTCAGCAAATTGGAATCATCGACAAGAAGGCCTGTCGGCACCCCATTCAACGTAGCCTGAACTTCAATTCCACCGATAAGGTCAACTAGTGAACCACCTGTTTCTATTTTGACCATAACCGGGGTGGAAGGAGTGGCTGGGAGGTCAGCGGTCGGGAATCGCACGTTTTGATAGGACTGCACCAATCCCAGCCCGCCAGTGGTCGTAAAAAGCTCCGATGCTGTTTCGATATTCCCGTCCACCGCGTTGGACGGGTCGGACACGGCTGCCAATAATCCGGAAAGCAAATCCGGGCTTATATCTGTCCCACTCGAGCTATTAGCGTACACTCTCTGATAAAACTGGGCATTTGAAGAAATGCTACCCGACAAAAACACCAGGAGAAGAATAAATGGCATGATTGACCTTTTCCCCTTTTCGAAAGCACATACAATCGTTTCCATAGCTTGGTTTGTTTAATGAATGATGGAAAATCCGCTTGGAGGAGGGAGCTCAGTAGTAAGTCGAATTAATTCAAATGGTTTTTAGTTGAAAGAATATTTTCAAGATATCCATAAGGCCGCGTCCGGCATTATTTGATAGATCGCCACCTATCAAACAACATCGTATTGTCAATCTGGTTGTCAGATTTTGTTAAATGAATTTAAAAAATATAATTGATTTATGAGCAAGTAATTTTACGTATTTATTTTTTATCGAAGTTTATTTTATAAATAGTTTTACCCTGGACATTTGTGATACATGCAGCGGGTTTGATGTTGCCTTCAATAGAAGTAGAAGTGGAGTGGATAACTTATTGCGTTAAAAACACGATTGAATTATTTTTTAGTGATAGCCTCTGTTTGTAGAACAATATTATTTTATAGAACTTATTCTATGCTTTTTCGGATTCTATTTATTGATAGTCAGCACTTTGTTTTTATGAAAAACATTGAAGTATATTTGTTGTTTAATTTTTGACCAGATTCTATCCCGGGTGATAGAGTTTTAGAGTTTACTAAGGATAATCCATTCTGAATTATTTCGGAGTGGATTTTTTGCTTGTTTGTGTTCGGCACCTGGGATGAAAATTCGATCCACCAGCCATCCGAACCCCGGCAGATTAACTATCAAGTAGGGTTTACCGGCATTAATTCGAATTGGTTGTGGAGATTGATGGTAAAAAAATGTAAACATTTTACTAAATAATTGAGTAAAATGTGTAAACTCGAATATCGATTTTCAATCTTTCATTAACCTAAACTGTTCCTATATGTCGAAAAACAACGCTTTGTGGTGGATTGCACTTGCCATATGGATGGCTGGATCTGCCTGGTGGCATACGTGCAGAATCAAGCAGCTTTGCGATGCTCCTTTGGTTTCCGCTGGTATTCCTTCTGAGGAAACCAATATTTCGCCCCTGCATATTATGGATGGATCGAATTTATCGCTTACTGCGCCAGGGAATTTTGGTTTTGCGAAATCGGGCTCTGAAGCTAATTTTTCAGCAGTTCGGGCAGAGTTGGACTCGCTTAAAAATTACCTGAAAGCGAATCCGGGTAAAACAGTGACCATTACAGGTTACTACGCGGCTTCCGAAACCAACAATACGACCTGGCCGGATCTGGGCATTGCAAGGGCTGAGGGAATTAAGGCTTACTATGTCGCACAGGGATTGCCGGCCAGCGTTTTCGCGACCAAAAGCGCGTTGCAAAACGACATCCGTTTCAGCCCCGATTCAATGAAAGGGGGGATCGACTTTGCTTTTTCAGAAGTTGCCCCGACTACTGAAAATAAGCTCGCGGAAGCTCAGAAGTACAGCACGATTTTTAAGCCGCTTGATCTTTACTTCAATACCGGGAGCTCCGATTACATCAAGACAGCTGACAATCAAAAATTTGTGGAAGAAGCTTCCAGATATCTGTCTGCAAATAAAGATAAAAAGCTCCTGCTAACCGGACATACCGATAATGTTGGAAAGCCGGCAAGCAATGCCGCTTTGTCCAGAAAACGTGCCGAGCAGGTCAGGAACCAACTTGTTCAGGCTGGGTTACCTGCAGCGCAACTGGTGACGGATGCCGAAGGTCAGAACTCCCCGAAAGAATCCAACAACACCGCGGAGGGAAGAGCTGCCAACCGACGTGTAGCCATCGTAGTGCAATAATTTAACCGGTATTCAACTTAACTGACAAAGATATGTTTCAATTAAATCCACTTGATTTGCCCAATGCATGGTGGCAGCATCTGCTGATGCTGCTCGTGTCCGGTGTTATTGGCTACATAATATGTTACCGGAAAGGAGAAGATCAGAATTCCGGACTGGAACGGCACCTTGCGCGGGTGGAAGACGAACTCGCGGAATGTAACAAAAGCCTGTCTGATCTGGCAGTGCCCGTGGCCGGAATAGCCTCTGTCGTTTTCGATGACCTCAAAATTATTGAAGGGATAGGCCCGCAAATTGAAAAACTGCTTCATGGAGCCGGCATTCAGACTTATGTTGCTCTGAGTGAGACTGCTCCCGGAAAGATCAGGGACATCCTGGACAATGCCGGTCGCCGTTTTCAGGTGCATGATCCGGAAACATGGCCAAAACAGGCTGCGCTTGCCGCCTTAGGGAAATGGAAGGAGTTGAAGGAATGGCAGGACGCCCTGGATGGCGGTAAAGTGTAATTACTTGCCCGGTTTTCCGTGCCGGACCGGTTCCTTGATGATTTGGAAGTTAAAACAATCTGGATTTTAAATAGCTCAATGATGATACTGTTAGACATAAATCCCTTGAATAAACCCGTAGCCATTTCGGAGATACTTATTCTATTGATAGTTGCAGCGATTATCGGATGGTTCATTGGCCATTGGGTTTCCAAAGGCAAAACCAATAACCTGCGCGCAAGATTATCCGCCCTTGAAGGCGACCTGGACGAATGTCGCAGGACAAGCCGGAGCAGAGCCATTCAGCCGGTTCATGCTGCTTCGCAGTCCGTAACACGCGACAATTTAAAGATTATAGAAGGCATCGGGCCCAAAATAGAAGAACTGCTTAATAGAAACGGCATTTACACGTTTGGCCAACTGGCAAATTCCGAATCGGCCCGGATAACCCAGATATTACAGCAGGCTGGGTCCCGGTTTCAGATCCATGACCCTTCCACCTGGCCGCAACAATCCCGGCTGGCGCTTGACGGTAAATGGGATGAGTTGAATGAGCTGCAGAATAAACTGGATGGCGGGCAGGTTAGGTAGAAAGTCGATCTTATAAGTGACTTTCTCTTTGCTTCGTTAACATTCTAAAAGCATAATCGGGTAAGGCTAAATTTTGTTAACCATGATGGGTTATTACAAAATAAGTCTTACCCATATTTTCAAATGCCGGTAATATCGTAGATCTGCCGGCCGGTCGGCCCGGTCGATCTGCGCTAATTGAAGGCTTGATTATCGGATGCTCATGCTACAAATAGGTGGGAATGCCGATGATAGAGAAGGTAATGGCCCGGGTCGGATTTTGAGGTGTAACTACGATGCCGAATTTCGATTAATAAAGGAAAATGGATGTCAAATCATTTAAATTTTTCTGAAAGAAATTACGAAAGTGACTATTCGGCAATGATCATACAAACAGGTCATTGGTCGAAAACATCGACGAATTCAAAAGGGTAATTTAATCAAATTCTTACAATCTGCACTTGATTAACTACAAAAGGAGATGGGGCTTCATATGACCCGCAACTGGGGTTTCAATATTGCCGGCGACCAGGACCGATTTGAAAATTGCGGTTTCGCTGGATTCCAGACAGACTTTCAACACTTTTTCAAAAAGCTGATTGCTTGTTAAGTCATTATTTACATTCATTACGGGAATACCATATCGGAAATCCGGAGCGTGGAGGGGGACCAGCTTTTCTGTGTTCCTGTCTTGAAGGTGGGTGAAGGCGATGGCGTGACTTCGCTTAAATATGTCCGGAACCTGGATTTGTATATAGTCAGCAGCTCCAATAAGGGATTCTCTGTTTATAAGCCAAAGTATTTCAAGGTTTTACGTGTACCCGCGTTGTTACCGAACATGGAATCGTGTTTCCCGATGGCTCGACGAAAGCGCTGCCCATCAGCGGACTTTTGGTCCAGTGCGGTATGCTTCGCGACATTCACGGAAATTTCTGGGTATCGGACGAAACTTTCGCTACCCTGCGCCTCGGTCCGGATTTGCGTTTGATAAGGAAAACAAGCATGCGCCGCAACAGGGTGTACAAGCAGACGCCCGATGGAAACATTTGGGTATCTACCATACACGGCCAGTTTGGGAGGATATTCGGAGATACGGCTATCTGGATGATGGACCCGGTCAAATCGGGGCGCCTCAATTTCATCCCAGCAGATAACCACAACTTCTGGATGGGATACGAGCAGGGGATGTTCAGGTACAATGTCCTGACGCGGAAGAAAACCGTGTATCCCGAACTGAATGGCAAGGAAGTCCGGGAACTGTATATCGACAGGCGAAAGACGCTTTGGATAGGGACCTATGGTCACGGATTTTACGGCATGAAAAACGGGAAACCCAGGCGGTTGCCTCTGGATAAGCACAAATATCTTCTGTATACGCATTGTTTTTTGGAAGATCAAAGCGGGTTTATGTGGATGAGCACCAATCATGGACTGTTTAAATGTAAAAGCCGGGACCTACATGATTACTTGGATGGAAAGAGCAGCACCGTGTACTACCATTACTACGACAAAGGCAGCGAGTTTGGCACGAACGAATTCAATGGAGGTGTGCTGCCGGCTGGTATTGTTTTTCCGGATGGAAAATTTTCGTTTCCATCCATGGACGGATTGGTCCAGTTTTATCCCGACAGTGTCAGGGATATTCTGTCAAAGATCCTTATCGACAATTTTATCGTCGACGGCCAAAAGCGGGCATTTAGCGGTGCAATCCGCATTGCTCCCTCCTTCGACCGTATGGAAATCAGGATAGCATCGCCTTTTTTCGGAACCCGGGAAAATCAGAATATTGAATACCACATACGAGGCCTGGATGAGAAATGGTATCCGCTCAACAGCGACGGGGCGATCACTCTCAACCGACTTTCCTATGGAGACTATGAACTGCAAGTCAGAAAAATAAGTGGATTTAGCAGAGGCAGCACGGAGGTTTTGGTTAAAAAATTTACCGTGGAGCCTTTCTGGTACCAGACGTGGTTTTTCAGAGTTCTTGCATCGCTGCTCGCACTTTCTGCATTTTATGTCATTGTCCGACTGCGCTACTTTTATTTGGAGCGCAGGAGAAGGCAGCTCGAAATGCAGGTCAGCGAACGTACAAGTGAGCTTGAAGAGAGCAAAACGCAATTGGAATACAGCAACAAGTTAAAGGAAAAGATCACGATCGTGCTTGCGCACGACCTGCAGTCACCGATTCACTTTCTAAATGTATTGTCCAATCACGTCTCGACTTCACTGGATAAAAAAAGGTTCGAGGACGCGAAAACAAGTACAGAAGAAATTAAGAAGGCCACGGCAAATATCCATGCATTCGTGAAGGAAATCAATCTCTGGACCAGATCCCAGGAGGCGGGCTTTTACCTGAATAAGCACCCTTTTTCCATCATGGGATTGCTGGACGAACTGGGGCAGTTCTTTAATGAAATGCTGTTGCTAACCAGCAACGTACTGGAGGTGGATCGGACCAGGGATTGGGAAGTTTACACAAACTGGGAAATTCTGAAAGCTGTTTTGCGGAACCTGATCGACAATTCCAACAAATACACTTCCTGCGGAAAAATAACGGTTTCTCTGCACATGGACGGGCCGGATTCCTTGTGTCTGACGGTATCCGACACCGGGGAGGGAATGTCACCGGCCGATCTCCGGAAGATCAACAGGCGCATTGAAAACGTTTCGACTCATGCCGACATCGAGCAGAACAAACGGATTGGCTATCAGCTCATCATCGATTTCGTGGCCAGGTTGGAATGCAAGCTGGAAGTTTTAAACTCCGAAGAGGGCGGGACTATGGTGAAAATTTCGGGCCTGCCGTTAGCGTCGGCTGCAACGTCGGGCGGCAGTTTGTCCAGGGCTACCATTCCAGGTCAGCCGATATAGGCAAACTGAACCTTCTGATACACGCTGAACTACTATACTCTAAACCCGTCAAGGCACGAAACGATATAGAAAAAATGCTGATTGCAGATGACCACGCGCTGGTCCGTTATGGCCTTAAAGTAGCCATATTGGAATATTTTCCTGAATGCCGGGTCGATGAAAGTTCGGACGGGAATTCGGTCATGGAGAAATTGAAAAACCACACGTACGACCTGATCCTGCTGGATCTGAGTATGCCGAAAACAGATCCGACCGTTCTTTTGCATTGGATCAGGAACTTTCAGCAAAATGCAAAGGTGCTGGTCGTTTCCGTGAACAATGAGAACATTTTTGGCAAAAGGTCATTGCAACTGGGCGCGCATGTTTATATTGAAAAAGATGCTTCCGCGGAGGAGCTGATCAAAGCGGTCAGGACCGTTCTTGCAGGCAGGAAATATATGAGCGCCAATCTTTCAGAAATTATTATCAACGATGTGCGGGACGGTGCATCGCGAAACCCCTTCGATAAGCTGACAGCGAGGGAGTTTCAGGTAGCCATGTTTATCGTTCAGGACTATTCCATTGCACAGATTTGCGAGAAACTGCAACTGAAATACACGTCGGTCTGTTCCGTTCGGCAGCGTGTATTTGAAAAGCTGGACATCGAAGACCGGAAAACCCTGGTCCAGCTGGCCGACGCATATAGTCTTTCCTGAGGATGTGTCCAATGTGAGTTTAATCAAGCTCGGGTTGAGAAGGCAAAACCACCTTGTCTATTATCTCAAATGGCATTTCCATCTTGGGAGAATTATAATTGCCGCCGGTAAATACGACTACCAGTTTCAGGAATGGGAATATAAAAAGATACTGTCCACCATTACCCCGGGTGTGAATAGCATCTAACTTTTTTTCCTTAAACTTAAAAGAGTTTCTCCACCAGAGATAACCATAGGGGATTTTTCCCGCTAACCGAACCTGCTCTGATGTTGCGGTGTCAATCCAATTTTTTGAGATCACCTGATGGTTCTCCCATTTTCCCTGGTTGAGGATCAGTTGCCCAATTTTACACAGATCCCTGGGGGTTAACGATAAATGCCCGCCTGTATCTACCTTCTCGTCATTTTTAAAATAGCTCCAGCGCACATTTTCAATCGCGAGAGGTTTGAAAAGATACAGTTCGGCAAATCGGTCTACACGCATACCTGTGGCCTGGCTAATGATTTCACCGAGCAAAACCACGCCACCGGTGCAATACAACGACGTATCGCCCGGAGCCCTTTCAACTGGCAGACTGGC
>NZ_JCANTY010000024.1:0-4998 GCF_059568735.1 Dyadobacter ginsengisoli DSM 21015
CCCGCTGGGCAGTGCGGTGTAGTCCGAACCAGTAAACAGGTTGCTGGTAACGGCCGTATTAGGGTCTGAGTGAAAATAAGAACCCATGGTGCCGTCGGCGGAAGCGGCAAACGGGCCGAGGGCACCATTGTCCCCGACCGGGAAGACAAATTGGCCTGCCCCGTATTTGCGTACGTAACCGTCCACATAGCCTGCATCCGACGCACCGGTGGAAGTCAGGTTATCGCCTGCGAAATTGAGTACGCCGAAGTTGCCAGCGGCACGTTCGGTGAGGATCACGCCGGGCTGGGCGCCCCCGCCCCCGGTGACGAAGTTGTAGTTACTAAAAAAGGTCATCTGGGCACCTCCGAAGATGGTGGTGTTGCCCTGGCCGCCTTCCTGTGCCTGGGCGAACTGTCCGAATAAAAGCAGGGCCGCAGAGGCTGCCATGCTGATCCATCCCTTTCCGGATGATCTGGTATAGTTATGTTTCATTATAAAGTCTGTTTAATGCTTTGATTGTTTACCTGGTCAGAATAATTTGACTATTTTCAAGTAGTTCATAACAAAATTAGCGGTCGGTGTTGTAGTAAGACTTCGCATGGAGAGCTCCAACACGTCACCTGCATTGAAATGTCCAAACGTTGTCCCTTGAAAATGTACAAAGCCACCTACACCTGTTTGTCCGCCGGGTAAAGCGTCTAAAATATCCTGTGTGGCCAAAGTACCATTAACCAGTAAGACAAAACTTAGCTGATGTGCAGTTACATTGTCAGTTAAATCCTTTGATGTTCGGCCCATCACCATATAGTAGCCAGTAGCAGGCACCGTGAATTGTGAGGTAGCAGGATTGTAATTATTTCCGATATCTACAATTTCAGTGGGCATAATTATTCTGTTAAATCCAGAGCCGCCGACTATTGTTTGAGAGCCAGTATTGCTTGCTTCAACGTAGACGCTTGGGCCTGCTGCCTGCCAACTGCCTCCACCCGCTGCATCCGAAGTAAACACTTTCCCTGCACCCTCCGTGCCATCTGCAATACTAACCTGGCCCGTTGTTTTGTCTACCTTCATCTTACGTCCGGCAGTAGAGGCTTCCACTTCCAGGTTAGAGTTAGGTTCAATGGTGGTCGGGTTCGTTCCTATTTTTACCTGCGCGAAAACCGAAGAAGAACCGAATACCACAGCTATTGCGAACACCGCGGGAATAAATAATTTTTTCAAATGTTGTTGTTCTGTTTTCATAGTACAATGATTTTTTGTATTCAAAAGGACCTGGTTAATGAGCATCGAATTATCAATGGAATTCATTCACATGCTGACCGGTGGCAATGGGCATTTTTTTATGGACAGGGCCAGGAATGAAATCAGTACCATCAACAAATCAATAAATTGTAGTTGCGGTAATGACGCTACCGGCCTGGTTAAATTGGTAACTGGCCAAATTGGCAAAGGCGCCGACTCTGTAACCCACCTCAATAAGGTGGTCGCCGGGTCCGAGTGGTACCGTACCGTTGAGCGAACCAATGAAATTGGAAGAGGCGTTGTCGACTCCATCCACCGGCTCTGCTTCAATGAAAGTTTTGAAGGGAGTTTCAATGTGATCGACAAAAAGGACAGGATATATGTGTATATACATGTTTGCTGCACCTAAACGTACCGCGTTACCGGCGTCGTATGCTATATTGCAGTTGATCAGATAATTAAGTGTTTGCCCGGTAGGGTTATTTACATTCATGGTCATGCCGGGCATCAGTTGCGGTACGGTAGTGAGTCCTGTGATAGTAGCCGAACCGGCTGCGGCAATAGCCGATGTCGTGCGGAATTGTGGAATACCCGCAGAGTTTGAGAACGAGATCACCTCCCAGGTGGTGCCGCTGGTAGCTCCTGTATTTACCACATTGACACCGTAACCCGGAGGTACGGAAATACTGGCAGCCCCGTCGATCAGTTCGCCTCCACTGGCGGCAACTGTCAGATTATTGGAAGCCGTCGTGTTTTTGATGAAATACAACCGGCCCTTATAATTACCGGCACCGCTGATCGCCGCGGGTAAAGTAAGGTTGCCTCCGGCGGCCCCATTCCATACCACATAATAGTCGTTGGGGCCTATGTTTGCAGATGTAGCCGTTTCTTCCCGGTAACTGGCCCCAAAGGAACCATTCACGGTAAGTTTTGAGCCGGGCGTTGTGGTGCCTATACCTGCATTGCCATTGTCTTTTTGAATGACGGTTTTATCACCGTTGTCCGCCTCTACTTCCAGATTGGCGTTGGGCGTGATCGTGGTCGGATTTGCCCCTATTTTTACCTGGGCAAAGGAAGCATCCGAAATAGCCACGGCAACAAGCGTCATGGCGGCAAACTTCAATGGGGATAGTCCTTTTCTTTTCATAGTACAATTTTTTTGTGTTTAAAAACGCGGTTATCGAAGAGTGGATGCAGTCCGGTCAAAACTGCCCTTATGCTATTGATCCATTCTAGTTTTTATTGCAGTCGACACGAGTACCCGAGAAAAAAATCGCGGCGGTAGTTACCGAATCAGGCTTGACCCCGCTGACATGATCGGAATTTATTTGAAACGAGACTTTGTCACCTGCTGTTAAATAATTAGCAGACGTTACATCCTGCCAGGCCCCAACTCCGTACACCAATTCGGGCGAAACAGTATGGCTTAAAAGACCCTTGGAGGCTGAAACCAAATCAATAGAGGTATTTCTGGAACCAGTAGTCCCGATAGCGACATTATAAGTACCTACTGACCCGTGGAAGATGTAGAATCCATTCTCAGGGACGGTATATTCCCCGGTTGCACTATTATAAGCACCGGACGGAGAGTAAGCAACATTGTTGGCAATCAGCTTAACAGGCGTATACACGCCGGTACTAACTACTGGCGTGGTTGTATTATCCCCCTTCGCATCAAAGCTGGCACATCCGGCTCCGCTCGTTTGCCAGCTTCCGCCGCCATTGGCATCGGAGGTAAATACTTTCCCGGCACCCTCAGTGCCATCCGTAATAGTTACTTGTCCGGTCGTTTTGTTGATAGCGGTTTTTCTTCCAGGTGTCGAAGCTTCCACTTCCAGGTTGTTATTCGGGTCGATTGTCGTGGGATTGCTTCCGATTTTGACCTGTGCCATGAGCGAGGAGCTTAGTAGCAACGCAGCAGATAGAAGTCCTCCCGTAATGATTGATTTAAACTGTGTAGTCATTGTGGTAGATGGTTTTTGATAAATAATTATCGAAGAGCTACTCACCGGCTTGCAGCTGGGCGGCCGGCTCGTGTGTTTTAAATCCGAGGCGCAGCCGTTGTTTATATTCCGCCAGAGAACATTTTGCCGCAGGTTACCGGGACGAATAGATGACCGGATTAATTAGAGATTTTATAAGCATAAAAGGTGGATACTGCGACCGCGAAGGTGGCACCTGAGGAAACTCCTGCACCAGCCCGTAGTGTCACTGTATCGCCAGCATTCAATCTCACGAGATTTGAGATGGAAGTACTTGAAAAAGTGGCAGATGGAAATGCACATCCCTGCGTAACAGAAGTGTTGTTAACATAAAGATGTAAACAAGTCCGATCCAGATTAGGGATTCCAGGTAGTGCAGAGTTGTCAAATTGGGTTGAACCAAACAATACATAATGCCCGGTAACGGGTGTCACAAAAGTTCCGGTCGAAGGTGTGAATGCATTGGTAGGATCGGTCGTTTCGCCTGGGAAAGTGACCGTTCCTAACTGGCCCGCATCTATTGACTGTGGCAGGTTCTGTCGACCACCCTGGGCGGCAGCAAATGCAATAAGGGATACACTTTGCCAGCTTCCGCCACCCACAGCATCAGAGGTGAAAATCTTTCCCGCACCTTCTGTACCATCCGCAATGCTTACCTGGCCGGTTGTTTTATCGACTTTCATCTTACGGCCGGCAGTAGACGCTTCCACTTCCAGGTTGGAGTTTGGTTCGATGGTTGTCGGGTTTGTTCCGATTTTGACCTGTGCCATGAGCGAGGAGCTTAGCAGCAGCGCAGCAGAGAGAAGCCCTCCTGTGATGATTGATTTAAACTGTATAGTCATTGTGCTTGATGGTTTTGATATATAATTTATCGAAGGGATATGCACCAGCCCGCAGCTCGCCGACTGAATAGCGCGTTTCAAGCCGGAGGTACAGCTGTTTTCTATTATTTGTATTCAGTCCAGTGATCATTCTGCCATAAGCTGGTGGGGGTTTCTTCAAACAGATCGACGTGATAAGTTGCGCCCGGAGGAACAATAATGCTGATGCTTGCAGTATTTCCCAGAATCCCGTTGCCGCTACCCGTAGATGAGGTAACTTTCACGCCATTCACAAAACCGCTCAGGATGACCCTTTCCCCGACAAGAAGTGCGCTATGCGCACCAACGTTCACCACAATTTCATACGGTAGAGAATTCGTGTAGGTCGTGCCGTATGTTCTATCGATACCTTCTGTAAAAGCCTGCCAGCTTCTTTGAACGGGTATTGGAGTTACTCTCACCCACTGGTTCCCATCATTATAATACTGCTCGGGATAGACTGCGGTACTACCGCTTCCTGCGCTTGCCGTGTTGTAAACGATCATACCAGCCACATGACTGGCGCAAGGAGCTGCAATGTTTTACCTGAGCAAGGGACGCCGACGATGCGGCAAGTCCTACTGTAAACACGAGTGTTGAGAATAAAGTAGTTGTTTTCATAATGGATTTTGTCTGATGGAATAGTTTAAATCAATACCATGAAGGCCTGGGTTAGCATCAGCAACCCAGGCCTTCCACTTTGCGTTACCTGGTAACGGCTACTTTGTGTGTGCTGATAGTGCCGTCAAACAGGGTCATGGTTACGATGTAGATGCCAGGTGCTAGTTTGCTGACATCTACGCCTTGGTCCGAAACCTTCTGTTGGAGCAGTACATTCCTGCCTGAGGTATTCCTGATCGCTACTTCCTGCACCTGTGCATAGTTGTTGACCAGCAGCTTGTCGGATGCGGGATTAGGGTAGGTGCTGATCC
>NZ_JCANTY010000025.1:0-2221 GCF_059568735.1 Dyadobacter ginsengisoli DSM 21015
ATTGGACCAATGCATTGGATGGCAATGAAAACACGCAGTGGCATGCAGAGTACCTGGCACCTGCGGGACACCCGGGTAATACTAACTTTGTCGGTTTGACATTACCATGTGCTACCACGCTCATTACCCCTGCACTCCATAAAATGGCGGGCAACACAGTATGTACCAACGGAGGGGCAACCGTAAAATTGACTGCTTCCGGTTTCAGCGGAACATTGCAGTGGTTCAGGGATGGTATTTTGATCGCAAATGCGAGTGACACTATATTAATAGCTACAGAAGCAGGGAAGTATGCTGTCCGTTCGTCTTTGGGTTCTGCATTCAGCAACTATTCTAATGAAATCGTTGTGGAGCAAACCCCTGGTTGCGTTCCAATCAATGGTAAAAAGTGCGTGGTAGACCGGGTGCGATTCTTATGGCGTACATCGAACCGTGAACGATTGGCAGCAGCGACGATCCAGGGCTCTGCTGATGGCGTGACTTGGAATATCCTGCATACGTTCCCGGGTAATGCTGTTGCATCTCTGGGATGGGACGATGTTGCTTTTGGTAATACTACGGAGTATCAGCACGTACGTTACGTGGCGACGAATGGTACCGGAGTGGGTGATCTGCGGGAAATTCGCTTTTATAGCGGGGGAATCCAGCTTGCCGGAACGAGTTTTGGATCGGAACCCAATATACCAGGGATGGAGTGGCAGAAGGCATTGGACGGTGATGAAAGTACTGCATGGCATGCGAAGTTTGAAGGACTGGGATCTCACGTGGGAAACACAAATTTTGTCGGACTAACGCTATCCTGCGCCACAACATCCATTACTCCAGCCATCTACAAAATTGCAGGAAGCGATGTCTGCGTCAACGGCACTGACTCGGTTACCTTGGTGGTGTCAGGCTCTACCGGCACGGTAAGCTGGTTTAAGGATAGCGAATCAAATCCGGTAGGAACTGGCCTCAAATTCAGGACGAATGTACCAGGCGCATACAAGGCACGCTCTATGACCGGCAGTATTTTGAGCCAGTATTCCAATGTGATTACAGTTCAGCAAGCGTCCGACTGTGTAACACCCGACAATTGTATCGTTAATAAAGTCAGGATACTCTGGCGAGCTTCAGATCTGGGTAGATTGGATGGGTCTAAAATCCAGGGTTCCAACGATGGAAAAATTTGGACGACTATATCAACTTTGACAGGCTCTGCAACTGGTTCCGATTGGGATACCTTCGCGCTTAACCCTACTACCGCCTATAATCACATCCGCTATGCCGCAACAGATAATAACGGAGTTGGCGACCTGCGTGAAATTGAGTTTTATAATGGCACAACACGGTCAAGGGGAGTTGGTTTTGGTTCAGAACCCAACATATTAGGTATGGAGTGGCAAAAGGCGCTGGATGGCAATGTGAATACGCAATGGCATGCTGCCTTTAATGTACAAGGCGCGCATCCGGGGAGCAGTAATTTCGTGGGACTTACGTTAAGCGGCTGCGGGTCATCATGCATCACTCCGACTATCTATAAAACAGACGGAGACAAAGCCTGTCCTAGCGGTACAACTGTAACTTTGACGGCCTCCGGTTTTACAGGCAATGTTAGCTGGTATAAGGACGGTAAATTGATCGTCGGGGAGTCAAATGTCACCTTTGTAGCCAAGTCAGCGGGTAAGTACAGTGCCCGTTCGTCATCTGGAAGCTGTACGAGTGCTTTTTCGAATGAAATCGTGTTGCAACAGGATGCGGATTGTGCACCATCCGGCGATGCCCGCTGCATAGTCACCGAGGTCCGTGTACTGTGGCGTGATGGAGACAATCAGCGTCTTAATGGTGCAATGATTCAGGGATCCAACAATGGTGTGAACTGGGAGCCAATCCACACATTCAAATCTGATGCGACCGTAGACTGGAATGTGGTGACATTTACCAATCCTCGTAAGTTCCAGCACATCCGTTATGCGGCGCGGCCAGTGGATGGCGTAGGTGATCTTCGCGAGATCCGTTTTTATCACGACGATTATCTTTTAACCGGGACAGGTTTTGGCTCAGAACCCAATATAAAACCTCACTTGGGATGGGCCAATGCACTGGACGGGAATGAAGCGACGGCATGGCACGCGGAATACCTACCACCGTCCGGGCATCCAGGTAGCAGCAATTTTGTCGGGATCAGCTTGCCTTGTGCTACCACCTTGATCACGCCGGTTCTGTATAAGAGTACCAATGG
>NZ_JCANTY010000026.1:0-2196 GCF_059568735.1 Dyadobacter ginsengisoli DSM 21015
CCCTTGGGACCTTCTCCAGCCCCAGGATGTGACGAGCCGACATCGAGGTGCCAAACCTCCCCGTCGATGTGAGCTCTTGGGGGAGATCAGCCTGTTATCCCCGGCGTACCTTTTATCCTTTGAGCGATGGCCCTTCCATACAGAACCACCGGATCACTATACCCTGGTTTCCCACCTGCTCGATCCGTCGATCTCGCAGTCAAGCCTGCTTGTACTATTGCACTCCACACACGGTTACCAAGCGTGTTGAGCAGACCTTTGGAAGCCTCCGTTACACTTTTGGAGGCGACCACCCCAGTCAAACTACCCACCATGCACGGTCCTGCCCACTAGGGCAGTTAGATCCCAGGCCAGCGAAGGGTGGTATTTCAACGTTGGCTCCCCGATGCCTGGCGACACCGGCTCACAGCCTCCCACCTATCCTACACATCCCTGACCCGAAAACAATGCAAAGCTATAGTAAAGGTGCACGGGGTCTTTCCGTCCCGTGGCGGGTAAGCGGCATCTTCACCGCTACTACAATTTCACCGAGCTCACGGCCGAGACAGTGCCCAGATCGTTACACCATTCGTGCAGGTCGGAACTTACCCGACAAGGAATTTCGCTACCTTAGGACCGTTATAGTTACGGCCGCCGTTTACTGGGGCTTCGATTCAATGCTTCTCTTGCGATGACATCCCCTCTTAACCTTCCAGCACCGGGCAGGTGTCAGGCCCTATACGTCAACTTTCGTTTTGGCAGAGCCCTGTGTTTTTGCTAAACAGTCGCCTGGGCCATTTCTCTGCGGCCTCTCTTTGCAGAGGAGGCTCCCCTTCTCCCGAAGTTACAGGGTTAATTTGCCGAGTTCCTTAGCCGTGATTCACTCGAGCACCTTAGAATATTCTTCTCGACTACCTGTGTCGGTTTACGGTACGGGCTGCATACAGCTGATGTTTCAAAAGCTTTTCTTGGAAGCATCTTCGATGATTCGCTTTGCCCGTAGGCTCGGCTCAACGCACTATTCCGTCAGTACGTACCATCCACGTCGCTCCGTCACTTTTTCACACTGCATGCAGGGGCAGGAATATTAACCTGCTGTCCATCGGTAGTCGCCTGTCGGCTATACCTTAGGCCCCGCCTAACCCTCCGTTGATTAGCATAGCGGAGGAATCCTTAGTCTTTCGGTGTGCGGATTTCTCATCCGCATTATCGTTACTTATGCCTACATTTGCTTTTCTCACCAGTCCAGCCCAGCTCACGCCAAACCTTCACCCCTGTGAGAATGCTCCCCTACCGATATGTATAAATACAATCGCATAGCTTCGGTAATATGCTTGATGCCCGTTTATTATCGATGCCCGCCCCGCTCGACCAGTGAGCTGTTACGCACTCTTTAAATGTATAGCTGCTTCCAAGCTAACATCCTGGCTGTCTCTGCAGTCGGACCCCCTTAGTTCAACTTAGCATATATTTTGGGACCTTAGCTGATGCTCTGGGTTGTTCCCCTCTCGGACTGGGACCTTAGCACCCCAGCCCTCACTGCCGTGTATATCATGCCCCATTCGGAGTTTGTCAGAATTTGGTAGGATTTGACTCCCCCTAGTCCTATCAGTAGCTCTACCTGAACATGACTCAACCACAACGCTGTTCCTAAAAACATTTCGGGGAGTACGAGCTATTTCTCAGTTTGATTGGCCTTTCACCCCTACCCTCAGTTCATCCGAAAACTTTTCAACGTTTACCGGTTCGGTCCTCCACGATGTGTTACCAGCGCTTCAACCTGACCAAGGGTAGATCACAAAGTTTCGCGTCTACGGCCACTGACTAATCGCCCATTTCAGACTCGCTTTCGCTTCGGCTCCTGTACTGCATACATTAACCTTGCCAGTAACCGTAACTCGTAGGCTCATTATGCAAAAGGCACGCCGTCACCCGAAGGCTCCGACCGCTTGTAAGCGCATGGTTTCAAGTTCTATTTCACCCCGCTGCTCGCGGTACTTTTCACCTTTCCCTCACGGTACTCGTTCACTATCGGTCTCTCAGGAGTATTTAGCCTTGGCGGATGGTGCCGCCGGATTCAGAGGGGATTCCACCGGTCCCCACTTACTCAGGATACTCACTCAGATAAATTCACTGCCTGTACGGGATTCTCACCCTCTATGATTGGCCTTCCCATGCCATTCCAGTTCGCTATTTACCCACTTGGTGAGTCCTACA
>NZ_JCANTY010000027.1:0-2025 GCF_059568735.1 Dyadobacter ginsengisoli DSM 21015
CCCAATTTCTGCAAAGGCATTAACCCGCTTTGTCAGTTCTATCAGCAGTTCAGTCCCACGCATGCTTTCGTGCTGAAAGATCTGAAAATCAAGTTCTGGCCTAATAACAACCTGTCTATGGTGGTCAATCCCTGGGATAAACCTGAACTGATGTGGATGTCGGTGGATGATGCACATCGCTATGACATACAAGTGGCTACCGACAATGCCTTCAATAACCTGGTCTATGATGGCTTTGCATTGCACACCACCAATTTCACCGACGAAGGAGAGATCAACACGGTTCTGGAAGCAGGGCAGGATTACTATGCCCGTGTCAGGGCGGAACGGTTGGATTTCATCAAAATCAATAAAAATTATGGCGCATGGTCCGATGTCGTTACGCTGCATACCGCCACACCGCAGACTTCCATATTGCAGGCTTTGAATCAAAAAGCCATTGATCCGCCCACGGCCGTCAGCAGTCTGGGGTTCGATGTCAGCTGGTATGCTTATGCAGGGGCAAGTAACTATGTCATACAAGCCGCCACAGACGCTGCATTTCTCAACATCATCCGTTCGCAAACCGTAGCAGGGAATCTGACCACCAGTAGCTTTTTACTTCCCTCCGTCGCTAATCTTACCAATTTGTTTGTGCGCGTACTTCCCCAAAAAGGTGCTGCATTTGGCCTCTGCAACAACATCTGGCGTATCAAAACCAATCAACAGCTCGCGGTACCGGCTATGAATAGCCCGGCCAACGGCACTGTTTTTCCCTTCCACGACTTCCTGGCTACCTTCGTATGGACTCAAGGTTCGCTCAATAAGGACTGGGTGGCCCAGTATCAATTGGAGATCACTAAAACAGCGTCCAATCTCACCGCCATTTTTACCACCCCGAACCTGGACTTGCTCATACAGGACCCTTTGCTGTTCGACGGTAATTTTCAGGTGAGGGTCTGTGCGATTAATGCTCTGGGAGCTAAATCAGCCCTTTCTCCTCCTTTTAACTACACAGTCTGCCCCGACCACCCCTCAGTATCCTTTCCAGGTGATCTGGGCAAAGTGGATTCGGACAAAAATTTCAATATCGAGTGGTACCACAGCGGATCGTTTGCCGCCGGCAGCCAATACCTGGTCACGATTAAGGATGCGGGAACTTCGATCCCGGTAGCCGGATTCAATAACAAGCCGACTACTAACAATTTCATGTTGGTTCCGGCCAGCACATTGACCAGCGGTAAAAGCTACACCCTGACGGTTAAGAACTCTTCTTCCTGCGCGGCAATACTGTTGCCCAATATATTTTTCAACGCCGTGGGCTCGGGAGGCTCCAACCAACCTCCAAAGCCCCAACTCGTCGATTTTACTATTGACCTGAAAGGATTCCGCAATGATCCCGACGGTTGGGCCATAGGCACATCCAATTACCGGCTGGGTGTAGAGTTGATCGATCCCGATGGCAATCCGCTCGACCTGATCGATCCAAATGGAAATCTGATCACCTACCTGGATGTTGACTCGGAAAATTCCGGGGTTATCCTGAAGGGAGATGACAAACCCCAGGGCAAGTACAAGCTCAGGCTGAAAATGCTCGATATCTTCCCCCCGCTGACCTACTATCCCTTCGATCAACCCCACTTCTCCGTGTCCCTTAATGGCCAGCCAGTAGTAAGTAAGCATGTTATTACCGTTGACTTCTTCGACCCTGATTCGCCCTTCAACCAGTGGCTGGTTGGATTTCAGTTTGACGATATTGTACTGGATGTCAAGTAAGACTTGGCCTGCCAATCTTGTAGAGTTTATAAAAACAAAACACCCATTCAAGGTTATGAGAAGACGTTTAAGTTATTTTTTGTTGGGGTTATTAGGCTTACTGTATTCTGAAAAGCTATTTGCTCAGACCCCTTACAATCCAAAGAATGTCGACCGGACAGCCATGAGCTTTTTGGACGGACAGCAAACATTCAGGGCACTAGAATATACTAAGGACCAAGACCCTCAAAGTGAAAAAGTATATCGGTTGCAAACTTTGCCTGAAAATGG
>NZ_JCANTY010000028.1:0-1590 GCF_059568735.1 Dyadobacter ginsengisoli DSM 21015
GCCATGGAAGTGAATGGAACCGGTGTTGCGGGTACGGATTTCGACCAGATCGTAGTCAATGGAACGGCAACATTAGGAGGTACACTGGCATTGTCCATTAGCTATACACCCGCAGTTGGCGATCAGATTGCCATCCTGAGCGCTTCTGGTATCTCGGGCACTTTCAGTTCCGTAACAGGTTTGCCTGAGAACTGGGTCGTCCATTATACTTCGGTTGGTGTAATGCTGATTTATGGCGGATCAAATGGCAATGTCTGGAATGGAAGTATAAGTTCGGAATGGCATGATGCAGTAAACTGGTCAGCAGGTGTACCCGATCCCAATGCCGAGGTGATTATTCCGGACGTAGCCAACGACCCGGTTATCTATGCTGCGGGAGCTAAGGCCAAATCTATTAAAGTAGAAGCCGGAGCGGTACTTACGGTGACCATATTAGGTGGACTGTCTGTCAATGGCGCAGTTACCGAAGGGGTTTGGAACCAAGGCACCATACAAAACAATGGTACGATCAATATCGGCAATACGGATAATGTAGGCAACTATGGCATTTATAATGAGGGTGTTTTGAACAACAACACAGGTGCCCGGATTAAAATTGATCGTGTTGCTACCTCGGGCATTGGACTCTTGTCAAACACCGTCACTAACAACGGGGATATAACCATAGGTGCCCTGACACCTGTTTCAAAGCTGATAACGGCTGTTAATGGGCAATTTAGTAATAGTACAGATGGTGTATTAATGGGGACCGGTGAAATCGCTGCGGCCAATTTCACGAATGCCGGCGGTACTTTATCGCCTGGTTATTCTCCGGGAAAATTGACTTTTACAACAAATGAGGATTTCAATAACAGTATCCTGACAATAGAGGTGAATGGTAAAGGGACTGCCGGGGTCGATTTCGATCAGGTGACCGTGTCCGGAACGGCAACATTGGGCGGAACGCTCAGCTTATCCATCAACTACTCGGCTTCAATCGGTGACCAACTTAAAATAGTAAACGCCTCGGCAGTAACCGGCGCTTTCAGCGCTATCGTGGGCCTTCCGGCTGGCTGGCATGTTGTTTATTATCCATCCACGGTTGTGTTAACGTACGGGATACCACAAACCACCTGGACGGGAGAATTCGACACGGATTGGAACAACACGGCGAACTGGTCACAGGGAATCCCCGATATCTCTTCGGATGTGACGATTCCTGACGTTGCGAACGATCCCGTGATTGGCTCCGGCACTGCAAAGACCAAGTCTATCACCATAGCGAGCGGGAGCGTGCTTACGGTTGAAGGCATGGCTGGTTTAACTATCCAAAACGCTGACGCAAAAGGGCTCGATAATCAGGGTACAGTGCTGAGCGCCGGAACCATCGTTATCAATGGTTCCGGCGCAGATGGCCTTTTCAATGGAGGTAGTGTTCAAAACAGCGGAACGATCAATATCGGGAATGTCGCCGGGAAATATGGCATCGACAACCGGGGCACTTTCAAAAACAAGACAGGCGGGTTGATCACCATTGACGACGTGGGTGATACGGGTATATTTCATTTTAGCGGTGAGTTTACCAATGAAGCTTCCATAAAAATCGGCAGC
>NZ_JCANTY010000029.1:0-1332 GCF_059568735.1 Dyadobacter ginsengisoli DSM 21015
TAGACACCGCCTGTGGAGGTGAGATTGAGCTTGTCGCCGTTTTTATCGGTGGCTGTGACGGGCTGGTTGATGAGGGTACCTGCTTCAACGCAGATGTCGGGCAGGGGCTGCATTAAGGGCCGGTCGTTACGCGCGTCATCGACGATGATCTGCATATCGCGGACGATTTCCCCGATCAGCACACCGTCCCGCCATTCCTCTACAATGAAAGCAACGTTGTAATATCCCTTGGTAACCGGCGCGTCCCAGATGATATCACCGGTGGTGCGATTGATTCCGAAAGTGGCCGGCGAAGCACCAGCCTCAGTTTGGCCGGGCGCTCCGATCTGGTTCGGATTCACATATTGCAAATTGATTCCTGCCCCGTTTACACCGCTGCGCTGAGGGATGAACATACGGTATGCCAGACTATCACCATCTGCGTCGAATGCGTTAGGATTGTGAATATAGCGCTGTCCTACCGCGGCGAGGTCAATCGGTGCATTCAGCAAAACCGGAGTCTGATTCAAGCCCAGGGTGGCATTGATTTCCAGAATGGTACTTACATAAAAGTTCAGGTTTTGAGTCGGAGGAGGGCCTATGTTCAGGATGTTGTTGTTCCGGTTATCCTCTTCGAACGAAATGCGGAATTTCCCGGTAGACGGAAATGTGTAATTGATAATGTAGGTGTTCTGCGTGGTATTGTTCCCAATGTTGGGAATGGGTTGCTGCCGCGGGGCTTCTAGAATTACGGGTTGACCGGTAGAAGTAACATTACCAATGGTGAAAAAGACGGTGTTCTGCGCATTGGCAGCGCCTTCGCCATTTTGCATATCGAAATAAGCCGTAAGCTTGATTTCATAGGTAAGCGTAGTGGCAGAAATTCTCCTGGCAGTGATTTCACCTGCACGGATGTGCGTGGCCATGGCAGCGTAGCCGCTGCATAATAAAGCCACAAAGAAAGAGTATAATAAAATTCGTAAAACAGAGCGCATAAATCCGTGTCGAGCTATAATGATAGGGAGGTTACAGCAGGCGCTATATCTCCTGTCAGGTACGTTAAATCAACGAAATTTCAGGTAAAAATGTGTGCTTCGGGAATGAATATAATATGTCGGTTTGTAAACTTACAAAACAACTTTATAAATCATATATGAATTCTCATAAAGTCCCGAAGCAGCGGGAACGGCGCTCAGAAAGGGTATAAGTGGTTTAACGCAACAGCTGCACCCACCCCTTGAAGGTAGTGGCCTCGCCTTGTTTTTTAGACGATTCAAAAAAGATGGTTACTTCATAATAGTATTGTCCAGCTGCGAGTTCTTTTCCTCCGTTTGTTTTTCCGTCCCAGTTGAT
>NZ_JCANTY010000030.1:0-1247 GCF_059568735.1 Dyadobacter ginsengisoli DSM 21015
ATTCTCATCCAGTTTGCCGATAGTATTCAGCCTCGAAGGCAGCTGGATTCAGATAGTTTAAAGAAGAATGCAGCCTTCTTGTATTATAATATCCGTCGATGTATTCAAATAGGACGGCCTTCAATTTTTCTAGGCTCTCATATCCACCTTTCGGCATATTCAGCTCCGCCTTCAGTCTGCTCCAGAACGACTCGACCCACGCATTGTCGTAGGGATCATCGGCCCGAGACATACTCTGATTCAACTTAAAGGTCTTAATCGTTTTTTTCATCTTGTGCGACAGATATTGCCCCCCACGATCCGAATGTACAATCATACCCGGCTTTACCCTTCGTCTCAAGACAGCCCTTTCCAATGGCTCCCGGACAAGGCTTTCCTGCATATTATCATCCAACTGCCAGCCAATCACCTGCCGTGAGAATAGATCAATCCAGACACATAAATATGCCCATTTACCACCTCTTAAAGGCATGTAAGTGATATCCGAAACCCACACACAATTAGGCTTGCTTGGCTTGGGCTGACCCAATAAAAGATTAGGGCACACCCGTTTTCCATGCTTACTATCCGTGGTCCTTGGAACAAATTTCGGCGGCTGAATGGCTCTTAAACCCTCTTTTCGCATTATTTCAGCAACTTTCCGGCGACCGATTTTTATCCCCCTTTGTTTCAAGGATTCCTTAATGCGTCTGCTACCATATCGTTTCAAATTTCGGATAAACTCAATCCGTACCTCATGCTTTGGCCGATTATATTTTTTGTCCGCATTATGGCTTTCCCCTCGCCGATAGCGGTAATAAGCCGTCCGACTAACCTCAAAAAGTGAGCATAAATAATTGGTCTTGTGCGTCCGAGAAAGAGAGTATATCAGCTCATAGACGTCCCTGAGTCGGACTGGCTCAAAAGACCTAAGGCTTTTTTTAGGATTTCGCGGTCGGTTTTTAGGCGTTCATTTTCAGCCCGTAGTTTAGCAACTTCCGCAGCCAGTTTCGCTGCTTTGTCGTTGCGATCTGCTTCGCTATTCGATTTTGTCTTTTTTGTTGCCATTCTCTTCCAACGATAGAGAAGATTCTCGGCAATTCCAAACGCCTCCGAGATTTCCTTGGCGCTCCTGCCGGAAGCCAGCATTCTGGTCATTTCCTGTTTGAACTCAGCATCGTAGCTTTTGCGAGTTTTTACCGATTTGGGGTCTTTCATTTTGCATCATGTTGTGCAAAAATGTGTGCCGATTTTCGGAGCCACCTCAC
>NZ_JCANTY010000031.1:0-1271 GCF_059568735.1 Dyadobacter ginsengisoli DSM 21015
CCGGTGCGCGAGGCTGTGAGTACATAGGTATAATCGCCCGCGGATGCCGGGGCGTTGATGTTCACAGGCGAACCCGAGGCATTGGTACCATTGCCGGTCCAGGTATAGCTAACCCCGCCGCAGTCCGAACCCGTGCAACCTGCTTGGAAGGACATGGCCTGCTGGGATGTGTAGGATTGCCGGTCGGCAGTAGGGCTGATCGCAAAATTACACGTCACCGTCGTGATGGTCGTACCACTTCCGGTTACGCATACCTTGTCCTGCCGGACGCTGGCGCCCGGCAGCCCCTGGATCCGCACGGTATTGTTGCCCACGGCCAACGTAACCGGGATAGTTTCCTCCCGCCAGACGATGTTCCAGGTATACGTCGATGGAAGGGCCAGCGAGGCCACTGCCACGCTCCCATTCACCGACACACGCACCAACGGGCTTCCCGATGCGTAATACCGCAATTTCAGCTGGTACACACCCGCAGAACCAACACCATTAACGGCATAATCCACATAGTGGTCGTAGTTGTTCTTATCCCCCCTCGTGTTGCCCCCCGATGCATTGGGATCGCCGGTAACAGGGCCGTTGCCATTCGAATCCTCCGATTCCAGGCAAAGGCTGAATGCCTGTGTCACCTGCGTGACAGCCGGTTGGCAGTTAGCTACCGTAATGGAAGCCGTGGCCGTTTTGTTCGCACAGCCGCTACGGGATGCGGTAACCGTGTAAGTGAAAGGACCGTTGGTGGCTGGCGCATTGATATTCACCGACATACCCGACAGGTTAATGCCGTTCCCACTCCATTGATAACCCACTCCGGAACAATCCGCACCTGTACAACCGGCGGCAAGGCTCATCGCCGCCGAACACAGGGGCGTACCTGTCGATGGACTGGCCGTGACATTGAAATCGCAGGCCGGCGGGAGATCGCTGACGTGGATCGTCAGGTTCGTCGTCTTATCCGCGCAGCCGGTGCGCGAGGCTGTGAGTACATAGGTATAATCGCCCGCGGATGCCGGGGCGTTGATGTTCACAGGCGAACCCGAAGCATTGCTACCGTTGCCGGTCCAGGTATAGCTAACCTCGCCGCAGTCCGAACCTGTGCAACCTGCTTGGAAGGACATGGCCTGCTGGGGTGTGTAGGATTGCCGGTCGGCAGTAGGGCTGATCGCAAAATTACACGTCACCGTCGTGATGGTCGTACCACTTCCGGTTATGCATACCTTGTCCTGCCGGGCGCTGGCGCCCGGCAGCCCCTGGATCCGCACGGTATTGTTGCCCAC
>NZ_JCANTY010000032.1:0-1151 GCF_059568735.1 Dyadobacter ginsengisoli DSM 21015
TATTTGGTGGATGTCTCTACGAGCCATTTCTTGACGTCACCATTGTTAACGCCGGGCCAGGTAAGGTTTATTTTTACAGCTGGCCACGGAATGACATTGCTGGTGGCATTGGCGGGCGACATCGAAAAGCTGACCGGATTGTTATCGCAAACGCCCACCGCACACCATGCATTCTGTACGGCCAGGTATTCGGTGGAATGCAGGCCGTAGAGTTTTTCGGCGGCTTGTAAGGTGTAAACTCTGAATGCCGGATAGTCAGAGAAAAGCTTTAATGAAGGTATTGCATCCCAGACAATTTGAATGGCTTTCTCCGGTCCGATCCCCACCAGGTCAGAATAGCCGTAACCCAGATCATTATACGCACTCCCCTGAAAACCGTCGCAGAGCAAATAGAACCACCTGGTAGCAACTCCGGCTCCCGCATCCTTGCTATCATCGTTGGGGCAATAATCCGGGAAGTATTGGCCAAGATAAGTGTCTGCCGCATTAAATGTTTTAGGGTAGCCAATATGTCTTGGTGGATCATATACTTGAGGGGCAAGCAGCCAGTCGTAATTTTGGGGCGTAGCACCTTTGATCTTATTCTTGATATAGATGCCGAAGATGTCAGCGATCCCCTCATTTACTGGCAAAAAATTTCCGCAAAGATCTGGAAGCAGGTATACACCGGTTTTGTATCGCACGATAGAATGAGATAGCTCATGTGCAAGCACATCAAGGGATATGGGGAATGGAATATCGGTGCTCAAATTTCTTCCGAAAACAAAAAAGCCTCCTGCAGCGTCACCTGCATAGCCAGCGTAGAAATCTTTGGGATTACCTGTCTCCTTTGCATTTTCCATGCGTATTTCAATGGGTACGGCACCGACTCCATCGCTCCCTTTCCAGCCAAATCGCTGATCAAACGCTTTCATGACCGACTGAAATCCGTAAAAAATCTGGACGGCCTCTGAACTTAGATACTGAGTAGGATTATCTGAAAACTGATTGTCGAACGGTGCATTATCCTCAAAATATACCGGATTCCCGTTTTCAAATCCTTTTAGTTCGATCGAAGGAAATCCATTTTCAGGCAAAGTTTGCAACCGATATACTTTTTCACTTTGAGGGTCTTGGTCCTTAGTATATTCTAGTGCCCTGAATGTTTGCTG
>NZ_JCANTY010000033.1:0-1143 GCF_059568735.1 Dyadobacter ginsengisoli DSM 21015
GCCAAAGCCGCGAAATCCTCTACCGCCTTCTTTTTATTTCCGTCATGTACATCAAAGCGCTTGGTCAGATATGCGGGTTTACCGTTTTCAAAGAAAATAAGTGCATTGTCTGCCGTTTCAATGCCATAAACCTGGCGGGCTATTTGCATCGTCAAATGTTCATTGGCTGGCATTTGATCTGGATTACTACCGATGGTGGGTATCGGTTTAAGGATGTGCGTTCCCTGCTCGTCCTCTCCAACCAATCTCAACTTACTCTTGACCTGAATTATGGAAAATTTTTCTTGGACGCCGGAAATTGACACTCGCCTTTGGCTCTGCAAGAACGCTATGTTAGCAAGGCCCCCGGAAGCTGGCGAGTCATACGGTAATACATGTGATACTTTCGCCCCATTGAACATTCTTTTCAGGCATTGTCTGCTGTAAGTATCATAGCTTTCGGCTAATGTACCCGGACAGTATTTGATAATAGGTATACTCATGCCGAGTCGTTTGTCCGTTTGACTGTGACAGCTCCAATTGCGTCGTACTGCGCAACGTTCAGTAAAAGCCCAAAATAGTCGTCCTCGTCAATTTTTAGGGACCTGCAGATAACATGCTTATTGACGCCCTCCGGCAACATATTAGCAAAGAAAGGAAAAAGAGTTTTGGCGTTATACACCTTGACTGATTTCGGCAAAGTGAGGCTAACAGGAGGTTTCTGGCTGTTTGCTATCCAGGTATCTTCATAGGTGAAGCTAAACGAACCATCGTTATGCTGGATTAGCTTGCCAGCAACTTCGCCCTTGTACATAATTTCCGCCACCCTCATAGCTATTGATCCATCGATTTGATTTGTAGAACGAGCTGCATTCCGAGTACATCGGCAACTTTCTCTAATGTGATGATGGTAGGATTTCCCTTTCCGCTTTCAAGCTGTTTCAATGTTCTCAATCCAACACCTGACATATCGGCAAGCGTTTCCTGGGTTATATCAAGAAGTTTTCTTCGTTCCTTCAGTATGCTACCAAGATGCATTGCCCTTCCCGTTTGTAAAACCTATTATTCAAATATACGTTAAAAGGTGCATTAAAGCGCTCTTTTTGATGTTGAAAATTGTTATTGGCTGAAAAAGATAGCAAAAGTGCACTATGTTGCACTTTT